>CAWKAR010000022.1:0-98404 GCA_963847625.1 candidate division FCPU426 bacterium | reverse complement strand
AATTCAAAATTCGTTTTAGGCGGTGTCTTATGACCTCGAAAGTTAAGACAGTCGTCCTCGAGGCCAGCGACATGGACCGGGCCCTCACCCGGATCGCCCACGAGATCCTGGAAAGGAACAAAGGCGTCCAAAACCTAGTCCTCATCGGCATCCGGAGCCGCGGGGAAATATTGGCCGATCGGCTGGCCGCCAAGCTCAAGTCCATCGAGGGGACCGAAGTCCCCTGCGGCGCGCTGGATATCACCTTTTACCGCGACGACGCGGGTACCCGCAAACCCGAAAAGGTCCCGGAAGCCACCCACCTGCCCTTCGACGTGAGCAACAAGAAAGTCATCCTGGTGGACGACGTGCTCCACACAGGGCGCAGCGTGCGCGCGGCCCTGGACCAAATCATTGATTTCGGCAGGCCCATCGCGATCCGACTGGCGGTACTGGTGGACCGGGGCCACCGGGAATTTCCCATCAATGCCGATTACGTAGGCAAGAACATCCCTTCCTCCCTGCGGGAGGAGGTCTTGGTCCATGTGAAGGAAAAGGACGGCAAGGATGAGGTCGTCATAGCGGAGAAGGAATAAATCATGACAAGCCGGAAGGATCGTCAATGAGTTGGAAATCCAAGGACCTGCTGACGCTTGAGGAACTCTCGGCCGAGGATATGGTCCGTATTCTCGACACGGCGGCTTCCTTCAAGGAAGTCTCCACACGTTCGGTCAAGAAAGTGCCGGCCTTGCGGGGCCGGACGGTGGTTCTTTTCTTCCACGAACCCTCCACCCGCACTCGCACTTCCTTCGAACTCGCGGCCAAGCGTCTTTCCGCCGACATCCTCAACGTCCAGACGTCGGCTTCCTCGCTCGTGAAGGGGGAAACCCTGATCGACACCTTGAAAACCCTGGAATCCATGACCATCGACGCCCTGGTGGTACGCCACAAGTGCTCCGGCGTTCCCCGGATGCTGGCGGATGTGACCCGAGCCTCGGTCGTCAACGCGGGGGACGGCGCGCACGAGCATCCCACCCAGGGACTCCTGGACCTCTTCACCATCCGGGAACACAAGGGTTCCATCCCGGGGCTGACAGTGACGATAATCGGGGACATTACTCACAGCCGCGTGGCCCGATCCGACATCTACGGGCTCACCCGCTTGGGTGCCAAGGTCCGGCTTTGCGGACCACCCACCCTGATTCCCATGGGCATCGAGAAAATGGGAGTGGAGGTTTTCTGGGACCTGAACAAGGCCCTGGAAGGGACGGATGTGGTTTACGTCCTGCGGTTGCAGTTGGAGCGGCAAAAGAGCAATCTTTTCCCCACCATCCGCGAGTATTCCATGCTTTACGGGGTCAACACCGAGCGGCTGAAAAGGGCCAAGAAAGACGCAATAGTTATGCATCCGGGGCCCATGAACCGTGGCGTGGAAATCTCCTCGGGGGTGGCGGACGGGCCCTCTTCCGTCATCGACGACCAGGTCACCAACGGGGTCGCGGTAAGAATGGCGGTGCTCTATTTGCTGCAGGGTGAACAAAAGGAAATGAAAAATGAAGAATGAAAAATGTTTAATGAAAGAATTCGGTTTCAAATGAGCAAAAGCGTCTTAATCAGCGGCGGACACGTCATCGATCCGGCCAACCACTTGGACGGGCAATTCGATGTTTTTCTCAAGGATGGTCTTGTCGAGAAGGTGGGGAAGTCCTTGAAAGTGAAGGCGGATAAGACCCTGAACGCCAAGGGGAAGATTGTCACGCCGGGCCTCGTGGACATACATACCCACCTGCGAGAACCGGGGTTTGAATATAAAGAAACCATCGCAACCGGGACTCTCGCGGCGGTGGCGGGCGGGGTGACTTCGGTCGCCTGCATGCCCAACACCAACCCGCCCATCGACGATCAGGCCATGGTGGACCTCATCGTGGCCAAGGCTGAAAAGGAAGGCCACTGCCATGTGTTTCCCATCGGCTGCATTTCCAAGCGCCGGGAAGGCGCCGAAATGGCGGAACTGGGGGAATTGAAACGGGCAGGCGTGGTCGGGCTCTCCGACGACGGGGCTCCCGTCATGAACGCCGAACTCATGCGCCGAGCCATGGAATACTGCAAGATGCTGGACCTGGTGATCATCGACCACTGCGAGGACTCAAACCTTGCCAACAACGGGGTCATGAACGAAGGGATGGCCTCGACCCTGCTGGGATTGAGGGGCATTCCGGCGGCCTCCGAAACGGTCATGGTGGCCCGGAATATTCTTCTGGCCGAGATGACCGGGGCGAAATTCCATGTGGCCCATTTATCTACCGCAGGGTCGGTCGAGCTGGTCCGGCAAGCCAAGGAAAAAGGCCTCAAGATAACGGCCGAAACCGCTCCCCATTACTGGACCCTTTCCGACAAGTCCATCAAGAATTACAACACGAACTTCAAGATAAACCCGCCACTAAGGGGGGAGGAGGATGTGGCGGCCATAAGAAAGGGATTGAAGGAAGGGGTCATCGACTGCATCGCCACTGATCATGCGCCTCACGCCTCCACCGAAAAGCTTTGTGAATTCGACGAGGCGGCTTTCGGTATCGTCGGGTTGGAGACCCTTTTTCCCCTGACCGTCAGCCACCTGGTGGAGCCGGGGGTGGTATCGCTGTCCAGGGCGGTCGAGCTTTTAACCCTGGCGCCATCCAGGATCATCGGGATCAATAAGGGAACGCTGTCGGAGGGAGCCGACGCGGACGTGTCCATCTTCGACGTCAAAGCGGAAAAAAAGGTAGACGCGAACCTGTTCAAGAGCAGGGGAAGAAACACTCCCTTCAACGGCTGGAACCTAAGGGGATGGGCCGTGACTACCATCGTTAGCGGGGAAATCAAATACGAGGCAGAAAAGTAAGTAATGGCAAATAAAGTTCGAAAAGCTCTATTGGCTTTAGAAGATGGTACTTGGTTCGAAGGCCAATCGTTCGGGGCCGATGGCAAGTCATTCGGGGAAGTGGTGTTCAATACCGCTATGACGGGCTACCAGGAAGTTCTGACCGACCCTTCCTATAAGGGCCAAATCGTCACGATGACCTACCCCATGATCGGCAATACCGGCGTGAATCTGGTGGATGTCGAGTCCCGCAAGCTCTTTGTAGAGGGTTTCGTGGTGAGGGAATATTGCAAGCATCCATCCAATTATCGAATGACCACTCCGCTTTCCGATTACCTTAAAAAGAACAACGTCATCGGCATCGAGGGAATTGACACCCGGGCCCTGACTGCCCATCTGCGCCAATTCGGCGCCAAAAAGGGTGTGCTTTCCACAACCGAATTGGACCCCAAGAAACTAATCAAGCAGGCCAAGGACAGCCCGGGCCTGATCGGCCGGGATTTGGTGAAGGAAGTCACTTGTGAAAAGCCCTACCGGTGGTCGGAACTGCCTTACAACCTGGATTCCCCTCATGGCCCCAAGGAAGGGGAGAAGGACCGCCAGGGAGATTTATTGGAGCAGTTTCGTTCCCAAAACCTTGGATCCGAAGGGCCCAGGATCAAGATCGCGGCGCTTGACTGCGGCATTAAGTACAACATTCTTCGCAAACTCACGGCCCAAGGTTTCGACGTGCAAGTGCATCCAGCCACGGTCAATGTCGAGACTGTGCTAGGCGGCGGGGTTCGGGGGGTGTTTCTTTCCAACGGCCCCGGGGACCCGGAAGGCGTCCCTTACGTTATTGATACAGTGAGGAACCTGATCAAGAGAAACGTTCCCATTTTCGGCATCTGCCTGGGCCACCAAATCCTGGGACTGGCTATGGGGGGGAAGACCTACAAACTTAAGTTTGGGCACCGTGGGGCCAACCAACCGGTCATCAATAACATTACCCGGAAAGTAGAAATCACCAGTCAAAACCACGGGTTTTGCGTGGAGAACGAGAGCTTGGATCCGCATGAGGTTATAACCACCCACATCAACCTAAGCGACAACACCAGCGAGGGGATGGAGATGATAAAAAAACCGGTTTTCAGCGTGCAATATCATCCGGAGGCCTCGCCAGGTCCCCACGATTCAAGTTACTTATTCAAACAGTTCAGAGATTTGATTGAAAAAAACAGCTAACAATCGGAGCTGGTTTTAAATGCCTAAACGAACCGACATCAAAAAAATCATGGTCATCGGGGCGGGGCCCATCATCATCGGGCAGGCTTGCGAATTCGACTATTCCGGTACGCAGGGTTGCAAAGCCCTGAAAGAAGAGGGCTTTGAGGTAATCCTCATCAACTCAAACCCTGCCACCATCATGACCGACCCGGAATTCGCACACCAAACCTACGTGGAGCCCATCACGCCGGAAATCGTGCGCAAAATCATCGAAAAAGAACGCCCCCACGCGCTTTTGCCCACCTTGGGCGGCCAGACGGCCCTGAACACCGCGGTAGCCTTGGCTGAGAACGGCACCCTAAACGAGTTCAAGGTCGAGCTGATCGGCGCCAATTTGGCGGCCATCAAGAAAGCCGAGGACCGGCAACTATTTAAAGAAGCCATGCTCAAGATTGGCCTGGATCTGCCCGATTCACACACGGTCAAGAACCTGGAGGAGGGCCTGGGATTCGCCGAGAAAAACGGCTATCCCGTCGTCATCCGGCCCGCCTTCACGCTGGGCGGCACGGGAGGGGGAATCGCCTATAACCGCCAGGAATTCGAGGAGGGCCTTGCCAAGGGTCTGGATCTTTCACCTATCCATCAGTGCCTGGTGGAACAGTCCGTGTTGGGTTGGAAGGAATACGAAATGGAGGTTATGCGCGACCTCAAGGATAACGTGGTCATCATCTGCTCCATTGAGAACATGGACCCCATGGGTATCCACACGGGCGACTCAGTCACGGTGGCGCCGGCCCAAACCTTGACCGACAAGGAATACCAGCGCATGCGGGACGCCTCCATCGCCTGCATCCGGGAGATCGGCGTGGACACGGGCGGGTCTAACATTCAGTTCGCCATGGACCCCAAAACGGGCCGGATGGTCATGATCGAGATGAACCCCCGCGTGTCGCGTTCCTCGGCCCTGGCCTCCAAGGCCACGGGTTTTCCCATCGCCAAGATCGCGGCCAAGCTTGCGGTAGGCTACACGCTGGATGAGATATTCAACGATATCACGCGCTACACTAAGGCCGCCTTCGAGCCTACCATCGACTACGTTGTGACCAAGATCCCCCGTTTCACTTTCGAGAAGTTCGTCGAGGCGGAGGATATCCTGAACACTCAGATGAAGAGTGTAGGCGAGACTATGTCCATCGGCCGCACCTTCAAGGAAAGCTACCAGAAGGCCCTGCGCTCCATGGAAACCGGAACCATTGGCCTGGGAGCCGACGGTAGCGAGTTCAAGGAAGGCCGCTGGCAGAAGACGGGCGCCCGCAAACCCAAGCACCTGCCCCACGACCTTCTGGACTCTCAACTGCGCAAGTCCACCTCCCAGCGGCACTTTTTCGTGCGCCAAGCCCTGTGGCAGGGATATGACGTGGATAAGCTTTACAAGCTGACGGCTATCGACCCCTGGTTTCTAAACGAGCTCAAGGACATCGTGGACCTGGAAAAGGAATTGGAAAAAACGACCTCCAGGAAAGGGAAGCTTAAATCCAAATTGCCGGAAGATTTGTTACGCCGTGCAAAGACCATGGGGTTTTCCGACCAACAACTGGCTTTCCTCTGCGCTGTCAAGGAAACGGAAGTTCGCAAGTACCGCAAGTCCCTCAAGATCGTGCCGGTTTACAAGATGGTCGATACCTGTGCCGCCGAATTCGAGGCCTACACTCCCTATCTTTATTCCACCTACGAGGTCGGCCGTTCCTCATTCCTCGGTGGCGACCCCGAGGCTGCCCCATCCCAGGCGGAGAAGATCGTAATCCTGGGCGGGGGACCCAACCGCATCGGGCAGGGCATCGAGTTCGACTATTGCTGTGTGCACGGTGCCTTCGCACTCAAAGAGGATGGTTACGAAGTCATCATGGTCAACAACAACCCCGAGACAGTCTCTACGGACTACGACACTTCCAACCGTCTGTATTTCGAGCCCCTGACTTTCGAGGACGTTATGAACATTCTGGATCGGGAGCGTCCCAAGGGCGTAATCGTTCAATTCGGGGGCCAGACCCCCCTCAAACTTGCGGTGCCCTTGAAAAAGGGCGGTGCGCCTATTATCGGCACTTCGCCCGACTCCATCGACATGGCCGAGGACCGAAGGCTTTTCGGGAACCTACTGAGGCGGCTCAAGATCCTCCAGCCGGACAACGGAATCGCCATGAACGTCAAGGAAGCCATGCCGGTGGCCCGAAAGGTCGGTTATCCGGTCATGGTGAGGCCCTCCTATGTTTTAGGGGGAAGGGCCATGGAGATCGTTTTCGACGAGTCCATGTTGGATGATTTCGTGGCCCGGGCGGCCGAGGCGGCTCCCAACCTGCCCATCCTGATCGACCATTTCCTGGAGGATGCCATTGAAGTGGACGTGGACTGCGTGTGCGACGGCAAGGAAGCACTCATCGCGGGCATCATGGAACATATCGAGGAAGCGGGCATCCATTCCGGCGACTCGGCCTGTGTGATCCCGCCCTACACCCTTCGGGAGGACCAGATCGGAACAATTCGAAAAAACACGAGGGAAATGGCCTTGTCGCTCAAGGTCAAAGGACTCATGAACGTTCAATACGCCATCAAGAACGACATGGTTTACGTGTTGGAGGTTAACCCACGTGCTTCCCGCACTGTGCCCTTCGTTTCCAAGGCCACCGGCACACCTTGGGCCAAAGTGGCGGCCCGCCTCATGACGGGCAAGACCCTTCCCTCGCTTAAACTCAAGGAAGCGGCCTATATGAACCATGTCGCGGTCAAAGAATCGGTTTTTCCCTTCAACCGATTCCCGGGCGTGGACACAGTGCTGGGCCCGGAAATGAAGTCCACCGGGGAGGTCATGGGCATCGATCTGGACTTCGGCATGGCCTTCGCCAAGAGCCAGATGGCGGCGAATGCAGCCCTGCCCCTGAAGGGGACGGTGTTCGTCTCAGTCAAGAATAAGGACAAGCGCTCCGTCATCTTCATCGCCAAGCGGCTTTACGACATGGGGTTCAACTTGGTGGCCACCCAAGGGACCGCCCATTCGCTTATCAGCAACGGCATCGAGGTCACGGTGGTGCGGAAGGTTTTCGAGGGCCGGCCCAATGTCGTGGACTTGATCAAGAACGGAGGAGTCCAGCTCATCATGAACACTCCGGCGGGTAAGGGGCCGCGCTCCGATGATTTCCAGATCCGCCGGGCGGCGGTCCTGTACAATGTGCCTTGCATCACGACGCTTTCGGCTTGCGCGGCGGCGGCCAATGGAATCGAGGCCTTGAAAAAACATGAGATCCGCGTGAAATCCCTCCAAGCCTACGCCGCAAACGGCGCTTAATGCCGGAGTGGAATAAGCTTCCGAAGAAAACATCCTTAGAAAATATTTTCATTCCATCTAAAACCTGAGGATACCTCTTATATTTATTAGTAAAGTTCCTCTTCACAGGAAATTCCGTTTTCACTTAAGTGAGCGAATTTGATCTAAAAAACTAAAATCGATTTTCGCCATTTTTTGAGTGAATCATTTTTCAAGAAAAATGTTTTTCGTTTACCTGATATAATTAACTTACGTTGTATGAACATATGTTCATGAGAGCGGTTTCAAGGGGTTGTGGTAAATGGAAAATCTTGAGGAAAAACGCCATTTCGATCGTTTTATGTTCCAAAAACCTATTCAAGTTTATCCGGTTCTTCCATCCAAATCCGGCAACATCTATGAGGTCCAAGACAAAGTCATTCCGGCCCAAAGCCATAACATCAGTGAAGGCGGATTGAAGCTGGAGACCAAAAAATCTTTCGACGTTGATTCCATACTGAAGTTGAGTTTCGAGGCGGAAAAAGATAGTAATGTCGAGGTTTACGCGAAAATTATCTGGGCCCAAAAGGCCCATTGTGGCGTGCGATTCATGATGCCTGATAAGTCAATCCAAAAAGTCATTCGCAACATCTCCCTCAACCAGCCGGTTCTCGAGAAATAATCTTTTCCTCCAAAAACGATGATGAATGATTACGCGTTTCGCACGCGTTTATCAATGTTTCGAATGCTTTTTTGGTTTAAATAGAATCCAGTTTTTTTCGATCAACCCCTTTTTATTCTCCGGGAATCGCCCATTTGGTACTAAATTAATCCTGTAATTCAAGGGCCCCCGAAGGTCCGGGGGATCGAAGACATATTGCTCTTTCGGAGGCGAATTCCATGAAAAAATTTTCCCTGTTTTTCCTGCTGGCGGTGCTAATGGCGCCAGGGGTTCGGGGGGACGATCCGTTCGGCCCGATGGCCAAGCTATTGCAGGACAAGCAGTATGACCGGTTGGAACTAATTTGCCGGACCCGGTTGAAGACAAACCCTAAATCCCTATATTCCTATTATTTTCTTACCATGATGCGAATGGATCAGGGCAAAGCGAACGAAGCCGTCCCTTCCATGCTGAACTTCGCGAAATGCCATGATGAGCTCGAGAAAGCCCAGGCCGCGAAGGAGGGAAAAACCTACAAGCTGATTGTCCCGAATTTCATGGACCTCTATTTTCTGCTGGGGGAATACTACGTAAGGCACCAACAGTACGACCTGGCCCTGCCCTGGCTGCTGAAGGCGAAGGCCAAATACGACGGGGATCCCATGCTCCAGTTCTTCCTGGGACGCTGTTACGCCGGTAAAAAAGACTACGATAACGCCATCCCGGCCTTCCAAAAGGAATCGAAGATCGACTCCAAGGACTCGAGCGCCCTTTACAACATCGCCAGTTGTTACGCGGAGCAGGGCAAGGAAAAGGAGGCCGTCCAATGGCTCAAGAAAGCCTTTACTCTTTCCCCCCGGTACAAGAAGGATGTCCTAAAAGACGAGAACTTTAAAAGGATAAAGGATTCCAAGGTGTTCAGGCAGTTAACAACAAAATAAAACATTGATATACCGTCTGGAACTTTTCTTTTGAAAATCCATGTTTTCCGATGAATTTGTTTTCACCGAACTTTTTATCGTCTGCGGTTGAAATCAATTACCCTTTCCTTGAGACTGTAGTTGTTTAAGGAGCTTTCGCGTATGGGAATCTTGCAACACCGGTTGCATATTTACTACGGCTACGGCAAAGGAAAAACCACCGCCGCCATCGGCTTGGCGGTCAGGTTGCTCGGGGCGGGGAAAAAAGTGGCCCTGGTCCAATTTGACAAGGGGCATGAGGGGACCAGAGTGCCTTATTCCGAACGTAAGATCCTTCGGTCCCTATCGAATATGTCGCTTTTTCCCTTCGGCCGGGAAAGGGTGCTGGGGCCTAAAGCCTTTCGTTTCCGGAACGAGCCCGGAGACTTTGAACAGGCACAAGCGGCCTTGGCAAAATCCCGGGAATTAATCCAAAAAGGGAAGCAAGACCTTTTGATCCTGGATGAGATATTAGCGGCTGTCATGTGCCGGCTTATAAGCAGAAAAGAAGTGATGGACCTGGTCGAACTTTATGACCGGAAACGCCGGTGCGAGTTGGTGATCACCGGCCACCAGGTTTGGCCCGGGCTGGTGAAAAAGGCGGATCTGGTCACGGAAATGCGCAAGAAAAAGCACTACTTCGATAAAAAAATACCCCCAAAAGAGGGAATCGAGTTTTAGCAGGCTGCTGAAAAAAATAGTCCCACATACCGCTATTCTGAATTCTTTAATCATATGGAATGCGGCATAGTCCCGCTCTCAATAAATCAGTATTGAAAAGTGGGACAAAACAGCCTGCGACCCCAAAGATTCCGCAGGAATCGTGGGGTTACCACAAATGTCGTTAGCTGAAAAGTCTGTTTTATAGACTTTTCACTAATCGGTTAGAGACGCCTTAGATGAAAGGTTTTGATTTGAAGAGGAAAATGAGCCTATCCCTGCCCTTTTTCATCCTTTCCATCCTGCTTGTGGCAGGTGGGATTTTGCGAGGCTTGTACCCTAATCTGTTCTTCCCGGCCGCACCAAGGATGGGAGTGCTCGGAGCCGCCCTATTAGGGGGGCTACTTTCCGGTACGGTGGCCTATCGCCGGTGGAGTTCAACCTCCCGACAAAGAAAAAATGCCATAGGGCTGGTCCAACAAATCATCACGAGCCGAAAACCGACAGATCAACCGATTGAGAACGATTTAGCGAATGCGGAAAGGACCATTTCCCGGCTGGTTCGGAACGCCGACGAGGATTTAAAGGAAATCAACCCGGACTTCACCCTGGAATCCCTTCTCGGGCTTCCGGCGCAACTCCCAGTAATATTAGGCGAGATTATAAAAAGGGAAGATGCCCTGATCCGGTTGGGTGTGGTGGGGACCTATCTGGGTGAGACGGCCTGCCGGTGTCTCGGGTGGGTCTGGCAATTCCGGTTCGATCCTTCCTTGGAGCGATTTGGTTTCCTGGCGTCGGTTCTGCGAAGGGGGGACATGGGTTTGGACCCTTATGCTCTGGGCGCGGATCTTTTGACCGGAAGGAAAAAAATCCAGGGTGTTATAAAAGAATTGAAATGAAAAAACCGAAAAAGGAAGCCAACCACGGGTTTAAAGCCAAAAAACCAACTGTGAGGTTGCAGTGGATAAAGGGATTCCTGGTTGTATTGGGCATCTTTCTCGTCCTCGGTGGATTAAAGGCTTTTGCCCAATGCAAGGCTGACCCGATGTTCGACCGGACCTCCGTGATCCGCGTCACCAGCAGGCCCATCCAGCCTACCTACTACCATGACCATAGCACGAGGCAGATCGAGGCAATGCGGCACCAGAAACTGCATTTGCGGAACATGCATGAGCCGGGCCTCACCCTCGCCGAGCATGAATTGAAAACTGATTTCCGGATCGGGGGGATGCGGAGAAGCGACAGCCGGCGGGTTTGCGTCTGGTTGGAATCGGTGAACGTGGATTTTTCGTTCACCAAAATGGATGTCTTCATCTCCAGCCAGTACGGGGAGGGAAGCTGCCCCTACCAGGTCATTCGGGACCACGAGAACCAGCATGTGGCCATCAACTTGGGGGCGCTGAAAGAATACCGGGATAAAATGGAAAGGGCCCTCAAGGGGGATCTTTCCCTGCCGACAAAGGCCGACCCCCTTTCGGTTTCATCCCTCGGGCAGGCAAAAAAAATACTGGCGTCAAGGATCAAGGGGATCGTGGACAACCTCTACTCGGGGTTTAAAAGGGAGGTCCTGGAGGGCAACGCCCGGATCGATACTTTGGAGAATTACCGCAGAACCCAAGCCAAATGCCAGAAATGGTGAGGAAGACTCGGGAATAACCCGCAGGGGCAGTATTTAACCGTAAATTGAATAAAGCGCACTATTTTGTGAAATTCTTTTTTGAGTGCCTTGCACCCTTAGTGCTACATCTGACTTTGAAAAATGCATTCCCTGAAAATAAAAAAGCCCCCGGGGGTTGCCCCGGAGGCTTTTTTGACGCCGCTCGACTTTAGATCTTGCGCACGTTTTCGGCCTTCAACCCCTTCTGTCCCTGGGTAACCTCAAACTCCACCCTGTCTCCCTCGTTGAGGGATTTATATCCATCTGTTTGGATAGAGGAGAAATGGACGAACACATCCTCTCCCCCGTCTTGGGAAATGAAGCCAAAACCTTTTTCGTTCTTAAACCACTTGACTGTACCTTGTGCCATGCTGCAACTACCTTTCTACTAATTAAAATTTAACTGCATCCCAAGCCCGGAAAGGCTCCTGGGAAGCCGTCATGATACTAAAATTCTTCTGAATTGCCATAAAAATAGGGTAAAAACCATGAAAATTCCGGGAACCCTTTAATTTTTTGCGTCATTCAGGTTGGAAAAATCGGAATGTTTTTGGGCATAAAAAAGCGCTTCGCTTGAAGGATACGCTGTTTTTTCAGGGGTTTACAATTTTCGCCTTTTTGTGTAAAAAATGCGTTAAATTTTTAAAAAATTTCACTAGTGTCCGGTTAACGATCTTCCAAAAACTCTAAAAGCCTTTGCCTGTAATCTGTTCCATGCCTAAACGACCTTTTTCGATTTGAACTGAATCGTCCTGCCTCACCATCCTTTCATCCAAGAAAGGGTGGTTCCTTATGAATGCCGGACGTACTGTTTTTGCTCAGTTGATGGACTTCTTTCCCCGCCATGAGTTTCAGAAATGCGTTGATCGCTACCACGGCAACCGTAGGATCCGCAGCTTCTCCTGTCTCGATCAATTCCTCTGCATGGTTTTCGCCCAGCTTACCTACCGGGAAGGTCTCCGCGACATTGAAGCCTGTCTGGGTTCCTTCAAAAACAAACTTTACCACGTAGGTATCCGTGGACGGGTCGCCAGGGCTACACTGGCTGACGCCAACCAAAAGCGAGATTGGCGTATCTACGCCGACTTCGCCCAAGTCCTGATCAAAACCGCCCAATCCCTTTACACCAATGACGATTTTAGCGTGGACTTGAACCAAGCCGCCTATGCCTTGGACTCCACCATCATCGACCTATGCCTATCGCTCTTTCCTTGGGCGCGCTTTCGGTCCACGAAATCAGGCGTCAAACTACACACCCTTCTCAACCTCAGAAGCAACATTCCCGCTTTTGCCTGTGTTTCCAACGCTTCCGTGCATGACGTACATTTGCTGGACATCCTACCCTTGGAACCAGGCTCCTTCTACATGCTCGACCGTGGCTACACGGATTTCAGCAGATTGAACCGCCTCATCGAAAACCTTTCCTTCTTTGTCATACGTGCCAAGTCCAATTTTAACTTCTATCGGCGATATTCCGCCCCTGTGAATTTATCTCTGGGCCTTCGGTTCGACCAGACTGTCGTCTTGGCCGATCCGAATAAGTTCAAGGAATATCCTCATCCCCTACGCCGCATCGGCTTCGTTGACCCCATCACCCGTAAGCGCTTGGTTTTTCTTACCAATAACTTCGTCTTACCAGCTTTGACCATCTGTCAACTCTACAAATCTAGATGGCAAGTCGAACTCTTCTTCAAGTGGATCAAACAGCATCTTCGCATCAAAGCTTTCTTTGGCACATCATCCAATGCCGTCAAAACCCAAATTTGGATCGCTATTTGCGTGTATGTCTTAGTCGCCATCGTCAAGAAAAAACTCGGCCTTCAATTAAGCCTTTACACAATCCTACAGATTTTGAGCGTCACCCTTTTTGAGAAAACCCCTATACTACAAGCGTTTTCAGACGACGCCTGCATTTCAGAAAACACCAACACTGAAAACCAATTGTCTTTACTGCGTTTTTAACCGGACACTTGTGAAAAAATTTATCGTTAAGTGAAACGATTTTCCCTTTATTTAAACGCTTTTTTTATTGGACATGTCAATTCATTTAGTTTAACCTACCACCCTGGCAAAATAGCTTTGTGCTGAAAATTAATTTAATAAATCTTGGAGGAAATATGGAGACGAAAAAATTCATTTTGATCATGCCGTTGATCCTTTTAATGGCGACTTGGGTGATCGGGCAAGGGTGCGGTTCTAAATCCAACCCTACTACTCCCCCTCCTGCTGACACTAAAACTTTTACTCCAACAACCACTAGTACGGCGACCACTACGCCAAATCTCACGGCGACTCAGCAGGTGATTCAGACTGCGACGGCGCAGGCACAAGCCACTCAAACGCAAGTAGCCATCGCTACAGCGACCTATCAAGCGCAGGCCACGCAAACGCAAGTAGCCATCCCAACTGCGACCTATCAAGAGCAGGCCACTCAAACGCAAGTAGCCATCGCTACAGCGACCTATCAAGAGCAGGCCACGGAAACGCAAGTAGCCATCCCAACTGCGACCTATCAAGCGCAGGCCACGCAAACGCAAGTAGCCATCCCAACTGCGACCTATCAAGAGCAGGCCACTCAAACGCAAGTAGCCATAGCTACCGCGACCAATCAAGCACAGGCCACGCAAACGCAAATAGCCATCCCAACTGCGACCTATCAAGAGCAGGCCACTCAAACGCAAGTAGCCATCGCTACAGCGACCTATCAAGAGCAGGCCACGGAAACGCAAGTAGCCATCCCAACTGCGACCTATCAAGAGCAGGCCACTCAAACGCAAGTAGCCATTGCTACGGCGACCTATCAAGAGCAGGCCACGGAAACGCAAGTAGCCATCCCAACTGCGACCTATCAAGAGCAGGCCACGGAAACGCAAGTAGCCATCCCAACTGCGACCTATCAAGAGCAGGCCACTCAAACGCAAGTAGCCATAGCTACAGCGACCTATCAAGCGCAGGCCACTCAAACGCAAATAGCCATCCCAACTGCGACCTATCAAGAGCAGGCCACTCAAACGCAAGTAGCCATTGCTACAGCGACCTATCAAGAGCAGGCCACGCAAACGGCACAGGCACAAGCCACGGCGACTCAGCAGGTGCGGGCGACAGAGACAGCTATTCCCAACGTTACGGACATTACCGGCAATATCGACGGGGCTTGCATAACGGACGATACGACCAATCTCCTCGACCATCACAGCGAAACGATTGGTTCTATCAATTACGGATCTGGGGCACCAGACATTGCCTACTCGTTCACGCTCCTGGCCCCCCAGAACCTGTTTATCAGTCTCTGTACCAGCAACAATTTCGACTCGGTCCTATATGTTCGGACCAATGAGACCGATCCTAACACCACCATCGCTTTTGACGATGATTCCGCCTCTTGCGGAAACACATCCTCCTCATTGGCAACGGGAGTTCTTCCGGCTGGTACCTATTATGTGGTCGTGGACGGTAACACCGCGGGAGACTTCGGGCCTTTCACGCTTTGTCTCACCACCTTTAAACCTGCCTGCACTCTGACTCCCGTGGCAGTGCCGGTGCCGCTAGGAACTGGCACCACCGACTTGGGGACGGTAACGACGGACGCGGTAGGAACCGGCCACATCGACTGGAATTTCGAGTACACCAACAGCTGGACCTTCACACCGGGGGCGGCGGGTAACTTTGTGATCTCGCTGGACTGCTTCGACGACGGGACGGGCAAAGTCCTCGCGGCATACGACCTGTACGATTCGACAGGCACCCTGGCGGCGTGTTCAGCCGGGAACACTCCCTTGGATCAACAGACGGTGAGCTTGACCGCCCAACAATATACAGTGGTGGTTTACGCCTTTTCGGAGAATGCGCCGAGCGGGGATTACCACCTGGTTATCCAGGCGACGGCACAGGCGCTGAATACACCTACCCCCGTCCCAGCTATCTGCTATGCGCCTTCTATCCAGACAACTTACACCTTCGCGACCAGCACGGATTGTTGGCATTCGGATCCATACGGCGGCACGAATGTGAACGTAAACAGTATCAACATTTCAACGGCGCAAGTGGATTATAAAATTGGCAGTACAGGAGCTTTGGCTATTAACGTAACCAATCCATCCACTACAAATACTGGGACGTTACAAATGGAAGTTGACTATGGTACCGCCCAGGATTTCGAGGGCGGCACGATTGAAGCCTATATTTACTGTGATGGCAGTTTGGGCAACACCGGCGCCCAACTCTTTGACCAAAGCGTAACAGCTGTGGGTGGAACAAGCGCTACTTATCCTATGGAAACGTCATGGACAAATATTACCGGTGGCCAGTGGATTAAAATGACCATGGTGACTTCTGGGTCCGGCGGTAAAGTGGATACCCATAATGTTTCCCGGGTTGGGTTTCAGGTTCCTGGAATCGCTCCGGGGGCTACGGGCAATATCTACATCGACGCGGTCACTATTAAACCCTACTGCATGGCGCCCAGCATTCAATCAACCTATACGTTTGAAACCTCGGAGGATTGCTGGTATCCATTTCCCGCAAATGGCGCTCCGGCTAGCGTCATTATAGCCCACGGTCTATCTTCGACCGAAGCTCATAGCGGAACGAATTCTTACTTTACCAATATCAACAACACGTCAAGTAGTTCCGTGAACATCAACTTGACGCTTCTCTACGCCACACCCCAAAACATGTCTGGTGCTCAAATCACAATGTACGTTTGGGTGGATACCAGCTTGGTTAATTCAACCGATTGGATCACAGATATTCAGCCTTTTTATCTGAGTGCAATCACCAATTGGAATGGCAATTGGCATAAAATGAACAAGGGAGCGGATGATGCTCGTTGGGTTCCGGTAACCATTAATGTTTCCCCCAGTGACACGGCTGTTACCGCTATTGGTTTACAGATGGGCAACGTCCCTGCCGGAGCTTCCGGAAATGTTTATGTTGACGATGTCAATATAAACATAAGTGCTCCCACTCCTACACCTACCTCAACACCTTTACCCGTGATTTCCGCCATCTCTTACGAATTTGACGGTGGATCGGTTCCAACCGGCTGGCAAACCGACTTTAGTGGATCTGCAGCAATTGGCGCATTATCCATTTTTGCGCCTGGCTACGATGGAAGCGCGGGTTGTTTGGCCGCAGGAGTTACCTTCGGGGCATTAAATGACACCGTCGATATCTTTTGTCAATACGCTTCCGCGACAGATCTATCCTCTTACAACATTTCGGGAATTCGCGCTGAAGTTTATGAAGATGTTGCTTTATCCACCAATCCAACAGGTTCTTTCATATGGTCCAATAGCGGGGCAAGTTGGGCCTATCAAGCAGGTACTTGGACCAATTTAACCGCGGCCACCTGGACAGCCTTAGATTTCCCATCGCCATTTAGCGATGTTACACAAGTCCAGAAGTTTGGGATTCAATTCGGCGCGGGAGGCGCGGGAACTTGGACTGGCGGAACCGCTCTTGTTGATGCGGTGGAGTTCTATTGATCGTTTGAACAGTTTTATAAAAGCGGCCCGTCTAAAAGGCGGGCCGCTTTTTTTTTGTTCAAATAACCTTACAAATTATTGTCTTTGCGCTCGACACTTTTACGAAAAAAATTGTCTAATCATGGCAAAAGAATTGCGTTGAACTTATATAAGGAGCCGTCATGAAAAAGTTCAAATTATTAATCTGTATCCTTATTTGGCTTGCGCTGGGGAGCCAATTGGCGGCGACCCCCAACCTCAATTGGGTCGTGAACGGCGATTTCAAGACCCAGGAAGCGTGGAAACCCGCCCCGGTCACCCAAACCGGCCGGGAAGGGAATCCCGCGGCCTTCCTGGAAAACACCCAATTCACCTGGAACTCCCTGGAGCAGGACGTTAAACTGCCCCAGCCGCTTCCCCCGGCCATCGAGGTCTCGGGCTGGATGAAGACCGAGGGCGTCTCGGTGGCGGGATTGCACGATTGGGAAATGGCCCGAATCACGGTGATCTTTTACGACGAAAGGGGCGTTCGCGCCGGGGACTGGCCCGCGGACATCGCCAGGCTCAAAGGCACCCACGATTGGGACTTTTATTCCAACCAATATACGGTTCCCCCAGGCGCGTCCTACGCGCGCGTGGGTGTGGTGCTGGACCATTGCACGGGCAAGGCCTGGTTCAGCGGCATTCAATGCCTCATGTATGACTACGACCTAAAACCCCTGGCCGCCGGTAAATCCACGCATCCCGGCCTCCAGGCGCCCCTGGTAGTCAAGGGCGACAACTGGATCATGAACCCTGGCTTTGAAATGCCCGGTTCCGGCGAATGGAGCCAATGCCACATCACCGGGAACGGGCACCAGTCGGTTCACTGCGGCGTCGCCCAAAACGACACACCCTCCTGGAACCTGGCGGGCCAGTTGGTGTCTTTCCAGGGCAAAACCCCCGCTTCTCTGGTTTACGGAGGCTGGGTGAAGACCCAGGGAGTGGTGCGCGGCAAGGAAACCTGGGAGGCCGCGCGGCTCGGCATCGATTTCCGGGACGACAACAACAAGCAGGTGGGCGGGTGGCAGGATTCGGTGTGCAAAGTGGTCGGCGACACCGACTGGACCTATTACGAGAGAAAATATACTCTGCCGCCTGGAACCACTCAGGCCTGGGTGGACGCTGGGCTCGGCAACTGCACGGGCAAGGCCTGGTTCGACGACCTTTCCCTCACGCTCCTGGACGCCGATGGAAAAAAAATCCAGGCCACACTCAAGACCGAACAGGTCACCGACACTTCCGATTGGTACGCCTACAAGCCTCCAGCCAAGGCCTCGGACGCCCCGCTTGACTTTTCCTATCTGAATGAGAAGCCGGCCGGCACCCACGGCTTTGTTTCAGTCAAGAAGGGGCATTTTGTCTTTGCCGACGGCACGCGTGTCAGGTTCTGGGGCACGGACGGCTCGGGGCTCAACCTGTTTATCGGGCATGAGGAGGCTGGCCTGGTGGCCGAGCGCATGGCGAAACTCGGCTTCAACCTGGTGCGCATGCCTTTCCTGGACAACAACTGGGGCGACGTGAGCCTTTTCGTGCCGAATGCCGACAACACCCAGACCTTCAACCCGGAATCGCTGGACAAGATAGACTACCTCATCGCGGCCTTGAAAAAGAACGGCATCTACGTTTACCCCGACTGGTCGGTGGGACGCAAGTTCCGCAAGGGTGACCAGGTGGACGGCTCCTCCGAGCTGGAGGACGGCGCCAAGACGGTCATCCATTTCAGCCGCCGCATCATCGAGCTCAACAAGAAGTATGCCCAAATGCTCCTTACCCACGTGAACCCCTACACGGGCATGGCCCTCAAGGACGACCCGGTTTACGTGGGCAACGAGATCGTCAACGAATCCTCCATCTTCTGCGGCTTCGGCGAGCAGAACTTTCCCCAGCCCTTCTGGGACGAACTCCAGAAGATGTACGAAGCCTGGGGCGGGACAGGCAAGATCACCCACTTCAAGTTCGATTGGGATGGGCAAAAGCTATTGCCCACCCAGAACCCGGAAAACGCCGACTCGAGCCTGAAGTTCCTGCTCGAAACGGTCGTGAAGAGCAACCTGGAAATGAAGGCTTTCCTCAGGAAGGTCAGCCCCCACGCGCTTTTAACCGGCAGCAACATGGGCCTGCCGGTCTTGGGCAACGTCAAGAGCGACTCGGTCATGGATTTCATGGACACCCACGCCTACTGGGACCACCCGCAGATCTGGAACATCGCGGGCGGCTGGCAGAACGTGGACCACGCTCCCATGAACAACAATTCCCAACTCAAGAATCCCTTCCAGGGGTCGCTTCTTTTCAGCCTGTCCCACGTGCGCGTCCAGGGCCTGCCCCTTATCATCACCGAATGGAACGATTGCGTTCCTAACGAGTACCGCATCGAGGGGCCCGTCATGATGGCGGCCTACGCGAGCCTGCAGGACTGGGACGGGCTGTTGCAGTACGACTACGGGCCCTCGCTGATCGGGTCGCAAAAGATGTCAAACTTCGCCATCAATTCCCGGCCGGACAACGAACCCTTGAACCAAGCGGGCGCCGTGATTTTTAGGCAGGGTCTCCTGAAACCCTCGGAAGTCACCGTCATGGAGCCCATCGAGGACAAGGATATTCTCGCCAACGGAAGCAAGAGCAACTGGCTGTTCGACCACCCCTGGCTGCCCTATGCCGCCAGGGTCGCGAAGAAGTTCACGGGCGCCAAGGAAGAGGCGGCTTCCGACCTGACCCAGGTGGAAAAACTTTACGACGCCCAGGCCAAGGTTATCCAAAGCTCCACCGGCGAGCAAACGCTTGACTACGGCAAGGGGGTCTTGAAACTGGACAGCCCCTTTGTGCAGGGCTTCACGGGCGCCATCGGCACGGGAGAGGCTTTCAGCGCTCAGGGCCTGGTGGTCAGCGCGGCCAAGCGCAATCCCTGGGCCAGCATCCTGGCTGTCAGCCTGGATAAGAAACCCCTGGCGGAATCCGAAAAGATCCTGGTAGTGGCGGTGGCCAGGGCCGAGAACAGCGGCCAGGTTTATAACCCCACCCGGACCTCCCTGAAGGACGCTGGACACACCCCGATCCTCATGCAGGGGGTCCAAGCGGACATTGCCATGAAGGTCGGGGGAAAGAGTTGCAGTGTAACGCCTTTAGACGAGTCGGGGAACAAGGGCAAGGCGCTGGACGCGAAAATGGAGGAAGGCAAGTTGAAGTTCACGATCTCGCCCAAGGACCAAGTGACCTACTACTTGGTGGAAACGACTAAATAAAATTTTGAATTTTAAGTTTCAAATTTAAGAAAACCATTCGTTAGGGCTGTAACCGGATCTGTTTTTTCATCAGGTTTTGGCCCGAGCGCACCTCGAGGGTGTAGAGGCCTGGCGCGGAGTTCAATCCCTGGGTGGTTTTTCCATCCCAAATGAATGTCTGCCGGCCCGACGGGAGAATGCCCGCGAAAAGGGTGCGAACGACGTTCCCGGTTTGATCGAAAACTTTTACCGTCGCCAAGGCGCTTTGGGGCATCTCTACGGTCACCGAAAGCTCCTCATACCGGCTGGGCGGTGCGGCTGGGGGGAGGAAGGGAGCGGGCGGCGCCTCACGATGAACCGCCAGGGGATTTTTCTTGAGCAGGGCCTTCGGGTGGGGTACGGGTGCGGACACAGGCAAGGATTCCTTCACGGTATTCAATTTGATGAGACCTAAAAGGATGAGTATCAAGAGAAAGACTGACATGCCTAACCAGGGGAAATGCTTCACGGGTTTTACCAGGGTGTCCGGATAGGCCATGGGTTTTTCGGGCCATACGGGTTCGGGCAGGCCCAACTCCAGGTAATGGGCGGCCATTCCCTGGGCGAACCGCAAGGCCTCGTCGGGAGAGGCATGGAGAATCTCGGCCAGGCGCGTTTCTTCCGCCTCGGTCAGGTCACGCTTGAAATATTCCTCCACCAATGGGTTCAAATCTCCACTTCCCTTCGTTCGCTTTCCAGCAAGCTCTTCAAGGCCTGGCGGCAACGGGCCAATTGGGACATCACGGTCCCGGGCGGCATCTTCAACTTCCGGGAGAGATCGATATAACTAATGCCCTGGCGGTCCCGAAGTTCCAGGACCTGCCGGCATTTTTCGCTCATGGATTTCATCAGCCGATCCAGGGTTTCCAGCTGGCTCCTTTTTTCCGCCTCCAATTGTTCCTCCTGCAACCGAATTCCCGCTTGGGGCTGGGACATCCGTTCCAAATCCTCATGTAGGGTCCCCAACTCCCGTTTTCTTTTCCTCAGCCTTTCGTAACAAAGGTTCACGCAAATATGGGCCATCCAGGTATAGAGGCTGGAACGGAACTCAAACTGCGCGAGTTTCCTGAAGGCGATGAGGAAGGCCTCTTGCACGAGGTCCTCGGCTTCGAGGTCCTGGTATCCCAAAAAATGCACGCAAATGGGGTAAAGGCGCCTCGCGTTTTCCTGGTAAAAACGGGTTTGAGCTTCCTTGTCGCCGGAAAGTATTTTTTTGACTAGGTCCCGTTCGCTTTCCATTTTTGTCCTTACTCTATAGTGTCGGAAGGGCCCGATTTATTCCCCGGGGGCGGAAACCGGTGGAAATAGCTTGTGATATTGCTCCAACCAGGCTTTCAAGGGGGGGGTGTCCGGTTTCAGCCGGAGGGCCTCCTCGAAGCATTGGACCGTAAAATCAGGCTTTCCAGCCTGATAATAGAGGCTTCCCAGGGCCAGCCAGGCTTGGAAATCCTGGGGATCGGACTGGACTTTTTTAGCCAGGATCTCAATCTTACGGTCCCGTTCCGGGGAGGGGGTGACGGATGGGGCTGTTCCACCGGAAACCAGTTCTGGAAGCTTGAATTGCATTTTCACCCAAATCACCTCGTCATTGGGAGAAATTTTCTCCGGGGGTTTGAAAGTTACCGGCGGTTCCAGGGCCGGTTCGGGTTTTTGGGGGGGAGGGGGTGGGGGTGGAGGAGGGCCAGGTTGTTCCACCGGTATAAGATAGGTCAGACCCAGCATGAGGGAGGAGCCCAAGTCCCCGTCAGGGGCGAAACTGGCGCTTAAATCAAGACCCTTCCAACGGAGGCCCAAACCCGCGGCGAATCCCCGAAATCCCCCGATTTCGTTGTTTTTAAATTCCCATTGGTTCCCAATCCGGACACTCAGCACGGATACAAAAGTCTGCTCTATTCCGCATTGGATCTTGTAAACCCCCTGGGGCGGCATGGATATATCCGCCAAAAGAAGCGCCGGGTCATCCCCGATCACCGGCAGGGTATAGGAGGCGCCCCATTTCATCTGGCCCAGGCCGGCATCAGCATCGCTATAGAGAAAGGCGCCATAACCACCTATTTTCAGGCGTGGAGACAAGCTCCAGAGCATACCGGCGTTTAACGATGTAGCGATGTTGTTCTGGTCCGAAGCCAGGGATTGTTCCAGACCCCGAAGGGAGAATCCCAGGGATAAGTTTGGATAAATATAAGACCCCCAACCCAGGGACAGGGAGGCGCGGTAAGGCCGGTAAGTCGAGGTGGAAAAGCCGTTGGCGTCGTAGCCGTCCATGGTCCCGAAATTGAGGTAATTGGCCCCGATGGCCAGGATGCCCAGTTTTTCCATGGAGAAGGCACCTACCAGGGTTTCCTGGTTTATGTCGGAAATCCAGGACTGGTGGACAAGCGAAATTTGCTGTTCCAGGATGTTTCCCAAGCCGGCGGGGTTTTCAAATAGACAGAAGGCGTCCCCTTCCACGGCTGCGAAAGCCGAGCCCAGGGCCGCGGCCCGGGGGGAATGGCCCATGTCTTCCAAAGGATAAGGAATGTAAGCGGTCGTATAAGCGGTCTGGTCAGCAAAGGAAACAAGAGGGATCCAAAGAAAAAACGGACAGAAGGCCCATAGGATATTTTTAAAAAACCGCCTTTTCATCGAACCACCGTGAATTTGAAGGTTTTCAGTGTCTGTGTTACGCCGCCATCGGGGGTGAGGAATACCCTGCAGAGGAAGACCCCGTCGCGAAGATAAAACAGGTTCATAAACGTTTCCTGGACGCCGGCCGATTTTGGTTCGCCAACCTCCAAAACCAATTCCCCGGCCTCGTTGTAGACCCTTACATTGACCGATCCGTTTTGGGGCATGTTATAGACCACCCAGGCCCAGTTGCTGGTGGCGGGTGCTGGATAGACGAAACAGGAACCGGGTTGGGGATTCTGGAAAGGAACAGCCGGTGAGGCGAGCCAGGTAATTAAAAGAAAGGCGGCCGCAAATAGAAGCCGCTTATTCAAATGGCGCAGGAAGCGGAAATTCATCATGGCTTATAGGCCTTTTTACGGCCGGGATGTTTCGTAAATATTTTGAATTCGTTCCATAACGCGTCAACGCGCGTAACGAGGCAATATTTTATATCGTTGGAACGGGGTTGGGAACGTTTAAGGTTCGGGAATATTTTTTATACGGGCGGGAATAAAAAGCCTTTACCAATCCCTATAGGTAGGTTGTTTGCGTTATTACGTGAAAACATTTTCCAAACTTCTTTCAATAAAATCATGTATCGGGATGAGATAAGAGGGTTTAAATGGATTAAGGAGGGTTCGGAAAAAGGGGGGATTGCCTTGAAACAACCGCAAATCCCCCGAAAAGGCTGATTTTAACCAATAATCCCGTGTTGTGATAAACTGGAAAAACCTTAAAAAAAGTGGTGGCGAGAGGGAATAAATATCGCCCAAACAACACTATATGATTGACGGTCTGTGAATCGTTTCCCGGAGGCGGTTTTTGAGGATTCTATATTCCTTATTTATTTGTTTGGTCTTGGTTTTTGCGGGTTTTTGGGGATGCCAGCGCGCACCCCTGCCTTTCGCGCCAAATCCAGTCCCAACCATGGCCTTACCCATCTCCCAAACCACGACTCTCACCATTACCGCGACTCCGCCTTTAACCAACACTGCGACTTTTACAACAACCATTACCCCCTCTATTACGGCGACCCAGCCGGTGTCCTTCATTCCCACGGATACCCCAACTTACACCCCGACTGATACTGAGACTGTAACTCCTACTATAACGCCAACCCAGCCGGTGACTTTAATACCTACAGACACCTCCACTGATACAACGACCTTAACTCCCACTTTAACTCTGACCCAACCGGTGTCCTTCATTCCCACAGACACCCCCACTTACACTCCGACTGATACAACGACCTTAACTCCCACTTTAACGCTGACCCAACAAGTGGCCTTAACACCCACGGACACCCCCACTTACACCCCCACTGATACTGAGACTGTAACCCCTATCTTAACGCCGACCTCGATCTTGACTTCAACACCCACGGAAACTTCCACATCCACCGCGACTGAAACCGCGACCCAGCCGGTAACATTAATACCTACAGACACATCCACTTTCACCCCGATTGATACAGATACTAAAACTCCCACACTAACGCCGACGCCGATCTTGACTCCCGCATCCACCGACACTTTTACAACCACCGCGACTGAAACCGAGACCGAAACGACTACCCCGACAGCAACTCAACTGGTGACCTCTACACCCACGAATTCTTCCACGTCCACTCCATCTCCAACAAATACCCTCACCCCCACAGTCACCACTGATCCAGGAACTCCAACCTCAACCCCACCCCCATCGCCAACTTCCACACACACCGCCACGAACACGTCTACGAAGACTATAACCTCTACTGCGACGAACACGGTCACGGAAACGTCTACGAAGACTATGACTTCTACTGCGACGAACACGGCCATGAACACGTCTACGAAGACTATGACCTCCACTCCGACTTCTATAAATACTGTTACTTCCACTATGACGCCGACCCCGCCGGGGACTCCAACATCCACGAACAGCCCCACTGCCGCTCCAACTGGAACATCGACCGTAACACCGACCCCATCGCCACTTCCTTACACCCCGACACCTACTATTACGATTGTTTGTGCCTCCACGACTGTTTTTGGGGACGCATCCCTAGGTGGCTACCCAGTAACCTTTGTCGGGTCTACGATGGCTCAACAGTACGCCATCACCCAAAGCGCGTCGGTTTCCATGATATCGGTCGATATGGGAATTCCCAATTACGGGTACGTGGGCATCTATACCAATTACCCCAGCGGTTATCCAATGGACCTGATTTGGGTATCCGCCCCCCAATCCCTGGTCACCGGGATCAATGATATTCCCGTCGTGCCAAGCGTCAACCTTCCCGCGGGAACTTATTGGCTGGCCTGCGCCAGTACAATAAATAGTACGATTTTTTTGGAAGCCGCATCTGGTTCGAATGCCTTGATTACGTGGGAAGGGGGCGGAGCCGTCATGCCCAATCCTTACTTGGATATATTGGCAACGCCAGCCGCAACGCCGCCACCGACTTACAACACCGGACAAGGCGTCATCTACGCTGGATACTGTTACTGATAACGGGTTTTTCTTAAACCGTTTCCTTCAATTACGGATGGTTTTTTAACCCAGAAAAAATTCTGACTTAAGCGGAACTTATAAGAGTTCTTTGGATCGTCCGCCCATTCCAAAAAGGCCCCTTTTCATTACAATTCCCGCGATTTGGCAAACGATAAAAATGTGTTAAGGCTTTTTATTTATGAAATAATGGCGCATCCCAAAAAGAACGGACCGGTCAAATGAAGTTTCGGGAAGAAAAATGGCTTGAAAAAAAGGTTGGGGAATGGGCGAAGGAAAAACTCATCACTTCCCAACAAGCCGAAGCCATCCTTGAAAAAACAAAAAAGGAATCGGGGACCTACGCCTTCAACGCCTCGATGCTCTTGACCGCCTTGGGCGGCCTTTGCGTGGCCCTGGGTATCATCCTGGTGATTTCCTACAACTGGGAGAAAATACCCGCTTTTATCAAGATAGCCGGATTCCTGGTCCTGCTGGCCCTGGCCGGGGAGGGCTACCAGCGGGTGCCCGCAGAAAACAAAACCGTCCGCACGGCCCTTCTCATCCTTTGGCTCATGCTGCCACTGGCGGGTATCGGGCTCTGGGCCCAGATTTACCAATTGTCCGGTGATCCCTTGAAGCCTTTGTTGATTTGGCTTTTGTTGGGTCTTCCCCTGGTTTTGGCCACTGGAAACAGGCCTCTGATTTTACTCCATACTATCGGCCTTGTCTGGGCCGCCTTCCAGGGCACCTACGCGCAAGGAACCTGGTTCGCGATGGAGTGCCCGGGCTTATCCTGGCGATTCACGGGCTGGGAAGGCACTTCCCCCCAGTTCCTCCAGGATTACGGCCCGGCTTTTTTGATAGTTGCCTTGTTCTGGACCTACACGGTTTATCAGGCCAGGAAATACCTGGGCGACAAAGGGCGCTTGCTGATTCTTCTTTGCCTGTTGGTATTCCTTTGGGCCCTCTTTTTTCCCACACCCCTTTCTGGTCCGAAGGAATCGTGCACTTTACCGTTGCCGGCGCCATCCTGGCCCTTTTCTGGGGACTCAGGGGCGCTTTTCGCCTAGAGCAACATCCCTGGGAAGGCTGGGGGTTTTTCCTCGCCTTCGCGTGCCTTTATTCGATCACATTCCTCTGGCATGGTGATTCGCCGTACGAAAGAGGTTCGATGTTTTCGGGTGTTTCGGCCATGGTCCTTTTGCTGGCCGGCACCCTCTTGATGGGATTCATGGACCTGTCGAAAACCGTTTCCTCCGCTTTGATGATCCGTGCCCTAAAATTATTCATCCTGGCGCCCGGTATTTTGGGGCTCCTTCTCATGGCCGGGGTGGATGGGAAAACCGCTTCCGTCACCGCCAACCTGGCTTATTTGGGTTTCGCCCTTTGGCTGATCCGGGAAGCCGTCATCCTGAAACAACCCAAGAGAATCAACTGGGCGATTATGCTCATTGGCCTCTTGGTTTTCACGAGGTTCATCGATTATTTCGGGACCATGCTCCAAAGCGGGGTCGCCTTTATCGTGGCGGGGCTCTTTTTCGTCGGGTCGGCCTGGCTTTTGAACCAGGGCCGTAAAAAGCTGCTGGCCGCCGCGGGAAGGGGGAAGCCATGAAAAGCTGGGTCCGGTGGACGCTTCTCGTCCAAATCCTTTTTTTCTCGGCTTGGGTCGGTTACGAGGAGTGGATAAAGGCTTCCGGGCAGGTCGTATTGCTGGAGACATTGCCCGTGGATCCGCGCGACTTGATTTCGGGCCAGTACCTGCAATTGAAGTATAAGATCGCGCAGGTGGAACAGCTTCTGGGGTTCCCCAAACCCGAGCCCGGCCGGGCGGCGCAAATCGGAGTATTGCTCAAGGCGGGCGGACAGGTCAATGTCGGCGGTATCGAATACACGCTCTGGCAGGCCGTCCGGTGCCAGGTGCCTCCTCCCTCCGACCTGAAAACCGGGGAGGGCGTTTGGGTGGTGGGCGAATGGTTTTACAATAACGCGGTGACATTCGGCATTGAGAAGTATTACTTCAGCGAAAAACGGAAAAGCGAACTGGCCAACCTGCGCTCCGGAAAGATCTACGTGCGAGCACTGGCGGGCAAGGGCGGCAAGCTGGCCATCCAGGGCCTGGTTTTTTAATCCATGGCCGTACCATCCGCAATCCGCGTGAAAATCAATGAAATTTATTTGAGCCTCCAGGGAGAATCCACCTGGGCGGGGCTTCCCTGCGTCTTCGTGCGGCTGACCGGGTGTTCCCTGAGGTGCGTATGGTGCGACACGGCCTACGCCTTTTACGAGGGGCAGGACCGGAACCCGGAAGAAATCCTGACTCAGGTTGAATCCTATGGAATCAAATTGGTTGAAATCACGGGCGGGGAACCACTCGAACAGGAGGGCGTTTATCCCTTGATGGAAGCCCTCCTCCAAAAGGGCTACCAGGTGCTTCTTGAAACCAGCGGGGCGGTGGATGTGGGTAGGGTACCCAGGCGAGTTGTCAAAATCATGGATCTCAAGTGCCCCGGTTCCGGCATGGAATTAAGGAACCTTTTGGAAAACCTCGAAAAACTGGTGCCGGGCCAGGATGAGATTAAATTCGTCATCCGGGACAAGGCGGACTACGAATGGGCGAAGTGGGTGGTTATCGGGCGGGGATTGGCCGGGAAGAACACTCTTCTCTTTTCACCCGTTTATAAGAGTCTCAAATCATCAGACTTGGCCGAATGGATCACAGCGGATCGGTTGCCCGTGAGGTTCCAGTTGCAAATGCACAAGTATGTTTGGCCGAATGATAAAAAAGGAAAATAAAGGCAGTGGGTAGCGGATAGCTGATGGCCAACCAAGGGGATACTGAATGGAAAAAAAGAAGGCCGTGGTATTGGTTTCCGGGGGCCTGGACTCCACGACCTGCCTGGCCCTGGCGAAAAAACAGGGATTTGAACCCTACGCGCTGTCCCTTTTTTACGGCCAGAGGCATCATGCTGAGCTGAAGGCCGCCCGGAGGGTGTCCAAGGCCTATGGGGTGAAGAAACACCTGGTGTTGGATGTCCCGCTCACTTCTATTGGTGGTTCGTCCCTGACGGATCGGAAGATCAAGGTTCCCAAGCAAAGGAGCCTCCGGGCCATGGGGAAGGGAATTCCTTCCACTTACGTTCCTGCCCGCAACACGGTATTCCTGGCGTTGGCCATGGCCTGGGCCGAGGTCTTGGGCGCGGAGCATCTCTTCATCGGCGTGAACGCCCTGGATTACAGCGGATATCCCGACTGCCGGCCGGAGTTCATCCGGGCCTTTGAAAAACTCGCCAAATTGGCCACCAAGAAGGGGGTGGAAGGGAAGGGGAAACTCAAAATCCACACTCCCTTGATCCGCATGACCAAGGCCCAAATCATCAGGGCTGGGCAAAAGTTAAAGGTGGATTACAGCCTTACCCATTCCTGTTACGACCCCAAGCCTAAGGGGAACGGGCCTAGCGCCAAGGCTACAAGCCGAGGCGCGCGAATTGGCCGTGTCCATTCTTATGGGGAATGGATACCATGTGGTAAGTGCGATTCCTGCCTGCTTCGCGCCAAGGGTTTCAAGGAAGCTGGATTGAAAGATCCGCTTATCAATTGACCCGAATTATTCCCTAGCCGAATTCCTGGCGGCATGGGCTCGCAACCCGGTAAACGAAGGCGTTACCCAGTATAAGGTGCCGTAACCCTGTATACGGGGTCGTTAACCCACAGTGGCTTTTATCTCTTCGTTCTCCAAGCCGATAACGGGTTTCTCAGGCCACCCAGGCGGGTCAAGCCTTCATCCTCTCTGCCCCCCTGGGGGACCTCTCCTTGGGCAAAAGCCCTTTAAAAACCCCCTAAAAAAATCCCAAAGAACCGATGAACCGCCGGGGGGTTTGCGATAAAATCACCCCCATATATAGGGACCCCGCCCGGCCGGCGGGGAAACCCTCAATCTGTTACAAAGGACGGTTAGACAAGGACAAATGAAAATAAAGCCTTGGGTCAGCGAAGCAGTGGAAGTAAGGCAAAGCGGGATGGAAGGCAAAGGGGTTTACGCGGTCAGGGATATCAAGGAAGGCGACGTCATCGGGGTGTTCGGGGGGATCGTGGTACCCGAGGAATCAATTGAATCACTCTCCCGCGTCGTTCCCGAGGAAAAGCTGAACATTGACCACGCCATGTATATTTACCCCGGTTTCATCATGCTCCACGATTACGAGAACGGTTGCGATCCCCTCTGTTTCGTCAACCATTCCTGTGAACCAAGTTCAAAGGTCGTGAACGGGGTGGTTTTGGTGGCCTGCCGGGATATTTCCACGGGCGAGGAAATCAGCTGGGACTACACGGAAACCGACGACGTGGGGAACTGGTCCTACGAGTTCAAATGCCAGTGCGGGGCGCCCAGCTGCAAGGGCCTCGTGCGCGTTGGGCCTCAGTACCGCATGAAGGCTGAGGCCGCCATTAATTAGCAGATTGTCCGATTTGAATGTGGTTCCAACAAAAGCCGGTTTTCTTTTTCCTAGGAAACCGGCTTTTATCATTTGGAAGGCGAATGATGTGGAATAAATTCCTAATCCTTCTTTTTCTTTTTCCCTTTCTTTTTTCCTTTTCCAAGGGAAATGCCACGACCTACAGCCAATACTACGCCGCCGCGGTGAACGCCCTTGAAAAAGCCCAATACGACCAGGCCATCCAGTTCTGCCAAAACGCCCTGAAAATCAAGCCGGACCTTTGGCAGGTTTACCAAGTGATGGCCAAGTCCTACCACGGCCTTCAAAAAGACAGCCAAGCTTTGCAGGCCGCCCGAAAGAGCCTGGAAATCCATCCGGATAATCCCTCGCTCCGGCAGTTCGCCGACCAATTGGGGGCCGGGAATCCGGAAGCTGTTTCTGCCCCAACAGCCGCTTCCGAAGGGGAGACGGTTGGATCCAAAGGAGATCAGGATCAAGAGAACGCGGGCAGAAAAACCCAGGAAACCACGGCGATTCCATCCCACCCAATTTCGGACACTAAGCTTTGGGTGAAAACATACGGGGGTTACGCCTACGGGGCCATGGGTGATTTCAACCAGGCCATTTCAGCCTGGCACAAGACTTACCGGGCGGTGGCCAAGGCCGACGCGGGTAACGATGGGGCTCTTTTTACCCTGGAGGGGGGCACGTTCTTGGACCCTTCCAACGGGTTGGCCCTGGATTTTTCGTGGGGCCAGTTTACTTCCTTCGCCGGGGAAGGCCTCGCGGTGACGACCATTTCAGGTAATTCGGTGACTTATAATTTCGCCCAGGACGCCGCGCCGAGCCTGTTCTCGGCCGAACTGGCCTATTACCATTTTTGGAACCAGAAAGACGGCCGGTTTTTCCTCAAGGCGGCGGCGGGATATGGTTTAGCCGTAGTCAATTATTTCGGGCAATTGATCATCGTCTCACCCTACGACTTTACCGAAGGGCCCCTGGATTTTACGGCCGGCAGTTTTTGCCTCAGCGGCGCGTTGGGATACGAGTGGATGCTCTCACCGGGATTCGGCCTCGAATTATCCCTCCGGGGGCGATACGCCTCCTTTTCAGGGCTGACGGGAAACGCGACGATTTCCAGCAGCAATAATCCTTCTCTTTGGTCGGGAACCGCCGGACTCTATAAAACCCTCAAAGGCGCCTTGGTACTGGAACCGACCGACAAGGTTCCCAGCGGGGACAGTTGGGCCTCGGTGGATTTTTCCGGCTTTGACGCGGGCTTGTCGGTCAACGCTTATTTCTTTTAGGAAGTTCCCGCCGATAGGTCTCCTATTTCAAAATATCTCATCCAAAAAAATAACTCATGTTTTCGATAAATTTGCCGTTAATAAAGAGAGAGGAATGGAAATGGGATTATCAGCTTTAGAAAACGGATTAGCGGGGCTTCAATCCAACAGCACCCTGATGGATACTCTCGGAGTGAGGATTTCTTCCGCTTTGGAGGTCCCATTTTCGGAAGTCATGAACCAGGAATCCGCCTTGCCTGCGAATGTCCAGGGAGTTGCCGGAAGGGAAGGGATACAGTACGGGGAAGTGGGACCAGGAAGCCTTGAAGGAACCGCAGGTTCACCGGACTCTGATCTTTTACCCGGGGGTCTTTTCTATTCTTTGGATGTCGACCTGGCGTCGGAAATGGTCCAAATGCTCATCGCCAAAGCGGCATTCGCCATAAACGCCCGAGTCGTGGCCGCCGCAAGCCATAGCCTAAAGGTGTTGACCCAGCTTGGCGTTGGATCCGGTTCATAACCCACCCCCTTTTTAAGGGAAAAGAAGCCTGCCCCCCCATTGCCACCTCAGGATTATTGACTATTTTAGGAAGTTTAAAGATAACCCGAATCATGTATAATTTGGCCACATTGATATCGCCTATTTCTATTATAAACAAGGTATTCAATTCCTTTTTTAATAATAAACCCTTGTTCTTAAAGGAATGGCCTCTTTAGGTCCGTTTTATTGCCGTAAAATTAACCTAATTTTGGGGTTTTTTAAGGAATATCCATTGGCCCAGACCGAACGCGATCTTGTCAACCAGGTATTGAAGGGTGATCAACTGGCTTTCCAAGCCATTTATCATTCCTATAAAAAAGCCCTTATTCGCGCATGCTGGTATTTCCTGGGGGAAGACGCCGATGTAGAGGATGTTATCCAGGATACCTTCATAAAAGCCCTGAAAAACCTGCGTTTTTTCCGTTTTGAGTGTTCCCTGGGGACCTGGCTGAACCATATCGCCGTCAACCTGTGCCGGGACCTATTGGAACAAAAGAAAAAAAATTTACCATTTTCTTTGGATTTTTTTTCGAGTTTGCCGTCTATAGATCAGAAGCCCCCTTACACCGAAGAAACGGTACAGCTGGTGAGGCGGGAAATAGAGAACCTGGAAGGCCGTGAGAAAGAAATAGTCAACCTTCGGGATCTCAAGGGGTTGTCCTACGAGGCCATCGCCAATCGCCTCAGGATTCCCATAGGTACCGTGACTTCAACATTATACCGGGCCCGAAATAAAATTATCGAGCGGGTCCGTGAGAGACTTCCCAAGGGGGAGGAGATTAAAATATGAAATTCACACCCGACAATTTGCTCCAAATTTATCTAGACGGATCCTTTACGGAAGAGGCTCAAGCCGCTTTCGACGAGCTCATGAAAAAGGACCCCAAATTCTCCGAAAAGGTGACTCAGTCTGTCGCGGAAAGGCTAGGGACGGCCCCCGGCATGCGAATCGATGACATCGCTTCGCACCTGGACAGCAAGATCGACGCGATTTGGGAACAGTATAAACCTTCCCCCTGGATGTCCTTTTTCAGGTCGTTCCGGCCCCTCCTTATCATAGCCGCTGTAGTGGGCCTGCTTTATGTCGGATTCCGGATCAATACGTCCTCGAAGGCCACCAGCGACCTACCTGTAACCAGTCCAGCCGTAACGGGAATGAATTCCGCTGTCACTGGATTGGATCAAAGCGGTACGATTCAGAAAACCGCCGAGCAGGTCCAGAAAACCGCAAACTTCACTCCAATCATTAAAAAAACGGCTGTGAGGAAGGTAAAACATCACGTTTTGAGTGGAATGAAGGCCCGGCTAAAGGCCAAGGCCAAAACAACCTTGAAAAGCAAAATCACCGGTTACCGGGAAATGGGTAGTGCCAATCATTCCATGGCGGCCCCCTTGGACAATGGAATCGTCGGAAGCGTCCTTGTCGCGAAGTTAAATTCTCCTTCCTTGCCTTCCCAAGGAGCCGGGACCAGCTCGAACAACTCGTTATTGGTTTTCCAGACTCCTTCCGCAGGGCCCCCCCCCACGACAGGATCCGTGCTCCAGATCCACACCGACGAGGGGTTTCCCGTTATCATGTCCTTCCCGATGGCAAATTCCCTGCAGGGCGAGGTCAAAATTTATAATGCCTCCGGGAATTTGATCAGGTTTTTGTTCAACGGGGTTTTCAAGGAAGGCAATAATTTCATCAGCTGGGACGGAAGGGGCGATAACGGAAAACTCGTTACTCCCGGGACCTATACTGTGACGTTGGATGCGGGGGGAAATATCCAATCCAGGGAAGTCATATTCGGCGATTAATTCGATGACCTTCCGAGCCAGGTCTGCCGGAAAATCGGCAAAGTTTTTCTGGCATCTTTAGTGGTGGCCACTAAAATCAGGGAAGAAATACCGGTAAGGGATCTGATCATTGGAAAAGACCAAAACGGCCATTCTTCTAGGCTTGATCTTGGGGGCATTGCCTCAATCAGGATTTTCCCAAGCCGCAACTTCCACCCCTTTTTGTCCTGCTTCCATTTTCTGCCAGGGCTTGACTGAAATTACAGGCCTCCCTGGCCACCCATTGAGCGGGCCCGCCGGTATGGTTGTCGATTATGCCAGAAACCGCCTTTACGTCACGGATTTTCCCCACTTTGTGGTACAGGTATTTGACAGCAACACCTTCAGCCCCGTCACTGTCTTTCCTTTACCCGGAGACCCTGTCACTTTCCAATACCCCTGGGACGTGGCGGTTGACAGATTTGGAAATATTTACGTGGCGGATTTTGAGGTTGCGGCGGTTGAAAAATTCGATTCGGGTTACAATTATCTTGGACCGATCGCCGCCGGCGTCAGCGCCACTGGGGTTTGGGTGGAAGATATAGCGGGGAGTGTTTCGCAGCAGAACGTCTATATACCCGCGCTCCCTCCTCCCACGCCCGCAATCCCCCAGAATTATATTTACCAATATACCGGAAGCGGAACCACCTATTCGGCGACAGCCACCTACGGGGGCCCTGGGATTCTTATGGGGACTAATGCCCTTGTCAAAGTAGGGAATGATCTGTACGCGACGAGTACTTATGGCGGCGCAATCGTAAAATTCGACACGACTGTGGCGAATCCCACTCCCATTGTGGTGGCGGTTCCGCCTTATCCATCTGGCATGAGAACAGATCTGGCGGGAAATTTTTACGTGGGGGGATCTAATAATAACGGATTTTCACAGGGCAATTTCATCCAAAAATACAGCCCGGATTGGTCGCAATTAACAACTTATACTACACCGGTTGTCTGGGGAGTGGCAGTCAATAAATCCGGCAATGTTTTCGTGAGCAATGTGAACGGTGGTCCCGTGTCGGTTTATCAAGGTTGCGGGTGGGAACCGACCCTCACCCCCACCGGCACCCTGACACCCTTGACATCTACCCCCACCCCCACCTCGACGCCGACCCCAAGCCATTGCCAAGGCATCCTCGGGACTTACGTCTATCCTAACCCCGTCAGCGAGCCGAATTTATCATTATCCTTCACCTTGTGTGAAACCGGGGTGGTCCAGGTATCTATTTATAACGTCAGCTTAGGATTGGCGGCCACTTACTCATTCCAGGGTCTTACGGGACCTAACACCGAAACTCTGGATATCTCGGGTTTTTCCCACGGCATCTATTATTACTTGTTGCAAATGACCTCGATTTCCGGAACCTACAAGACGAAACCGGTGAAATTCGCAATCATTCGGCCTTGATTGGGGTAAAAAGATGGACTATCGAATCCTGAAATGGTTATTTAAATATTGCCCCAAAATAAAATTTTCCAGGGTCCTTGTTGCCTGGTTCTTACCCTTGGCGATCCTGGCGGCCATGCCAGTGGCCGCGCAAACCGTTTATTCATCCAGTTCCACCGCCTTTCCGGTTCTTTCAATTGGATTGGGCGCCCGAGCGGTAGGAATGGGGGAGAGCTTCGCCGCAGTGGCGGACGATTTAGCGGCTTACCACTATAACCCTGCGGGTTTGGCCCAAATTTGGCACCCGGAATTATCCCTGACGCATGACAGCTACCTCGCCAACGGATATTACGAAACCGCCGAAGTCGCTTATCCCTTATCCGACCTCGGCACTTTGGCCTTCGGCTTCAATTATTTCGACTATGGAGCCATTGAAAAAAGGGATTCCGGAGGAATCTTATTGGGGAGTTACGACCCCTATGACCTTAGTTTTGGCGGCGCTTTCGGCTTCCCGATAGCGGATTTCCTTTTCGCCGGATTCCGAACGCAATGGATCCAGCAGGAAATCGGCGGCAACGATTATTCGAGCTTGGTTTGGGACATGGGTTTACTCTCCAAACCCCTCCCGGATCTATCCTTCGGATTGAACCTGAAAAATATCGGGGATGTAAGCGGGTTTTATCAACTTCCTTTGGAATTGCTATTGGGAGCGGCTTACCGAATTGAGTTGACGGAGGGGGATCGCCACAGGCTGTTACTCTCGGCCGAGTTGGATAATGCATTCCAGGGTGTCAGTAGCGTTAAGGCCGGGTTCGAGTACGCATTTCAGGGGAGTTACTTTATTCGGGCCGGTTGTTCCTCCGATTTGCAGGATAACTACTTGGGGGACGTGAATGGACTGGGATTTGGAGCCGGCGCGGCCCTGGGCCGGTTTCAACTGGATTATTCCTTCACCTTCGAGGGAGATATGGGAAACGTCCAGCGCCTTTCTCTGACCCTGTCTTTCCCCCCGTATGAAAACCCTCGAAACTCCAAACAAGAGACTGACCAGTCCAGGGACCACCCCAAATCAGTTTCATCCTTATCAAACAAAGAAACCTTAAAACCTGTTCTGCTCAAATTTAAAGTTGTGAATGAGGAGAATATGAGCGCCCGCCAACTGCTTGACTTGGGTAAGAAAAAAGAAAAAGAAGGAGAGATCTTGGAGGCATTGGATTTGTATATCAAAGCCACTAAAAAGGAACCTGGTTTTAAACCGGCATGGGATAAGTTGGCGCATATCTATTATGATAAATCAATGGAAGCCTATCAAAAAATCCTGGATATGGATCCGGATAATGACTCCTTGAGGGAATGGCTAGAGAATAATCATCGCGAAAAATAACTCGGAAGTCATTTGTAGAAGCCCCTTTTTTCAGGTTAAACCTCAATAAAACCGGGGGTATTAAGCAAATCCCTGAATTTTAAATATGGGTTTGATAAAAAAATTCACTTTTTTTGGATTAAATTTCACTTTCGCCGTCTAGAGGGTAGAAAGGTAACACGGCAATCTGAAACGCCGGACCCTTTCCGGTATGAAAAAAAACCTTATCAGAGAGTTTTATGGCCTTCCTGCCCGGGGAATGATCCCCAGGCCATGAGCAAAAGTAAGTATAGGTAGGCAACCCGGGGAAGCAGTTGGTCCCCGGGTTTTTTTATTTTCAGGCCGGTTTTATTTAGGAGCCCGTACTTTGGTAGTGCGTGAGTCCCCAGGTCCATGCTTTTTGGGCCACGGTCATGCAAAGGATGGCCACCAGGGGCGTGATGAGGACGTAACCGGGCGAGAGGATCTTCCCGAATACCCAGTTACCAGGCAGGTAGTTGAAAACGCCGTAAGGAACCAGGAACAAAAGCGTGTAATGCACCCAAGCGGGAAAAATACTCAAGGGGTAGCGGCTGGCCTGGAGCAGGGTGTGGGGAACCATCAGGGTATAGCTATAGGGCCCCACGAACTTGAAGGAAAGGCTGCAAAAAATCACCAACACCGAGGTATAAATAAGCGAACCACTGAGGACCCAAAGGGGAACAAGGGCCCAATCCCACCAGGGCATGTGTTGGGCTCCCAAGGAGACTGCGGTAAAGATCAATCCGGTGGCCATGTTTCCGAAGGAGTGAAGCTCCGGCCGGGAAATCAAAAGAAAGGGAAGGGATTTCACGGGATAAACCAACAGCCGGTCCAGGTCTCCCATGACGATGTAATAAGGCACCATCCAAATATGGTTGAAAAAAAGCTCAGATAGACCCAGGGACATGGCGGTCAGGCCGAAGAGCAGCAGGACCTGAGTCTGGTTCCAACCTTGGAGGCTGGTTGTTTGGTGGAAGACGACCCAAAGGAAACCCAACGCGGCCAATTGGAGCATGGTGGAGGTGAAGATACCCAACAGGAAATCCAGCTTGTACTCCAGCTTTGCCTGAAGCGAAGCGTTAAAGGTCGCCCAGTAAATTTTCAATTCCGATAACATAAAACTCCAGAACGAATTTTTCTTCAACCGCCCTGAATTTCCAACTGCCCTAAAGCCTTTCGCAAGACCCATTTTCCGGTGAAATATAGGCCAAAGGCCCAAAGGGCCTGCTCGCCCAAAAGGTTCCACGCCGCCTCCCCCTGCACCTTTCCCATGTAAAGGGAGATCGGCGTGTAAACGACGTGCTGGAAGGGAAGCCAACGGCCGATGGAAAAAAGGATGGGGGGATAAAGGGTGAGGGGCGCCTGCAAACCTGAAAAAGTTTGGTGGAGGGCGATGCGGGAGGCGAAAATTCCGTAGCCGCTGTAGGTGTAAAAAGCCCCCTGAATAAAGATGAAAACAATGGAGTATTGGACCAGGAAAGCCAGAAAAAGGCTGATGAAGAACAAGCAAAAAGCCTCTGGGCTTTTGGGAAGGATCATGGGGCCTAACAGGAAAGCCACCACCGCCAGGATGCCCAGACCCACGAAACTATTGAAAAGGCTGTCGCTCAAGGCTTGGACCGCCTGGGACAACTGAAAATCAACGGGTTTCAACAGGTCGGTGGCGATCAGACCCATCCGGATACGCTGGCCCACCCTCTGGTCGATGTTGATGGAAAGGACGTAGTTGAGGCAAAAGGCCAGAGCCAGGTAGGAGAACATCTCAGCCTTGGGCAAGGCCAGGGTGGACCCTCTCTGGACGTAGACGTGGTTCCAGACCAGTACCGTGATCCCATAGCTCAGGGAGGCCGTGAAAAGGCCGAGAAACGTGGTGGAACGATAGGCGAAATTGGCCTTGAGGGCCCGGTTCAAGAGGGCGAAATAACCGAAGATTTTTTCCGAAAAGTTCAGGGGAGAGGCGAGGGCCCTCATGGTCAGTCCTCCCCGTCCGGTTGACGGTATATCCGGGTGACAATGGTCTCGATGTCGGTCTTTTCCAGGTTCAGGTCCACCACGGGGAGCCGGCTTAAAAGAAGCTGGGTCAGCGCCGGAACGGAGGTTTCTTCCTTATGTTCCACGATGATCCGGTGGCCCAGGGCTTCCTTGAGGGTGCCTCCCAGAGAGGCGATTTCCTTGGAAAGGTTTCGGACTTCCTCCGCACTCACCGGCTTTTGAAGTTCGGCCACGATGCGGCGGTCGCTCGCGTACTTCTTCTCGAAGGCCAGGAGGGAACCGTCGAAAAGCAATTTTCCATTGTCCAGCAACAGAAGGCGGTCGCAGGTTTCGGTGATGTCCTTCAGGTCGTGGGTGGTGATCAAGAGGGTGGTGCCGAATTTTTCCTGGATATCGGTGATAAATTCCCGGACCTGTTCCCGGACGGAAAGATCCAATCCGATGGTGGGTTCGTCGAGGAAGGCCACGGCGGGCGCGTGAAGGAGAGCCGCGGTCAGGTCACAGCGCATGCGCTGTCCGAGGGAAAGGTGGCGTACGGGAGTGGACAGAAGGGGCTCCAGGCCCAATCTTTTCAAGGCCTCGCCGTAAACCGCCTCGTAAACGTCGGAGGGGATCCGGTACATGGTTTTCAACAGCTGGAAGGTCTCACGAACCGGGATATCCCACAAAAGCTGGGGTCGCTGGCCGAAGACCACCCCGATGTTCAGGGCCAGCTGGGACCTTTCCTTCCAGGGGACGAGGTCCAGGACCTCCAACTCTCCCCCGGTGGGGACTAGGATGCCCGTGAGCATCTTGAGGGTAGTGGATTTTCCCGCCCCATTCTCGCCGATCAACCCCACCCGCTCACCCCGTTGGATGGAAAAGGAGAGGTTCCTGACGGCGTAAAGCTCCTCGCTACGGCTGGAAAAAAGGGCCTTGAAAGCACCGGCCAGGCCCGGCTGGCGGATGCGGCGCTTGAAGCTTTTCGATAGGTTTTGAACCCGGATGGCTGTTTTCATGGTGAATATAAAGGGTGCATCTTAGGCGCGGGAGGAGGGCCTGTCAACGTGAGGCGGATATCTATCTCTGGGGTTCGATAATCACTTTGATTGATTCCCCGGCGCTGGCGACGAGTTGAAACCCCTGAGCCGCTTCCGCCAGGCCTAGGCGGTGGGTAATCATTTTTTTGACCGGAACCCTGCCCGAATGGATCAGCGAAATAGCGACCTCGCCGTCATAAGGGCTGTTGCCGTAGGACGGCAGGAGGGTGATGCCGTTGCGCCAGTAATCATTGATCGGCACCGGCAGGGTCTCCCCGGGGCCGGTGGTGGCGAAATACATGAGGGTACCGCCATGGTCCACTGACTTCAGGGCCTGCGTGAACGCCGGCATGGCTCCCGTGCAAACGATGACAAGATCGGCCCGTCTGCCTTCGTTAAGCTCGAGCAGGCGCGAAGGCACGTCTTCCTTGGCGTTGATGAGAGCGTCGGCTCCCAGATTCCTGGCGGCGTTCAGGCGGTACTGGCTAACGTCGGTGGCGATAACCCTGCCCGCACCGAGGGCTTTTGCCAGCATCACGTGGAGGAGGCCTGAGATTCCGCTGCCCATCACCAGCACCGTCTGCCCGGGCATCAGGCGCGCCAGCCTCTGCCCCCTCAGGACGCATCCCAGCGGTTCCATGAAGGAGCCCTCTTCGTAGGAGACTTCGGGAGGAAGTAAAAAGACCCCCCGGTCCACGTTGATCTTGGGTACCCGGACATATTCCGAAAAGCCGCCGGGGTCAAAATGGGTGGTGTGAAGGGTTTCGCAGACGGTGTGGTTGCCGCTGAGGCAATATCGGCAGGTGTTGCAGGGGACATGGTGGGAAACGGCGACCCGGTCCCCGACCTTGTATTTTTCCACTCCCGCGCCCACTTCGGTGACATCCCCTGTGACCTCATGCCCGAGCACGAGGGGGGCCTTCTTGATGCGGTACCATTCCAGGACGTCGCTGCCGCAGATGCCGCTGGCTTGTATCTTCACGAGCATTTCCCCAGGGCCCGATTTTCGGAGCTGGCATTTCCTGCAGGCGAACATCGTTGTTTTTGTAATACATCGCTACGCGCATTTTAAACCGCTCTTATTTCGAGTTCTTGACTTCGTTGTAAAGATCAAATGCCTGCTTGGCGTTCTTTTTTTCATGGATGATACCCCACAATGCCCTCTCGACCGCGACCGGATGCGGGTCCTGCCAGACGTTCCGGCCGAGGTTGAGGCCGATGGCGCCTTTCTGCATGCCGTCGTACACGAAATCAAAGACTTCCTTCTGGGTCTCGCATTTGGGCCCGCCGGCCATCACCACCGGCACGGGGCAACCAGCCACGACCTTGTCGAACCCATCGGGGCACCAGTAGGTCTTCACCACGTCGGCCCCCAATTCGGCGGCGATGCGGCAGCAGAGACCCAGGTAGCGGGCATCCCGTTTTTCCAACTCCTTGCCCACGGCTGTCACGGCCATCACGGGTATCCCGTAGGTTGCGCATTCATTGACAAGCTTGGAGAGGTTCATCAGGGTCTGGTTCTCATAATCGCTGCCAATGAATACCGAAAGCCCGACAGCGGTCGCGTTGAGGCGGATGATTTCCTCGATGGAAGTGGTGATCGATTCGTTGGCCAGGTCCTTGCCAATCACGCTCGTGCCGCCCGACACCCTCAGGATGATCGGCTTGCTGCCTTCCGGGATCACGCAGGCGCGTAGGACGCCCCTGGTCACGAAAGAGGGCGTCGCAGTATTCCAGCAGGGGCTTGATGGTTTCCCCGGGTTTTTCAAGGTAGCGGGTGGGCCCCAGAAAATACCCGTGGTCAATGGGCATGTAAAAACAATGCCCGTCCCTTTGGATCAGTTTGGAAAGTCGGTTTTTTTTGCCCCAGTCCATAACACGCCTCCTGAAATGAAGTTACGCCGGCCTTGCGATTTCATAGCCTTTTTTGATGAGCCAGTGGTGAAATTGATAGGTGGTGTAGCGGCAGGCAACCTGGCAGTCCCGCCTCAGCTTTTCATATTCCTCTGTACCCTCTTTTTTTATGTCCATTTCCACCTGGACAGGGCACTTCACGTCCTTGCAAAATTCCCTGCGCTTGTAGTCGATATATCCTGGGATGGCCATGACCTGTCTCCGCGATAATGAATGGGAGTGACATTATAATAATATTCAGGGGCTTGACAAGGCGGTTCACTTGCCTGAACTTGAACCTTCCTGCATCCTGTCAGGAAGATGAGCAAAAGGTTTTTCTGTGCCTCTATTTTCCCGGTCCATTCGATTATTCCTTCGGTTATACTTTCTTGCGGTTTGTTCAATCATCGCCAGGGAGGATTTACATGTTTTACCGTAAAGCCATTTTTGCCTTTATCTCTTTGATAGGAGTATTAACTTTTATGGCCAGTTACTCGAAGGCGCAGGACAATACATCCGCGGGCAAAACCCCGGCGGATAAGCAGACCCCGACTGCCTCGACGTCCAAAGTCGTTTCCAAGAAAGCCAAAGCTGCTTCCAAGGTGGTGACGACCGCTTCCGGCCTGAAATACCAAATCTTGAAGAAAGGGAAGGGCCCCGCCGCCCAAGCCGGCCAAACGGTTTCGGTTCATTACACCGGATGGCTGACCAACGGAACCAAGTTCGACAGCTCGGTGGACCGGGGGCAACCTTTCGAGTTCAACCTGGGGGCTGGGAATGTCATCAAGGGATGGGATGAGGGCGTGGCTGGCATGAAGGTCGGCGAAAAACGCAAATTGACCATTCCGTCCGAATTGGGCTACGGCGAACGCGGCGCGGGCAATGCCATTCCCCCGAACGCCACCTTGATCTTTGACGTCGAGCTTCTCGGCATCAAGTAAAAATGTCCCCCTCCCGCATCAAACGAATCGGCATTCTAACCGGCGGCGGCGATTGCCCTGGTTTGAACGCCGTGATCCGGGCGGTCGTCCGAAGCGCGGTTTGTGAGGGAATCGAGGTCATCGGGTTCAGGGACGGGTTCCTGGGCATGATGCAAGATTCCACCAAGATATTGGGAAACGACGACGTTTCCAATATCCTGACTTTAGGCGGGACCATCCTAGGCTCCTCCAACAAGGACGACCCTTTCCGGATGCTGGAAAAGGACCCTTACGGCCGGATTCTCCGCCGGAATCGGAGCAATGAGGTTCTCGAGAACCTCAATAACCATGGCATCGAAGTCCTGGTGGTTTTGGGCGGGGACGGCACCATGACCGTGGCAGAGCGGTTCAGCCGCAAGGGTTTGCACGTCGTGGGGGTTCCCAAGACCATCGACAACGACTTGGTCGGAACGGACCAGGCCTTCGGCCACGATACGGCGGTCCACATCGCCACAGAGGCCATTGACCGCCTCCATACCACCGCAGCTTCCCACCACCGGGTCATGGTAGTGGAGGTGATGGGCCGCTACGCCGGCTGGTTGGCCTTGAGGTCGGGAATCGCAGGAGGCGCGGACATCATCCTCATCCCGGAGATCCCCTATGATGAAGGGAAAATACTCGAAGTCATCGAAGACCGGTATAACCGGGGGAGGAAAAGCAGCATCATCGTGGTGGCGGAGGGAGCTTATCCCCGCAAGGGCAAGATAGTGGTGGACCGGGTCAATCCGATGTCCCCGGAAAAAATACGCCTCGGCGGAATCAGCCGGGTGCTCGCCGAGCGCTTGGAATCCAAGTCGGGGATGGAAACTAGGGCCGTCATCCTGGGCCATGTCCTTCGGGGGGGCACGCCGACTTCCTTTGACAGGATATTGGCCACCCTTTTCGGGGTGCGGGCCATGGAACTGGTGTTGAAACGGCATTTCGGCCGGATGGTCACCTGGCATCATGGGGTCTTGGGATCAGTGCCTATTTCCGAAGTGGGTGGGAAAATAAGCAAGGTTCCGCTGGGCCATGAGCTGGTCCTGACCGCCAAAAAAATCAACGTTTCCTTTGGGGTTTGAATTTTTTATTTTAAAAAAGTTGCCTGGAATAAGTACCTGAGAGGCTGAGGTTTATTTAAATGACCGCAGATCAATTGGTCAAAATCCTGAATTTAAAACCCCATCCCGAGGGGGGGTTTTTCCGGGAAACCTATAAAAGCCCCGTATCCATCCCGGGAATCAATCCGGAGCGGGTTTATTCCACATCCATTTATTATCTGCTGGTTTCCGGATCGGTTTCAAAACTGCATAAACTACTTTCCGACGAGGTGATTCATTTCTACCTGGGCGATCCGGTTACTTGGGTTTTGTTAAAGGAAAACGGAAAGACCGAGAAAACCGTCATGGGGAGCCTAGTGGAGCATGGCCAGCAACTTCAAACGGTGGTGAAAGCCGGAACTTGGTTCGGGGGTTATTTGAACGAGGGAGGCAATTTCGCGTTGATGGGCATGACCGTGGCACCGGGTTTTGAATTCGAGGACTTAACCCTAGGAGAAAAACAAGAACTTATCAGGCTTTTTCCCAAGGCTTTGAACGATATTTCCCGCCTGGCTTGATATTATTCACTGCTAAACGAAATATAATTCATAAAAGAAGGCGCAGAAGGGCGTCCTTTTTTGTTTTCCGCCCCCAACCCCACCTGTAAAATAGCCCCGCCATGCCTTCATCCTTTTCCCGCGATCAATTAAAAACTTTCCTGGCCCTTGCCCATCAGGCCACAAGCCAGGGGGGGATAAGGGCGCTCAAGTATTTCCGAAAAAATGTTTCGATTTCCAAAAAGATCGACCGGTCTCCTGTGACTCGGGCTGACCGGGAAGCTGAACAAGTGATCCGCCGGATCATCGGCAAGGCGCATCCTTCTCACCAGTTGTGTGGGGAGGAATACGGTTGGGATAAACGTCAGAAAGCGGAATTCCGCTGGTGGATCGACCCTGTGGATGGAACCAGGCAATTTATCCGGGGTATTCCTTTTTGGGGAACATTGGTGGCCTTGGAATACCGGGGGGAAGTCATTGCCGGGGTAATCCATCATCCGGCCTACCGGCTCACGATTGAGGCGGCCAGGGGAATAGGTTGTTACACCAATGGAAAAAGATCCCGGGTGTCTAAAATTCCCCATTTGAAAGGGGGCACCCTGACTTACGGAGGTTTAAGACTGGTTCCTTTATCCTACAGGCCCAAGCTGGGCCGGTTAGTCGCGAAATGCTATGACGACCGCGGTTTCGGGGATTGCTTCGGGCATTCCCTGGTGATCCAGGGGATGGTGGAAGCCATGGTGGATCCGCTCGTGAAACCCTATGACGTAGCGGCTATCAAGATTTGCGTGGAGGAAGCTGGCGGTAAATTCACCGATCTATCGGGCAGGAACACTATATATGGAGGGAATGCCGTCTCCAGCAACGGCCTGACCCACAACCAAGTCTTAAAGGCCCTCCGATAATTTGAATTTTTCGGTTTAACTCGTTGGGTTTCTTAAGACCTTGAAGGAGGATTGGAATGGAACATCATTTGATATGGACAGCTTTGGTGGGTTTGGTTACCGGCTGGCTGGCCAGTATCCTGGTTCAAGGTAAGGGGATGGGCGTCCTTCCCGATATGGTGGTGGGTATTTTAGGGGCCTTGATCGGGGGCTTTTTGGCCAATACCCTTCATATCCATATCGCTGAAGGACTATTGGGAAACCTCGCGATTTCAATCTTGGGGGCGGTTGTGTTATTGGTGGTTATTCGGCTTTTGCGGCCTTCCCGATAACCCAGAGAAAAAAGAAAAGCATAGAAATCCAGTCTTGTGATTTAGCAAAACTTATACGGAAAAAGGAAAAAGCGTGATCCACGGAAAAAAAATAGTCGTTGTCATGCCGGCCTATAATGCCGAAAAGACCTTGGAACAGACTTACGCGGAAGTTCCCAAGGACATCGTGGACGAGGTCATCCTGGTGGACGACGCCAGCCGGGATTTTACGGCCCGGGTGGCCCTGGAATTGGGAATCAAGACCATCGTGCATCCCGAAAACCGGGGCTACGGGGGAAACCAAAAGACCTGTTATAAGGCCGCCTTGCAAAGCGGCGCCGACATCGTCGTAATGCTCCACCCGGACTACCAATACACCCCGAAACTCATTTCATCCATGGCCTATCTTTTGGACTCGGGCCTTTACGACGTGGTGCTGGGTTCCCGTATTTTGGGGGGACAAGCCCTTAAGGGGGGAATGCCTTTTTACAAGTACCTCAGCAATCGTTTCTTGACCCTGACCCAGAATTTCCTGATGGGGGCCAAGCTGTCCGAATACCACACAGGATATCGGGTCTTTACGCGCCAGGTGCTTGAAACCGTGCCCATCCAACAAGACTCGGACGACTTTATTTTCGATAACCAGATGCTCTCGCAAATTCATTTTCTCAGGTTCAGGATCGCTGAAGTCACTTGTCCCACCAAGTATTTCCCCGAGGCTTCCTCCATCAACTTCATGCGCAGTCTAAACTATGGCTTAGGATGCCTCTGGACGGCCCTCCAGTTCCGCCTGGCGCGGATGGGGTTATGGAAAACGAAACTTTTTACCTTTGAGAAGACGAAACCCTGATGGCCCAGCGTCAGGACCTGGATGACCTGGCATTAAGCGAAAGAATCCAACTAGGAGTTCTGGCCCTTTTTACGCTGTCTATCTATTTCTCCAAACTTGGCCTAAACGGCATGGCCAATTTCGACGACTGCTTTTATGCAGAAAAAGCCAAGGAAATTCTTCAAAACCACAAGTGGTGGACGCTGACTTATAACCATCACCCCGCCTTTGAAAATCCCCCCTTTTACATGTGGTTGGCCGCCCTTTCTTACAAAATTTTCGGAATCGGTGTATTCGCCGCGAAGTTTCCATCAGCCCTCATGGGTTTTTTAAACGTCATGTTGGTCTATCACCTGGGAAAATATCTTTTCCACCGACGAGTCGGCTTATACGCGGGTTTTATCCTGGCCACCACTTATCCTTTCCTTAAATATTCCCGTCACGCGATGGTCGATGTAACCCTTACTTTCTTCGTGGTTTCAGCCCTTTTCTTGTTTCTTCTGGCCCTTCGGAAGGACCGCCGGTTCTTTCTATTGTGGGGATTTTGTATCGGGTTGGCGATGTTGGTTAAAAGTGTTTTGGGTTTGTTTCCGCTGGCCATTTCCGGAGCCTTTCTCTTGTCTACTTCCCAATGGAAAAAAGCTCTTAATCCGTTTTTTTTCTCTGGCTTGGCGATTTCACTTTTCGTGGGATGCAGTTGGTATGCGGTTGAATATCTTTCCTTCGGCCAGAATTTTATCGAAGTTCATTTCAGCTGGTTGATATTCCAACGGGGGTTCCAAGGAAATCCCGAGCCGTTATACCGCCACCTGGGCTTTTTATTGGATTTAACGACCTATTATTGGCCTTGGTTGCCCCTGTCGGTTTTAGGGGGGGTATGGATGGCGCGTACCAAACTCAGGAAAAACGAGAACAACCTTTTCGTTTTAATTTGGTTCAGTCTCATTTTCATCATCATCAGCCTGCTGAAAGCCAGGGTTATTTGGTACTTCATGCCTTGCTTCCCGGCCTTGGCCCTCCTGTCGGGTTACGCAGCTGATCGGATTATTTCCACTTCCAAGTGGCGTTTCACTACAGCAAAAATTCTCCTAACTGCCGGGGTGTCCATCGCGGTTTTATTGCCTGCTCTGCCGTTCCGTTTGGACAAGGATCGGGAAAAGGATACGCGCGTCCTGGCGCCATACGTGAAATATTTCGGGGACAGGGGGGCCAAGATCGTAGCCTTGCATGAGGAATTTTACGGGCTTAACAACGCTCTCTTGTTTTTCTCTGACCACGCGGCCGAACCCCTGTTCCAAAAAGTGGAGGACCTGGAAAGGGTTTTTCAAAACCGCGATACGGTACTGTGTCTGGCCCACCGGAAGGACCTGCCGGAAATCCAAGTGGGTGTCAAGAAGTGGTATCCTGTAAAAAGCGGCGAGGATTTAATGCTTATCGTTAACCGGGAACTGGAAGCAAGCGAAGTCCAGGCAGGGAGCGGTTTATGGAAAAATTGATTCTTGCAATCGACCAGGGTACGACTGGAACCAGGTCTTATCTTTTCGACCATTCGGGCAAAGTCGTGGGGAGCGCTTATCGGGAATTCACTCAATATTTTCCAAAACCGGGCTGGGTGGAACATGACGCGAATGAGATCTGGGCAACCGTCGAGGAGACAGGAAAAAAGGCATTAAAAACCGCAGGAGTAAAACCTTCTCAAATCGCTGGAATCGGAATCACCAACCAACGGGAAACCACGGTCCTATGGGACCGCCAAACGGGAAAACCCATTCACAAGGCCATCGTCTGGCAATGCCGCAGGACGGCTCCCCGGTGCGACCAGTTGAAGGCTCAGGGAAAAGAAAAGTTGTTTCGAAGCAAAACAGGTTTGGTGATCGACGCTTATTTTTCCGGCACCAAGGTGGAATGGCTCTTGAAAAACGTGCCGGGTGTCGCCCGGCGGGCGGCCAAGGGCCAACTGGCTTTCGGCACCATCGATAGTTGGGTTTTATGGAACCTGACAGGAGGCAGTTCCCATGCCACGGATTTTTCCAATGCTTCCCGGACCTTAATTTTCAACATCAAGACTAAAAAGTGGGATTCCCAACTCCTGAAGTTCCTGCATATCCATTCCTCATTGCTTCCGAAGGTTCAGGCTTCCGCAAGCCTCTTCGGAAAAACTTCCCGGAAAAGTTATTTGGGAGCCGGCGTTCCCATTACGGGAATCGCGGGCGACCAGCAGGCGGCCCTGTTTGGACAGGGGTGCCACGAGCCTGGAACCCTGAAGAATACCTATGGAACCGGATGCTTCCTTCTTTTAAACCTCGGCAAGCGTCATTTCAGTTCAAAAAACAAGTTATTGACTACACTTGCCTGCGATGGAAGGGGGCAACCGGTTTACGCCTTGGAAGGGTCGGTTTTCATCGGGGGAGCGGCCATTCAATGGGTTAGAGATGGACTTCAATTGATTAAATCTTCACCTGAATCAGAAGCGGCCGCCAGAAAAGTACCGGATACCGGGGGGGTTTACCTGGTGCCGGCTTTCGTGGGATTGGGAGCGCCTTATTGGGATGCCAAAGCACGCGGCGGTCTTGTTGGGATAACACGGGGAACTAAAAGGGAACATGTGATAAGGGCCGCGTTGGAATCCTTGGCTTACCAAAGCCGTGATGTCGCGGATGCGATGCTGAAGGATTCAAAATTCAAGATGAAAGAGTTGCGGGTGGACGGGGGTGCCTGCAAGAACAACCTGTTGATGCAATTCCAGGCCGACATTCTGAATGTCAAGATCAACCGGCCGAAAGTGGTGGAGACTACCGCCATGGGCGCGGCATTCCTGGCGGGCTTGCAAGTCGGATTCTGGAAGGACAGCGCTGAAATCCAGAAAATCCGCAAGGTGGACAAATTGTACCGACCGAGGATGAAGGAAGCAGTGCGAAAGAAATTATGGGCCGGTTGGATTTGGGCCGTGGGGCAGGTCCTAACCCAGAACTAAGTTTTTTTCGAAAAAGTTTTATATTACTCTGATTGGCAAACCATTCCAGCTAGGCTTCCATTTAAATAATGTGACCTTTCGCAAGAAATATTTTATGGGGTTCAACATACAATACTTGCTAATTCGAAATTCAAAAATAAAAAGCAAGATCTCTTTAGGTTCCATTAACTGCTGGAATAGTAATAAAATAATAAGAACTTATTAGTTTGGCGGAGGCTCAATGAATAAAAAGGAAATTCTTTCGGGCCTAAGACTTCAAATTCCATTCCATGCGCCTATTTATTTCGGGATCTTCCTAGTCTCCGGATTTCTTCTTTCCTACACAACACTGCCTCTGCAGGCCAAACTCTGGATTGGTATACTAGGCGTAATGCTTCCTTTCCTCGCGGCCCTTTGGACTGTCCTGGAAAAACGATTGAAAAGCTCCTCTTCTACAACCTTTTCCCATGACTCCTTTTCCATAGATGTTCCTGGTCCATCTCCGCCTCTATGGTTGTGGTTTCTTTTTGGCTTCTTTCTTTTTTTCACTCGTTTTTACCAGCTTACGGGCATTCCCTCCTGGCCTTTATGTGATGAAGGTATTTTTTCAATACTAGCCATGGGCCTCATGAAAAAATGGCACTGGAATCTGTTGTGGACTTCAGGAAAGAACGAACCTCTATTGATATGGTCCATGGGGTTTTTTTTCCGTTTCGTAAAACCTTCCCTTTTCGCCCTAAGGCTTTATCCTACCCTGCTTTCCATCGTGACGGCTTTTCTCGCTTTCTGGTCCATTCGACGATTTTCTTCCCCTTACTTCTCTTTTATTTTTCTTTGCTTCATCACTTTTTCCTTTTGGGAATTCTCGCTCATGCGTTTCTGCACGCCAGAAGACCTAATCCCAATTTTTCATCTATTATCCCTGGGTTTATTGGGCGGGTTTCTGAGGGCTAGGAGCGAAGCTGCCCGGTGGCGATGGTTGTTGGGCCTATGCGTGAGCAATGCTTTTGGATTTTATTCCTATGTGAATTGGGTGGCTGTTTGGTTTTTCATCACTCTCGCCCTGGGTATCTACGCTTTGAAAAACGGTAAAAAGGGTAAGATGTTTTTTGGTTTTTTTCAACTTGTAGAGCTGGTCCTCATTTTACCCCTGCTTATAGCCCGCCTTCAGCTAGGTGGGTTGACATATCTCCGAAACATTTGGATTGGCTTTTTTTCAATCCAATCCTATTTCACCTATATTATCGGACTTTTTTGGAACAGTAAAAACAGTTTTCCTTTTGCACCCAATTTCGGGGGAATGTTCGATCCTGTGACCGGCTCCTTAATTATGATCGGGACGGTCCATGCTTTTGAAAAAATCGGCAATGCATTGCTTGGATTCCTAAGCCTAGTGCTTTTTGTTTCCATGCTACCCGGAATCACCACCAGCGGTCTGGAATTGCACCGGGTGACGCCTTCACTGCCCCTCTGGATGTTATTGGCCGGATTCGGCGCTCAATGTCTTCTTTCTCGATTGTCTGGAAAAAAAATATGGTTTGGGTTAGGAGGACTGGTTCTTGTTTCCCTTTCTCTAAACTTCTACAATTTCACTGGGCCCTATTGCGACATCACGAGGGTTCTATCCGTACGGCAATGGCGTAGTGTGCAATACTATAGTGCCTATCAAATCATCAACAAACTTCAAAAGGAATCAGGACCTCTTTATATTTTTTCTGAATTCAACCCCGATTACGACAATAAGACGCTAGATATCGCCAGTTATCCTTTTGATGTTCTCCAAAACCCTTCTCTTTACGGAGAGACACCCCAGTGGGCGGTCCTGATTCTCAATGCCCAATACGCCCCTTATTTGGGTGCATGTTTCCCGGGGATGAAATTCGAAGTCTTAAAGACCGATAAAACCTCACCAAACGATCCTCCCCCTTTTGGGATTTTCTTGATTCCCGTTTCCCAGATGACACCTACGCTCCTAAACCGTTGGATTCGGTCCGACCGCATCCATCGCCAGATCAACCTGGAGATAAAAAACAAGAACCCCCTGGATTCCTGGAGGATTTATTCGGAACGCTTGGATCCATTGAAGGATATCGCGAAGGATGACCGATTCCTCACTGCGGTTTATTGGGAAAAATTCGCTTGTTTTAAATTTTGGGGCGGGGATTATGCGGCAGCCGTCGATGCCTACCATCAAGCCATCCAACAAGGTTACTCCTTTGCCCATTTGTATTACGGCAAAGGGATTTGTTTACAAGCCATGGGCCGAAGTGAGGAATCAAAAAGGGCTCTGCAAATAGCCCGAATACTATCTGTTCATGCAAATCTTAAAACCCGAGATTTGAAGCCACATGGGTATAACAATTAAATTACCGTTACACTTTCAGACTAAAAGTAATCCGTCATGATTCGGGATGGTGTTGCTGAACATTTCTTGAGATGGGAAGCCGGATTAATTCATCATAAAATTTGATAATCCCACCGGAATTCCAATATTCCCCCCATTCTTATCAACATTGGAAGAAATCCTAAATAGGCCGTTTCAACAATAAATATCAATAAATCATTAGAAATTACCCTTGCCCTGCCTGCTTATGAGCGAGGAATTCCTTTATTTTCAATAAAAAAACCTTGACTAGGTCATTGTTTACCCTAATAATGGCGCGAAATGGGGAGCGGTGGGATAAAGTGGGAGGCCCCGAAAAACCTTTATTTTTTACGGTTTGGAGAAATTTGTGTTCAGAGGAATTTTCTACAACACAGTGGACGACAAGGGCCGGATGAGCATTCCAGCCCGGTTTCGGGAACAAATCCGCTCCGAGCATGAAACGCCCATGATCCTCAACCTGGGATTCGACCAGTGCCTGTTCCTTTACCCCATGGACGCATGGAAAAAAATCGAAGAGAAGCTCTCCTCTTTGAACTCATTGAGCCCGGAGGAAAGGCAATTCCAACGCGCGATTCTGAAAGCCTTCGACGAAGTGGAGATCGACCAGCAGGGACGCATCATGATCTCACCGGTCTTGCGCAAGGAGGCGGGCATCAGTAAGAGCGTGGTGATCGTGGGAATGCTCCACCGCATCGAGATTTGGGACAAGGCTAAATACGAAAACTACCACGCCCAGACATCGCAATCGCTCGAGCTGTTGGGACAGAAACTTTCGGATAAGGGTATCCAGTCGATTCCATTGTAAAGAAAAGGAGTAACCCGATGGTGGGCATTGAAATAAAAGAAAAATTTTCGCTGATTACCCTTGAAGGGGACCTAAGTGAATTAGATATCCAGGAACTCGGGGAAGCCATGGATAACATGATCAAAAAAGGCTACCGGCACATGGTTTTGGACTTGAGCCGGGTTTCTTTCATGAACGCCAATGTTTTGGGGGCCTTGTTGAACCATTGGGGCCAGATACGATTCCGGAAAGGAGACCTGAAAATCGTAGGCCTTTCCAGTCGCCTCATGCACTTATTCCGGTCCATGGGAGTCGAAAAGGCGTTTGAAATTTATTTAGACGTCAAAGAAATGATGGTGAAAACTGGACGTATGCCGGTTTACGCGCCGGCACAGGAGGACTGATGAACGCCACACTGACTCCGACCGAAACCGCCTCCGTCATCCGCTTATCCGGCTATATCAGAAAAAGGGACATGGAATCGGTCTTGAACTTGCTTACCGACATGGTGTTGAAAAACCAGAACAAGGTTGTTTTGAATTTCAAGAATGTCTCCCACGTCTCCCTGGACGGGATATCTCTTTTGTCCGAAAAAAATATGAGGTTCAGATCCATAGGAGGGGAGATCAAGCTGGCCGGCTTGATCCCTTACGTGGTGAACCTATTCAAGCTCGTGGGAGCTTTTTCCTACTTCGATGTGGTATCGAGCGAGGAAGAAGCCCTCGCCCGCTTTGAACCCTGAAAACGTCCACCAACCAGTTCTTATAAAAGAGGCGGTGGAATGGCTGTCGCCCCCTCCCGACGGGGTGGTCTTGGATTTGACGGTCGGGATGGGCGGTCATTCGCAGGAGCTTTTGAAACACCTGCCAAAGGGCCGCTTGGTTGGGATTGACCAGGATGTCGATGCCCTACAACACGCTGGCCTAGCACTCAAGAAAGACCCAAGGGTCTCTCTTTTCAAGGCTAACTTCGCCGACCTCCTGTGGGTGCTGAAAGACCTTTCAATCAGCGAGGTTAACAGCGTGTTGATGGATATAGGGGTTTCCTCCTTACAACTTGACGCCGCCGAACGCGGTTTTTCCTTCCTTCAGGACGGCCCGCTGGACATGCGTATGGACCAGGCCGCCGGCCGCACAGCCGCCTGGATCGTCAACAACTATCCCGAAGGAAAGCTTTCCAAAATCATCTATGAATACGGAGAGGAACCCAAGGCCCGCGCCCTGGCCCGCGCCATCGTACAGGCCCGTAACCAAAAGGGTTTCGAAACGACTCTTGAACTCGCCCAATTGGCCAAACGTGTTTGCGGGAAAACCTTTAAAAAAGGGAGGAAACTTCGACACCATCCCGCTACGCGTCTTTTCCAAGCCCTCCGAATCGAAGTGAACAAGGAACTGGAAGCTCTTTCCCAGGGGCTCCAGGCCGCCCTGAAGGTTCTCGCTCAAAGCGGGCGGATCGCCGTCATTACCTTCCATTCCCTTGAAGACCGGATTGTCAAGGAATTCTTCAAGACCGAAAGCACCGACTGCCTTTGCCCGCCCGATCTGCCCCAATGCGTCTGTGGGCACAAGGCGAACCTGCGGATCCTGACTAAAAAACCAGTCATGGCCTCGGAAGCGGAACTAGCGCAAAACCCGAGGGCTCGTAGCGCCAAACTGAGGGTTGCGGAAAAATTGCGAGTGGAGACGGCCTCGTGAACGGATACCAAGTCGATTCCATTAAGGACCAGTTTTTCGACACCGCCAACCGCGCTTTGGACGCCGGCTTTTTCTGGCGAGGAAACCTAGCCAAGGCCGTGCACCGGCGCGACTTCAGGGGAACCCTCTGGGGTGTGCTTTTTCTGAGCCTTTTCCTCTTTCTATACGTTTGGCTGCACATGCAGGTAGTCAAGCTTGGCTACGAGGTGCAGGCGCTCAGGGTCCAGAAACAGCAACTCGTCAACCAATACTATTACCTCAAGTACCAGATGTACGACGTGAACAGCCTTCCTCGGGTGGAAAAAATCGCGCGGGAACAGCTGGGCATGGTCACCCCATCCAATGACCAGATTGTGATCCTGAAAGAGGGATCGCCTTTGATACCCCGATGGCTTTCCTTATGGACCACCAAGATGAAGAATACGGAGAAACCATGAAAGGTTCACGGCCCTCGGCCCTCAGCCAAAGCCGCCTCATCCTGTTGGAGGCTTTCGTTATCGTGGCCGCCCTGACGTTGGAAGTCCGCTTAGTTTACCTCCAGATCCTCAAACACTCCGACTTCCGCCAGATGGCTTACCGTCAACAGTTCTCACCCAGGGAAACCAGCCCTTCCCGCGGTCTCATCGAGGACCGCAATTACGATCTACTGGCGATGAATATCGACCTCTACAACGTGGCAGGACATCCCGACCAAATCCACGACAAGTCCTACACGGCGTCGGTTCTGGCCCGGGCTTTGGGAATGTCCTACGGGGAACTTCTTTCCAAGTTGTCCGAGAACAAGTCCTTCGTCTGGCTAGCGCGGCAGGTGCCTTACGAAAGATCCCAGGCTGTGGAAAACCTGAAATTGGACGGCATCGAGGCTTCCCGCGAGCAAAGGCGGTTTTATCCCGACCATGACATGGCGTCCCACGCACTGGGTTTCGCCGGGCTCGATAACCAGGGCTTGAACGGACTAGAGAAATACTTCGACCGCTTCCTCTCCGGCCAAAAGGGCCTGCTGATCACGGAAAGGGACGCGCGCGGCCGCGTAGTGGCGGCTGACAGCCAGCTGGTCAAGGCCAGCAAGGACGGCTTGGACCTGGTCACCACGCTGGACAGGACCATCCAGCACATCACCCAGGTGGAACTGCAGAAAGCCTTCGAAAAATACCGTTGCAAAGCTGCCTCGGCTGTCGTCATGGACCCGAGGACGGGTGAGATATTGGCCATGTCCAATTACCCTACCTTCGACCCGAACCATTTCGGCAATTACCCCCCGGAATTTTGGAAAAACCGCGTAGTGAACGATGAGTTCGAGCCCGGCAGCACTTTCAAGCTGGTGACAGCCCTGGGGGCATTGGAAGAGGGTGTAGTCAACGAGGAAGACAGGTTTTTTTGCGAAAACGGTGCTTATAAAACCCAATACGGCCGAGTCGTGACGGACCATGAAAAACACGGTTGGCTTACTTTCAGGGAAGTATTTGGCTATTCAAGCAATATCGGCATGGTGAAGGTGGGGGCGAAGCTGGGGAAAGAAAACCTCTACCGCTATGCCAAGCGACTCGGATTTGGCGAGGCCACCCACATCGACCTGCCGGGAGAAGCGCTCGGCTTATTACGGGAACCGGCAAAGTGGAGCGGTCTCTCCTTGACGACCATTCCCTATGGATACGAAGTGTCCGCCACGCCCATCCAGATCCTTTCGGCCTACGCTTCTATCGCTAACGGCGGGGTACTGATGAAGCCATTCCTAGCCAAGGAACTCCGAACCCGCGATGGAAAGACCCTCAAGGTTTTCTCGCCTCAGAGGATTCGGCGGGTTTGCTCGGCCAAAACCGCCCGGCGCCTGACTGAAATGTTGAAATGGGTCGTGGAAAAGGGAACTGGGACCGCAGTTTCTATTCCCAGTTATTCCATCGCCGGGAAGACCGGAACAGCCTACAAGTTCATGAATGGGCGTTACTCCAAATACAACTATGTTTCCTCCTTCGTTGGGTTCGTCCCGGCGGATAACCCAAGACTGGTCATTTATATCTCTTTGGATGATCCCCGGGGCCTTTACTGGGGTGGTTACACCGCAGGTCCCGTCTTTAAGGAAGTCACCAAGCGGGTTCTAGCTTATGACCTCGTGCCACCGGTGATAACCCAAGTATCCGCCGTGCCTTCCATTCCCGGAAAAACCATTCCATCATTCCTGGGTTTGACGAAAGTCCAATGCCGCTGGCTGGCGGATCGCGATAACTTGAAATTGGGATTTACTGGGAAAGGCGAAAAAGTGTTCCAACAAAATCCTTCCCCTGGATCGCCTTCGCCGATGGATCCGGACACCCGCAAGATCCTGTTGACCCTCGGTGTGGAAACACCCCTGGGTGAGGGTCAGGGTCTGATGCCGGACCTGAGGGGAAAGACCAAGCGTCAGGCCCTCGCTCTATTGGCGCCCATCGGGGTCCGCGTAAATTTCAAGGGGGCTGGAGTGGTGCGGGCCCAATTTCCATTGGCCGGACGGAAAATCCAGGTCGACTCAGCCATCGAACTCAACTGTAACCTTCCGATTACCCGGTCGTCGGGCAACCCGGCGGGAGGTAACTCATGAAATTCCAAAGCCTCCTGAGGAAATTGGAACATGTGAAAACCATCGGAAAGGGTAATCCCGAAGTGACGGGCCTTTCCGAGAATTCCAAAAAAACCAATCCGGGCGACCTATTCGTCTGTGTGCCGGGTGCCAAGTTGGATGGACGGAAATTCGCAAGTGAGGCCGTCCAGGCTGGGGCTTGTGCGCTAGTGACGGAAGGGAAACCCTTGGAAAACATTCCTGTCCCACAGGCGACAGTACCGGATAGCCGGGAAGCCCTGGCCCGCCTGGCGCACGCTTTTTTCGGGAATCCCTCCCGACGCGTGAGGGTGGTTGGCGTCACCGGAACCAAAGGCAAGACGACGACGACTTATCTCCTACGCGCAATCCTGAAAGCTGCGGGACAGGATGCCGGATTGATTGGCACCATCAGCTACCAGGTCGGAAACAAGACCTACGTCGCCCCCAACACCACCCCCTCGGCTTTAGCGGTGGTGGAATTATTGAATGAAATGAGGCTTCAAAAGTGCGGGTGGGCCGTCATGGAAGTTTCCTCCCACGCCCTGGAAATGAAGCGCGTTTTAGGCGTCGAATTCCAGGGGGCCGTCTTTACCAACCTGGGGCGGGACCATTTGGATTTTCACAAGAATTTTTCCAACTATTTTCAGGCCAAACGCCGTCTCTTCACCGAGTTTAAAAGCCTCAAGGCCCGCGTTGCTAACGCCGACGACTCCTACGGCCGAAGGCTGTTGAAGGAATTGAAGTCTAAGGCAGCTGGCTACGGTATCCGCTCCAAATGCACCTACCGCGCTGAAAAAGTAAAGACCCTTCCGGGCCGTGTTTCCTTCCGGGTGGGGGAAAAAAATTCGAGGTTCCCCTGACTGGAATTTTCAACGTCTACAATTGCCTTGCGGCCCTTTCGGTGACGAAGGAACTGGGTTTTTCCTGGGAAGCCATCCAGGAAGGCCTGATGCGGGCTCCGGTCGTCCCGGGACGCTTCGAGGAAATCTCGGCGGGGCAGGATTTCACGGTCTTGGTGGATTACGCCCATACCCCGGACGCCTTGAAACAAGCCTTGATAGCGGCCCGGGGGATTTTGAACCCTAAAAAAGGGCACCGCGTCATCTCGGTATTCGGCTGCGGAGGCGACCGGGACAGGACCAAGCGGCCGATCATGGGAAGAATCTCGGCCCAGATAGCCGATTTGACCGTATTAACTTCCGACAACCCCAGGACGGAGAATGCCCAGGCCATCCTGAACGAGATTCTCAAGGGTATCCCCTCCCCGCTCTCCAAGAACGGGCACCGCCGGGTTTGGGTGGAAGAGGAAAGAGGGACGGCCATCCGCCTAGCGCTTTCCATTGCTAAAAAAGGAGACTTGGTCTTGATCGCGGGCAAAGGGCATGAGACATACCAGATCATAGGCGATGAAAAACGCCCTTTCGACGATCGGAAGGAAGTCCTACTGGCGCTGGAGGGACTTAAGCAATGAACCCTGCAACTATACAGATCGGGGAGGGAGGCGGTAGCTGCCGACTGTCATCTGTCGGCTGTCCGAGCAATTGATGCTGCCATGGACCCTGCGGGAAGCGACAGCGCTCGTGAACGGGCGGTTGACGGCGGGAAATGGAAAAATCCAAGTGACGGGTGTTTGCCACGACAGCAGGAAAATCCGGAAAGGGGATTTGTTCATCGCCATCATCGGAAATCAGCTGGATGGTCACCGTTACCTGAGGGCGGCGGCGGTGAAGGGCGCGAGGGCGGCGGTGGTTTCCAAGTCTGTATCTGGGATTGGAGTACCCGTCATCCGGGTGAAGGACACCACCCAAGCTCTGGGAGCACTTGGAAGGGCCCAACGGCTGCAGTGGGACGGGCCGGTGGTAGCGGTCACGGGGAGCGTGGGTAAAACGACGGTCAAGGACATGACGGCCCATTTGTTGGCCGGGAAGTTCAGAGTCTTGAAGACCGAGGGAAATTTGAACAACCAATGGGGTCTTCCCTTGACCTTGTTGAGCTTGGAACCGGGGCATGAGGCGGCAGTGGTGGAACTGGGCATCAACCACCCGGGCGAAATGGAGCGGTTGTCCGAAACAGCCAGGCCCGACGTGGCGGTAGTAACGGCGATCGGGGAAGCCCACTTGGGATTTTTCCGGGACAAAAGGCATCTGGCATTGGAAAAATTAAAAATCGGAACGGCCTTCCGGGCCGGTAGAAAAGTGGTTTTAAACGCAGAGGACCCGTTGTTGGGCCGCAAAGGAGACGATGTGTTCACATTCGGGATCAAGGTGGGACAAGTGAGAGCCAAGGACCTCCAGGTGGATGGGTGGAAGACCCGCTTCCTGCTGGAGGCGCAAGGCGCGGAAATTCCCGTCCGTCTTTCCATGCCGGGGGAGCATAACGTGAAAAACGCCCTGGCTGCGGTCGCGGCCGGATTGGCCCTGGGTTTGCCCCTAAAAGCCCTCGCGCAAAGGTTGGGAAGCTTTATTCCCCGCGCTCCCATGCGCATGGAAATCCTAAACCGGCAGGGCATTCTTTTCGTCAACGATGCCTACAACGCCTCGCCTACCTCCATGGAGGCGGCATTGGATACTTTCCGGAGTCTTCAGGGCGTCAGGCGCAAAATCGCAGTATTAGGGGACATGCTGGAAATGGGGGAATTTACCAAGAAAGCTCATGAACAGGTCCTCCAAAGGGCCCTGGATTTGCAGCCAAACTGCCTTCTTTTGGTTGGAAAAGCCTTCCAGGAAGCTATACGGGGTTTGCCAGGGGTCTCCGGGGGAGTCATTCATTGCTTCGATCAAGCGGATCGAGCCGGGAAATTTTTAGCGGAAATCGCCGAAAAAGGCGACGCGGTTTTATTGAAGGGATCGCGGGCCATGAGATTGGAAAAAGTATTGAAGGCATTCTGATCGAAGGCCGGAATTAAGGAGAAAAAGTGTTATACCACCTACTCTATCCGTTGGCTGGAAAATTCATCGGATTCAATGTTTTCCGTTACGTCACTTTCCGGAGCGTGTACGCGGCGGTAACGTCTTTCGGACTGTGCCTTCTCTTCGGAAGCGCAGTTATCGCCAGGATCCGAGCTGCCCAATTGGGCGAGAAAATCCGCTCCGATGGCCCAGCAGCCCATTCCTCCAAGGCTGGCACCCCCACGATGGGTGGAATTCTGATCCTCCTGACCCTCCTCTTGAGCATCCTTTTATGGGTGCGGTGGGATTCCAAACTTTTCTGGCTGTGTGTCTTCTCCCTTATCTGGTACGGGATGTTGGGAATCGTTGACGATCTCCTGAAACTCAAGGGCATCGGGAAAAGCCGGGGCATTCCCGGCTTGTGGAAACTGATATTCCAGGCCTGTGGGGCCATGATCATCGTATTTTTCTACCTTTCAGTCCTCCCGGACGATTTCCACCTGAAGACATCCATCACCCTGCCGTTTTTCAAACACCCCCTGAACCTGGACGTTGTTTATCCCTTTTTCGCGGTTTTGGTGATCGTGAGCGCCTCCAACGCGGTAAACCTGACCGACGGTTTGGACGGTCTCGCCGTAGGTTGCACGATTTTCGCGGCCATGGCCTTTGTGGTCATCACCTACGTTTCCGGGAACATTAAGTTCAGCGAATACCTCAAGATCATCATGGTGCCCGGCGCCGGCGAGCTTACCGTGGTCTGCGCGGCACTGGCGGGAGCAGGCCTCGGGTTCCTCTGGTTTAACGCCCATCCGGCCCAGGTTTTCATGGGGGACACTGGCTCCCTGGCTCTGGGAGGCCTGCTGGGAACGATTGCGGTCATGGTGAAACAGGAGATTCTCCTGATCATCGTAGGAGGTATTTTCGTGGCGGAGGCCCTGTCGGTCATCATCCAAGTGACCTCCTTCAAGGTGAGCGGGAAAAGGGTGTTTAAGATGGCTCCGCTGCACCATCATTTCGAGTTGTCCGGCATACCCGAGTCCAAGCTGATCGTCAGGTTCTGGATCGTCGCCATCATCCTGACCTTACTAACCTTGAGCACGCTGAAACTGCGTTAAGTAAAAGCGTCCACTAGGACGCGATAAAAAAAGGATTGGAGCAGAACAACTTGTACTACGTTCATGGAAAACAAGTGACGGTCATCGGATTGGGAAGGTCGGGTTACGCTGCGGCGCGGCTCTTAACCGTGCACGGAGCCCGGGTCGTTATCCTGGACGACAAAACTCCCGAGAAACTCACAGCCTGGATGGACAAGGCCATGGGTCTTACCCACGCCAAGCTCATGCTGGGAGGAATCGACCCGGTCTCGGTGACTAACTCGGATCTGGTGGTGACCTCCCCGGGGGTGCCCTACTGCCATCCGGCCCTAGAAAGAGCCCGTGAAAAAGGAATTCCCGTGATCGGGGAAATGGAGCTGGCATTCGGTTACTGTCCAGCGCCCATGGCGGCCATTACCGGCACAAACGGCAAGACCACGACTACGACTCTGACTGCCGCCATGATCAAGAACGCCGGAAAGGGAGCGGTGGCCTGCGGCAACATCGGCAAGGCTTTCGCGGAGGCGGTTTTCGAACTTTCCGCCAACGATTGGGCGGTCCTGGAAGTCTCGAGTTTCCAGCTGGAGACCATGCGAGAATTCCGACCCCAGGTGGCCTCCATTCTCAACGTGACGCCGGACCACCTGGACCGGCATCCCGGGATGCAGGCCTACGTGGAAACCAAGGGTCGGATTTTCGCGAACCAAAAACCCGAGGATGCAGCTCTCTTGAACCTATCCGACAAGTACACACCCATCTACAGCAGCCTGGTGAAGAGCCGGCTTTACTTGTTCGGCTTTATTGAGAATGCCTGTAATACCGGGAAACCCGGATGTTACGTTGTTGGGGACCGGATCGAACTTCTAGGACGACACCTTATCCATACTTCCGAATTGAAGATCCCCGGTCCCCACAATTTGGAAAACGCCTGTGCCGCGGCGCTGACCGCCTCCCTCTGCGGTGTGCCTGACGGTGCCATCGCTTCGACCCTGGCGGAATTCCCCGGAGTCGAGCACCGCCTGGAACCGGCGGGGGAAGTCGAAGGGGTTATGTTCGTCAACGACTCCAAGGGAACCAACGTCGATTCGGTGGTGAAGGCCCTGCAGAGCTTCAAGGCGCCCATCGTGCTGATCCTCGGCGGCCGGGATAAGGCGGGGGATTTCACCCGTCTAGCCCCCTTGGTCCAGGAGAAAGTCACGCGAGTAGTGGCCTTCGGGGAGTGCAAACGCAAGGTGGTTCAGCAATTGTCAAACGCTGCGACGGTGGTGGAGGCAGGCGGCTTGGAAGAGACGGTCCAAGGGGCCTTCGCGTCCTGCGGGAAAGGGGGGGTAGTACTCTTTTCACCCGGTTGCGCCAGCTATGATATGTTCGAAAATTACGAGGACCGGGGCCGGAAGTTCAAGGCCGTGGTGAAAAAGCTGGCTGAAATGAAAGCGGGCCAGAAAAAAAACGAGGGGCTTCAGCCGCCGGACGCCAGAGGGGGGAACAACTGATGCTTTTCAACCCGTTGGAGCCGAGTGGGACGAAGCGCAACAACACCGCCATCAAATTGGAAAGCCTCCAGCTGCCGGAGATGCTGGTGGTATTCCGATTGGAAAAGGCGGTCCTTCGAGTTGTGACAACCGGAAAGGAGGTTCCATCCCTGCGTTCGGATTCTGACAACAACACTTCCGACACTCTTCCAACGTCTACGACACTTCGCTCGGAATCCGAACGGAAGGATGAAACCAAAACCGGGATTTATCACGAAGACCGGGGTAAAAAAATATGTTTTGGAGAAGTTCATGAGTTTTAATGTCAAAAAACAAGCCTCGCCTGATTTTTTCTTGTTTCTTTTAACGCTCGTTCTGGTCACAGCCGGGCTGATCATGGTTTATAGCGCCTCGGCCATCCTGGCCCACGATCGTTTCGGAAATTCCTACTATTTTTTCCTCCGCCAGCTCCTCTGGGTGGCGCTGGGGAGCCTGGGCCTTTTCTTCGCCTCGAAGGTTGACTTGGAGGAACTCAGGGCCTTGGCCATTCCGGGACTAATCGTGGCCTTGATCCTGATGGCCCTGGTTTGTGTTCCCGGGATCGGGAGAACGGTCGGCGGGGCCCAAAGATGGTTCCGGCTGGGGTTCTTTTCTTTCCAACCTTCTGAAATCCTGAAAATTGCTCTCGTTTTTTACCTAGCCGATTCCCTGGACCGGCGCCGGCAGACCTTGGGGAGTTTTTCCGGGCTCATGCCCTATTTGGTCCTGCTGGGAATCTGCATGTTGCTCTTGGAAAAGCAACATGACTTTGGGACGGCGGTACTCCTGGCTCTGGTCACCATCCTTTCACTGTTTTTAGCTGGGATGGAATGGAAGTTTTTCCTGATCCCTCTCTTTGTCTTTGTCCCGGTTTTCGTGTTCCTGGTGGAATCCGTCCATTATCGGGTGGTCCGTATCCTATCCTTTCTGCATCCCGGGGACGACCCTCAGGGTGCGGGGTTCCAGCTGATCCAAAGCCTGATCGCAGTGGGCAACGGCGGCCCCCTGGGCGTGGGACTCTCCAACAGTTCCCAGAAACTTTTCTATCTCCCGGCGCCGCATACGGACTTCATATTCGCCATCATCGCGGAGGAATTGGGCCTGGTGGGAGCCGGGGCCCTCGTGTTTCTTTTCGCCCTCTTCATCTTGAGGGGGTTCAAAGTCTCCCGGGCCGTCAGCCGGAGGGAAGGCGGCTTTTTCCCAGGAATGATGGCGGCGGGCATCACCGGGCTGATCGGGTTCCAAGCCCTCGTGAATTTGGGAGTGGTGACGGGATTGCTTCCCACCAAGGGAATTCCCCTTCCGCTCATATCCTATGGGGGTTCTTCCATGGTTTTTACGCTGATTTCAATCGGATTCCTGCTCAACATCTCCCGGGAAACCAGACTGCCAATACCCTTAAGCCAAGCAGGGGAGGCCGTCCGATGAGACTGTTTTCAAAGGGAAGCAAAAAGCAACGCTGCATTCGAGATATATGTTCCTTTCAATATGTTTTCACGGCGGGCGATTTTGATTAAACGATTCATCATCACGGGCGGTGGAACGGGGGGACACGTATTCCCCGGCATCGCAGTGGCGAGAGAATTAATGAAACAACCGGAGGTAGTCGTGCTTTACGTGGGTAAAAAAAACGGACCCGAGGAAAAATGGGTACCCGAGGCGGGGCTTCTATTCGAAGGTATTCCGGCCAGCGGGTTCCCCCGCCGACCGTCCTGGAAGTATTTCACCTTCGGATACGACTTTTTTTCCGGACTCAAACAAGCCCGGGAATTGGTGGCTTCCTTCAAGCCGGACGCGGTTTTCTCGACGGGGGGGTACGTGTCGGTTCCTGTTTCGCTGGCCGCGGCCTGGAAGGGCATCCCGGTGGGATTGCTGGAACCCAACGTCATTCCGGGTTTGGGAGCAAGGTTCTCCAGCAGGTTTTCCAAGAAGATATTCGCGGGTTTTGAAGAGACGGTTCGACATTTTTCCAAGGGGAGGGCCCAATGGACGGGAATTCCGGTCAGGGAGGAAATCCGGGCGGCGGAGAGGTCCAAGGCCCTCGAGAACTTCAAACTTTTTCCCGGTGTCAAAAACATCCTGATGCTGGGTGGAAGCCAGGGAGCCCGGATGTTGAACCAAATCATGGCCGAGGCCATCCTTTTCCTGGGCGAAGGGGGTCACCGGTTCCAGGTCCTCATGATGACCGGAACGGCCGACTACCGCAGAACCGTGGACCAGTTGGAAAAGTGCCCGGTTCGGATGGTCGTCCGGCCGTTTTTCGGGAACATCCAGGAGGCCTACGCAGTGGCGGATCTGGTGGTAGCCCGTTCAGGGGCCTTGACCTGCGCGGAAGTGGTCAGCCGAGGCCTGCCCGTTCTCTTTATACCCTATCCTCACGCTTCCGGGCACCAGGAGAAGAATGCCAGGGCCCTTGAGGCGGCGGGGGCGGCCGTCGTGATTTTGGAAAGGGAGTTGGGAGAGGAAATGCTCAGCCGGACCCTGATCTCCCTTCTCTCGGATGAGGAAAAGCTGAAATCTATGGGACAGGCGGCAGCCTTACTAGCCAAACCCGAAGCGGCCCGTCAGATCGCCGGGGAAATCTTTGAAATGGCGGAAAAGAAATGAAACTCAATTTAAAGAAAAAACACGGGGAAGAACCCGCGTTGACATTTATGAATAAGAGGAATCCATCATGAAACCGTCATTCGGAATCCTGACCCAACCTTTCGGGGCCGTGAAACGGGTGCATTTCATCGGCATCGGGGGCGCTGGCATGAGCGGTATCGCCGCCGTGCTTTTAAGCCTCAAATACGAGGTGACCGGCTCAGATCTGAAATCCTCCGAAACAACGCAAAGGCTTATCCAAATGGGGGCTCGTATCCATTTCAGCCACAAGGCCGGAAACGTGGCCGGCGTGGACGTGGTGGTTTATTCGGCCGCAGTTCCCCCGGACAATCCGGAAATCCTGGAAGCCCGAAGGAGATCCATTCCCGTCATCCCCCGCACCGAGATGCTGGCGGAACTTATGCGCTTGAAGTTCGGCATCGCCGTTTCGGGCACCCATGGCAAGACCACCACTACATCCATGGTAGGGCTGGTCATGACCGAGGCCCGTTTGGACCCCACCCTCGTCATCGGGGGGCAGGTGGACGCTTTCAAATCCAATGCCAAACTGGGGAAAAGCCCCTATTTGGTCGCGGAAGCATGCGAGGCCTTCGGGGAATTTTTCCTGCTCTCTCCCATGATATCCGTGGTGACCAACATCGACGATGACCACCTGGATTACTACGGCTCCATCGAAAAAGTGCGGGACGCCTTCGTGACATTCACCAATAAGGTCCCCTTTTACGGCTGCGTCGTGTTGGGAATCGACGATAAACAGGTCCAGCAAATCCTTCCCCATATCCAACGGCGGGTGACAACTTATGGGATTTTACCCAAGGCGCAGGTTTCGGCCCGGAAGATCCGACTGGAGAAAATCGGTTCATCATTTGAGGCTGTGGTCCATGGGAAAAAAATGGGAACGGTCAAACTCAACGTGCCGGGGCTGTTTAACGTCAAGAATGCCCTCGCGGCAGTCACGGTGGGGCTCGAACTGAGGATTTCCTTTAAAAATATCGCGAGCGGGTTGACGAAATTCCATGGCGTCCAACGCCGGTTCGAGGTCAAGGGTTCCTTCAAGGGGGCCGTGGTCGTGGATGACTACGCCCATCATCCGACGGCCGTTTCGGAAACCCTGAAAGCGGCCAAGAATTTCGCCGGGCCCTCGAAAAAAGTCCTGGTGGTCTTCCAACCGCACCTTTTCTCGCGGACACAGCTGCTTCGGGACAAGTTCGGTAAGGCCTTCGGGGACGCGGATGAGGTCATTATCACGGCCATCTATCCCTCGCGCGAGAAACCCATCGCAGGAGTCACGGGTAAAACCCTGGTGGAAGCCCTGCGGGAGAACGGCCACCCCCATGTCATTTACGCGGAGGACCGACCGGGCCTTTTGGATTACCTGAAGAACCACCTGACTGAAAAATACGTTCTTTTGACCATGGGCGCCGGGGATATCTGGAAAGTCGGCAATGACCTTATCCAGAAACATAAAGGATAAGAAAACGATGGCCGCCGCTGTCGGCGGTGAGAAGGAAGTAAACAATGCTTGTACTGGAAAGGAAAGGCGTGGACTTTAGCGAACTTCAAAATCTCATCAAGGGACGGGTGGAGATGGATCAATCCATTGCGCCCTATACCACCTACCACATCGGGGGGAAGGCCGCGGTTTTTGTGGAGCCCCAGTCGGTTGAGGATCTCGAGACTCTCTTGCGATGCCTGACCCTCGCCCAAGTTCCTTATTTATTGCTGGGCGGCGGAAGCAACGTGCTATTCGCGGATGAGGGCTACCGCGGTGCCGTGATCCGTCTGGGACGGAATTTCCAGGGTGTTCGAATCGAAGGCGACCGGGTGCGAGCTAAGGCCGGCACAAGGTTGGTGAGCGTGCTGGAGAAGACCCGCGAAGCGGGCCTGGGTGGCGTTGAATTTTTCGCGGGAATTCCGGGGACCCTGGGAGGTGCGGTGGTGGGAAACGCAGGCGCCAAGAAAGCCTGGATCGGGCCCCTAGTACAGGAACTCACTGTCGTGACCCCGAGGGGGGAAGTCCGCCGGCTGGAAAAGGGGGATTACGCCTATGGCTACCGGACCTCATCTCTCAAGGGCAGTGGAAACGTCCTGGTGGAAGCCGTGTTGAAGTTGAAAAAGGAACCCCCGGAGGAAATCGAGAAAAAAGTAAAGGAGTATTTCAGGAATCGCAGGGGAAAGCAGCCCCGGACCGAGAAAAACGCGGGAAGCGTCTTTAAAAATCCCGACAAAAATTCCGCGGGAAAGTTGATCGAAACCGCCGGTTTAAAGAGCTTTCAAGTGGGTGGGGCGAGGGTTAGCGAAATCCATGCCAACTTCATCAACAACGAGGGAAACGCGACCGCCCATGACGTCGTGGCCGTGATGCGGGAAATTCAAAGGCGGGTTTTCGAGAAATTCCTGGTCCGCTTGGAGCCGGAGATCGTGCCCTTGGGCGACTGGGACCGGGATGAGATCCGGGACGTTTTTGGGAATCCTCAAAAAACGAGTTAAAGACTGGGCAGACCTTAAAAGGGTTTAAGGACGCATAGATGGTTGAATGAGCGAGTTTCAAGGCTGGGAACCGGAAGTGGACAAGTCATTTGATGAATAGAAGGGGGAACACAATGAGAGTTGGAGTCCTGATGGGCGGCTGGAGCCCGGAAAGAAAAATTTCTCTTCTTTCCGGCGGAAACGTGGTGGAAGGATTGAGAGCCGCAGGCCTGAACACGACCGCGTTCATGCTGGGGCCGGCGGATAAGAATGAAAGGCGTCTTGAAAAACGCCTCAAGGCGGCGAATTTCGACGTTGTTTTCATCGCGCTGCATGGGGGGTTCGGGGAAGACGGAAGCCTGCAGGCTCTCTTGGACCGGTGGGAAATTCCTTACACCGGATCAGGTGCACTCGCCTGCGGTTTGGCAATGCATAAGGGTTGTTCGAAACTGGTATTCGAGGCCAACAGGATTCCCACGGCCCCCTGGCAGGCCCTCCATGAAAGCACAACCCGGAAGGACTGGTTGAAAGAGATCAAATTCGGCACTCCGTTAGTGGTGAAACCCGCGGATACGGGTTCAGCGATCGGGGTCACCATTATCCGGGACAGGGGGGAATTGGCCAAAGCAATCACTCTGGCCTTCAAGTTCAGTTCGTGGGCCATCGTGGAGAAATTCATACCCGGTGTGGAAGTGACCGTAACGGTGTTGGGAGAGAAAGCCCTGCCGGTTATCGAAATCGTGCCTAAGAACGAGTTTTACGATTTCGACGCCAAGTACACGCCAGGGCGGTCCGATCACCTCATTCCTGCGAGGATCAGCCAAGAACAGGGCCGGAAAGTGAAAAAATACGCTGTCCGGGCCGGGAAGGCCATGGGATGTGGGGATTATTACCGCGTGGATTTCATCGTTCCAAAAAAGGGCGAACCGCAGATTTTGGAGGTGAATACGGTGCCGGGAATGACCTCGACGAGCCTGGTGCCGGACGCAGCCAAGGCCGCGGGAATTTCATTCCCCCGGCTCTTGGCGACGCTGACACGCATGGCCATGAAAAAGAAAAGAGCCGCGTCGAAAACCCGAAACGGCATTGGTTTTCAGTTGGCAGTGGGAGCGTAATTTAAATGTACTACCGCGGAAGCCAGGTCTCATCCGGTTTGAGGAAAACCGGCTTTCCCGGCGATAAAAAGGTTGAAAAAACTGGCGTGGCTTGGAAAGTCCCCTCGCTCTGGAAACCGGGGAAAGGAGGTACCTTCACCCGATGGGGAAAGAGGGAATCCAAATCTTATTCACTCGAGGCGGCGGATCGGCAGAAGGTTTATGCCTTTTACAGGCCGGGGGTTACGCCGGGGAGAGATTTACCCCGATTCCCGGAAAGACCCAGAAAACGGGTTATCCGGGTTCCGGCATGGAAGGGAAAACACCCGATTGTGAAAATTTTGTTGGTCCTAGCCCTCGGTTTGGTCGTGGCATGGGCGAAAAACAAATCCACAGCCCTATTGCAAGACATGGCGGGTTTGAAGCTTTCCCGGGTCATAGTGCAAGGCAACCATTACTTAACCGAGGAACAGGTAATCCGGGTCGCGGGATTACCCCTGGGCGTGAACATGTTCAAGTTGAAGTTGGACGAGGCCGCCCAAAAAGTGAGGGGGCTGGATTGGGTGGAAAGGGTGTTTATGGAAAGGCGGTTACCCCAGACCGTCTTGATCTCGGTGGTGGAAAGGAAGCCAGCAGTGCTTTTGGATTCTGGGGCCCTATATGGAATGGATCGGAACGGACGGGTGCTTTCCCCCTCGGATGTCCTGCTTCAGGAGGACTTGCCTCTCATTTCGGGGGTGAGTGTGGAACCAGACGCATTGGGAACCACCCGTTTGGCGGAGGCGGTCAAACCCGCCCTGGATTTCTTCGAATTCGTCCGGCAACGGGATCCGGTTATGGCCCAGGATATATCCGAGATGAGCATCGCGGATCCGGACTCATTGAAAGTGACATTTATCGACGGGATCACCTCTATTTTCAACCCGGAGGTGACCGAGAAAGAGTTGAGACGCATGGCGCTAGTTTTAAGCGATTTAAGCCAGAGGCGGAAAAAAGTTGGAACCATGGATTTCCGCTACAAGGACATGGTTCTAGTCAAGACAAGATAAACGGCAACGATTAAGAATTTTGAAATTTAAATTGGGGTAGGGGGTGGAAGGATGGCTAAAGAAATCAAGCAGGACATCGTGGTGGGCTTGGACCTGGGGACGACCAAGGTCTGCACCATCATCGGGGAACAAGACGACGAGGGGCAAGTCCACATCATCGGGGTGGGTACGACTCCCTCCACGGGCCTCAAGAAGGGGTCGGTTGTCAACATCGAGCAGACCATCGCTTCCATCAAGAAATCCATCTCGGACGCCGAACGCATGGCAGGAGTGGAAGTTTCTTCCGTCTTCGCGGGCGTGGCCGGCGGGCACATCAAGGGCTTGAACAGCCGGGGTGTCATCGCAGTGTCACGCAAGGACCGGGAAATCTCCGAGGAGGACCGGGAACGCGTGATCGACGCGGCCCAAGCCATCGCCATTCCCATGGACCGGGAAATCATCCACGTCATTCCCCAGGAATACATTGTGGACGACCAGGACGGGATCAAGAACCCCGTTGGAATGTCAGGAGTGCGGTTGGAAGCCGAGGTTCACGTGGTGACAGGCGCGGTGACCAGCGTGCAGAACATCGTCCGCAGCGTGGAAAGGGCCGGGATCCACGTTTCGGACATCATCCTGCAGCCCCTGGCTTCCGCCGAGGCCATCCTTTCCGCCGACGAAAAGGAACTGGGAGTGATGCTGGTGGACATCGGAGGTGGGACCTCCGACATCGCGATTTTCATCAACGGCTCGCTCTGGTACACGGGAATCATCACCTTGGGTGGGTCGCTCGTGACCAGCGATGTGGCTGTCGGGCTGCGCACCCCCAACACCGAGGCCGAGAACATCAAGATCCAATATGGATGCGCCTATACAGCCATGGTGAAGGAGGAGGAGGAAATCAGCGTGCCCGGGGTGGGCGGGCGTCCCGACCGCCGCATGCCCCGCAGGGTTCTTTCCGAAATTATCGAGGCCCGAATGGAGGAAATATTTGAGCTGGTTTCGGCCGAATTAAAGCGGCACGGATTCGAGGACCGGATTCCAGCCGGCGCGGTCATCACCGGCGGGACTTCTCTCATGGAAGGGACCGCCGAACTGGCGGAAAAGATCCTGCAACTGCCGGTTCGCATCGGATCCCCCAAGAGAGTGGGTGGCCTGACCGACGTGGTTTCCAATCCCATCTATTCCACGGCCGTCGGCCTGGTTTTGATGGGAGTGCAAGCCGGAAAAGCTGCTGGGGGCCGCCGGGCCGGGATTTTTTCGAGCGGGGATTCCATCAAGAATATCCTTGGACGGATGAAAAAGTGGTTCGGAGATTCAGTTTAAAAAAATTAAAAATTGGGATTTAGATTTTAAAACATTTTGGAGGAGGTGCAGAGGCGACGAGAGAAATACAAGGATGAGAAAGGACGTTTTTAGGAAGCAGCTGTAAAAATTTGATGTAAAAAGAGGGGGATTAAGATGATCGAATTCGCAGAAGATGATGTCACGCAGTACCTGGCCCATCTGAAAGTAATCGGAGTGGGCGGGGGCGGTTGCAACGCCATCAACAAAATGATCGAGGCCGGCATTGAGGGAGTGGAGTGCATCGCGGCCAACACCGACTATAAGTCGCTCAGGCGCTCCAAGGGCAGCAAGAAAATCCAGCTGGGCAAGAACCTGACCAAGGGACTGGGTTCGGGGGGTAATCCCACCATTGGGAGGGAGGCCGCCTTGGAATCCACCGAGGAAATCCAGAAGATGCTGGAAGGGGCCGATATGGTGGTCATCGCGGCTGGTATGGGCGGAGGCACGGGCACGGGCGCTGCGCCCATCGTGGCCGAGGTTTCCAAAAAACTGGGCATCCTGACGGTCGGGGTGGTCAGCCGCCCCTTCGAGCACGAGGGGCCGGTGCGCAAAGCGCAAGCGGAAGATGGTCTCCAAGCCATGCTGCCGCACGTGGACGCCATTGTGGTCATTCCCAATGAGCGCATCAACCTGGTTTGCGAGCAGGACGTTGAACTGACCTCGGCATTCGCCCGCGTGGACGAGGTACTGGTGCAGGCGATCCAGGGCATCTCAGTGGTCATTCACTCGGAAGGCATCATCAACCGCGACTTTGCCGACGTGAAGCGCATTCTCACCTCCAAGGGCAAGGTGCTCATGGGAACCGGCTATGGTACGGGTGAGGACCGGGCCTTGAAAGCAGTCCAGAAGGCCGTCAACAGTCCCCTTCTGGAGGACGTGGATATTGCAGGAGCAACTGCAGTTCTAGCGCAGGTTACCGCTGGGGCAAACTTCACCTTGAACGAGTTCAACCAGATCAACGGTTTCCTCCAGAAAGCGGCTCGTCCCGGCGCCGAAATCGTTCCCGGCATCGTTCGAGACGAGAACCTGAAGGATGGGATCCGGGTAACCATCATCGCCACTGGTTTCGACCAACCGAAGGATCCGGCCGAGATGGCGACGGTGATCGACCTAAAAAATTTCGTTACGCCCAGTTTCAATACCGCCAAAGCTTCCTCCTCCAACCCGGCGCCAACCGAGGAAGAGGTAGGGGATATGGCTTTGAAACTATCTGACGGGCAGTACGACATCCCGGCTTATTTGCGCCGCCGCTTGGCCAGCAAGCCGTTCCAAAACAACTGAGGAAACTGCCGCCGACTGCAGTATGGGCTGGCGGTGATGGATGACGATGAAAGGCGGGGAAAATGCCGGGAAGTCGGCGGAAAAAAAACCAAAATTTTTTCATTGGAACGGTGGCGTTGGCGCTGGCAAGTTTAGCGCCCGCGCTGGCCGGGGAAAAGGCTTTGCTCAAGGCGACTCCAATGGAAACGCCCAAGGCCACCGTTGCTTTCACGCCTACGCCGGAGCCGCCGGACAACGGCTTCACGGTGTTGTGCTATCACCGGTTTGTTTCACATCCGGAATGGCAGAAATCCACGCTGTCGATGTACCGGCTCCCGGTGACCGAATTTAGCTGGCAAATGAAATACTTGAAGGAACACGGGATCGTGCCCATTTCGCTCGAACAATTGAAAGCATACTGGTTTGAAGGGAAACCCCTCCCCGACAAAGCGGTTCTTTTGACTTTCGACGACGGGTTCAACAGCATTTACCACAAAGCTTATCCCGTGTTCCGGAAATTCGGCTATCCGGGGGTTCTCTTTCTTTACACCGATTTCATCCGGGGACAGAATAAATCCCTTCGTTACACGGAAATAGAGGCCATGCAACGGAAAGGAATGGCAGTGGAATCCCACACCAAGAGCCACTTGAACCTCGGTTTGGAGGAGGAGAAAAGAGAACCGGCGGATTTCAACCGGATTCTGGACGAGGAATTGAGCGAACCCTTATCTTTTATCAGTGAAAAATTCAATCGAAAAGCAACCATCTTGGCTTACCCATACGGGGTCTACGACGATACCATAGTCAAAAAAACCCAGGAAAAGGGATATCAAATGGCCTTTACCGTCAATAAGGGCCCGAATGACAGAACCGTTTCAGCTCTGAAGTTGCGCCGCTACCTGATCCTCTATCCACTGGGCCACGATAAATTCGGGAAAATATTCGAAACCAAAGTGCTTCATTTGGAAAAAATGTTTCCCTACGATGGGGAGGTGATTTCGAACGCTTTTCCTAAGATCTCCACGAAAATATTGGACGAGATTGTTCCGGACTCCCTGGATTTACACCTGGGGGACCATCGAATGGTTTTCCGTTACAACCCCCAGACGAAAATATTGACCCACCAGATTAAATCCAAATTGAGGCCGGGAGGACACATGTTGATCTTGACGGCCAAGGACGACGAGGGAAACCACCGGATATACACATGGTATTTCAGGTTGAAACACAAAAACCTAAAAGTCCAAAAAGAAGAAACGAATGACGCTTATTAATAACAAATGCCCAGGGTGGGTTAAAAACCCATTTCAAATTTTTCTTATTTCTCTGTGGCTTTGCGGCCCCCTCTTTTTCATCTTTCCGGTTGGCGCCAACGCCGGAGAAGACGCGGTTCTCAAGTATACCTACCGGCCGGATCAAAACGAGGTTGTCCTTCTTAAAGATATAAAGGGAAATGTATATTTACCACTGCAAGATGTAGCACAATTTTATGGAATCCAACTAAATTTCGACTCCCAAACCCGAAGAGTTACCCTGGGGAAGGGAAAAAGCCAAATCAAGACCGTTCTTTCCCAACCCGTATTTTTAACTGGTGATCCCATTAGTGCCTTTCCTATGGAACCGGCCGAGGTAGTTTCGGGTCAATTGGGTATTCCCCCCGAGGCGGCTGTGGATATCTTGATGGCGATATTAAACGTCTTAGCCCGTTGGGAACCTGAACAGCAGGCATTGGTTGTCGGTGGAATTCCAAGAGACGAAATCCGGGATGAAATTTTGGCGCAAGGAAAGGAAAAAGACACCGTGGCGGTTTCAACCGCGGTACCCGAGACAACAGCCCAGGAAAAGGTCTCCAATGCGGTTCAAAAAGCCGAATCAACGCCCTCTGGAGGAGGGGAAAATGGTGAAAAAGCCGTAGAATCCGCCGCACCTGCTGTAGTGCCGAGAAAAGTTGAGGAAGAAGCGCCTCCTTCCAACCAGGCTTTTCATGTCCGAAGAATCATTATCGATCCCGGCCACGGAGGGCGGGACATCGGCGCTAGTGGTTTTGACAGAAATTATTTCGAAAAACAAGCCACTCTCGAAATTGCCAGAAGGGTGGCGGAGCTCTTAAAAAAGGATCCTAAACTGGAAGTCTTGATGACTCGGACTGCGGACTATTACGTCAGCCTGAGGGGCCGGACGGATTTCGCTAACCGGCATAAAGCTGATCTTTTTGTCTCCATTCATTGCAATTCCAACCGGCACAGCCGGGCTACCGGCACTGAGACTTACGTTTATGGATTAAAGGCTTCCAATAATTTCGCGGCAGGCGCAGCTAGACGGGAAAATGGGCGAAGAGATTATACGGGCTCACTACTAAACGATCTTCATCAAAGAATTTATGTAAGACGCAGTTACGATTTAGCTGATAAAGTCGAAGAACAAATAAAAAAAAGGTTAGGACAACAACTGAGGCGTGTACAACAGGCCCCCTTTTACGTCCTATGCCGGGTGGACATGCCTTCGATTCTCATCGAAACGGCGTTTATCAGCAACCAAAGAGAAGAAATCAAACTTCGTGACCCCTATTGGAGGGACCAGATCGCTGGATCCATTGCCGATGGGATCCTGGATTATCGGGACCTGGTAGAGGGAAATGCGGAGGGGAATCTTGAAAACCGCCAAGCTCGGCGCTGAGACCGTCAAAACCGAAAACGGGGGTGTGGTCACCCTCACTTTTCCCCGTTTGGCCGACTCCAGGGTCGTCAAACACGCGGTTTCCACGCGTGTGGGGGGCGTCAGCCGGGGACCTTACGATTCACTCAACTTGAGTTATCGTGTGGGGGACGAACCCCTGAGGGTGAAAGAAAACCGGATGCTTCTTTCCTATGCCCTAGATATGGACTTGAGCCGGCTCGTCCAGGTCAACCAAGTTCACGGGAACAAGGTCCTGAAAGTTAATTTATCCAATTGGCCAAAAGTCGGGGAATTATTGGGCGACGGGGACGGTTTGATCACCTCGGAACCGGGCATTCCCCTGGCCATTCTCGTCGCGGACTGCCTGCCGGTCTTTTTTTACGACCCCACCCATAAAGCCATCGGTTTGGCCCACGCAGGTTGGAGGGGCACGGTCGGCCACGTGGCCGCCAAGACCCTTTTAGCCATGTCCGAAGCCTTTGGAACCAGGCCCGGGGAAGTCCGCGCCGCGATGGGGCCTTGCGTTGGGCCCTGTTGCTACGAAGTTGGTGAGAACGTGAAGACCGAACTGGGGTGCGTTTTTCCCTGGGGCGGGGAAGTCTTGCGGAAATGCGGGGAAATGCAATGGAAGCTGGACCTTCCGGAAGCAAACGCCAGACAGCTTGTGGAAATCGGCTTAAAACCGGAGAACCTTATCCGCCCTAAGCTTTGCACCATCGAGAATATCGGCCTTTTTTATTCCCACCGCGCCGAAACTTCCGCGCAACGGGCTACGGGCCGGGTGGGCGCCTTCCTCATGCTGGTAAAATGAGCTTGCTTTATTCAGTTTTAAAAGCCATTCCAATAAAAGACAAAATCCGGTATCAAAAGTGAATCACTTGGGTTTTTTGGCGGGATTTCGACGGTTCAATCCGATCGGGCTGGAGCTTAGCGCCTTACGGCGGTCCCTGGAGTAAAGAACAAAGTTATCTTTGATTTTACGATAGACGTTCATATTTTCCTCGTCCCAAAAAAGACCCCGAGCCATCGGCTTCAAGTGGATTGGAAGGGATTCATAGCGGCTTCGGCGGTCTTTGACCACGGGTTGGTTGAATCGCCGGCGGTCATGAAGTACGAGCGCGAATTGACCCCCTTGCTTTTTAAGTATTTCCTTGCGAATGGGGTCAAAGTAATAATTACCGGTGAGTTTGAGATAACGGGAGTCAGCCATAATTCCTCCTGAAACGGCTAAAGTGTAAAAAGCCTAGCCAATGGTTTCATCTATCCAGTAATGACTTTAACATAAAAACGGCCCGCTCATTTGAATTTGTATATGGCTCGTATTGAAGGTTTTATTTCAAATCGGATCTGGGCGGTCATGGATGAAATGATGGGATTGGTATATTCGATTCAGCGGGTCATGAAGGACAGACTATTTAGTTTGAAAACCTGGGTTTTAGCGGATCTTGGGTATCCGCAAGATTCTTAAAAAGGTCCTTTAAATTTGAAAGCGAAAGGATAGGGTGGCTTTCCACGTGGTAGCGGCTGGAATCAAAAGTGGCCTTGAGAAGGGCCTCATGTTCGGAGCAGGAGTCAGCCTCCATTAAAAGAAACCCACCCCGGTCGTCAGCCAACAAACCGCCATCCACCAACTTCCCAGAACGGAATAGTTTCCCGACCAGATGGAAAAGTTCCTCGTGAGATTCACGCCCATCACTCTCGTAAAGGGCGGAATCCAATTCCGGGATTCGTACAATAAACCGCATTAAGTCCTCCAAAGTGGGCCGAGTTCCTGGATCCAGTAACAAGTAATAAAGGAAACTCTTTAATCTGTGTGTATCAGAAGCTTTTTTAGGTTTTTTTCAGAAGACCGTAAAATTAAAGAAAGGTTTTTTAAGGAATGAAGGGTAACTTCAATTACCCTTGGAGAAGGGGGAGAATTAAAATCCACTAAATTAAATCTGCATTTTCTGTGCCGGATGAGGGGGTAAGTTTGTTGTTATTAATGGTTTTAGTTTAATGTTAAGATTCCCGGAAGAAACTTTGATTAGTTTCTCGTTAAAATTACCTTTATGTTTAAATTTCAACATGCATTACAAGAAATATAGGAATAAACGTTAAGTTCTTAACTAGTAGTTGTAAGTTTTTTTTCATTTATTTTGGCCAAAAAATTAAAAGTGTTGTTTTCTTGACCCGGTTTAATAATGCTGTTTTCAGTGATTGTGTTTCGAATAATGATTTTTTTGTTTACTCACTAAAAAACTGATTGGCAGTATGGGTCCCGGGGAATCTAATCAGGCCGCTTTGAGTTCCACGGGCTTCGCCCGTGGGTGAAAGGCCACCGGGTTGAAAGCACGGCAAGCAAAGCTTGAATTTTGATTTTAGTACCACGGGCTATGCCCGTGGGTACCTATAAGAAATAAAAAATCCGTACAAGTTTCTCTTGAATTTACCTCATCCCCAAGGAGATATTATGGGCTGGCTTAAGAAAATACTTATAAAACTTAACTTAATTGACTCCCCAATTGTGGACCGCAAAAAAGATGAGAGACGGAAGGATGAAAGAAGATGGATGGGGCCCCATCGGGAAAATCCGAGGGTCCTGAAAGATCCAAGAAGGAAAAGGGAAAGAAGAAAAAGGAAACGGAGGGGCTAAAGATTTATTTCATCATCCGATTTTATGGAAGATGCCAAACATCATTGTAATAAACAAGCCCATCATAGTTGTTGCAGCCGCCGATGATCCAAATTTCGTTGTTGAATGAAAGGCTCAGGTGCCCGAAGCGGGCCGTGGGCAAGTTTGTGTATTGGGTATAATGCGTCCAGTCGCTTGTCCCGTAGACCCAGATCTGAGGTGCAATTTCACAGGGCAAGCACCTTCCTCCCGAAAAAACCATTTGGTTATTATTAACAACCATTTGGTGGTAATAGAGGGGATCGCCAGTTGAAGAAACCAGTGACCAGTTGGCTCCGTCGGGCGAAGACCACACATCTTCAAACAAGGGGGCGGTAGGATTCGGCCCGTTTTTAGCGCCGGCGAATACCCAAATCAAGTTGTTGTAAACAACTGATGCGAAACCCCAGCGAGGCCCGAATTGAGTGGGAGACGCCGGGCCGCTGGGTAGGACCTGGATCCAGTTGGCCCCGTCAGTGGAACTCCAAACATCATTTTGCGAACCCCCATCCCAACCCCCGATGACATACATGGCGCCGTTCAACACGACCGCTGAAAAATCCTCGCGGCCGGAAAACATCGTTGGACTGGTGATGGTGACGGGTGTCCAAGTTGCACCATCGCTTGAATTCCAGACGTCATTTTTCAAAGTGCCCTTGTTATTTCCGCCGATCAGCCAAAGCAATCCATTGAAGGAAACGAGTTGGGCCCCGTACCTCTTGCCGAAATAATTGTCATTGTCACTTTTTGTTGTAGTCCAATTGGACCCGTTTCCGGAGGAATATACATCGCCGTAGAATTGGGTGGTTCCGCTACCGGAGGCGCCTCCGACTGCCCACATGGAGCCGTTATAAACCGTGCCGGCCAGCCCGTAACGGCCGGAGGAAAAAGCGTTGTCAGTGGCTTCCTGCCAGGAACCACCGCTTCCTCCCGGGCTGGTCGGGGAGCTCGAACAACCAGTCAGTTCGCAAAATGCGAAAAAGATTAAGAAAGCCAGCGGTATTTTTCTCAATAGGAACCTCTATGAATTGATTAACGGCATTTTAATGCATTTCTACAGTCGAAACTTGGTTTTTTCTTTAATTTAAGGCAAAATCCCCATGCCATGCTTGAAATGGCCAATAGAAAGCCGGAATACAAAATGAGACAACCCACACCACCTTTTTTGAATATTCTCTGTACCTTTGGCTTCATCGGATGCTTCCTGAGAATCTTGATGGTCATTTCCCCCCCGGCTGCAGCGGTTGCGCCCTGGTATCCGATTTATTTATCCCTATCCACATTATTCTTGATCCTTTGTTTGGGGGGGTTGTGGATGATGCGCAAAAAAGCCGTTTGGGGAATCAGCTTATATTTTGTTGTTGATCAACTAGTATACGTGGTTTTAGGCCGTTGGAACGCCCAAGCCCTGATCCTCTTAGCCGCTATAACGATTGCCGGTTGGTTCTATTACCGAAAGATGGAATAAAAGAAAGATGGAAGGACATTTAACTTGGTCGGGCCCTTTTTCCCTCCCTTTGACATTATTATGCGGACAGTGTTTTCGGTGGGTTGGGCCTGATGCCAATGGTTGGTTTGAGGGGGTAGTTGGTCAGGCTTTATGGAAAGTCCGTCAAATGGGGAATCACCTGCAATGGAAATGCAATATTTCCCTTGTGCGAGGCGAATCCCCCGGAGACTGGCTATGCCGTTACTTGAACTTGGATGATGGTTTCCATGAAAGTTTAAAGGAAATCGCCTCACTGCCTGAGATGGTTCAACCATTCTTAGCGCTGAAAGGGTTACGGCTTCTTCGGCAAGAACCTTGGGAATGCGCGGTTTCTTACATGTTTGCCCAAGGCTTATCCGTGGAAGTCATCCGCCATGCTCTTGACCGGTTTTGCTCGAAATTCGGTAAACCCCTATCGGGTGACAGAGGTTACAAGGCATTTCCGGAATCAAGAGACTTGGCCCATCTTTCTCCCGATGTTTTAAAACCTTTTACCAATAATTACAGGGCTCGAGCCGACCGGATCATCCGTTTAGCCCGGGCAGTGCATAATAGGTCAGTTGACCTTGAGAATATGAAAAACCTTCCTTGCGATGAAGCCCGGAAAATACTGATGACCTTTGATGGTATCGGTCCCAAAATCGCCGATTGTATCCTGCTTTTTTCCATGGAACAGTTATCAGCTTTTCCGGTGGATCGATGGGTTTTAAGGGCCATGAAACGTTTTTTCCCTTCATTAAGGTTTGATAAACCTGAAAAAGAAACATTAACCCCGAGCCAGTACGCAAAGATTGTAGAAAAGGCAAGATTTTACTTCGGAAATCATTGCGGATTAGCGGGGGAATACCTTTTTTTATTTTTCAGAATGCAGAAGGATAAAAAGCTCCGGGAGGAGTTGGCGCCTTTTTGCGGTTTTTTGGTCCAATCGATTTGAGGAATGAAAGTCATAAGACCGAGTAACTTCCGGGTTTAATTTAATCCCCCAATCGGATGGATAAACACTTTAAAAAAATATAAAAATAGCGGATAACATAGGTTAAACGTTCTGCATAGGAAAAACGATTGAAACCCACCCTGTTAATTGTTGATGCTGAGGAAAGCTCCCGGGATTCCCTTCAATTGATTCTGGAAGAGGAGTATGACCTGGTTTTCGCCGAGGATGCCAAATCCACCCTCCGGATACTAAAATCAACGGCCTTTAACCTTTGCCTCTTGGATCTCATGTTGCCGGATGATTCCGGTATCGACCTCCTGCGCCAGATCAAACGCCGTGATGAATCGTTGGAGGTCATTATGGTAACGGCTTTACAAAACGTTGACACAGCGTTGGAAGCCATGAAACTTGGAGCTTGCGATTACATCAGCAAGCCTTTTCAAGTGAATGAACTCCTGGAAATAATCAAACGAGTCTTGAACAAGAGGGCCATCGAAAGGGAAAACCGCTTTTTGAAGGGTGAATGCTTTTCACAAACACCGGTGAGCCTAATCGGAAACAGCAAGGTTATTCGGGAAGTTCTGAGGAGAATCAAGGAAATTGCCATGGCGGACGCACCGGTCCTGATTCGGGGGGAAATGGGGAGCGGGAATGAGGATGTGGCCCAGGAAATCCATCGGCAAAGCCAGCGGCAAAATGAGTCTTTTGTGGTCATCCCTTGCGGTGCCTTGTCAAGAGGCCAATTAAACGTCGAATTATTCGGGCAGGAAGGGGATGAGGAAAAAAATAAATCGGCCCAAATCGGGAAGCTGGAGTTTGCGGAAAAAGGGACTCTCTATCTGGAAAAAGTGGAACGCCTTCCTCTGGAAACCCAGGGGGAGATGACAAAAATTTTTTTGGAAAGAAAGCTCAACAGGGGAAATGGCCCGATGGCAATATCACTGGATTTTAGGGTCATCGCTTCCTGCGAGGTTGATTTAATTCCCGAGGTTGAAGCCGGGCGGTTTAGAAAAGATTTTTACCAATTTTTAAGTTCCTATTCCATCCTGGTACCGCCCTTGAGGGATCGTCGTGAAGACATTCCAGGGTTGATCGATCATTTTCTGAAAGTGGCAAACCAAAAAGCCAAAATACCGGTTAAAAATATTCATAAAGACGCTGTTCGTTTTTTAACCGGATACAACTGGCCCGGAAACTTGACGGAACTGCAAAACAGTATCGAAATGATGACAATATTTGCCGGCAAGGATAACCTTGCCCTCGAAGATATTCCCTTGGACATCCTGGTAAAGCAAATTGATTTGGCAAAAACAAAGGCAGAAGCGAAGATTTCACTTCGGAGGGTTCGCCGTCAATTTGAACGCCAATACATCCGCAAAGTCCTGGAACGGACCAGGGGAAACCAGACCCGAACCGCCGCCACCCTGGGGCTACACCGCAATACCCTCATTTGGAAATTAAAAGAACTCAATTTGGAGGAAGATTATAAAAAGATCGTTAAAAAGCGCCGCGAAGGCGGTATCGGGTTCAGGGATTTGTAAGTATTAAATGCTCAATGCATGTACTTTCTTCCAAACTTTGAATTTATTAACAATTTCTAATAGCTGAATTCAACCAGTAAGTGCAACACCTTGACTAAAGACCTGCTCCGGCGTTTTGAAACGAAGGCACTTGCGAGGACGATGGTTTAGGATCCGTTCCACGCGTCGTACATTCGCTGGGGTTATAGTAGCAAAATCCGTTTTCTTGGGATAGAAGCGACGAACAAGACCTGCAGTATTTTCAACACAACCTTTCTCCCAACTGTGGAAGGGCAAACAAAAGAATGAACGAGTGCCTGAAACACGATTCACCTGGAGATGTTCGACGTTTTCGGAGCCATTGTCGTATGTGATGGTACGGCGGAGGCCTTTTGAAATCCGAACCAACCGACGGTTGATTGCGGCTCTAGTGTGGAAAGCTGATTTTTGAGGTAGCCAAGCCAGTTTCACCAGACGACTTTTGCGCTCGACCATAACCAGAAGTGAGGGTTTGCTTTTCCGGGAGATGATGGTGTCGGCCTCCCAGTGCCCGAATTGCTGTCTTGTTTCAACGATAGCTGGTCGTTGGGTAATGGGAGTACGTTGAGGAATATGGCTTTTGCGATGTTTTTGAGTGTGCCAACGTCGCAAACGTTTTCGATGGGCCCGGGCTAGATGAGGAATGAGGTTTCGAGCTTCGCAGTAGATGAATTGATAGATGGCTTCATGGGAAACGGAAAGTTTTGGTTTCTCCCGGCGAAGAAAACCGGCAATTTGCTCGGGCGAGAGTCCACGAGGTATTTCTCGCAGTACTAAACGGCGAATCTCAGGATTTTTAAGCCTTAAATGAGTACGTGAAAGACGGTTTCGGTGTTCTGCACGCATGTGAGCTCTGGCGGGCAGGTAGCGGCGAGATCGTATAGGAGGGGCGTTGCGCTTCAGTTCTCGGGAAATGCTGGATACATCACGGCCCAGACGGCGTGCGATTTCCCGAAGGGAGAGGCCTTCAGCATTCCAAACTGAAATTTCTTCACGTTCGGCTAACGACAGATGCTTGTAGGATGATTTCATAGCACTTAGGATAACCCCCGGGTTCTGCCGGGTCTAAGTGTTGCACTTCGTTATTGAACTGGGGATAATGAATTAGTCTTTAAAAAATAAGATGTGTTTTTAACATTTTTTTAGTAATTTATAGCTACCAACATATGATGGAAGAGGCGAAAATTAATTCGCGAAAGTCCAAAAAACCTAGAATCTTCATCCTTGAGGATGATGCTTGTTTCCGCGCAATCCTTAAAAAGGTGTGTTCCCAGATCGGCGATACTACCGTTGTGGGAAACGTCGATTCTGCTATTCCTATATTAACCAGTCAGGCTTACGATCTCTTGTTGTTAGATTGGCACCTCAGCCTTCAGTTAGGGAGTGGGACTTTTCTATTTTCGGAAATTGATAATTTCCAACCAAAAGTTGAACGCCTGGCTTTATTTTCCGCACTGGATTTACCGAATGTTGTAAAGGCGATGAAGTCAGGAGTTCGGGACATTCTTTGGGTAGGCCACCCTAAATCCATTCTTAAAAAAAAGATCAGGAATTCACTGAATGATTTGAAATCTAAAAAATATGATCATTCTTTCCCTGGTTATATTGCGAATTTATTGACTGAAAAGGCTTATCACCAAAAAAACACTCTTTTTCAAGCCAGAAGAGAGTTCTCAAGGGTTTTTCTACAACAATTGCTTGATCATGGAAAATTCCGAAAGGGTCAGATCGCGACAATCCTGGATATTAGTTCCAAGACCCTCAGACGTTATTTATACACTTAGTTTTTGTTAAAATGACCGCAAAAACCCTTTAAATATGCAGAAAATCCTTGCCAAGGGTCGGTTTTTCCTGATATAAATAGGCCGGATTTCAAGATCCAGGAGGTGGACGTTGACCAAAAGCGAACTGCTGGGGACTTTGGCGAATGAAACAGGTATGAAAAAGAAAGATGTTGATAATGTTCTTCAAGTTTTGAGGAACACGATTTATAAAACGTTAAAGACTGAACATAAGATCAAATTGGATGGCCTTGGGGTGTTTCAGTTGAAGGACCGGAAAGCCAGAATGGCCCGGAATCCTCGGACTGGTGAAATGGTAAGTGTTCCGGCCAAGAAAGTTGTCAAGTTCCGCGTTTTGAAGGATTTAAAAGAGCAAGTTTTGTCGTAATATTCACTTTATTTGAAAAAAGCACCCGGACCTTATACCCGGGTGCTTTTTTTTTAGACCCAATAAGAACAAATTGCCTTTCTTGTTTTTTCTGAACTTGATCATCGGATTTGCGCGGGATTTCGTGAGTTATTCCCGTTAAGCTGTTCTAGTGGATTTAGAAAATTTTATGCGCCCATTTTCCCAACTCCCGATAACTTGGAATAAAAAGGGATTATTTAATATCGTTGTTATTTCATGGATTGTTTTTGTTTTTATACATTTTTTCTCACCCTTATTGAATCCCTTGCCAGAACTTCATTATCTCACGCGAATAGACCGATTTCCTGATGTCCTTTATTCCAAGAAAATCCTAGTTTGGTTCCGCCTATTATCAAATTTCCTTTTGGGCCTTTGGATTATGGCTCTTTTATGGGACTGTGGTAAAAGGCTTCGAAAATGGTTGGGTATCAACCTTGATAACACGCTCATGGCTTTATGCCTTGATTTTGGTTTAGGGATTATCTATTTCAACGGAATTTGGCTGGGATTGGGCTTAACGGGATTGTGGTTTCCCGCTTTATGGTGGTTTGGCGCCTTGTTTTTCTCAATATTCTTGATTGGGAAAATCTTTAACCTTAGGGAACATAAATTTGGGTTTTTATGGAAAGTTCCGCTTCCAGGGTTTTTGGATTTTATTTTGATTCTATTAGCGGTTTTTTACCTCTTATTTATTCTCTTTCAATGCCTTTTACCCGAAACATTCTACGATTCCTTGAATTATTTCCTGGGTATGCCTTGTTATTGGCTGTTCCACCACGGTATCTCCGATTACCCGACCCAAATTCTCTCGGGTTATTTCCACGGTGGGTCACTTTTTTTCATGAACGGCTATGTTTTCGGGGGGACCGAAGGGGCGAAAATCTTAAACGCTTTTGTGCTGGTTCTTTGCGCTTTGTGCGCTTGCGCGTGGGTCCGGGAAAATTCCCCGGGAGGGAATACCTGGGGTATTTTCGCGGTTTCTTTGACTTTCCCCCTTCTTTACCTGAATGGCTGGGCCGTGCGGGTCGATGGACTGATCAGTTTCATCATCCTTTTATTTTTTTATTTCCTTTTCCTTGCAAAAAAAAATCCCGCCGAAAAGACACCGGCTTTTTCTTTGATTCTTGTCACGGCGCTATTAGCCGGCTTGGCGATTTCCGTAAAGCCTTCCGCTGTCACCGCGATTGCTGCGGGGTTTATCGCGTGGATCTGGGTGGCCAAACCCAAGATTTTATGGAAGAGAGGTTTTTGGCTCAGCTGGGTCTTTTCCATTTGTTTTTTGATCGGCCCTTGGTTTTTAAAAAATTATGTTTATACCGGTAATCCTTTTTATCCATACGCTATCCACCTTTTAGGAAACCGGGCCTATCCCGAATCCGGTTACCATCGTCTTTGGGTGGAAAACACCCAGTACCTGCCGATGAACCATGGCCTTTGGTCGATCCTCAGCCTGCCATGGCGCCTGACCATGCCCCAGGCGGGAGACGGCCAGTTCATCGGCCCTCTTCTATTGGCTTTTTGCCCGCTCCTCCTTCTCGTGAAATTCAAGGAACCCATCCACCAGAAGTTGGCGCGGGCCACAGCCGCATATTTTCTCCTGGGACTTTGCTTGTCCCATATGCTTCGTTTCATCCTGCCCGCTTTTTTAACGGCGTTTATCCTTTTGTCGGCGGCTTTGGGAGTGCCAGAGAAAAGGAACTGGCGCCGCCTTTGGCTTTTTGCGGTCTTTCTCTCGGCCCTGCTGAGCCTGCCGGCCTTCATCCATTTGAGCGCCGTCTATTATGATCCCGCCGGTGTTTTGTCCGGCCGGGAAACGGCGGAAGAATATTTGAACAGGAAACTTTTAAATTCCTATGAACCCATGGCGGGTTGGATTGGGGGAAACCTGCCCCAAGACGCGCGGCTTTTATTGGTGGGGGATTCCCGGGGGGTCTATTATCCCCGCGACTTTCTCGCCAACTCCGCTTTTGACGAGCCCTTTTTCCAGGAAGCGGCGCGAACGGGAAACGGACCCCGGGATATTTTGAAAAGCCTGCGCCGTTTGGGAATCACCCATGTGGCTTTGAACATTCCCGAGGGAATGAGAATCGCGGAATCCTACGGTCAATATCTCCTCAACCCCGGCCAGTGGGGTAACTTGAACGAGTTCGTCCGGACGGGGTTGGAGCCGGTGTATTACAAGAATTTCCTGGCGGTTTACCGGGTCAAGCCCGCATTATCGGAGCCGGAAGGACCTTATCTGGTGAACCCTTTTTCCTTTTTTTATCCCCCGGCTTATGATTGGTTCATGAAACAAGGCGGGAATCCCGCCGTGGCGGAAAAAGATGCGGACAAGGTCCTCTCGATTTTTCCCCGCGAATCTTTTTGGTGGGAGAAAAAGGCGATGGCCGAAATGTCGCTTGCCAAAGACGTAGAGGCGGATTCGGCTTTCCGCGCCGGTGACTCCCGCGGTATTTTGACCCTGGAAGGTTACAGGGCCTGGGCCGGTTTGGCCGGCAGGGCCAAGGATTTTAAAACCCGGGGATACGCCTTGCGAAAAATGGAATGGGTCTACGCCTCTTCGGGGGAGAAAAGATGAAAATAGGAATATCGGCCCCAGCGAAACCTACAGCCGAAAGCCGCGGCGGAATGCCCGCGTTCTTCATCGTTTCCGCTTGGGCTCTCTTCGTCCTGGCCTGGTACTTCCGGGATATCGGACGCGTCTTTCCCTATGTCGGAGAAATGTTTAACCCGGGTTCTTTTCCCTCGCCCAGCCTTCAACAGTGCTCCGCCGTATGGGGACAATCCCTGGTTTGTCTCCTATGCGTCCTGGCTTTGTCCTTCTTAACGGTAGCGTGGGGAAGCCGGTTGCGCCGCTTTATCGGCTTCAGGCCTTCCGACGCCTGGGTCCGCATGGCGTTCAATTTCGGGCTGGGGATCAGTTTCCTGGGCCTTTTTTGGATGGGCACCGGCCTCGACCGCGTCTGGTACCGTCCCATCTGGGTTTGGGGCCAGGGCGCGCTATTAGCCATCGCCCTTTGGGACGGATTTCGCGTCTGGAAAGAACGCCGTCCGGGAACGTTCAACGACCTGATCCCCGGTGACGCCTTCTCCCGGTTCCTTTTCGGTGCGGGGCTTTTTTATTGTTTTTTTTCCCTATTCCTGGACCTCACTCCGGAGACTTTTTACGACTCCATGGTGTACCACCTGGCGGTTCCCAACTATTGGCTTATCCATCACGGCATCCGTGATTTTTCCACCAACTTTTTCTCCAACTATCCCTTCGGGGGGGAACTTTATTTCCTGAACGGGCTGGTCTGGCAGGGAACCGAGGCCGCGAAGATGCTTCACGTGGTTTGCTTCGGGGCCTGCGCCCTCCTGGCTGGGGGATGGGCCAGGGAACTGGGCGGGGAGAGGGCGGGATGGATGGCATTGGGCTTGACCCTGACATTCCCCCTTTTCGCGGTCAATACCTGGGCCACCCAGGTGGAGGGTTTGATGACCCTGGCCGTGGCGCTATTCGCCTATACCTTGTTTCGCGGCCTTCGGGAAGGGAACCTCTCCCCCAGGGATGCCATTCTGGCGGGCCTTTTCGCGGGCCTGGCCCTATCCACCAAATACACGGCCCTCTTGTCCATGGGAAGCGTCCTGGCGGTCCTGGCCTTTGGCAAATCCTCGTTTTTCAAGCCCTCCAACTGGAAGGCCTGGATTTGGTTCTTCCTCGCGGCGGCCTTGTTGTTCGGGCCCTGGGTGGTGAAAAACCTCCTGTATACCGGCAACCCCATTTTTCCCTACCTGATGTCCCATTTTCCGGGCCGGCACCTGCCGGAGGCGGGTTACCAACGGCTCCTGGCCGAACAGCACGCCCGCTCGGCCCATGACCCGCTCTCCTGGCTTCTGCTGCCCTGGACCCTGACCATGTCCAACCCGGACAGTTACAACTTCTGCGGACCGATTGCCTTGGCCCTGGCTCCCTTCCTGTTCCTTTTCCGCCTGCGGCATCCCGTTTTAAAAAAATTGGCATGGCTGGTCCCCCTGTTCCTGGTGTTGGGCCTTTCGGTCACCCACATCCTGAAATTCATCGTTCCCGATTTCGTGTTCCTGTATGTTCTACTCGCGGCCGCTCTTTGGGGAGGCAACCGTTCGGATTGGGGGAAAGGGGTTTCCCTGGTTTCGGCGCTTGTGGCGGTGCTTTGTTTCGCGAACGTCACCGCCATCAGCCATTACTATTATCCCGCCTCAGGGATCTGGTACGGGGTTCAAACCCGGGGGGAATACCTGTCCAACCCGGGGAACATCACGCCCTATTACCCCATGGCCCAGTGGGTCAACGCCCAGTTGCCTGGCGATGCGCGCCTGTTGGTAGCCGGGGACGCGAGGGGGCTTTATTATGAGAGGGAATTCCTGACCAACACGGTTTTCGACGAGCAGGCCCTGGCGAAGATGGCGCGGGAGGAAAAGGACCCCTCCGGTGTCGCCAGGCGGGTCCGAGAACTGGGCGTGGACCACATCGTGGTGAACGGCCTGGAGGGCATCCGGGTTTCCCCCGATTACGGCCATTACGACCTGTCCACCGCCGAGTGGGAAAAATTGGACGGCTTCATCCAAACCCGCACGGACCTGGTTTATTCCCGGGATTTCCAGGCGGTTTACCGGGTCCGGGAACAGCCGAAGGAAAAGGCTGCTGAAGAAATCCCCGACCTGCTGATGTTTTTTTCCAAACCCGCCTCCCAATACATCCTCCAATTGCGAAAACATAATTGGAACGAGGCCAAGGATGATTTGAACCAGGCCCTGGGGCTTTACTCCTTCTCGAATTTCTGGAAAAAACAAAAGGCGGATTTCGACCGCAACTGGGGGGAGATGTTCCATGGTTGAAAGGATCAATCAAATATTCCTGGGGATCCTGGTGGCCTGGGTCCCGGTGGCTTTCTTTTACCGCGCGGCGGACGGCTTCACCTTGACCAAGGAAGTGCCGGCGGCGTTGGCCCTGGCTTACTTCGCGGTTCTGGTGGCGGCCCAAGGGCGCGGCCTTCTGCGCCTTTCCCCTTTCCAATGGGCGCTTTTATTCCTGGCCTGGATGGCCGGGGATTCCCTCGCGGTGGGTTTATTGAAAATGGAAGTGTTGAAGGGCTCGGTCCACCTCATTCTTTTGGTGGGCACGTTCCTGGCGGTGGTTTATGCCTGTTCCCGCGGAACTTCCTACGTGAAACTTCTCCACCTGGCCCTTCTGGCGGGAGGAATCCTGGCCCTTTACGGAATCGCCCAAAGCCTGGGACTCGACAGGTCCCATTGGGACACCAAATTCGAGCAGAGGGCTTTCGCCACCCTGGGAAACCCCGATTACCTGGGAGGCTACCTGGCCGGCCTGCTTCCCCTCTCGTTTATCCTGACCTTGAGGACGCCTTTCCGGGAACGTTGGCTTCTTTTCCGGGCCTTGACCTTGGCGGTATTCGCCGCTCTTCTGCTGACCCGGGCTCGGGGGTCCTACCTGGCCCTGGGCGCCTCGGCGCTCCTGATGGTCCTGGCTTTTCTTCTCCCCTGGGGGCGCGCCCTTTTCAAGCGGAACGTTATTTTCATCGTCATCTCTTTCGGCATCCTGGTAGTGGGGGCTGGGGCTTACCTGGAACGGCACGGCGGGTGGTCGGCATTCAGCGTTTCGCAGGCTTCCGTCCAACAGCGGGTGGAAACCTACAAGGTGGCCTGGGAAATGATAAAAGAAAATACCTGGTTCGGAATCGGGTTGGGCCAAGTCGGGGTCCAGTATCCCCGGTACCAATTCAAGCCTTATGTGCCGGCGGATTATCCCCGCCATCCTTATGTTTACACCGAGCATATCCACAACGAGTTCCTCCAGTTCTGGGTGGAGGGGGGACTGCCGGGGCTTTTGCTGTTCCTGGGATTGCTTGCGGCTTTCGGCTGGTCCCTGGTCAAGTTTCTGCTTAACCCGGAAACCCGGCAGGAGGACAAGGAACTCTCGATCGGGGTGGTGGGGGGTCTCGTGGCCCTGTTGGTTCAATCCTTGAGCAACTTCCCGTTGCAGGTGGCCCCCACGGCGGTTTTATTCGGCCTATACCTGGCGGCTCCCCTGGCCCTCAAGCATGGAACAGTTCCGAACCCTTCCGGAAAAATTCCGGCAATCCTTAAGGCGGCGTTGGTCTTGGCGCCCCTGATTGTGGGAATGATCGGCATCCGTGCTGTGGGAGCTTCCATCGCCTTCCGTAACACTGTCGGGGAAACAAACCTGGGCAAAGGCAACAACGCCTTTTATTTCGGGACGAGATTGACAGGACTCTCTCCTTTGAACCCCAAGGCCTGGAACGTCTTCGGCAAGGCGCTGGAATTGGCGGGCCAAAAGGACACGGCCCTGGAAGCCTACGGGAAATCCTTGGATCTCAATCCCAACTTCGTGGAGAACGATTGGGCCATGGCGGAATTGCAGGTGGGGCTGGGACGTTTCGACCAGGCCTTGGACACCGCTCAAAAGGGACTGGCGGTCGTGCCCAATTACGCGGCTTTGTATTTTCCCCTGGGAGTCGGTTATTTCCAGACGGGGAAGCTCGGGGAATCGGCCAAGGCTTTCGAGCAGTGCCTGGCTTATAACCCCTATGATTTCCAGGCCCTGCTGGACCTGGGGGTTTGCGACATAAAGCTGGGGAGCAAGACGGATGCCCTGGCCGCCTGGCAAAGGGCGCATCAGGTGAATCCCACCGACCCCCAAACCATTCAATACATGAAATCCCTCGGGGTCCAGCCCAAGCCCTAAGTTATTCGTCTTCAAAAAACCAATAAAACCGGCCTTTTATGCCTATTTATTTTTGGATTAAATCGGCCGTTTCGCCGTCTAGAGGGTGTGGAAATAGACATCCCTAATAGCCTCGCACGTATAAGTGGTTTGAACCACTTCACTAGTACCAGATATAGAATGTAATCTCGATAACCGGAAAGGGTTTTTTAAACACCGATTTTTTGACCCACAATTTGATTAAATAGCACAATTTCTGACGCTGTTTTACCCTAATATTTCACGAGAAAACTGTTCTAATTCTTTAAAACGAACCAATTAATGATCCGCGCTTTTGTTGATAAGTTGTGAATTTCCCACCTTAATATCCTAAATAGGGTTTTCATATCAAGTCATACAACTAATGGTATTTTTCAAAACCAAAGGATATTTTACCTGCATTTTTATTGACCAATTGAATCAGTATATCTAGAGTAAATCTTGCATAATTTTTCGCCATTATTTTTCATACATCGACTCTTTTAACATTTATTCAACCCTCTCCTCCACCCACCTTTTAGCAGCAGGGAGGTATATTAAGTGAAATTTCTAAAAACGTTTGAATCGAATTCTTCATGTCCGTTGGCTCTTAAAACTTTCCTTCCTCCTTGGATAATTCAACATCGTTACCTTTACTCATTTATTAAATTGAATATCATGAAGCATCAAAAATTCTCTGGAGGAATTGCATGAAAAAAGAAAACAGAACCCGCTTTGAGATGGGGTGGCTAAAAAAAGTGATTAATGGTGGTATAAGCTCTTTTTTATTTGTTTTAGGTTTGGGAATTATTTTTAATTCTATACCTATAAAACTTGCGATGGGACAGACACCCACTTCTTCGTCTTGGACAACAAAACCTGTAAACAGAGATTGGTGGATGAGAGTTTTGTGGTTACATGGTTTCCCGGATTTTTTACGACCTGAATCGTTTCCTGCATTAAAGGCATCTTTGAATTTGACGGATAAAGAAATGGAAGCGATAAAGAGTCTCAGTGATCTTTACGAAAGATATAGAGAAGTCGAATCACACTTAGATGATCCCTATAAGGGAAACCCTTTACTTGGTGAGTGTGTTGAAGGAGCGATCCAATTGCGAAACACACTTGGCAACGAAAAGTTTGACGATTTCTGCGAATGGGCTTGGGAAGACTTAGTTATTTTTAAATCAACTTATAGGTTGTTGCGTAAAAACTCCGATTTAAACAATACAGATAACTTGGCCGATCAGTTATTAAAGGAAATTAAAGATTCGAAATCTTATGCGAAATATAAGAAAGATAAAACCACTGCAGTGAAAGCAGGCGGCTCCGCCGATAAATATTTTTCCAACCACGATAAAGTCTTGAAATTGAGAATTTTGCATGAGCTATATGAAAATCAAAAACCAGTGGGCGGTTGGAACTCAAAAAATATTAATGCGCAAAAGTTAAAGCGAAAAAGGAAAGAAATATTAAATCCCGAGTTCCATAAGTAAGTGCAACACTTAGTGTCTGAAGAAGGCCGCATGAATAGGATATGCGGCTATGAAAAAGAAATACAAGCATTTAAGCGTTGAAGAAAGAGATCATTTATCCGTCTTGAAAGGAAAGGGTCTTAGCCTTCGAGCAATTTCACGCGCCTTGAAGAGGTCTCCTTCCACCCTCTCCAGGGAACTCAAGCGCAATGCTCCCCCTATCCGTTCTGGTTATTATCTTTCTCATCGAGCCCATCAACGGTATGTTGACCGCAACCAACAACGAGCACGCCGTTTACGCCTGAAAACAAAACGAATTCGTGCCTACGTCCGTCGTCAATTGAAACGAGGCTGGTCTCCAGAACTCATTTCAGGTCGATTAGGTCACCTACGGCCTAAGCAAACCATTGGTCCTGAAGCTATCTATCAGTGGGTTTATGCTGAAGCCACTGAGCTGATTCCTTGCCTAGTTCGACATCACCGGCGACGATTCTCATTTGGCCATAGCCGTAAGCACGCCAAAAACCATATCCCAGGCCGTGTTTCCATCGATAAGCGCTCCGAGATCGCCAATCAACGCAAGCAATTCGGCCATTGGGAAACCGACACCATGGTCTCTCGTCAGAGTAAAGTGGCTATGCGGGCTCTCGTCGAGCGTCAAAGCCGTTTTTCCAAGTTGGGAAAGCTCAAACGAAAGACCGCTCGCCAAATGAGTCATAGCCTCAACCGCGCTTTATGCCGCTTCCCTCAAGACGCCCGCCTGAGTCTGACCTATGACAACGGAACCGAAAACACCAACCACTTGGAAACCAACCACGTGCTTGGTACAAAATCCTTTTTCTGCGCCCCTTTCCACAGTTGGGAAAAAGGTACGGTGGAAAATACTATCGGTCTTGTCCGCCGCCATTTGCCTAAAAAGACTGATCTTGCTAAAGTGTCCTTCAAAGAATTCAGGACCATAGAAAGATGGCTCAATAACAGGCCCAGGAAATGTTTGGGCTTTAAAACTCCGGCGGAAGTCTTCCGGCGAAGTGTTGCACTTACTCCGTGAATTCGGCAATGAAATAAATAATTCAGGAAGTTATTAAACTTCTAAGGAAAAAATTGATCAAGTTTCAAGCATTAAAAATTCTTTTTTTCATTTTGATTTTATTGCCTTCTATTGCACGTGGCGATTTATAAATAAAGATTCTATAAGTTACATTGAGCATAGTTGGTCAAACAAAAAAAGGGGTCAGGCCAACATTCAACACTTTACAAATGGGATGAGTTGTTTACAATGCCCTTATGCCAAGACCCAAGCGGATACATTATGAAGGGGCTGTTTACCATGTGACCTCACGTGGTAATGAACGGCGAAAAATCGTAACGAATGACGCCGACCGCAAGATGTTCACGCGATTGTTGGGGGAAATGGTTGAAGAAAACGGTGTGTTATGCCACGCCTGGGTGTTGATGGACAATCATTACCATTTGATGTTGGAAACCCCAAACGCGAATTTGTCGGTAGCTATGAAGCATTTAAATGCCCAATACACACAGAAATTCAACAAAAAGCACCATCGGAATGGCCATTTGTTTCAGGGGCGGTATAAGGCGATCATCGTGGAGAAAGACAGCTATTTAAAGGAATTGAGCCGGTATGTGGTTTTGAATCCGGTCAGGGCCCGGATGGTGAAACACCCACAAGATTGGAAATGGAGCAGTTATCGGGCGACAGCGGGGCTTGAAAAGGGGGGGGAATGGCTGGAAGTGGACTGGTTATTGGGACAGTTTGGAAAGAATAGAAAAAGGGCACAGAAAGAATATAGGAAATTCGTAAATGAGGGGATGGGAAAGAAAGAAAAGCCATGGGAGGACTTGTATTCAAGGCTATACCTGGGCGGGAAGGAGTTTTTAGATAAAGTCCACGAAGTAGGCCAACGACACAAGCATTTGGATATCCCCAAGTACCAGAAACACGTGGTAAAGCAAGATTCGAAAGAAGTATTGGCGAAGGTAGGCAGGATGTATGGTGAAAAACCCGAAGAAATCTTGAGAGCTGGTAAAAGGGAATCGGAAGCACGGGATGTGGCGATCTATTTGTTGAAAAGGAAATCGGGAATGGGTTACAAGGCAATAGGGAAGAAAATGGGGGTGGGGGCAAGCGCGATTGGGAACCGATGGATGAAGATAAAAAAGAGGTTGGTGGAAGACGAGAAGTTCGCTCGGAAATTAACAGAAAGTAAAAGCAAAAAGACATGGAACCGCCGATCAAATCCGATGGACGCCGATAAGTTTGAGAAAGCCATAAACTATAAGCTGTTATCGGCGTTTATCGGTCGTTATCTGCGATAAATAAATTTCTTTACGTGTCGTGAAGGTATAGTCACCTTTTTTTAATCGCCCGTGGCTTTTCGGTTAATTCGACCCAATAATTCCTTATTTTTTAAGAAATAGCACATTTCCTAACCCACTTTACCTCTAAAATACCCTTGGACTTTCACGCAAAAATAATTTTTAACCTATAAAACCAACGATTCATTCTTTGTTAAAAAAACGTGTATTTCCCAGCCTAGTTCCAATTTTGAGGTGTCAAAATACTTCACGCCATTAGTGGTGGATTATTAAAGCAAAATAAATTTTACCGGTATTTTTGTTGACCTATTGAATCAGTATATCTAGAGTAAATCTTGCATAATTTTTCGCCATTATTTTTCACACAACGACTCTTTAAACATTTTTTCAATCCCCACCCTCCACCCACCAGTTAGTAGCAGGGAGGCGTATTAAGTGAAATTTCTAAAAACGTTTGAAACAAGATTTTCATTCCCGTTAACCCTTAAGACTTTACCTCTTTCCTGGAAAAATAATCATCAAGCTTTACATCCAATTTTAAAATTGACAACTATTAAACATAAACCAACCTTTGGAGGAATTTCATGAACATCAAATATGACAATAAAAAGCATGCTAATAAGACGAAAGAGGATCGAATGGAAAAATCAAATACGATCCGTCCGGATAGATTATTAAGAAATCATGTAAATGGTTTCCGAATCCATATCTTATTTTTATTTTTTATTTTGTTATTAGAGCCGACAACGGGAGCATTTTCCCAAACGTTAATCCCAGAATCATCTTCAAGATTAGTGGTCAAAATTCCATGGAAGACAGATTCGTATAAATTGCCTTTGCACGGCAGCGGAAAAATTTTTTACGGCCCAAATAAATTGCTGGTTCGACCAGTCGGTGAATTCTGTGTGGTTTTCAGTGCGGGGATTTACTTTTTTGATTCAACAGGGAAATTCATCAAAGAAATAAACGAAAATGAAATTGGAGGTTCTATCTCTCCTTATAATGTGGAGAACTATTTCAACGGAAATATCGGATTATTGTCAAAGTACCATAAAAGAAGCGGAGACAAGGGAGTTTGGTCTCTCATAATTAATTCTTCAAATAAAATAACAAATAAAAAAAGAATCGAAATACCGGAAGGGGGTAGCGAATTTAACGTTGGATTGTCTACCGGAAGTATCTATCACCATTCTGACCGTACAAAAGAAAATCAAAAAATCGATTCATTGTTATCTAACGATAAAGTGGAAATAGAAAAAAAATATTTCGAGACTAACTATGACTTGCCTGAATTTGCGTCAATGAAGAAACATTCTGAAATTAAAAAAAATATTTCAGATATTACCAATAAAAAAGTTTGGGGTACGGTTCTTTTAACACTGGGTAAAGGTTATGGAAATCTATATGGTTTTTTATATGGCGTAAAGGAAGGCCGTACAGGTCATTACGGCATATATGTTCAAAACATCCAAACGAGTAAATGGCAATTTTTCCTGTTCCCTCCTGAAAAAGACTATTACGCCAGCGCATATATTCTCCCCGCCATAGACGCCAAAGGCGATGTTTATTACCTTTTTGACACGATTGAAGGAATGGAAATATATCATTTGCCAATTTATTGGTGAGGCACTGATGATCCGAAAAATATTTTTGGGTATTTTATTCCTGTTTTTTTACGGAAATCTTTGCTTATTCGCAGATGTTCAACTTCAAATGTTTGGTTCCGGAAGTTATGTAGAGGACCCAGACGATTCAACTAAAGTTATTTCTATTACGCGATACATAGAGGGTGTGCTTTATCAAGAAATTGGGAAAACATGGGCAGGCGAAAATGATAGCCGGTCCGCTTCTTTAACAGAAGGTTTTAAAGCACAGGCTATTTTTGCTCTTTCAATGCTAGCCCACGATAATGTTGCTAATTCAAGAACCGGTACGTTTGATAACCCTCGACTTCCTTCAACACATCAACATTATTCGCGTTTGCCAGATTCTGGTTCCGTGCATGATTATATTGTTGATGTTTTGTCAGATACACGTACTGCCCAAATCCTGACCCTTAATGTAAATGGTGTTGTACAACGAATTCGCGCGCCGTTTGGGGCTAAGTTTGTAGTGTTCACAAAATATCTTCCGGAATTTCCTGTTAAGCACGACAATTTTTTCCGCCCCTCAGAATGTTAATCAAGTGATTTTTCTCAAGTGTTTCGTAAATAGCTAACCGCTCCGCTTTTCGTTTTTCTCTGGGTGTTTCACCTCCTTGTACCGCTTTTTTAATATTCCTGCAAGCTTCCAGGTAGAAAGTCTCCCGATCAACCAGCGAAGGGCCTTTCACAAGGCTGTTTTCAAGCTGCTGGGCGCTCTGATAACCTTTGTTGGCCCTAGGTCGGCCATCTAGCAGGTGCCACGTTTTCGCTAAGCACGATACTGCTTCTTGCACAGCACGAAATCCAACCCCTTTTTCCAGGCTGGATTCCGCCTTTATTTCGCCGATTCCTCGCTCAGCGGCCCCATTGTCCTGCGGTGTTCGGGGTCGAGAAAGCAGATGAATCACTTTTTCGTGTCGTAGGTAGTCTGTTAATTTTTCGTTTTTGTAGGCCGAACCATTGTCGGTCGACCAAACCAAAGGCAGTCCTGTTTTCTTTTTTTGCAGCTCCAACATGGTCAATATATTTTCTGCTTTAGCAGCGGGTCCGACTGCCAGACCCTTAAAACCCAAAGTCGCTCGATCTTTGATTACTTCTGCCTGCAATGCTACTTTTCCAACACGCCCAATGTGCGCCGCGTCCTGCGCCCAGATCACATCTTTTGCCAACACCTCTACGCTCACCCGGTTTTTCTCGGCCAACTCCCTCAACTTTTTCCTGTGTCTCGCCTTTATTTGGGACAGGCTTTCCTGCACCAACCTCGTCGATACTTTGCCGCGAAGGATGGCCGCAATAGATCTCCATCCTGTAGTCCAACCAAAATCCCTCACTTGACGCCTTACTGCCAACTTAGCCCGATACCTTGCACTCGCGGAATACGCGGGGCGTCCCTGTTTTCTTTTTTGATTATGCGCCCCGCGAATCCAATTATTCAGCGTCCTCTCACTCACCTGAAGTTGGCTGGATAGAAGCTTCCGTTGGCCCCGGCAATTTTTCTTCCCCAACAACATTCCCGCTTGCCGGGCGAACCACCTTGGGCTTCTTTTTTTTCCCTCCCAACTCCTCCGCTTTTTTTAACACTTCCCGATTACCCGGCAGCTCCCTCAATAGCTTCACCAGGTCTTTCATTAGATCAAGGTCCCGTTCTAGGTTCTGGATTTTTTTGTTCAGTTGCTTCGGGTCCTCCTCCGGTGGCAAGGCCTCCCTCATCTTTTTCTTGCCTGCCTTGGGTTGCTTCACCAACCCCGCCGCCAGGCCCGCCAACGCTTGTTGGGACAATTGCCACACTCGCAACGGTGGTATTTCCAGTTTCTGCGCCGCTTCCTCCTTCGTGACGCGACCCATCCAATATTCCAACATCACCGCCGCCGTTTGGTGCGCTTTCTCCTTCTCCTGCAGACTTGCCGTTTCCCACAAGGCCTTCATTGGCAATGCCACATTCATTTGAAACTTGAATTTTCTCTTCATGCGGCCCTTGGAAATCCGTTTCTTTTCGCCCTTCTCGGCCTCTTCCATTGGTATCCTCCTGGATTTTCACGCCCAAACCATTCAACCCTAGTTCTTGTACACGTCCATCCGGCGTCTGGATAACTACTTTCCCTTTCTCCCCATGCATGGACACTTGTTGGTCCCCAATTTGACCCACCAAATATACCGGCTTCCTTGGTTCTTCACCTACAGCCAAACGCAATTCGTTCTTTTGCATGGCCGCTTCCAGCGCTTTTCTGACCTCATTTTCCACCCCGAAAAACCGATCCGCTGGCACCATTCCATCGATTCCCTGATGTGGCCGAAAATGATTGTAGTGGTTGATGAAATGCCCCAATCGTTCCTTTGCCTCGGCTAAATCCTGTGGCTGATATCGTCCCCAGAATTCTTCCATGACCGTTGCCCAGAAACGCTCAGTCTTTCCAACCGTCTGTGGATGATGAGTACGCGCAACCACGTGCTGGATACCTTTTTTACGCAAGAGCCGTTGGAAATCGCCTTTCCCGCGCCAAGCGAAATACTGCCGCCCTTGGTCTGTGAGAACTTCCTTGGGTTGCCCAAACCGGTCTATTCCCGAAAGAAGAGCCTCAACCACGATTTCTTGTTTTTGTTGAAAGGCCAGTCTCCAAGAAACAATGTACCGACTGTAGTCATCCAGGAACACAGTCAAGTAAACCCGTTGCCCGTATCGAGGGAGGACGAAACTCGTGATGTCGCTTTGCCACAAGTCCCCCGCGCGAGACCGCTCAAAACGCCGAGGTAGTTGTGACTTTTCCCGTCTTCTCTTCATCCTCCCGCTTGGATATCCTTTGCCTTTGAGAGCGTTACGGACACTGCTGGTACTTACCCTGACGCCGGCGATTCGGCCTAGAAAATTTTTCACTTTCCTCAAACCAAAATCCGGATTTTCTTGTTTTACCTTCTCAATGAGTTCCCGCACTCCTTTTCGCCGGGGTCGGCCACCGGGTTTTCTGCCCTCAAGGGCTTTAGGCCCTCCAGTTCGGTACTTCTGAAGCCAACCTTCCAGTGTGTTTTCGCTTACGCCCCATACTCTTGCGAAATCATGGACTGACGATCCAGATTTCATGAACATTTCCACAGCCTGTCGACGTTCTTCCGGCTTGAATGGCCCATCGTGGTGTCCTGATACGAGATATTGGTTGTGCCGCTTTCTCATCCACTCCTTGCCCTCAATCCGATACTTCTTTAGCCAGCAATTAAAGGTCGAACCATTTATTCCATGGGTGATGCAAAAGGATCGCTGGGAACCACCGATTTTCAGGTATTCCTTGACCAAAAACAGACGCTTTTCAAGGCTGTCCACAGGTTCTTCTCCCTGTGTTGGCATCAAAGGTGGGTTATGCGAATTGATTTGTATGGGTGTGCTAAGTGAAGGAACTGCTTCTGCTTGATCTGATTGCTGCTGCTTTTCGTCCATTTTACCCCTCCTGCCGGGGCTTATTTCCCGGCTTGAGAGGCGGAATTACCATCGCCGCTACACAAAAAATACGGAAAGACTTTTGTTA
>CAWKAR010000021.1:0-66470 GCA_963847625.1 candidate division FCPU426 bacterium | reverse complement strand
GACAAAAGCGGTTTTCCGTAAATACCGCGGAAGAAGCTGGGTTTAATCGCCCTTAAAATAAAGACGCGCCCGGACAGAAAGAATTCGTGGAAAAAAAGAGGCTTGGCCGCCCATAATCATATTGAGGTGAAAGGGTTGTCCACGGCGGGGAGCCATAATGGACAAAAGGAAGGGCAGAAAATAGGGGTTTGGTTTAAAACGAGTTATAAAACCGGGAAGGCTTGCCCTTTTGTGACCCCTTTGTTCATTTACTGGGCCTCTGATTTAGCCGTGACTAAAATCACATCAAATGGAATCTTAAAAAGTTAAATAGTCTTGGGGAAAATATTGCTTTAAGGAGGTTATAAGTGGAAATATCAAAAGCTTGGCGGCACGGCGCGATTCTAGTCCTTATCATCGGTTTCACGGTTTTAATGTTCATGGGACGGAACACCTATGAATACGCCCCTCCCATACCGGTCAATGTTATGGATCCCTCGGGGAAGGTTCTTTTCACCGGGGAAGACATTCTCTCCGGGCAGGCGGTTTTCCAGCGCTACGGCCTGATGGATTACGGCTCGGTCTTCGGCCACGGCGCCTACCGGGGCCCGGATTTCACGGACGATTTCCTTCACCGCTCCGCCTGGCTTCAGAGGGAAAGCAAATCGCAGGGTGAGTTCAAGCAGGCTTACGCCACCCTTCCCGAAAAGTTAAAGGCCCAGGTGGATCAGGAAGTCGTTTCCGACGCTAAAACAAACCGCTATGACCCCTCTAACAAAACCCTCACCTACACCCAAGAACAAGCCCAGGCTCTTCCGGCCCTGACGGCCCTATACCAGGACATGTTCATGAACTCGGGAGGGGACCAATCCCTTCCGAAGAATTACATCAAGAGCGCGGACGAGGTTCAAAAGCTCATCGAATTCTTCGCCTGGACGGCCTGGGCGGCTTCCGCCGCAAGGCCGGGGAAGACCTATAGCTTTACCAACAACTGGCCGCCGGAAGACGCGGTGGGCAACCGCCCCACCCGGGCGGTGTTCCTTTGGAGCGCCCTGTCCCTTATCTCTCTTTTGGGCGGCATCGCGCTGGTGCTGATGTTCTTCGGCCGCTTCGACTACATGGGTTGGGGCGGGGATGAGCCTGTCGTCCGAAAGACCATCCCCCTCAAGGATTTTTCCATCACGCCCAGCCAATTGGCCACGTATAAATATTTCCTCATCGTGGCGGTTTTGTTCGCCTTCCAGGTCCTGATGGGCGTTCTCACGGCGCACTATTTCGTGGAGGCCACGGGTTTTTACGGCATCGACATCCGCGACATCCTGCCCACCACCATCACGCGAAGCTGGCATCTGCAGCTTTCCATCTTCTGGATCGCCACCGCCTGGCTGGCCGCGGGTCTTTTCATCGCGCCTTTCATCGGCAAGAAGGAACCCAAGTACCAGGCATTTTGGGTGAACGTGCTTTTCGGTGCGGTGGTGCTGGTGGCGGTGGGTTCCATCGTGGGGGAATACCTGGGTATCAAGGCCCAGTTGGGGAAATATTGGTTCTGGTTCGGCCACCAGGGTTGGGAATACCTGGAACTGGGCCGGTTCTGGCAGGCCCTCCTAACGGCCGGGATGGGCATTTGGGCGGTCCTGGTGTTGAGGGCGGTTTGGGGCAGGCTGAAAGGCCAGGACTGGGGCAGCATGCCTTATCTTTTGGTCTATGCCATCCTCGCGATTCCCCTCATGTTTTCTTTCGGCATGCTGTACACTCCACGGACCAATTTCGCGGTGGCCGACTTTTGGCGCTGGTGGGTGGTTCACCTCTGGGTCGAGGGTTTCTTCGAACTGTTTACCACTATCGTGGTGGCCTATTTCTTCGTGATCCTGGGGCTAGTGACTACCAAGACAGCCATTCGAGTCGTCTATCTGGATATCATCCTTTATTTAGGCTCGGGCATGATCGGAACCGGCCACCATTATTATTGGACGGCCCAGCCCGCCATCAACCTGGCCCTGGGCGCGTTCTTCTCGGCCATGGAAGTGGTCCCTCTCTTGCTTTTAACTTTGGAAGCCTATGATTTCGCCAAGCTCAGGAGGGGTGAAGCCGGGACGATGGAGTCGGACGGGTTCTTTGCCCACTACTGGGCGATCATGTTTCTCATGGCGGTTGGGTTCTGGAACTTCCTGGGGGCGGGAGTTTTCGGTTTCCTTATTAACCTGCCAATCGTCAGCTACTACGAGCATGCCACCTACCTAACTCCCAATCATGGACATGCGGCCTTGATGGGGGTTTATGGGAATTTGGCCATCGCAGCTTTGGTTTTTGTTCTGCGGTTCCTGGTCAAGCCGGAGCATTGGTCCAACCGGATACTTAAAGTATCTTTCTGGTCATTGCAAATAGGATTGATGTTGATGCTCCTACTGGATATTTTTCCGGTGGGAGTCATGGAGATGGTACAGAGTTATACCCATGGTTATTGGTCCGCTCGCAGTGTGGATTTTTGGAACCAACCCATCGTACAAAAGCTTACCTGGTTGAGGATGATTGGAGACCTGATTTTCGCGTTGGGCGGGGTGTTGCCGTTGCTTTATTTCACTGCCAGGTCCATGTTTTATTTGAAAAAAGCGGATGAAATCCAAGGAACAAGATGAAACGGGAGAAATTCCTATGGCCCTTGAGCCAATCCCACCATCGAGCCCTTCTGGCGGCCCGGCGGGTGAAGGAACAACTTTCTTCCGGGCCTGCTGACGGTGAGGGGAACCAATTGGGGAAGATGTCCTCCGAATTGAAAAAATTTTATAAGGAGGAACTTTGCCAGCATTTTTGGGACGAAGAAAGGATATTGAGCCTCTTTGAGGGGCGTATGGGAAACGGCGACCCTGACGCAGAAAGGATACGAAAGGAACACCGCTTTCTGGGATCCTTCCTTTCCCAAAACACAAAAGTAAGTTTGCTCCAGTTTTCCGAAACTCTCGTCCTTCACATTCGCTTCGAGGAAGATATATTTTTCGAACGGATTGAGAAGATTTTCAATGAGTCGGATATAAGAACTGTGGGAGAAATTCTTCAACACCCTTCCGTTTCCTCATCGGCGGAGGGTATAGAAAACCAAGTCCCCCAAAATCGCCAAACAGTTCCAGGCATCGGGCAAGGAATGAAGACTACAGAGCGAAATAAAGACTTATTAAGGTGAAATAATGGAAAACATCATTGGGCAGGTGCAAGAATTAGTTCAATTGGTGAACTATCAGGATGGTTCTGTAGTCAGCAAAGAAATTATACGCAAAGACAAAGGTACCGTGACCGTCTTCGCTTTTGACCAGGGCCAGGGATTAAGCGAGCATACGGCCCCTTTTGACGCACTGGTTTATATTTTTGACGGGAAGGCGGAAGTTGCAATTGAGGGAAAACCCTCTCATGTTAAAGCGGGTGAGATGATAATAATGCCAGCTAATAAGCCGCATGCCCTAAAGGCAACCGAGCGATTTAAGATGATGTTGATTACCCCAGTTCAATAACGAAGTGCAACACTTAGACCCGGCAGAACCCGGGGGTTATCCTAAGTGCTATGAAATCATCCTACAAGCATCTGTCGTTAGCCGAACGTGAAGAAATTTCAGTTTGGAATGCTGAAGGCCTCTCCCTTCGGGAAATCGCACGCCGTCTGGGCCGTGATGTATCCAGCATTTCCCGAGAACTGAAGCGCAACGCCCCTCCTATACGATCTCGCCGCTACCTGCCCGCCAGAGCTCACATGCGTGCAGAACACCGAAACCGTCTTTCACGTACTCATTTAAGGCTTAAAAATCCTGAGATTCGCCGTTTAGTACTGCGAGAAATACCTCGTGGACTCTCGCCCGAGCAAATTGCCGGTTTTCTTCGCCGGGAGAAACCAAAACTTTCCGTTTCCCATGAAGCCATCTATCAATTCATCTACTGCGAAGCTCGAAACCTCATTCCTCATCTAGCCCGGGCCCATCGAAAACGTTTGCGACGTTGGCACACTCAAAAACATCGCAAAAGCCATATTCCTCAACGTACTCCCATTACCCAACGACCAGCTATCGTTGAAACAAGACAGCAATTCGGGCACTGGGAGGCCGACACCATCATCTCCCGGAAAAGCAAACCCTCACTTCTGGTTATGGTCGAGCGCAAAAGTCGTCTGGTGAAACTGGCTTGGCTACCTCAAAAATCAGCTTTCCACACTAGAGCCGCAATCAACCGTCGGTTGGTTCGGATTTCAAAAGGCCTCCGCCGTACCATCACATACGACAATGGCTCCGAAAACGTCGAACATCTCCAGGTGAATCGTGTTTCAGGCACTCGTTCATTCTTTTGTTTGCCCTTCCACAGTTGGGAGAAAGGTTGTGTTGAAAATACTGCAGGTCTTGTTCGTCGCTTCTATCCCAAGAAAACGGATTTTGCTACTATAACCCCAGCGAATGTACGACGCGTGGAACGGATCCTAAACCATCGTCCTCGCAAGTGCCTTCGTTTCAAAACGCCGGAGCAGGTCTTTAGTCAAGGTGTTGCACTTACTGGTTGAATTCAGCTTATGGTTAAATCATAAAAGTTGTTGTTAATAACAGGTGCGGTTTCCGTTTCAAAGTCTAGCTTGTCCACTTTTGGGAGCCATTTTAAAAGTGGGAAAAGGGGAATTCGGGGGGAACTTTCGGGGAACTAAGTGGGAAAGCCCTTTATTATAAAAGTCCGAAATGTATCCATGAAGGCCAGGGTTCTAGCTGTCCACGACGAGGACCTTGGTTAGACGACCTTTTTTTGCGGATATAATGAACGGAAGCTGTTTTTCAATAATCATGGGTAAAACGCTGGATAAACATGAAAATTCTTAAAATCTACGGAATCGCGTTTCTGATTTGCTTTGGCCTGTTCGCTTTCATTTTCATTCCCACCTTTTTCCTGCCAGGCGGCAACATTGATATCCCGGTTTATTCCAAGAGCACCGCTAGGAGCATCGCCAGGAACCTCAAGGAAAAAGGGATCATCCATTTCGCACTCCCTTTCCGATTCTTGTCCAAGGCCATTCATGCCGATCGAAGGCTCCAGGCCGGTTTGTACCGGTTGAACCCGCGAATGAGCCTTTGGGGAGTCCTGAACACCCTTTCCGAGGGGAAAAGCGAACTTTTATCCCTAAAAGTGCCGGAAGGCTACACGGCGGAGCAGATCGGCCAGGAATTGGAGAAGTTGAAGGCTACCACGCCGGATGAGTTTTTGAGGACGGCGAAAGACCCGCAAGTCCTGAAGAAACTGGGAATCGAGGGACCCAGCCTGGAAGGTTTCCTTTTTCCGGAAACCTACCGCATTCCCATGGCGGCCGGGTCGGAGGCCCTTCTGGAGCTCATGGTGCGCCAGTTCCAGGACTCGGTGGGGGATGATTTCGAGAAGAAGTGCCGGGAAAGGGGGCTGACCCCCTACAAGCTGGTGACCCTGGCCTCCATCGTTGAGAAGGAAGCGAAAAGGGACGACGAGCGGAGCCTGGTCGCTGGGGTCCTCTATAACCGCCTCCACCAGAAAATCCGCCTGGAAGTCAACGCGACCTTGAATTACGTCTTGAACAACAAGAACCCCTGGATCACCAACGAGCAGATCAACACCCAATCCCCTTACAACACCTACCAGCACCGGGGTCTTCCGCCGACCCCCATCTGCAATCCGGGTTTAGCCTCGATTCAGGCGGTCCTGGAACCGGCCCAGGTGCCCTACCTTTACTATGTAGGCAAAGGGGACGGCTCCAACTTGTTCGCCACCACCCTGGAGGAGCACAAAAAGAACGTCATTATCGCCAAGAGAATCCGAAGAACCCAAAGGGCCAACAGTTTATTAAGGCGTTCAACGGAGCAGGGGGATTCCAAGTGAAAAAATGCCATGCCTGCGGGGAGCCCTGGGAGGGTTTTCCCGGGACCCAGCCCGGGCGAGAGGAGACTTGTGTCAAATGCGGGGCGTATCTGCACTGCTGTCTCAATTGCCGGCACTACTCGGCCACCGTCCACCACGAGTGCATGAGTTCCACGACCGAGTTCGTCCAAAACAAGGAAGGGAAAAATTTTTGCGACGAATATGAGTTTGCCGGGAAAGGGCAGTCCGGATTTTCGGATACAAAAAGCGATATGGAAGATAAATGGAAAAATATTTTTGGAGGTTAAAACATTCATGAAAGGCACATGAATGAATTTTAAATTCTTAATTTTAAATTTTAAGCAAATCCCATAAATCCCCTGAATCCGTGGCAAAAGATTTTTAGTTTGTGTGATGTAACACTTATAAACTTTTCCTGAAACTTCAAATTTTCCTAATGTTTTCACGGCCTTTTTGTATTTAAAAATCATTTAGCTTTTGTATAATGTGAAACCGGTTACAAAATGTTTCAAAAAGTTACATAGGGAGGACTCATGCCTGACTTCAAACCCAAAAAAGAACACCGCTTCTCATTCGGGCTTTGGTGCACCGCCAACCGCGGAAGGGACCCCTTCGGCGAGGAAACCCGGGACCGGTTGGACCCCATCACCAACATCAAGGAACTGGGCAAGCGCAACGTTTACGGCTTCAACTACCATGACGACGACTTGATCCCCTTCGGCGCCTCCCTGCAACAGCGCAACAAGATCATCAAGGAAACCAAGAAGGTCATGAAGGATTACAACATCCTTTGCAGCATGGCCACGACCAACCTTTTCTACCACCGGATTTTCAAGGACGGGGCCTTCACCAGCCACGACCCCAAGGTCCGGGCCTTCGCCCTCCAAAAAGTCATGAAGAACATGGACCTGGGCGCGGAGTTCGGCGCCAAGACCTATGTCTTCTGGGGCGGGAGGGAAGGCACCGAAGTAGACGCCGCCAAAACGCCCGAGGAGGCCCTCAAACGCTACCGCGAGTGCATGAACTTCCTTTGCGCCTACGCGCGGCACAACGGCTACGGTTTCAAGTTTGCCATCGAACCCAAGCCCAACGAGCCGCGGGGGGATATTTTCCTGGCCACGACGGGACACGTGCTGGCGTTCATCGAGACGCTGGATTACCCCGAGATGGTGGGCGTGAACCCCGAGATCGAGCATTCCCGGATGGCCGGCTTGAATACCTACCACGACTTTGCCCAAGCCATGGAAGCGGGCAAACTTTACCACGTGGACCTGGGAGCCCAGAAACTCAGCCGTTTCGACCAGGACCTGCGGTTCGGCTCGGAAGACATCAAGGAGACGTTCTTCGTGGTGAAACTGCTCGAGGATCACGACTGGCCCGGCACCCGCAATTTCGACGAGCACCCTTACCGCAGCGAAGACGAGAAGGGCGTTTGGAACTTCGTGGAGGGAAGCATGCGGATGTACCTGATCCTTTGGGAAAAAGTCAAAAGGTTCAACGCGGACCGGAAGGTTCAGCAAATCCTGAGGGAAATCCATTCATCAGATCCCTACCTAGAGGGTTTGATGAGGCATTTCACGATGGAAGGCGCCGAGAAATTAAAGAAGCAAGCTTTTAACCCGGTGGCGATCTCGAAGAAAAGGCTTCCCTATGAGGAATTGGACCAGCATGTCCAGGAAATCCTGATGGGAGTTGCCTGAGATATTTTATGCGTGCCGCGGGTTAAGGCCTGTCCCACTCTCTTTAATAGACATTGCGATTGGAGTTTTTCAGAAAGGCAAAAATGTCCACAACCATCCAACAAATCGCTGAGAAAGCCGGGGTTTCAAAGGCCACGGTTTCCCGGGTCTTGAACGGCCTGTCTGTCAAATTCGAAACGGCCCAAAAAGTGAAGGCGGTTATCACGAAAATGCAGTACCGCCCCCACCGGTTCGCCCGGGGCCTTGCGGCGCGGCAAACCGGTTTTTTAGGAATTATCACACCCCCGCTTGACGATCCCTATGTGGCCTCGGTCCTTTCCGGCATGGAGGAAGAGGCTGAGCGGCATGGGAAACTCATCACCTTGAGCGTATATCGCGGCCCCGATGCGGATGACAAGGAAACGGTCCAAACCTTGACCAATCCGCCCCTGGTGGACGGCCTGTTGTTCCTGCTTCCCACCCAGCCCTTGGAAGCCCAACTCAAGGACCTGGCCAGAAAGGGTTTCCCCATCGTGATCGCCAGCGAACGCCGATTCGAGGATGTGGCTTCCGCGGTGGTCATCGATAATTTCAACGGCGCCCGCCAAGCCACAGAATACCTTATCGGCAAGGGACACAAGCGGATTGGATTCGTGACAGGGCGGCCCGAATTGACCGATTCTTTCGACCGCTTGGAGGGTTATAAGCGGGCCTTAAAAGATGCTGGTATCCCTTTCTCCGAATCCCTCGTGGCGCCAGGTAATTACGAGCTTCCAGCCGGGCAAGCGGCGGCGGAAAAGTTCCTCGAAATGGGCGAACCTCCGACCGCGGTTTTTGCCTCCAACGACCGGATGGCCATTGGAATCCTGAAGACCCTCCAGGCCCGGAAGATGGAGGGCTCCTTGGCGGTGGTGGGTTTCGACGACATCCCCATAGCCTCGCTCTGCTCCCCAGCCCTGACTACCGTCGGATCGGACCTGAACGAGTTAGGCAGGCAGGCCGTCCACAAGTTGATGCGGTTGGTCAAGGGGGAGGAAAAAAACCGATCCACCTTGATGATGAAAACTCATCTGGTGGTGAGGGAATCAGCCTGAAGTTTTACTGAAATAACCGTGAGGGACCAGGTAAGAAGGCCGATAGGATAAATCCGAAAAGAACATATCAAGAGGTGCGTTCCATGAAAAAAATCAGTTTTTATATTTCGATTTTGCTGCTCATTTCGGGGCTAACGGCGGGTTGTGCGCCCCAGAGAGAAGAGGGAACCGTCATCCGGGTGGCGGACTTCCTGACCGACCCGATTCTCATCCAGATCCTCAACGAGAACATCCAAAACCTGGAAAAGCAGAATCCGGGCGTCAAGATCAAGCTGGAAACCACTCCCTATAACGACTACCAGCAGAAAATCGTCACCCAAATTTCGGCGAATTCCGCCCCCGACATCCTCTATGTCGAGGTGAACAACTTCGTGGACCTGTACCTCAGGGGGGTGCTGGATGACCTGGACCCCTACCTCCAAAAGGATGGCATCGACCTGAAGACTTATTATCCGGGGGTCATCGGCCGCTTCAGCCCTAACGGCCATCTTTTCGCCCTGCCCCAGGACACGGCCCCCCAGGGGCTGATGTATTACAACAAAAAGGTGTTTGACGAGGTGGGGGTTCCTTACCCGACGAGCGACTGGAGCTGGCCGGAGCCCTTCCTTTCCATCTGCAAGAAACTCACCCGCAAAGACGCCAGGGGGAAGGTGAACCGCTGGGCCTACTGCGACGCCTACCCGGTCAATTTCGAGAACTTTCTTTTCAGCGCCGGGGGAAACTGGGTGGATGATCCCGCCCATCCCGCGCGTTTCACCGCCGACAGCCCGGAAGCCCTCCAGGCGGCCCGGTTCCGCTACGACCTCATCCACAAGTACCACGCCTCCCCCAGTCCCAGCGAGATCCAGGCCTTCAACTTCGGAAGCGGGGTGGAGCAGATGTTTATCAACGGGCAGGTGGCCATGATGGATTCCGGCATTTGGCACACGCCCCAGCTTCTCAAGGCCAAGGACCTGAAATTCGACGTCGTGGAGTTCCCGAAAGGGCCCACGGGCCTGAGGGCTTGGGGGACGGGAGGGTCGGGTTACGCCCTTTGCCGCAGCTCCAAGAACAAGGAAATGGCCTGGAAAATCATCAAGGAATTGACCAACGAGGCCTTCCTGACCCGGATGTCCTCCACCGGCATGATCCAGCCTGCCCTCATCAAATTGGCCGAGTCGGACGCTTTCTTGAAGGCTCCCGGCCCCGCCAACAGGGCCATTCTCTTGAAAATGCCGGAATATTCCCATTACGAGCCCTTCATCGCCAGTTGGGGGGAAATCTATTACGGCAACCTGGGGCCCGCCCTGGACCCCGTCTGGATCGGCGATAAGACTCCCGAACAAGTCCTGCCGGCGGTCACGAAGCTCATCAACCAAAAATTCTTCAAGGCGAAGTAGAGGTGAAATGGGAATTAAAACCTCAAGGGGAGTGGATTCTTTCCTCCCGCGGCAAGGTCCTTGCCCGAGCCCCCGACGCTTTGGAGATGGAGTTGAATGGGCGGGTTTATCGCAATGGGTGGCTTGAAAAAAGGGGAAACAAACTCCAAGGGTTTCTTCCCGATGAAAAAGGGCCCTTCCTAAAAGCCGAGGCGGTTTTCCAACGGCGCGTTCTTAATGGTTTGGAAATCCTGGAGGAAAAAAGAACCTACCGCGCGCTGAGGGATCTCCCCAAGGTTCTCTTAACCCTGCGTTATTTCCTGCAGCCCGTCCGAAAGTTAGAGGATGGATTCTTGGTCCTGCCGGCGCTTTGGTACGGGGACAACGAGGCCTGGAACAGGAAGGTTATTTATCCCAAGGGTTTGGAAAAGGATTGGAGTTTCAGGGCGGATGGGTCTTCCTGCCCGGCTGTGGTTTGGACGACACCAGCATCTTCCTATGCCGTTGCCACCGGTCATTCGGTAAAATTTCCCATCAAGCGGCCAGGCTTGGATGACGTACTAGGCATCGGCTTCGCGCGGATGGGCGACCGTCCCCAGGCGGTTTTTACTTTTCCCGCCCAGGAAATCCCGCAAAGCTATCCCCGGGCCAGAAAACTCGGGAACCCAAAGAAACCCCGGCAGGATTGGAAGAAAGGCCAAACCCTCTCCCTGACCATCCATCATTTGGCTTCCCCGAGTGACCGGGCTTTCCATGCCAAGGTTTGGAGAGCCCTGGGTCGAAGGACCGCTCAAACCTGCCGTTATGATGTGGACCGGCGATTATTGAAGAAAACAGCTGATCTTTTCACTGATTGCCTCAAGAAAGCCCACTTCCTCAAGGGCAAGGGTTTTGCCCACCGACACGACATTCCGGAGATCTTCACCGGCTGGTGCGGGGGTTTCGCGGCGGCCTTTGCCGCCCTTAAGTGGGGCGATCTCGCGGGTGACCCCGAGTTCAGGCGCATGGGCGAAACCATGTGCGATTACATCAGCCGGGAAGGCGTCTCGCCTTCCGGGATTTTTTATTCCGAGAACGTCAAGGGTGTTTGGCTCCAGAAGGTATTCTGGGGCGAAGCCCAAGGCATCCACATGCGCAACCCCTCGGAGGGTTCCTGTTACCTGGCGCTTATTTTGGAATACGAGCGTTCCAGGGGCCGATACCGCGCGGACTGGGACCAGGCTTTGCGCTCCAACCTGGACGCGGTTCTGCGCCTGCAAAGGAAGGACGGCGCCATTCCCCATGAAATCAACGGCAAAACCGGCAAGCCGCTATCCTGGGCAGGGGCGACCGCCGGGGCCTGGGCCGGTGCCTTGGCGGTTTATTCCCGCATCGACGAGGATAAAGCCCGGGGCAAGCGGTACCTCGGCGCGGCCCAAAGGGCCGCAGCCTATTACCTTTCCCATTACGTTGAAAAAGAAAGGTATATCGGGGGGCCCTACGATACCTACATGGCACCCAACATGGAGGACCCTTACAACCTCCTCTTGGCCTACTCGGAGCTTTACGAAACCACCGGTGAAAGAAAATGGCTTCTGACTGCTCGGAGGATCGCCGACCACTTGCTTTCCTGGCGCTACCTTTATGATGTCCGGTTTCCGGACGGAACGATTTGCCGTAAGCAAAAGGTGAAGACTTTCCACATGTCCCCCGCCTCGGTTTCCAACAAGCACATCCAGAACTGGGACACCTTGGCGGACACTTATCTCCTGCGCCTGAGCCGCTGGCTGAAAGATCCCTTTTACGCCGACTGTGCCTTGCAGCATTTGGCGGCCTCCACCCAACTGGTCCAGAGGGGGCAACTGCCGAAGGCCATTCCCTATGGGGGACAGTCCGAACAATGGTATGCCACGGAATTTAACTGGTTCGGGAACTGCGGCCGTTATTCCAAGGGGAACCTTTGGAAGATCACGGTGGCCTTGCCCAAGGCGGGTTTCCTGATCTCCCTTGCGGATTATCTAACCGGGAACAAAAATAGAAATTAAAAAAGACAAAGATATTATGATTCGGTTGAATAGCTTTAATGATTGTATTTTCTGCTACTTTTTAATTTGTCATTGCGATCCACGATCTTTGTGGAGAAGCAACCCAAGTTTATGGGTGGTTTAAAGCAGTTATCTTAACTGAGGTTGCTTCGTTATTACCGCCCCGCTATTCGCGGGGCATTCCTCGCATGCCGACCTTCTATGAAGTATTTATGGAGGTCGGTATAGTACCGATTTCCGAATGAAATATTTTTGGATAATCGGCACAATGACATTTAATAAAATAATTTCAGCATTAAGCTGAAATTACCAGGAGGAATTATGGCTTTCGTGATCGGTTGTGATATCGGCACTTCGGGGACCAAGGCCATCGTGGTTTCTGAAACCGGCAAGGTCCTGTCTAAAGTCACCGTGGAATACCCTCTTTCCACACCCCATCCGGGATGGGCGGAACAGCATCCTGACACCTGGTTCAAGGCAGCTACGGAAGCCATCGCCTCGGCCTTGAAAATCTCCCGGGTCCGGCCCGGGGACGTCCGGGCCCTGGGATTTTCCGGCCAAATGCATTCCTCTGTTTTTCTCGATAAGTCAGGAAAGGTCCTGAGGCCCGCGCTCCTTTGGTGCGATACCCGCACGCACCAGGAATGCCTGGAAATCACGCGGAAAGCGGGGGAAAAAAACCTGAAAGCCTGGGTTTCCAATCCCGCTTTGGAAGGGTTCACCCTCCCGAAAATCCTATGGGTCCGGAAGCACGAACCAAAGGTTTATTCCCGGATCGCGCAGGTCATGATGCCTAAGGATTACATCCGCTACCGTCTCACCGGGGAGTACGCCACGGAAGTCTCGGACGCCGCAGGAACCCTTTATTTTGACGTGAGGAATCGACGCTGGTCGAAGGAGCTCCTTGGGAAACTGAATATTCCTCTTACCTGGTTTCCGAAAGTCCTGGAATCCCAGGATATTAGCGGACGTCTGACGGCGCCGGCCGCGAAAGTCCTGGGCCTCGCGGCTGGGACTCCGGTCGTGGGAGGCGGCGCGGATAATACCTGTGGCGCGGTGGGGAACGGCATCATCCGGGCGGGAGATGTCATGGCCAGCCTGGGAACTTCCGGTGTTTTCTTCGCCCACTCGGACCAGATCAAGGTGGATCCGGGCCTGAGAGCCCATACTTTCTGCCATAGCGTGCCCAAGAAGTGGTACCTCATGGGCGTCATGCTTTCGGCTGGTTTTTCCCTGAGGTGGTACCGGGACACCCTGGGATTGAGGGAAAAGGAAATGGGCCTCCGGGCGGGGAAAGACCCCTATAACATCCTCAGCGAACAGGCCTCAAAGGTCGGAGAAGGGTGCGAAGGATTGCTGTTTCTCCCCTACCTGATGGGGGAAAGGACGCCGCACAAGGACCCCGACGCCCGGGGAGCCTTCGTGGGAGTGAGCGCGCGTCACGGGCGGGCCCATTTCGCCCGCGCGGTATTCGAGGGGATCACCTTCGGCATGAGGGACTCCTTGGAGATCTTCAAGGAGCTTCGGGTGCCCATCCGGAGGGTGGTTGCCACCGGGGGAGGAGCCGTGAATCCCTTTTGGCGTCAATTGCAAGCGGATATCTACGGCGAGGAAGTGGTGACGGTCAACAGCCAGGAGGGCCCGGCATTCGGGGCCGTGATTCTGGCGATGGTAGGCGCGGGTCTTTACAAGTCGGTCCCGGAAGCCTGCTCCAAGCTCATCCGGGTGGCGAGCCATACCCACCCCCGGAAAAGATCAGTCCGGCAATACAACGATTGGTTCGGCGAATTCAGGAAACTTTACCCGGCTTTGAAGCCGGTTTTCACCTCTATTGGGCGGAAACTCGCGTAGCAAAAACAATTCGTTCTGCCATGTTGATTAAAACCTGAGGGCTATGTCGGCGGCTCCGCCCACCGCGACGGCGTCCTGGATGGCGGGCAGGCTCCGGGTCAGGAAGGAAAAGTCGATGGAGGTTTTGGCGGATTGGTAGCCGATCCCAAAACACCACAATTGGGAATTGGAATAATCATCGCTGAAGGTTCCCAGGCGGATCGCTAGATTGTTCTCGGGGTAAAAGCGCTCCAAGCCGAATTTCCAGCGGGTTTCGTGGGAAACCCAAGTGACTTCCCCCTCTAATACGATATTTTTATTTTGCGGGGCGATAATCAGCCCAAGGTCCGTGGCGTAGGGAAAGTTCGCATTGACGGTGATGTTTTGGCTATCTGTCACCGACTCACGGCCGGCGGCATCCAACTGGATGGTTTGTTGCTGGGCGGTCCAGTTGAAATTGGACTGGATGTTCTGCATCATGAAACCCATTTGGATGGTCTGGTTCAAGTTGGCGAAGAGCCCGGCATCAATGCTTAATCCCAATCCGGATGAGGAATTGGTTTGGGTGTATGTGTAGCCTCCAGTGACATTCTTGTTGTAAGTTCCCACCAAACTTGTAGCGTTGTATTGGATCCCGTCGTGGTACTTGAGACTTCCGCCGATGGATAAAAAGGGAAAGCTTCCAAGGGGAATGGGGTTGGAATACCCAACGATCAAAGTTGCGATTTGCTGTTTTGTTTTCTGATAATTCAAGGAATAGGTGGTACCTGATGAAAGAATGTTCCCAGCCCGGTCGTGGAAGAAAGCCAGGGAACCATGGGAGGCGTTCTCGTTCAGTTCCTGGTCCCAATAAACGCCCCCGGCCATATTCATGTATTTCGCCACGAAAAGGCCCTCGTACTGCTGGAGGCGTTTGAAGGGATTGGCCCCGGATTGGAGGGCGATGTCGTCGGTCAGTTTTAGGATGGGCGTATTGGTATTACTGGTATCGAAAGCTGAAAAACCCGATGCGACGGTCCAAGTGCCGAGGTTTGTTCCAACTTCGGGAATGGCCAGGAGCGCGGGGTTCCAGTAAAGCCCAAAAGCACCCATAGGGGCGGCGGTGGCGGCTCCCCCGATCGCCATACTGTGGGCGTCCTGGGCTGTGGCGGCCATGGGGAATAGGAATAAGACAATAAGTGCCGGTAAGCAACGTTGTTTCATAAGTGTAGTTTAACCATTGAAAAGGGCCAAATCAAAAGAGATATTCGTGATTTTGCCAAACCGGCATCCCTCCAGGAATGCTTTTCCCTCCATTCTACTTTGCCAACTCCTAGCGTAATCCCCGACCTAAGCGGTCTATACTGGTTATCGTTCCGGACATTAAACCCCTTGGTACTTTTCATTGGGCTAAGTTCTGAAATCCCGGAAAAAACGAGAGGCAAAGGACTTAACCCGCTTTTAAAAATATGGATTTGTGGTAAACTCCGTTCATTTTACAGAGGTTTACAGGAGGTGCTTCCCATGAAGGCAAACTTAAAGATCGTGTTATTGGCCGCTTCGGCCCTGCTGGCAGCCCAGGCCGTTCGATCCCAAACGACCTCGAAAACAGCCGGCACAAGCCCCGCCTCTCCGGCCAATGCCCCCAAAATTGTATGCTTTCACCCGAGCTTTGATTTTCATGACATGGAAGAGGGCCCGGATATCACCCATTTTTTCACCATTCGGAACAAGGGTAAAAGCACCCTGGTCATCAATAATGTCGGGACTTCCTGCGGGTGTACGGCCGCGGTGGTGGACAATAAGGAAATTCCCCCGGGCGGCAAGGGGAAGATCAAAGTGACCTACCATACCAGCGGGCGTCCGGGGCATGCCGAAAAAACCATCACGGTTTCCTCCAATGATCCGGTCAACGCTAACTTGCAGTTGAAAATCAACATGACAGTGGTCCGCGAGATAGACACCATGCCGGACCGGCTTTATCTATTCAACCTCAAGAAGGGTGAGGCGCGTAACTCCCAAGTCACCATCCTGGGGCGGCCCGGCAACCCATTGCAGGTGACTTCGGCCGAGAGCACCAATAAAATCGTGACGGTCGCCTTGACCCCCTACGCCCAACCGACCCCGGGGCAGGAAAGGCAAGGGGCCGTTTTAAACGTCAACTTGCCCGGCAACTTGCCGATAGGAAAATTCACCGACGACATCCAAGTCAAGACCGACGATCCGAAAAAACCCCAGATCGACGTGCAGGTCATGGGGGAAATCGTGGGCCGGATCCAAATAAGCAACAATAACCTTTTTTTCGGGCCCCACCAGGAGACTCCCAGCACGGTTAATTTTACAGTGGATCATCCCAAGGGTTTCGCCATCTGGAAGGTGGAATCAGCCAAGCACTTGGCCAAACCTTCCATCAAGCGAACTGTCTCGGCGGACGGAACCGATCAATATGTCCTTACCGTTTTAGCCGTGAAAAATTTACCCAAGAACAGCGACGGGAAGGACCAGGTGTTTATTTACACCAATGATCCCGAACAGCCCAAGCTCACGGTGGATGTCAATATCAACCATTGAGCCACCGGCTGTGCACTGATCAACCGGCCGGCTCGTGGCGCGTAAGGCTTGAAATCCTTTCACCTGGTTTGAGGGTTTCGCGTAACCCGCTTTTTTGAAGGCCTGCGCTTCATTTCCCGCGACAAACCCCGGAAAAGAAGAGTCCTTCCTCCCATTTCCGTTTTTGGTGGGGAGGCTTCCTCTTCTTCGGTTAGAATAATCCATCCGGATTCGAAGTGAACCACGGGCAAGCCATAGGCTTCCTCAAAGCTCCGGGTTTGCTCGGACTTGTAACGACGAACATGCGAAATAAGGCAATGCCCGAAACCTCAAAACCCAAATTTTCCGTCAAAATTTACCTAAGGCTTTTGGCCTACGCCAAGGAGTACCCGTGGCGGATCCGGCTTTTGGGCCTGTCCATGCTCCTCTCCGCGCTGTCGACCTCCTTCGTCATGTACCAGCTAAAACCCATTCTGGACGGCACTTTTGTCATCACCGACAACCCCACCGAGAAATTCAACCATTTGATTTATTTCGTCCTCCCCCTCACCTTCGGCGCCGCGGCGATCAGGGCGCTCTCGGGTTATGGGCAGCAATATTACATCGGCTATCTTTCCCAGCAGATCATCCAAAAGCTCCGCAACAACCTTTACGCCCATTTCTTGACCCTTCCGATGGCCTACTTCAATTCCCAGCGCACCGGCGGTCTTGCCACCCGCATCACCAGCGACGTTCAAAAACTGCAGGACTCCATCACCAATGTGGTGGGAGGGGGGGTCACCTCCACCCTGACGGGGTTATCGCTGGTGTTGGTGATTATTTATCTCGATTGGAAGATGGCCTTGATCGCCTTGGTGGTGTTTCCGCTTGCCCTTTTTCCCATTTACCGCTACGGCAAGAAAATCCGGCGCGCGTCCGGGGAGCAACAACAGCACTTGGCCGACTTGAATTCGCAGGTCCATGAAACCCTTTCGGGAATCCGGGTCGTGAAGGCCTTTGGAATGGAACCCTATGAAAGGAACAAGTTCCAGAAAACCAACGAGAAATTCCGTCAGACAACCATGAGGTCCATCCGGGCCTTCGCGGCATCCTCCCCGATCGTGGAAGCGATCGCGACGGTCGCCTTGATGGTCCTCATGGTTTGGCTGGCGAACCGCGCGCTGTTCCCGCCTCACGATTTGACCGTGGGCCAATTCGGCGCTTTTTTCGGGGCGACGGCCAGCCTTTATCCCCAACTGAAGAACTTCAACGGCCTCTGGTCCGGCCTTCAAAACGCGGTGGCCTCGGCGGAGAGGTGTTTTGAAATCCTCGACACCCCCGATCCCATGAGGGATGAGAAGGACGCGGTGGAAGTGGTCGCCTTGAGGAAATCCCTGGAATTCAAGAACGTCAACTTTGAATATGTGCCCGGCCATCCTGTCCTGAAAAACATCTCTTTTTCCGTGGAAAGGGGTGAAGTTGTGGCGCTGGTGGGGCCCTCCGGGGGCGGCAAGACCACTCTGGTGGATTTGATCCCCCGCTTTTACCACCCCACGTCGGGGGAAATCCTTTGGGATGGGCAGAACATCGCCAAAATCAAGGTGGATTCCCTCCGGTCCCACATCGGGATCGTGACGCAGGAAACCATTCTTTTCCACGATTCCATCACCCGGAACATTGCCTATGGTAGGCCCACCGCCGATTTCTGGGACGTGCAAAAGGCGGCCCAGGCGGCCTATGCCAACGATTTCATCGTCAACTCGCCGCAGGGATACAACACGGTCATCGGCGAGCGCGGCGTGAAACTATCGGGCGGCCAGCGCCAGCGCCTGGCCATCGCGCGCGCCATCCTGAAAAACCCGCCCTTCCTGATCCTGGACGAGGCCACCTCGGCGCTGGATACCGAAAGCGAGCAATTGGTCCAGAAAGCGCTCGACGAGCTCATGGGCCACCGCACCACGCTGGTCATAGCCCACCGCCTTTCCACGGTGCGGAAGGCCGACCGGATCATGGTCATCGACAAGGGACGCATCGTGGAGGAGGGAAAACACACGACGCTCTTGAACAAGAACGGGCTATACGCAAAATTGTACAGGATGCAGTTCCGTGATATGGCGCATGAAGATAATGAACCGGCTGGTTCGATATAAGAAACAAAAGGAACGAAAGTGAAAAAATTCTTTTTCCCGGCTAATTTCGAGTCGAAGGCCTCGGCCCTTTTAAAGCAATTTAAAAAGCTTCGCCTGATGGTGGCGGGGGACCTGATGGTGGATGAGGCTGTTTACGGGGATTCCGAGCGTATTTCCCGGGAGGCGCCTGTCCTGATCCTGCGCTACACCCATACGGATCTCATCCCGGGTGGGGCGGCCAACGCGGCCAACAACGCCCGCGACCTGGGAGCGGAGGTTTTCCCGGTGGGAGTCATCGGGGAGGATGAGCAGGGCCACAAGCTCCTGCGTTATTTCAAAATGAAAAAAATGGATATTTCCGGGGTGGTAACCGTGAATAACCGGCACACTACCGTGAAATCCCGGATCATGGCCGGCGCCCACCATACGGCGAAACAGCAGGTCATCCGCATCGATAAGGTCGACGAGAGGGACGTTTCCCGGGGAGTGGAAGCCAAACTCGTGGGCCGCATCACGGCCCTGGCCGCCCGCATGGACGCCCTTCTCATCGCCGATTACGGCCTGGGCGTGATGACGCAGGCCCTGCGGCGGACCCTGCTTTCGGCCTTCGAGGGTAAAATCATCACGGTGGACTCCAGGTACCGGCTGGGGGATTACAAGGGCGTATCCCTGATCACGCCCAATGTCGCCGAAGCCGGGCCCGCGGTGGGCATTGAGATCGGCAACGACGCCAGCCTGCTCAAGGCCGGGAAGACCCTCCAAAAGAAGTTGGGTTGCAATGTCCTTATCACCCAGGGGCCCCATGGCATGGCCCTTTTCGACTTGAAAGGGGACATAACCCGCCTGCCGGTTTTCGGCATCGACCAACCGGTGGATCCCACGGGGGCCGGGGATACGGTGGCGGTGACTGCCACCCTGGCTTTGGCGGCGGGGGCGGACCTGGCGACAGCCGGCGCTTTGGCCACAGTCGCGGCGGGGCAAGTGGTGACCAAAAGGGGAACAGCCACGACCAATGCCGAGGAAATCCTGAAAGCCCTGAAAATAAAATAAGCCATTATTATTTCCGGAGCACGGAAACAAAAGATTCATTCTGCGGAAGGCTAGTGGCCAGGATTTTTCCAGCCTTTTTCATATCAGCGGACGAATGAGGTTTTATGGTTGAAGCCGTTTTAAATCATGACGTTCTTGCCGAAAAAATCCGGCTCCTGAAAACCCAGGGCAAGAGAATCGTGTTCACCAACGGCTGTTTCGACCTTCTGCACGTGGGGCATGTCCGCTACTTGAGGGGGGCCAAGGCCCTAGGGGACGCGCTGGTCCTGGCCTTGAACTCGGACGACTCGGTCCGCAGGCTCAAGGGGCCTGAAAGGCCGCTGCTCCCCCTGGAAGACCGGCTGGGAATCCTTTCGGCCTTCGAGATGGTGGATTACATCACGGTTTTCAACGACGACACGGTCACGCCCCTGCTGCTGAAATTGAAGCCGGACATTCACGCCAAGGGCACGGATTACACCCCGGATACCGTGCCGGAAAAGGAAACGGTGGCATCCTACGGCGGGAAAGTCGCGGTGGTGGGCGACCCCAAGGACCACGCCTCGAGGGACTTGATCCAGGATATCCTGAAAAAATTCGGCTCGGCGCAGGCCCGTAAACCTTGAAACCGCTCTTCAAACCCCAGCACATCCTGGTTTCCCGCACGGATAAAATGGGGGACCTTCTCCTGTCCCTGCCTGTTTTTACCACCCTGCGGGTAAACTATCCCCAGGCGAAGATCACGGCGCTCGTCAGTTCCTATGCCAAGGAGTTGGTCCAGGGGCACCCCCACGTGGACGCCTTGGAACTGTTGAAGGACGAGGAGAATGTCTTCCAGCTCGCCCATCGGTTGAAAAGGCTTCACGCCGACACTTTTATCGCGCTTTATCCCCGCCCAAAAACGGTCCTGGCGGCCTGGCTGGCGGGAATCCCCCAGCGCATCGGGACGGCCTACCGCTGGTACGGGATGTTCTTCAACCAAAAGGTCAAGGTCCACCGCTCGGTTTGCGACCGCCACGAGATGGAATACAACCTGGACTTGCTCAAGCCCCTGGGCGTCACCCGATTCGCCCAGAAAATCGAATTCCCCCTGTCGGACTTGGAAAGGATATTCGTCTCGGATTTTTTGCGGGAAAGGGGGATCCTGCCCGGCTCCCATTACGTGGTGGTCCATCCCGGCCATAAAGGCTCGGCCTTGAATTGGAAGCCCCAGCGTTACGCGGAACTGATCCAGGCGATGAGCCAAATACCCAATTTAAAGGTGGTGGTCACCGGCGGGCCGGACGAGACACCCCTCATCTCCCAAGTCAGCGCCTTTCTCCACTCCCTCGAGCCGGGGAACAAACCCGTGCTTGTCATCGGCGAGCTTGGGTTCAAGCAATTGGGGGCCCTCTATGAGCGGGCAGGCTGCTTCATCTCGGGTTCGACCGGCACCATGCACTTGGCTGCGGCTGTCGGCACTCCTACTGTGGCCCTCTTTTGCCCCATCCCCGAAACCACGCCCGTGCGGTGGGGTCCGGTGGGCAACGAGGCCACGGTTTTGATGCCGAAGCCTTCGGAATGCGAAAATTGCAATTCGGGGAGGTGCAAGAAACACGACCCGATGGACGGGATCACGGTGGAGGAAGTGTTCCAGGCGGTTAAAAAATACCTCGCGAAAGCCGGGATCAAGTGAGGGATTCCTACCGTTCGCCTCCTCCGCGGGTTTTTACCCCGCCCGCTGTTTGTTTATTCCTCCTGCTGTTGCTTCCGTTGTCCGGATGCTCCATCCTTTTTGTGGCCAAGGGCGGCACTCATTACAAGGGAGGATCGAGCGAGGAAATCCCCGCGGCGAAATCCCTATCCCGGGAAATGGCCCGGGACGTGGTGGAATACCATACCCAAAAGGGGGACAGCCTTCCCTTGCTCTCCCAGGCCTACTACGGGGACAAGGCGCATGCTGAAAAAATAGCCCTTTATAACCATTTGGATGTGAACCTAAAGCTCAGGCCCAAGATGGTTTTAAGGATACCCAACCCCCTTTATTTTCCGAACCCCTCCGATATCAAAAGAAACCCGCCTCCCAGCGCCCCCAAAAAGACGGCGGCGGGTTCCCCCGTACCCAGTCCCACTGCCAATCCCTTGGTGGGGAAGATCACGAAACTGCCGAGGCCTAAAGTCAACCGGGCTTTCGCGCCGGGGGAAAGACTCAGGTTCGAGGTGAGGGTTCTCTCCATGCTGGGAGGCTACGCCACCTTGGAAGTGGGGAACTACACCCGCGTGGCGGGGAGGCCCTGCCTTCCCCTAAGCGCCCGGACCAATTCCACCATGCCCCTGACCACTTTCTATCCGGTCGGCGACGTCCAGACCAGCTACATGGACGCCGTGGATTTCCTCACCTGGAAATTCCAGAACAACATCCATGAGGGAAATTACCGGTCCCAAAACATGGAGATTTACGACCAGTTGAGGCACCGCATGACGCGAAAACACAACCAGGACGCGCTCCTGGAGATGGACGTGGCGCCTTACACGCAGGACATTATTTCCTGTTTTTATTATTTCCGGCTACTGCCGATTGATCTGGGGAAAACTTATTCGGTGCCAACCCAGTCGACCGGAAAGAATTACCAGTTGATCGTGAAGGCCATGAGAAGGGAAACCGTCACCGTACCGGCGGGAACTTTCGACTGTTTCGTGATGAAGCCCATCATCCAGGAAGAGACCATTTTCCGGAACAAGGGGGATATTGACCTTTGGGTCACCGCCGACTCGCGCCATATCCCGGTCAAGGCCCAGAGCGGAATCGTGATCGGGCATGTCGATGTCGACCTGTTGGAAGCCAATTTGCCCCCCTTGGGCCATTGATCCAGCCGTAGGTTGAGAGAAGCAGGTTGGCACACCCCACAAATCCTTTTTAATAAAGCGCGCCGGGGCGACGCTCGCCCAAGATGTGGTAGTTTTTTTCCTGAATGGCTTTTGAAACCACCGCGCGGTTGCTATAAAGGGAAAGCGGCGAATTGATTTTTTCCACGATATATCCCCCCCAAAGCCAGAGGCTGGCGGCCAGGCAGAGCATCCCGAAAACCGCGAAAAAGCGGATCGAGGCCAGCTCCCCCCAAACATAGAAAGAATAAAGGATCACCACGGGGATCAGGACGTAATAGATATGGGCAAGGGGTTCCTTGTAGGTGAACCAAAAACTGGCATAGACCATTAAAAACGTGCCGAATCCCAGCGTTGTTATGGCCCGTTTTTGAGCCCCCCAGAATATGCCGCCGAAGATCAACAACACTAAAGGCTGAAGCCAACCTGTTAGGAGCAAAAAAAATCCGGGCGGGATCAACCATGGGGCGTTTTGAAAAAAGCCCAATCGCTGGGGCGTGTGCTGGCCGATGAAACGGGGGATTTCAAAGCTGGCAAGTGAGAAATAGCGGGCCAGGACCGTAAAGATGGCAAGGATATTATTCCAACAGAATAACCGGGCGGTTCCAGTTCCTCCCGCGCCCTGGGAAAAGCCGTATTTGAGAAAAGTCGGGATCAAGAGCGCCGCGATAGGCAAAAGTCCCAGCAGGAATCCCCCGGCAGAGGTCAGGAATTTCAATCGGCCTTCCCTCGCTTGATAAAAGAAAGCCACCGCCACAAAGGGGAGCATCAGGATCCAGGAAAAATGGAATTGCATGTTCCAAAAGAGGCCGAAGCCCATCAAGACAAAGGCCCAGGGGATGGAAAACCATTGGGTGGAAAAGGCGGGAACCGCCTCCAGGAATCCCGTGAAGAACAGGATGCTCCCCAAAAGAAGCCAGGCGGGATTGATGAGGCTGGTAGACTCGTGGAGGTTCCACGGCAAGAGAGATATCCAGGCGAAGATGAAAAGGTACGGGATGTTCTTGACCCGGCGGGAGATGCACTTGGCGAAAATGGCCAGGGCCGATAACGAGAGAAGGTTCAGCAAAAGGAATGGGGCTTCCGGGGCCGGCCACATGAACAGTGGCAGGCTGATCAGTAAGCCTTCCAGGGGGCCGGGGATCTGGGTGTAAAAACCCGTCTCGGTCACGATGAGGTCCGGACCGAAATAAGGCCAGGTGTGGGTGGTGTAGCACTTCAAGCCGGTCAGGAAGGTTTGGGTCTCATCGACGTCGAAAAAGGGCTGGGTAAAACCGAAAAGGGTTCGCAGGGCCAATAGAAAGAGAAAAAGCAGGAAGAATTTCATTCGGCCCGACATGCGATCTCCTATCCACCCTCAGCCGGCTGCGAACGGCGATTGGGAATGAAACCGGGGGAAAATCCTAAAAAAGCCACGGGTTATTATGGTTTGGCGCCCAGCCCCGTTCAAGTATATTAGACCGGCGCTAAAAGAAGGCTGCTGGATTAAATGAAGGGCCGGCGTTAAAATGTGCCGTTATTTTTTCAAAGAGAGGTTTCCATGATTGAAAAGATCCGGGGCCGGATCGAGGAAAGCATCCAGGTCAAAAAGAACCTGCTCGCCAGGTGCCTGCCCCAAATCGAGAAGGCGGCCGACCTTTTGGTGAAGGCCTATCTGCGGGGGAACAAGGCTGTTTTCTTCGGCAACGGGGGAAGCGCGGCCGACGCCCAGCATATCGCGGCCGAATTGGTGGGGGACTACCTGAAACGCCGCCGGGCCCTGATGGCCCTGGCCCTTCACACCAACACTTCCACCCTAACCGCGATCGGCAACGATTACGGATACGACCAGGTTTATTCCCATCAGATCGAGGGGCTGTGCAAGGAAGGGGACGTGGCCGTCGGGCTGTCCACCTCCGGCAACTCGAAGAACGTCCTGGAGGGGCTGCTGGCCGCGAAAAAAGTGAAAGCCCACACCATTGGCCTCTTGGGCCGCGACGGCGGGAAGATCGCCAAGGAAGTGGAAGTGGCCATCGTCGTCCCCGCCTCCGGAACCGACCGCATCCAGGAATGCCACATGCTGATAGGGCATATCTTTTGCGAGTTGATCGAATCAGCGATGTTTCCCTGATGGGCCTTCACCAGCCCTCATCTTTATTCGTTGAAACACGGAGCCCCCATGATTGAAAAAAAGGCCGCTATGTCCCAGGTGGATATGGACACCCTTTTATCCTTGATCCGGAATTTCCCCAAGAAAAAAGTCGTCGTTATCGGGGACGTGATGCTGGACGTTTACATCAAGGGGTTGGTGGCCCGTATCTCCCCCGAGGCGCCTATCCCGGTGGTGGAAATCGACTCGGAGGACCAAAAAATGCCGGGCGGGGCGGCCAACGTGGCCGCCAACATCACCGCCTTGGGAGGCCAGTCAAGCATCATCGGGGCGGTTGGGAAGGACAATGCCGGGCGGGAGCTCCTGCGCGAAATGCGCAACCGCAAGGTGGGAACACAAGGGCTCTTGGCCCTGGCGGACCGGCCCACCACCGAGAAAACCCGCGTCATCGCCAACACCCAGCAGGTCGTGCGGATTGACCGGGAAGTGAAATCGGTCCTGAGCCGGAAACAACAGGACCAAGTCATTCAAAAGGCCCTCCAGGCCGTGCGGACCGCGGATGGCGTCATTTTCGAGGATTACAACAAGGGGCTCCTATCGGCCCATGTCATCCGAAAAATAGTTTCTTACGCCAAAGCCCAAGGAAAAATCATCGCCGTGGACCCCAAGTTCCATAATTTTTTCGAATTCCAGGGCGTGACGGTCATGAAACCCAATATGAAGGAAGTCATGGAGGCTTTGGGGTCCGAAGCCGTGGGCGAAAACTTCGAGACCATCGGCTACAAGGTGATGAAGCGCCTGAACTGCCAGTCGGTGGTCCTGACCCGAAGCGAGCACGGCATGACCTTGTTCGAGAAGGGCCATCCCACCCGTTCCATCCCCACGGTGGCCCGCGAGGTTTACGACGTTTCGGGCGCGGGAGACACGGTTATCGCCACCCTCACCCTGGCCCTGACAGCCGGAGCCAACCTGATGCAAGCGGCAACGCTTGCCAATTACGCGGCCGGGATCGAGGTGGGCAAGCTGGGTGTGGCCACGGTATCCGCCGGGGAACTCAACCAGCGTATCCGCGAGGAAATGGACCGTTGATGAAGATCCGCATAAGGCCCTTCGTTTGAAATTCAAAATCCGCCATTTCCGGTCATAGGTTCGAATGCTCTCCCACCCCCTCTTCTGGCTTTACCTGCTCATCCAAGTCCGCATCTTCCTGCACTTAGTCAATTCGGTCAGTTACCATCCCCGCTGGGGCATTGACGAATCCACGTGGATTCTTTCCTGGACCGGCTTTTTCCTGTCCGCTCAAATTCTCCTGAGCTTTTATTTTATGCGGGCTTGGGATTTCACCCCCTCGGGATGGCCGGCCCTTCCCGGACTTTGGAAACTTTTCGGCGCGGTCATGGGTATTTGGGGGACCTATCTTTGGTTGAACCATCCCTTTTGGATGCTCTTTCGCCGGAAAAAGGCCGAGTTCAGGCTCTTGTCCCGTAAAAGGATTGAGGTCCCGGCGGAATTCAAGGCTCCCTTGGGTTTCCTCAAGTCTTTCGGAATGGAGAACCAGTACTACCAACCGGAGATTTGCGAGTATGAGGTGGGCCTGCCAGGCTGGCCGCGTGAGTTTTCGGGCTTGTCCATCGTCCAGTTTTCCGATGTGCATTTCGCGAAACAAGTTCCGCGGGAATACTTGAAAGTAATTTTCGAGGCCGCGAAAAAATTAAAGCCGGATCTATTCGCCTTCACCGGGGATTACATTTCCTTCAAGAAGGACATCCCGGGCCTGAAGGGCTTGTTCAATGGCTTCAAGGCCCCCCTGGGGGTTTACTTCCTCCTGGGGAACCACGACCACTGGGCCGATGGGCCGGCGGTTCAAAAGATAATTGAGGATGACGGATTCAGGGTCTTGCGCAATGAAGTCGTTTATTTCAAGAAAAAAGGGAAAACCTTGGCCCTCATGGCAACGGACGATTATTGGGTGGGCAGTCATGACGACCGGCCCCTTTTGGCGGCAAGCGGGGATGCCAAGATTCTCCTGGCCCACCAGCCCGCCCATTTTCCTTTGGCCAAGCGCATCGGGGCCCACTTGCAGTTGTCCGGCCATTGCCATGGGGGCCAGATCTGCTTCCCGATCCTGGGACCCTTGATCATTCCTTCGGTCGAGGGCCGGAAGTACGCCGGGGGTTTCGTCCGCGAGGGAAAGACCACCCTCTACGTCAACCGCGGCATCGGCGGTTATCCACCCATCCGCACCCTTTGCCCGCCGGAAGTCGTCAAACTCGTCCTGAAACCCGCCTAAAAACCTTCCTTGGAAAAAATTTTAATTCTCGATTTTAAATTTTATATTATTGAGGATTTCCGAAAGGCGGAAATCGATCCAAAATTTAGAATTTAACATTGCCGAATTCACGGAGTAAGTGCAACACTTCGCCGGAAGACTTCCGCCGGAGTTTTAAAGCCCAAACATTTCCTGGGCCTGTTATTGAGCCATCTTTCTATGGTCCTGAATTCTTTGAAGGACACTTTAGCAAGATCAGTCTTTTTAGGCAAATGGCGGCGGACAAGACCGATAGTATTTTCCACCGTACCTTTTTCCCAACTGTGGAAAGGGGCGCAGAAAAAGGATTTTGTACCAAGCACGTGGTTGGTTTCCAAGTGGTTGGTGTTTTCGGTTCCGTTGTCATAGGTCAGACTCAGGCGGGCGTCTTGAGGGAAGCGGCATAAAGCGCGGTTGAGGCTATGACTCATTTGGCGAGCGGTCTTTCGTTTGAGCTTTCCCAACTTGGAAAAACGGCTTTGACGCTCGACGAGAGCCCGCATAGCCACTTTACTCTGACGAGAGACCATGGTGTCGGTTTCCCAATGGCCGAATTGCTTGCGTTGATTGGCGATCTCGGAGCGCTTATCGATGGAAACACGGCCTGGGATATGGTTTTTGGCGTGCTTACGGCTATGGCCAAATGAGAATCGTCGCCGGTGGTGTCGAACTAGGCAAGGAATCAGCTCAGTGGCTTCAGCATAAACCCACTGATAGATAGCTTCAGGACCAATGGTTTGCTTAGGCCGTAGGTGACCTAATCGACCTGAAATGAGTTCTGGAGACCAGCCTCGTTTCAATTGACGACGGACGTAGGCACGAATTCGTTTTGTTTTCAGGCGTAAACGGCGTGCTCGTTGTTGGTTGCGGTCAACATACCGTTGATGGGCTCGATGAGAAAGATAATAACCAGAACGGATAGGGGGAGCATTGCGCTTGAGTTCCCTGGAGAGGGTGGAAGGAGACCTCTTCAAGGCGCGTGAAATTGCTCGAAGGCTAAGACCCTTTCCTTTCAAGACGGATAAATGATCTCTTTCTTCAACGCTTAAATGCTTGTATTTCTTTTTCATAGCCGCATATCCTATTCATGCGGCCTTCTTCAGACACTAAGTGTTGCACTTACTTATGGAACTCGGGATTTAAAATTATGTTGTCGGTGGAAAGTTCAGGTTGCTACTTCCCGAGTCTTTCCCTATAATCAAATATCCCAAGTGAAGTTGAGATGAATTGGATCATTTTTTAGAGCCTTCCAAATTAGCGCCTGTCCTTAAAAACCTTCAAAATCAAGGTCAAAAAGTAGTCTTCACCAACGGAGTCTTCGACCTTCTCCATTTGGGCCATGTCACCTATCTCCAGGAAGCCCGCAAACAGGGCGATTTGCTCGTGGTGGGGCTCAATTCCGACGCCTCGGTCAAACGCATCAAGGGCCCCCTGAAACCCCTCCTTCCGCTGGCAGAACGCGCCGAAATGTTATTGGCCCTCACCTGCGTGGATTACGCCACCTCTTTCGATGAAGACAATCCCTATAAGGTCATCCAAATCCTCCAACCCGACGTGCTGGTCAAGGGAGGGGATTGGGCACTCGACAAGATTATCGGGGCGGACTTGGTGCGGGCCAGGGGCGGGAAAGTCATGAACATACCCGTCGTAAAAGGCCGCTCGACGACGAACCTCATCGAGTTGGTGGTTCAAAGATACGGCCAAAAAAATAAAAATTAGGAATGAGGAATGTGCCGATCATCCATAAAAATATAATGAGATCGGTACTATACCAGCCTCAATAACAGCTTTATGGAAGGCTGGCATGGGGAAACGCGGGGAGATGAAACAAGAAAGGCCGGGAAATGAGGAATAAGGTTATCGGGATCATACCGTCGAGATACGCCGCCAAGCGTTTCCCGGGCAAGCCTTTGGCCCTGATCGCGGGTATCCCCATGATCGTAAGGGTGGTCCGCCAGGCGCAAAAGGCCAGGCGGCTGGGCGGGGTTTGGGTGGCTACCGACGACCGCCGCATCGCCCAAGCCGTGGAAAAGACCGGGGCCAGGGCGGTCATGACGCCTTCCTCGTTGAAATCCGGAACCGACCGGATCGCCTGGGCGGTCCGGGGTTTGAAGCTGGATATCGTGGTGAACATCCAAGGGGATGAACCGGTAATGGCCCCGCAGGCCATTGATGCGGCAGTCGAGGTATTGGAAAAGGACCCATGCGTGCTCATGTCCACCGTGGTGATCCCCCTTTCGGACAGGAAACAGTGGCTGGACCCCAACGTGGTGAAGGCGGTTTTGGGGCCGAAGGGCGACGTGCTTTATTTCTCCCGGGCCCCCATTCCCCATCCCCGGGAGGGGGGCATGCCGAAGGCCTACAAGCATATGGGGCTTTACGGGTACCGGGTTCCCTGGCTGTTAAAAATGGCCGGTTTGAAACCCACGCCCCTGGAATTGACGGAAAAACTGGAACAATTGCGGGCCATGGAAAACGGGGTTGTTATCCGGGCGGCCGTGAGAAAGGTGGAATCCATCGCGGTGGATGTTCCCGCGGACGTAAAGAAAGTGGAACAGTACCTCAGGAAAAAGAATTAGCAAGAAGCGGCCCCGATAGGGGCGGTAGCGGCATGGCAATTTAAGAATAGGAGACGGGCATGACTAAGTACATTTTCGTGACGGGCGGCGTGGTTTCATCTTTGGGCAAAGGCATCGCGACGGCATCCATCGGGCGGCTCCTGCAAAGCCGGGGACTCAAGGTGGTCATCGCCAAGTTCGACCCCTACATCAACGTGGACCCCGGCACCATGAGTCCCTACCAGCACGGCGAGGTTTTCGTGCTGGATGACGGATCCGAAACCGACCTGGATTTGGGCCACTACGAGCGTTTCATCACCTCCAAAATGAACCAGAACAACAACGTCACCACCGGCAAAATCTATAACGCGGTCATTTCCAAGGAGCGCAAGGGAGACTACCTGGGCAAGACCGTCCAAGTGGTTCCGCATATCACCAACGAGATCAAGGAACGCATATTGAAGGTCGCCAGAAGCGGCGAGAAACCCGCGGACGTCTGCCTGATCGAAGTGGGCGGCACCATCGGGGACATCGAGAGCCTGCCTTTTTTGGAAGCCATCCGCCAATTCCGATTTGACGTGGGACGGGACAACGCCCTGAACATCCACCTGACCCTGCTTCCCTATATCGGGGGTTCGGGGGAGCTCAAGACCAAGCCCACCCAAAAAACCGTCGCGGAATTGCGGGGCATCGGAATCCAACCGGACGCCATTCTGTGCCGCACGGACCGGGGATTGAACGAGGAGATCCGCTCCAAGATCTCCCTCTTTTGCAACGTCGAGCCCCAGGCCGTTTTCGAGGCGCTGGACGTGGCATCCATTTACGAGGTGCCCTTGAAGTTCCATGAGGAGGGTTTGGACGACTTTATTGTGAAAAAACTCCATTTGCGCTCCAAGAAAGCGGACCTCAGGGAATGGGCCAGGTTCGTGTACCGCGGATACCATCCCCAGCGCGAATTGGAAATCGCCATCGCCGGGAAATACACCGCCCTCCATGACGCCTACAAGTCCATCATTGAATCCTTCATCCATGCCGGGGTCTTCAACCAGGCGAAAGTGAAACTGCGCTGGGTGGATTCGGAAGAGGTGGAGAAAGAGGGGGCCGCGAAGTTTTTAAAAGGGGTTTCAGGCGTGCTGGTGCCGGGCGGCTTCGGGGACCGGGGCATCGAGGGCAAAATCCAGGTGATCCGTTATGTCCGGGAACGCAAGATCCCGTTCTTCGGCATCTGCCTGGGAATGCAATGCGCGGTCATCGAGTTCGCCCGCCACGCGGCCGGGCTTGCCAAGGCCAACAGCAGCGAGTTCGATCCCAACAGCCCGCACAAGGTCATCAGCCTGATGGAGGAACAAATGATGGTGCAGGACATGGGCGGCACCATGCGGTTGGGCTCCTATCCCTGCCGGGTGGAAAAGGGTTCCAGGACCTACCAGGCTTACAAGCAGACCCTGATCCATGAACGGCACCGGCACCGGTATGAGTTCAACAACCAATACCGCAAAATCCTCACGTCGAAAGGTTTAAGCTTGACCGGGCTTTCGCCGGACCCGGATGGGAAATTGGTGGAAATCGTCGAGCTTCCCAGGCATCCCTGGTTCGTGGGGGTGCAGTTCCACCCCGAACTCAAGAGCAAGCCGCTGGCGCCCCAACCCTTGTTTAGGGAATTCGTGAGGGCGGCGGTAAAATACGGCTCGAAGAAGATAAAATAAGCTGATAGACGTTAGCATTTTAATCAATTTGTCATCGCGAGGAGGCGCTCCAATCGGAGCGGTTGCCGACGTGGCGACCTCAGTAAGTTGTTCGCTTTGGACTGCGATAAGGTTTATTTATACTGGGGTTGCTTCCTCGTTATCGTCCGCCTATTCGGCGGCCACTCGTCGCAATGACAACTACCGTTGAAAGGATTTTGAATGATCGATGTCACCCGGTTGGGGAAAAAGGGCAGGTTCTTCGTGATCGCGGGGCCCTGCGTGATCGAGGGCGAGAAATTCCTGCTCAAGACCGCCAGGACCATCAAGGGCATCACGGATAAATTGGGAATACCCCTGGTCTTCAAGGCCTCCTATGACAAGGCCAACCGGAGCTCGGGGGATAGTTTCAGGGGCCCCGGTTTGGAAGAGGGGCTGGAGATCCTGGCGAGAGTGAAAGTGACGCTGGGAATCCCCATCCTTGCCGATGTCCATGAGATTTCCGAGGTCAAGCGGGCCGCATGGGTGGCGGACGTGCTCCAGATCCCCGCGTTTCTTTCCCGCCAGACCAGCCTCCTGCTGGAAGCGGGGCGGCACGGAAAAGCCGTGAACGTCAAGAAGGGCCAGTTCATGGCCCCCCGTGAAATGGAAAACGTCGTGAAGAAATTGCGCAGTGTGGGCCAAAAGAACGTCTGGCTGACCGAGCGCGGCACCTCCTTCGGATACAACAACCTGGTGGTGGATTTCCGGGGAATCCCGGAAATGAAAAAAACCGGCTGTCCGGTGGTTTTCGACGGCACCCACAGCGTCCAGCAGCCCGCCGCCAAGGGCACATCCTCGGGCGGCACTCGGGAGCACGTGCCGATGCTGGCCCGCGCGGCCGTGGCCGCGGGCGTGGACGGCCTTTTCCTGGAAGTACATCCCAACCCGCCCAAGGCCAAGTCCGACGCCGCCACCCAGATTACCTTTGAAACTTTCCGGCAGATCCTGAAAGACGCTCTTTCCATCCGTAAAACGCTTCGTATTTAATTTTAAGTTTTAAATTTTGAATTTTAAATTGTGGTCAAATATTAAATCGAAGATTTAATATTTAGCTTCATTGTTGACCAAGTAAAACAAAACTGAGTGAACAAAGATAAATAAAATAAGGAATTCTTAAGTCTAAAAAGTGTTAAGCAAAACCTAGTCCTTTGCCACGGATTCAGGGGATGCATGACATTCCAAAAATCCAGGAATGAATTATGAATTCTAAATTTTGAATTATGAATGATCTGCTAAGGCAAACCCTTCTCAGCCACAGATGCAGGGGATGCATTTAGATAGGCCAAAGAAAAAGGGCTTTAAATTTGTGTTTTATTTATCCCATGAATCCCATGCATCCGTGGCTAGATTTATTTTGGACAGGTGTAATTTTCCTTAATTTAAAATTAAGAACTCAAAATTCATAATTCCCGGAGGGTGTGTGCCTTACCAAATCTATAGCGACGGCGCTTCCCGGGGAAATCCTGGCCCGGCGGGCATCGGGGCGGTGATCCTGGATGAAAAGGGAAAAACCCTCCACGAAATCGCCAAATACATCGGGGAAACCACCAACAACGTGGCTGAGTACGAGGCCCTGCTGGCGGCGCTGGAATATTGCGTGAAGAAAAAAATATCCCCTGTTGAAATCCTCGCCGACAGCCAGTTGCTCATCAGGCAAATGGCCGGCGAGTACAAGGTCAAGCACCCGAACATCATTCCCCTGCACCAGAAAGCCAGGAAGTACCTCGCCCACTTGACGGTGGTGGGGTTCAAGCATGTCCCCCGGGAACTCAACAAGGCGGCGGATAAACTGGCCAACGAGGGCATCGACCGGCATTTTGCCGAACGATTGGAATAGAAACTTTCCATTCCCGGCTTTCCCGCGCTGGATTTTGGCCCTTTTTGGCTTTATCATTCCCTTGGAAGCAGGCCGTGACCGCGCTTCCCGGACCTTCGGGCCCGGGGGTGAGGAAAGTCCGAACTCCGCAGGACAAGATGCTGGGTAACGCCCAGTCGCCACGACAATGGCGAAGGAAAGTGCAACAGAAAACAAACCGCCTTCCGAAAGGGGGGTAAGGGTGAAAAGGTGGGGTAAGAGCCCACCGCGTCTCCAGCGATGGAGGCGGCATTGCAAACCCCATCCGGAGCAAGATCAAATAGGGAGGCTGTGGGGCTGTCCGTCCCATCCTTTTCCAAACAGGAAAGGGAGGCCTTCGGGTATGATCGCAAAGACGGGGCCGGCAACGGTATCCGCAAGAGAAATGGTCACATTCACAGAATTCGGCTTATGACCTGCTTCCTTTTTTTTATTTTCATCCGTGGCCGCAAAGGCCCGCGCAGGAAAAAAATTGAATCACCCGGATAGCGGAAGGCCGTCGAAAGGACGGTTTTTTTATTTGGGCCCTTTTGAGCGCCCTCCGCGCCTCCCAGGTAGAATTAGGGGTAAAAAGTGCAAAAGATCCTCGTGAAGGGCGGCAAACCCCTCCAGGGCACAGTGGAAATCAGCGGGTCCAAAAACGCGACCTTGCCCGTCATGACCGCGGCCCTCCTGGCGGACAGCCCCTGCGTCATCCATAACGTCCCCTACCTGAACGACATCAAGACCATGGCCCAGGTGCTCAAGACCCTGGGGCCCAAGGTCGAGTTGGAAGACCACCAGCTTCATATCGACCCCTCGGGTTTCAAACGCTTTGAGGCGCCCTACGAGCTGGTCAAGACCATGCGCGCCTCCATTTATTCGCTGGGCGCCTGCCTGGCCCGCCTGGGCGAGGCCAAGGTTTCCCTTCCCGGCGGTTGCGCCATCGGGGCCCGGCCCATTGACCTGCACTTGAAGGGAATCGAACAACTGGGCGCCAAGGTGACCATTGAGCACGGTTTCGTCCACGCCAAGGCTGCGAAGTTGAAGGGAGTCACCCTCCACTTGGCGGGGCCCCACGGGCCCAGCGTGGGGGCGACCGTCAACGTCCTCATGGCCGCCACGGCCGCGGAGGGAACGACGGTCATTGATTCCGCCTCCTCCGAGCCGGAAGTCACGGACCTGGTGGATTTTTTAAACGCCATGGGCGCCGGAATCGAGGGCGGGGGAACCTCCCGCCTGATCATCCCCGGGAAAAGGCCGTTAAGGGGCGTGGAATATTCCGTGATTCCGGACCGGGTGGAAGCCGGCACCTTCATGGCGGCGGCCGCCATCACCCGGGGCGACGTATTGTTGAAGGGATGCAAACCCGGGCACCTGGGGGCCGTGACCGACCGCCTGCGGCATATCGGCGTTTCAGTGGAGGAAGAAAAGGAGAGCCTGAGGGTGAAGGGGAACGGCGCCTACAAGCCCGCTAACATCATGGTCCTGCCCTATCCCGGCTTTCCAACGGACATGCAGGCCCAGATCATGGCGCTGCTTTGCACAGTGGAAGGCGCGAGCCTCATCACCGAAACCATCTGGGAAAACCGGTTCATGCACGTTTTTGAGTTGAACCGCATGGGCGCGGATATCACCATCGACCGGAGCCACGCGATGGTGAAGGGCGTGAAAAAGATGTCCGGCGCCCCGGTCATGGCCTCGGACTTGCGGGCCAGCGCGGCCTTGATCCTGGCGGGGCTGGTGGCCGAGGGGGAAACCGTGGTGCAACGCATTTACCACTTGGACCGCGGATATGAGAGAATCGAGCAGAAACTTTCCGCGCTCGGCGCGGACATTAAGAGAATGAATTAATAATTTAAAATGAAGAATGTACAATGAAGAAAAATATTCGATGAAGAAACATCGAAAATATCGTTCATTTTTCATTTTACATTGTTCATTCTGAATTGAGCATTAGAGGAACCAAATGCGGATACTCGACTATAACAAATCAAAAGACCGGTCCCTCATCGAGAGGTTGCTGAAGCGCTCGCCCCTTTTTGCCTTAAAGGGCGCCGGTTCCCGGTCGGCCTTGACGCGCAAGGTTTTCGGCAGGGATTTGACCCCGGAACAGGCGGTGGAGCGCATCGTGGAAGACGTGCGCCGCAAGGGGGACCCCGCCCTATTCGCCTATTGCCGCAAGTTCGACAGCTTCGCCGCCAGCGCCCGCAATATCCGCGTCACGGCCGGTGAAATCAAACAGGCCTTGAAATTCCTGGCCCCCGCGGTGAAGGCCGCCATCCAGGCTGCCATTCGCAACGTCCGGGCCTTCCATACGAAGGAAAAACCCTCGAATTGGTTCCAGAACGGCCAAAGAACCGGCTTGGGACAGCGCTGGACGCCGCTGGACCGGGTGGGCCTCTACGTGCCGGGAGGGCTGGCCTCCTACCCCTCGTCGGTCATCATGAACGTCATTCCCGCCAAGGTGGCGGGCGTCAAGGAAATCGTGCTGGTCACGCCGGTCAAAAAAGACGGCAAGGTCAACCCGGCCGTCCTGGCCGCGGCCCATTTGTCGGGAGCGGACACCATTCTCAAGATCGGCGGGGCACAGGCTATCGCGGCCCTGGCCTACGGCACCCAGTCGGTCCCGGCGGTGGACAAGATCACCGGGCCCAGCAACCTTTTCGTGGCGCTCGCCAAGCGCAGGGTTTTCGGCCAGGTGGGCATCGACGGTTTTCCCGGGCCCAGCGAGGTGCTGGTCCTCGCGGACGGGACCGTAGAGGCCGCCTGGGCGGCCGCGGACCTGTTGGCCCAGGCCGAGCACGATGAAATGGCCATGCCGCTTATGGCCACCTTCAACCGGAAGTACGCCCTGGAGACAGTCCGGCAAGTGGAATGGCAGTTGCAATTCCTGAGGCGCGAAAGCATCGCGGCGGCTTCCCTGGTCAGCCGGGGCGCCGTCATTCTCGTAAAAAACCGCAGGCAGGCGCAGGAGTTCGCCAACCGTTTCGCGCCCGAGCACCTGGAAATCCTGGCCAAGGGCGCCCGGAAGTGGCTATCAGGCTTGAGGCACGCGGGAGCCATCTTCATCGGCCCCCTCACTTCCGAGGCGTTCGGCGACTATACCGCCGGGCCCAACCACGTCCTGCCCACGGGCGGGACCGCCCGCTTTTCCTCGGGCCTTTCGGTGTTCGACTTCCTCAAGCGCACCAACCTGCTGGAAGTGAAAACAGCAGGCGTGAAGGCCATGGGCCAAGCGACGGTGGATTTCGCGCAGGAAGAGGGCCTGGGCGCCCACGCCCGGAGCGTGTGTTACCGGTTGGAAAAATTCGATAATCCAAAACATTAACAACTAACTGGGGTCGCCATGGGTTCCTCGATTCGATTGAAACATTGGTTCCGGCCGGCTGTTTTGAAAATGAAGGGTTACACCCCCGGGGAACAGCCCACGGACCTTTCCACGGTCAAACTCAACACCAACGAAAATCCCTATCCTCCCTCGGCGGCGGTTTTAAAAGCGGTCAAGGCCCAGGCGGATTTCAGGCTGAGGTTGTATCCCGAACCCACCGCGGACACCCTTCGCAAGGCCCTGTCCAAGATCCACCGCTGGCCCCTGGAAGGCATCCTGGTGGGGAACGGCTCGGACGAGATCCTGGCCCTCTTGTTCCGCGCGGTCTTGGGGAAGGGGGATTTGGTCCAGTTCCCGGACCTGACCTACAGCCTTTATCCCGTGCTGGCCAAGTTCAGCGAGGCCAAGATCCGGGAAGTCCGGTTGGATGACTCCCTCAACCTCCCCTTCGAGCATTTCTCGAAAAAGGCGAAATTGACCCTATGGGGTTATCCCAACCCGCCCGTGGGAAATTGCTTCGATTTAAAGGAAACCGCGTCTTTCTGCGATCAGGCCGGGGGCTTGGTACTCATCGATGAAGCCTACGTGGATTTCTCGGACCGGAACTGCCTCACCATCGCTAGGACCCGCCCCAACGTGATCATCCTGAGAACCATGTCCAAATCCTTCTCCCTGGCGGGTGTGAGGCTGGGCTATGCGCTGGGCCATCCGGAAGTAGTACGCCAAATCATGAAGGTCAAGGATTCCTATAACGTCAACCGGATGAGCCAGGCCGCCGCCGCCGCGGCCCTCAGCCCCGCGGGTCTGGGGGACATGAAGGAAAAAATAAAAAAAATAAAGCGGGAGAGAAGCCGGTTGGCGCTGGCCCTGATAAGGACCGGTTTCATCGTTCCCAGAAGCCAGTCGAATTTCCTGCTGGCATTCCGGCCCGGGGGAAAAAGCGCCGAGGCCCTTTATAAAAATCTCAAAAAAAGAAGTATTTTGGTAAGATACTTCCTCCACCCGAGGCTCAAGGGCGCCTTGAGAATCACGGTGGGAACGCCGGAACAAAACGACAAGCTCTTAAAAAATCTAAAAGCCATTTTAAAATTTGAATTTTAAATTGATGTTCGAGGCCCGCGATGAAAAGCCGCACCGCCGTCGTCAAGCGTAAGACCAGGGAAACCGATATTGAACTGTCGTTGAACCTCGACGGCACGGGCGCCCAGAAGGTCAAGACCCCCGTTCCCTTCCTTTCCCACATGCTGGAAGCCTTCAGCAAGCACAGCGGTTTCGACCTCAAGGTATCGGCCAAGGGCGACACGCACGTGGACGACCACCATACGGTGGAGGACATCGGCATCTGCCTGGGCCAGGCGCTGGACAAGGCGCTCGGCGCCAAGGCCGGCATCACCCGCTACGGGCATTTCGAGGTGCCCCTGGACGAGGCGCTCGTGCGCTCCGTCGTCGACCTGGGGGGGCGCAGTTACCTGAACTTCGCGCTGGACCTGAACGTCAAGAAAAGGATTGGAAACTTCGACACGGAACTCGTGGAGGACTTCTTCAAGGCCGTCACCGACAACGGCAAATTCAACCTGCACCTGGAGAAGATCCACGGCCGCAACACCCACCACATCGTGGAGGCCGCCTTCAAAAGCTTCGCGAGGGCTTTGAAGATGGCCGCCGCCTTCGACGCCAAGGTGAAGGGTGTCCCCTCCACCAAAGGAAACCTTTAAAAACAGCCGAAAGCTGACAGCCGGCAGCCGCCGATAAAATATTCATCGGCGATAAACTGTTTTTTAAAAATCAACCGGGGACCGGAGTTCAGATGATTACCGTCGTGGATTATGGAGTCGGCAATTTGCACAGCGTGGCCAAGGCCCTCGAGAAGGTGGGGGCCCAGACCCGCGTGACCTCGGACTGGAGGGACGTGGAGAAGTCCGACGGCGTGGTCTTGCCGGGCGTCGGGGCCTTCAAGGACTCCATGGACGCCATGCACCGGTCGGATTTGGCCAAGGCCATCACCGCCTACATCGCCGCCGGAAAACCCTTCCTGGGCGTCTGTTTGGGGCTCCAGATGCTCTTCTCCGAGAGCGAGGAATTCGAGGTCACCAAGGGCCTCGGCGTGTTTAAGGGCAAGGTGGTGAAGTTCGCCCCGGGCCAAAAGGTGCCCCACATGGGCTGGAACCAGATCCAAATCAAGAAAAACGGGAACCCCCTTTTGAAGGGCATCCGGGAAGGGGAGTACCTGTATTTCGTGCACTCCTTCTACGTGGCGCCCGAGGATAAATCCATCATCGCCGCGCAATGCTCCTACGGTGTTGATTTCACCTGCATGGTCTGGGAAAAGAACGTTTTCGGGACGCAGTTTCACCCGGAAAAAAGCCAGACCGCGGGCCTGAAAATTTACGAGAATTTCAAGAACCTGGTTGGCAACAATTAATTTAGGGATTCTTAAAACTGAAAGGCGTAAGCAAAACCAAATTTTAACCACATGCCACCTTTCAATAAAGATTATAAGGAAGGTGGTATCGTACCGATCTCCAATAATTTTTATAGATGATCGGCACAGATTCAGGGGATGCATGACATTCCAAAAATCCAGGAATGAATTATGAATTCTAAATTTTGAATTATGAATGATCTGCTAAGGCAAACCCTTCTCAGCCACAGATGCAGGGGATGCACTCGGATAGCCAAAACATTCATGAAAAACATGAATGAATTTTAAATTTTGAATTATGAATTTTTAATTTTAAGTAAATCCCATGAATCCCATGCATCCGTGGCAAAAGATTTATTTAAAGGTGTGATTCTTCATTTTAAATTGATGTAACTTGCGGAGCGGAAATTGTTCGTCATACCGGCGATAGACATTCGAAAGGGCCGTTGCGTGCGGTTGGTCCAGGGGGACCTCCGGGACGAAACGGTCTATTCCCAAGAGCCCGTTTCCATGGCCAAACTGTGGCAACTCAAGGGCGCCAAGCGCCTCCACGTGATCGACATCGACGGGGCTTTTTCCGGCAAGCTTTCCAACCTGGATTACGTCAAGGACATCATCAAGGCCACCGACCTGAAGGTCCAGGTGGGGGGAGGCATCCGGGACCTCAAGACCATTGAAAAGGTGCTTTCCCTGGGCGTGAACTGGGTGATCCTGGGGACTTCCGCCGTGCAAAACAAGGATTTCATGAAGGAAGCCTTCAAAGAGTACGGAAAATCCATCATCGTGGGAATCGACGCCAAGAAGGGGATGGTCGCCATCAAGGGGTGGAAGCAGGTCACCAAGATCGACGCGGTGGAACTGGCCAAGGAAATGGTCGAAATGGGGGCCACGTCCCTCATCTTCACCGACATCCAAAAGGACGGAATGATGGAGGGGCCGAATTTCAAGAGCACCAAGGAACTGGCGATCGCCGTGAAGGTCCCCATCATCATTTCGGGCGGCATTTCCAGTTGCAAAGACATCGAGAACGCGAAGCGCCTGGAAAAATACGGCATCACGTCGGTGATCATCGGGAAGGCGCTCTATGACGGAAAAGTGGACCTCAAGCTGGCCATTAAAACCGCCAAGGAACCCCTGCCCCCGCGCATCAAAAAAAGAAAAGCGAAATAAACCGAAAATGATGAAACCGGCTTTATACAACACCCCACTGGAAAATTCCAGGAACCGGTCTTGTCCCGGCACCGCCGCTTTACGGCCCGGGGGTTTTTAATGCTGGCCAAGCGCGTCATCCCATGCCTGGACGTGAAGGAAGGCCGCGTGGTCAAGGGGGTCAAGTTCCTGAACCTCCGGGACGCGGGGGACCCCGTCGAGATCGCCAAGCAGTACGACGCGGAGCAGGCCGACGAGCTGGTCTTCCTGGACATCACCGCCTCCCACGAGAAACGCAACATCCTCCTGGACGTGGTCACCCGCACCGCCGAGGCGGTTTTCATGCCCCTGACCGTGGGCGGGGGGGTACGCACCACCGACGACATCCGCACGCTCCTGAAATCCGGGGCGGACAAGGTTTCCTTGAACACGAGGGCTGTGGAAAATCCCCGGATACTGAAGGAGGGTGCGGAGAAATTCGGCGCCCAGTGCATCGTGCTGGCGATCGACGCCAAGCGCAGGAACCCCAACGATCCCTCCAAAGGCTGGGAGGTTTATACCCACGGGGGCCGGGTGGCCACCGGCACGGACGCGGTGGAATGGGCCAAGCAGGGGGTGGAGCTGGGGGCGGGGGAAATTCTCCTGACCAGCATGGACAAGGACGGAACCAAGGATGGTTACGACCTGGAACTCACGAGGATCATCTCGGAATCGGTTCCCGTGCCCGTGATCGCGTCGGGCGGGGTGGGGACCCTGGAACATTTGGCGGAGGGCATTCTCCAGGGCAAGGCTGACGCTGTCCTGGCCGCCTCCATTTTCCATTACCGCGAGTACAGCATTCGCGAGGCCAAGGAATACCTGCGATCCAAAAATATCCCAGTCAGGCTTTAATTGTAATTTCATTACGGGGGTGAAATAAAGTGAGCCTTCCCGCCAACGTCGTCTTCCAGCTCCAGAAGGTCATCCAAGAGAATGTGAACCATCATTTCGGCCCCTTGAAAACCGCGGAGAAAACCCCGGACAAGGTCAAACTCTTCGCCCAAAACCAACTGGATTTTTTCATCAATGGAATCGCCAGGGAATCGGCGGACTTGAGGATGAAATGGGCGAACGGCCATCCCTATCATGTGCACCTGCGAATGACGACCGTGGCCGATAAGTTCGGGATTGAGATCACCTGCGACGAGTAAAAATGAGGACTTGGTTTAGATCACACCTGACCAAAATAATACCTAGCGGATTCGACGGGGCTCACCGCCGACCACGGATGTGCCGATTCACATTAAGACAGTTAAAGAAATCGGTACGATACCAGCCTCATTAAAAGAATTATTGATGGCTGGCATGCATGTGAACAAGGGGTCAACCCTCCTGGCACCAATAGGCCCGAATTTCATAAATAGCAACGCCCATTAAACTTTCTCCTAAAATTTTCAATTATTCATTGTTCATTATTCATTGTCGGTTCTTGGTGGCATAATAAGAGCCGGTTTTTTTGCATGGGGTTTTGGGGCGGACGTAAAGTGTAATTTGTACCCTACTACACGCTGCGCCGATTCACCATAAAACCGTTAATGAAATCGGTGCGATACTGGCCGCGCGAGGCCACCAGCCGAGTGCGAAGATTGCCAGTGCAGATTTATATTAAATCTGCGCCGAACTTTCATTGAAAGTATAAATGGGGTTCGGCATGCGGAGCGTGGAGTCTGACCCCTTTTTTTGTTAGGCCGCAGACAATGTAAGGAGGGAACAATGTCAAGCGAATCAAAATGCCCATTCCCGGGCGGAGAAGGTAAACAGGCAATGGCGGGGGCCCGGACCAACGCCGACTGGTGGCCCCATCAACTCAACCTGAAGATCCTGCACCAACACTCCCCCAAGTCCAATCCCCTGGGTGAAACTTTCGATTACAAGAAGGAATTCAAAAGCCTGGACTTGAAGGCCGTGATCAAGGACCTCCGGGCCTTGATGAAGGATTCGCAGGATTGGTGGCCCGCCGACTACGGCCACTATGGCCCCTTCTTCATCCGCATGGCGTGGCATAGCGCCGGCACCTACCGGGTCTCCGACGGCCGGGGCGGCGCGGGCGGCGGGGCCCAGCGGTTCGCGCCCCTCAACAGCTGGCCGGACAACGTGAGCCTCGACAAGGCGCGCCGCTTGATCTGGCCGATCAAGCAGAAGTACGGGCGCAAACTCTCCTGGGCCGACCTGATGATCCTCGCAGGCACCGTCGCGCTGGAATCGATGGGATTAAAAATTTTCGGCTTTGGCGGCGGGCGCGAGGACATTTGGGAGCCGGAAGAGGATATTTACTGGGGACCGGAAGGCAAGTGGCTGGCGGACGAGCGCTACACCGGCGACCGTGAGCTTGAGAATCCCCTCGGCGCCGTTCAGATGGGCCTCATCTACGTGAATCCCGAAGGCCCTAATGGAAAGCCGGACCCCATCGCGGCGGCGCGGGACATCCGGGAAACCTTCGCCCGCATGGCCATGAATGACGAGGAGACGGTTGCCCTCATCGCCGGGGGCCACACCTTGGGTAAGGCCCATGGCGCGGCCGACCCGGGCAAGTACGTGGGTCCCGAACCGGAGGGTGCCGGAATCGAAGCGCAGGGATTTGGCTGGAAGAACACTTTTGGCAGCGGCAAGGGCGCCGATACGATCTCCAGCGGGTTGGAAGGCGCCTGGACCACCACCCCGGTGAAGTGGAGCAATAACTACCTGGAGAACCTGTTCAAATACGATTGGGAACTCACGAAGAGCCCGGCGGGCGCCCAGCAGTGGACCCCCAAGGACCCCTCCGCGAAGGGCACCGTGCCGGACGCCCACGACCCGTCGAAGAAACACGCCCCCATGATGTTCACCACGGACCTCTCCCTCAAAATGGACCCGAGTTACGCGAAGATCGCCAAGCGGTTCCTCGGCCATCCCCAGGAGTTCAACGAGGCTTTCGCCAAGGCGTGGTTCAAGCTGACCCACCGCGACATGGGGCCGATTTCGCGGTACCTGGGCCCGCTCGTTCCCAAGGAGCCCCTGTTGTGGCAGGACCCGATCCCCCCGGTCAACCATAAATTGATCGGGAAGCCGGAGATCGCGGCCCTGAAGGCCAAGATCCTCAAGTCCGGCCTTTCCATTTCCCAACTGGTCACGACGGCCTGGGCCTCGGCGGCGACTTTCCGGGGCACCGACAAGCGCGGCGGCGCGAATGGGGCGCGATTACGCCTTGATCCGCAAAGGAATTGGGAGGCCAACCAGCCGGCTGAATTGGCCAAAGTGCTCCAGAAGTTGGAGGAGATCCGGAAGCAATTCAACGGCGCGAAGGCCGGCGGGAAGAAGGTCTCGCTGGCGGACCTGATCGTCCTGGGCGGCTGCGCGGCCGTCGAGGAAGCCGCTAAAAAGGCGGGCCACAAGGTGAAGGTGCCCTTCTCGCCGGGGCGCATGGACGCGTCGCAGGAGCAGACCGACGTGGACTCCTTCGCCGTCCTGGAGCCGGTCGCCGACGGGTTCCGCAACTACCTCCGCAAGGGGCGCGAGGGATCAGCCGCCGAACTTCTGGTGGACCGGGCGAACCTGCTGACGCTGACCGCCCCCGAGATGACGGTCCTGGTGGGCGGGATGCGCGCCCTGAACGCGAATTTTGGGCAGTCCAAGCACGGTGTTTTCACCAAGCGGCCCGGAACCTTGACCAATGATTTCTTCGTGAACCTCCTCGACATGCGGACGAAGTGGCAAAAATCCGCCTCCTCGGAAGGCGTGTTGGAGGGGCGCGACCGGGCGACCGGCGGGCTGAAATGGACTGGCACCGTCGTTGACCTCGTTTTCGGCTCAAACGCCCAGCTCCGGGCCATCGCGGAAGTTTACGCGGAAAGCGGCTCGCGGGAGAAGTTCGTGGATGATTTCGTGGCGGCTTGGAACAAGGTGATGAACCTGGACCGCTTCGACCTCGCGTGATCCCAGGGGAAACCTGTTGTTCTTTTTTAATTGCTTTTGCTTGTTTCCGTCTTCTGGCCCGGAAGAAAAAGAAAAATGTATTTGAAATGTTATTAATAAGTTATTAATATTCTAATAAATACAGGGGGGCGATATGAAAAGATCCGTTGTCGCGAGTTTTTCCCTTTCTTCGGAGACTCTCAAGCAGGCAGGCGAACTGGCCAAGGCGGAGAATAAAAGCCGCAGCGAGGTGGTCAATGAGGCGGTGGGGAAGTATTACGCCATGAAGCAGTGGGAGAGTTTGCGGGAATTCGGCGCCAAGCAAGCCCAAAGCCTGGGTATCCGGAATGAAAGCGACGTGGACCGGGTGGTCCACGACTACCGCCGGAAAAAACGTTGAAATTCCGGGTGGCTGTGGATACCAACATCCTGGTTTCCCATTTCATTCTTCCCGGGCATCACCCCTCAAAAATCCTGGACTTGGCCGCCGCCGATAAGATCACATTACTTTTATCCGATTTTATATTGGGTGAGTTATCGGGGGTTCTCCGGGCGAAATTCCACTTCGATTCAGAAAGGCTCGAATCGGTCAGGCAAAGCCTTTTGGCCGTGGCGGAAGTGGTCAAGACCCGGCATGTTTTGGAGGTGATCCGGGAGGATGAAAGCGACAACCGTATCCTGGAATGCGCCCTTTCCGGCAAAGCTCATTTCCTTGTTTCAGGCGACAAAAAGCATCTTCAACCGCTCAAGAACTTCAAGGGGATACAAATATTAAGTCCCGCGGAATTTATCCGGCCGAATTCACGGAGTAAGTGCAACACTTCGCCGGAAGACTTCCGCCGGAGTTTTAAAGCCCAAACATTTCCTGGGCCTGTTATTGAGCCATCTTTCTATGGTCCTGAATTCTTTGAAGGACACTTTAGCAAGATCAGTCTTTTTAGGCAAATGGCGGCGGACAAGACCGATAGTATTTTCCACCGTACCTTTTTCCCAACTGTGGAAAGGGGCGCAGAAAAAGGATTTTGTACCAAGCACGTGGTTGGTTTCCAAGTGGTTGGTGTTTTCGGTTCCGTTGTCATAGGTCAGACTCAGGCGGGCGTCTTGAGGGAAGCGGCATAAAGCGCGGTTGAGGCTATGACTCATTTGGCGAGCGGTCTTTCGTTTGAGCTTTCCCAACTTGGAAAAACGGCTTTGACGCTCGACGAGAGCCCGCATAGCAACTTTACTCTGACGAGAGACCATGGTGTCGGTTTCCCAATGGCCGAATTGCTTGCGTTGATTGGCGATCTCGGAGCGCTTATCGATGGAAACACGGCCTGGGATATGGTTTTTGGCGTGCTTACGGCTATGGCCAAATGAGAATCGTCGCCGGTGGTGTCGAACTAGGCAAGGAATCAGCTCAGTGGCTTCAGCATAAACCCACTGATAGATAGCTTCAGGACCAATGGTTTGCTTAGGCCGTAGGTGACCTAATCGACCTGAAATGAGTTCTGGAGACCAGCCTCGTTTCAATTGACGACGGACGTAGGCACGAATTCGTTTTGTTTTCAGGCGTAAACGGCGTGCTCGTTGTTGGTTGCGGTCAACATACCGTTGATGGGCTCGATGAGAAAGATAATAACCAGAACGGATAGGGGGAGCATTGCGCTTGAGTTCCCTGGAGAGGGTGGAAGGAGACCTCTTCAAGGCGCGTGAAATTGCTCGAAGGCTAAGACCCTTTCCTTTCAAGACGGATAAATGATCTCTTTCTTCAACGCTTAAATGCTTGTATTTCTTTTTCATAGCCGCATATCCTATTCATGCGGCCTTCTTCAGACACTAAGTGTTGCACTTACTTATGGAACTCGGGCCGGGATTTTGTGCCATAAAAAAGCGGATAAAAGAAAAATAATGTGTATACGGAGGCTGGGATTCCCGGCCACCTGCCACCCGTCGCTGCCCGTCTACCGACGTGTGTCCCGAAGCTTGAGCGTAGGGACAAGCTTTAGCGAAGGTAGATAGCGTAGGGGGGCTAACTCCTAGTTTCTTTTTGATCGTTCTCCATTGTCCATCTTCTAAATGGGCCCGCTATTCACCGAAGGCTGTTTTTAACCTTGACAAAATACTTCCATAATGCTTCCATAATGGTAGTTAACTCAGCCTCGGGGGTTTCCATGGCGACTTTGGTGATTAAGGACCTGCCGGATGAGCTTCACCGGCGATTGAAGGAAGAGGCCCAAAAAGCCCATCGGTCCATGAACGGGGAGGCGATCTATCTCCTGGAGGCGGGCTTGAGCGGGAACCAGGGCCGTTTTTACGCGGGCGAGCTTCCGGCCCCTTATGAGGGAGGGAAACCCCTCACCGAAAAGTTAATCCACCAATGGAAGCGCAAGGGCATGGCTTGATCGTCGTAGACACGAACATCATCGCTTACCTGCTCATCAAGGGCGAGTATACCCCGAAGGCCCTGGCGCTCCTGGACCGCGAACGGGAATGGGTGGTTCCTTCCTTTTGGCGGATCGAGTTCCTGAACATCCTCGTGAATTACTCCCGGCACCAAAAAATGCCGGTGGAAGAGGTAAGGGCTGTTTGGAAAGCCTCGTTCCAATTATCCCATTTGCGGGAGGAACCCGTGGAGGGGGACCAGGCCTTGGATCTGGCTTTGAGGCACAAAATCAGCGGTTATGACGCCTTGTTCGTGGCGTTGGCTAAAACCCTGGGGATCGTGTGCGTGACCTGCGATAAGGGCTTGAGAAAATCAGTACCTCAGTTAACGGTTGGCCTGGATGAGTATTTGAAATAGTCCAAAATTGCCTAAATCCCGGGGTTCTTATACCTCTGCGAATTGTGTGTCTCTTAGGTTTAATTCTTTTTGCCGTCAATTCCCAATTTCTAATTCCTCATTTCTAATTGTTGATGTGGTGTCATAATAAGAGCCTGTTCTTTTGCATGGGGATTTGGGGCGGACGTAAAGTGTAATTTGTACCCTACTACACGCTGCGCCGATTCACCATAAAACCGTTAATGAAATCGGTGCGATACTGGCCGCGCGAGGCCACCAGCCGAGTGCGAAGATTGCCAGTGCAGATTTATATTAAATCTGCGCCGAACTTTCATTGAAAGTATAAATGGGGTTCGGCATGCGGAGCGTGGAGTCTGACCCCTATGTTCCCCGGATGATAGATGCGGTCACAAATTGTGACCGCATATTGCACCGAAAATGGAAACGAGCACTTGATGTCGCATTTTGCGACTTCAAGATTCGGAGGTTTATATGACAGAAGAAATGCAGGCCTATGGGGAGGTTGTTGTTGAGGAACTGATCCGGACAATTCGCGAACAGAGGGTTATTTTAGATGCCGACATCGCCCGTTTATATGGTGTTTCCACAAAGCGGCTGAATGAGCAAATTAAACGCAATTTGAAAAGGTTTCCCCCTGATTTTGCCTTTCAGTTGAGTCCGACCGAATATAGTTCTTTAAGGTCGCAATTTGCGACCTTAAAAAGTGGGCGTGGAAAACACCGAAAATATCTTCCTTTGGCCTTCACCGAACATGGTGCGTTAATCCCTGCCCTTCGCTGCGGTGCGAAGGGCTGCCAATGTTTTGAACAGCAATCAGGCAGTTGAAATGAGCGTTTTTATCGTTAGGGCCTTTATCAAGCTCAGGGAGAAGCTATCCGCGACTGCCACATTTGAAAAAAGGCTGGCGGAAATAGAGAAGACGCTGATCGCCCATGATGTTTCCCTACGGGATATTTATCGGAAGATCAAACCTCTGCTTTTGGCTCCGCCACCAGAGAAACCCAAGCGGCGGATCGGATATCTCGAGGAAAAAAAGGCAGTTTACCGGATCCGTTAATCAGTGTTTGACGACCAATTCCCAACTTCTAATTCCTGCTATGAGGCCGTTCGTCAAGCCCCGTGATTTTATTGAATGGTCCAAAGTTTTCGTGAATTCATCCTGCTATTCGTGCTCAAGGCACATGATAAGATCCGATACGTAATAAAGGGAGCCACCACCTAATGGGCGTGTTCTAGACACCGGAATTAGCCGTGGTCATCCCCAAAAATCGAATCACGAAACTTAAACCACTCCTTTTAACCTGCTTAAGCCAATGGCCGATAAGCCTCTTGCCGAACCAACATTGTCCACAGGTGAACCAATATCTTCCTAGCCATCGCCACGATGGCCTTATTGGGGCTTCCTGTGTTTCTCGCCAACCTTCCGTAAATCTTCGCCGCCTGCCGATCCACCCGAATCCAAGCCCAGGCGCTTTCCAACAAAGCCGATCTCAAATGATTTTTCCCTGCTTTTAGTAATGGCCCTTCCTTCCGGCTTTCCCCACTTTGCCTCACTCGGGGTGCCAATCCAACATATGCCACCACTTGTTTCGCGTTCTGGAATCTCTCCGGCTGATACACCTCGGCCAGCATCTGCGCCGCCGTCACTTCTCCGACCCCTGGATGACTCCTCAATATCCTGGTTTTTTTCTCATAGACCTTCGAGCTGTATTGCTCCTTGATTTGGTCTTTCACCTTTCCCAGTTGATCTTCCAGGTAATAAAACTCCTCCAAAAACCTATCCAGCGTGAAACGCAGCGCCTTATTCAATTCGATCTTTCCAAGAGCCTTCACGGCTTTCCGTGACCAATGGCTCAGACCTTCCGGTTCCTCAAGGCCGTATTGCAAGAGAAAACCCTTAATTTGCTGTTTCACACGCCTTCTCTTCTCTACCAATGAACTCCTCAGCCTCAATACCTGGCGGTATGCTTCCTCTTCTACGGTCGGTATCACTACCGCCCGCAATAGCCCCTTCTCCGCGTATTCGGCAAGCATCCGGCAGTCCAGGCGGTCTGACTTGGCCCCTTCCACAACCGATCTGGGAATCTTTCCAGGGGCAACTACCTCTACCGGTATTCCAACATCTTTCAGCCGCCTCGCTAATCCATATCCCGTGGGGCCGGCTTCGTACACCACTTTCCGCAAACCTAGCTGGTACTTCTCCAAAAATCTTTTTACGACCTCACGATCAGCCGGCAGGGATTTTATCCCAGCCTCAACCCCATTCACTCTGACTGCCGCGTAAATACTGCGTTTGTGCACATCTAAACCAACGTAAACGCAGTCTTTCTTGGTGATACCAACCCTTCTTTCCACTGTGCTACTATTTCTCATGCCGTTCCTCCTTAAGAGCTAGACACTCCTGCCGGGATTCTATCCCGGCGGGAGGAACGGCCTGCATGTTATCTAATTCCCAATTGTTTTTTTCATTCTCCATTGTCCATTATTCATTGTTTGTTCTTGGTGGCATAATAAGAGCCTGTTTTTTGGCGTGGGGTTTTGGGGTGGGCCTAAAGTGTTGAATGTTTGCCTGACCCCTATTTTCTGGATGAATGGGTTGAGGAATCTTTTGAGCCTGAAAAGAAGGGTTTTTCGGCATCGATGGGAAAAAATAGGCGTGTTACACCGCGGGGAAAAGGAAAATTTGGACGTCACGCTGCCTCGCATTTTTAAAGGAACATGGAGGGGTTAAAAATATGAATAAATCAAATCAGAAAGTCATCGAAAAGTTTGGGGGGAATGTCCGCAAAGTTCGCAAAATTCACGGTTGGTCCCAAGCTGATTTAGGCGCCAAATCGGGTTTGGCGGCCAACTACATCGGTTTTCTGGAACGGGGCGAGAGGAGCATCACGCTGAAGAATGTCGTCAAGATCCACAAGGCCTTGCGTTGCCCCATCCAGAAGCTCTTCGAGGGTATTTAACAGGAGAGTTGGAATGTGGCGGGAAGAACACGCCACTAATTTTTAATATAGGAGATGCATCATGGCAAATGTTGGAAGGAAACCCCCGCAAAAACCCTTTCTTGAGACGGTCCAGGAAGAAATCAGAACTATTGCCGGGGAAATCTTTAAAAAGAGATCCGCATTCAACCAGCCCGGGGACGCGCTATCAGACTGGTTGCAAGCTGAAAAGGAAGTGAAGAAAAAATACGGGCTTTAAGCAAAGGCGGTCAGTTTCCGGACCAATTGTTCTCCCTGGATAAAACCGCGTTTGAATCCGATTCGATTTCCGTGCCAATTTTCCATAAGACAGTTAATGGAATTGGTACAGTACCAGCCTCGTTTTATTTTTATAGAAGGCTGGCACGCCCAGTGTAAATCCACATTAATTATTCATTCTTCGTTGCCCTGCGGTGAGCTTGTCGAATCTGTCCATTTTTAGTGTTTTTCATGTTTCTGTCCTCGGTAAATCCCCAATAATTTTTCATTTTCCATTCTCCATTCTCGATTTTCTAAATGGGTGGCATAGTAAGAGCCTGTTTTTTTTCAGGAGGTTTTGGGGCGAACCTAAAATGAAAAATGTACCCTATCGGACGCTGCGCCGATTCACCATAAAACCGTTAATGAAATCGGTGCGATACTGGCCGCGCGAGGCCACCAGCCGAGTGCGAAGATTGCCAGTGCAGATTTATATTAAATCTGCGCCGAACTTTCATTGAAAGTATAAATGGGGTTCGGCATGCGGTGCGTGCGATCTGACCCCTGATATGTATGGGCCAGTCAACCTTCAGATTCTAGGGTGTTGGTCTTTTCACGGACCAGCACGACAGAGCCCTGATTCCAAGAGCGTAGCCATTTCCGACGGTTGATCAAACTGATATTCGCGTATTACCCCAAAGGGCAGGGACGCATGATGACCTGTCGTCGGGAGCTGCCTCGATCTTTGTCCGTGCGTCATGAAATAAGACTTCATTGCACAAGGGGTCGTCGAGGGTTCTCCGTGCCGCGCCACGCTCCTGAAATCAGAGCTCGTCCTTCTTTTTCTTCTCATCGGATCTATTACTGATCGGATGGGATCATCTGTCCAATCGCCCAGATAAAGCCAGCCAATTCCCGTGCGATGGCCACTACCGCCACCTGGGAACGTTTGTTTCGGCTTACCATCCGCCGAAACTTCAAATGCAAACGTTCATCAGCTTTTCGTGCTAAATGTATAACTTCCGGGGGACAACCTTTTCTCCGTTTAGCGAGTGTTGGACTCCCAAGGCTTCGTAGCTGATAGGTCCATGCCCCTTGGACTAGCACTCGCCTCAAATGGGCATTTCCGGATTTGACAATCCCGCCCCGGTAAACATGGCTTCCGGTGCTGTCTTCCCAACTGACCATTCCCGTATATCGCATATAACTGCGGGCGTTTTTAAACCGCCTGAAATCTCCGCTTTCTGCTAATAAAGTCATGGCCGTGAGTGTGTTAACGCCTTTCAGGCATTTCAAATAGCTGACAGCAATTCGATATTTCTCGTCTTGTGCCAGCAATTCAACTTCACAATTCAAATCAGCCAAGTGCACGTCAATCTCAGCCAAAATTCGGTAATTCGCTTCATAGGTCTTTACGAGATTTGGCAGCTCAAACTTCTGGTGTCTCAACCATTCCCTATGGGCTTGGGTCCAGTGTTTGCCACCCCGATAAATCCGGCCTTGCCTAAGCAGGAATTTCAATAACCGATGACGGGCTCTCAACTGGTTTGCGAGAACATCTTCCCGGACACGCAGCAAATCCCTCACGGATTCTTCTTCGGGCGTGGGTACCCGGACTTCTTTCAAATCCCTCATGCGCCAATACCAAGACAGCTTTTCTGCGTCCTTTCGGTCCGTCTTGACTCGGTCCCCAGGTTTCATCGGCATCCATGCGGGCGCAATCACCGCACAAGGGTGTCCCAATTGGGTAATCTGCCTATACAAAGCAAATCCCCCAGGCCCAGCCTCATAAACGAATTCCAGTGGGGCATGGCGGCGATTAAGTTCCCGTACTTTCTTTTCAATGATTGATGGCTGATTTTCAACCGTAACCGAGGGATCAGGACGATCCTTGTCGGGCCTTAAAACTGCAATCGTGATCGTTTCCTTATGAACATCCAGCCCTACCACCGTGCTATTATTTCCCATGGGTCAGCCCTCCGTATGCGGATAGGCTCCTTACCAGGAGCAACCCGCGTTATTTTGATCAGCTACTATTGATCAAAGCTACTACGTAGGTTGCTGGCCCATACATGCTATCTTTGTTTTCATTACCCTAAAACTGATAAAATTATTTCTTTAAAAACCTATATTTATTGGAATAAATCAGCCTTTCAGCCATCTATAAAGTATAGAAAGAATGAAACCATTTTTACGAGTGGATGATCGGCATATACCAGCTTTCCATAAAGATGATATTGAAGCTGGTATCGTACCGATCTCCTTATTATTTTTACAATTATGTGAATCGGCACAGCGAAAAACATGGGCTTTGGACACGGGGGACATGCATAGAGGAAATACTTAAGTCAATTTATTTAAAGAAAGCAACTCGTAAATGAATTTCCAAAAAATACTCAAACAATTTTACCGTGTTTCTTTATTCACCCTCGCTCTTTATTTATCCGGTTCCCCATCTTCTTTTGGGAACGTGGCGGGCAACCTGGGAACGGATTTTTGGTTGACCTTTCCCCAGGGGGATTTGTTCCAACCGCCTAGGCTGGAAGAACTTCTCATTTCTTCTGCGACCGCCACATCGGGAACAGTTCAAATTCCCGGGCTGTCCTTCACAACACCATTTACCATCCCGGCAGGGGGTATGACAACGGTGACGCTACCGATAGCTTGCATGCCAACGGGATCGGATGTCACGGCTCCCTTGGGAATCCATATCACCGCCTCGGCATTGGTGGCGGTTATCGGGTTGAGTTACGAAGCCTACTCAACGGATGCTTATCTGGCCCTTCCCACCGCCACCCTGGGACAAAGCTACATCTCCCTTTCCTATGACCAGTTTATTGGTGACTCATCCCCCCCAGTCACCTTTTTTTCAGAATTGGCGGTAGTTGGGGTCCAAAACGGCACCGCTGTTACCATCACGCCTTCCGTCGCCACCGGCACACATGCCGCAGGGGTGCCTTTCATCGTTACCCTAAACCAGGGCGATGTCTACCAACTCCAGAACGGTGTTACAGACACAGACCTTTCGGGGAGCCTGATCAATGCCAGCAATCCAGTCGCGATTTGGGGGGCTGTTGAGGGAGCTGACGTCCCCGTAAGCTATACAACCGCCAATTATATTGTGGAGCAATTATGGCCCACGTCGATGTGGGGGATGAATTTTATCACCGTCCCCTTGGCCACCCGCCTGAATGGGGACACTTTCCGGTTTTTGGCTTCCCAAAATGGGACGAACGTTTCGGTCAACGGTGCCCTAGTGGCCACCTTAGGTCAAGGACAGTATTTCGAGCAGATACTGACCATTCCCTCCCAGATCACCTCCAACAACCCCATTTATGTCATGCAATATTCCAACGGCGAATACTATGACAACGTTCCTAACGGCTATGGGGATCCCTCTATGATTTCGATCCCGCCGGTCAACGAGTTTGCAACGAATTACTTGGTTCCCATGCCCCTCTCTGGACTCTCGCCCTCGGGTTTTGCCGAGAATTTCGAGAATATCATGGTGCCCACTGCTTCGGTGGGAACCCTTACTTTGGACGGAACGGCCATTCCGGCGGGCCTTTTCACCCCCGTCGGCACTAGCGGATATTCGGGTGCCCAGGTATCCGTTTCGGTGGCCCCCCATGCCTTGGCCGGGCCGGTCCCTTTTGGAGTGATTGTTTATGGTTTTGATGGAGCGGATGCTTACGGTTACCCCGGGGGTCTTTTGCTGGCCATGACTACGCCTACCACCACCCCCACAAACACACCCACGATAACCCCGACTCCCACTCCCACACCGACTCCCATTAACACTTTCACCCCCACCATTACCGTTACCCCCATGAATACCTTTACAAATACTCCCGTTTGCGACATACAAATTTGGCCCGATCCTTACAGTCTTCAAAGCTCATATGGCCAAGCTTTAAGGATTAGCTGTCTGCCGGCGGGCGCCCAGGTGTTAATATTTACAGTTTCGGGGGAGTTGGTGAATATGATCAGCCGATCAGGTGATCCAACGGAGTGGATCGGGGCAAAGAACCGTAATGGAGCCACCATTTCACCCGGTATTTATTATTAGGCGAATATCCCTTTGAAATAAGTAAACAAGAAAATTAGATTCGATAGTCAAACCATTTAACCGCCGATAACGGCCGATTGACGCCGATATCGGCTTATAGTTCAAAGCGTTTTCAAACTTATCGGCGTCCATCGGATTTGATCGGCGGTTTAACCTTATTTAATTACTTATCTAAAGGGGATAATCGCTTATTATTATGTCATCCAGAACGGCCAAACGGTTTTGCGAAGGGGAAAGATTTTGATCATACCTTAAGAGTGTTTTGTAAGGCCGGAAGTAAATCGGCAGTCATCCATGGGTGAACCGGCGTAAAAAATGATTGTCCACGACGGGGACCCGCCGTGGACAAGGGAAAATGCTTTAAAAGCGCTATCCGATATGGGAAAGGTTTTTAGTTCATGCCAAACCGTGAAGAAAGAGAAAGACTATGGACCGAAGCCTAGAGGCGTTGCCGTTTAAGCCCGGAAGATTTGGGCGGCTTCATCAACCGGGTGGGAAAGAACTTTTTACGATCTCCGATGATGTTTTTATCGATATTTCTCACATTCAATAGTTTGAACAGTCGTAAGCAAACGTAAAGAACCGCCAAAATGCCTAAAACCAACCAAATCATGAAATTCTCCCAATAATATCTGTTGGTATTACCACCCTTTTTTAATGGAAAGGAGGTGAGAAGGTTTAGAATTGTTGTGGTTTTTGGAGATGCCTATATATGGAACAACGGTTTTGGTGGGTCAATCAAAATCAAACCTATCAACACGAGGTAAAAGGGCATTACCTTTGGTCCCCGAAACACCGTAATGACGGCGCCTGCAATAACTTCTTCGTGTTCATAAAAATCTTTCTAAACGAGAAAATATAATTGGATAACAAAACCACCCTCCAACAGCTCAAGGCAAAAGTGCAAAAATTCTGCGAAGACAGGGATTGGCCCTGCCCCACGCTGCGGTGCGTGGGGCCAGTAACATGGCGCCTGGGCCGAGGTCACAAACCGAGGTCCGTGTTTTGGCTGTGCTGATTCCATAGGGAATCAGCCGCGAAAGACATAGCCATCGGCATCATCACCGAGGCGTCGGAGTTGCTGGAACATTTCCGGTCACCTTGACCGAGGTCTCAAACCGAGGTCATGGTTTGGTTGTGTCGATTCCATAGGGGAATCGGCATTAAGAACGAAAAGGAAACGGCGGGGTTATTCAAGAATAAGGTAAAAAGGGAAGAGATTTCCGATGAACTGGCGGATGTGCTGTTCTTCGTGGTGCGTTTCGCCCAGAGATATGACATCGATTTGGGGAAAGCGGCCGAGAGAAAATTGAGGAAGAGCGCCAGGAAATATCCCATTAGTAAGTCCAAGGGAAGCAATAAAAAATATAACGAGTATTGAGTACAGCTGATTCAGAATTGTTGTTTCCCCAGTTCAATAACGAAGTGCAACACTTAGACCCGGCAGAACCCGGGGGTTATCCTAAGTGCTATGAAATCATCCTACAAGCATCTGTCGTTAGCCGAACGTGAAGAAATTTCAGTTTGGAATGCTGAAGGCCTCTCCCTTCGGGAAATCGCACGCCGTCTGGGCCGTGATGTATCCAGCATTTCCCGAGAACTGAAGCGCAACGCCCCTCCTATACGATCTCGCCGCTACCTGCCCGCCAGAGCTCACATGCGTGCAGAACACCGAAACCGTCTTTCACGTACTCATTTAAGGCTTAAAAATCCTGAGATTCGCCGTTTAGTACTGCGAGAAATACCTCGTGGACTCTCGCCCGAGCAAATTGCCGGTTTTCTTCGCCGGGAGAAACCAAAACTTTCCGTTTCCCATGAAGCCATCTATCAATTCATCTACTGCGAAGCTCGAAACCTCATTCCTCATCTAGCCCGGGCCCATCGAAAACGTTTGCGACGTTGGCACACTCAAAAACATCGCAAAAGCCATATTCCTCAACGTACTCCCATTACCCAACGACCAGCTATCGTTGAAACAAGACAGCAATTCGGGCACTGGGAGGCCGACACCATCATCTCCCGGAAAAGCAAACCCTCACTTCTGGTTATGGTCGAGCGCAAAAGTCGTCTGGTGAAACTGGCTTGGCTACCTCAAAAATCAGCTTTCCACACTAGAGCCGCAATCAACCGTCGGTTGGTTCGGATTTCAAAAGGCCTCCGCCGTACCATCACATACGACAATGGCTCCGAAAACGTCGAACATCTCCAGGTGAATCGTGTTTCAGGCACTCGTTCATTCTTTTGTTTGCCCTTCCACAGTTGGGAGAAAGGTTGTGTTGAAAATACTGCAGGTCTTGTTCGTCGCTTCTATCCCAAGAAAACGGATTTTGCTACTATAACCCCAGCGAATGTACGACGCGTGGAACGGATCCTAAACCATCGTCCTCGCAAGTGCCTTCGTTTCAAAACGCCGGAGCAGGTCTTTAGTCAAGGTGTTGCACTTACTGGTTGAATTCAGCTTTGAGGTATTGGTAATATGGCCGAATTAACTCGAGAAATTCATATACCTATACGAGTTCTTGCCATGACCCTGCGGTTTGGGTATAAATATATCAGCACACCCGCCAAGCCTCTGCCCTTTGGGCATGCTCACTTTTGGCGGGTTTTTCTTTTTAAAGGGGTGTTTTGGGGGATATAAAAAGTGCCATAAAAAAGAAACGCCCGCCTTCCCGAAGGAAGAACGGACGTCGGGCCGGAGATGCAATCTCCGGCGGCTCTAGAAGTAATGTAATGCCAGACTGACAAGGTGTCAAGTATGGGCCAAAACCGCGTGATTACTTATATCGATGGATTCAACCTGTATTTCGGCCTGAAAGATATGGGCTGGAAGAGGTTTTATTGGTTGGATTTATCCAAGATGATCGGCAGGATTTTGAGGCCTGGTCAAACCCTCGTGAATATTAAATATTTTACGTCGCGGGTTACGGAACCAAAGGAAAAATTTGAGAGGCAATCGGCTTATCTCGGCGCCCTGGGTACGCTGAAAAATTTGGATCTTTTTTATGGCCGGTACCAGGTACAGAACCGGAATTGCCGCCAATGCGGTTACACCTACAAAACCTACAGTGAAAAAATGACCGACGTTAACCTGGCGGTAGAAATGACGGCGGATGCCTATGAGGATAGATTTGATACTGCGTTGCTGGTGTGTGCCGACGCCGATTTAATGGCGCCCATATCCAAAATTAAGGCAATGTTTCCTGGTAAAAGGATAGTCGCGATTTTCCCCCCCGGCCGTTATTCATATAATCTCAGCGAGATTGCACATGCGCATTTAACTCTTGGACGGGCCAATATTGCCCATAGTCAATTCCCGGATGAGGTGAAAAAAGCGGATGGTTATGTATTAAAGCGGCCTATGGAGTGGAAATAGATATTTTAAATTCGAAGCAAAAAAAAGTATTCGGAGTTGGGCTAAGCGCTTAATGGGTTTAGGATGGGTTCGGCGGTTGGGGGCCTAAAGTGTTTTGCGTTGGGCTGATGGTGGGTACATCGAACGGATCGATGAACTCACCGCAAGGCCACTGACCCCCATTTTTTTAAAAATCTAATAAGGAGATAGTTTCTTGGCCAAAAATATTAAAAGGAAGTTGCAAAAGACGAAGAAGGCAAGCGCGAAGAAGACAAAGAAAAAGCAGACAAGCGGGAAAACCAGACGAAAACGAAAAAAGATAAAAAGAATCTGGGGTATAAGAAAGGAATTGATAATCTTCTTTATCTATAAAAGTTTCCCTTTTGTAGTTATTTGGGTGGTTCTGGGATTAATATTAGTTTCTGTATTTCATACTGTTCCGAATTGGTTTACATTTGAAAATTCCTGCATACCTGCGGACAAGTGGGGGAAATTAACAATGATATATTGTTTATCTATAGCTGGTGCAACATTACTAATTAATCCTTTGACCATTGTTATGCGAACTTTATTCAAGTTGGATAGTTCAAAGGATATCCGCAATGCTAATTTATGGCCTGCAATGCTAGTAGGTGCTTGTGAAGCTGTGTTGTATCCATTTTTATTAATAATTAATAAACCTGATTTTATTGGCGGATGGTTAGCCATTAAAGTTGGGGGTAATTGGAAAATTTGGCAAGAAGGGCACAGTGGTCGTAATCGGTTCAATATGTTTTTAATTGGGAATGCGGTCTCAATAATAATTGCGGTTATATTTGCTCACATTATTCGAGCAGCAGTCATTAAAAATTAAACGCTTAATATTGATTCGCTTGGAGTTTTAATTGAAATATTTAAATTTTCTACTAACTACCAACCGCCAAATACGATCCGCGCATAAATGAAATATTGGGTGGGCGTAACGGATGACGATTGGTTCCATTTCCTGGCGGCGAGGGAACGCCGGTGAAGACTGGCGAATTTTAATTTTTTTTAATTCTAAGTTTTAAATTTCGGTTCGATTTCCAAACTTTGGAAATCCTCGATAATTCAAAATTCAACATTTAGAATTCAAAATTGCGTTTATGTGGTTCGGCTCGCCCAGCGGTATGACATCGATTTGGGGAAGGCGGCCGAGAGGAAATTGAGGAAGAGCAGCAGGAAATATCCGATTTCCAAAGCCAAGGGGAGTAATAAGAAATATACGGATTTACGTTAAATCCTTTAAAAGTTTTTTCTTATATAGGATTTAAATGTGCGATAAGTATTACGTGCTGAAACCAAAACCACTAAATATTTTCTTTTTTCAATAATTTTGGTGTAAATAAGTCAAATTTTAGAAAGAGGTTCTTTATGGCGCCTGAAGAGACAAACTCCAATGGAACAAATTGGCCCGATAGGACTTTAGAGAACTGCATTAAGGTTCTTAATTATCACCAACATTCAATGGAAAGTCGAAGAGGTTTAGAATTAAAAATGCTTACTGGGATTGTGGGCTTTTATCTTTTGGCCCTCAAAGGTACGATCAATATTGCGAAAAACGTTTATGATGTAAATCGAATTTATACACTTGTTCAAATTGTTTTTCTATGTGGTGTATTATTTTATGTAATATTTGTTTTCAATATTGAAAGAGCATCTGGTAAGAACAGAAGATGGCAAGAGGCAATTATTAAATATCTCCCCGAGGCATTAAATGGCAAAATAATTGAATTTCCTCAGAAACCAAATGGGGAAAGTTGTTGGAAGAAGTTTACCAGTTCATGGGCAGGTGTTTGGTGCTGTTTCGTCGTTGTTGTGATTGCGCTCACATGTTTCTTTATTTTGCAGATATTGAAATGTTGTTGATGGCTTGAGGCTCCATGAAATATTGGGTGGGCGTGACGGATGACGATTGGTTCCATTTCTTGGCGGCGAGGAAGCCCGATGAGGTGAACTTCTGGAAGCCCGGCGCGGATACGGCCTTCGGCGCTATCCAGCCAGGCGCGCCCTTCCTTTTCAAGCTCCACAGCCCCCATAACTTCATCGTAGGCGGCGGGTATTTCGTCAAATACAGTGTCCTGCCTTTATCCTTGGCGTGGCTGGCGTTCGGCGAGAAAAACGGCACCTCAACCCAGGAAGAATGCCGGAAGAAAATTCTGCATTACCGCAATGCCAAAAGTGCCGATGACCATGATCCAAAAATCGGTTGCATCGTCCTGACTGAGCCATTCTTTTTCGATCATTCCCAATGGATTCCGGTGCCTAAAGATTGGGCGCAGAACATTGTTTCGGGAAAAAGATACGACACCGAGGATAGCGGGGAAGGGTTTAAGCTTTGGAATGAAGTGAAGGTCAGGTTGGGGGGCAAAGAAGACAAAGAGTTGGCCGCAGTGGCGGGTTTTGATGAGAAAGATCCGGAAACTTACGAACGTTATGGAGATCCATTCCTAACCAGGGCAAGATTGGGCCAAGGGGGTTTCCGGGTGGTGGTTACGGATGCCTACCAAAGAAGGTGCGCCATCAGCGGGGAAAAAACCTTGCCGGTGTTGGAAGCCGCGCATATCAAACCCTATGCCGAGGCAGGGCCCAACAAAGTACAAAACGGGTTATTAATGAGAGCAGATTTACATATCTTGTTCGATAAAAAATACATAACGATTGATCCGAAATTGAAGATTTTGGTCAGCCTGTAAACGGCGTTCCAAAAGTGTGACGGTCTAGGGGGCAAAAAAGGCGGTCGAAAAGTGTGACACTCCTCGAATATCCGGGATGATGTGGTTCCAGAAATTGGGAATACAGATACCGGAAGGAAAAGGAGTGTACAAAGATATGGACCGATGGACCGAAATTCGCAAAAAAGTGCTGGTAGAAGGGGTCTCCAAGCGCCAGGTGATGGAAGAAGAGGGTATTCATTGGGAAACCCTCAAGAAGATTCTTGCCCATAGCCAGCCTCCGGGCTACCAGATAAGCCAGGAGCGGTCTCAGCCAAAGGTGGGGCCCTTCCTGGGCCGCATCAAGCAAATTCTTGAAGACGACAAACACACCCACAAAAAACAGCGTCATACCGCCAAGCGTATCTTTGAGCGCTTGTGCGCGGAAGATGGTTACACCGGAGGCTATACCCAGGTAAAAAAAGCGGTGCGAGGGATCAAAAAGAGAACCAGTGAGGTTTTTATACCTTTGACCCATCGACCTGGTGAGGCACAGGTGGATTTTGGACACGCCCTGGTGAAGCTCAATGGTGTGTTGGTAAAACGGCCCTACTTCGTGATGGCCCTGCCGTATTCGGACGCTTTCTTCGTGCAGATATTTGAGCGGGAGAGCACGGAATTCGTGTGGGAAGGCCACATCCGGGCTTTTAAATACTTTGGTGGAGTACCTTGGCGGATCAGCTACGACAACGCCAAAACCCTCGTAAAGAAGTTGATCGGGGTACACCAACGGGAGTTGACCCGGAATTTCAAGCAATTGGTAAGCCACTATCTCTTCGACCACCACTTCTGCACCGTACGCAGGGGCAACGAAAAAGGTGTGGTGGAAGGCGGAGTGAAGTATGTTCGACTGAACTTCATGGTGCCGGTCCCTCAAGTAGGCAGCCTAGAAGAACTGAACAAAAAGTTGGTGGTGAACTGTCGTGAAGATTTAGAACGCAAATTGCGCGGCAAAGGGGCGACTAAAGCCCAGCTTCTTGAGGGGGACAAAACCCATTTCCGCCCTTTGCCAGACACTCCGTTTGACGCATGCCTGAAGCAGTCCACTACGGCCACGTCCATGTCTCTGGTACGCTTCGACACCAACGACTATTCCGTGCCCGTGGAGTACGCCCACCATCCGGTGGTAGTGAAGGGATACATTGACCGAGTGGATATTTTTTACAAGGACAAGCGGATTACGACCCATGATCGTCTTTGGTGCAAGGAAGGCATGGCATTTAATCCAGTGCATTATTTAGCGGTTTTGGAGAGGAAACCCGGCGCACTCGACCATGCTCGACCCCTGGAAGACTGGAATTTGCCGGAGTGTTTCACTCTCCTGCGTCGACGCATGGAAGGCAAAGAAAAGTTTCGCGGCGAAGGAGCGCGGGAATTCATCAAGACGATGCAGCTTTTGGAAAAATATCCCATGGAGAGGCTTACGAGAGCGGTGGAAAAAGCCGTGCAGATGGAAATTTACACCCGTGACGCCCTCGCCCAGTTGCTCTACCCCAGGGAGGACTACAGGCTGACCACCTTCAGCCTGGACGGCCGTGAGCACTTGCGGCGGGTTCAGGTGGCCCGAACGGATCTTTCGGCCTACCGTGAGCTGATGTTGACGGGAGGTGAAGTATGAGCGAATCCAAAAAGACCCTCTTGCTGGAACATCACCTCAAAAAACTCAAACTTCCTACGATGAACCGCGAGTATGACAAGATGGCCCAGCTCTGCCGCACCGAGCGCAGCGACTATCCGCAATACCTGCTCAAACTGGCCGAACTGGAACTTCTGGACCGAGAACGCAGGGCCAAGGAGAGGCGCATCCGGGATGCCGGATTTCCCGTTCTCAAGACTTTGGACACATTCGATTTCAAGGCCCAACCTTCGATCAACCAAGAACTGGCGCGGGAACTCATGCGGGGCGAGTACATGGACAAAAAAGAAAACGTCCTGCTGATCGGCAATTCAGGAACGGGTAAAACCCATTTGGCCACGGCCTTAGCCTTCCAGGCTTGCTGCCAGGGCCGGGCGGTGCGTTTCTTCTCCGTCACGGGCCTCGTGACAGAACTTTTGGAGCGCCGCGAAGAGAAACAATTGGCTAAGTTCCACCGTCAGTTGGCCAGGCTCGATCTAATTGTCCTGGACGAACTGGGGTACGTTCCTTTCTCCAAGGCGGGGGCCGAGCTGCTGTTCGAAGTGGTCAGCAAGGCCTATGAGCGCACAAGCCTGATGGTAACGACCAATCTTCCCTTTGAAAACTGGGTAGAAATCATGGGTTCCGAGAGAATGACGGGGGCACTTATTGACCGTTTGACCCATCGGGTGCATATTCTGGAGGCCAACGGCCAAAGCCACAGGCTGGTGGAAGCAAAAAAACGGCTCAAAAACAAAGACAAGAAGGATTGATAAAGCTAACCAACGACCATACACCGTAAGGCGTATGGAAGGCGGGGGGTGTCACACTTTTGGACCGCCCACCGTCACACTTTTCGAGCGCCGCGGACATCCTCATTAGGTTGTCGTATATATCCGACAACCTAACAAAAGCGGGTTGGGGTGGTATCTGGCATTATCCCGCGAATTTCTGTTTGTGCTCGGCCAAGAACGACAAAGCCGGCCAAAAGGCCCGTTCGGCGGGGCCGATCAAACCCCTTCCTTGAAGAACCAATAGCGACCCGGCCTCGTTAATTTTTCGCGTTTTTAATGATGCTTTTCGAAGCGTCGTTTTGTTGTTTCTCGATATTCTTAATGGTTTCTATTTCTTGTTGTTTTTTTGCATCGTATCCTGGAGATCTTGATTTTTCATTTGGGTCATATCCCCCGAACCTTTGCTTCTGCGTTGGATGTCCGCGTGCTTCATCGGGTGGACGGCCGCCGCTTTCTTGGCGTGCCGCGGTTTATGGGTTTGTTTCTTTTTCACGGCATCCGCCTGGCCCCAGGCCGGGAGCGCGAGAAGCAGGATGAACCAGATAGCTAATAATCTTTTCATTATTTCCTCCAATCGTTATTGTTTGCCATGAAAAAGCCTACTTATCTTTGAATTGGATGTCTACAATTTTGATCCATTGTTGAGTCATTTCTCACCTGCTTTTATCAATTATCACATCACTGTCCGCCAATTCGATTTCATCTTTTTCCGCCAAGCCTCCATGCCTCTTCCGCCAGGGTTTGGCCCTGCAAGCCTTTAATCCCTTAAGCCTCTCCCCATACGGTTTCAATCCCTCTGGCCTCTCCCTATGTTGGCCAATTCCCATTTGAAATTGGCACAACATAAACTGGTTCTTCGACCTGTAGTCTCAGAACATGTTGTCGCATATATCCGACAACCTTGCGGTGCCTGAGAGGAAGATAACAATGGGGTGGTTTCCGCTGGCGGGGTCCAAGCCGCTTATGGAATGAATAGGGAAGAAGCCTGGTTCAAGGCCTTGAAGACGAAGTGTTGTAATTTAATCGCCGCCCGGAGTTACAAAAGTTGGAATGGGACTCAAAGGGTAATTGGGTTCATCCTTCCCCTTGGTTGCTGGTTTTTCGTAAAAATCCCAAAGAAAACGAATATTCATACCGTGATATAATTCAATCAACCTTTTCTTGCGGCGGGATATCACCTATGAAACTTAGTTATCTTTTTGCCCTCCTGATCGCCCTACTTTTCACCCTTCTCCTCGCTTGCAATGACCATTTTACCGTCAACCCAATGACAATTCCCAAGAAGACCGCCTGCAACATCGCCGGAAATGTCGGCACTTTGGCCGGCGGCGGGTGCGTGGGATGCACGAACATCGGTTATATCAACGCCCAGGGGGTCAACGCGGAGTTCGATATACCCGAAGGGGTCGCGGCCGACAAATCGGGCAACGTTTACGTGGCTGATTCCGCCAATCAGGTCATCCGTAAGATCAATTCGAACGGCAATGTCACCACTCTGGCGGGCGGGGGTTGTACGGGATGCAACAATTCCGGCTATGTCAACGCCCAGGGGGTCAACGCGGAATTTTTTAACCCCTGGGGCGTGGCCGTGGACGGCTCGGGAAACGTATATGTGGGCGATAATTACAACAGCCTAGTCCGCAAGATCGACCCATCCGGCAACGTGAGCACCCTGGCGGGCGGGGGGTGTGTGGGATGCACCAACGGCGGTTACGTCAATGCCCAAGGGGTAAACGCCGAGTTTTATAACACTTACGGCTTAGCCGTGGATAATTCGGGCAACGTCTATGTCGCGGATGGCAATAACTTGATCCGCAAGATCGACCCGTCCGGAAACGTCAGCACCCTGGCGGGCGGTGGGTGCGCGGGTTGCATCAATGCCGGTTACGCCGACGGCCAGGGGAGCAACGCGGAGTTCAACTTACCCACCGGTGTCGCAATAGACGGCTCGGGCAACGTGTATGTGGTGGATTCGAATAACAGCCTCATTCGAAAAATCGATCCGAGCGGAAACGTCACCACCGTGGCCGGGGGAGGATGTTCGGGATGTACCAATGCGGGTTATTCCAACGGCCAGGGGACCAACGCGGAGTTCGGTTGGCCCTGCGGTCTCGCCGTGGACGGTGCGGGCAATCTATATGTGGCTGATACTTATAACAGCATGATCCGCAAAATTGATACGAATGGCAACGTCACCACTTTCGCGGGCGGAGGGTGCGCGGGATGCACCGGAAATGGTTATGTCAACGCCTGGGGAGTCAATGCTGAATTCAACGCCTCCTACGCCGTCGCGGTGGGGAACAACTGCAATCTATATGTTGCGGATACCTGGAATAACGTCATTCGAATCATCCAATAGGGATATCGCTCATGAAAATACATAACCTATTTGTCTTCTTGTTCGCTCTTCTTTTAGCCGTTTCACTCGCTTGCAGTAACCATTATTCCGTCAACCCAGTGACAATTCCCAAGAAGACCGCCTGCAACATCGCCGGAAATGTCGGCACTTTGGCCGGCGGCGGGTGCGCGGGTTGCACCATCGCCGGATATATTAATGCACAGGGAACGAGCGCTGAGTTTTGGGGACCCGGAGGGCTCGCCGTGGACGGCGCGGGCAATGTATATGTAGGGGATGTAGGTAACAGCATGGTTCGAAAAATCGATCCTAGCGGCAACGTGAGCACCTTGGCGGGCGGGGGGTGCGCGGGTTGCACCATCGCCGGATATATTAATGCCCAGGGAACGAGCGCTGAGTTTTTTGGGCCCGAAGGGCTCGCGGTGGACGGCGCGGGCAATGTATATGTGTCTGATACATTCAACAATCTCATCCGAAAGATTGACCCTAGCGGAAATGTTACCACCGTGGCGGGCGGCGGGTGCGCGGGGTGCACCATCGCCGGATATATTAATGGCCAGGGGGCAAATGCCGAATTTAATTGGCCCGGTGAAATCGCGGTGGACAGTTCCGGTAACGTCTATGTGGCTGATGGTTGGAACAATGTCATCAGAAAAATTGATCCCAGCGGATATGTCAGCACTGTGGCGGGCGGAGGATGCGCCGGCTGCACAATCGCCGGATATGCCAACGGCCAGGGTACAAGCGCGGAATTTGATGAACCCTGGGGGTTGGTTTTGGATGGTTCGGGGAATTTATATGTAGCGGATGTATTAAATAACATGATTCGAAAGATCGATCCAAGCGCCAATGTCACTACGGTGGCGGGCGGGGGGGCAGTAGGGCCTTTGGATATATCGACGCACAGGGAACCAACGCGGAATTTTATTTCCCTTGTGGTGTCTCTGTAGATGGTTCGGGCAATTTGTACGTGGCTGATCAATCCAATAATTTGATTCGCAAAATCGACACAAACGGTAACGTTACCACCTTGGCGGGCGGGGGGGGCGTTACATCCTCAGGAACAATTATTGGTTATGTCAATGGCCAAGGAAAAAACGCGGAATTTAACAACCCCATAGGAATTTCGGTAGATAGCTCATGCAAGGTGTATGTGGCGGATACGGGTAACGACGTCATCCGGGTCATCCAATAAAGACAATACATCCACAAGTTTCGGTTTCCACAAACGCCTCTTTTCATTCCTCGCCATTGAAACATAGTTACGTCCGCAGGCCTGAAATTGTCCGGGGACGAAATATTGGGGCGGCTGAAGAAAAAGGGGTCAGATCATACGCACCACAGCGTGCGATAGGGTACATATTCCGCTTTAGGCCGCTGATACCTCCTGTTTTTATCATTTGTTTATGCAAATGACATTGCCATTCGTCATCCATCAACTTGTGGTTGATGGATGGGCAAATCCCGCGAAACCCCTCTGTTGTTCAGCCAAGAATGGCAATTCCGGCCAAAAGGTCCATTCGGCGGGGCCGATTAAACCCCTTCTTTGAAGAGCCAATAACGATCCGGCCACGTTTGGCGGTTGCTGCACCTGATTCGAAATCATCACTTCATATGCTTTTTCCTCAAGCTTTAATCTGCTAATAGTCACTCCAGCTATAGCTTTTATATCTTCGGCTTAAATCATCTTCGTCTCTCATTATGTTGTCGCCAATCGGCGACAACATAATAAAAAGGGTTGGATTGGTATTTGGCTTTATCCCGCGAATTTCAACACATGCCGCGCCAGGAAAAGCAACACTGGACAATAGGCCCGCTTGGCTGGGCCGATACCCCTTCCTGTTGGTACTACTAATTGTATTAACTATATAACGTCCTTAAAACTC
>CAWKAR010000020.1:0-70952 GCA_963847625.1 candidate division FCPU426 bacterium | reverse complement strand
TAATGGGTATAAAAATATTTGTAGTGATTCTTGAAAGACTGGTCGGATTAGTTAAACGGTAGGTGTCCACGGCGGGGACCCAGAAGGAACAATTTTTTTAGGAAGGGCGTCCGCCGCCAAGGGGAGCAGTATAATGGGCAACAAATTAACCGGCGATGTTGCCGGACAACGTCATCAAGGAAATCCCAGTTTAAGTTTAAAAATAACACCAGAGGGAGGGGGAAATGATTCACACGCGCTTATTTTTTGCTTTCTTTTTGTTTTTTAGTATTCTAATTTCTTTTTCAGATGTTAACGCAGCGGATCCAACACCATCAGAAGTTAATAACCTCAGCACCGCCCCTTCCAAACCAGCGGCTTCTCCTATACCTGAACACGAGATTTCAATTTATTTAAACCTCGGGTATGCCAATCCGGCCGGTCCAACCACTTTTTCTTACACTTGGGCTTTTGGTTTCAGTGGAGGGGCGGGAATCGGGGTTGGTATCTCAAGGATTTTTTCCGTCATATTAGACGTTAATTACAATTCATTTACCGTCAACCAAGACAATTTAAATTTAATACATCAAACGGCAGTAGGGGGAAATATCTCCGATACTCTTTTAATGCTGAATGTAAAAACCCGGTTCAGCCCCAATGACGATCCGGTAGTGCCTTATGGAATACTTGGTTTGGGGGCCGCGTTTTATCATGCGGACCCGGTGACTATTACCGGCGTCGATTTTCTTTATTTATCAACTGTTCCGGGAATCGCCGATTTAAACACGACCAATTTCGCATACCGCATTGGGCTTGGGATTGATATTGGCTTAAGCACCCAAAGCGCCATATTCGTTGAGGGTAGCTATACTGGGACCTCTACCGGCTCCACTGGCATTAGTTATGGCATGGCCCATACAGGTTTGAAATTAAACCTTTAGCCTTTTGTGTGCCCGCGTAAAAAGGGGCTGGCTAACATTCATCACATTAGGTTGATCTTAAAAACTAAAAACCCTTCCAATTTTCCGGTTTTTCAAAGATTTCCCGCTGTTTATCCCAAAGAGCTAAGATAGCCTTCCTTTAGTTCCGCGTTATTTACAGCGACCAGATTTATTGCTTTAAATGTCCAGAAAGCGTTGTTTTCGGACATTCAGGCTCTTTAAAACCCAGGTAAGTTGATAAAGCACTGGAGGATTCCATTGATGATATTAAGGATATTTTACCTGGCTTTGTTTTTTGAACGGCCGATAAATATACATGGTATCAGGGAATATTTTTCTGATTTACAAAGTAAAAGTTACCTTAGAGGGCCTTGGGGGGATTCAAATCCAGGCGACGTTGAATCTTTTCCATGACTTCCTCTACTTTTTGGTTTCCTTTCCAAATCACGTCAAGCTCGGAATTAATAATGGAAAAGCCATCCCACCAATTTTGGCAGCGTGGGGAATATTTTCCGAATTGAACGGCTTTTAAAAGTAATTTTTTGTTGGCGGGATCTTTCCCGTCCAGGAAGACGGATGATTCCGTGATGTTGATCAACGCAGGTTGGGCCAGTCCAGTGGCGGCTAGCTTTCGGGCACCGGATTCTCCTGTGATGAACTTAATGAATTTCCAAGCATGTTTTTTATGCTTGGAATTTTTGAAAATTGCGTATCCGGATCCCCCGGAGGAGAAACCTTGGTAACCGGAGGGAGTTCTCGGAAAAAGCGCCGCATCCCAGTCAAAGTCCCGGATTTTTTCACGGAAATAGGGTGTTTTCCAGATTCCGGAGATGAACATGGCTGCCTTTCCAATGGCGAATAAATCGGAAGTTTCCAGTCCGTCAACGGTTTCCATGCTGGAGGGTGAAGGCATGACTTTATGTTTATAGATCAGGTCTGAGCGGAACTGGATTCCTTTTAGGGTGTTGGGATCATTCCCAAAGGTCCACTTACGGGGATGCTTGGGATCGTCAACGTATGAACCACCGGCGTTGTAAACCCAACAATCGGCCATAGCCCAGTTTTCCACCACGCCCCAACGGAGGACTTTCCCCCTGGAATCCCTTTTCACGAGTTTTTTAGCGGTTTCCGCGAAATCACCCCAATCCCAATCGTCAAGGGGATAGGGAATGCCGGATTCGTTGAATGCTTTTTTATTGTAATAGACCATGCAGATGGGGGCTATATCCCTTGGAAGAGCGTGGATTTGATTGTCCACCGTGAAGCGGTCTAATATTTGTGGATAATAAGTTTTTAGGTTTAAACCATCAGCTTCAATCAGGGGGTTTAAGTTCGCAAGGGCTCCTTGGGCGAAAAAATCCATGAAATTGTTGGCTTCAACGAATATTACATCGGGACCTGAGCCATTGTTGAAGTCCTTTAAAAGTGTCCCAACATATTTTGGAAAAAAATTACGTTCAAGTTGAATACTGAAAGAGGGATTTTCTTTCCGGAAATCATTAATAAGATCGATTAAAACCTGGTTTTCTTGGAGGTCCCCCCAGGAGGAAACAAGAAGCCTTGGGTTTTTGTCACTAAACAACTTCCTAAAAAAGAGAAGCAGTGCCAAAAGGATGAAGAACCCCAAAACCAACCAAATTGTTTCCATGTTACTACTGGCTCCTAGTGGATCGGTTTTAAACGGCCGGGAAGGGTATGAATCCTAGATAACCTGAAAGAGGTGGCCAGGATGAGGCTAGAAACCATTAATTTAGCATGTCATAAGACACTTGGTGTATCAATTTACATACTCTTATTTTTTGTCTTTTGAATTATGTGAAGTTACTGTGACCTTTTCCCCAAAAACGGAACCAAAGAAATGTTCGCGAACTAAAAAGTTCTATCTTTTAACCAGTCTGGGTAGGTACAGGGTTTAAAATAGAACTTTAAAAGTGCTATCTTTATAACCAGTGTGGGCCGGCAAATTTTGCGTCCTTAACTTGAAGTCCAGAAAGTAGCATTTTAGGACATTTAAGTTCTAATGAAATCCAAATGGGAATCCGGGAATAAAGGTGAAAAGCGTTGTTCACTGCGGGGAGCCGTTAGAAAGGAGTCAAAAATGCCGGACGCAAATATTTTTATGGAAAGGCGCGTTGACCCGAGGATTAAGGTCAATGTCCCTGTTAAGTACCGTTTTCTTGAGGACAAAAAGGAAATAAAAACCGTTTTGGAGCATCGGAAAAGGGAAAAAAGCGCTCTCGCCATGGATATCAGCCTGGGTGGAATGCAAATTACCGCGGACCAGGCGATTAAAGAAGGGGACATCATGGATTTTGAAATCACATTACCGGATCTTTCCGAACCCTTGTCTGCTTTTGCTGAAGTGGTTTGGGCGAAGGAGAACACCGGGGGCATTCATTTTGTAAAGTTGAGCGAAGAGGATTTTCTGGTCCTAAAAGTTTATGTACGTAAGGCAACCATGAATCAGTAGTGTTTACACAAAAAGACGATGGCGTTGATGTCCACGGCGGGGACCATTAGTGGACAAAGAAAAAGTACGAAATACGCATCCTAAAATGAACCCTGCAAATTGTAGTTTCAGCGTGGGATGCAGGAATTTAAAATAGCGATTTTTTTCGTGGGTGGCGATATTGAGAACAACAAGGAATAATGCGTGAAACCCAGAAGAAAAAAGTATAGAAAGTCACATTTTCAAAGCGATCCGAAGCTTCTAAAAAAGGCTTATTCAAAGCAAAACCTTACTCGTGGTCTCTGGGTATTGGCTTCTCTGTGGAAACGGTGTTTGTTACCCAGGGACTTAGAGAATCATTATTTAATGACGTGGTTGGCATACGCTAACGGGAATGTTAGCAGACTTTCCGAGGTCATCGGCTGGCATAGAAACACACTCGTTTTGTACTTCAGGGATAAAATAAAAAAGCCGTCTACGATTAAGTTCCGAAAACTCTGGTTAAGTATTCGTTCAAAGGATAGTAAAAAGGCGTTTCCTGAAAAGGTTTTAGAATTCTATCAAAGAATGTTTTCCAAGCCTCGGTTCTCGAAACGGGAAAATGCTGGATTAGTTCATCTTTGGTTGATGGGTGTACCTCGAAAGGTAGTCAAATACAATTTTATTTTGTACCTATTTAGACAGGGGAAAAACATTAATGAAGTAAGCCAGAGATTGGGGATGGATGCACGCTCGATTAGCCGATATAGGTGGGAGGCCACGAAACCCGGTTCACCTGCAATTAAATGGTTTAAACCTTTGAAAGCTAAAAGGGAAGAGTGGTATCCATCTGGACATCGCAGGGGAAGAAAAAGAAAGCTGAATAAAACTTTTCGCTGAGTGGAGTCTTTATTGAGTGCCACAAACGTAAAACCCGTTTATTCCCCGGATATGCATATTGCTGGATTAAATACACTAAATGCTCTCTGGTCCCGTGGAATCGCCCCAAACCAAGTCAAACCCCATTGGTTATTGACCTGGTACGCCCTTCGAAATTGCAACCTGAAACAAACGGCAAAAATCATCCACATGCACCGTAACAGCTTGATCGCCTATTGTAATAAAAACATGGGGTTGAAACGTCTTCTTCCTTTACGACGTCGCTGGCAAAAGATTTTAAGGGAAAATTCCCAAGAAACTTTTGAAAACCAATTTTTACAGTTTTGGGAAAAAACGGGATTGAAAATAGATTTAAGCGCAAAGGAAAACGCTAATCTAATTGGCCTCTGGAAGACAGGATTCCCTTATTACTTGCCTGTTTTTCGGAAAATAATCTGATCGAATCGAGAGGAAGACACCTTTCCGCCCAATAGCGCTCCTGACCTTCCCCCAATGTTTGATCCAAATTTAAGTTAGTTAAGGCCCAACTTTTCGGCCTTTGCTTCCATTGGGGTTTTTCCCCCCAAACTGCTGTGCGGTCTCTGCCAGTTATACACCTGCCTCCACCAATCCACGACTACCTGGGCCTCCGCTTTTGAAAGAAAAATTTCTTGGTTCAGGCACTCATCCCTAAACTTTCCGTTGAAACTTTCGATGAATCCATTCTGCCATGGACTCCCTGGTTCGATATATAGCACCTCTACGCCCTTCTCCTCAAGCCAGTTCCTCAGTTCTTTCGCCACGAACTCTGGCCCGTTGTCCACCCGCAGGCACTTTGGTGTCCCGTACTCCGTCATCAACTCGTCCAGCGTCTCCAGCACGTCCCGGCTTCTCATTCGCTTCTCCGCCCGGATCTCCAAGCATTCCCTAAATCCTTCATCCAACACCGTCAAAAACTTCACCTTTCCCCCGAACCATGTCAGGTCATGCACGAAGTCCATCGTCCACACCTCGTTGGAACCCAAAGCCGGGTGGGGCCTTCTCCATTCCGTCGGAACCCTCTTCTTCCTGGGTCTCCTGCGCGGTAATTGAAGCCCTGCTACCTGGTAGAGCCTCTCCACCCGCTTGTGATTCACATCAAGGCCTCTGCGTTCCAACATCCACAACATCCGAGGGCTTCCGAAACGTCGGTTTCTTTGCGCTAACTTAACCATTTCCTGCAGGATCACCTGGTTCAACGGATCTTCTGGCTGGGCCTCATATCGAAAACTCGATCGATTTACCCCAAGAACATCACAGGCTCGTCTTTCCGGTACTTCCTGAGCCTTCAGGGCTTCCACCATGCCTTTTTGCTCCTCGATCAATACCCCTTTTTTTTTATGTGCTCTTGGAGAACCTGAATAGCCAGGGCCTGATCACCCGCTAACTGCTTGAGTTTCCGGTTTTCTTCTTCCAGCTGTTTGATGCGGTGGACTTCGGAAACTCCAAGGCTTCCGTACATGCGTTTCCAGCGGTAGTAAGTCTGCTCGGAAATGCCATGCTTTCGGAGAACTTCCTCAACGGCGGGAGCTTTCTCCGCCTCGCGGAGAATAGCCACTATCTGCTCAGATAAAAACCGTTTCTTTGCCATCTTTCCCCTCCCGATCTATAATCCAAAACTAACATATTTTTGGATCAGTTTTCGGGGGAAAGGTCAAACCAACTGAAAAAATTGCTTGGATGGATTGCCAAAGCTTTTGCGATTTTAACAATATTTTTGACCGTTACGCTATATTCCCCGCGTTCGATATTCCCAATATAGTTCCGGCTTAAGCCTGTTTTTTCGGCAAGAACTTCCTGGGAAAGGCCCTTACGTCCCCTGAATTTCCTGAGGGATTCCCCGAATTTGATGTCCGCATTGTTTTTCACGAGGACAGATTAAGAATCTTGCTTTATTATGACTACCAAGTATACTTGTCATTATGGCCAAAAACTCCGGCATTCTCCATATCTATTCAACATCCCCCAATAGGGAAGGGGTCCATATCGTGGGCGACAAGGAAGGGCTCTACGACCTCTGGCTGGCAGTGGGGGAATCCATAATTTCCACGAAAGGACGGGGAAGTACCGACATCCAAACCGGCCAAGGCACCCATTACCCCATCCACATCATCCGAGTAGAGCGGAAGTCCAATTTTCTTAAGCAATTCATTCCAGCCGATATTCAGAAGTATCGTTAAACCCGAATTCCACTCGTTTTCGGCAAAAGTCTCCCAAAGGCGGTATGCTTTTATTAGGGGCTTTTCGCATGGTGGTGCGCCATGGAACGAATGGAATTTAGACGGTGCTATATCCTTCAAAAGGACGTCTGCCTTTTCAGCGAGGTAAGCCGGGTCTACCGTGGGGACAGGATCGTTATCAGCGGTGAACGAAAAAGGTGCGGCGAAGTAAATAATTGTGGATTCCTGAAAAAACCATGCAGGTGGGTTTCTCCGGATTTTAATTTCGACGGTCTGGACAAGAAAAAATTACCGCCTCCGGAGACTCCATCCCAGCAGTAAGTGGTCTTGCCGTAATTTAACCGGCTGGTTTAAGGCCCCGGCTTTAGCTGGGGACATGCCAAATGTATTTTTGGAAGATCAGCACAAGCCGTGTACTTGGCCGAGAAAATCCGGCCACCCATCTTCCTATGAGAAGAGGGCCGTAGAAAACACGAGTAGCGACCCTACCCAGTTGGCCTTTCGGCCAAGGGCGATTGAATGCATCGGGGTCGTCCTTTGACAAGTAATCCCACCTTCAGGCTTACTCATCTAATAACTGAATTAAAAGCGCTTTTTTCTGAATCATTTTTTCAGGCTATGTTCTTCGTTTACCTAATATAATTAGGTGACTATCCCTTGACAACATGTACTCTTTTTGGTAATATATAGTCATCAAAAGGAGAACGTCATGGAAAAGTTTACATTCAAACAGTTTGAAGCACAATTCCCGGATGATGAGACTTGTTTAGAGTCTATCTTTCAAAATCGGTATGGCAATCTAAAAGAATGCTCTTCCTGCAAAAAGGCTACCACGTTTCATAAGGTTAATGACCGGAAATGTTATGAGTGTCAGTGGTGCGGTTATCAATTGCATCCTTTGGCTGATACCATTTTCCACAAATCAGAAACTTCACTCAAAAGCTGGTTCTTTGCTATTTGGCTTTTCTCCAATTCTAAAAATGGAGTATCGGCCAAGGAACTTCAAAGACAGCTTGGCGTTAGTTACAAATGCGCTTGGAGAATTGGACATCATGTGAGAATGCTTTGTATCGCTACTCAAAAGAAACTTAAAAACGATGTCGAAGCCGATGAAACTTATATCGGAGGCAAAGACAAAAACAAACATTTCGGAAATAGAGTTAAAGGCAATCAGGGAAGAAGCCTTAAGACTAAAACACCTGTTTTTGGAATGGTTGAGAGAGACGGACAAATAATCGCTCAAGTGGTAGGCGATACTCAACGGTCAACGGTTACACCTTTAATTCGTCATAATGTAAAACTCGGTTCAAGATTAATGACAGATGAATACTATGCTTATGATCTTATTAGAAAAGAGGGCTATAAACACAGAAGGGTAAATCACGGCGCTGGTCAATATGTTAAAGGGATTGCGCACACCAACACGATTGAAGGGTTTTGGAGTCAGCTTAAGCGGTCAATTAACGGGACTTACCATAACGTTTCGCCGAAACATTTACAGTCTTATGTGAATGAGTTTTCTTATCGGTATGGGAAGCGGAATTCCGAGATACCGATTTTTCATCCCATGATTGAACTGGCTGGGAGGCCTGTTTGATGAGCTTAAAAAATTGTCCTTTAGTAATACTCATGAAGCAACGCCTCGTTTTCGTTTAAGAAACTGAATCGGTTTTCCATAACCATCAATTGCTTCAAGAGTTGTATGAACTATATCTTCAAAACGTCCAATTTTACTTGTCCAATGGCCATTATCTAATTGACGAGCCGCATGGGTTGGTTTATTTGTTGTTTCATCAATAAATAAAGCTACCTTTTCAATACCATCTTCAAGATTACCATCATCACATTTTTCATAGCCTCTTGTGGCAAATGCCGTAATAAATGCTTCTATAGTCTCTTTTACGGGAATACCGGGAGGCCAATAACCTTCTTCATTGGGCCACCACCAATTACAAAAATCATCAGCCGCCCATCCGATACAGTTATATGCTCGGGTTTTAGGACTAGTTACCAAGCAATTATTATCATTTAATTTTGGAAGTTCTTCCGATGGCCAACTACCAATCATAACGATCACGAGCCCATTCGAGCCACGTTTTAGCCATTATCTTCATATTCCCCCTAAATTCAGAAGGAACTGGATTTTCTCCAGTAAGAAATCGAAGAGCCCAAAACCAATGATCTGGATCATCTCCCTCTTTTTCTAATTGACGCAAAATTAATGGAACTGCTCTTCCTTCTCCCATTGCGATTATACGTTGGTATGAAGGACACATGGCCATTTCTGTTATAGACGAGGTTATTCCTCGTTCTTGATTCCATTGAATAACCAACATTTCAAATAAGAGTTGATCTGAGGCGGGTAAAATACTAAAGGAAAATTCGTAAATAAGTTTAGATGAGATGGTGCTTGGTTCAATAAAACCGGCGGTTATTATTATATTATCATTAATCTTTTGTTTCCATGGTTCAACCATCGGCATTAAAGTGGTTTTCTGAAAATCTATTGGTGGTGCTTGCGGAATTAATCGTTCTTTTTGTGAGCTTGGAGTTTTCTCTAAACAGAGAGTTGTCATTTTAGCTCTCCTTTAATTTTTCTTTTTTAATTCTTCCGGTATATGAACCATCATCACTTGCGGCATAGCATTAAGGTTATACATAGGCAATCCTGTATTTGGCTCATATCTACCAACAATACGTTGAGCCCCACCAAGAGTTACTTTCATCCGAAGCACAGTTCCATCTTCAAGCGTAAATTCACTCCATTTTTCAACCGATTCAGCAACACCAATATCATAGGCATTAACTTCTTCCCCAGTAGGCATTAACTTAATTTTTACAACTCGTGGTTCAGCCATTTATTTCTCCATTATTCCTAACGGCAAATTTTTTAAAAAGTTTAGTAAGCCGTCCCGTCCTCGTTACACAGCCAGTTTACCCCGAAAAATTGAAGGGGTGTAGGTTTTTTGGTTCAATAAAAGATACACAGAGCAGGACGGAAGTTTCAAGTCGTCTAAATACAGGGGTGAATGTTTTTAGTTTGTCAAGATATAGATGTTAAAAACATACACCCGTATACTAAAGTAACCGTGAATAATTTTTAAAAATCAAGCTGGATTTTTAGGTTTCCTTATTTACATGCTGTGAGGGGATAGTCACCTATAATTATCTTAGTAAAATAAATAAGTATTAATGAGAACGGTTACAAAGGTTTGTCGAGAATGGAAAATCTTCCGGAAAAACGACGTTTTGAACGTTTTATATTTCAAAAACCTGTCCGAGTTTATCAAGTCCTTCCATCCAAATCTGGAAACATCTACGAGGTCCAGGATCAAGTCATTCCGGCTCAAAGCCATAACATCAGCGAAAGCGGATTGAAACTGGAGACTACCAAACCTTTCGGCGTTGGTTCCATCCTCAAATTGAGTTTTGAGGTGGAAAAGGATGATAACGTCGAGATTTACGCGAAAATCATCTGGGTCCAAAAGACCCATTGCGGTGTGCATTTCATGGCGCCGGATACGTCAATCCAAAAAACCGTCCGAAATCTCTCCCATAAAACCCATGACACCTGAAAAACCAGTCACCGCGGGAAGGATACTGGGTTTCACCCATAAAGTTCCGAGTCCTATGCTTCTGCCTTTTTATAAGGCATTGGACGTCGTGCCGGGAAACCGGGAGGAATTATTCAAGCGACTAAGGGAAAGAATGGCAAATCTAACGTGGGATGTTACAAACTCCGGACAATTCCACCATGAACGCACGAATACATGGTATACGCTCGATGATATCGGCTTCAAATACGACACAGGACTTGGTTTTTCGGAAGAAGACGTACTCAAACTACATCCCAAGCCAACCTGTATTCTCGATAATGGCCTTGAATTCTGGATTCGGAATAAATCACCGTACCTTATCGCGGACTATCTTCATGTGGACGATGAAAAAACAGGCGAAAAATATATGACTGAACGCATGAGCAGGGAACTGGAAGGAATTGTGCACCTGTCCACTCACGATGCGGCATTCAAGGAAATGGGGGCCAGGAAACAAATACCGAAATCAAAATAAACTTTCATACCTATGAAAGACTTTCCCATTGGAGCCTTTTTGGGGCTCCAACACACTCACAACTTGGGTTTCGGCATGAGGCCTCAACCCAGAGGCTTTTGGCGTGACGCCATCTATACCGCAAGGATAATCCAACTATTAAAATCCAGAAGTTTGAGAAGGAAATCTTACCCACCCATCCGCCGGATAAGTCAAAATTTAACAAGCAACCCCACCTTAACCCCTCTCCGATTACTAATCCAGTAAGCGAACAAAAATCGCTCTTTTTTTGTCGTTTATTTTATATCTATTACCTTTAAAATCGCCCATACTCTTTGAACTGTAAAAAGGAAAGAAAAAGCCGATGCCATACACGAAAGAAGCGTTATTAGAAAAAATGGAAAAAGCCAATGTTGTGGTGTTGAACGTCCTTCCGGAAGGGGAGTTTCAAAAACTTCATATTCGAGGTTCCCGCAATCTTCCTTTGACACAGGATTACGGCGCTTTTGCCAAAGAAGTTGAAAGACTGTATGGAAAAAAAAGGCTTATTATTACCTATTGCACCGACTTTACCAGCGCGTCGAGCGCCAATGCCGCCAAGATCCTTCGGGAAAAGGGCTTCGAAGCGGAGAATTATTCGGGTGGGATTGAGGAATGGCATCAGGCGGGTTATCCGACAGAAGGAACAAAAGCCTGAGTGGCGACAGTGGTTCGCAAATAGCTCGTTTTAAGGATTTTCGCAGAAGGGGAAATGCGAACGGGGGATTATCCTCGGCATTTCATCTTGAGGAAACGCTCATGGAAATTACCGAGAAGATGCTTGCTTTTAAATAAATTCGGAGAAAAAGAGTATCTTTTTGCACCCATTTTCCCGCTTAAAGGAAATAAACGGGAGGCGCATGATGGGGGAATCCAATATTCTTGATAATTTCTTAGTGTAAATATTCGCAAGTTAAGTTTTATCTCCAGGAGGTGGTGTTGTGACCAAGAGTGAATTTTTGGCTGCGTTGGCGGATAGCACCGGTCTTAAGAAGAAAGTAGTTGAAAATGTGATGGAGGCCCTTCAAAATTTAATTTATAAAACCTTGAAAACGGAACACAAAATCAAGCTGGACGGCCTGGGCGTGTTTCAACTCAAAGATCGGAAAGCCCGTATCGCCCGCAATCCCCGCACCGGCGAACAGGTCAATGTTCCGGCTAAGAAGGGTGTCAAGTTCCGCGTGCTGAAGGCCCTGAAGGTAGCTGTTTTAGGGTAATAACTTGGACGTTTTGGCGAAGCCTGGCATCCCGGGCAGAAGTCCGATAATAAACATTAACGCGAATCAAATAGAAAAAATAGCATTTGAAGATCGAAATAATATTTTGATGTCTAATCCAGAAGTAGATTTTCATTTGCATTTATAAAAAATGGTAAAAAATGGATTATCTTGACGCCCTCACACATGCAATTGAGCAGGGATTTTCTTGCAAAGCAAAACATTTTAAATCAGCATGGGTAAAAGAAGTTTTCCAAGGCAAGACCGCTTGGGAAGGTTTGGTAGAAGTCTTCGATTTGATCGACCATCCAAAAGCAAAGCATGCCTACGGGTGGGGATCTCAGGAAGGTAAAAAAGATGAATTCGCTACTGTAATTGGTATCCCCCCAGTAACCGACCCCCAATCTGCCGTAAAAGCTTACATTTTGCGCAAAATTCAGTAATTTCTTTAAGTCATCGAAATATTCTTTAATCAATGCTGAATCATTTTGATAGAGTTTTTTCTTTATCATCTTGTCGTTTATTTTATATCTTTTACTTTTTAAAAGACCATACTCCTTACAACTTCAGTTTGGAGTTGGCTGAATGGAAGAGCACGAGTTTTATATAAAAACTTCCCATTATCTTAAGGCTCTTGAAAAAGATTTCCCTCACACAGAATTAATCGTTCCGTTTTTGTGGCGCGAAGGCCTAGATATCGATTAATGATGGCGAAGAAGAAGACGATGAACAAATTTACCGCTATATCCAAAACAGGGAGAAAAAGGAGGAGCACCTCTCGGTTGATCGGATCGAAAAAAAACAAGGCTTCTTTATTTATGTGATTCGTAGTGAATTGGAGTATATCGCCGCCAGGACCGCTTATTTTCTCGCTAAGATCATGGACGGTGAAGCTGGATTCTCCAAGGATGGCCCATTTTCCGCACCTGCAATCCTATTAAATAAGATTGGTGAATCATTTAGTTTAGATGAAGCTTTTAATAGGGTCCTAAACAGCAGGTATTGGAAAAAGTAACGTAAAAACAAAATGGGGATTTGTCCGCCACGTGAACTAGCTCGTAGACAATACCTGGACGCCCCGGGGGGCCCGTTCCGGGCCGGGTCGATCCAGAAGGGGATCCTCGACGTGAACAAGCACGGCCACCAGGCGGTTCACCCTTCGAGCTGCAGGACCTTGATCCCCACGCCTAAAATATCTTCTTAACGGACTTTTGTTTGAGTTTTAACGTTCTTCTTTAACAAGAAGGCATTTGACTTACTAACCTGATGGTAATTAAATAAACGACGCATGTTCGAGAAAACGGTGCCTATCCCCGCTGACCATCTGCTGTGAATGCTTTAAGCCGTCGTTTCCTTCCACATACGAAATCACATCAAATTACGGGACATTTGAAAAACAACGCCTGATTTCGCCCCGCATATTTTTACATATGCTGCGGGCTGTAATATTTTGGCGGACCGCACGGCCACACCGGCGGCCGGGAGGTTTCTTACGGAAAGAAGAGAATCGAGACGGTGCTATATCCTTCAAAAGGACGTCTATCTGATCCACGAGGTAAATCGGGTAAACCGTGGAGATAGGGTCGTTATAAGCAGTGGCAAGAGAAGATGCAGCGAAGCCAATAACTGCGAAGAAAAATGCAAGTGGGTTTCGTTGGATTACAGTTTTGACGGTATGAACCCGAAAAATTTACCGCCCCCAGAGGCTTCTCCTCGTCAGTAAATAGATTCCACCGAATATTCTTACACGCAACAGCCCTTCTTTCGAGGAATCCGCCCAGGGAGCCACACAGATACCCCCCTGATTTCAAGCTTGCCTTGGCCACCAACAACACCTCAACTCTGGTGGTAAAATGAGTGTATGACCAATTATCGTCAACACCATCAAAACAATATCTCCAACAATATGTAATCGTCGAAAAAGTGTTTAAAACGTTTAGCTTAAAGGACGACGTATGCCGGAAGCTTTCCTACTAAAAGAAAAACGGGTCCATCCTCGGATTACCGTCAAAATCCCGCTCGTCTTCGAGGTAATCGACGACCAGGAAGAAATCGATAGTCTTCATAACCGGAAGAAGAAAGAAGTACACCACCCCACGCTGAATGTAAGCCTTGGCGGCATGTTCATAATGGCGGGTCAGCCGCTAAAGGACGGAAACATCTTGAACCTTGAAATCTTGATCCCAGGATCGTTGAAAAAATTAAATTTAACTGCTGAGGTGGTTTGGTCGAACGAAATGGGCGGGGGTATCCAATTTCTGACTATCGACAAGGGAGACATGAAATCCTTAAAGGCTTACCTGGACAAGGTCTCCTCTAGAAGTAACCCTTAAACAAGACCACATGCGGTCTACCCCCCTAGTTCTAAAACCTTTTCAAATTCCGTCGAAGAGTTTGTTGATAGGGCAACCCAAAGCCTTATAGATTTTGACGACATTTTTAAGCGTGATGCTTCTCTCACCGCGTTCCAAAAACCCTATGTAGTTAGCCGCTAAACCCGACTGGTTTCCTAATTTTTCCTGGGACCAGCCGTATTTTTTACGGTACTTACGGACATTTTCTCCAAATTTAAGGATAATCTGTATATCTTTATTTTTATTACCCATATTAAACCTTGATTTGCAGGATTTTTTTTGTTCTTCATGTATTTACTAGGGTATCGCTTTTATTTAGACGATCAGGGAATACCCGGTGTGTCGGCTTCAATATTAAAACAATTAAAGATTGGGCCACCCCACCCTGGTTAAGCCTGCTAACCGGGCTGTCGAAAAAGCGCGTCTCCAAGACCAAACCCATGGTAATAATTGTCTAGTTTAGTCCTCATCTATTTCGCGGGGTTTTAATGCCTAAATTTAATCCAGGGGATCCAGGCAGAAGTCCCATTATCGTTCGTCAGCAAAGCCGACCTGTAAACGGCGTTCCAAAAGTGTGACGGTCTAGGGGGCAAAAAAGGCGGTCGAAAAGTGTGACACTCCTCGAATATCCGGGATGATGTGGTTCCAGAAATTGGGAATACAGATACCGGAAGGAAAAGGAGTGTACAAAGATATGGACCGATGGACCGAAATTCGCAAAAAAGTGCTGGTAGAAGGGGTCTCCAAGCGCCAGGTGATGGAAGAAGAGGGTATTCATTGGGAAACCCTCAAGAAGATTCTTGCCCATAGCCAGCCTCCGGGCTACCAGATAAGCCAGGAGCGGTCTCAGCCAAAGGTGGGGCCCTTCCTGGGCCGCATCAAGCAAATTCTTGAAGACGACAAACACACCCACAAAAAACAGCGTCATACCGCCAAGCGTATCTTTGAGCGCTTGTGCGCGGAAGATGGTTACACCGGAGGCTATACCCAGGTAAAAAAAGCGGTGCGAGGGATCAAAAAGAGAACCAGTGAGGTTTTTATACCTTTGACCCATCGACCTGGTGAGGCACAGGTGGATTTTGGACACGCCCTGGTGAAGCTCAATGGTGTGTTGGTAAAACGGCCCTACTTCGTGATGGCCCTGCCGTATTCGGACGCTTTCTTCGTGCAGATATTTGAGCGGGAGAGCACGGAATTCGTGTGGGAAGGCCACATCCGGGCTTTTAAATACTTTGGTGGAGTACCTTGGCGGATCAGCTACGACAACGCCAAAACCCTCGTAAAGAAGTTGATCGGGGTACACCAACGGGAGTTGACCCGGAATTTCAAGCAATTGGTAAGCCACTATCTCTTCGACCACCACTTCTGCACCGTACGCAGGGGCAACGAAAAAGGTGTGGTGGAAGGCGGAGTGAAGTATGTTCGACTGAACTTCATGGTGCCGGTCCCTCAAGTAGGCAGCCTAGAAGAACTGAACAAAAAGTTGGTGGTGAACTGTCGTGAAGATTTAGAACGCAAATTGCGCGGCAAAGGGGCGACTAAAGCCCAGCTTCTTGAGGGGGACAAAACCCATTTCCGCCCTTTGCCAGACACTCCGTTTGACGCATGCCTGAAGCAGTCCACTACGGCCACGTCCATGTCTCTGGTACGCTTCGACACCAACGACTATTCCGTGCCCGTGGAGTACGCCCACCATCCGGTGGTAGTGAAGGGATACATTGACCGAGTGGATATTTTTTACAAGGACAAGCGGATTACGACCCATGATCGTCTTTGGTGCAAGGAAGGCATGGCATTTAATCCAGTGCATTATTTAGCGGTTTTGGAGAGGAAACCCGGCGCACTCGACCATGCTCGACCCCTGGAAGACTGGAATTTGCCGGAGTGTTTCACTCTCCTGCGTCGACGCATGGAAGGCAAAGAAAAGTTTCGCGGCGAAGGAGCGCGGGAATTCATCAAGACGATGCAGCTTTTGGAAAAATATCCCATGGAGAGGCTTACGAGAGCGGTGGAAAAAGCCGTGCAGATGGAAATTTACACCCGTGACGCCCTCGCCCAGTTGCTCTACCCCAGGGAGGACTACAGGCTGACCACCTTCAGCCTGGACGGCCGTGAGCACTTGCGGCGGGTTCAGGTGGCCCGAACGGATCTTTCGGCCTACCGTGAGCTGATGTTGACGGGAGGTGAAGTATGAGCGAATCCAAAAAGACCCTCTTGCTGGAACATCACCTCAAAAAACTCAAACTTCCTACGATGAACCGCGAGTATGACAAGATGGCCCAGCTCTGCCGCACCGAGCGCAGCGACTATCCGCAATACCTGCTCAAACTGGCCGAACTGGAACTTCTGGACCGAGAACGCAGGGCCAAGGAGAGGCGCATCCGGGATGCCGGATTTCCCGTTCTCAAGACTTTGGACACATTCGATTTCAAGGCCCAACCTTCGATCAACCAAGAACTGGCGCGGGAACTCATGCGGGGCGAGTACATGGACAAAAAAGAAAACGTCCTGCTGATCGGCAATTCAGGAACGGGTAAAACCCATTTGGCCACGGCCTTAGCCTTCCAGGCTTGCTGCCAGGGCCGGGCGGTGCGTTTCTTCTCCGTCACGGGCCTCGTGACAGAACTTTTGGAGCGCCGCGAAGAGAAACAATTGGCTAAGTTCCACCGTCAGTTGGCCAGGCTCGATCTAATTGTCCTGGACGAACTGGGGTACGTTCCTTTCTCCAAGGCGGGGGCCGAGCTGCTGTTCGAAGTGGTCAGCAAGGCCTATGAGCGCACAAGCCTGATGGTAACGACCAATCTTCCCTTTGAAAACTGGGTAGAAATCATGGGTTCCGAGAGAATGACGGGGGCACTTATTGACCGTTTGACCCATCGGGTGCATATTCTGGAGGCCAACGGCCAAAGCCACAGGCTGGTGGAAGCAAAAAAACGGCTCAAAAACAAAGACAAGAAGGATTGATAAAGCTAACCAACGACCATACACCGTAAGGCGTATGGAAGGCGGGGGGTGTCACACTTTTGGACCGCCCACCGTCACACTTTTCGAGCGCCGCGGACATTTTGGTACTGAACCGCATGGACCAGTTCATGAAATACAACCCTGGACTCCAATTCCCCGAAATAAACGACGACATCCATGAAAGTGGTAGCCCTCGAGCGGGCAATTGAAAATTCCACACCCTTTCGGTTCAATTCCCCTAGGAAAGCCGGGTTTTCCAACGGCCCGTCCTTTTTTTGGAAAAACAAGGTGTGTTTCAGGATAAGGTCGTTGAAATAGGGGCGAAAAGGTTTCAGTTGATCGGGAGGTAAAGGTGCCCCGTAAGGAGCGTAGACCTCTCTTTGGGACTTAATGAAGTCGGCCGTCAGGCCTGCGTAACGGATGATTTCATGCTCGGGAAAACTGCTTGTTAACATCATAAGGTTATAGCCTTTTTTCTATCAGGGACATGATAAACCCGCCCAAAGCCGTAGTATAAAAATACTCAAACCGCGACTTTCGCCTATTCCTGATTGATGTTTCCTTCATTTTTGACACGGAATTACGCGTTCAAAAGACTTCCTAACCTCGATTTCTTTACGATTTTTCCATCCAAACTTCCCACGTTGTCTTCTGGTCTGGGGAAGGGAATGACGTTGCCGATGCCCTAGTAGCAACATTCAGGATGAGGAAGGTATTTACCCGCCTTATGCCTGATTCAAGCTGTATACAGGTTGATTTTTCGCCGATAACATCCTTGTAATTTGGCGGTCTTCTAAGGTATTAGGATTACCAGCAGTTATTCTTTTTAATTTGGGAGTTTTAGTTTCCTCAAAAAGATCATTCAGTTCACATCCCAAAGCCTTTTGAATCCTGACGATACTATTTAGTTTTGTGCCTCTCTGCCCGTTTTCTATGAAACAGATAAAAGTGACTGCTAACCCCGTTTTCTCGGCTAACTTTTTCTGAGACCAACCCAGCTGGTTACGAATCTTCCGGACGTTCCCTCCGAATCTGAGGATCATTCGGATGTCATTTTTATCATTAGGCATTAACACGACCTCTCTGAATTAGAAGTTGAGCAGTCCGCCGAGACGTAGGATACAACACGGCAGATAATCTGGCAGGATTTAAAAAAACGCCCTCTAGACACAAAAAACAACCCCTGTAGCCAGGGTAGAGCTTGAAAGGATTGAGAATTGTGTTGGTTGGTTTGTCCTGGGCTGTAACACTTCGAACGAAGTGTTACTGATATTATGAAAGCTTGTCTATTGCACTGGGGGTTTGTCTGGAGGCGACTTCAATTGCCGATATGCGGAGTATTACCTTGATCATTATTCATGCCATTTAAATGGTATCTCGGATGAAATTATTCCAAACCGGGAATACCACCCAGTGGGGTTACTAAATTACCATCCGGTTTAACGTCCTAAAACCTCTCTTTGGATATCCTTACCAACCGCCAAGCCCATACTTTTCTTTCATTATTTTTTTAAAGGTCCCTGAATATTTCTGTATTTGTTCACGTGTGTTTTTGTCCATATATGCATCAAGGATTATTTCTGCTAATGCATCTGTTTTTTCAATCATTTCCTCCTTTTCTTCCTCAGAAAGGCCCTTAGATTTAAATTAAACCTCCTGAATGTGAGCCTGACTGATAATCCATTTTTCAAGAGCTAGTCTAGGAATGAGCACCTTGCGGCCAATTTTAATAAAAGGAAATCTGTTATTTTTTTCCGGAGCTGTATAAACCAAATCATAGACCGAAGGCTTTGGGAAACCATATTTTGCAAGATCAGCGGGACGTAAAAATACTTTATCAGAATTTCCGAAAAGTTCTTTATGCTTAATTTTGGCATTACACAATGGAAGAAGATAAGTTTTTTCTGAATCTATTTGATGATTGCTGTCATCCTGCATTTTCAGCCCTCCATATAGAAATTTTAATTAGCTTGGGTATCGATAGACCAACCCAAAGGAGCTTGTTTGTACCAAAATCTAGAAGATTTTATACTATACCTTAATAGTAATTCTTTGGAGTGCAACCCGAGGAAGGTTGAGCACCACCTTGTAGGGATTTCCCGGTAATGGTTTTTTTAAAAGTATTGTTAATGGCACAGATTTGGCACACCCCATTTGAGAAAGACAAGATCAAAAGCGCCGACTAACATTGACCTGCCCCCAAAACTGAGAAGAAAAAGTCACATTGTGATGAAACGCGTGCAGTAGATTTATTCTCTAGTGCGTTCCCCCCCTGTTTTGCCTTGCATCCACCTCAAACCCGGCATAAATCTAATTCAACATTTTGAGTGTCTATAACCGGGGATAAAAAATGGCGTTTGGGAATTTTTTCAAGAAGATTGAGAGCCATACTCCTACTGTATTGGTCGGATTTGCTGTCTATTCGGGCCTTAAATTCACCCTGGAAGTCCTGGGTGTCTTAACCCCTTCCGTAACCCCCTTTGACACTCTTTCGGCTCTTTCTGTCGGTTTCCTCTTCATGTTTGAGAAGCATGTTCGTATAGACCACCTCTTGGCTTTTGCCCCGGCAGTCATTGCCCTGGCTTTTTGCCATGACTTTTTCGGGGTTTTCCTTGGAAACGAGGGGTTTACCGGTGACGTGGTGATGGGGCTTTCAATCCTGATCGGCTTCTGCATTTATTTCATCCATTTTTACATGAGGCACAACACGGAAAACCAAGGCGAGTCGCCCCGGCATGAAGGGGGAAAGAATTCCTTATACCTGGACGCAGAAAACAAGTTTTTCATCCCAGATGAACTCCTCAAGTACCACACCGAGGTCATCGGATCTTCCGGGATGGGCAAGACCAACATCTTTAACCACCTGATTGAGCAGGGGATCAGGAACGGCCTGGGAATGTTCGTTTTCGACGCCAAATCCAACTACAACAAACACATACCCTATTACGCCGAAAAATACAAACGACTCCACGATCTCAAGTATTTCGACCTGGCCGATATCAAGCGCAGTCAGACCTACAATCCTGATTTCAAGGACAAGCCGGATGAGGTTTTTAACGGCTTGATGAAGTCAATCTTTTATGGGCCTGTGACCCAGGAATTTTACCGCGACCAGGCCAGCGACGTTTTGAGCAACCTGACGAATCTTCTTTTCATGGAGTTCAAACATGTCACCCGGATGGACTACCAGAATCTCATCTCAAACGAGATTAGGTCATTCGAGACGATAAAGGTTTTGGCCAGAAAACACGAGAACACAGTTTCGGGCAAATACTTCCTGGAAAAGTGGGTCAATATGTCGGAGAAGGATCGGGAGCTTAATCTGTCAGGGTTAACCAGTAAATTGGCCCGGTTCACCAATAGGGAATGGTCTCCTCTTATTAATACCCTGCACCCGGATATCAAGATGAAGGACGTGGTGGAGAAACAGCAGATATTTCTATTTGGAACCTCATCTTTGGTAAACCAGGAGGACTCCAAGCCTGTCATTATTTCAGCCCTCATTGACCTGGCGGGAGTAATCGGGCGGCGGCTTATTGAAAAGCCGGAAACGCCCTTTTTCGTGTTTTTGGATGAGTTTTATACCGCAGCCTATCCGGGCTTAAACGACCTTATATCCCTGGGACGGGAAGCCAACGTTTGTTTCTTCTTGGCCCACCACAGCCTGGGCCAACTGGGGGCGGTCAGCCAGGAATTCAAGGACGACATTCTCACCAACACCAACCACAAGATCGTGATGAACATCACCGAGAAAGACACAGTGGATTTTTTCGCGTCCATATTCGGAACCAAAGTCACTATGAAGGACGTCTTGTCATATGACACACGAGTACCCCAACCCAGGGGAAAGACCGTGAAACCTGATGAGGAATTCATCATCCATCCCAATTACTTGAGGGGAATGAAGCGCGGGGAAGCGGTATGCAGGATCGTCTATGTCTCAGGCCCGAAAGTTTTCAAGATGAAGCTCAAGGAAGTCAAACCACCGCCGAGGGATTTTGATTATGTGAGATGTGTTCCAATCAGGGATAACCATAAAAAACAGAATGAGTTCAACAAGATTGAAGTTCCTGAAGCCCCCAAACAACCAAAGAAACCGCCTAAAGGTAAAGAGCCGATACATGAAAAATTAGAAACCGATTTATCCATGCACAATGAATAAGAAGGGGATGTGAAAAACGGATGATTGGGCCAAACCTTAAATTAACTGAGGAAGAATCAAAACACTTGGTTTGGATTCATTCCAATAAATTCACGATACCTGACCTGTTTCATAAAAGATTCATCCAGCCAAGGACCTACCGAATGGCCTGCCATATTCTCAGGAACCAATATTTTAAGAAGGGTTTCCTGGATATAACCAAGGCGCAAGGGACCACATTCCAGGAATCCATGTATTACCTTACGGCGGGCGCCATAAAGATACTGGACGAGAATGACAAGATTCTTGTTCGTAGCCCCAATTATCCCGTGAAGGTTAATCCATATGAAAGAAAGCACGACTTATTAGTCCAATCGATCCGAATCTCCTTTGAGACCAATGCCGATCTTGGAAAATTATTTTGGCTTTCCGACTTTGAAATGCGGGGGGGTATTACTCCGGAGGTAAAAAAGACATTCTTGGCGGGAGAATTGGATAAGGCGGAATGGCGGTCCCATTGGGTCAATTTGCAGATTAAGGGCCGTAGGACACCGGACGGCTATTTCGAGGCCGACTTGGACGGGAAAAGATATGGATTCACGCTGGAATTTGAGCATGTTCAAAACCCGGAAGGGAAAATCAGCAGAATGATCGACTACTTGGACGAGTCTTTTCCAAATGCCTTGAGGCTTGTGGTTTCGGATAACCCGAAGAACGCGGCAAGGATGATCAACATTCTTCGTTCCAAAATCAATGAAAGCAGGAGACCGCGTTGGTTTGTTTCGGATTATGAAAAGGCCATATCCTTTCCTTTCAAGAAGATTTGGCACCAGTTAAACCATCCACTCGGGGAAGAGGGGGGAGAACGGCAGAAACATGAGAACAAAAAGGAATAGGAATAAAGATGGTTCAAAGGCTCAAAAGACGCAATGCTATTAATAATGAGGTGTCAAGTGCACTTGACGTTTAAGTTTAAACCGTTTATAGTTATTCCTAACTCCACCTGTTTAGTTAATTTAGTTTTAATGGCTAAAAGGTAGGGGCGGATGGAAACTTTTCCAAGAACCATTGATTACTATGTAACCGCTGATGGGAAAAAACCATTCATTGAATGGATTGAAGAGCAAGAAGGGGAAACGAGACATCGGATTAACACTCGGTTTTTACACGTTGAAAAAGGGAATTTTGGCGTTCACCATAAAGAAGGTAATGGGGTTTTTGCTTTAATTTTTGATTTTGGGCCGGGTTACAGGATTTATTACGCTTTAATCGATGAACAAAAGGTTGTTTTGCTATTTTCTGGAGGCACGAAGAAAAGGCAGGACAGTGATGTCGCCAAGGCCCACGAATATTGGGCGGATTATAAAGCGCGAAAAGCCTTGGAAGCGAAGAAGGAAAGAAGGGCTGAGCGCTGAATGGATGGAGGTTGTCCCATGAGTAAAACATCGGGAAACTACAAAGAATATTTGCTTACCAAACTGAAGGATCCGAAAGAAAGAGTTGGATACTTGAACGCCGCTTTAGAGGATGGTGATCCAGGAATTCTCTTGGCCTGCCTCAATGATTGCGCTAAAGCGATGGGCGGAAAAACATGGCTTGCACATGAAGCCCACTTATCTCGCCAGGCAATCACCGCAATTTTTTCCAAAGATGGCAATCCAAAATATCGTAACCTAACGCGTGTTTTGGCACCTATGGGTTTACGCTTCAAAGTTGAGTCCCTTCCAATCCGCGATTCAGCGGACTCCTAAGCTCCAGTTTTGCTTATATAAGGTGGTTTACTAAAAACCACTTTAACAATTGCCAATCTGCTTCAAAGCGTTACAATATGTATGTACATATTAATTAGTACAAACAATTTGTAACATTGGTTAAACATGAAAATGGCGACTAAAACAACTTTTCCTAAAATTCTCCTTAAAAAAGGAGTCCTGCACCCGAGTGATGCGCTCCTGCACGGTATAAGCCGGATGAAACTGAAGAGGCTGGCCGATAAGGGCCTGCTGATCCGGGAAGGACGGGGAGTTTATCGGATACCTAACAGTCCCGTCTCGGAACAGGACGGTCTTGTCCAGGCCTGTGCCCGTGTTCCTGGGGGAGTGCTTTGCCTTCTAACGGCCCTTCAGTTTCACGGGATGACAACACAATTTCCCCATGAAGTTTGGATGGCAATTGATGTTTGGGCAAGGAAGCCCCGAATTGTGCAGCCTCCCGTTCGGTTTGTTCGATTTTCAGGTAAAGCCCGGACGGTAGGCGTGGAGGAACATAATGTCCAGGGAGGTCTTGTCCGAGTTTATAGCCCCGCTAAAACCGTTATGGATTGTTTCAAGTACCGCAATAAGCTTGGCCTGGACGTCGCCCTGGAGGCCTTGAAAGCCTACCGGGCCGGGAAGAAGGGAACCATGGACGACCTTTGGAAGTATTCCCGCGTCTGCCGCGTATCCAACGTCATCTGGCCCTACCTGGAGGCCCTGGGTTGACCAAGGCAAAGATCAAATGTCCGCGCCGTTCGAAAAGTGTGACACCCCTAACTTGTTTCATTTTGGCGCGGAAGTTCAGGTTCTGCCATTTTAAATGTATAAAAATATATTAAAAAGTGCCTTTAAAGGGCTTATTTAACATAATAATTAACACTAATTCTATGTATAAAGATAAAAATACTGTAACATGTGCCTTATAGGTGCACTAAATGAAAATTAAAAATAGATATTCTAAAACCTTGGGACCCCGTTCAGCCCATTTGATAACGACCCTATACGACAAAGGAAAAACTATTTTTCGTTTGAGGGATGCCCAAGCAGTTTTGGGATTATCCCCGGTATCAACACGAAGTTTTGTCCGCAAGATGGCCGACCGGGGTGTGGCTAGCCGTATCAAGGGAGGGCTTTACCAGTTGGTTCCGTTTGAGTTGGGTCATGAAAGCCACTACTCGGGCAACCCGCTTCTTATCGCCAGGGAATTGATGAACGGCCGGAACTATTATCTTTCCCATTCCACCGCGATGGAAATCCACGGCATGGTGACCCAGCCCCAATTGGTGGTCAACGTCAGCGGCCCGACAATACGCCCCCCTGCCGTTATACAGGGAGTTCAATATCGGTTTGTTTCCTGCAAATCCTCCTTGTTTTTTGGAATAACGGACCATTGGGTGACCAAACAGGAGAAGGTGAAAGTCAGCGACCTGGAAAGGACTGTTATTGACGGCCTAAAGCATCCCAAATACTGCGGCGGAATAACCGAAATAGTTAAAGGCGTGTTGATTCAAAGGGAAGCATTAAATGTCTCTAAATTGGTCGGTTACGCGGTCAGGTTGGGCGTGGACGCGGTGAAGAGGCGGCTGGGTTATATCCTGGAAACGTTGAAAATCGGTACGGAGAATGACCTTGAGACGCTAAGGGCCAAATTGCCCGCAACCTACTCGCTTCTGGATCCGGTGCTGCCCGTGGAGGGAAAATACCTGAAACGGTGGGGGTTGCGGCTTAACGTAAACCGGGAGGGACTTCTTCATGTGGCGGAAACTTGAATGATTCCCCAAGGAAACCTTTCCAAACTTTCCAACCGTCTTGCTGGCAACAGTAAACGCCGCATACCGGAAAACATTTTGGAGTTGAATTACTGCGCGGCGTGGTTCTTATCCGCGTTGTCCCGTACTTCATTGGGTGGGCGCTTGGCTTTTAAGGGCGGTACCGCTTTGAAGCAGTGTTACTTCGGCGATTATAGGTTTTCCGAGGATTTGGACTTCACTTTAATTGCGGAAACACCTTTTGAAATCATCCAAAAGGAGCTTGAGACGGTTTATCAGGGAGTCAACAACGCCTCTGGAATTATTTTCCGGTTTAAGGAATCGGACCGGAAAACCCACACCAACAGCCATACTTTTTACCTGGAATATGAAGGGCCGATTCCCAGGACCGTAAAGTTGCCGCGACTTAAAGTGGATATCACAATCAAGGAAAAATTGGTTTTTAAGCCGGTATATAAACCGATCCTGAGACCTTACGGCGAATTTACGGATCTGCCCGGGGATTCCAAGATACAGGTTTACAGCTTGGGGGAAATAGCGGCGGAAAAACTGGTCGCCCTTATGGATAGGACCAGAACCGAACCACGCGATCTATATGATATTTGGTACCTGATTCAGGATGGTTCTATTGATATAGAGGAATTGGGGGATGCGGTAGAAAAGAAACTGGCATTCCGGGGTAAAACATTGGCTGGCGTAGCCCGGGAGTATTCCGCGAAAAAAGAACGCTATGAAAAGCTTTGGGAGAGCCGTTTGGCGGATCAAATGCTGGAACTGCCTGAATATGAGGGGGTTTTTCGCTCAGTCCAAAGGGGGTTGAAAAAGATTTTGCCGAAGAAGGCTGGGTAATCGGGGTTGGGCGGCTAGGCAAAAGCTGAATCGCCGCGGCGAGACCAGGCCCTTTTTATGGTGTGCCAAAACTAACCATTGATCTTCCTATCCCACGCTTTTTCGGGGTCTTCCAAGTCGCTATTGACCATGGCAAGGTCGAATTTCTCGGGGTCATAGAGGCCACCCAGCCACTCCAGGTACCTGTCACGCTCCGGATGCTTTGGGTCACGCATGGCTTCCACCAAGTCCTCGTATCCGGGAGTGCTACCGCAGTCTTCCGGGGGACAGGCGCGTGCCCCAGCCGCGCAATGCGGGTATTTCAGTCCCGCCTCGGGGGGCAGGATTTCCTCTAGGATGATCTCATGCTCCCATGCGTCGCCGAAGTCATACATATAGGTACTCCATTTTGTCTCCAGGGGCGGCCAATACCTGTCCCAAAAGGGCCGTCTTGGAATTGACGTATTCCGACTCGGTATCCTCGTCCGGCGGCTGGTAATGGGTTTTGCCCTTTATGAACTCGTGCAGGTGGCAGTCCAGCCAACCCATCGCCAATTGCAGGATGTCATGAAGCTGGAAAAGGGTGGTCGAGGGAGAAACGAGGATACACCGCCAAATGGGCGGGTTGATGTCCTTGAGGTTGACTTTGAGGCGGTAAATGGATTTGGGGTCAACTTTTGAACGTGCCATGGAGACTCCAAGAAGACAGGTTTTGTTTGTCGATGATGTCAGGAATTTAAATGGCCGGCAATATAAAATCCTTACCCAATCGAGGGTAGAAATAACCTGCGCTCGTGGAAATGACGTTTCCGCGCCATGGAAATGGAATTTTTAAGATTCCGGCTTTATTGGGGCTTTTCCGTTGTTTGAAGTACATCCCTGAAGGCATTATCGAAGGATATCCCATTCCAACTGAAGCTTTGCTACAGGCCTATTGGTTGGTAAAAATGTTCATCAAGAGAACTGACCGGAAGTGGATTTGCTAATTCGGGGCGGGGAATAAAGGGAAATGAAAAGCGCCAGGATAACCACGAATGAAGCTGGTTGTTTGCAGGTCTTGAAATTAACGCCCTTCCATGGAAATGGCATTTCCGAGCCATGGAAATGAAAATTTGAAGTTTTTGGCTTTTTTGGGTGGGTTTTCTCATGCTCCTATGGCGAACCCCCCTATCTACGCATCAAGTAATGATGCTAGAAACGATAGGGGGGTTCGCCCTCTCCGCAAGAGTAAACCCTTATGAATTATAGAAACTTAACTTGATGAGTAGATAAATAGAAATTGAGAAAGAAATACAAAGAAACAAAAGACAAAAGACATAGAAACAGAGGTGGGAGGACGTGAGGGGAGTGGTAGGAGGAGTCAAAGGTGGTGCGGGTAAAAAAGACCGTAGGAAATGGAAGCAGTGGCAGGTGGGTGTCAGAAGTGGTAACGGCAAGGTGGATGGTAGTGAGAAAGTGTTAGATGAAGGTCGGCGGGGGTTGACGGATTAGGGGTTGGTGGCGTTATTAAGGGGTGCTAGAAGCCGGAACGAGAGCAGGTAAAAGTCAAAAGGAACTATGACAATTCCAAAGATAGCCCGGCTTCCTGGGAACCCCCAGGAAGCCGGGTTAAATACGCGATGGAAGGTTAGGTTTATAACCGCACATTAGATATCCGGGATTTAGAAGATTAAATATATTTGGAAGGAACCCTAAGGAAAGCTTTAGGCTTTTAAGGGGGGGAACGAAAAAGGGGAACGGCATCCCTTTTTCGTGGGACTTCCCCCTGGGCCAAGCTTCCCTCACATAAGGCGTTCGGGTGATCTTGGCCGCACCCCTATCCTTGGGGGCGTCCGCCCCCAAGCCCCTGACCATACGGGGGAAGTTCCCCCTATATGGATACCCCCTTAAAACCGGAGGTGGGGGAGCTGGTGGTAGCCGTAAACTCCCTTTCATTTTCCGCCGGGGACCCCGCCAAGCGGAAAACCTCATTACGCCTTTTTAATTAGCACTCCGTGGGAAGGTGAAAGGCTTCATTTCGGTTTGTCCGATTGGCCCTTCCCCTGCAGCGGCGGCACGCCCGGATGAACGAAAAATGCCATCCCGGCACGCCGCCGATAAATGAAAGGGGCCTGTGAGTCCTCAGGGCCGTTTCAAAAATGGGAAATTTCGGGGTAACAAAAGTGATACCCCCTCGGTTTCCCATTTTTGAAATGCCTTCGGCTGTGCCCCTGGCGGGGCATCGGCGCTTCGGGTAGCGGGGATTCCGAAAAGAATCGTATTTGGAAACGGCGATTTTGAATGATGAGGTGGTTTTCACTCTCCATGTGGATCTAGTTGGTCGTTCCTTCCTGAAGTTCAGCAGCAAACCCATAAACAAGACACAGAAGTCCGGTAGGGTGAGGTCTTAGGACGAAGGATAGTTTCGGTAGTTCGTCCCGAGGCCCAATAACACTCTTCATTTACATACGGCCCCCCTTGCACGGCAACTTTTGCGCCAGCCGGAATGCGCGGCTGTCACAAAAGTAAAGGGTGGCCTTCCTTTGTTTTTCCTTCCCTCATTTTCAGGACGTTTTTCCGCACGAACTCCCAAAACTCCCGCTTTTGCCTTCCCCTCCCCCCTCAGGTTTTGAGGGGGGAGGGGGAAGGCGGTTTTTTTAAGGTGAAGTGCCGACAAAAAAAACAAAGAAAAAAAGGGGGTGAGGGACATGGGCGAAAAGAACAATCAGGAGAAGGAGCCCAAGAAGGCGGAAGCAACGGAGCCGGAGGCCTTGGGTTGGAAGGTGACGGACGAGGAGATTGACCGGGTCATCCGGAAGCTTGAGGAAGGTTGGAGCTTTTGAAAAGGGGGACTTATGGCGCATCCGACGTTTGAAGTTCTGAAGTTCAAGGCCTTGGGGAGGTACGAAATCCGCTTCGGGAAGGATTTGGACGGGTCCTTTTTTTACGAGATCGAGGACCTGGAGACCTTAGCCACGGTGGACGTCAAGGACTCCCTGACGGAAGGCGAGATTTTAGGGGCCATTGGATGCGCCCTGGACCCTTTGGAGTTTTCACGGTTTAAGAAGCTTGTTTCATCCATCGCATAAGGAGGAAAAACCATGCAGAGGAACATCGCGGAGGAAATCACTAACCGGATTTTGGCGGACTTGGAAAAGGGGGTAACGCCCTGGGAAAAACCCTGGAAACAGGGAAAGGGCTTACCCCTGCCGTTGAACGCCAGCACCAAGAAGGCCTACCGGGGAATTAATGTTTTTGTTTGTTATGCCGCGTTCCGGATTATGCCGCATAGCTTTGGATTCCCCTTGAATTGAGCCCCAAAGCCATGCGGTCATTCGGCATAAAACTCGAAAACTGGCCGACCCTTGAGGTGGAGACATGGCCATCAGGATGTCGACAATGCCGTGTTATTTTTGCTCCTTTGCAGGAAATTCAAATTGGAAGGAGCAACGAAATGAGATCACTAGAAGCAGGCAGTGGGCATACTAAAAACGGGACGATTGATGGTCCCCTAGGCGGTTATCCGGAGCAGTTCCGAAACCATTTGGAACGTCAACATTACTGTCGGGTGAGAATCGCCGACTATATCCGTTGTATCGCGGTTCTCGATCAGCTCATGAGAGAGTCCGGCGTCGGGATAATGGACATTGACGAGAATCAGGCCATGGACCTTTTCATGAGGTCAGATCAACCGTTCTACAAGAAGAAAGAGGCAGGCTGTGTAACCCGGCGTTTCGTCGAATTCCTGAGGGGATTGGGGGTGACGAAGGCCTTACCAGTTGCAATTGACGACACTCCCAAAATGCGCCTTAGGCGGGATTACGAGGAATATCTTCGCCGCCAACAAGGCCTCGGCGAGAGAACCATCTACGCTAGGCGGCGGTTCGTCGAACGCTTTCTGGAATTCCGCTTCCCTGACGGGAAAGTTGATCTTTCCAGGATTACAGCCCTCGACACCGCAAATTTTCTGCAACACTTGGCATCGCGTGGAAAGCCGTTTCTCGACAAGACGCCACCTGGACATCTAAGAAACTTCTTCCTGTTCCTCTTCAATAGTGGGAGGACAGCCACCAATCTGGCACCAAGCGTTCCAAGCGTGGCCCAACGGCGTGGGGCGGCACTTCCTCGATACGTCACACCCGAACAGGTAGAAACCTTGATTGCCGCCGTTCGAACGGATACGCCTAACGGGCGGCGCAATTACGCCATGGTGCTTCTTCTGGCACGGTTAGGACTTCGGCCTGCGGAAGTGATTACGATTCAAATCAATGATATCAACTGGCGCGACGGTGAGATTCTCATCCGGGGCAAGGGGCAGAGGCATGATTGCATGCCCCTCCCGCAGGACGTGGGAGAGGCCCTAGTCGAATATATCCAGCGAGATCGAGTGACGACGTCACGGGCGCTATTTGTCACCACGATGGCACCACACAAGCCATTCCGCGACGGGCAGATGCTCAACGTGATCTTAAAGGAGGCTTTCGTCAAGGCTGCTCTGAGGCTGCCAATTCCATATGTGGGAGCCCATGTTCTAAGACATAGCCTGGCAACGAACCTGGTGCGGCGAGGAACATCGCTTGCCGAAGTAGGCGACGTGCTTCGTCACCGATCCCTTGAATCAACAGTAATCTACGCCAAACTCGACATTGAAGGTTTGCGCTCGGTCGCCCAACCCTGGCCGGTTGAGGGAGGCGCAAAATGAATCAACTATCTAAAGAACTTGATCGTTATCTGGCGATCCGTCGCAGTCTTGGCTTCGACCTCAGCACGACGGCCACGATATTGCAAAGATTTATCGACTTTGCCGAACAGCAAGGCGCTGAACATATTTCCATCGATTTGTTCCTCCGATGGAAAAAAGCCTTTGGCCATGCCAACCAACAAACATGGGTCGGCTACCTGGGGATCGTTCGGATTTTTGCCCAATGGCTCCATGGCCTCGATCCATTGAATGAGGTGCCGCCGAAAGGGCTCATTCCTTCTCGGTATCGCCGTTCACAACCCTATATCTACAGTGACGAAGAGACCAGGAAAATCATCAAAGCTGCGGCTGAGCTTCCATCGAAAAGTGGCATGCGTGCGTTGACCTACTCGACTTTGTTCGGGCTTCTCGCTGTCACGGGTCTCAGGGTCAAGGAGGCACTAACTCTCGACAACCGTGACGTTGATCTGGAACAGGGAGTACTGACAATCCGACGGGGCAAAGGGGGAAAGGCACGCCTAGTTCCAATTACGGACAGTGTCGTCAGTCATCTGAAAGACTATATCAACAGGCGTAACCAACTTTTGGGTTTTCTGCCGCAGTCCTTTTTCGCTACGGAACAAGGGACTCGTCCAGACGATTGCAGCGCACGTTACAACTTTTCGAGCGTCTGTCAATGCATCGGTTTGCGTCCTGTGATTAAACCCCGGTACGGAAGACATGGACGGGGTCCCCGAATTCATGATCTTCGACACACGTTCGCCGTTCGCACTCTCATCGGCTGGTATCGCACGGGGAAAGACCTCTCCCGGGAGATGTACAAGCTGACAACCTACCTTGGTCATTGGGCTCCGGAACATACCTACTGGTATGTTGAGGCAGTACCTGAGCTGTTGGAACTTGCCTCCCAACGGGTCACCGGTTCTTCAGCGGGAGAGGTGCAATCATGAACCCATCTACCTTCCCGGAACTTCTTCAACATTTTTTTACCGACCGTCTACACAACCAGATGGAGGCAAGCCCGAATACGATTGCCGGATACCGCGATACCTTCCGCTTGCTCCTTCGATTTGCCAGTGAAAAGCGCGGCAAGAGCCCGACGAAACTCCGCATCGAAGACCTGGATGCCGAACTGGTGGGTGATTTTCTCCTCCATGTCGAAACGTCCCGGAGGAACAGTGCACGCAGCAGAAACACCCGCCTTGCCGCCATCCGTTCCTTCTTCCGTTACGTGGCAATGAGCGAGCCGGCCTATATGCTTCATTGCCAAAAAATCCTGGCCATGCCGAGCAAACGCTACATCCGTCGAACCGTGGATTTCTTGGATCAGCCGGAGATCGAAGCATTGCTCAAAACGCCCGACCAGGCAACCTGGGTCGGCCGTCGCGACCATTTGATTTTACTGATGGCGGTGCAAACCGGGCTGCGGGCCTCTGAATTGGTCGGCCTGAGACGCCGGGATGTCGTGCTTGGCGTGGGTGCTCATATTCGGTGCCAAGGCAAAGGGCGCAAACAGCGATGCACACCACTCCGACAGGAAACCGCCAAGCTAATAGAACTGTGGTTGAAGGAACATCAAGGCGCTGAAAATGATCCACTCTTTCCGACGATCAGGGGCGACCGGATGAGCCGTGACGCGTTTGAGCACATCGTCCGCAAACACACATTGTCAGCGTCAGTGTCATGCGGATCACTTGTCGGAAAGCGCGTCAGCCCGCATGTTCTCAGGCATAGCACGGCAATGGAACTGCTCCAACACGGGGTAGATCAATCGGTGATTGCGCTTTGGCTCGGCCATGAGTCCGTCGAAACCACCCAGGTTTACTTGCATGCAGATCTTCGAATCAAGGAGAAAGTTCTGTCCAGCATGGCATCAACCAGGGGTAAGGCAGGACGCTATCGCCCCGACGACAAGCTTCTCGCCTTTCTTGAAGGTCTTTGATTATGCCGAATGACCGCATGGCTTTGGGGCTCAATTCAAGGGGAATCCAAAGCTATGCGGCATAATCCGGAACGCGGCATAAAGGACATTATGCCGATATCGGCATAACGAGCTTTGGAATGAGCAAATGAAGCGGGGGTTTTCCTCCCCCGCCTGGATCACCTTCAACCAGGCCAAGGCCTTGGGGGGAGTGGTGAGGAAGGGCGAGAAGGGAACGGGGGTTGTTTTTTACAAGAAGCTTTCCAAGACCAAGAGCCTCCACCTGGAGGATGAGGTTCTTTTAGAGGAACAGTCCTTTTGGATCTTGAGGACTTACACGGTTTTTAACCTGGACCAAGTGGGGGGACTTAATCACTTGATACCCAAGGCGGAACCAGTGGAGCCCTTTAAGGCCATCGAGGAGGCCGAGAGGATTCTTATGGGTTCGGGAGCCCGGATTGTCCACTCACTCGGCGACCAGGCCTTTTACGACCGCCAGGGGGATTTCATATCCCTACCGGCGAAGGAGAACTTCGAGAGCCCGGAGGCCTACTACGGGATCGCCCTTCATGAACTTGTCCACCTTTCTGGAAGCGAGAGCCGTTTGAACCGGGATTTTGGGAAGCGCTATGGGGATCAGGCCTACGCCTTCGAGGAACTGGTGGCTGAAATGGGAGCGGCTTTCCTTTGCGGTTCTTGCGGGATTCCCTATACGACCCGGCACTCCAACTACATCGGGGACTGGATTCAGGTCTTGAAGGACCACAGGCGCTCCATTTTTTCGGCGGCATCGAAGGCCCAGGCCGCCATGGATTACATCTTGAAAACCAACTTTGTGGAATCCGGCTTCGCCGAGGCTACGCCGGACAAGTCGGTGGCTTGAAAGGAGGCCGGTCATGCTTAAGGAAATTGAATTGGAGGGGCAAGGGTGGGCTAGGGGGAGGAATGGGTATTTCATCCCTCGGCGGATGGATTGTTTCAAGGATGTGAAAGGGCAGATCAACCTTTCGGTTTCATCCGCCCGCGCCGGCAAAGTGGAACCCATCAGCTTAAGGCTATCCAAGGCGGAAGCTTTGGAACTGGGGAGCGTCATTTGCACCCTAACAGGGAAGCGGGAGGAAACGCCCAGGGTAGTCGTGGTGGTCGAGGGCGGAAACGTCCAGACGATTATGGCCGACCGGCCTATAAAAGTGGTCAAGGTTGACTATGACGTGGATGGGACGCCACGTGAGGAATTGAAGCGGGTTTTACAGGTAGGCGATCAGGGCGAAGAAATCCTATGAGCTTGCGTCCGTCAGGCATTGGGGGGAGGCCGAGGTCTTCCCCCGGGAGACGGATCGATTTTTTAAAAACGCGATGGATTGATATGAAGATTGGAGGAGGGAACCAACCGCCACCGGGCAAGGTGTGCCGTCGTGACCCCGGTGGCGGCGCGTGCGTCCAGAAAAGGCAGGTGTGTTCAGCAAGAGGTAGTCTTGCATGGGTAATAGCCAAAGCCCATTAGCTAGGATGGCAGGCAGAAGGGAAACCGACTGTCTGAAGCCCATCCATAAAGCCATCTTCGGGATGGTGAGCGAGTTGTCAGGCCGTAACGAAAGTGAAGGCATAGGTGGCCCCGAAAACAATAGCCCCAGAGGCCGAGTCCTCCGTCGTGGGATGAAGGCAACATGGAACGGCGCGAAAAGGCTAATGCGCTGGAACACACTGGCGGGGTGCTAGCCACGGCATGAAGACAAGGACACATTAAGCAACTGGAGAAACCCTCCTTGCCCCAGGTAGAAATACTTGGAAAAGGGTAGGCTGTATAACCCAACGCGGGAAAGCGGCCGAAGGCAAGAGGGAGTAGGACGGGTTAAAAGTAGCGAAGAAGCGGAGTAATGTCCGTGGAGCGAAGTAACCCTGCTGTTGTGAAGTCTCTCGGCAAAAGTGGGAGGCAGGGACGGTATGAAAAAGACGTCCATCAGTCTGCAAGACCTGAGACGAGAGATATACGTCAAAGCGAAGTCTGAAAAGAACTGGTGTTTTTGGGGACTTTACACCCATGTTTGCAAGATGGAAACACTCCAACAAGCTTACCGGATGGCGAAGTCGAATAATGGAGCCCCTGGAATAGACGGGGTGACATTTGAGGCCATTGAGGAAGCTGGGGAGGAGCCGTTTCTTGAAAGCATTCAGGGTGAATTAGTCCAAGGCACGTACAGACCGGCTCGGAACCGGAAGAAGGAGATACCCAAGGGAAATGGGAAGGTCAGAGTCCTTGGGATACCCAACATTCGGGACAGGGTCGTCCAGGGAGCGGTAAAGCTGATCCTGGAACCAATCTTTGAGGCGGATTTTCAAGATGGGTCTTATGGGTACCGACCCAAGCGGACTGCTCATGCGGCGGTGAATAGGGTAGCATTGGCAATTGTCGGGAAGAAAACCCGAGTCATCGACCTTGATTTGAAAGCGTACTTCGACACGGTGAGGCATGACCTACTGATGAAGAAAGTGGCGCGGAGGGTCGAGGATAAAACGGTGATGGGATTGCTGAAGCGTATCCTGAAAGCCAGCGGCAAAAGAGGAGTTCCCCAAGGCGGGGTCATTTCCCCTCTTCTGGCTAACCTCTACCTCAATGAGGTGGACAAGATGCTGGAAAAGGCGAAGAAAGCGACCCGCCAAGGCAAGTACACCCATATCGAATACGCGAGGTTTGCTGACGATATGGTGATTCTCGTGGATGGAAACCCACGGGGTGAATGGCTTGCGAAGGCGGTCTACCCAAGACTACTTGAGGAATTGGTTAAACTTGACCTGAAAATTAACACGGACAAGACGCGGATAGTGGACTTAACGAAGGGCGAAAGTTTTGGGTTCCTTGGGGTTTGACTTCCGGCTGGAGAAAACCCGCCGGGGGAAATGGGCGGTGAAGTTCACGCCGAAAATGAAGAAAAGAACGGAACTTCTCAGCAAGCTTCAGGAGGTATTCCAAAACTTTCAATCCCAGCCGATGCAGAGGGTGATTGAGCTAATCAATCCCGTATTGCGTGGATGGGTCAATTACTTTCGAATAGGACACTCCAAACGTTGTTTCAGGTACGTGGAAAGATGGGTCGAGAAGAAAGTACGACGCCACTTGAATGCGGGCAAAGAATCACCAGGGATACGGTTGGGACAGGTGGAGTAGGGAATGGTTGTACAAGAATCTGGGGTTGTATAGCAACTACCGGATTACAGTATTACCAGGAACCGAAAGCACTGCCAGCCTGATAGGTCACATAAACTTTGACATGAAGACAACAGGAGAGCGCTATGCGGGAAATCCGCACGGTTCGAGGTGGCGGGGGCTGGAAACGGAGCCGCAGGGCCACCGCGCCAGTCCTCGACCCTACGGGTTTTTTGGGAAGATAGACAGAATTCCTTAAAGCTTTAAGGCTGGTCTATGATTGGAATATCAAGCTTCGAGGGCTTTAAAAACGATATAGGTGCTGTCCAACATGGGAGGTGTATTAGTGGAATTAAATTTTAAAATCTCAGAACGAAAATTAACGGGTAATCAACTGAAAATATTCAAGTAATAAAAAACCACTTTCGTTATCTTCCTGAACAGGAATATCCCGGATGATTTTCTCCGGCAGCCTCCAGGGTCATTTGTCTTTCTTTAGTCCGGCCGTCCATTTGGGTTTACCACGATAACGGTATTTACTATCTGTGGACCGATATATTGACCAAGAAATAACTATGCAAAGCTAAATTATTACTGCGCTGTCGATATTGACGAAGACCTTTTCCCTCATATCGCCGCTGTCCAAAGCAGTAATGACGGTGCGGTTGGAAACGCCGACGATAAAAGCCCGGTCGGCCATCACCAGCAGGGATTGTCTTGCCCCTTTTAACAAGGCTTTATCGACAGCGTTGTTTATACTGACCAGGTCCCGAGCGGAAAGATGGATGTTCCGAAGACCCATACGATCCATAGCGTGGATGGAAAACTGTAATTTATGATTTTCATCCGTGGCAACATGGTAAAGGGTTCCGAAAGATTTCATTTCTTCAATCGTCTGCGCGGCTTGCCGATGAACGATTCCTAACCGGTGCTGGATATTTGTTATTTCTTTTAAAGCTGGATCATTCTTACTCGATTGCGGGAACATAATGATTCACCTCTTTTTGACATTTAGCGGTTTTTATCAAGTCGAGGATCAGCACTTTTTTTATATTCGATAGCATAAAATCTTGCATTTAAGGGCGAAGTTGAAGCGCCTTCGATTTTCAAAGCTATTCAAGGGAAGAAGCGGCTAGCCCCCGGCCAAGGGCCGGGGAATATGCAGCCTGGGTTAAATAAATCCTTTAACCGCCCTGACCCAATTGGACCAGGACCTGCAGGTTGGCGTTCTCAACGGCGATCACGCGGGAGTTCACGTCAAATCCCCGCTGGGCGAGGATCATGTTTGAAAGCTCAGTCGTCAAATCGACATTGGATAACTCCAAGGTGCCGCCTTCAATAGTTCCAAGACCGTTCTTACCGGCAGTGCTAACGACTTCCTTACCTGAGTTTGTTGAAAGTTGATAGTAATTGCTTCCGACCTTGTCCAACCCGCCCTCATTCTCGACGTTGGCCAAAGCTACCTGGCCTAATGCCGTGGTCTGGCCGTTGGAAAAAGTTCCGTTAATCGTCCCGGTCGAGTCAAACGAAATGCTTTGAAGGACACCGTCGGCGTACCCGTTCTGCGTTTCGGTGGCATGGCTGTCCGGAACATAGGTGTTGACCCCGTTCACCGTTTGGTAGGATCCCTCTGCGTCGCCGGTCAAACCGTCCCGCTTGCCGTGGATTTGGGAGGTGGCGGTGTCTTCCGCGCCGGCGGTGCCGAAATTCATGGTAACGGCCATGACCTCAGCCCCGATGGTTGGAATCGGGGAAACGGTTGCGTTATCGTTGAGGGGTGATAGGTATATGGTGGCTTGGCTTTGTATATTATTACCGGTGGCGGCGACATGATGGACCCCGCCCTCGGAAGCCAATGAACCATCCGTGTTGAAATAAACGAAATCCCCCCAGTACTGGTCACCGTTTACACCCTTATCATAACCAGCGTTTGCCGCGATGTTGTTATTAAGTCCACCGACCTCACCTTCAAGAATGCCCGTACCACCGACCAATGTTTTGTCGCTGACTTTGGCGCCATTGGTGGTGTCAAAAGAGTACCAGGCGTAACAAACCTGGTTAGGCCCGGCAGCGTTATTAACACCCGCCGTTCCCAAGTCGTTGACCTGGTAGAACAGCGTGGTTATCTGTCGCGGGGTTCCCGTGGAATCGTAAACCGTGGTGGTGGTGGTCAGGGCCGGCGTCACGGCGGGGTTTTGGTCCCAAGCATAATTGCCCCCGTTAGCTTGTGCAGCTGCTAAGGTTTCACCGCTCTCCATAACTGGTGTCGTCTGGTTATTAGTGTTGTTCGCGTCGACCGGCGTGCTCAGGTTACTTATTTGCTCAAAAGCCATCGTACCGTTTGCGTTTCCGGCGGGATAGAGGACCAATCCCGCTTTCGCGTTATTTAACAGGGCGCCCGCGTAATTGAACGGGAGCACCGCTTGGGCGGTTGTCCCCAGGTTTAATACGCCCCCGGTCTGGTTGGCCTGTTGAAAGGAGTCCAGGTTCCCGACGAAGTTAATCTCGGTCGTGGCCTTGGCTGGTTCCGTTTCACCCGTCTTGATCTGGATATTCCCGATTTGGGAGGGGTCAGTGTCGTTCAAGACAAGGCTCGCAGCGGTGATTACCGACGCCTGTCCGTTTTGCCCCCTGGAATCCAAAATTGTGGTAGTGTATTTGGTCGAAGCGCTCCATCCCTGGATTAAGCCGCCGTTTTGGTCGACCAAATTTCCCGCGCTATCAAAAGTCAGGTTACCGGCCCGTGTCAAATAGGTTTGACCGGAATTTTTCGACAACAAGAAGCCATTTCCGTTGATGGCGACGTCTGTCGACAACCCAGTCGATTGTAAAGTTCCCTCTGTCCATAAAGTGGTAATGGAAGCTACCCTCGTCCCCAATCCCACCTGCTCGGGATCAGTGCCTCCAATATTGCTGCCCGTATTGTCCCCCTGCCCGGAACTGAGGGTTTGACTTAACGCATCCGCAAACTCCACGCGGCTGGCTTTGTAAGCCACCGTGTTGGTATTGGAGATGTTATTTCCAATCACGTCAAGCCAAGTACTGTTGGCTTCCAGGCCGGAAATGGCGCTATACATGTCTCGAAGACCCATTGTTTTCCTCCTCGAAATTATTATGGCGGGGAACAGATCCGCCTGAACTCAGGGTCGCTCAAAAAGGACCAACCGAGGACTGCTTATCTTTTGAAATCCCGCAGTCTTCTTCTGGATAAGCAAATCTCGTTCCAATTGGAAAATGTTTGGAAAAGCCGTAAATTTATCACCAGAATAAAATTGTCGTAATGGTTTATAGTTAAGATGCCGAATTTTGGTTATCTCGTTTTCGACCAGATGGTTATTCGGGATTAACTTCCATCCGGTGAATTATGGGTCGGTCACGGTTTTTTTCTTTGACGGTGACCGAAAAATTTTAAGGACTGAAAGATTCTTTTTTACCCCGACGGAATTATTCCCGGTGCGGGTGGACAGTGGATAAAAAATATTCAATCACCGAAACCTACTGAATACCAAGATCAAAAAACCGTTGGGCATCCGGTAGTTTTCAGTTGTGGGGTGAGTTTAGGCTCGGTGAAAAATAGACGGCTTCGCACTCCTGATCCTTTAATGGCTCCCCGAATGGTTGTTTTTGGAGAAAAATTCAGGCGACAAAATATAAATCAGGGCCAAAGTTCTTTAACCGATTGATTTTTTAATCATACGGGCATGTAACTTGCACTATCCTTTTTAATCCACCTTTTTGTGACGGAATAATACATTGAACCGCTACCCATCTCTCATAACCCGAAAAGTTTCAGATCTTCTCTTTTTTTGGCGTAGATCCTTTAAAGTCAAACTCCTGATTACTTTCACGGGTCTATGGTTCGCTCTTTCATCAGCGACGGGATTTATCATCTACCGGATAGTTTCACAAAGCTTGGAAAAAATAATGGGTGAACAGCTTCTGTCCATGGGACGTTTGGTGGGAAAAGAACTATCCAGCCAATTTTCGGGACTTTCCCAACCGGAATTACCCGGTTCCTTGGCGGCTACAATGGTCCCTTCACTTCGCCGGTTCCTGGACGCGGGCGTGCTCGAAAACATAACGCTTTTAAACAGCCAAGGGACGGTGCTCTTGGACGCGACAGGGGAGGCGGTCCCGGGGTTCAAGAGTCTCCTGCTGACGGAACCGCAGATCGACCAATTGCGCCGGAACCTCCAGGTCCTTCTTCCCGTGCACGCAGGGGAATTCGGAATGCTCCACCAGTCGGTGTTTATCCCCTTGTCTAAGGGAACAATCCTTCAAGTGGATGCGAATCCCAAGTCCCTTGAGGTTTTGAAACGTTTTAAGAATTTTTCCATCCTTCTAGGCATGATGGGTTTTTTAGTGTGCGCTTTAGTTAGTTTGCTGGTGGCACAAACCGTATTGAAACCCGTGGGGACCGTGGCGAAGTTGGCCCGGGAAGTGGCGAAGGGCCGTTATCCCAATACAACCATCCCCGGCGTTCATAGGGCTGACGAATTAGGCCAGCTGGAGGGCTCCCTCTTGGAAATGTCCGCCCAGATCAAGGCCAGGGAGGAGGAATTGTCCCGATTGAGACAGGCTGCCGAGGAACAGGCCGAGCAAATGAAGGAAGTCGCCGCAGGAATAGCACATGAAGTGCGCAATCCACTTATCATCATTCGCGGTGAGGCCGAATGGGTCGAGAAGATGGCCGTTCACTTATTCGAAGCGATTCCACCCCTTCAAAAGATCCAGGATCAAGTGAAGGCGCTTAATTACCTTGTCAGGCGTTTTTTGGAGTATGGGCGCGCTTTTCATTTGGATAAAGAGTTCCTTGCCTTGGAGGACCTCCTAAAAGAATTGGAACTGGCATTGATGGAACAGGCTCGAAATCAGGCTGTGATCGTCAAAATAGAGATGGAACCCCTGGACAAAGTCGAGGCCGACCGGACACTTCTTTCCAATAGCCTCTATAATCTTGGTTTGAATGCGCTTGAGGTGATGCCCAAAGGCGGAATTTTGACCTTGCGATTACGCCGGGAAGGTTTGTACGCCCTGGTGGAACTGGAAGACACTGGCCCGGGTTTTTCGGACGATGTGAAATCCAAACTCTTCAAGCCCTTTTTCAGCACCAAAACCTCGGGTTCTGGGTTGGGTTTGGCATTCGTGCATAAAGTGGTTTCCGCCCATAGAGGCCGCGTGGAAGCTTTCAACATTCCATCAGGCGGTGCCGTCTTTCGGCTATATTTGCCAATATCGAAAGGTTTCTCATGAGTACTATCCTAATCGTTGATGACAAACAAGACATCAGGGATGTTATCAAGCGCCATTTGAAGAAAGAAGGCCATCATGTCCTGACAGCTCCTTCCGCTGAATCAGCTCTTACTCTATTGAATCAAGAAAAAGTGCAAATACTTTTGACCGACCTGAAGATGCCGGGCATGAACGGAATGGAACTGCTTGAAAAAGTCAAGGAAATGGATCCTGAACTTCATGTTTTGGTCATTACCGCCTATGGAACGGTGGAGGACGCGGTAACGGCTATGCGAAAGGGCGCGTATGATTTCGTCTTGAAACCTTTTTCCATGGACGAACTACAAATGCGAATTAATCACTGCCTTCAAGTGAACAACTTGAAGGAGGAAAACCGGCGGCTCAAGGATGAACTCGGCCTTTACCAGGGCCGGATGGTTGGGGACAGCCCGGGAATGCGCCAAGTCTATGATACGATCCGCAAGATAAGCGACGCCCGAACCACCATCCTGATTGAGGGGGAAAGCGGCACCGGTAAGGAATTAGTGGCCCAAGCCATCCATGACAGCAGTCCTTGGAAAGACGCTCCTTTCGTGCGCGTCCATTGTGCGGCTCTCGCGCCGACGCTCCTGGAAAGTGAGCTTTTTGGCCATGAAAAAGGGGCTTTTACCGACGCCCTTCAAAGGAAAATGGGCAGGTTTGAGATGGCCCAGGGTGGCACCCTTCTTTTGGACGAGGTATCCGAAATCACTCCGGAAACCCAGGTCAAACTTTTGAGGGTTTTGCAGGAACGCGAATTCGAGCGGGTGGGTGGCACCCAGACCATCCAGGTTGACTTGAGGGTCATTGCCGCCACCAACAAGGACTTGAAGCAAAAGGTGTCCCAGGGGGCTTTCCGGGAGGATCTTTATTACCGGTTGAATGTCGTCACGATCCATATCCCCCCTCTCCGGGATCGTGCGGAGGATATTCCCCTGCTCGTCGAAAGTTTTTTAAAGAGAATTTGCGGCCAAGTGGGCCGACCGCCCAAGCGCATCAGTCCATCTTCCATGAAGGTCCTACAGGCTTATCCCTGGCCGGGTAACGTCCGGGAATTGCAAAATCTGCTTGAGAGGGCCGTCGTGCTTTCGGAGAAGGAAGAAATGGAGGTTGTCCCCGAAGGGGGTTCTTCACCCTCATTGCCCGGCAATTTGAAGGGGGATTTGATCCGGACCTTGGAAGAAGTGGAAAAGGCGTTGATTTTGCATGCCCTGGAAGAAGTTGGCGGCGTCCAAAGCCATGCCGCAAGGAAATTGGGCGTTTCCCGTTCGGCCCTTCAGTACAAAATCGCCAAACATCATTTGGAGGGTCATTGCCGTGAGAAACCCTAAACCCAATTACTTGACGGTTTTTATCCTTGCAACCGGTTTTTTATTTTTAATATCCGGATCCGGTTTGGAAGCGCAGGTGGATTCATCATCCAGGGGAGTTTATGAAAATGCGGTGTCGGATTTGAATGCGGGAGGCTACAAGAAAGCCGAGCAAGGTTTCCGGAAAATTTTGGAGCAGGACCCGGAAAACATTAACGCCCATTATTATTTGGGCTTAGTTAAGTATGTTCAACAAAATTTCGCTGAAGCCGCCCTCTTTTTCCAATGGGTCCAAAAGCGCGTACCGCAAATGCCTGTGGTTCATTACTACTTGGGTCTGATCGCCTACGATCAAAGCCGATGGGATGAGGCTTTGAAAGAAATGGAAACGGCCAAACGTTTGGATTCCCAGCTTTCGATGGTGCATTATTATTTGGGCTTGATTCATTACAAGAATAAAGAAATCACTTCGGCCAAACTGACATTCCAGGAGGCGACCCGTTTAGAACCCTCCCTCGCGTTGGCTCATTACGCACTCGCTTATCTTTTATTCCATGACTTAAAGGAACCCAAGGAGGCCCTCGCGGAAATAAAAACCGGGCTCAAAGGGGAACTGGATCAAAAACTCCGAAAAAAGTTGGCACTTTTACGGGAAGAAATCGAAGGTCCTCCCCAAAGCCAGCCGCAAAACGACAAAACACATTCAGCTCAAGCGACTCCGGCCGGGTTTTTTGCTATGCCGCCCTTTATACCAGGGTCGCCAGGCTTTTTACCTTTCATGGCGGGTCCTCCCGACGCCCCGGATTTCAGGGACAGGCCGTTGTTAGGCCCGGATTTTCGAGGCGCATCCATTCCGCACAAAGGTTTCGAACTGGATATAAACATGTGGAAGGAAAAACTCGCCTTAAGTAACGCTCAATTTTCCAAGATCGGGATTTTGTTTAAACAATTACAGGAGGACATCAAATCATTAAACCGGCAAATGAAGGCGGACCGAAATGCTTTGCAATCCAAGGTCGATACCAAGGCTTCGGATAGGGAGATTTCGATTCTTTTGGTTGCCCTTTCCAAGGACCGGAGGATCCTGGAAGATCTTCATCAGCAATTTGAGAACCAGCTTCAGAACCTTTTAACGACGGATCAGAGGGCCAAGTTTATCTTGGGACTGACCGGATCCAGTTGGCTGGATAGGGAACCGTGGATGAACAATTGGAAGGATAATGGGAAGGATGAATCCATATTGAAAGAACAAAACCGTGATATGGATATAAAAAATGGGAATTAAAAATCAACCTTTTACCCATTTATCATTCAAAAAAACCAAAAGAAAAATTTAGTGAACATATTGGTAACCTTAATGTCGTAAAAGTGCTTAAAAATTCATTCAAACCCTCTTTTCTTTTGGGAAAAGGGAACAACGAATTTTGTGGCTCCCTTAACTAAAATTTGGCGCAGTAACCAAAATTTGTACGACAAAGGGTTCGAAGCGTTAAAAAATCGAAAATCCAGTTTGGTACAAGATTTGCTTAAAAAATGGAAAATTAAGGAGGAAAATTCATGAGCCGTTATTGGAAAATATTGGGGTATGGGTATTTATCATTGTTCTTGATTTTGGGGTCCGTTTTGACGGTCAAGGCTAATGACCAACCCCCGACCGGCACCAAAGGCCCCGATGCGGTGGGAAAGGGGATGAATCGAGGTTGGGAAGCCGACCCCGTTAAAATGATGGAGAAACGGCTTGGATTAAGCAAAGGGCAGTCCGCTAAAATTAAAGAACTGTTTATAAATGATCAAGGAGAGTTAAAGCTTCTCATGGACCGGTTTCAGGTTGACCGGGCTACCCTTCAATTAAAAGTCGATTCCAAAGCCCCTGAAGAGGAGATAAAAGCCCTCTTGGATGTTCTGGCCGCAGACCAAAAACAACTGGAGGTCCATCGTCATCAATTTGAGGAAAAACTTCGAGTGCTCTTATCCTTGGCCCAGCAAGCTATATTCGTACTTGATATTACCGGGGGACCGCTTGAGGGGCCTTGGATGAACCCCTGGAGGGACGACGGAAAAGGAGCAAATTTGCCTCCACCTCCACCTTCACCGGGTCAAGCCCCAGATTCCCGGGGTAGCCAATAATCTTCAATTTCTAATAAGCCATTATTTATACTTTCCGTAAATATTTACTGACCCGCTGTTAATGATGAATTCACGATGTTTCATCTCCAGCCTCCCGAACTTCCCGGGTTCCTTCGGCATTTAAAACCATCCTTAACCGAAATCTGGCGTCTTAACCAAAATTTTTACAGCAAACTGGCCCGCTTTTGACTAAACCGCGATTTTTTGCCACGGCCACGGTTGGTACGGGACTTGCTTTGTAATTTACTGCCGGAAAAACAGGAGGGTTTGAAAATGTCCACTAGCGTCAGCAGTGTCAGCAGTGCGTTGTCGAGCGCCGTCTCAAGCGTGACTGGAAGTAACAGCCAATTCGTGTCGGAGGACACGTTTTTACAACTATTAATCACAGAACTAAAAAACCAGGATCCACTGAACCCGCAGGACAGCAGCCAGTTCGTGGCGCAGTTGGCGCAGTTCTCGTCATTGGAACAGATGACCAGCATGAGCACGGAAATGGAAACGGTTTTGGAGAACTCGGCGGTTTCCCTGATTGGGCAAACGGTGACGGTGGCTGACTCAAGCGTGACATCGGGGTACGTCACCGGGAAAGTCACCGGGATCGTCTATTACTCGAATGGACCAGCGGTTCAGGTTAATGGTACGAATTATCCCTTATCGGATGTTCAAAACGTCGGGGATATCACGACTACAACGGGAAGCTGACAGGTTCTTGGGTTAAAAACAACACCCTGGAAGCTTCGGCGTTTGGTTGATTTATTTTGGGCATAACCCTCGGAGCTTAGAAAATAAGTTAAAAAATCTTTGAAGGAGATGCGATCATGACTAACGTCTCATCCGTGGGATCAAACTCCACCTCCGCAATTCAGAAAGTGCTTAGCGAATTAGAAACTGAGACGAAATCCATCTCCTCCACTGGTTCCGGGTCCAGTTTTGTAACGGGATTGGAAAAAGAAATTTCGCAATTGGAATCCGAAATATCGGGTGTCTCCTCCACCGATTCCACGACGGGAACGACGTCCGACGCCACGGGGAATACAGCTTCCTCCTCCACAGCCGGTACGAACACTACGACCGGAACGGTCACTACCACCGAGTTGGCAAAACTCTTGCGACTCATCGAGGAGTTGTTAGCCATTCTAGCCATGGATATTACGCCGTTAACGAACAATTTCTCACTCATCCAATCTTCGGTTCAATCGAGTTCCACCGCAACGATATCCGACACCAGTAAAATCAATACGTTGGTTTAAGAGGACGAAAACAGGGACGGCCGATAAAACAAACGTTCCCATGGGCATCATTCTTCTTTGCCCGGATTAACGAGATTTGGAGGCCGTTGCAACCACGGCTTTATATTCACAACCGGTTTCCTAAACTGTTTCAAGTTACCAGTGCGGCACCAAAGCCGTTACGACGCGCTCAGGCGGTATTGACACCGGGGTTTAAAATATTCAAACCCGACGAAAAAAGGTGCGGTTACTTACGGCTTCAGGGAGCCTCCGCACCTATTTTTTTATCCGCTTACGCGGCCTGAATCGTTCCCGCGACGTCCATCCGGAATGGAAGGCCTGTAACAAAAGGGCCCCAAAATGAAACCTATAAACGGGTTTCGTTAAAGGACCTGAGTTCCAAACGAAAGGGTATCGCATGACTGAACCCCGGACCCACCTAGTGGTCGGTACCCCTTGTTTCAACGGGCAAACGGCCAGTCTTTACACCACGTCGCTCCTAAAACTCCACCAAGCTTGCGTTAAACGAGGAGATTTGGATTTGAGCGTGAACCTTTTATGGGGCGACGCATTGATTACCCGGGCTAGACAGGATATCGTCGCCTACTTCCTGGAAAATACTTCCACCACCCATCTTTTGTTCGTGGACGCGGATTTGGGTTTCGAACCGGACCAAGTATTTCGGCTCCTGGATATTGGCGTGGATATGGCCGCCGCCGTCTATCCCACCAAACGTTATGACTGGGCGAAGATCACCGAACATGCAAAGGCCGGACGCATGCCCCTTGAATCCTCATCATTATCTTACGTCCTGGATTTGGAAGACCCCCAGTTCCAAGAAAACAGTATCCGGTTCGCTAAGGCGCGATATGTCGGTGGTGGTTTCTTAATGGTCAGTCGCAAGGCCCTATCCTCTATGGTGGAACATTACCAAGATCTCCGGTTTTCGAGGGAATACCAGGCTGGGGATACTTTAACGGGCAGCCCCTGGCGTTGTGCGCTTTTTAATTGTCTCATCGACGAGGTCACTGATACCTACTTGAGCGAGGATTACAGTTTTTGCCACCGCTGGCGAAAAATGGGCGGGGAAATCTGGGTGGACCTGGAAAGCCGACTGGTGCATGTAGGAACCGTCGCCTTCAAAGGTATCTTGACTACCCAGTACAATCTCCCAACCCCACCTGAATCCACAACATTAAAAACTTGATATGGGAAGGACTCTCTCCGCCTTAGGGATACTTTTTATAATTTCTTTATTGCCGATCCCGGCCTTGGCCGACATATATATTGATAGTCCGTATATCCTGATGATCGCCGATACGACGCTTCAGGATATGGTCATTGGAACTTCCTATTCCTATAGCCCTACTTACGCATCTTTACTTTATGACATGTATTATTCAACTGGTACTGAAACAATTTATTATTCGATCGGCACTTCCCATATCGTTTTTAATATCGATGGAATCCCCTACGACCTTGATTCGGGTTACACGGTTGGAACTGCTATGACGGCTTCATCGCCCGCGACAGGGTTGGGTGCCTATATCGAAGGGTCAGAGGTTGTATCGAATATAGATTTGAGAAGCCACTACGAGATCGTGAATAACGTCATCACTGGTTCCCGGGCAGATATGATTGAACTTAAATATACCGCCACCAACAATGGTGGCGTTTCACATAATATCGGATGCCGGGTGGAGTTGGACACGGAGGTGAACAGCGTTGACGGGACCAATATTTCCATCGACAACGGAAACAGTGTTATCAGCACGTCAAGTTCCGCCTGGATTTGGAAGACCTCCTCCGGGACGATTCCCACGGATTGGTGGGACTATGACGTTCCGCCTCCCGGTACCGCCACGTTGGTGGGAAGGGGTGCCCTTTATAACAACTCCTACGGGGAAGCTGCCACCAAACCTGATGTTTTCGAGGTCGCCGATTGGAACACGGTCAACGGAATAGCCCAATGGACTCTCAGCTCAAGCGCGCCGACGACCGACAGCGCCGTGGTGATATGGTGGACCGGGACTGGTAGTGAATCGGGATTGAGCCAAGTCCTGGGGCCGGGGCAATCTATCACCTGGATCACCTATTATGGGCTGAACCAGGGGGTACTCCGGGCGACTTTCACCCCGACACCGACGAACACGCCCACACCGACTTTAACGTTTACCACCACTGCGACCTCAACCTCCACGCCGACTATCACACCGACTTTTACGCACACATTCACCGGCACCGAAACCTGGACAACCACGGAAACAGCCACTTCGACGGATTCGCCGTCGCCGACCGACACCCCGACCGCGACGCTGTCCGACACTCCCACGATGACGGCTACGGTTACCCCCCGCCCCAGCCCTACCGACACCCCTACTGTAACTTCCACATCCACCTTTACGACTACACCCACCATTTCCTCCACTCCGACGGTGAGCCCGACCACGACCCTTACTCCGACCGTGACTCCCACTCCAATTGGTCTGCATGTCTGGCCCAACCCATTTACCCCCCAGAAATCCGTGGGCGGGGTTTTAAAGGCCTACCTTTGTCCCTCCGGTTCTTCTATGGAAATCTACACGGTTTCAGGGGAACTGGTGAACACCGAGCGGGAGGTGAACGGCTTGATCGAATGGGATGGCCGCAATGACTTTGGAAACAAGGTTTCAAGTGGGATTTACTATTACGCCATTAAAAAGGGGGACAGGGTTCTCTTGACGGGGAAATTATTGGTGACGCTATGAATCGGCCCTTGGTGGAAAACTGTATGTAAAAAGCATCGAATGCCAAATGCAGGACTCGAATTCTCCGTGACAGGGTTCGTTGTTTTTTTAACCAATATTTGGCGCCTTGCCGAATAACCGTTACGACAATCCCATTGATGTTTAAAAATAGCCGGGTTTTTCATCGGAAAACTGGTATGGCATTTGCTCTAAAGTTCACTCCAGGGAAGCTTCATGCCGACTGGCATCAGTAGCATTGCCAACGTCTTATCGGTCTTAACCCCGTCCGGCCAAATCGTTTTACTCAGGCCTAGATGGGGAAACTAAAAGAAACATGCGTGTGAACCAGACCGTTTAGGGGGAAGCTATGATCAACAGTTTTCAAAGTCTTTACACCATCACGAGTGCTTTGATTCTCCAACAATTGGAACAGGATGTAACTGCGTCGAACCTGGCCCAAACGTCTCTTGATTCCGATGGTTATTTAATGAATAGCCTTGAAAGAGTTAATGTGGAGGATGGAATTTCCACTTCCTTTTATTCGGGAAACCAATATCTTTCGGTGGGAACCGGGTCCTATGTCCAAAGCATCACGCGTTTAAGAAGCTTGTTTCTGGACCAGCAGATCCAGCAGGAAAGTTCGGTGTTGGGGAAGGCGGAAATATTATCCCAGACCCTCAGCAATATTAAGGGAATTGTGGACGGGAGTTCAACCTTAAGCACGGCTTTGACCAATTTCGCCCAGGCATGGACGAATTTAGCAGCTGATCCGACGAATACCGGTTTGCGCACAGACGTCGTCAATGACGGTGTGGTTTTCGCCCAATTGGCGAACTCCCAGTATGAGGAGTTGCAAACCGAACAGACGGACATGAACGGCGAAATCAATACAACGGTAACGCAGATCAACCAGATCCTCCAGCAATTATCCTCCATCAACAAAGAGCTTAATACCACCCAAGGCTCGAACCAAAACAGCCTTTTGGACGCCCGGGATTACGCCTTAGACCGTCTTTCGAGATTAATCAACAACCAGGCTGTTATTGGGGACAATGGAACTGTGAGAGTTGTTATCGGCGGAATCGCCTTGGTGGATTCTTCCGGGGCGGCTATTCTTCAAACTAATCTCTCAAACCAGCATAATCCAAACTTGGTGGGCATATCCATACAATCCCCCAACGGAACAATCGTCTATACCTCCCAAACGCCGACCGGACAAGTAATTGTTTCGGATGTTACAACATTAATCACGGGGGGAAACCTTGCCGGTGAGTTACAGGCGCGAGACGTCGTTTTGGAATCCTACAAAGATCAGGTCGACCAAATCGCCACCTCGGTATTGAATATCACCAACATCCTCCATAAAGCGGGTTATGCGGCCAACGGAACAACAACCGGGACAGCGTTTTTTACGGGAACGGGTGCCGGGAATATCAGTGTGAGCGGCGGCTTGATTTCCAATAACTCGTTGCTGGCCGCAGCAATCGACCCTAACGATACCACTGATGGGACAATCGCGAAATTTTTAGGTGATCTTCCGAATCTTTTGGGGAACAACTTTATGGAAAGCCAACCTGGGGTTGCCGGCGCAACTATTGATCCCACGCAAGCCATTAGTTCCCAGGTTTTTTCCACGATACCCGTAGCTGGTTCCTTTACCGTTAACCAGCAATTGGTAACTTATACAACCGCCGACTCGATTGACAGCATCCTCGCGAAAATCAACGCGGCTGACCCGAATGTGGATGCCGTTTATAACGCAACTTCCAGGCAATTTTTCATTCTTTCCAACAATCCGGTAAGCCTGGTTAATATTTCCGGGAATTTTGCCGGGGGAATATCAAATTGGAGCAATCTTTCCAATGCCATAAACAGCTCTATTCGGATGAACAATAGTTTTGCTGGATCGGAGCCGAAGATTGATTATGTTGATCTCACGAATTCCGCTGCAACGGCCATGAATTCGAGCCTTCTCGGCACTGCTTTCAATACCGGCCCCAATGTCGAGGCTTTTAGAGTGACCCCCGGCACTAGCGGGACCTTTACTATCACGGCCGGGAATAATCAGACCTACAAGATTAACTGGACCAATACCATGTCTTTACAGGCGATTGCCACGCAAATTGCCACGGTATCCGGGAATGCCGTAACGGCTAGTTTCAACACGAGCACACAGACTTTGACCCTTTACGACCATACCCCGCAACCCTTGACGGTTGTTGACAATTCCGGAAATTTCTCGGTTTTTACGGGTTTAAACGGCAATCTAACTTCCGTTGGGAACCTGGCTTCCGGGTTGCTGACCCAAATCAGCAACGATTATTCAAATCAAGAAACCCTTGCCACCCAGGCTTCGGATTCATTGACCCAATTGAATGACGCCCAAGCCAATATCGCGGGGGTGTCAACCGGTACCACCAGCGGGTCGAGTTCCACTTCGTCAACCCCGGGTGTTCCCATCGCAACCATAGAACAGCAGGCCGAGCAATCCTTGATTACTTACAACGCGTTACTTCAAGTTCTGCAGGTAATCGACCAGATGTATTCCGATTTGGTGAGCATTTTGGGTGGCACAACATCGAGCGCCATTTCCTTTCAGTCAAAGACGACATAAAGGTTTACCAAATGACATATTTTGCAAGCATGGTCAAAATCTGGACTTGAAATTTATATCGCTGAACGGAAGGCAACGCGAATTTTCCAAATGAAAATCCACTTTTTTTTGGATACGGAATTATTTCGAGGATGAAAAAACCATGGGCAAATCCCGCATCCACCTGATAGTCGCCACCCCCTGCTTCGGCGGCCAATTGACCAGCGCGTATTTTTTCTCTCTGCTGAGGTTGCAGGAGGCTTTCATACGGGAAGGGTTACAAGTAACCATCCTGTTGAACCCAAACGACCCCCTGATTACCCGGGCCCGCCAGGACATGGCGGCCAAGTTCCTGGAAATCCAGGACGCCACTCACCTTTTGTTCGTCGACGCGGACATCCAATTCGAGCCGGAACAGGTTTTCCGGCTCCTGAAATTCAACGCGGAAATAACGGCTGGGGCCTATCCCTTGAAGCGGATCGATTGGGCCAGGGTAAAGGCCCTGGTCATGGGCAATTACGAACGGCCGCAAACCGGAAATCTTCGCTATGTGGTGGAACTGGATAAACCCGCTGTCGAACGGAACGGGTTCGGGAAGGCGCGTTACGCCGGTACCGGCTTCCTGATGATTCGGCGCGAGGCTCTTCTCGCCATAGTGGAACATTATCCGGAACTAAGTTATTCCGGAGTGAGCCGCAGGACCGATCCACTCGCCGGAAGCCCTTTCCGGTCGGCGCTCTTTGACTGCCTCCTAGACGAAAAAACCAGGGCTTATCTCAGTGAGGATTACAGCTTTTGCCGGAGATGGACCGACATGGGCGGCAAGATCTGGGTGGATTTGCGCAGCCGTTTGAGCCATGTGGGCCAGATTACTTTCGAGGGTGATTTCCTCACCCGAGGACATGCCCCCTCGGGAATCGTGGCCCGGAAGGCCGCGCCATGAACCCATTTCCCCCTTATATCATGATCGGCAGTCCTTGTTTTGGGGCTCAGGTGAACAGCATCTACGCTCATTCGGTGCTGAAACTGCAAAAAATCTGTTATGGCCGTGGCGACGTGGGTTTTAACGTCCTGGCCCAATGGGGAGACGCGCTGATCCAGCGGGCGCGTCAGGACATCGTGGCCCGGTTTTTGGCCAACACACCCGCTACCCATCTCCTGTTCGTGGACGCGGACGTAGGTTTCGAGCCGGAACAGGTTTTCCGCCTGCTGGACCTCGGGGTGGATGTGGCAGCGGCGGTTTACCCGGACAAGCGATTGAACCTTTCCCGGTTTGAAGCCATGGCCAAGGAGGGGCGTCTCCATCTGGAATCGGCGGTCTTGGATTACGATTTCGAAGTCATGGACCCCGAAAAGATTCAGACGCGGGATGGTTTCACCAAAGTCCGGCGCGTGGGTATGGGTTTCACCTTGATCCGCAGGGCGGTTTTCGAGCGGATGATGAAGCGTTATCCGGAACTACGCTATACGGGGGCATTCACGATGGACGACCCGTTGGAGAAAAACCCTTTCCGGTACGCTTTTTTCAACTGCATGATTGAGCCGAAAACGGGGATTTACCTAAGTGAGGATCATAGTTTTTGCCGTCGCTGGACCGACATGGGTGGGGAAATCTGGGCGGACCTCAAAAGCCGCCTCCAGCACGTGGGGCCCCTCGTTTTCAGCGGTGACTTAGCCACTCAGTTCCAGTCCTCGCCCAGCGGACAAATCGAAAATCCGGGAAAGACTTGATGGGAAAGAATGTATGTCTATGCGATGGAAAATTCTCATTCCAGCAGTGACCTTGGGTCTTGCAGCCCTTTTAACTGGTCTCGGCTGGGGTAAAAAGGCGCGAGTCTCAGACGGTTTTCAAGAGGTGCTTGTTACGAGGGAAGACATTCAGACTTCCGTCTTGGAAACCGGAAACGTCCAGCCCCACAATCAATTGGCCGTCTTTCCGCCCCTATCGGGAAGAATCGAGAAAATCCTTTCGCGTGAAGGGGACACCGTCCGAAAAGGCCAAAAGCTTATGGAATTAAGCTCCACTGAACGGGCCACCTTGTTGGATGAAGCAGCCGCCCAAGGCATCTCCCAATTGGGTCGTTGGGAACAGTATTATCAGGCAACACCCCTTCTTTCCCCTGAAAACGGCCGGATCATTTATTTGCCGACCGTTCCCGGCCAAGTAGTCAACACGGGAGTCACAATTATGGTCATGTCCGACCGATTGATCGTGAACACCCAAGTGGATGAGACCGACCTTGCCCTGATCAAGTTGGGCCAGAAAGCATTTGTCACCCTTGATGCTTACCCAGACCATTTAATCAACGGCAGGGTGGGGCGGATTGCTTACCAATCCACCATGGTCAATAACGTGACCACCTACGAGGTGGACGTGTGGCCCATAAAGGCATCTTCCTTCATGAGAAGCGGCATGACGGCCAATGTGGTTTTCAATTTATCCATAAAAAATAAAGTTTTGGTCGTTCCAACGGAGGCTTTGCAACAAACTTCCGACGGTGATTATTTTGTTATGAAGGCCCCCACAAGCCCGGATGGCGGGCCCCAAACGCAAATCATTCAAACGGGCTTCTGTGAAGGCAAAAAAACGGAAGTAATCTCGGGGTTAAAAGAGGGCGACAAAGTCCTTTTTAAAAATTTTGTGGCCGCGCAATTAACGCCTCAAAATCTTGGGACCAATCCCTTCATGCCTTCTCCCCAAAAAACCGTGACTAACGGTAAGCATGGGGACAGCGGACCGCCTCCGCCACCATGATTTTCGGCTGAGTCGAAAATTTGGCGGAGCATATTAACGGGCGAGCAGTTGGGCGGTGGAGCCCGTAAAGATGCGATCAACAGTTCTATTGGTTCACTTCTCAGGTTTTTACAGCTTTTTTTCGGAATTTGCATGACCGACTCGGAAACGGGTTTCCTTGTTCGGTTCCGAGTTAGTCGTATTGGATAAGTGGATTGTCCAATATTGAAAGGTGTGTTAATAAAATGCGGGTCCTAATATCAAAATTAGTTTTTTCGAGAAAAAGGTTAGTTTCCCATACCGGGAATTCAACGGCGCTTACCGCTATCGTTTTAACGGAGCCGGCCGTCGGACGGATGTGGAAAATATTTGGTTTTTCCACGTTTCTTTTGTTTTTGGAGTTTTCCGGTGCCCAAGCCCAATTAAGCGTTGGCGTCACCGTAGGCTTTGTCATTAATTATACTAACTATTCCGGCAGCAATTGGTACCAGACCACGATTGTGGACACGCTTGCCACCAACCTAACCTATCTTTCCTGCTCAGGCGCGCCCTGCTCCGAAGTATCGGGGATGGTGGTTTGGAATATGGGAACAGTGCTTTCGCCCACTACCGGTGCGGTTACGTTATGGGTTTATATTAAATCTTGCGTCCCGTCCTCATTCGTGGACCAAGCATCCATTGATATCGGCTCACCCCTGCAAATGCTCCTCACCAATGCGGTCACCGATACGGTCGCCTGCTTGACCAATACTCCGACAAATACCCATACTGCCACCTCCACACACACGATAACCTTTACCACGACTATTACGCCCACCTTTACCCCCACCGACACCACAACCGTAACTTACACGCCTTCCTTCTCGAATACCTTCACGGACACGCCAACCTTAACCCCGACCAGCACTTTCACCAATAGTTTTACCCCGACCTACACTTCCACCGAGACCAACACCCCAACAAATATACCTACTAAGACACACACCTCTACAGTAACGGACACACCGTCCTCTACCAACACACCGACTGCAACCTACACGCCAACCTTCACGATTACCTTCACGGACACGCCGACCTTAACCCCGACTAACACATTCACCCATAGTTTTACCCCGACGAAAACACTTACTTCTACAAACACATCCACATCGACCTCTACGGACACACCGACAAACACACCTACCAAGACACCTACTCCCACGGTGACGGATACACCGACCTCCACCAATACACCGACTGCAACCTACACGCCAACCTTCACGAATACCTTCACGGACACGCCGACCTTAACCCCGACCTGCACTTTCACCAATAGTTTTACCCCGACCCCCACGTCCACCGAAACCAACACTCCGACGAATACACTCACTTCTACGAACACACCCACATTGACCCCGTCGAACACGCCAACAAATACACCTACCAAGACACCTACTCCCACGGTGACGGACACCCCGACCGCCACCAACACACCGACCGACACGAATACTTGGACTTTGACTTATTCTCCCACCAATACTCCCACCATTACGCCGACCAACACGCCAACCTTAACCACGACGCTCACCGACACCCATACCCCCACGGTTACGCCTACTCCGACGAACACCAAGACTCTCACTTATACTTATACGGCAACCCTTACCAGAACGTTTACATTCACACCAACTTTTACGTCTACTCCGACATTCACCAAGACACTCACTTCGACCCCGACACCCACAGCCACCTTCACACCGACCTTTACTCACACGTTTACCGAAACCTTCACGGTCACGAACACTCCCACGGTTACCCCAACGCCAACTTCAACTTTTACTCCTACTGACACGGACACGCCTTGCGGTTGGCCGGGCAACACTTGTACGCCCACCCCTACTCCGGTTTATATAGATATCTTTTACGTGTCCAAAAACATTTTCAGTCCCTCGGAACCGGTTTCCATTTTCGTGGAATACAACCGGTATCCAGGGAGTTACGACTTAAGGATTTACAATTCGGCGGGTGAGCACATTAAAACACTCGATTCCCAGTTCCTCGACGCCCCGTTCAGCCAGTCGTACCAATGGAATGGGACCAACAAGTATGGTGACTCCTGTGCCAGTGGAGTTTATGTTTTTATGCTGACTGAACCTTATGGGACAAGGTTGAAGAGGATAATTTTCATTAAGTAACGGAGTTTCTACCAGAGATAAAGCTCTACTGTTAAAAATCCACTAGGGGTTTTTTTCAACGTAGAGTCACTTTTTTTAATCGACCACTGTAAAGAGGGAACAGTCGTCTATCATGCCTTGGATAAATATTTCTATATACCATTCCAAGTGTTAAGCCGGAAACGCTATAGGATTTAACCTCAAATCCCATTCAGAGGAAGAATTTGATCGGACATTTTGATGCCCAGCTTTTAGGGGAATTTCGTCAAAAGGCCCATGACTATTTTGGGTTGTGATAAATAAATTCAACGGAACAGTTTGAATAGTCTATGAAGAAGGACTGTTTCATCTTTTTAAACTTTAACAAAAGGGGGTTTAATATATCTTATGAAAAAATCAGATCATCAAATCATCCTAAAATTTGGGGAGAATGTCCGCAAGATCCGTAAAAAGCATGGCTGGTCTCAGGAAAAGTTGGGAAATCAGTCGGGTTTGGCAGGCAATTTCATCGGTTTCGTGGAACGCGGCGAGAGAAGGATTACGCTTAAGAATGTCGTCAAGATTCACAAAGCTTTGGGTTGCGCTATCAACAAACTCTTCGAGGGGATTTAAAACAATATGCAACCCACTGAAACCAAACCACAGGAATCGAATGAAAAAGGCAAGCCCCGCTGGAATATTTCGGATCTTTTGAAGGGTCAAACAGAAGCAATTATTTTACACGCTGGTGGAGAATATCGTCTCCGTTTAACAAAGAATAACAAACTTATATTGACAAAGTAAAAAAGATCCAATGAAGTTAAAAATTTAAAAAGAATAAAGATGTTTCTCAGGTGGCGGACTTGGTTATTTTATTATTTTTGGTTCTTGGAAGAAGTCGGATGCGGGTCTCTGTAATGCCACTGTGAATCTATAAAGCGTCCATAGACTCATTCCCCTTTTTGTCTCCCATCTTTGCAAATCTCTAACATCGACGCCCATTTTTTCGGCAAGATCTTCTTGCGTAAGTCTGTTTTCGACGCGAATTTCTGCGACTCTGCGGTTGATATTTCTAATAAAAATATTGGCGGCTTCTTTTCGAAACATTCGTTACCCCTTGAGACAAAAAGCCGAGAAATATTTCAGGTTCCTGGCTGGCATCCTTTTGGGTAACTCGCTGGGAATTTTGGTTTTAATGCAATTTATTTCAGGTTTTTTGCGGCTGAATGAAAATACTGAACCCTCGGTTCGGGTTAGATTTCAGTAAAAATTCAGACAATTTTATTTATAAATGTTGCTGGAAACTTAATTTGATTACCACGGGTACTTTCACCCGTGGTGGTCGCCAATAATAAGTTCAAAAATTACCTCCATAAGTAATAAGACAATTAGATATTTTTGGAGGTCATTCTTATGGATGGAAAAAATATTTTTATTGTTGGATTTTTAATATTTGTCGTTAGTGCTGTTCTATTCTCCTGGGCTTGTAAAAACGGCGGTCCGTCCACTGTAAACGGCGTTCCAAAAGTGTGACGGTCTAGGGGGCAAAAAAGGCGGTCGAAAAGTGTGACACTCCTCGAATATCCGGGATGATGTGGTTCCAGAAATTGGGAATACAGATACCGGAAGGAAAAGGAGTGTACAAAGATATGGACCGATGGACCGAAATTCGCAAAAAAGTGCTGGTAGAAGGGGTCTCCAAGCGCCAGGTGATGGAAGAAGAGGGTATTCATTGGGAAACCCTCAAGAAGATTCTTGCCCATAGCCAGCCTCCGGGCTACCAGATAAGCCAGGAGCGGTCTCAGCCAAAGGTGGGGCCCTTCCTGGGCCGCATCAAGCAAATTCTTGAAGACGACAAACACACCCACAAAAAACAGCGTCATACCGCCAAGCGTATCTTTGAGCGCTTGTGCGCGGAAGATGGTTACACCGGAGGCTATACCCAGGTAAAAAAAGCGGTGCGAGGGATCAAAAAGAGAACCAGTGAGGTTTTTATACCTTTGACCCATCGACCTGGTGAGGCACAGGTGGATTTTGGACACGCCCTGGTGAAGCTCAATGGTGTGTTGGTAAAACGGCCCTACTTCGTGATGGCCCTGCCGTATTCGGACGCTTTCTTCGTGCAGATATTTGAGCGGGAGAGCACGGAATTCGTGTGGGAAGGCCACATCCGGGCTTTTAAATACTTTGGTGGAGTACCTTGGCGGATCAGCTACGACAACGCCAAAACCCTCGTAAAGAAGTTGATCGGGGTACACCAACGGGAGTTGACCCGGAATTTCAAGCAATTGGTAAGCCACTATCTCTTCGACCACCACTTCTGCACCGTACGCAGGGGCAACGAAAAAGGTGTGGTGGAAGGCGGAGTGAAGTATGTTCGACTGAACTTCATGGTGCCGGTCCCTCAAGTAGGCAGCCTAGAAGAACTGAACAAAAAGTTGGTGGTGAACTGTCGTGAAGATTTAGAACGCAAATTGCGCGGCAAAGGGGCGACTAAAGCCCAGCTTCTTGAGGGGGACAAAACCCATTTCCGCCCTTTGCCAGACACTCCGTTTGACGCATGCCTGAAGCAGTCCACTACGGCCACGTCCATGTCTCTGGTACGCTTCGACACCAACGACTATTCCGTGCCCGTGGAGTACGCCCACCATCCGGTGGTAGTGAAGGGATACATTGACCGAGTGGATATTTTTTACAAGGACAAGCGGATTACGACCCATGATCGTCTTTGGTGCAAGGAAGGCATGGCATTTAATCCAGTGCATTATTTAGCGGTTTTGGAGAGGAAACCCGGCGCACTCGACCATGCTCGACCCCTGGAAGACTGGAATTTGCCGGAGTGTTTCACTCTCCTGCGTCGACGCATGGAAGGCAAAGAAAAGTTTCGCGGCGAAGGAGCGCGGGAATTCATCAAGACGATGCAGCTTTTGGAAAAATATCCCATGGAGAGGCTTACGAGAGCGGTGGAAAAAGCCGTGCAGATGGAAATTTACACCCGTGACGCCCTCGCCCAGTTGCTCTACCCCAGGGAGGACTACAGGCTGACCACCTTCAGCCTGGACGGCCGTGAGCACTTGCGGCGGGTTCAGGTGGCCCGAACGGATCTTTCGGCCTACCGTGAGCTGATGTTGACGGGAGGTGAAGTATGAGCGAATCCAAAAAGACCCTCTTGCTGGAACATCACCTCAAAAAACTCAAACTTCCTACGATGAACCGCGAGTATGACAAGATGGCCCAGCTCTGCCGCACCGAGCGCAGCGACTATCCGCAATACCTGCTCAAACTGGCCGAACTGGAACTTCTGGACCGAGAACGCAGGGCCAAGGAGAGGCGCATCCGGGATGCCGGATTTCCCGTTCTCAAGACTTTGGACACATTCGATTTCAAGGCCCAACCTTCGATCAACCAAGAACTGGCGCGGGAACTCATGCGGGGCAAGTACATGGACAAAAAAGAAAACGTCCTGCTGATCGGCAATTCAGGAACGGGTAAAACCCATTTGGCCACGGCCTTAGCCTTCCAGGCTTGCTGCCAGGGCCGGGCGGTGCGTTTCTTCTCCGTCACGGGCCTCGTGACAGAACTTTTGGAGCGCCGCGAAGAGAAACAATTGGCTAAGTTCCACCGTCAGTTGGCCAGGCTCGATCTAATTGTCCTGGACGAACTGGGGTACGTTCCTTTCTCCAAGGCGGGGGCCGAGCTGCTGTTCGAAGTGGTCAGCAAGGCCTATGAGCGCACAAGCCTGATGGTAACGACCAATCTTCCCTTTGAAAACTGGGTAGAAATCATGGGTTCCGAGAGAATGACGGGGGCACTTATTGACCGTTTGACCCATCGGGTGCATATTCTGGAGGCCAACGGCCAAAGCCACAGGCTGGTGGAAGCAAAAAAACGGCTCAAAAACAAAGACAAGAAGGATTGATAAAGCTAACCAACGACCATACACCGTAAGGCGTATGGAAGGCGGGGGGTGTCACACTTTTGGACCGCCCACCGTCACACTTTTCGAGCGCCGCGGACACCAGGAACAACCGGACACTAACACAAAAGTCCCGAAAACCGGCTATCCATTCCAACCATGGGCGGCGGAAGTCCTATCGTTCATCGGCTCCGCCAGTCGCCGTTTCTCCATACCTGCTCTGCTGCCTCCCCTTCAAAAACTTTCCGAGTTTAACCAGGAATTCGGATCCCTGGACATTGTGCTTTTGGGAAGATTCAAGGCGGGGAAAAGTTCTCTCTTAAACTCCCTTTTGAATCTGGAAATTCTTCCCACGGACGTGTTGCCAGCTACGGCAGTTATCACCCGTGTTATGGCCGGTATTTCCGATCGCATGACTGTCTATTTCCGGGACGGCAGAATTGAAAATACGTCCCCGCGTTTTATTGCCCAATTCGCAACTGAAAAGGAAAATCCCGAGAACCAAAAGGAAGTCGTCCGGGTGGAAGTCGAATTGGAAGGAATCGGGTCTTGGGAGGGCGTCCGCTGGGTGGACTCACCGGGCATCGGAAGCCTACATGCCCATAACACGGTCGCCACATTGGACTGGCTACCCAAAGTGGGCGTGGCGCTGGTGGCGGTATCAGCGGACCACCCGCTTTCCGAGGATGACCTGTCCTTGATACAACAGTTAGAGGAACACACCCCCAAGACACTTCTTTTGGTGACCAAAGCCGATCTTGTCACAAAGGATCAAATGAACTCCATCCTGGGATATGTCCGATCCCAGTTGAAGAACCGGCTTAGCCGAGAGATTCCAGTCCTTCCCGTTTCTACAAGGCCCGGATATGAAGAAACACTGGAATCCCTGCGCCGTTTTCTAAATGACCAACTGATATCCAACCGTTTCTCCGAATCGGAGGGAATTCTCCGGTATAAGCTCCAAGCCTTATTGAAGACTTGCCGCAGCTTTCTGGAATTGGCGTTGCAGGTGGCTCTGGCCGGACAAAAGGCGCGCCAGGAACTTTCCGGTTTGATAAATGCGGAATGGCAGTCCCTTTCCATGCAGGAAAACGAATTGTACAACTTGCAAGATATTGCGAGCCACCGGATCAGGCAGGCGCTTGAGGAGCGACTTCTCCCGTATAGGGAGGGGATTGCGCGTGAACTGCAATTGGAATTAGAAGTTGAAATGAGTGGATGGAGAAGTCATCTAGGAAAGGAAACCGCGAAATACCAGGTCTGGCTGGAAGCGCGGTTAACCGAAAAGCTCGAACAGCTGGGACGTGAAAACATCCAAGCCGGTGAAACCCATGTCCGGGAAATCGAGTCTTCCGTGAACCGCTCGGCTAGGGCATTTGCAGCTCGAATATCCGATAAAGTCCGGGAGGCCCTGCATTTCGAATATACCGGTCCTGTTTTTGGTGGTGAGGTGGTTCTCCCGGAAAAACCGTCCATGCACTTGGGAAACGTGTTTGATACCCCCTTTGAAGGTGTCTGGTTCCTGGTGCCCATGTGGATTTTCCGGCCCCTCGTACACCGGCATTTTCTACATACCATCCCCTGGCAGGTGGAGAAGCACCTCTACCGCCTATGCTCCGAATGGACGGAAGCCATGATGGAAGCTGTTCAAAGCATGGCGAAGGATTTCCAGCACCATGTCAGGGACGAGATGGAAACCTTCCAGGGGCTGCTGGAAGCCAGCCGGGATTCGGGGGAGGACCTCCGTATGGCGTTGGAACAGCTAGGCAAATTTGAGCGATCTGTTCAAAAAAGAGCAGATTCGGGGCAAATCGATCAAGGGAAAATTTAAGGCAAACGGATTTTGTGCCCCTTGCATCGCGTTTTGAAACGTTGGGTGCACACCGAAAAAGGTTTTCCAAGCATGCCAATTAAAGGCCGAAAAAGAAAAGACAGGGAAATCCTTAGGGAAGACGCCCTCAGGCCAAGCCCTTATCTGGGCTATGGATATCTTAACCTGGGGAATTATTTCCTTCAGCACAGAGCCTTTAAATTGGCGGAAACCCAGTTCCGCCGTGCCATTTGGCTCAACCCATACGAACCAAAATTTTTATACGAACTGGCCGTTTGTCTTTTTGAACAGGGGCGATTGGAGGAGGCCATGAAAGTGGCTTCAAGAGTGAAAAAGACCGGGAAATTCGATTCGCTTGCTGATGAACTCTTGGAACTTTTAGGACGATCCCATCGGCGACGAAGCCGCATGGAAGGTCTCGGAGGCGGGTAAACATGGAAAAACACATGCCATATTTCAAAGTATTGGAGACACTTCAAAAGGCCAGAGGTTGCGCCTTGTGTATATTGGAAAAGGAAGCGATGCATGCCAACTTCGATGCTTTATTGTACGAAAACGTCAACAACCCTGGAACACGCAATGACTTGCGGGAATCGCGTGGGTATTGTCCGTACCATGCGCATGTTCTGGTTGGCTTCCATGATACCTTGGCGCTTTCCATCCTTTACAAGGACCAAGCATTGTTAGCCGCCGATTTCTTGGAAAAATATACGACGCGCAAGAACCTCCTAGCCGAATGGACCGGGCATGAGATGTGTCCCGGCTGTCGAAAAACGGTTGAAATCCGGCGGCATTATATCGGTATCCTGGTGGAGGGACTGGCGCAAACCGAAATGCGGGAGGCTTTCCTTAAAAACTTTCATCTCTGCCTCAACCATTTTTTAATGCTTATGGATGCACTTCATGACGATGCATTCAAGGGGCTATTGGCGGAAAAGATGAAAAAACGCTTATCCGATCTGGCGGACAGGCTGGAGAAATATTGCCAGGACTGCCAAAAGAACGCAGAAGGGGAGGTTGTCGATTCACCCCACCGGTTTGCCTGGAAGGAAGCCGTTGAAACAGCAGTGGGGCAGAAAGGTGTTTTTGAGCCGCTTTTATGAAAGATAAAATGAACTATTTTCGATAACCTAAGATCAATTCCCAAAAAGGGATAGGGTGTTTGGTGAGTCTTCAGGTGTTCGAGGGTTGGGCTACTTTTTAACGAATATGTTTATCTTACGGCTTTCCAGGGCCTTATGTTTTTCTTTGGGAAATGAGGAAACCCCTAACCAAACCACCTTTAACCTTTTTATTCGTCCAATGATTGACTTTCCCTACCAAGGTTGCCATCATAAACGCCAGTTTCACAGGGAGTTTTGATGCGTTCGCGCAAATGGATCAAATTCACGGCTATTTTTGTTTTCCTGGCTTTCGCCGGTGTGGACCTTGCCGAAAATTATGTCCACCACCATCATGAAAAAGCTGAAGAAAGCGATTGCGCTTACTGTAGTTTTCACAAAGCGGTCTGTAACTCGGATTTTTCCGCTGCTCCCGTCGAGATTGTCCCGATTTTCGCGTTGTTTTTCGCTGTCTTGGTTTTTCTTCCGTCGTTCCGCAGTACCAAATTTTCGTTTCATTTTGGCCGTGCCCCTCCTGCCGTCCTTTCATAACCTTCAAACGGGAAAACAACCGATAGGGTAGCGTTAGTGCCTTAAACACTTCCGCTTATTCCGGCATATCAACATAAATTCCGGATTTTCCCAAGCTCATATTCCCGGCCATTTTCCCGTTCGATCCAAGGCATATCCCTGTTTATTCCCAATGATTCTTTTATTAACCGATTAAAGGCACGAGGGAAAAATGAAAGTTCTTGAAATCAAAAATTTAAAAAAATCCTACCCGTCGCCGGAGGGCGACGAACAACTGGTTGTCAACGTGAATTATTTCTCTCTGGACCAGGGTGAACAGCTGGCGCTGGCGGGCGAGAGCGGATCAGGAAAAACGACGTTTTTAAACCTTATCGCCGGGATATTGAAAGCCGACAAGGGAAGCATCCGGCTGGCGGGGCAGGAAATGGAAACCTTGTCAGAAAGCTCAAGGGATATGGTCCGCGCACAATCACTGGGTTATATCTTCCAAACTTTCAACCTTTTGCAGGGCTATACAGCCTTGGAGAACGTGGAATTGGGAATGATGTTCGGCCAAGGAGTTGACGCGGCCTACGCGAGAACATTACTGGAGAAGGTCGGGTTAGAAGAACGACTTCAATATCTTCCGAGGCAGATGTCGGTCGGGCAACAGCAGAGAGTCGCGGTGGCCAGGGCTTTGGCCAACCATCCCCAACTGGTTTTGGCAGATGAACCCACGGGCCACTTGGACCATGTCAGGGCCATGGAATCCCTTTCACTTATTCGCCGGATTTGCCAGGAAAACGGGGCGGCCCTTCTTCTGGTTAGCCATGACCGTGAGATTTTATCGAAGTTCGAGAGGGTGGAAAACTTAAGCCGCATCAATCCGGTCCCGGTCTTGGTTGGAAACGGGAGGCCCCAGAAATGAATCCGATCACTAAGTTGAAAAACCTGCTTTTCCTGGTCAAGCGGAGCATGAGACAGCATGCACTTTCAACTGCGATCACGGTTGTATCGGTGGCACTGGCGACCGGATTGACCATGGCAGTCTTTTCCATCCAGCACCAGACCCGGGGTGCTTTCACGGGCGGCCAAGCGGGGTTTGACGCGGTTTTGGGAGCCAGGGGAAGCCAACTCCAACTGGTCCTGAACGCGGTTTTCCAGTTGGAAACATCCCCCGGCAACATTCCCTGGGCGCTTTACGAGACGGTGAAGAAGGACCCGAGGGTGGAACTGGCCGTTCCCTACGCGGTGGGTGACAACTATATCGGTTACCGCATTGTAGGGACGACCGGGGACATTTTCACGAAATTCGAATACCAAAACGGCCGGCACCTTTCGGTCCAGCCAGGCGGAAGGGTGTTCGATCCGGCGAAAAGGGAGGCCGTGATCGGTAGTTTTGCGGCGCGGAAACTAAACCTCCAGGTGGGCTCCACATTCAAACCATACCACGGGCTTTTCTTTGACCCCAACATGCAGCATGAGGAAGTGTTCCAGGTGGTGGGTATCCTCCAACCGACGAACACGCCCTCGGACCGGGTCATCTGGATTCCTATCGACGATGTATACCGCATGAAGGGCCACGTCCTTCGGGGAACGGGGAAAGAGTATGTGGCCAAGGAGGGCGTGGAAATACCGGACGCCGATAAGGAAGTCTCCGCAGTCATGTTGAAATTCTACAGCCCCCAGGCGGGCTTCATGCTGGACCAAACCATCAACCGCCAGGGAAAAGTGGCGACCTTGGCCTGGCCCATCGGGAAGGTGATGGCTGAGTTGTTCGACAAGATGGGGTGGGTGACGAAGATCCTCACGTTGGTGGCTTACCTGGTGATGCTGGTTGCGGCCGCGTCCATTCTTTCCAGTTTATACAACACTCTGAATGAGCGAAGGCGGGAGTTCGCCATTTTGCGGTCCCTGGGCGCCAAGCGCTCCACGGTGTTTTCCGCCATCGTGCTAGAGGCTACCGCCATCGCTGGAATGGGCTCCCTTGCCGGGTACGGCATCTACCTGGCTATATTTTCAGTAACCGCCGTGGTGGTGCGCCAGCAGACGGGTGTGGTGCTGGACGTGTTCCAGTTTCACCCATCCCTGTTATCCGTACCCATCGGCATGACCCTTTTGGGGGCCGTTTCTGGGCTTGTCCCCGCCCTCAGGGCTTATTCCACGGATGTGGCCCGTAATTTAGATCCCTTGTCTTAACACATGAATATAAGGAGTAACGAAATGGAAAAAAGAAACTTATCCGGGATCTTGGCTTCCGCCGCGATCCTGCCGCTATTCCTATTCTTAGCAGCCCAAATCTCGGCCCACGAGCATCATCCGCCCCACCATGGGACGCTGATCGAGCTGGGGGAGGAATTCGCACATGTAGAGCTTTTATTGGACTCCGCTACGGGCGGATTCGACGCTTTCGTCCTGGACGGCGAGGCTGAGAATCCTGTGAGGATTTCCCAGTCCTTCCTCCAAATCAAGGTGAAGGGAAAAACCGGATCTTACATTGTGAAGCTATTTCCCGTCGCCGATGCCTTGACGGGGGAGGTCATCGGCAGCACTTCCGAATACCGGGGAATTTCGAAAAAACTTAAGGGTGTGAACAAGTTCGAGGGAACCATCGCTTATATCAAGGCGAAGGGCGAAGCCTTTAAAAACGTATGGTTCCTCTATCCGGAAGGGAACGAGGGCGTGAAGCCTTCGGCCCCTGCGGGGAAATAAGGCGGAAAAATGCCTGGGATTAAATCGGGGTTTCGCGGGGTCACGTTAGTTGCCTTTGGCCTTATTTGGCTGGGCTTGTTAATTCTTTTACTCGCCATTCCTGGCGAAGTTATGGAAATGAGGCGTGATGGGTCAAAGCCTGGAACCCGTTTTTCCGAGTCGGACGGATATTTAAAGGTCGGTTTCAATTTACTCAGTTCCTACCCGATTGATTCCCCCGACGCGACGGAGGATATGAATACCCAACGGGATGATTTGAACAGCGATCCATTGGAGCCGAAAGAGGCGTCCCGGAAAAAACAACAGGTAGTCCCGGAATTCATCAGGGCTTTGGACGGCCGAAAGGTCATGGTGGAAGGTTTCATGATCCCGATGCTCTCAGAGAAGTACCGGGTGTTGTCGTTCATCCTCGCCCAAAGCCAGATGACTTGTTGCTTCGGCATCGCCCCCAAATTGAACCAATGGATCGACGTCACGATGGAAAAAGGAAAGTCAACCGAGTGGAAGATGGATGTCCCAATCACGGTATTCGGGACTTTAAGCGTGGGTACGAAATACGACCACGCTAATAAGGGGTGGTGCCTTTACCGGATGGTATCCGATAAGGTAGGAATCCCTTCCGATAAACCTTGGTTTTATTGAGATTCAAGCGCGAATACGGAGGCAACTTTGAAAAATAGTTCGCTTCAAAAAAAGTTAGTTTTCAGTATGCGATTTGGGCTTTTGCTGGGGTTGGGATTAATGATTTCCGTCAATCCCATCACGGGCCAACCGGCCGGTCCGGCGCCGACGATCTACCCGATCACAGCGGTGGACCTGAAATCCGCCCCCATCACCGTTTATCCCAAACTGGAAGGCCGCTCCCTGGTCACTTGGGACACACTCGCGCATTTCAAGTATGACGCTCCCGAAATCGAGGAGGAGATTGATCCCAAATTAAGGTTGAAAAAGAAGAAGTTCCCCGTCCCGGCATTCATAAAGAAATTGGACAGGGTAAACATCGCGGTCGTGGGATTCATGATTCCAATCGACACGAACGAGGCCGGGGACAAGGCCACCTCCTTCATCCTGGCCAGGAGCCAGGCGACCTGTTGTTACGGCATCACCCCCAAGATGAACGAGTGGATGTTCGTGCGCATGGACGGGGAGAAGGACGCTGACGCCATTATGGATGTGCCCGTGACGGTTTTCGGAACGCTATCCGTCGGCGAGAGGAAAAAGGCCGACATGGGCTGGAGCCTTTACCGGATGGTGGCCGACAAAGTCATCGTCCCCAAGGAATCCATGTGGTGAGCGAAAGGTAGGGAACCGGAATGAAAATCTATATCCGCAACGTCTGGCCGGGAAAGAAAAGGGTGAAGGTCGAGTACCAATCCTCCATTCCCCCGAGGGACTCAAGCTTTTGGGCCATCATTGTTTTCACGGGGATAGTGGGTTTGGTGATGTTCCTGATCCTCTTAAAAGGATCCTATACCCCGTCAATGACCCGATGGTGGAAAGACCAGGCCCATAAGGAGGAAGCCGGAAAAACCTATGCCTCGACCCGGAAGGAAGCGAAAAATCCCGCCGGATCGTTTGGTTTGAATATTCCTTACCCGAAAGTAGGAGATTATTTCCAATTAGGTTTCGACACCCTGAGTGGTTTCCCCTCCGGTAAACCGCCGTTGGATGACCCCAAAGCAGACGCAGGCCAAAAGGCCGAAGTACCCCTTTCAAAAGTGCCGCCCAACATCCGGGCTTTGGACGGACAAAAAATATCGGTGGTGGGTTTCATGATCCCCATGACAGTGGAGAAAAACAACGCCTGCACCTTCATCCTGGCGCAAAGCCGGGCCACCTGCTGTTACGGCGCGGTTCCAAACCTTAACCAGTGGATTTACGTGGACATGGACCGGGGAAAAACCGCCGAGGCGATCATGGACGTGCCGGTCACGGTTTTCGGCACGTTGAAAGTGGGGACACAGTTCGATGAGCGAAGCACCGGTTGGTGCCTTTACCGGATGACGTCCGACAAAGTTGCGTGGCCGAGGAAAGCATGGTTTTGAGACTTAAGGGGGATTCATTGGAATTTAAGAAAATTGTTTTTAAATCGTCCCTGGTGGCATTGGCTTTGGTTTTTTTGCTGATCATGACCGGGGAAGGATTTTTCCATAGGCACCATGGTTCCGAGTCGGAGCGGGATTGCCCCTATTGCCAATGGTGCCATTCGGGGTCCCAAGGCACTGAAGTGTTAATTCGACCAATGCTTTTTCCTGTTTTTATTGTTGCTCCACTTTTTATTAAAAAATTTGAAGTCGCTTTTGCAAGTTTCTTTTTCAACTCCGGAAGGTCCCCGCCTCAAAACCTCTTGTAACGAAATATCAACGGCCTTCACAGGCCGAAATTTCAAGGAGGAAGAATGAAATCATTTATTCGCTTATTTGTTTGTTGTTTCACTCTCGTATTAGGTGTGCTTCCCCTGCACGCCCAAACCCGGTCGATCATCTCGAACTTGGCCAATCCGGCCATCGGCATGAGCGCGCTGTTTTTGGCCCAGGCCGCGCCGGATTTGAACACACCCGGTTCCACCGGGCCAAGTTTCCAGGAAGCGGAAATCAGCGTCATTTCCACCGTGGACCCGCTTTGGACTCTGGCGGGCAACTTCACCTTCGACGCGGAGACCGGCGTGGCGGAGGAAGCATACGCCACCACCACCGGCATTTCTAACATCCTGATCAAGGTCGGGGAATTTCGCGCGGCTTTCGGGAAGCACGGTATGCTCCACACCCATGCCTTCCCCTTCATCCAGGCGCCGCTCATTATGTCTAACAGCGTCGGGGAGGAGGGATACAAGAACGCGGGCCTGGAAGCGGCCTGGATGACCCCCCTGCCCTGGTTCTGCGAGCTGACCCTGGGCGGGTATCGGCAGGTAGAGGCCACGCCGGACCATCCCCTCGATTTCAACGGGGGTTCCACCGGCAGCATCCCCTACCTCGTCCACCTGAAAAACCTCTTTGACGTGGATGAAAACACGACCATGGAATTGGGCGCGTCCGATTTAACCGGAATGGGGGACGACGGTCTGCACCACGCGGTCTATGGAGCCGACCTCACTTTCCGAAACGTCCCGCTTCGGCGATCCAACGAGCGGGGATGGATCCTCCAGGGGGAATACATCAAAAAGGTTTCATACAACGACAGCGTCTATAACCAGGAATCGGACGGGTGGTACGGTTCATTCCAGTACCGCTGGGGACAGGAATGGTGGTCCGGCGTCCGGGTGGAGGAGGCATTCAATAGTGTCTCCGACGTTGCCGACAACCCAACGGACACCTACCTCTCTGGCCATGTCCAGCGGGCCTCTGCCAATATCGCCTGGCTTCCCTCGGAATTCTCCGAGATGAAACTGGAATACGGCTTGGCTCGGAACGACGCGGGCACAGTGGACAATCGGGTGATGCTCCAATTCAACTACATCATTGGTTTCCACCCGCCACATGCGTACTAAAAAGGAGCCGCAAATGTTTAATACCAACAACTTTCAGGAGGATTTCATGAAATCGTCGATGAAGCTATTTTTGAGTTTTGCCTTTTGTCTCTTCACCATGCCCGCCTTCGCGGATTTGAAGGTGGCGACGTCTCTATCGGATCTGGCTTCGGTAGCCCAATCCGTGGGAGGCAAGCATGTGACGGCCATTAGTCTTTGCAAGGGTTACGAGGATCCGCACTTCGTGCCGGCCAAGCCCAGCCTGATGAAGGCCATTCAGGACGCCGACGTCTTCGTGTCGGTCGGCCTAGAGCTGGATGGGGGCTGGCTGCCGCTGGTCATCCCGGGAAGCCGGAACCCTAAAATCCAGCCTGGCGCCAAGGGTTTTATTGACGCCTCCGAGGGGATTGAGGTGCTGGACAAGCCCGTGGGCACGGTCAGCCGCGCCGAGGGCGATATCCATCCCCTGGGCAACCCCCATTATTATTCCGATCCGGGGAACCTGGAAATTGTCGCCAACCATTTGGCCAACATTTTCGGGGAATTGGACCCGGCGAACGCTGACGAGTACCAGGCCAACGCCAAGGCCTTCGACGCGAAAATGGAGAAGGCCATCAAGGGCTGGAAGGCCCAACTGAAACCCTATAAGGGCGCCAAGCTCGTGACCTACCACGAGAATTTCAAATACTTCACCGAGCGGTTCGGATTGAAACTCTTCGGGACCGTGGAACCCAAGCCCGGTATTCCACCCAACCCCCGGTACTTATCCGAAACCGCTGAGGCCATGAAGGCGGCGGGGGTAAAGGTGGTGTTATACCAGCCCTATTACGAGGCCGACGAGGCTCAAGCGCTGGCCAAGAAGGCGGGTGCCACAGCCTATGAAATTCCCAACGAAGTGGGCGGGGTGCCGGAAGCCAAGGATGTCTTTTCCAAGTTCGACTACATCGTGTCGATCTTGGCCAAGGCCCTGGGAGGTAATTAAGAGCCATGTCCAACTTCATCGCCGTGATGGGGCTTCCGATTCTGGCCTGTGTTTTGTTGGTTCTGATCCACCCCACCTTGGGGACTCATGTCTTGGCCCGGGGTGTCATCTTCGTGGATCTGGCCCTGGCCCAAATCGCCGCCATGGGGCAAAGCGTGGCTTTCCTTATGGGAGCCGAGCCCCATGACCCAAGCACTTATTATTGGTCTTTCGCCCTCACCTTGCTGGGCGCGGCGCTTTTCAGTTTCCTGTGGGACCGGAATCATTCGGTCCTGCAGGAAGCCTTTATCGGTATCGCCTTTTCGCTTGCCACCGCGGCTTCCCTCCTGCTTTTGGCTAACGCGCCGCACGGCGCCGAGCACGTGCAGCACACTCTCAGTGGGGAAGCCTTAGGCTGGGTGTCGGCCAAGGATATTGGGTTGATGGCTTTCTTTTATAGCATCGTGGGATTGTTTCTTTATTGGAACCGAAAAACTCTCACCCTCTGTTCCACCAACCCCCATGAAGCCAACCGCCAGGGTATTTCGGTGAAACTTTGGGATTTCCTTTTTTACGCTGCTTTTGGGCTGGTTGTCACCAGCTCTGTGAAAATCAGCGGCGTATTGGCTGTTTTTTCCTATTTGATCGTTCCTCTGGTTTGCGCTACCCTTTTGGGGTTTAAGGGCCCCACACGTCTTTTCTGGGCCTGGGGAATCGGCTTTTTGGTTTCAATATTGGGCGCCTGGTTGTCCTATACTCGGGACCTTCCGATGGGGGCCTCCATTGTTTGCGTTTTCGGGCTGGCGGTTATCGTGATTTCCATCGCGACCCGGATGAAAAATACCGATTACGGAAGGCTGAAATAAAAAAACTTTTGGCCCCTCGTGGGCCAAGGTTTATATAAAAAAGGATCCCCAAGAAAAGTGTAACTTTTCAGTTGGACCAGTTTTTGGGAGGCAGGTCAATTTGCTTTTCCAGTTGGACAATTTAGTCGGATAGACTTGTCTACGGCGGGGACCCTTCGT
>CAWKAR010000019.1:0-169334 GCA_963847625.1 candidate division FCPU426 bacterium | reverse complement strand
AGTTCAATAACGAAGTGCAACACTTAGACCCGGCAGAACCCGGGGGTTATCCTAAGTGCTATGAAATCATCCTACAAGCATCTGTCGTTAGCCGAACGTGAAGAAATTTCAGTTTGGAATGCTGAAGGCCTCTCCCTTCGGGAAATCGCACGCCGTCTGGGCCGTGATGTATCCAGCATTTCCCGAGAACTGAAGCGCAACGCCCCTCCTATACGATCTCGCCGCTACCTGCCCGCCAGAGCTCACATGCGTGCAGAACACCGAAACCGTCTTTCACGTACTCATTGAAGGCTTAAAAATCCTGAGATTCGCCGTTTAGTACTGCGAGAAATACCTCGTGGACTCTGGCCGGAGCAAATTGCCGGTTTTCTTCGCCGGCAGGAACCAAAATTTTCCGTTTCCCATGAAGCCATCTATCAATTCATCTACTGCGAAGCTCGAAACCTCATTCCTCATCTAGCCCGGGCCCAGATCGAAAACGTTTGCGACGTTGGCACACTCAAAAACATCGCAAAAGCCATATTCCTCAACGTACTCCCATTACCCAACGACCAGCTATCGTTGAAACAAGACAGCAATTCGGGCACTGGGAGGCCGACACCATCATCTCCCGGAAAAGCAAACCCTCACTTCTGGTTATGGTCGAGCGCAAAAGTCGTCTGGTGAAACTGGCTTGGCTACCTCAAAAATCAGCTTTCCACACTAGAGCCGCAATCAACCGTCGGTTGGTTCGGATTTCAAAAGGCCTCCGCCGTACCATCACATACGACAATGGCTCCGAAAACGTCGAACATCTCCAGGTGAATCGTGTTCAGCACTCGTTCATTCTTTTGTTTGCCCTTCCACAGTTGGGAGAAAGGTTGTGTTGAAAATACTGCAGGTCTTGTTCGTCGCTTCTATCCCAAGAAAACGGACTTTGTTACTATAACCCCAGCGAATGTACGACGCGTGGAACGGATCCTAAACCATCGTCCTCGCAAGTGCCTTCGTTTTAAAACGCCGGAGCAGGTCTTTAGTCAAGGTGTTGCACTTACTGGTTGAATTCAGCTTTCGATTCTGGCGATTGCTTTTTTATTAGCCGGTTGTGAAAAAGGGCCTTCCGGCCCAACCGGGTCCCAAGGCCCAGCCGGACCGACCATTCCGACTTATTCAACGGTATTTGAAAATGGGATTTATCCCGATTCGGGATATGGCGGGTCGGACACCCATTGGATCGATGGAAGCTTCCCCAATATCGCCCCTGGTACAGGGGAAATCTTGGTGGCCACAGGATCAAACACAGCAAACGTGGCATTGGGTTTGTTGAGGTTCGACCTGTCCTACGGCATACCCTCCAACGCCACCATCACAGCCGCGAGCCTCCAATTGGCCACGGAAACCACCACGAACCTTTCCACGGGCACTTACGTTTTCGGCATCCACCAAGTCATACCACCCCCAGCCGGCCAAGTACCTTGGAACGACTCAAGTACCTGGAACGTGCTTGTATCCCCATATGGATGGGATGGGGGAGCCAGTTCACCCATTACGGCAGGGGTGGATTACAACTCATCTTTCATGGACGCGGTGACTGTTACCGCCTCCCAGATGAACGCGACCCAAGTTCTCCTTGCCTGGAACATCACGCCATCCCTTGCCCAGGTTTGGGTGAACAAGGCCAACAACAATTACGGGGTTTTAATCTCGCCGGAGCCGGAAACAAGCGCGTCGCTTTCTGGCTTCATATCGTTTTGGGACAACACGGGGAACAGCCAGCAAAAACCGAAGATGTTGGTCTCTTACACCATACCGTGAGGGGGTTATATGTACCGATTTTCATTGATAAAAAATTACAAGGTAATCGGCACTATACCGACCTCATTTAAAGATTTATGGAAGGTCGGTATGAAAATGAAAATGGCATTTTGTATTTTCTGTCTGCTGATTTTTATAAACGTTTCTTCCGTATATGCAAAACCCAAGGGGAAGAAAACACCAACTCCCACCCCTAGTCCCACTGCGACACCCAAGCCAAACTGGGTTCCGCCGCCTTACGTGGACAACGAATCCAAGGCACTCAACGCGAACGTCGTAGCCCATTATGGCAGTGACGCGTCCGGGAACCTTGGGTTTTCCTTGCTCGACCTTTCAGCTGTCCGAAAACTTGACGAGAACGACGTTTCGGCTCAAGGAACAGTCAGGGTTACCAAATTCTTTTCCTCGTCCGACGACGGGGTAGGCCTTCAATTAAGGGAGGCAAATTTCTCCCTGTCGGAACCTTGGATGGAGGCGCGGATCGGGCGGATGGATTTATCGGATATTGTCAGTACCACCCACTTTTTCGGGCGTTATCCCTTGATGGGTTTGAGAAGGCTGGACGGGATAAAGCTTTATATTCCCTTTAAGTTCTTTTTCGGGGTGGAAGATTACAAGAGCGTTTCCAGCCCTCCGACTTCGTTGAGCTTCTTTTATTTCCCGACGCTCCTTTCCGCCCAGGACGCCGTTATTGACGGCTCCCAGGGATATTTCATGGGCCAGCTCCGGATGAAACTCAATTTCGGGGATTTGAGGACGGTTCTTCTTTTCAACCTGGGGGCCAGCGCGGCGGATGATTTCCAATATTCCTCCATGAGCGGGAACCCGGCCTATTCCATTTGCGGCGAGGCTAATTTCGCCAGGGACTACACCCTTTACTTCGAGTACGGGGTGCAGGATTCCGCCCACTCAGGCGATACGAACGCTTTCGCCTTTGGGGCCAGGGGAGAGCACCTTTTCACCTGGCATTTCCTATCCCTGGACCGGATCATCCTGGAGGCCCAAATCCCGATTGCCAACAATCCCGATAATCCCTTCACCGGGGGAAATGGGATCGACCCTCCATCCGCGCAGCTTCCCCAAAGGGCCTTGTATGGACAGGCGCGGATACGAATCCGTTCCATTTTCATCGATTTCAATGTCACCGATTCCATGGGCGATTTCACCTTTGCCCGGTTGAACCCCTACAACATCAATACGCCTTTGCCCATGCCGGTCGGGGGCGGGAACGAGACTAACGGGCTTGAAATTCCTCTTCTTTCACCCGGTTACAACACCTATGCCTTCAGCATTGATACAGGGGTTCAGTTTTGAGGTACTTCGTACCATTTATGTTTTTTTTAATCATTACCCCCGCAATAGCAGAGGAAAACCCATTTATTGCTGTCCGGGAAAGGGATCAATGGGCCATTGAACAGGTAATGGAACATAAGGCTCCGGATGATTCTTGGGCTGGGAATCCAAGCGGGGAAACTTCAGGCACCCACCGGGCAAAGAGGGCCATGCCGAAGGCACTTCCAACCGGAATCCCTTTCCAGACCCAAACCTACAACTTCCAAACCGAAACCGACGTGGCCAAGGTCAGCGCATTGGTTACGAATTTCGGCCCCAATTTCATTATCGATATTTCAAGCGACCAAACCATCCAGGGATGGCTTTTGAAACGCCAATCCAACAGGGAAGTGTTTTTGAAAGGGGGAACGCCCACGGATAACCCCTACAAATGCCGGATCAGGGTGGACCGGCCCTATATCAAGGATTTCGGGTTGACCGTTTATGTCACCCAGGACAGCGACCCGGCATTCGTTCAACTCTATTAATCAAAGGTGAACTTTGGAACAGAACATTTCTGAAAATTTCAGGGTACTGCATCCATCCTTTTTTCAATACCTTTCCGTTTTCATTGTTCCCGTGGCCTTGTTCCTTTTGGTTCCCCAGGGAGTGAGGCTTGTCTATGTCCTCAGGGGATTTTGGATTCTTGAAGTTTTCCTATTCCTTTGCGTTTGGTTATTCCTAGCTACTACCAAGTTCATCATAAAACCTGATTGGTTTGAAATCCGCACCGGAATCTTGGTGAGACGCTCCAGATCCATTCCTTACGACAAGATCATCAACATCACTTGCAAACAAAACCTTGTCCAAAAGCTTTTCAATATTGGTGACCTTTTTATTGAAATCCCCGGTGTGGAACCATTTGGAGTCGCCTTATCAGGTGTTGAAAGACATGAGGAACTAGCGGAACTGTTTTTCACCCTCAAGAAAAAGGGTGAGATATGAAAGGGATTTTCTTTTCTTTGCTTATTTTGTCCCTGGTCCACCTTCCGGTTATCGCTAGTCCCGTTCCCGATGACCCCAAAATAGAGGAGGCCTTGAAGGCAAACGTTGTAGATTTTAGGGACTGGCTCATGAAACAACTTTCCCAGTTTCCCAAGGCCGATCCAGCAAAGGCGGTTGTGAGGAGTTATGCCGCTGTCCCCAGGAAACTCCACATCTTTACGGCCAACCAGTACAACCAGGCGAGTCATTCCAATTGGGTGAAGTGCCAGGTCATGCAGGGCCTTTCCCTCTTGAGCCAGCAATTAGCCAATACGGCGGGGACTGCTTTCGCGCCCCAGAGCGCCAACCAACTCCAGCAATACGCGGTCCAGTTACAGCAAAGCGATGACCCGCAGTTCCAGCAGGCGGGAAGTCTTTACACCCAAGAAGCCCAGGCCTTGCAGTCGGGGAACATCCAGGGAGCCGACCAGGCGGCCAACCAGGTCGCGGCCCTGCCCCAACCATATGTCGCCCCCGGCTATCAGCCCACCCAAAGTGAAAGCCAATTGGCCCAAGTCTTCAACCAGGTTGTCGGGACGGTCATCGCCAGCTTGGGTGGAATCCTAGGAACCTTGGTTGTTTCCCAGCTTTTGCAGGCCCTTGGGATACCGAATTTAAGTTCCCTCTTGGGGACGGGACAGCAATTGGGGACATCCCTTGGGTCGGGACAGAGTTCTGGAACAGCCCTAAATACAGCAGGAACCAACACGAATCAAACCGGGGGAAGCGTCGCCCTCCAACAATTGGGGGGCGTCAACGTCAAGCAACTGCAATCCCAGGGGTCGGCTAACGCTGGCGGGGCACCGTCAGCCCAATAAATTGAAGGAGTAGAACATGAGGATAAGAAGCAAGTTGGTTTGGATAAAGACGGTCTGGATTACGGCTTTAGTTTTCATGTGCGCGGATAACGTTCGTTCCCAGGCATTGGCGAGTATGCCGGAATTGTCCCCCCTCAAGATGATCATCCTGTTTCTCCTGGACGCCTATGGCCTTTGGAAGATTTTGATGTGCGTCAAGAACGTCCTGGACCATCTGGCCGAATCCAGCAAGGGGGACACGACAGCTAAGGACCGGGTTTGGGGAAGTGTTCTTGCCATCGTGGGAATTCTCATGGCGGGAGTTGTTTTGAACGTTGTCATCCTCAAGGCGGGCGAATTCGGGGCGAAACCTGTCAGTTCCGTCCTGTCGGGGAGTTGAATGGTCAAGCGGCTCCTACCCCTCATCTTCATATGCCTTTTGGGAGCCACAAGGGCTGAAGCTATTTCGCTCCTATCCACCGACAGCGGCCCATCCTCACAGACCATCGAGCAAGGGGTGTCGGGAGGGATTTTTGATGCCATGGCCAAACACGCGGGGGATTGGGTCGCACAGGGGATGGATAAAATCGGGGATTGGGCCTTACAAACCCTCTTCAAGATTTATGACAAATACATTGGCACCTTCCTGATCTATATCCCGAATTTAGCCTCACCCAATACCTACAACGCATTGACCAACAATATGGGGGCCAACGCCGTCCAAGTGGTATTGAATCTCCTGAAGATCAGCAGTGGTACGGGGCTTTTCATCCTCATTGTGGGATTCGTGATCGATACGGGACAGAGGTCATCCGGCCTTTGGAACAGGTTTGTGGACCCAAGCCTTGTCATCGGATTCGTGGCGGCGTTTCTGTGTCTTTTCGCCTGGCCGACGATTTTTTCTTATTTAACGACCGGCGTGACGGCTATGGGTTACTACATCTACAACCAGAACACCTTGAGGACTTCGGGGGTATTGGAAGGTTTTCAGAATATCGACTTGAACGCGGATGGTGGGGCCAGCACTTTCCAATTGTCCCAGTACGACTTTCGGGGAAATTTCATCACGGTCCAAGGGGTCATTTGGAACCTGATTTACCTGGTTGCGTTGGGGCTGGTGGTGATTGGTTTTTATAACTGCTATTCGGCGATTTCGGCGGGGGATTCCCAAAAAGGGAATTCCAGGTTTTTCCAGGCTATGGGTGGGATCATCTTAATCCTTGGAATGCCCACATTAGTCCATGTGCTGATCTCAAAGGGTGCCGACACCATTAGTAATCAAACACCAGGCATCTTTTCACTCCAAGGATTAGTCCAGGATAACGGGACCCAATATCCCCAACAATCAGGACAGGCTTCCACCAATATCGGGACGGCGGGAAACACGACGGCGGCAGCGTCGACGAGCCGGTTGGCTGAGTTTTCAGCCGGGTTGCTCAAGTGTGGGGTCGCCATCTGGGGACTCATTACTTGTTTTGCGGTCATTTTCGCGAAGTTCTTCCAGGTGTTGAACCTGTGGGTTTTGTTCATCCTTGGTCCCATCTTTATCGGCTGTTTGGGTCACCCAGCGACTGCTCCCATCTTTGGGGCGGCGACCAAGTACTTCGTGAAACTCCTTCTCTATTCAATCATATGGGCCATCACTTTGGTCGGCCTTTACCTGATACCAAATATCAATTGGGGGGTGGAAACCATCGGCGTGAACAGCCTTCTGACTGCGGTGGCGGTACTTGCCGGCCTTCAATTGATCTCCAATGCACAGGAATTCGCAGCGCTTTTCACTTCCTTCAAGGGAGGGAATTTGAAAGGGGAAGGGATCAATGAATTCGCCCGTGACACCAAAGGGGCTGTTTTAGGGGCTAATAAGGCAAGGCTTGGGGGATTTGGGGCCATGAAGACGATGACAGGCGAAACCAGCCAGGCCATGGCAGCCGCAACGGGTGCGGCGGTGGGCTCCATCATTCCGGGGATTGGGACAGCCGGGGGAGCCTTGGCCGGGCAAAAGTCCATGCAGGGATTAAACACAATCGCGAAATTGGGAGGCCTTGGCGGTAAGCCAAAGAGAGAAGACCCGGACAACCCGGTTTCTGGTTTTCTCAAGAAATTTTCGGGAAATGTCATTGCGGGAAGCCTCAAGAGGGACGCCCAGGGTAGTGGGATATTTTCGACCAATGAAAATGAGAAAAGAAAACTTGTCGGGGATTACGCCAAAAAGCTTCAACAAGGGAAGGACTACAAAAGGCCATGGAAGGGACCCCAAGGACCCCAGGGGAAAAGGACGGTTTAAATGGCGATACCCCTTGAGAAGGAATCCAAAATGTGGGGGCTTTTCTATTCCTCCGATTTCCACAAATTGATGTTTGTTTTCATCGGGGACGCCATTGCCTTCGTGGGTTTCATGATCTTCTGGGGTCTGGAAGGCTCCCTTGTTAGTTTTTTTGGAATCCTGATTCTCGCCACCCTCTATTTCGTGATGAAAAGTTTTTGGCCCGAAAGGCACCTGGAAAACATCATCCGGTACAACAGAGAACCCAAGTGTTATTTCCCAGGTGGAGAACCAAGCGAGTTGGAAATATGAGCGGCTTTTTCAAATCGAGGGCTAAGAACAATCCAGTTGCCGGGTTATTGAGAATTCGATCCGTTGGGCCGGGTTACCTCGCTTTGAGGAACCCGGACCAATACGCCTGCCTATTCAAATTAGCCGGTGGGTTGAACCCATGGATGGAGGACCCGGAAGTGTTGGGGGAAAAGGTCAGAAAGCTGGACTCGGTATTGGCCGATTTGAGGAGCGGGGAGGAAGTCCAATTTCTTACCAAAAGGGTTCTGGCCGATGTGGAAGACGTCATTGGCCGATATAACGAAAGAATTCATGAGAACGCACCAGAAATTTTCAGGAACCAATACCCGGAATTCCTGGGGAATTGGCTCAGGCGGTTTTACGCGGATGAAAGGATTTGCCATTTCAGGTCGTATGTCCTTTTTACAGTTCAACCACGAACGGTTTCGAATAGAAAAAAGGTAACGAACGTTACCCCCATTGAGGAAGTCCTCAGGCGGGGGAAATCCTGGGTTTCACAGCTCAACATCGTGGGGTTGGAACCCCAGGAGGCCACTGAAGAAGAAATCTTTACCCTCTTATATGAGGAATTATCCCTCGAAAGATTCCAAGGGAATCCAGAAAGGTTCAAGAAAACATCAGGTTACTCAGGGGGTGAATACGGGATTCAAACCTTGCGGGAAATGCTTTCCACCACCCCTTGGGATTTTAGCGATCCGAAGTTTTTCAAGGTGGGGGAAACCTTTGGAAAAACCCTATATGTGACGGAATTTCCGTCTTTCAACGAGCAGAACCTATTTTTCCAGGAACTTTACGAACGAACGGATGATTTCAAGGTTTCCTTCTATATCAAGGGGGTGGACCTGTTCCGTGCCCAATCAATAGTTGAAAAACAGATCCAGAGCGACCAGGGGGCCTTGTGGAAACGCCAGAACGTCATGAACTTTGAAGCCCAGGCGGCGCTGGATTACCGCCAAAGTGTTCTTTCGCTCGTTTCCGAGAGGAAAACATCACTCGCCAAGTTCTCCCTCTACATCACCTTGTTTTCCAAAAGCCTAAAGGAACTTTCCTCAAGTTATGAAAGCCTTTCCCGGATGTTCAAGAACGTTCATCCCCTTTCAGGATACGCGGAACAGAAACGATTGTTTCTTTCAACTATTCCACAAGCCACGGATTTAGCAGGCCATGAGCATCTCCAGGCCACGGCGGTTATGGCCAACGCGGTTCCTTGTTTGTTTGAGCCCCTAGCAGATACCGATGGGGTTCCTTTGGGGAAAACCCTATCGGGTGAAATGGTTCATTTGAACCTTTGGGGAAGGGAAACGGAAAACTGGAACGTGCTTGTAGTAGGTTCATCCGGCACAGGAAAGTCATTTTCCATTAACCAGCTTCTCATCAAGAACCTTCCCATGAATCCCTACATCATGATCATCGACAAGTCCCAATCGTATAAGACCCTTTGTAGGTTAGCGGGAGGCAGGTACCTTAATTACGACTTGGACAGCAAACACCACCTAAACATCTTTGATTATCCCTTGGATGAGATAAAGGAAAAGGAGGCGGAAATAGATTCGGAGCATATTTCCAGCATCATCATGTACCTGGGGGTGGTGCTGGCCAATATCAAGGACAACCGTATCGAGGAATCGGAGGAATTGGACAAGGCCTTGCTCCAGGAGGCCGTCAAGCAAACCTACCGGAACACTATTGGAGAGGGGCGGGTGCCCCTATTAACCGACCTAAAGGAAACACTCTTAAAGACTGCGGACGACAAGAAAGTTCCTGCTGAGTTCCAATACATTTGCCGCAAGCAAGCCGAGGTCTTGAAGCTTTTCACGGGCAAGGGAATGTATGCCAACCTGACGGATCGTGAATCCACCGTCAAAGCTGACAATTCCTTCATTGTTTTCGATACGTCGGGCATCAGCGATAACGACAAGAAGGCCGTGGGATTGGCCGTATTCGTCATTTCCAATTACTGCCTATCGAAAGCAAAAAAGAACAAGGAACTAAACCGGTTATCCCAACTTGCAATGGATGAGTGCTGGTACCTGGCCCAATACCCTGCTGGATTAGCTTTTTTACTCCGTATCGCCAAGACTGCCCGGCATTTGAGGCTCCAGCCCATTTTCGCCACACAGGAAATCGGGGAGTTTTTCGGGGTGAAGGGTGTTGAAGCCATATTGAAAAACACCTCTACCAAAATTCTTTTGAAGTTGGTCGGGGATGATATCGACCACGCCAAAGGCCTTCTCCAATTGAACCCCAATCAAGTGGAAAAGGTCATGAATCTGCACTTGGTCAAAGGTGTCTATTCCCAAGCCCTGATCCACCAGACCCTACGCCAGGGAATCGTGAACATCTATCCCGACGAATTGGCCTACCACATCGCCACCACTTACGGCCCAGAAGCCGCCATCCGCGACCAATACCTGGAAACTTACGCTCCTGACGAAGACCCGGTTACGACTTTGGGGGCCATCGCCAAGTGGATTGAGGACAAGGAGAACAAAACCGTCTTGAAGCCAGCCCCAAAGGAAAAAGAAGCCCAGATGGTCGTAAATAAACCTGAGGTGGAGATGTCCTAATGATCCATAAAAAGATTTTAAAGGATATTAGGACTATACCGACCTCCCTTAAAGGTTTATGGAAGGTCGGCATGAAATGACAGAACCGAAAAAGGAGGACGGGCATGACATTCTTGATCTCCTCGATAAGGAACCTGAGAAAAAGGGTTATGCCGGGAAAATCATTTTTGGAATCGTTATTGCCCTGGTTGGTTTTGGTTCCACCCTCTTTTGGGGAAGGTCAGGCCATGTTGCGGATTCCAAGAAAGAAGTTTCTGGGGAGAAATCCCAGGTAGTTGATAAGGACCCCCAAACCAGGGAGATAACAGACTTTGCTGAGAAGTTTTCCATCATGGCTTTCAACATCAGTTACACCGACATCAACCGCCAAGTGGACAAGGTGGCGAACCTCATGAGCGACAACATGATGTCCTATTACCAGGAAGCATTCCTCGACCCTAAATGGGTCGGCTTCCTTACGGACACCAAGGCTTATGTCTCCTACCAGCAGATCGACCGCTCAAGCGTGGAGAACACGGACGGGACCCACTATTGGGTGAAGGTCATAGGGAAGAACCTTTACAACTCGGACGCCAGGGGGCCTGGTTCCCAGATCGAGTTGCCCTTCCACCTCGTGGTGGTGGTGAAGAAGGAAAACGGGAAATTGATCGTGACGGATTTCCAGAGGTTTTAGCCATATGGAAGAAAACGTATTGCAGATAAACCCGGAGTTGGCCAGGCGGTGCCTTCAATCAGCGCATTTGTGCATGGAGACGAACCGATTCAAGGAAGCCTTGAAGCTCTTTGATGAGGTCATCTCCTGGCACCAACCCCAGAACGTTGAAGCTCACCTGGAAGCGGCCAAAATTTACGCCAGGTACAAGCAACCCCATTCCATTCTCAAAGTGATCAACAGGCTCCACAACTTCTCTCCCAAGACACCTGAAAGCCTCGTATTGCTTGCGCGTGCCCAATACCAAATGGGCCTCAATTCCGATTGCCGTGAAAGTTTAGGGGAGATTTTCGCCATGAAGAGGGATTTTCCCGACGCCGTGGCTTTGGAGGCTGAATTGTGTATCCGCACCGGGAAATATGAGACCGCTGTGGAGAAGTTCGAAACCTTAAGCCTTAGGTACCCCAAGAACTACAACTATTTGACGCTTTTGGCCGTTTCCCATTACGCCTGTAGCCAATTCCACCGCACCATCACCCTTTGCACGACTCTCATGCAGGCAGGAGTTACTGACAACAAAATCACCCGGCTATATGAAATGGCCAAAAAGAAAAGACGGCACGAAGCCTTGGGAAAGCTAAAGAAAGTCAAACCCCTCAAATGGCTTTTCGCCCAAATCTTCGACCCCTTCCTGGAAAAGGAGATGAGGGCCGAATCGGAAACACAGACCACCCAGGAGGATTTGGTACAGGAAACCCTGGTGGACCACCGAACGGGGCTTTTGAACGACCGGGCGGCTGTGCAGCAAATACCCGCCTTGGCTGCCCGTAGAAAAAACCAATTTTTCCTGGCTATGGCTGATATCGACTTTTTCAAATCCTTTAACGATGTCCACTACAACCACCAGGTCGGGAATGCCGTTTTGAAAGCATTGGCGAAAGCGGGCCAGCAAATCTTCACCAAAAACAGGATATGGAGGTATGGCGGTGAGGAGCTTGTTTGGGTGCTGGACGGGACTGAAGAAGAAGCGGTGGAAAAAGCGGAGGAATTCAGGAAGCACTGCGAAGAAAAGGTCGTGACGGAGACGAATGAAATCATCCAGAAAGAGGACATCCGGCACTTTACGGATGGATTTGACCACAAGAAGGACGATCTGTTTCTTATTCACTATCCGGTGACTATTAGCCAAGCCCTCGTGGAATGGGGGGAAGACGGGACCAACCTGGAAGGAATTATTACGGCGGCGGATCACGGCCTATACACCGCCAAGGATAGTGGAAGGAACACAGTGGTTTTCCGGGGAACTCCCAAGAGCGCAGGGCCAAAACCCGTCAAATACACACCAGAACTTCTCGAAATCCTCCACGAGTATTCCACCAAGAAAGGTTCCGCCAATTGGTGGGTTTATTTGGAAACAGCTAATGAGAAGGGGAAAAACGATGCTTTGGAATTTGCCAGGAACACCCTGGCCGACAAGGAGGTGCCAACGAAAAAATAATTTTGCATTGGTCATTAAATTCAAAAGGAGAAGGAGCATGGGTTTAAAAGTCAGGATTACCAGGATGTTTCCATATGACGGGGAACACACGAAGGTTTTTGTCGGAGCAAAGGTCCAAATATCTGGTCGTGTCTTTGGTTACAACGAATTAACGCTTGTGAAGAAGAAAGACGGGGATGGTTTTTTCTTGGGCCTTCCTTCTAGGCCTGGAAGGCAGGAGGGAGAGTACCACGATATTTGCTACATGGACGCAAATACCCGGAAAGACATTGAGAAAGTCGCAATCGCCGAGTACGAGAAGAAAATCAAGGAAAGCGCACAGGTGCCTATAGAGGATAACCAAGGACCGAGGGAGGAAAGGAGAAAAGTGAAAAGGTGACGGGCAGGATAAAAATCAAAGGAGGAAGCAAATGGCTTTAAAGGTCAAGGTTACGAGGATGTACCCCTACGAAGGGGAGAACACGCAGGCGTTTTTCGACGTGAAGGTTGCCATCGCCAGTTATGAGTTCTATTTCAACGACCTGACATTGGTGAAGAAGAAGGATGGGGATGGGTTGTTCGTGGGTTTCCCATCCCGCCCAGGCAAAAAGGATGGGGAGTATTTCCACTTTTGTAACGCCAACAAGAAGGCGAAGGCGGAAATCGAAAAGGCTGCGGTGGACGAATATAAGAAAAAAGCCAAGGAAAAAGAACAAGCTGCTGGGAAGGGCTGAAGATAAAGGTTTTATAAGGAACCCCGCCTTTGGGAGCGCGAAATGGTTAATCAAAGAAAGGAACAACGAAGGAAAGCCGAGCGAAGGCGGGGGCTTGGCATGGAAGGGGAGAAAATATTTACATATCAAGAGGCTGCCCTTTACGCCCACGTTTCAACGAGAACGATCATCCGGTGGGTGAAGATGGGAAAAATTAAGGCGAAGTATATTTTCGGGAGGAACCCGAGGATCAGCATGACGTCCCTTAAGTGGGCCATTGAACATATGCCGACCGTCAAAGAATCTCGCCAAAGAAATCCTGTTTTGTTATCATTGAGGAGTCAGGGAAGCGGGACGAGGGAGGGCAGTGATGCCAATTCTCGTCGAGATTAAGCAGCGTTCGAATAGGGCCAACTGGTATTTTTACTGGGTCGATGGAACGGGGAATTCCCGTTATCTATCGACCCGTTTTCCGGTGGCGGAATACCCCGAACTCAGGGAACTTAAGAAAATCAAGGACCTTGAGAGGAGCCGTACTGAGCTACAGATGCGGCTTAATGAGGGATACGACCCACGGAAAAGGCCGGTTGGAACTGTCCCGTTTAAGGAAGTGCTGGATTGTTACCTGGAGGACCCGGTTTTGAAGATGCGTTCAAAACCGTCCTTTGAAAGGAACATCAAGCAAAAAATCGAGCTTCTACGAAGCGTATTTGGAGACAAGCTGGTTGGAGAAATCACTACCAGCGTCTTGGCCGACTGGTTTAACAGCCGGAACAAATACGCGGAGGATAGGAGTGGGCGGCGGGTAATAGTTAATGGATGGAATCAGCTGGACTACAAGGGGCACATTGACCGGATTTTCAAGTTCGCGATAAAGAAGGGTTTCGCGGACAAAAATCCGATCAGGGCAATCTTGGACCAGAATCCAAACTTTTTCCCAAAGCCGCCAGAGCCTAAAGCAATTACCTTGTCGGAAGAGGAATTCGAAGCCATTTTGGAAGCCCTGGGGGAAATTGAGAAACGCTATAAGCGGTTTCCCACAGTCCGTTTCAGGGTGCCGGCGGAACTCTTCCGGGATGTCTTTCTTTTCAGACTCCATCAAGGGACGAGGGTACAAGAGGCTCTTGATATCCAAATTCGGGATATTTCAAGAAGAGAAGTGCCGACAAAACAAGGAACGGAAGGCAGGTTATTTGTTTTTATCAAACCGGGAAAGACCGGCCATGGGAGGACAATACCAATACTCAAGACTGTCGAAGAAATCGTCTTGAGAAATGCCGCGAAAAAGGGGTCTGATGACTTCCTTTTCTCGGTAATGGGCAGGCGCCTTAAGACTTGCAACATGCGCTCCATTTTTGGTAAAACTATCGCCTTGGCGTCGGTCAAGTTGCCCGGTTTAAAACAGAAAAAACTGCGTTTTTATGATACGCGGCATCTTTGTCTCACCCGGCTGGCCTTGCAGGGGGTGGGAGACAGGCTTTTAGGTAGCTTTGCGGGCCATAGGAGCAGAAAATCGACCGATGTGTACGTTCAGTTTTCGGATGAGCAATTGGTCGAAGTGGCACGGACTGCCGAAGGAATGACCATCGGGGACTGTGCCAAATCTGTGCCACCGGCTTAGGAGCATCCGGAAATCATTGTGCGGGAATAACTCAGCGGTAGAGTGCAACCTTGCCAAGGTTGAAGTCGAGGGTTCGAATCCCTTTTCCCGCTCCATCCTCGTTCCTCCTTCGGGAGGCTTTAAAAGCTGTTTTCGTTGAAAAGTGGGTTTACCCGGCCGCCCATGCTTATGCATGGGCGTTATGTTTTTACCCCCGGATTACCTATGGAAAAGGGAAGGCCAAGGGGTTTATCCTCTGACGAACGCGATGAACGGGGCGGCATACCCAAGTGGTTAAGGGAGCGGTCTGCAAAACCGCGATTCGGCGGTTCAAATCCGCCTGCCGCCTCCATATTTGTGCCGGCGGTCATGTTTTTGACGGCTGGTGATTCGTTTTTTTAGCCGGTTTACGGGGGCGTATAGCTCAGCTGGTTAGAGTACTTCCTTGACATGGAAGGGGTCACTGGTTCGAGTCCAGTTACGCCCACCATTTTTCGCGAAGCGAAAAGTGGGTAAAGGACCCTGGACGAGAACCAGGGGAAAAGGTGCGGGAAAACGGAAGTTTTCCCGGCTGTTCAAAGGGGTACACGGGGTTTTTTCCCCGTGAGCGCTTTGCGCGGTTCGACGCCCGTTACGCCCACCATTTTTCGCGAAGCGAAAAGTGGGTAAAGGACCCTGGACGAGAACCAGGGGAAAAGGTGCGGGAAAACGGAAGTTTTCCCGGCTGTTCAAAGGGGTACACGGGGTTTTTTCCCCGTGAGCGCTTTGCGCGGTTCGACGTTCGTTACGCCCACCATTTTTATAAAATATAGAACTGGACGAGAAACAGGATGGAGCGCGAGGAAGAGCGTACGCGTTTCCTCGCTCATTCAAGAAGGGGGCGCAAGGGGGAAACATAAGTTTCACCCTTGAGTGCGAAGCACGGTTCGACGTTCGTTACGCCGGTCAAAAAAATGTAAAGAAAAAACCATCGTCTTAGCCACGGATTCAGGGGATGCATTTAGATGACCGAAGAAAAAAGGCTTTAAATATTTATGTTTATTAAATCCCATGTATCCCATGCATCTGTGGCAAAGTTTTATTTTGAGTATCTTTAATGTAAAGTACGCAACTTCTTCACCAGGTGTCCCATGTCCGAAAAATACGAACCTAAACACAAAATGGATGAATCGCTTTACCGGATGCGCCATTCCCTGGCCCATATCCTGGCCGAGGCGGTCCTGCAGGTGCGCCCCAAGGCCCAAATGGGTTTCGGCCCCCCCGTCCGCACGGGCTTTTATTACGATTTCCTCCTGGAATCACCCCTCACCGAAGCCGACCTGCCCGACCTGGAAAAGCGCATGCGCAAGATCATCCAGGGAAAGCAGAAGTTCACGCGCGAGGACCTTCCCAAGGAGCAGGCCCTGAAGAAACTCGACGGGATGGGCCAGAAACTCAAGGCGGAATACGCCCAGGAACTGCTGGAGGCGGGGGAGTCCCTCAGCTTTTACACCTGCGGACCCTTCGTGGACATGTGCGAGGGGCCCCACGTGGAAGAAAGCTCCAAAATCCCCGTGAACAGCTTCAAGCTGGATTCCATCGCCGGAAGCTACTGGCGCGGTGACTCCAAAAAACCCATGCTCACCCGCATTTACGGTTTGGCCTATCCGACAGAAAAAGAATTAAAGGAATTCATCAAGGACCGGGAACTGGCCTTGAAACGCGACCACCGGAAATTGGGCCAGGAACTGGAGATTTTTTCCATCGAGGAGCGGGTGGGGAAAGGCCTTCCACTCTGGCTTCCCAACGGGACGGTCATCCGGGAGGAACTGGAGAAATTCGCCAAGGAACTGGAATTCAAGGACGGGTATGTCCGGGTCGCCACCCCCCACATCGCCAACGGCGAGCTTTACAAGCTCTCGGGCCACCTCCAACTTTACAAGGATTCCATGTTTCCCCCGATGCGAAGCGTGGAGAAGGACCCGGACTCGCCCCCGGAGGAGTTCTACCTCAAGCCCATGAACTGCCCCCACCACCACATGATTTACCTGAACCGCCCCCGGAGCTACCGGGAACTCCCCTTGAGGCTCGCCGAGTACGGGTCGGTTTACCGGTTCGAGAAATCCGGCCAGTTGGCCGGGCTCCTGAGGGTGAGGGGGATGGCCATGAACGACGCGCACCTCTATTGCACCCTGGACCAGATATCCTCAGAGGTGAAAAAGATCGCCGCCATGCACAAGCTTTATTATGAGAAATTCCGCATGGACAAGATCTGGGTGCGGCTGTCCCTGCACGACCAGGACAAGGAGAAATTCGTCGAGAATGAGGATCTTTGGATCAAGACCGAGGACATGCTGAGAAAAGTTTTAAGGGAAATGGGGGTGGAGTACGAAGAGGTCCAAGGCGAGGCGGCTTTTTACGGCCCCAAGATCGACTACCAGACCGAGAACGTCCTGGGGCGCGAGGAGACCCTTTCCACCATCCAACTGGATTTCACCTCCGCCGAGCGGTTCAACCTCGAGTACGCGGCCCCGGACGGAACCAAACAAAGGCCGTTCATCATCCACCGGGCGCCCTTGAGCACCCATGAGCGCTTTATCTCCTTCCTGATCGAAAGGTGGGGTGGGGCTTTCCCGGCCTGGATGGCGCCCGTCCAATTGAAGGTGATCCCGGTGGCCGAGGATTTCCTCCCCTACGCGCAGGAATTGGCGGGGAGCCTGAGGGAGAAAATGATCCGGGCCGAGGTGGATTCCTCCACCGACTCCTTCTCCAAGAAAGTGCGAAACGCCATCACGCGGAAGATCCCCAACGTCTGGATCGTCGGGGCGAACGAATCGCGGGACCGCACCGTGACCTGGCGAAGGTACGCCGTGGAAAAACAAGCCCAGGTCCCGGCCGACCGGGCCCAGGCCGCCTTGCTGGCCATGGTCCAGGGCCGGTTGATGGACAATTTCGCCGACGTGGATCTGCCCCTGTAAAACCCCCCAAAAAGGTTTGACAAAGAAAACCCACGAAGTTAGTATTCCTACCTCAAGCAGGGCTCCGTCCCTCACCCTAAGCCTCCGGCGAACGGGTTCGAAGAATATCCGCTTTCCCAGGGGATATCTTTTTCTTCCCGACGGGCCCCTTCTTGGGTCCGTTTTTTTTTATCCAAAATTCAGGAGGTACCTCAACATTTCTTCCACAAAAGAATTAAGGATCAACCATCAAATCCGCGCCAGGCAGGTAAGGTTGGTCGGCGACGCCGGGGAACAACTCGGCATCGTGGATTTGACCAAGGCACTGGCCACCGCCCGCGAAAGGAACCTGGATTTGGTGGAAGTCGCGCCGGAGGGTGTCCCACCGGTCTGCCGCATCCTGAATTACGGCAAGTTCAAATACGCCCAACGAAAGAGGGAAAAGGAAGCCCAAAAGCGGCAAAAGGTGGTGAAGGTCAAGGAAATCAAGATCCGTCCCAAAATCGACGAGCATGATTACCAGACGAAGCTGAGGATGGCCTGGAACTTTTTCGAGCGCGGGGACAAGGTCAAGGTCACGCTGATGTTTCGCGGAAGGGAACTCAGCCACAAGGAACTGGGCAAACAACTCATGGAACGGGTGGTGCAGGACCTGGACGATATGGCTGAGATCGATTCGCCTCCCAAGGATGAGGGTATGCAGATCGTAGCCGTGTTTAATCCCAGGCCCGCGAAGCCGGGGCAGAAGCAAAACACTGAGAAAAAAGAAACCGAAAAAAAAGACACTGAAGAAAAGGACACTGAAGAAAAAGAAATCGAAAAAAAGGACGTGGAAAATGGGTAAGGGGTTCAAGACGAAAAAGAGCATCTTGAAGCGGTTCAAGGTCACTGCCACCGGCAAGTTGAAAATCAAGAGACAAAACAACCGCAGCCATCTTATGGCCCATAAGTCCTCCAAGCGCAAGCGGCAATTGAAACGGCATCCGCTCCTGGGGGCGACCCATACCAAGCGAATCAAGAAGATGATAGGGATTTAAAGACTCAATCCCGCGAATTTGAAAGCCCGTCAAGCACCTTTTTCGCGAGGATGACTAAATAAAACAGTGGAGTTGAAAAATGGCAAGGATCAAAAGGGCAGTCGCGAAAAGGAAAAGGAAAAAGAAATTTTTCAAGCTTACCAAGGGATATTGGGGGGCAAAAAGCCGCCAATACCGGACCGTCCGGGAAGCTTCCAAACGATCCGGAAACTACGCGTTTCGCGACCGGAAAGCCCGCAAACGGGAGTTCCGGAGGCTTTGGATTACCCGCATCAACGCCGCGGCCCGCCTGCACGGAATGTCCTACAGCCAGTTGATGAACGGTTTGAAGAACGCCTCGGTGGACTTGGACCGGAAAATGCTGGCGGATTTGGCCGTTGCCGACGCGAAAGCCTTCGCGCAACTGGTGGAAATGGCGAAGGGCGCGAAAGCCTCCTGATGTGGTTTTAAAGCTCCGCATCCTTTCCCCCGGGGAATGGGTGTTTCTTTGACCTGTAACGGAAGGCCTTCCCTATGAGGGAAATTCCCGTCGTGCAAAGTGTTTCCAATTCCATGGTGAAACACGCCTATTCCCTCAAAGTCCCGAAAAAAGCCAAACAAGCCGAGGATTTCCTTTGCGAGGGTTTCCACCTGGTCAAGGAAGCGTTGGAAACCGGCCTGACCGTCAGGTATCTTTTCGCCACAGCCCAGGCTTACGCCACGGCCGAGGGAAGCCAGATCCTGGAAACGGCCCATCAGCACAAGATCCGGTGCTTTGAAATCCCCTCCAAAATCGTTTCGTACCTTGCCGATACAGTGACCCCCCAGGGCATCTTGGCCGTCGTCAAAAAACCGGCGCCGGAATGGCCGGCGACTACTCCCGCCCTGCTGCTTGCCGCCTTCCAAATCCAAGACGCCGGGAATTTAGGGACACTATTCCGCTCGGCGGAGGCTTTTGGAGCGGGTGGGATTCTCTTGACTGAAGGATGCTGCGATCCGTTCAACCCCAAGGCCGTGCGCGCATCCATGGGCTCCCTATTCAGGATTCCTTTCATGGGCGGAAAATCCTGGGAGGACCACATGGCTTGGTTGGATGAGAACGTTTTCAGGTCCGTAGCCTTGACCGGGACGGCACCGAAAACGTTATTCGAATTGGACCTTACCGGGCCCACGGCTTTTTGGATCGGGACCGAAGGAACCGGCCTGCCCGAGGCCTTGTCGGCGCGGGCCTGGGAAAGGGCGAGCATTCCGATGAAAGGGAAGGTGGAATCCCTGAACGCGGGAGTCGCAGCGAGTTTGGCCCTTTTTTTCGCACAATTTCGGGCCCGTTTCTTGACTCCCCCGGGGGTGGGTGATAAACTTTGAAAACTGAACAAAAAGCTGGAAAAAATGAACAAAGAATTCTCCCAACCTACGCAAACCCTGCCGGAAACAAAACGCACGGAAATATGCTGGCGAAAATTCGAGCAGACCGGTTCCGTTGAGGCCTTCCTTTTATACCTTTACTTGCGGAAAGCCAAAGAACCCTCCACCCTTGAGACTTTTTCCCCGAAAGACCGCTAGTTTTTCCTTTTCTTGATGCAATTTACCCCCGAAAAATAAATAATATGGTCTTCTTAGCCGTTTCATCATCAAATCCATAATGGAAAACGGATGCAAGAACGCATAACAACTATCATCCAGGAAGCCGAGCGGGCCGTCCTCCAAGCCCCGGATTTGAAAACCATCGAGGAAATTCGTGTTAAATTCCTTGGAAAGAACGGGCTGGTCACCGAAATCTTGAAGGGCCTGGGCCAAGTACCGCCGGAAGAACGGCCCCAGGCTGGTAAGGCTTGCAACGACGCCAAGAACCGGATCGCCACTTTGTTGGAGGGGAAGAAGTCGGATTTGGAGATCAACTCCTCCCTACAGTCCAACCCCGAATTCGACCCAACCCTACCAGGTCGAGCCCTCCCCTATGGAAAGACCCACCCCCTGACCAAGGTTTTGGATGAGATCCGCTCCATCTTCAGGGAAATGGGTTTCGATATCGCCGAAGGGCCCGATGTGGAGACGGATTATTACAACTTTCTGGCCCTGAATTTTCCCCCTGACCATCCCGCCCGGGACGCCCAGGACACCTTTTACGTCAGCAATGAACTGCTCCTTCGCACGCATACCTCGCCCATCCAGGTGCGGATCATGGAAAAGAATAAGCCTCCCTTCAAGTTCATCGCTCCGGGCCGGGTTTACCGCCACGAGGCGATCGACGCCACCCACCACCACATATTTCACCAAGTGGAGGGCTTTTTAGTGGACGAGGGGGTCCATTTCGGTCATTTGAAGGGGACTTTGGATGTTTTTATCAAGAAATTTTTCGGTTCCCAGGTCAAAACCCGGTTCAGACCCAGTTTTTTCCCCTTCACCGAGCCGAGCGCTGAAATGGATATTTCCTGCATTTTTTGCGAGGGGAAGGGGTGCCGGATTTGCAAGCAATCCGGCTGGGTGGAATTGCTGGGTTGCGGCATGATCGACCCGGCGGTATTCCAGAATTGCGGGATTGACGCGGAAAAATGGACCGGTTTCGCCTTTGGAATGGGGGTGGAGCGCATCGCCCTCTTTAAGTATGATATTGACGATATACGGCTCTTTTACCAGAACGATTTGAGGTTCCTAAACCAGTTTTAACCGGAGGCGGTTGTGAGCGAGACTGAAAATAAAGTCATCAAGGAAAGCAAACCCTTCATCACCAAGCAGGGGGTGAAAACCACCCTGGTGGTCGTCATCACCCTTTTGATCGCCTATGGCATGGCCAACCTGGAAGTGATCCGGCGGGCCCGGGCGTCCTACTTGAGGGGGGAAGAGCACTTCAAACAGCAGAAATACAAGGAAGCCATGTGGGACTACCAGGAAGTCCAGGAATTCTACTACCTGCCCCACACCCATTACGTTGACATGGCGGCGGAGAAGGAATGGATCTGCCGGGCTTACCTGGGGGATTTCGTGCCGCCGGAGGGGCCTTTGGACGCGGACCTTCGGACGATGACGGAGCGCAACCAACAGCCGAACGATTACGAAAAATACAAAGCCGAAATCGCGGCCATCACTCCGGTCGGGGATACTTCCTACCAACCAGCGCCTCCGACGACATTCGAGAAGGAAAAGCCCGCCAAGGAACAAAAGAAAAAGAAATAGCTTTCCTCAAAAGAACTTTTACTTTGGCCCTTTCGCGGGCCATTGATAGCCGACAGCCTTCAAGCCGGCGATGAAGGAAGGCGGGAAGGGTTTTCTCACGAGACCCTGGCCCTCTTCGTAAACGAACAAATCCAATGTGGTAATCACGTCCCCCTCCATTCCCTGTACTTCCGAGACCTGCGTGACCGACCTCTTGCCGCTGGGAAGCCGGCTCTGCTGGACGACCAGATGGATGGCCCGGGCGATCTGCTCCCGGATGGCCTTGAGGGGCAGCTCCAGTCCGGTGAAAAGCGCCATGGTTTCCAGGCGGGACAGCGCATCCCGGGGCGCGTTGGCATGGGCGGTAGTGAGGGAGCCGTCATGGCCCGTGTTCATGGCCTGAAGCATGTCCAGGGCCTCACCGCCGCGCACCTCGCCCACTACGATGCGGTCGGGTCTCATGCGAAGCGCGTTGATGACCAGGTCGCGGATGGTCACTTGGCCCTTGCCCTCCAAGTTGGCCGGACGGGCTTCCAGGCGCACCACGTGTTCTTGAGAGAGTTGAAGCTCAGCCGAGTCCTCGATGGTGACGATGCGCTCGCCGGGGGGGATGAAGTTCGAAAGCACGTTCAGGAGTGTGGTCTTGCCCGACCCGGTGCCGCCGGAAACCACGATGTTCTTACGGGCTTTCACGCAGGCGCCCAGGAAATCCGCCGCTTCACGGGTGAGGGAGCCGAACTGAATAAGGTCCTCCACCGTCAACTTCTTCTTGGAGAATTTTCGGATGGTCAAGACAGGGCCGATCAAGCTCAAGGGAGGAATTACCGCGTTGACCCGGGAGCCGTCCAAAAGGCGCCCGTCCACGTAGGGCTGGCTCTCGTCGATTCTCCTCCCAATGGGCGCTAGAATCCTCTCGATCACGGTGCGGAGTTGCTGGTCGTCCAGGAACCGGGCGAGGGATTTCTCCAGCAGGCCTTTTTTCTCGACATAAACCAGGGAGGGTCCGTTGACCATGATCTCGGTGACCGCAGAATCCTCCAGGAGCGGCTCCAAAGGACCCAGCCCGAAAGCCAAGTCCATGGTTTCAGCGGACAGCTTTTGGCGGACCTCCCGGCCCGGCAACTTCATGTCTTGGATGATCTGGTCGAGGATTTCCCGGGCCTTGGGCTCCAGGGACCGGCGCTCCAAGGACTCGTTGGTTTTTTGTTCTTTTAGGAATCCCTTGGCCCTCAAGCGTTCCAAAAGCTTTTGGTGGAGCTGGTGGATGTCCTCCAAGGTATAGGGCGTAGTTTCCGTGGAGTCCTTCCCCGGGGCCGCTGGGGTTTCCGCAGGGGTGCCTGCTTTTACCTCCAGTTCGAGGAATTTCCCGCAAAGGGGGACCAGGGTTTTTTCCACATCGGGGAGGAGGGCGTTGGATTCCATCAGGCCCATAGCGAACCCTTCACCCAGGAAAGGAAAAGAGCCTAGTGTTTTCAAATGTTTCACCCAGGCCGTGGAGTCCTTGGGAAGGGCTTGGGAAGGACCGTTATGGTTGAAAATCACAGAAAAACGCCCTAGATCCATGTGCTGGGCCAGGAACCTTTTTTCCCAAAGGCTGAGGCAAGCCAAGGAGACGGGGTCCAGGGAGGAAACCACCACGACATCTGGATACTTCTCTGTCAGTTGAAAGATCCGGTCGTTCGGAAAGGAGGAAAGGTCGAGGAAGAGGCAGTCGAAGAAGGACGAGAACTGGTCCAGGAGGGGGAAAAATTCCGGCAGGGAAGGGCTAGTGTTATCGGTGTCCCGCAGGGGCGCGTAAACCACTCCCTCAGGCGAGGCGGAAAAGAAGGTTTCCACCATTTTGGGGTTCAAGTGACCGGCGTAGGGCTGGAGCTGGGTCAGGTGGTGTTGGGGGGCTGAAAGTGAAAGGAAATAAGGAAGGTGGGAATAATGCGAGGGGATGGCATCGATGAGGGCGATTTTCTTGGAAAATTTCCCCGCCGCCACGCGGGCGACCAGGGACGCGGCGAGCGAAGTTCCCACGCCCCCCTTGGAGCCCAGGAAACAGAAGGTTTTAGGTTTTTTTCCTAAGGAAGGTCCCATGCCAACACTTCCCAATAATCCTCCCCCGAGTTTCCCTCATGGTATATCGCGGTACGGATGATGCCCTGGTCGTCCTGGAAAAGAAACTCGTGAAGTGTTTCTTTGCCGTCCGGCGCATGTTCCATATGGTATTGGAGAACCTTTCCCCAGGCGGGGTCGGGCATGGGTTTGTGGATTTCGATAACCCGCTTTAAATCCGGAGCCTTTTTAATGACACGCTTGGGAACCGGGGTGGCTGCAGGTTCGGCTGTGACTGTGGCCGCGGGAGTCGCTGATGCTGAATCGATGGCCTCGGGTACGCCGGCATTTTTCGCGAGGACCGGGGCGCTGCAGGAAAAAAGAAGCGCACCGGTCAACAAGGCCGCATGGGTGCTTGACATCTTATAGAGAGAGGTCAGAAGGGGAGGATTCGATCACGCTGGAATAGGTGTCGTTCCAGGGATTATAACCGGCCACCTGCAATAGTTTCCTCAAGGTGAGCACGGTCGTAGGGTCCTGCTGGGCCGCGGGGGTCATATTCTTCTGGGTGGAACTGTTGACCGCGCCCGTGGAGGCCCCGGCATAGATATTGCCGCTTCCCTGCTTGGTCTTGGCGACAAAGCGCGGCTTTATGTTCCGGATATCGTCGTACATGTTCAGGAACAGGTAAAACTTGTCGGTTGTCCAGTTGAAGAACATCCTATCGCAGATAACCTTGGAGAAAGCCTTCATTTCCTTCTGGCTGAAAATGGAGAGGAAATCGTTCGGGTGGCCCCATTTATTTACGGCGGCCTTTTCATCCACCCAGGTCATGGTGATGGTGCTGTCCAGCATGGTATCCAGTTCCTTCTTGCAGTTGACGGTGTAGGGGGAGCTGGGCATGATGCGGTTCATGATCCCATAAAGGCCGAAACCCAGCTTGAAGTTGATGCGCTTAATCTTAAAGCCGGGCGGTATGCTTTCCTTCCAGACAATCTGATTCTTCTCGTCCGTGCCCTCGGCGTAACGGAAATAATCCCAGTGGGTCTGGAGCTGGGCCACCTGGCCGATCAAAAACACGCAGAAGCGGGCCACGTAACCCTTGACGATGGGCGCCGATTGGGGGAACTTGACGGCCATGACGCTAAGAGCCTTGACGCATTCGTCATAGTCTTCGGTGCGGAAGGAGCACTGGGAGTAATAATAGAGGGCATTGGCGCAGAGGTCGGTATCCGAGGAGATGGCGGCGACTTTCTTGTAAATGTCCTTGGCTTCCTGGAAATGCTCGGCCTTGAAAAGCGTGTAGGCGTAATTGTAGGCCTGGATGAGGTCGGCTTGGGTGACCTGGGCGGAAGCCACCAGCGGGTGCAGGGTTTGTGTTATTGCCACGGCTAGGACAATGAATAGGGCTTTCTTCATGGGGGTTATCTTAAAACAACAGCTTTAACACCGTCAATTTAATAAAAGCGACTATAACGCCACTTGGGGTTTTGAGGTTGTAAATTGGAACCTCAATGGGTCGGGAAAAACACATTTGATACGAGTGAATTTTATATTGGTTAAATGAGAACCCGGTTTTCGAGAGTGATGTATTTGATTGCCAGAGAAATAACCATGATTTATTCAGGACGATACTCATGCGGATAATCGAATGAAAGCCCAGTAGCATATCCTCAAGACTCAGCTATTAGGTGCGTTTTGCGCTCCGCTATAAGAGCCCGACCCCGTTTACTGGACATCCTGGGTTCATTGGATGGCCCGGCTGAACTCGATATCGCGAACCTTGAGGCGTATTCAGGGGACCGGATTTTTAGCCCTTAATTTATTAATAATATGGATTAACCTTTTTTCATTTAACGAATTCCGGACAAAAATGAAAAGGGTCAATAGGATCCAAAACCCCAAGACGAATTCCAACTTGATGATCATCCCCATCCACATTTCCTTAGGGATATTTGAGTAGGTTTTTAAAACACGTGTGATATTCCAAAGAATTAGTAAACAGCTCGAAAAAACCACAATGATGGACATCAGCGTTCGCCGATATTTCTTCTGGAACTTTTCCCTCTTTAATAAAAATTTTTCCTCTTGTCCGGTCAATAATTCCATTGCGATTACTCCTTAAACCCGGGTTTGCCGGAGGGCCTTGCCCACGCCGCCGGGTAATTTGTTGCTTATTAGGCCAGAAGATACACTATTATATTAATGGTGGAGTTTTTCATTTGGGGAATCCCGATTGATGGAGGGGTATCTGTATGAAGACGCAATCCTTACGGACCATGGTTGAGATCGGTGATAAAAAATTAACCGTGGAAACTTACATTGATCCCTCGAAAAAACAAATGAATTCCTCCGTTCATTCCGAGGGCCAACTCGTCATCCAACGAGATTGCAGTGTTTCGGATGAAATAGTAAGTAGCGGCGAGTCCGAACTGGAAAAAAACCTATCGGAAAAACATAACGCCTTCATCGCCGAACTTGAGTCTGTTTTCCGTATCCGGGACAAAATCAGCGAGAAACCCTCCTCCGACAAGTGTTTCATGATGGGGGTTATCCTCCTTTCCTATGGTTTTTACGGGGATGGGCGGGATCAATTTCAAAACGCCTTGAAAATAGACCCCCATCACATCCAAGCTATCAAGTATTACGGCATTTCCTTGATCCTGCTCCAGGATTTTGACGGAGCCAAAGTCGTGCTTACCGAGGCGTTAAAGACCGCCCCGAATTATCCCGACATTCTTTTTTATTTGGGGAATGTCTATTTATATCAAAGGCAATTTGAGGAAGCGCGGCAATGTTACGTGCAGGCGCTTCAGATCAACCCCGACTACGCCGAGGCGCGCTTAAAACTAGCGACCACCGATGTCGGGATTCTGGTTAACGAGAATGAGAATCTAGCCGAAACGACGCTTCAAGGATACGCGGAGGAGGCCCAGCGGGAGGCAAAGACCGCCAAGGAATTGAACCCGAAGATTGTTAACGCGACGTTATTGACCGCCATGGCTTACCTGCGTGACGGGAAATACCAGTTGGCTTTTACGGGTTTCATGAACGCGAGGCCGAAATACATGCCGAAGACGGCCTTGGAAATGATCTGTTTTTATACCCTGAAACTTATTTACGAGGACAAGGGTGTCGGGATGAAGGAAACAGAAACTTATATCCGTCAATTGGAAGAACTCGTTGAGACATACCCAAATTACGCGGACATCCGGTTTCACTATGGAATCGCCCAACTGGTCAAGTCCAGTTTTATAGTCAATCGGTCTTTGAGAGAGGCGAGCAAGGCCATGGAAGTCAACCCGAATTTTCTAAAGGCCCGGAGCGGGGTGGATGTTTTGCGCGATGTTTACAAGAAGATTTTGCTGGCGGTGAGGAGCATTTATCACTCGGAAAAATGAAGCGAGCCGGCTGGACTTAAGGGAAAATCAAAATTTTTCTAACACAAGAACAAACAAACCGTCAATGACTAGGTCTCTTTTCTTTTTTACATCGCTTGAAGCAATAATATTTCAGATTACTTTAACTGTTGACCAAGGGAAGAGTTGTTCAAGCTGCTAAAGGAAAGAATGGCGATATAAACCGCGAGGAGAAAAATGGATGAGCACTGATATCGTTTTGTTCTCCATATCAGTTTTATCGGCGATCAGTTATATCGCCTTGGGGAGGTTTAAATCCGCGATTGCTTTTTTGGCTATTGCGGCATTCCTGTATTTTTGGCGGAAATTTTTAACGGATGCCTTCAAGAAAAAATGGATTGCCCCCATTCTTCGTTGGGCCGGCATTCCGGCCGGCTTGGCGGCTGGCGGATGGGGAAGCTACCTGGTGACGGAGCCGGTCTATAACTGGGCCACCGGTCTACCCCTTTTAATTATATCGGGATGGTTTCTTTTGGAAGCTTTTCCGGAAACTTCGAAGGTTTTAAAAGTTTCCGGTTTTCCCCGGCCCAAGCCCAAGGACAAGAGCCGTTTTGAAATACTGCCCCTCCTCTTACCTTTGACCTGGCTGGCCATGATTACTTTTTTCTATAGCGATCATTCACCGCTGGCATTTTTCGCCCTGGCCGCCACCGTTTTAATCATTGGTTTTTTAAGGTGTAAACGGCAGGAAACCCTTGGGGTCGCCCAACTGAAAGGCGAGTGGAAATGGGTTTTGTTCATTTTGGGATTGGCTGCGCTCCTGCGTTATCCCTTCCTTCATAGCCTTTTTGCCGGTTTTCGGAGTGACGAGAGCGTAGAGGCCATGACCGCAGTGGGCGCCTTGAAAGGGGAGTGGGCCACTCCTTTCCAGACGGGGGTCTGGGGTTCGCCAACATTACCATGTTTTTTAAATGCCATCGGCCTTAAAATTTTCGGGGTCAATCTGACGGGCCTTCGGATGGCCACTTTGACTTTGTCCATGTTGTCGATTTTTGTTTTCTACCGCTGGTGCAGGTTATATTTCAGCCCGCGCGCCTGTTTGCTGGCTGCCTTCCTTTCCAGCGTCTCCTGGTGGCATTTGTTTTTCGCCTTTTCCCCGTTTAATACCATGTGCATGATTCTCTTTGTGGTTTGCACCTTTTATTTTTACGAGAAAGCCCTCCAAAGAGGAGCCCGGGCCGATTATTGGTGGGGAGGTGTTTTTGCCGCGGCCAGCGTGATGACCTATATCGCGGGCCGGCTGACCCCGGCCATGGTGCTGGTGTTTATAATGGGATGCGGGCTTTTTGCGGGCGGAATGGCTTTCGTGAAGACTTACAGCCGGCACTTGTTCCTTTCTTTCCTGGGGTTTCTCTGGTTTATAGGACCCTTTATATGTTTCATTATCCAGCACCCAATCGAGTTCACCGGGCGCGCTGTGAATTTAAATATTTTCGCCATGGTGGCCGCTTCGGGTGATTATTGGCTGCCGATCAAGACCACTTTCTGGTCAATCCTTTCGTTTTTTTGGACGAGCGGGGTTGACGAGCGGTTAATGGTTCCTAACAATCCCATCCTGGATCCTTTCACCGGCATTCTGCTTCTGGCGGGAATGGTTCTCACCCTTTTCTCCCTCCGCAAAAGAGTCAGCTGGGCGGCGCTGGGGGGCGTCTTATTCGGCATTGCCGCCAACGCTTTCGCGAGGGAAAATCCTTATGTGCCGCCGGAATACCTGAACCCCATGCGGTTGTTTATTGCTTTCCCCTTTTTAATGTTGATGGCGGCAAGGGGCATTGAATGGTTTTGGGAAATGGTTGACCGAAGCCGCCCGGTCATGAAAACGGGGGCCAAGGTTTGGCTGGCGCTCGGATTGGCCGGCGCCTTGTTTTTCAACGTGGATATGTATTTTTTCCGGTTTAAGGACCGCCCTGGGATCTGGCCGTTGGTGGGTTATCCTCATTTGGAACTGGCGAAAATCTATACCCGCATCAGACCCGAATGCCATTTGTTTTTGGATGAGGATTCCTTTTCCAATGTTATTACCTTTCTTACGGGAATTCGGGATGTGGACGTGGTTGGAATTAACGATGATTGCCTCTTCCTGCCTATTCGAAACAAGGTCAACAAGAATGTGGCCGTTTTCTTCGCGCCGAGGGAATTGCGTAAAGACTTGAGGCTATTCTTGAATTATTATCCCCATGCCACCATTACCGAACTCAGGGACCCTTGGAACGTCATTTACGAGAGAATAGTTCGAATTCCCAAGGCGGATGTTGAAGCGGCCCAAAAGGGGCTTCCCCCGGGTAATGAAGCCCCCTGATTTTCCGCTTGGGCAGGACCAAGGGGATTGAAATTGGTTATTTTAAAATGTTTAAATGAGAAGCGGGTTTTCGGTACTGTAAAGCGGCCAAAGGAAAGAAGGGCCAAAATCTCCGCCCGATAATAGGCCGGTTGTAAGAAAAATGATGAGGGTTGCCCGGCTCTTTTTGCCGGGATTGTTAAGAAAATCGTATTGTTCCTGATTGTTTTTGAAAATATCCGGAAAAATTGTTGTGAGCGGGCAATGCTATTGAAGAGGTGGAAAAGAAAAGCGGGTCAAAGGAGCCTGTGTTAAAATACGCCGGTTTCTTTTATCGATATAATATAAACCGTGAGGAGAAAAATAGATGAGCACCGATATTCTTTTGTTTTCTATGTCGGCTTTGTTGGCGATTTATTATTTCGTTATGGGAAGGTTCGTATCCGCGGTAGCTTTTTTGGCTCTCGCGGCTTTTCTTTATTATTGGCGAAAAAAAGTATCGGATGCCGGCAAGAATCCGTTTGTGACCCTTCTGCGATGGGTTGGCGTTCCTGCCGGTTTGGTGGCGTGCTTGGTGAGTACCTTTTTTGTGACTCTGCCGTTGGTTGGCTTTCCATTCAACGTGAATGATGGTTGGTGGGGAAGCCCTTATATAAAGGATTCGTTGTTCAACTACGCCACCGGAATGTTCTTCATGATTCTATCGGGGTGGATTCTATTGGAATCCTTCCCGGAAAACTCGAAGGTTTTAGAAGTTTCCGGCTTTCCCGCGGCCGATTCCACTGATAAAAGCCCCTTTGTATTACTGCTCTTCCTCCTGCCTTTGACCTGTTTGGCCATGTACAGTTTGTTCTATGACTACAATTTGCCGTTGGGCCTGGTTGCCATGGCCGCTACCTTTTTAATCCTCGCCGTCTTGAGATGGAATCGGCGGGAAACCCTCAGCGCTTCCCGAATGAATGGCGAATGGAAATGGCTGTTTCTGGTTTTAAGTTTGGCGGCGCTCATGCGTTATCCCTTCATTCGCGAAGTTTTCGCCGGCTTTCGTTGTGACGAGAGCATGGACGCCGTGACCCCATGGTCCATTTCGAGGGGGATCTTTTTGACCAACATCGGAGTTAAACTTTTCGGAGTCAAAATCGTCTCTTTCCGGATCGTCTCTTTGACTTTGTCCATGTTGTCGATTTTTGTTTTCTACCTCTGGTGCAGGTTATATTTCAGCCCGCGCGCCAGTTTGCTGGCGGCCTTTCTTTTCAGCATCTCCTGGTGGCATTTGTTTTTCGCCTTTTCCCCGTTTAATACCATGAGCATGATTCTCTTTGTAGTGTGCACTTTTTATTTTTACGAGAAGGCATTCCAAAAAGGAGCCCGGGCCGATTATTGGTGGGCGGGTGTTTTTGCCGCCGCTACCGTGATGACCTATCACGCGGGCCGGCTGACTCCTGCCATGGTGTTGGTTTTTGTTTTAGGATGCGGGCTTTTTGCGGGCGGAATGGCTTTCGTGAAGACTTACAGCCGGCACTTGTTCCTTTCCTTCCTGGGGTTTCTTTGGATTTTGAGCGTTTATATACGTCTTATCATCCACCGCCCTTATGAGTTCCTCGGACGCGCCCGGGATTTAAATATTTTAGACGCGATGTCCGCGTCCGGCCGTTATTTGCTGCCGGTCAAGACCACCCTCTGGACAATGTTTTCGTATTTTTGGACGAGCGCGGTTGACCCGAATTTAATGGTTCCCAACAATCCCATCCTGGATCCTTTCACCGGGTTCCTGCTTCTGGTGGGGTTGGTTCTCACCCTTTTTTCCCTCAACAAAAGAGTCAGCTGGGCGCCGCTGGGGGGGGTCCTGTTCGGAATCGCCGCCAACGCTTTAGCGATGGAAAATCCGTATGTACCGCCGGAATACCTGAACCCCATGCGGTCGTTCATAACTTTTCCGTTTTTGATGCTGATAGCGGCCAGGGGTATCGAATGGTTGTGGGAGATGGTTGACCAAAGCAGCTGGGGAATGAAAACGGAGGCCAAGGTCTGGTTGGCGCTGGGATTAGCCGGCGCCTTGTTTTTCAACGTGGATATGTATTTTTTCCGGTTTAACGCCCGCCCGGAGGTCTGGCGTTTGCAGGGATATCATCATGAGGTGCTGGCGAAAGTCTATTCTAAGATGAAACCCTATTATCATTTGTTTTTGGATCCGGATTCCTATTCCCCGATTATCTTCTTTTATTCCGGAATTCAGCCATGGGACGTGTTTGGAATTAACGATGAATGCCGCTTTTTGCCCATTCGAAACAAGGTCACCAAGGATGTAGCCGTCTTTTACGCGACTTTCAATATAGAAAATGGCCTGCAGATATTTTCGAAGTATTATCCTCATGCCACCTTGACCCAATTCAGGGATCCATGGAACAAACCTTACGAGAATATGATTCTAATTCCCAAGTCGGATATTGAAGCGGCCCAAAAGGGGCTTCGCCTGGAAAATGCAGTGCCCTGAGTGCTTGTCATAAGATAAAAGAAATGGCATATCTATCTGCTCCCGGCGGGATATCCAGGGAAATGGATGCCAATAAATAAATACCGTATTCGGAATAAATAACCACCGCAAATACTCCCATTTTCCAAAGAATTCCCGCGGTTTACCTTAAAGAGCTAAAATAAGACCGAGTCAAATACTACAATGGACTGGTTCAAAACCAACGCGGGGAGGAAAAGATGAACGATCAATTGGAAAAAATTTCAAATTGGGTAAGTGACGTGGATTGGGGGTGGTGGCCATTCTTGAGCTGGCGTCCTTCCCAAAAAGATGATTTCAAAACGGTGTTGGTTCTCAAATTAACGGCGATTACCGAGTTGTACGCTCTTGTGTTTTTCGTATTGTTTATCAATTTAACGGGAAAAATAATCGATTGGGTTTACTTTGGGATTTTTTTGGTTATGGTCTGGGTGCTTTCTTTCTTAACGTTTAAATTCCTGTTTGCTCCAGCTTGGAATCGACGGGCGAGACGCCTTCAGAATGAAAACGCGGGAAAATAGCTCGAATCTGGACGGCAAGTGTTGACAACCCCAGGGCATTATCGACGAAAGGCTTCAATTTTACTGGTTCGCAAATCGTACGAGATGGGACTTATTTCCGCATTTGCCGAATCCAAGCGGCCTAATCCAGAGACTTGATCTAGTCTGAAAATCATCGTTCGAAAGAGGCTTTTTGAGGGGCCGCCGTTATTAGGATGAGCCGTTGAGGGCTGACTCAATAACCGCTTTTAAATCCTCCAGCATGTAAGGCTTTTGCAGGAAGCCCGCTACCCCTTGGCCCTTGAAACGGTCCTTCAAATCCCGCTCACTATATCCGCTCGTGAGGACGACCCTCGCTTTGGGGTCGATGCGCTTCATCTCCTGCAGGGTCTCGCCGCCGTCCATGTCCGGCATGGTCAGGTCCAGCAGAACGCAGGAAATATCCCCATGCTGTTTCTTAAAAATCTCCAAGGCTTTTCTCCCGCTTTCGGCGGTCAGGGTCCGGTGCCCCAGCATTTCCACCAGTTTCGCGACGGTCATCAGGACGGGTTTATCGTCGTCCACCAGTAAGACCATTTCCCGGGCGGCCGGGGGTGAAGGGGGCGCTTTGGGGGCCGGCGCAATATTCTGGACCCCTTCCGGCGCGATAGGAAACAAGACCGTCACGGTGGTGCCTTTTTTCATTTCGCTGTTGATTCGGATGGCTCCCTTGTGTCCCCGCACGATGCCCAGCACAACGGCCATGCCCAGGCCCCTGCCTGTGAACTTGGTGGTGAAAAAAGGCTCGAAAACACGGGCGACTGTTTTCTCGTCCATACCGCAACCCGTGTCAGCCACCTTGAGCGCCACGTAGGGGCCTTCCGGCAGGCCGGGGTCCGACATGTACTCCTTGAAAGCCGCGCGGTCCATGGGGCGCGAGAATGTCGAAAGCGTGATGATACCCTCCCCATCCCCAATGGCTTCCGCGGCGTTTGTAATGAGGTTCATGACCACTTGCCGGATCTGAGTCGCGTCGGCCAGGATTCGCGGCAGGTCCGGATCATAACGCAGGTTCAATTGGATCTTCTTGGGAATCGACACTTCCAGGATGCGCGTGATGTCCTCCACGACATCCTTGAGGCCGAGGTGCTCGATGACAAATCCCCCCCTGCCGGAATAGGCCAAAAGCTGCTGGCATAGGGAAGCCGCCCGTTGAGCGGCGGTGCCGATGTGATCCAAATGGGAATGGGAAAGCGAGTCCGGCGGCAGGTCCTTGTGGGCCAAAGCGGCATTGCCGAGTATGACCATTAATAGATTGTTGAAGTCGTGCGCCACGCTTCCGGCCAGGAGACCTAGGCTTTCCAGCTTTTGCGCCTGTTGAAGCTGGCTCTCGATTGCCTCCTTTTCCTCCTCGGCTTTTTTTCGCTTCGAAATGTCGCGCACGGCGGCCAAAACCACGGGGCGGTCGTCAATGACATCACTACGCAGCGAGACCTCGGTGTGGAAAAGCCGGCTGTCGTCCACGCGCCGGGACCGCCATTCGTAAACCTGAGGGCCTTTCGCCGCGGCTTGATGTACCAGCACGAGCGCATCGGCCATGGTATAGGGGGGCGTTTCGGCGCAGGTGCGTTTGAAATCGCCGGAAATAAGGTCCTGGCTGGTGGCTCCGAACATTCGCGCGGCGGCCTCGTTCACGTCCAGAACTTTTCCCGTGAGCGCGTCGTGCACGAAAATGGCGTCATTCACGGAGTGGAAAAGCGCTCGATAGTTTCCCTCGGCGTGCATGCGCTGGGCGTTCATCCAGGAACCTATCACCAGGATGAAAATAAAAATCGCGTATTCCTCCAGGTACATGCTTCGAATGGCGCCCGCGTCCAAAAGTACGTCGTTCACGAAGGCTACCACCGCGAAAGACAGGGGGAATATAAAGGGCCAGGCCTGGCTTTTTTTGCCGCGTTTAAGGAGGCGGCGCGTGGCTTCTGCGCCGAAGATCATCAAGGCCAGGTAGACGGCGTAAAGAACATAAGTCAGCGGGCAAAGGTCACAGGATAAGTCCATTAGGTGTTCACCCCAGGGGGTTATCAGATAATGGATGCCCGTCAGGTTTGGGAAAATAAACGAATCGGGCAGGACCAGTTTGGCGGCTCCCAGCATGAAAGCCAGGATCGAAATGGCGGCAAGGAGTCGCTTGGGAATGAAATTCGCGTATAACCCGATGAACCAGGGCAGGATCACCATGATCAGCCGCGCGAAGGTGCTCTGGAATTTTACGGCCGCTATGTTGGATGCGACATCAGATAAGTGATAAACGAAGATACTGGAGAAGGCGTAGCCGGAGCTGAATATGCACATGAGGCCGTAAAGAATGAAAAGATAATCCTTCTTGTAACCCCTGATGTTGAGCAGGTAGTTGACGCCGGTATAGAAAAAAATACCGGCAAAAAGAATAAAGAGCACGGTCGTGATACTGTACATGACGCTATTTTATGGGAATATTCGATATTTCACCACAAAAGGCAAAGGTACGCTTGGTGGATCGGGGTTCAGGCTGATATTTGACACTTGTTCCACTATTTACGGTCTTGGGAGGCGGAATTATTGATGCTGATATATAAAAAAATACGGAAAGATCATTGTTACACCTTACAATAATTCCTGAAGGGGGAACCATGGGGTCGACGATGCAACAGGTAGCTGACATGGCGGGGGTTTCCAAGGCAACAGTTTCCCGCGTCTTGAACGGCCTGGGGGTGAAGCCCGAGACCGAACAAAAGGTGAAGGCGGTCATGGAAAAATTGCAATACCGTCCCCACCGTTTTGCGCGCGGCCTGGCTTCCCACAAGACGGGTTTTTTGGGGGTGGTGACCCCTTCGCTGAACCCCTTCGTGGCCGCGGTGCTCACCGGCATGGAGGATGAGGCCCGCCGGCAAGGTAAGCTGATCACCCTGGGGGTTTTTTCCTCAGGCGATAATGAGAACCGGGAGGCCATCCGCGCCTTGACCGATCCCCCCGTCGTGGACGGTCTTTTGTTCTTCCTGCCGACGGCCCCGATGGAAGGCCTCATCAAGTCGCTGTTGCAAGTGAATTTTCCCTTGGTGGTGGCGAGCGAGCGGCGGTTCGAGAACATGGTCTCCTCGGTCATCATCGACAATTTCAACGGCGCCAAGCAGGCCACCGAATACCTGATCGGGAAGGGACACCGCCGGATCGGTTTTATCACCGGCTGGCCCGAACTCAGCGACTCGCAAGACCGCCAGCAGGGCTATGAGCAGGCCCTTCAGGAAGCGGGCATCCAAACGGATCCAAGCCTTGTTTTGCCGGGGAATTACACGATCCCCGCCGGGGAAGAGGCCGCCAAAAAGTTCCTCGCCATGTCCGATCCCCCGACCGCGGTTTTCGCCGCCAACGACGCCATGGCCATCGGGGTCCTTAAAATCCTCGAGTCTGAAAAGCGCGAGGGGGCGTTCGCGGTGCTGGGTTTTGACGACATCGAGATGGCGGCCTTCGTCAGGCCGGCCCTGACCACCGTGGGCTACGACCTTTTCGAGTTGGGCAGCCAGGCCGTCCATAAGCTGATGCAAAGGGTGCGCGGTGAGGAGAAAGTCCACAGCACCCTTCAGTTGAAGACCCACCTGGTCATCCGGGACTCAGCCTGATCCCGCCGACTATTCCCGGGCTGGGGCAAGCGCCGCCAAAACCACCAGTTTTTCATACAATAATATCCAAAAGAATTACAGTCCTGAAGTTGTCCGCGAGAGCCGGGGTTAACTAGGTGTGAAAGGTGAAGGCCGTATAAAGAGGTTTTTATGCCGAAAAAATTCAAAATATTCGTTCCGGGGGAATATACATTTATGAATTATTTTCTTCCGGGGATAAAAAATCCGGCTTTGGAATGTTTCGAGGTGGATAAAAGGAGACATGGAGTCCAGCGCAAAGGCAACAATCATCTTGTTGTTTTTTTGGACTTTTGCTTGAAAAAGGAATCATCGAAATTCATTGAAGCTAACGGTAATGAAACCGAAGATTTTCTCATGGAAACCCCGGCCGACATTGATTTTTTTAAACGGATGTTCGGCTGCCAAAAGGAAGTGGCTGTTTTCTCATTGTCCTATAATGCGCGAATGTCGGTCATCGCTTGGAAATTACTGATCGATATCGCGAATGATGAAAAGCTCCTGGTCGTGGATGATTCCGGCAAGTTGATGAGGGGCCCTGAATGCGTTAAGGAACATGAATTATTACTAGGCCAGGGTTAGTGTGTGATTAACTTTGGCTTTTGCGAGATAACCGTTAGTTACACTAGCCCCGATTTAGTGTTGACCGCTTTCTCATCCGATGCCCGGCAAAAGGGATATTGATGGCTCCTAAAACCAATAAATCTATAGCCAAAGGCCTTATTCAAAAACCCCTCTTTTGGCTTCTCCTCGTCATCTTCCTGGGGGGCTGTTTCCGCTTTTACAACCCCAATTGGGATTTCATGGAATCCTTCCATCCGGACGAGCGCAATATCCTGAACGCCTGCGATGAGTCGAAGAGCCAACCGGGTTTCAAGGTTTCCTTTTTCGCCTACGGCCAGCTGCCCGCTTATCTTTACATGGCCACGGGAGCGCTGGCTTCGCCGCCCCAAGCTTTAGTTGATTTTTTCACCCGTTATTTACGAGCTGGCCCGGTTTGGGCCCAAGGGGCCTATTATCTCCTCCTCCTGCTCCTGATCGGCGCCGTGGTTTTTTGTTTTTCCCGGGAGAAATGGAAAATACCCGCCTTCGGCCTGTCCTTTATTTTGTTCCAGTACGCCCTGCTTAAAATATTCTCGGATGCCTTCGACATTTGGTTTGGTTTCCTGGAGAACCAAAGGGCCAGGCTGCCCTTAATATCATCCCTGTTCCATTCGGCCCTGGGTTTTTCATTCCTTCCCGCGGTCAATTTTTTCCTGGTGTGTGTGCTTTCCTTCGGGTTATCGGTCCTGATTTCCAGGATTTTTGAGAAACAATGGATAGGTCCGCCTTTTTACGCCGCCTGCGCCGCGGTTTTCCTTTTGGGGGTTCTCCCGCCTTTTTTCCCCGAGTCTTTCCACCTGCCGCGTTTTATTTCCGGGTTCGCTTTCCTCCTGCTGGTCGCACTTGCTGGCGCCTGGCTGGCCTGGATTTGGAAGTGGGGAAGGGTCTTGATCGCGCTCCTGTCCCTTTGGGCTTTTTCCGCTTCCCTGAGCCACGGCTGGTCCGCCTATACCGACGGCGGATCCATGCTGGTCATCGGCCGCCTGTGGTCAGCCGTCTTTTCCACCCTGACCATCGGGGCCCTTTACCTGCTGGTCAAAAGGCTTTACCAAAATACCGGCATGGCCCTCCTGACGGCCGCCTTCTTCGCCTTTACCGTGGCGGACATCGAACAAGCCCATTATTCCATCACCGAATCCTTCATCACTTTCATGTTCGTGGTGGTCGCCCTTTGTTCCCTCGGGATTCTCCGGGAGGGTTCCTGGAAAAGTTACCTCTGGGCGGGTGCGGCCTTCGGGCTGGCTATGGCGGCCAAGACCAGCTCCCTTTATTACCTTTTAATCCTTTTGACCGCCCACCTGATCCTGCTGTCGCGCAAGAGCGCCGTTGTCTGGGAGAGGGAGGACATGAAACTCAAGAAACAGCGGAAGGTCTACAGCCTTTTGGCCGGGGCGCTTTTAGTTGTAGTCCTGGCGGGTTTCCTTGCGGTAGGGTTCAATTTCAACGGCGTCCTCCAGGACCTTTTTGGAGGAAATTCAGCCCTTGCCATGGGCCTGTGGTTCGTCTTATTCCTGGTTTTGGCCACAGCGGGTATTGTTTTCACCACTTGGGGAGCAATCCGACTCAGGGTTCTGCGCGCCCAAATGCCGCAGTGGGTAAAGCTGGCGGCGGCTTGCGGCCTGGCCTTTTTCATTTTTTTCCTCTTCGACCCCTGGTCTCTTTTGGATTACCAGGGTTTCATGCAAAGGCAGCAGTATGAATGGAGCGTGGTTTCGCGGGCGGACGCTCCTTACGTTCTCCAATTCAGGGACACGCCGCGCTATTGGTACCAGCTTGAGAACCTGGTGCGGGTGGAGATGGGCTGGCCCCTGGGGATCATGGCCGTGCTGGGAATGGTTTGGTTTCTTTACAGGTTTCTCCTGGGGCTGGCGCGCCCCGCGCGCAAGGGAGGTCTTTTACCCGTGCCCTTTGTTCCCAAGAAGGCCTTCGCCTTCTCGGCGCCAGACCTCCTGATCCTGTGCTGGTTCATCCCTTATTTCGGCTTCATCGGCGCCTGGAACACCAAGTTCATCCGCTACATGGTGCCCACCTATCCCGCTTTTTGCGTCTTCGCGGCGGCTTTCCTGTACCGGCTGTTCCAATGGGCCCGTACGAAAGGACCCCTCGGACGCGCCCTGAAACCGGCCCTTCTAACGGCGACCGTGGGCTTCAGCCTTTTTTACTCGGCCGCCTACATGCATGTTTACCGCTTTCCCCATCCCTGGATCGAGTCCTCGGTCTGGATCTTCAAGAACGTCCCCTTTAAATCCGTCATCGGCACGGAAGTCTGGGCCGACGGATTGCCGAAGCCGGTGGGGCCCCGGCAGGACCCCCGGATGGACAAGTTCCTGACCTCCGAAACTTGTTTCGGCCACGCCGACATCAGCCCCTATGAAATGTTCAATTCCCCCACGGATGACTTGCCGGCCAAGAAGGAGTACTACGCGAACGCCGTCCAGAAATGCGACTGCATCAGCATCGACTCCAAAAAACTCTGGTACACCCTGACCGACGCCAGCCCCGGGTTCCGCCCCCACGGTTTCAACGTCTACCCGGTCACCTCCCGCTATTACCGCCTGCTCTGGTCGGGCCAGTTGGGGTTCAAGATGATCGGGGAATTCCACAATTTTCCAAAATTGCTGGGCTTGGAATTTCCCGACGACATGGCGGAGGAAACCTTCTCGGTTTACGACCATCCCCGGGTTTACTTCTTCAAGAAGGTGGAAACGGTCCCGCGGGAGCGGATCCTCAAGCTCCTGGGTTCGGATGATTACGTGAAGGGGATCAACCGCGACATCATGCGCACCATCACCCCCGCCAACCTGGACGCCTTTGTCGCCGAGCGGCATAAGTATTTGGGGGAAAAGGGCCTCCTGAACTAGCGGAGAGGTATAGATTGGCGAAAATTCGAAAAAATTCCAAGGCCGCGATCATCGTCGGATGGTTGATGTTGTTGCTTGGCTTCTTGACCATTTGCGCCGCTTTTTTGGGCTTTCCTTCATTTAATTGGGATTGGGTGTTTTTAGGGGGAATATTTTTAGTTTTAGGGACATTGATCCGGGATCAACATAGGCGGGAATTGATTATTCTGGCTGTGATTTTCGCGGTGATAACAGCGGTAGTCCTCCGGGTTAATTATTCGTTAAATGTCTATTAAGGCGGCTGAGAGTCGAGTTGCCAAGAAACCCGAAGGCATAAGGATTTGCGAGTGACTTTGTGACGAGGGAACCCAATGGTTAGTAGGTGGTGGATTCCTGGTCGCTGGCCGTGAAGAAGGACCCCATATAGGCACCGCCGGAGAAAGCGGAGGCTTTCAACGCTGTACAGTTCATCTCAATATCGTAATTTCCCGATGTGTGACCCACCAGGCTGGACGCCGCGATCTTGTAGGGCGATGTCACGTTGGGCCCATAGGTGTAGTCGTTAGGGCCTATTGCCATTGCGGTATTCTCGTTGCCCCCGGCCGGCCCAGGAGATAGTCACGCCCGAGGTTCCGGGGGCCCAGGTAACATTTCCCACCGAGGTGACCGTGCATTGGTATGTATGGCCGCCATAGGAAATCGTCATGGTATAGTTCTGGTTTGCGGTGTATCCCCAGCTAGAGATCGAATTGTAATAGGCCAGGTAATACCCGCCGGCGGTGGCGTTATAGTTGTAAGTAACGGGCAGGCTCAGCGAGGGTCCGGTCAGGGTGATGGCGGCGTTGGTCACGGCCTGGGTGGTCGTATCTATCAACACTTGCACCGGCTGGGTAAAGCCTCCTTGCATGGCAATGCTCGCCTCGATTTCGGGACCGTATAACGAGATGGTGGTGTTACCCGTGGGCGACGGAGACGTGCTTGGGCTTGAACAGGAAGCCAAAAACAGGCAGGAAACCATTAATGCCATGAAACAAATAAAAGACCTCATAAAAGCCCCCTTGAAATCGATAGGATGTTTAACATTATATAGTGTCCTCGTGAGGATAAACTATTCCAAAAAATGTTTAAATCACCCTTTTGACCGGAATTTACCGGATAGCCGAGGGACAAAGTTGGCCGGCCTAAAGTCTTCTAGGATCAAACCGGTCCTGGTTATGGGAATGTATAGATAAAGAAAAGGGCGCCTCCGCAGTTGCTGGTGCTATAGGCGCCGTTGCTGTCCGAGGACAGGAAAGGTACCGTCTGGCCCGTTACGGGATTGAGAACCCCAGTTCAATAACGAAGTGCAACACTTAGACCCGGCAGAACCCGGGGGTTATCCTAAGTGCTATGAAATCATCCTACAAGCATCTGTCGTTAGCCGAACGTGAAGAAATTTCAGTTTGGAATGCTGAAGGCCTCTCCCTTCGGGAAATCGCACGCCGTCTGGGCCGTGATGTATCCAGCATTTCCCGAGAACTGAAGCGCAACGCCCCTCCTATACGATCTCGCCGCTACCTGCCCGCCAGAGCTCACATGCGTGCAGAACACCGAAACCGTCTTTCACGTACTCATTTAAGGCTTAAAAATCCTGAGATTCGCCGTTTAGTACTGCGAGAAATACCTCGTGGACTCTCGCCCGAGCAAATTGCCGGTTTTCTTCGCCGGGAGAAACCAAAACTTTCCGTTTCCCATGAAGCCATCTATCAATTCATCTACTGCGAAGCTCGAAACCTCATTCCTCATCTAGCCCGGGCCCATCGAAAACGTTTGCGACGTTGGCACACTCAAAAACATCGCAAAAGCCATATTCCTCAACGTACTCCCATTACCCAACGACCAGCTATCGTTGAAACAAGACAGCAATTCGGGCACTGGGAGGCCGACACCATCATCTCCCGGAAAAGCAAACCCTCACTTCTGGTTATGGTCGAGCGCAAAAGTCGTCTGGTGAAACTGGCTTGGCTACCTCAAAAATCAGCTTTCCACACTAGAGCCGCAATCAACCGTCGGTTGGTTCGGATTTCAAAAGGCCTCCGCCGTACCATCACATACGACAATGGCTCCGAAAACGTCGAACATCTCCAGGTGAATCGTGTTTCAGGCACTCGTTCATTCTTTTGTTTGCCCTTCCACAGTTGGGAGAAAGGTTGTGTTGAAAATACTGCAGGTCTTGTTCGTCGCTTCTATCCCAAGAAAACGGATTTTGCTACTATAACCCCAGCGAATGTACGACGCGTGGAACGGATCCTAAACCATCGTCCTCGCAAGTGCCTTCGTTTCAAAACGCCGGAGCAGGTCTTTAGTCAAGGTGTTGCACTTACTGGTTGAATTCAGCGAATGGGTTGCGCTGCACAACAATAGGCGGAAGTGGTGTTGACGCTTACAGGAGCAGTCCAAGTGCCGCCCGAGCTGTTGTAATTGGTTGCGTACCAGTTGCTGGCGGGGGGAGTGGAAGGATTCCCGGAGCTGACATAATCCATCAACACGTTGCCGTTCGCGCTGGTGATTTCAGAATGAAAGCCGTTGGAACAGGTGATGTCCAGGTCCCAGGAGGCGTAAAGGTTATTGCAGGAGGTGTTTTGGGTATAAACGGCGACATAAAGTTGCGTGACTGATAAAAGGGACATGGGAACGTCGAGGCAGCCTGGAGGACAAGATCCGGTACCGTTTGAATCGCAATAATTGACTTGGCCCAGGGAAACACCGCCGACGTAGACCTGGGACCAGTCGTCGCTGGAAACGCAAATCTGGGCGAAAACAGGACAGCACATACTGCCTGAACAAACAATGGTGGGCGTGGAAGTGGGCGGGTTTGTAGGGGTTGCCGTAATAGTCGGGGTAAAGGTGGGAGTATCAGTCGAGGTGTTAGTAATTGTTGGGGTCGTGGTCAGGGTGGACGTTGGGGTCTTGGTTGGTGCGGATTTTGGGGGCACGGTATAGGTTTTTTGGCATCCCCAAAGGCCCGCCATAGGCAGGCCGTAAAAACAAAAAACCAATAAAAATTCCTCAAATGACACCTGCTTGAAACGATTAATGTGTCTTCATTTAATGGGTTTTTCGGATGAATCTATCCACCAAGCCAATTATACCGCCAATCCTATTTTTCTATTTGGGCTCGGAAAACACGGTTGAAGGGAATGTTTTTATTGGGATTATCAGGAAAGACTTCTCACGGCAATCCGGGTTTTATGGCGAATACCAGACATCGCTTAAAGGGTTAAGATTTGAATCGAGGCCGGCGATCACCCATATTTTGCTTTTAAAAACCAGGCTGGTATGGGCATATCTGCCGGAGAAAGCGGCGCCTGTAGAAACTTGGGACCAATCAGCCCCGTTCGTGGAAGACCACACGTCATTGAGAAAGGGGGGATTTCCGTTATCACCCGCGATGACCCAAAGGCGCCCGTTGCAAACTACCGATGACTGCCCGTAACGCGCCGGGAAAATATTCGTCACCGTAACCGGGGACCAGTTGGCCCCGTCGGAGGAATCCCAAACGTCGTCAAAAACAGTGGCGGTATAATTCTTGGTGTTCAGGCCGGCGAACAACCAGATCATGCCGTTATCCACGACGCTGGAGAAGATGTCCCGGGCCGTGAAATTCGCTGTCAGGGTGACCGGCGACCAAACAGCGCCGTCCGTCGAGGTCCAGACGTCGTTTTGCTCGCCGCCCGCCGACGAGGAATAACCCCCGATGAGGTACATGGCGTTGTTAAAAACCACGCAAGCCGTCGCGGCCCTGGGGCTGAAAGCCGCCGTGGCCGTCACAGGGGACCAGGTGGCGCCGTCACTGGAAGACCAAACATCGTTCTTAAAAGAGCCGTCATAACCGCCGATGACCCACATTTTCCCATTGTAAACCAGAGAGGATTGAGCGTACCTCGCGGAAAAGGCCGCTCCTGCCGGTCCCGTGGCCCTGTACCAGGTGTTACCGTTTGTGGAGGACCAGGCATCGTTCAAGTAATTCCCATTTCCGGCGTTTCCCCCGATAACCCACATGGCCCCGTTATATACAACACTGGACTGAAAATACCTGGCTGGGAAACCTAAGGTCGTGGGGGCTTGGTACCAGACCTGGCCGTAAAATGTTGAGGGCGGGACGGGAGTCGCAATTTGCCGAGTACAACCTAAAAACGCAAAAGAACAAACAACCAAGGCAAAGATAAATCCGGTAAACCGTCCGTGTAAAGAATCCATTGCATTCCCCGTATTGTTAAGCTTTTACTCTTACCGCAATTAGAGGGTTGTTAAAAACAAATTATACCTCAACCGGAATTTCAAGGATGGTCTTGTTATTTCTGCCGGGTTACCACGCCGGTCACTTCAACGAGTAGATCACTTCCACCTGGGCGGTCACCTCATTCTGGCCAGTCGCGAGGGAAACTTCGGCTCCCTCCGCGGAGGCGGCTAAGCCGCTCATGACCCTTCCGGCCGGCCTATAGGGCATGCTGACGTTGATTTGGGTGATGGAATAAACCGGCCCCACTCCCACGCCCGCCGACTGCGCCATGGCCTCGGCCTTGGCATGCGCGTCATCCACCGCAGATTTTAACGCTTCGATTTTCAGCTTGGCCGGGTCGGAAAAACTGGAATTAGGCCCATTCACGTTCGTAGCCCCGTCTTTGAGGACCTCGTTGAGGACTTTCCCGGCCGAATCGACGTTTTTTATGACGACCCTGATTTTATGGGAAACGATGTATCCTTCCTTTTGAGTTTCCCCTTTGTAATACCTGACCTTCGGCTGGACGTTATATGTCGTGGATTGTATGTCTTTTTCCGGTATGCCTATGGATTTGACCGCGTTAAAAATCTTTTCCATTTTAGTTTGGGCCAAGGAAGACAATTCATCGATGTCCTGCCCTTCCTCTTGGACCTCCACTTCCATTTCGGCCTGGTCCGGGACAGCCCAAACTTTGCCCTCGCCTTCCACTTTGATCGTTCTTTCCCGGGATGGATTCTCATCCGTTTTAGCCAGGGATGGCCTGGGCGACTGCAAAATCATGGCCATCGTCAAAACCAGGATTCCACGAAGAATAGAATTTTTCATGAATTCTCCTTAAATCAGCCGGATAAATTGCTGATTATTATACAGCCAGCCCCGCGTTTCCATGCCGGATCTGTCTTCTTGACTCCGGATAAATGATAATCTCCTTGGAGTATATGCCGATTTTCATAAAAGAAAAAAATTCGGTAATCGGTACAATACCAGTCTCCTTAAATGCTTCATGGAAGGCTGTCATGCGCCAATTCACCGTCAGAAAATATATTCCGCTCATTATTCTCTTTATGGTTTTCTGCGGGTTCGCCAAAAAGGAACCGCCGCCCATTCAATTCTCGGGAATAAAAAATACCTATCAATCGGCAGAAAAAAGAATAACTTTTCAAATTACAAATACTTCACCCGCGGTAATGGGCTATTGGGTGGAAGCCATGAAGTATTCGGATGGCAAATGGGATTCCATTGGGCCTTTTGATATTGAAGGGCCAGATCTCATTAAAACAGTCATGGTTCACAAATTAAAACCCGCTGAAGTTAGAACTATCACCTGGCCGCCGGATCCGAATAAGACTAAAAATATTCCCAAGAAAAAAATAAAGATGGGACCCATGCCCATAGGGCGATTTAAATTTATCGCTACCTATTATAAAAATTATTCCTTTTTTTCAGGAGCCGAAAAACCGCAGAAAGCGTATTCGCGAGAATTCACCATCGTGAAATAGAACGTCCCGACTCAGGGGGATAGTTTGGCGGGATATGCCCCAAAGGGTTATCCGCCAAAACCGGCCGGGTTCATTAAAAATTCATAAATCTTGGAAGTTTCAGATTTTTTCAGGTTTGAATTTATTTACTTGACGAGGATGATCCTCTTCAACTTGGAGCTATGTGGGTCCGACAAGTAAATGAGGTAAACCCCACTGGCACAGGGGTTCCCATACTTATTGGTCCCATCCCATTGGTACGACTGGCTGAACGGAGCTTCAAGATATTGGGAATCAAGCGTTTTGATGTGTTCGCCCGCCGAGTTGTAAATATTCAGGGAAAAGGGGCCGGGGTAGATGGAATTGCCCGCGAAAATGGAAACAGGACCCGAGGGGTTGAAGACGTTTTTGGACAAGTAAAAGATGTCGGTGCAGAGAGGGGTTGGGGTGGGGGTGCAGGTGTTGCCCGGATAACCGCAAGGGGTGCCCGTGGCGGTAGGGGTGGCAGTGGAAGTGGGCGTGGGGATTATCGTGGGAGTGTTAGTGACCGTGAAGGTATTTGTGATTGTGGGTGTATAGGTTTCAGTCGGGGTCGGGGTGGGGGTGTTGGTGCCGGTAAATGTATCGGTGATCGTGGGGGAATAGGTCGGCGTGCGGGTGGGCGTGGGAGTCTTGGTGTCCGTTGGTGTGAAAGACATCGTGGGAGTATAGGTTTCGGCCGGCATTGGGGTGGGTGTCGTGGTTTGGGTGACAGTTGGAGTCAAAGTCGGTGCCAAAGTATTGGTGGAAGTCGGTGTTAAGACGGGGGTCAATGTGGTTTCCACTACGCATCCTTGCAGTACCGTCACCGAATCCCCGTTTTGCTCGCAAACGTATATTTTTCCAGCGGAGTCCAATACCACCCCCCAGGGGTTGGTAGGTATCGAGCATTGGATCGGCGCGTTTGCCAACCCTGACAGGAACATATCCAATTTACAGCCGTTGCCCTCTGTCGCGTAGAAATTCCCCGCCAGATCCGTCCGGATGCCCTTTAGGTCGCTGGATCCGGTATACAGAGTGGTGGGGATATAACCGGGAACGGAAAACTCCACCAGGTGCTTTCCATCATCCACTACGTAGATTGTGTTTCCCTGCAACATGATTTCAGTGGGCACGTTCAATACCGAACTGCCCCCGAAAGTGGCCGCCGCGTTAAAAGGCCCGCCGGAGATGCTGTCATACCGGTAAACATTGTCATTTTGGGAGGTGATATAGAGGGACGTCGTGACTCCCTGGGTGTCCAACCAAACGCCCCTCGGCAAGCCAACCGCACTGACGCCGATTGCAGCCATATTGGAAAAAGTAGTGGCGTTAAATTCATAAACAGTTTGACCGTTGTAATCCGGCACGAAGACATTGCCTTGGTTGTCCAACGCAACGTCCATCGGAGTATTAAAACCACCTCCGGGCCATGACACCAAATTGGTGACGGGACTCCCACCCGTTGTGAAAACGAAAAAACTATGAGTGTTCGGATCGGAAATGTAAATAAGGTTTCTGCCATAGTCAATGGCCAATCCGGTGGGTTCGATAAATCCGCCTGTAATAGATGACAAACCCTCGCAGCAATTGGGCGTTGGAGTGGAAGCTTGGGGGTAAGCGAAAACAGGCATCAGGAAAAAGGGGAGAAGCGCGGTTCGGAAAAGAGTGTTTCGAGTCATGAAATACCTTTTACTTATATGGGGATTCACGATTAGCCTTATCCATCTGAAAAAGAAGAGCCGTCCTTCCATTAAGCATTCAAAGAGGGAACGGCTTTGCCGTTCTAGTGGGTATAATACTGACTTCAATTTTTATTATACCGCCATCCTGTTTTTCCAAACCGTTTTAGAATTTCCCAATTCCTGATGGATAGAGTAAACCTAAATCCTGATGCGCTAAAAGAGCCTGTTTTTCAGATAAAAACCCCAATACTTTTTTCCCACCTTTCAACCCGCATTTGAGAGAATTTCATTAACAAGGCTTTTGAACCGGGGGTGCCTATGCGTCCAAAAAAAAGGACTCTTTAACAATGGATTGGAAACTCATTTTTATCGCCGTGGGAATTGGCGCCATCGTTATAGCCGCCGAGCTTGGTTACATCCATCAAAAGCAAGTTCTAATCGAGAAAAAAGCGGCCAGAATTTTGAAATCCGCCAGGGAAAAGGATCAGGCCATTCGTGAGAGGGAACTGGTAAAAAAGAAGCAAGAAGAAGCCGCGCCCGAGGGTCAGCGCCCCAGCCAAGAAATAATCAATATGATCGAAGACATCCGGGTTAAAGGGCAAACCCTCCCGCATTGCCCCTTGATTTTCCCCCTCAAGGACAAAATGGGCCGGATTAACGCCCTGGGAAGTTTTCTGAGTTACTTGGCCATGGAGCAGGCGACCTACCTTCCTGAATCTATTTTTGACCTGCCCAACGCCGGCACCCTTTTCCAGAACTTCAGGCTGTTCGACTCGGCGCTCGGGCAATATCACGAGCAATTTTCCAAACAACTGGCTTACATGTTCGCGACCCCGGATAACGCGAGTGGAACCTTGGTCCGGGCGAAAACGGGTTACACCATCACTTTGAGTTTTACCGGCTCCCATCCACTGAAAAAATACAAGAAAAAATTCACGGCCAATCAGCTTCATTCGGCGCCGGGCTGGATGGCTTCCCGCCTCCATGACTGGGTTGGGTTCAAACCCAACGCGCGACAGGCGGCTTTCTTGAAGCGCCCCGTGTTCTTAAACGACAAGGATTTGGAACGCACAGCCTTCCTGGAAAGCCTGATCCGGCAGGGCGGATATTCATTAGTGAACCAGTGGGACAATATCCTCGCCAAGAACTCCAAGTGCCACTATTTGGTCGACCGTTGGCTTGGAATTTCGGACTTCCGGGAGCGGACCAACCATCTGGACATGATCGAACCGCTCGTCCGGAAATACCCGGATAACTCCTTTTACAAGTTCGACTACGTTTACGAGCTTTACGCGCTGAAAAAGTACGACGAAGCCCTGAAACTGTCCCTGGAGGAGTTGCAAAGGGACAACGACAATCCCGATTGGTACCGTTATGCCGCCTACTCCTTGGAGGGCAAAGGCTATAACGATGAAGCCGTCACGCTGTTGAAAAACTGGACCCAATCGCATCCGGAAAACCCCAACGCCTGGATTCAACTGGCCCAACTGACGCTTTCCTTGGCCTGGGAGGCTCGGGGCACTGATTGGACCAGGGACGTCCCGCCGAAGGCGTTGAAACTTTTTAAAAAGCGTGTCGAGGAGAGTTTGAAATACGCCCAGAAGGCTGTCGACCTGACCCCGCATTACGGAAGGGCCTGGGGCCAACTGGTGGCCTACGGCAACGCGGCGGAACTGGCCAAGGAAACCATGAAAGATGACTTCGGAAAAGTCCTGCGGCTGGATCCCAACGATTATGAGGCTTACACCGTTTACATGGATTACCTCAATCCGAAATGGAACGGCTCCTTGAAGGAAATGTTCGAGTTCGCCCGAAAGTTCAACAAAAGGTTTCCCGCCTTGTTTTTCATTCCATGCGCCGCTGATTTCCACGTGCTTTGCTTGGAACAGTCGGAGGCGGGACTGGCTCAATGGCGGAAAGAGACGCGGGAGAAAGTGAAAAATTCGCCCTATTGGAAAGATTTCGCCAAGAGCTACGGGAATTACCTGACCGCATCGCCGGGAGATCTCGGCGAGTGGAAAAACTATCTGGCCTGGGCGGCGCTGGCGGGAAAAACAAAACCTGTCCTGGATTTGGCCAAGAAGATTTCCGGGAAAGACAAGGAATTAAGGGCCCTTTATCCTTACGTGGTTTTGGCCTCCTCCGACACGGCCCAAAACGGGCTTTCCAAGGATTCCGAAAAGAAGGAATTCGTGAAAAAACCGAAGGTGTTCAAGGAACGGGTGAAAGCCTACCAGACGCTTTTAAAACTGGACCCCCACAATTGGGATATTTGGAACCGCCTGGCCTGGCTGGATTACCAGAACAAAAAGGGCAAGGACGCCAAAAAAGCCTTCAGGAAAATCGGAAACCATTGGGTGGCGGAAGTCTGGTCCAAGGACGATTTTGAAAAAGCCAAGAAAAGTTCAGGCGTTAAATAAGGGCAATAGCCCTTTGGGGTGCCCGCGGCAAAATCCAGGTTCTTGATACCCATTCAAAACGATAAATTCCAAATTAAAGAGAAATCTTTTGAAGCCATCCTCCGCCATCATTCAAGTTGGCCCCCGGAAATATACGGAATTACGAAATAAGCTCATCAGCAAAATCAGCCCTTTCAATAGTAAAAAAAGCGGGATTTCAAATTGGAAGGCAGTTGGCCTTGAGGCCAAAAACGGAAAGGGAATGCTCGTAGGGGGGGTGACCGGATATACCTATTTGGGATGGCTTTGTGTGGATATCCTATGTGTCGATCGAAAATATCGTGGCCAAGGATTAGGAAAACGGCTTCTTCGCAAAGCGGAAGCTATAGCAAAAAAAAAGGGCTGTAAGCAGGTTTATTTAAGCACTTTTAGTTTCCAAGCCCCGGGATTTTATAAAAAACAGGGATATCGTCTTTTCGGGCAACTGGCACCTTTTCAAAAACGGCATGTGAGATATTATTTGAAAAAGAAAATATAGGTTATCCGCGACGGGGTGAGGGTATGTTCTGCAGGCGATGCAAGATCAAGATGAGGGAAATGGCCCATTCGGCCCATAAACAAAGAAAGTTCGTGTGCCCCCGGTGCGGGGGAGCCCGCATGATGGCTGGCAAAGAAAAAGCCGGCGACCGGCGTCGCCGGGAGCGGGTTTGATATAAGGTTTTAAAGTTGTCCGCGGCGGAGAGTCATCGTGGACAAGGAAAAAGTCGGGAAGAAGCTTTCATGAATGGGAAAGTATTTGTGAGGAGGGAATATGCGTTTCAAACTTCATGAGGTTGAGCTTTATACAAAAGATCCAAGCGGGAGCAGGAAATTCTATGAGGAAGTATTGGGCTTCAAACTCAATCTAACTGAACCAGCCGGGTTAAATGTCTTTGACTCGGGTTGGCCTGGAGTGGATTTCGATACATCGGTTCATCAACCCGGCAAGTCCCAGGTTTCCTTCATCACGGATGACCTCCCGGCTCTGGTAGCAAGTCTAAAGCAAAAAGGAATCCGGTTCACCGGCCCCACGGACTCCCATTTGGGTTTACAGGCTGTATCTTTTGAAGACCCTGAAGGACATGTCATTGTGATCCAGTGCCTGACGGAAAAGAGCCCACCCTGGTTGAAGGAACGCTTTACTTTTTAAACTTAGGATATTTGTCCACGACGGGGAGCCTTCGTAGTCAAGGAGCTATTTACGAAATCCAAAATAACACTTTTTTTGATAATGGTCTTTTTTCTTGTCACGACCAAACTCCAAGCCCTGGATAAGGAATGTTTGAAATATTATTACGGGATCGGTGTGCCTGTTGATTATTCCAAAGCCATGGATTGTTTCCAAAAAGATGATATTGGGAAAGGTTACCCCTTCCTCATCTTGATGTATCTCAACGGGGATGGCGTGGAAAGAAATCCCCAAAAAGCCCAGGAACTATTCGAAGAGGCAGACAATAAGCTCAACTATTGGGGAGTTGGATACCAAAATCTAGAGAAGATCATTCAGGAGAGGTTGAAAACCCCCCAAAAAATCTATCCTCGATTGACCTGTAACGACATCCCCATGGATAGTGATGAATCATATGATTGCAACGACATCCAAACGGATCTCAATGACCAGGAATTAAACCGAAAGGTCGAAACTTTCAAGGGCCGCTTGAATGACATGGAGAAGAAAGAATTGAAAATCATAGAAGATGAAGCCGAAACTCTGGAGATAAACGATGGAAAAAGGGCTGTATTGGACCTTATGGAAGAAGATATCTTGGGTATAAGCGATGAACACCCGAGACATACTTATGGGAAAGCCCTTCATCAAGACAAGATCAAAGATTGGTTGCTGAAGGGTCAATTGAATGTGTCGACCTTAAAGGAATGCCAAGAAGCGAGAAGAAATTTGAATAAATCTCTCCAGACCGCGTTTAAAAAGATTATAGAAGAAAAAGAATTGTTCGAAACCCAAAATAAGGGGTTTTCAAATTATCCAAAGTATGATCCCGGTTTAGAAGAAGACCAGAAGGGTTGGGAGCTTTACCGCGATGCCTGGGTACGACTTCTGGAGATGGTAAAAACCAAGGGCGTCAAAGATAACGTCGTTATCGAAAATTCGGTCGTGACGCAATTGTGCAGAGATCGAATAAAAGAATTGAACGGCGACCTAGCCCATAATGAAAATGTGAATTCGGTGAAACGTTGGATGAAACATAAAAAATAGCTGTCCGCGACGGGGAGCCAAAGTGGACAAAGATTAATAGCTCATAAAACGTAGTTCGTTATTGAGGGGAAGAATATTATGAGAAGGTTCGTTTGGGCGGTGCTTTTCTACCTATCGGCCTTAAATGTTTTCGCGGCCGATGCCGGGGACTATTTCAATTTGGCTTTGAGCCAATACTACGGCAATGACTATTCGGCCGCCGTCACAAACCTGAAACGGGCCATCCAGTTGAGCCCCGGCAATTGGAAAGCCCACCAATTGCTGGGTTATTGCGCATACCAGATGAATGATAACCAGGATGCCCTGGCGCAATGCCAAGAGAGCCTGAAACTAAACGGGGACAATCCCCGGTTGAAAAGCTTCGTGGATTGGCTGAAAACACCGGAGCCGAGGAAGCCGAGAAACGATGATGGCGCTTATTTTGAGGGAAAGGCTGAAGCCCAAATGCCGCCACCGCCGGACCTGGACCCGGATCGGAAACCGAATGGAACCCTTGAGGACTTGGCGGTCCCGACTCCCACGCCGAAGGCCCCGAACGATCCTTTTAAAAATTTTCAGTTCCAACTGGGCCCAGGCTTGGAATTCTTCGGTCAAAACTTTAAAAACCCCGGCACGGTGGGTTTGGGAGGGGAACTAGGTTTCGGTTACGCCTGGGATGACCACTGGTCCCTTTGGTTGACGGAAGCCATGTATTTCTTATCACAATATGATTCTTTCTATAGACGCAACTACGAGGTCAAGTGTTTAGAAACGACCTTCTCGGCCCGCTATGCGTTCGGAGACGGACCCTTCAGGCCTTATTTGGGAGCCGGTGTCGGTGTCTTTGCTGATAATAGTTTCTACAATACCGATCACCTGTTACAGGGAAGCCTGGGTGCGCAGTTAAAGCTGGGCGGGGGCTGGAGCACATTCGTCGAGGCGAAAGGCAACTTTATTCTTGAATCCTTCGCCCAGAACCAATTTTACATGGGTAATCCCAACTACTTTTACCCGAACAAACAGGTGATCGCCATCGATTATCCCATCAACGCCGGGGTGATCCTCGACCTTGGGGGCGATCACGGCGGGGATAACAAGAGCGGAACGCCCCCGTCCAACGGTAATTTTTTCATTAAAATGGGTTTGGGATTCACTTTAGCTTCGGGCGACTATTATTCGACGGTCAACGATATGCAGGTCAATACCACTTCCATCGCGGCCGGATACGACTTTCTGAATCATTTTTCCTTTTACACCAATTTGGAAAGATTCCCGGGGGATTGGGCGGTCCTGGCGAACCTTCAATACACCCTTGTCATCTCCGACCCATTCCAGCCTTACCTGTTCGGCGGGCTTGGGCTGGAATTCCCCGATGGCCCCGATTTTTATGGAGAGAATAATGCCGCGCAATTTGGGGCCGGCATGGCTTTATATTTGAACCCAACCTTGGACCTATTCATTGAACTGAAGGACTATAACGCGTCCAACCTCCGTAATTTCACCAACCCCTATCAGAACGGTTATGCGGTTTTAGAGACGGGTTTGAAATTCAACTTCTCCGGATCCCGGGACCAAACCACCCCAAATCTTGGGCCTCAACTTGAGGTTTCGGCCCCGGGGCATATATTCGTGGAACTGGCGGGGGGAATCGACCTTCCAACCCAAAATTGGCAAACGGCCTATGGCCTGGGAAGCGGCGGGAAATTCAGCGTCGGCTATGGATTCAACGACGGCTGGGCCCTCCAGTTGGACGTGGAGGATTTCGATTATTCCGGCACCAATTACGTGGGGTCCATCGGGGACCACGAGCTCTTGTTCCTTCCGACGGTCCGGTACCTGCTCCTTCAAAAGGGGATCAGGCCATACCTGTCGGCGGGCGCGGGGCTGGATGTGGAAGTCTCCTGGGGCGGCGTTTTCGGCCCCGTCCAAGTGGGCAACTTCGACATGGCTCTGGGGGCGGGTTTGGAAGTGCCCTTTGACCCCTTGGATTCCCTGTTCGTGGAGGGGAAATATAATTTTATCTTCGCCGACGGCGTCATCGGGCAGGATATCCCCCTTTTGGCGGGCATCCGTTTTGGGTTTAATTGAATATGGAACACTTCAAGAAAGGAAATGAAATGATGCGGGTATTCACCGGGCTCCTCTTATTATGCGGGGGATGGACGGCATTGGAACTCTCCTCCTGCGCCAAGAACACGTCACCGGGAGGTCCCTTCAACACACCCGCCATACCTTCCAATTATCTGGCCGAATGGGGCACGCGGGGTTCAGGCAATGGGCAGTTCATCAATCCCCAGGGTATCGCTGTGAATTCGGCTGGCACGACCCTTTACGTGGTGGATGAGGGTAACGGCCGGGTGGAAGTCCTCAACGGTTCCGGTGCCTACCTTACCCAGTGGGGCGGCTATGGGTCGGGGCCCGGGAATTTTTCTGGATGTAACGGTTTCCAGTGCATCGCCCTGAATTCCTCCGGCACGACGGTTTATGTGGCGGACAACGGCAACTATCGCGTGGAGGCCTTCAGCGGCTTAGGCGCCTTTGAAGGCCAGTGGGGGTCTTATGGGACCGGGAACGGACAGTTCTATTGGGGGCCCGAGGGAATCGCGGTGAACTCGGCGGGCACGACCATTTATGTGGTGGATCCCGGCAATTACCTGGTGAAAGCCTTTAACGGCGGGGGCACCTACCTGGCCCAATGGTCGTGCTATAGCGACCTCTATAACTCCCCGGACATCGCGGTGAACTCCGCCGGCACGACCCTTTACGTCTCGACCGGTGGATACAACTGTGTGGAAATTTTCAGCGCCACCGGCGTCTCCTTGGGCTATTTGGGCGGGAATACCGGGACAGGCGCGGGGAACGGCCAACTCAACGGGCCCATCGGCGTCGCCCTCAGCCCGGACAACGCCAAGGTCTATGTGGTGGATTCGGGCAATGACCGGGTGGAAGTATTCGATAGTTCGGGGCGCTACCTTTCCCAATTCGGGACCTATGGGCTCGCGCCCGGTTTTTTCAACGCTCCCACCTTCATCGCGGTGGATGGCGCTGGTTACATTTATGTTTCGGATACGGGCAACAATCGGGTGGAAAAATTCAGCCCATAAAAATGGCCGGTACTAATATTTGTCCACGGCGGGGAGCCGGAGTGGACAAAAGCAATCAATTTCTGACAGTAAAGGGGTGGCTTTATGAAAAGTTATAAAAAATTCACATACGTTTTAATATTGTTTTTCGGGACAATCCTATTTTTCCCCAGCCTTATGTGGGCGGATTCCGTCAACAGCGCCATGACCGTTGATGATAAGCCCCTTCATGTTCAAATTTTGGACAACGGCTCGATCAACATTTTGGAAAACATGAAGCAAGTCATGTATATAAAACCATTGATTTACTTATCTCAAGACTGGCAGTGCTTCAATGGCCGGCAAGCATTCGATATCACCGGCAAAGCTCCCGATATCCAAGTGAAGGCCAGCCTGCCGAATAATGTATCGGCAAACTTAAAAACTTCGATTAAGGTCCTGAAATCCGGAATTCATATCCGGTACACACTCATCCCCACTGGGCCGGTCGAAATCCTCCGTGTCGCGGCGCAATTAGATTTTTTATACGACGACTGGGCGGGGAGTAAATACCAGTTGGACTCAACCCCGGGGACCCTGCCTGAGATTCAGCCCCTGGACGAGGAAATTGATTTGGCGCATTCCGACGGGCCTTTATGGCTGGGGCCTTCGCGCGCGTTTGGGAACTTAACCGTACAGCTCAAGACCCAAGGGCTTCACGCGACGGTTTATAGTTCGAAATGGAAAGAGCGATTCTATGTCACCCTCTCCCACAAGGAAACGACCGATAAAACCTGGGAATGGAAGGCCGGGGAAAAGAAGGTTTTTGATTTCACTGTGGAGTTTAACCGGAAGGTGGTCCAACAGCCGGCGAATTATGAGCCCAAAAGGCCTTTCCCTTACCGGGAAGAAGAGGTTACTTTTACCAATGAAAAGGCCGGTGTCACCTTGGCCGGAACCCTGACCCTTCCCAAGCATGGCGAACCCTTCCCGGCGGTATTACTTATCACTGGTTCGGGTAGACCTAACCGGGATGGTTATATTTGGCCACATAGCCACCTTGTTCTTTCGGACTACCTGACACGGCATGGCATCGCGGTATTGCGTTACGACAAACGCGGGGTGGGAAGCTCCTCGGGAGATTTCGATAAGGCCACAGTTGGGGATTTTGCCGACGACGCCCTTGCCGGTTTTGAATATTTGAAGAATCGAAAAGAAGTGAATCCCCTTAAAGCCGGTGTGATCGGCCAAAGCGAAGGGAGTTATAGTGCGCCCCTGGTAGCGTCGCGATCAAAGGATGTTGCCTTTATCGTCTTGATGGGAGGAATCGGTGTGGATGGCAAAAGCCAAGACCTTATTCAGTGGCTAAGGTTTTGGAACACGGAGAGGCGTAGCGACGAATTCATTGCTTTTAATACAAGGATATATAAACGAATTATGGATGAAGTTGTCAGCTCCAAGAACGAAGATGAAGCCAAATCCAAAATAAGAAAGTTCATCCAGGAAGAAATGGCGAAGAAATACAAATCTAAAGAATTAATAAAACTTCAAGCCACACTGCCGAAATGGGCTGAATATCCTTATCCATTTTCTTATTACAAACATTGGGAGAAATACGATCCAAGGCCTGCCTTGGAACAGGTTATTTGTCCTGTTTTAGCTTTAAGCGGTGAGAAAGATTTAATGGTTCCCCCCGACGTTAATTTTCCAGCCATCGAAAAAGCTTTAAAGGAAGGGAAGAATCCCGAATTTACTTCCAAAGTCTTCCCGGGGTTGAGTCACGTTCTCCAAAACACCATTACAGGCGATCCAGAGGAATGGATTGATGACCCTGGAACATTTGCGCCGGAAGTGCTGGAAAATACAACCGATTGGATTGAAAAACACACGAAGTAGAATATGAAAGTTGTTCACTGCGGGGACCCATCGTGGACAGGTAAAAACGGAAAGGGGGCAGCCCCTTTTCGGGGCATAGAATGAAGGGGTTTTTGGACCCCTTGCGGGAATAACAAATAATTGATATCATGATATCATGATATCGTCATATCACTTAACCCTACTTCGCAGAGGGAACCCATGGCCCAAATTATCGTTCGGAATCTAGATGACGGCGTGAAGATGAAACTGAGCCAAAGGGCCCGGAAGAATGGGCACAGCACGGAGGAAGAAGTGCGGGATATCTTGAGAAACGCGGTAGGGAAGGATGGGGGCCGCGTCCCCACACCATTGGGCGCCAGGTTTAAGGCGCGGTTTGCCAAGATAGGGCTGACCCAGGAAATCCCCGAATTGGGGGGCCAACAAGCCCAGCCCGCCGATCTGGTCCCATGATCCTGCTCGATACGAATATCCTTTCCACATTGATGCTTCGGGAACCGGTTCCTGCGATCGTTTCATGGTTGGATCGCCAGTCCGTTGAATCGGTTTGGACTACGACCATCACGGTATTTGAAATACGGTTTGGCATCGAGAACCTGGCGGGGGGGCGTAGGCGGCATCAGCTGGAGGAGTTTTTTAACCAAGCTTTGGAGGAGGATTTGGAAGGCCGGGTCCTTCCATTTGACCTTGCCGCGGCCCGGGCGTCCGCCTCGATCGCGGCCCAACAAAGAAAAATAGGGCGTCCGGTTGAGATTCGAGATCTCCAGATCGCCGGGATCGCTTTAGCCTGCAAAGCTACATTAGCCACACGCAATACCCGGCATTTTCAAGGGCTTGGGATCCACCTGATCAATCCCTGGAAAACCTAGCCCCTAGGTTCCGCAGGCCCCTATGCGGAAAATACAGGGTCAGGATCCACTCTCCGCACCGTGGAGCAGAGACCATTAACCATTATTCCTTTGTCCACGACGGGGACCCTGATTGGACGATAGTTGGTTGTGTATCGAAATTTTGAGTTAAACCCGCAAGGCATTTTTTTGTATTCATAATTATTTATGTTTAAACCGGCTTTATTGAATTGGAGATGTAATTGTGAAGAAATTTCTCAGAACGGCAATGAGGGCTTTTGTTTTAATAAGTTTTCTATTTGTGGTTTTATGGATTGCGACAAATACCACTAACTATTTTGATAAACGCAGTGAATTGGAAAAAGCTACCGTTCCCAGCCGGTCATACGACCTACCATGTACGTTTCTTGTTGAAAAAAATGGTAATAATTTATTACGTGATTGGATACAAACAGTTTTCTTAAAGAAAAAATCAAAAGAGATTTTAATTTTCCGTATTGAGGGTGGGGAAACAAGTGTAGGTTTTGATCTTCTCAATTATTCGGATGAACGCGCAAAGAAGTATCCTAAAGTTTTTACCAGATACTTTTATGGGCCTTTGGGATATTACAGCAATAACACGGAAGAAGAATTTAGCAAACATTATCCCAATTCCAAGGGTCCGTTTAGACTAGAAAAAAATGGTGTTTATCTCGATATATCAAGGACCAGATGGAGTTGGAGAAAAGATAAAGGGTTTAAAGGTGAATGGCTTTATAAGGATCTTGATTTAGAAATTCGAGCCAGTGAGAAAAAGGATTTTAGTTCTGAAAAATATGAAACATTAAAAGATGCAACTTCTTATGAATCTCCGAAATTTAAACCTTTCGATAATATTGTTGAGGCGTATGGAAGTTTTCTTGGATTGCCGTTTCTTTCAGCAAATATCTTTCTCGTTTATTTATTAATTATTTTTTGTGTATTTTGGCTAATCAGGGGAATGGAATTGCTGATAGCACGTATATGGCGTTCAAAAGAATAAAGATTTTAGTTGTCCACGATGGGGACCCAAGGTGGACAAAGGAATAATGGATATTGGTGCCTGATTCCTTATTTTTTAAGCAAGTGACAGGGGGATTGGAAAAAAGGAACTTGAGAAGTGGGAAGGGGGAACTTTTAACGAATTAAGGGAGAAGCCCTCCGTAGAAACGGCCAAACGCATGGGCCAGCATCACGGCCATTAGTAACGCCCCCAGCCCCGCCACCAGGACAGGCACCGTCCGGCGCAGGTCGAACGTCCCGACTCGGCACAAGAACCAATAGGCCACGGCGAGGTTGAAGGAGCCCCACAGCACGTTTACGGTGGAGGAGGACAATCCCACCCCAGGCGGGGAGGCGAAAGGGCTTTGGAAGGGGTGGCCGGTGATACCGCTGACGAAGTGGGGTACCGCATTGGCGAGGAAAGCGCCGCCAAAAAAGTAAGAAACGTAGTGATACCAACGCATATGGGTCCTCCTTGTTTGAGGGATATTATTCCGTGTGCGTCCGATAGTCAATGAGCCGGGTTCTCATAATTTCTTCATTGAAAGGCCGTCCACGGAGGGGAGATCCTCGTACCGTAACGAGGATCAGAGGGTTTCAAAAGTGGGAAAAAGTGGGAACTTAGTGGGAATCTAGAAATTCCCACTTGGGGAGACAAGCTCTAAACTCGTCCAATGCGGGGAGGCCGCGTGTTCTGCAGGCAATACAAGGTCAAGATGAGGGAGATGCCCCATTCGGCCCATAAAAAACGGAAGTTCGTGTGCCACCGTTGTGGCGGGGTCCGAATGATGGCAGGCAAGGAAAAAGCCAGCGACCACCGTCACCTGGAACGCCATGAGTGAAATGGAACAATCACAAGGGGGAACCTACTTCCATGCCTGAACCCACTTCAGCCAAATGCCCCCGCTGCGACCAACCCCTGAACGGTACGGAACGTGTCTGCCCCGCTTGCAGGCTGCCATTGGCTAAAACCGGGGGATTGGCCAGTGTTTCGGCGAAGACGGTTTCCTGTCCCATTTGCAAAATCTCGGTTTATACCGCCGCCCTGGACACACAGGAGGTGCTTCATTGCGCCGAGTGCGAGGGATTGGGCATCCGCCGTGAAGTGATGATGAAGCTACAGCCACAGGGGAAGAAGGAATTACAGACCGGGACGGAAGAGCGTAACCACAAAACGCCTCCGTTTTTTGAGCCCCGCAAAAAGCCGCCATTTCTCATTTGCCCCTTTTGCGGCAAGCGGATGGAAACCGTGAAGTTGGGGAAGACGGAATTGGATCAATGTGAGAAGTGCGGTGGTATCTGGATGGAAGGACCCAAATTGGAAATGCTTCAAGAAATCATCGGGCCTTATAAATTCAGGGTATCCAAATCAAAGGATGACTCCGGGCGAAGATAAAGCGAGGATGGACTATTTCGTCCAAACGGCAGGGAGCCATTCATATCGATTCGCAAATCGTTGAATCCGGGGACCCCTTTGTTCTTCATTCCTATTCCATTGACCTATTGCTGGTCGCGGGGACGGGCGTTTCGCAGCCACATTACTTCCTGCTCGGTCAATTGCGCTGGAAACATGGCGAAATTCACTTCCTTGTCCCCGCCGCCTCCAACCATTCCACGCAAATGGTCGTTCTCCGGGTATTCGTAGGCGCGGGCCAGGCGCGCTTCCTGCGACAAGTTCGATGGGTCGCCTTCCCAATAGCTTTCCCTACAAGAAGGATGGCTGAGCTGGACCTCATAGGCCTCAATGCCGGATAGCGGGGGGACGGATATTTGATAGAGACCATTGGCGGTGGTGGTGGCGGTCACCGCGACCCCGTTATTCGAAAAGACGATTATGACACCACCGAGGGGCATGAGGCGGAGGCCATCCAGGATCTTCCCGTGGAACACCCAGGACGGGCCTGTGATGGTCATGGGGGTGTAAATAGGAGTGGGCGTGTTGGGTTCGGGGGTGTCCGTCGGATAGACCGTGGCGCTTCCGTATAACATAATTGGGCGGGGAAGGGCAGCGGGGATATGTTTTTCCTCCTTCGAGGGCCAGAAAATGAGGACAGCCAAACCCAGAAGCAAGGGCCCAAATATTAAAACGAGTTTCTTGAGAGGGAACTCGAAATATTTCGGTTCGGCCGAGGGCGGCGGCCAAGGGGCCGGCGCGGGTTTGGGGGCTTGTTCGGGGGCGGCGGCCTCGGAGGACACGCTCTCCGGGGGAGCCGCGGGCTCCTGGGGAGTGTGGCGTTCCTTCCATTTGGCGAATATCAAACCGCAACCCCCGCAGGTTTCGGCCCCCTCCGGCTGTTCCAAATGGCAATTAGGACATTGCATGGGAATATTATAAAAGAGATTTACTTACTTAACTCCCTGAAACAAAGATAAATAAAATCAGGAATTTTTTTTGTAAAAGGCGTTAAGTAAAAACCAAGTTCTTAGCCACAGATTCAGGGGATGCATTCAGATGGCCAAAGTCAAAAGACTTTAAATATTTATGTTTATTAAATCCCAGGAATCCCATATATCCGTGGCTAGGTATAGTTTTGGACAGGTGTGAATTCCCTTATAAGATATATTTTTTTGGGGAGCCTGAAATAATTGCGGCTCCACAGGGAGAAACGCTTTGGGGTTTAGACAAATGAAAAAAGGCCATGTCACCTTAACTGAGAAGGAGAACGGGACCCAGGTGGAACTGGACAATCCCTGGCAGGTGGTCCTTTTCAACGACTCGGTCCATACCTTCGACGAGGTCATCCTCCAGGTGCAAAAGGCCACGGGCTATTCCCTGGAAAGGGCCACCCAGATCACCCTGAGCGCCCACAAGAACGGAAAATCCGTGGCTTATATCGGCTCAAAGGATGATTGCGTTAAAGTCGCAGGTGTCCTTAAGCAAATCCAACTCATGGCCGAGGTGGAAAAGACCTGATTTCTTATTCTTCGTCCAATGGGGAAATTCGGCGGTTGTTCCTTTTGCTATAATTCTTGCGTGATACCAAGCCCTCCTTCAAATCCATTAAAAGTTTCAAAGCAAGAATCTTTTTTCCGCCAGCCCTGGTTTTGGGCGCTCCTATCCTGTTTCCTCTTTATCATTCTCCTGGGTGCCCGCTACATCCTGGACCTGGATCTGGGTTTCCATTTGAAAGGGGGACAGTGGATTATCCAAAACCATTGTGTCCCTTCGCAGGATACCTATACCTACACCGTTACCGGCCGGGATTACCTGGACATCCACTGGCTTTACCAGGTCCTGCTTTATCTTCTGTATTTGGCAGGCGGTTATACCCTCCTATCGGTTTTTAACATCACCCTGATCGTCACGGTTTTCGTCATAACCTTCATCCGAACGCGTTCCTCTGGCGCTCCCGCTTATATCACAGTTCCCTTGCTGGCTTTGGCGGTTTATATCTGTGAACATCGGTTCCAAGTCAGGCCCGAAATCCTCAGCTGGGTCTTCCTGGGGGGAATGCTGTACGTTTTGGAACGCAATGAGAAAGGGAAGAAGGGCCTGCTTTTTCTTCTCCCACTCATCCAGGTTCTGTGGGCCAACGTCGAGGGGCTTTTTGTCCTGGGTTGGGCTGTTATGGTCATATTCCTCGTTTCCGGATTGATCCATCGCCGCAAATTAGACAAGAAATTAATGGTTTACAGCGGCTTGTCTTTCGCGGCGAGCCTTTTGAACCCCAATTTTTTCCGGGGAATGGCGTACCCCTTTACGAACTGGAATACGATGCGCTCGGAGGCTTTTTCCAAAAACATAGTCGAGCTTATGTCCCCCTGGGGAAATTCCGCGATCCAGCCCATGCCGGATGGGCCGACCCTGGCTTACAAACTCTTCAGTCTGTTCCTGCTCATCCTAGTGCTGGCAACCCTTCGGCGCAGGAAAGCCCATGAACTTCTCATGGCCGCGGCTTTCTTCTGGTTTTCGTCGGCAGCCGCGCGCAACGTTCCGATCTTCCTGCTCGCCTGCCTGCCCTTGGCGGCTTCCTGCTGGACGGACTTGGGCTGGGCCAGGTTGAAGGGAATCATGGATAACCTCTTTTCCAAGCCCCTGCCGGCCTGGTTGGCTGCGGCCCTGCTCCTGGGCTTGTGCCTCAGGATCGTCACCAACGCCTACTACACGGATGGCGCGAGGCAGGAAACTTTCGGGCTGGGGGTGAACGGGGAAAACCAACCGCTGGGTGCCGTGGATTTCCTGGTCAAAAACCATTTGGATGGAAGGATCTTGAACTCGTTGAATTCCGGCGGGTGGCTGGAATGGCAGGGCCCCCAAAAAGTCTTCATGGACGGCCGCCTGGAAGTGATGGGCGAGGATTTTTTCAGTGAGTACATTCATTCACAAGCCCCCGGGGGCGCGCTTTCAATGGCCGAAAAATACGGGGCCGACATCCTTTTCTTCAGTCCCGAGGTTTCCCGGCAGTGGGTATCCGACCTTCGAAAGACCGAGGATTGGCGGCCGGTTTACCTGGACGGATTCACCGTCATTTATTTGAGGAAAGGCTACGCGCCCCAGGTACCGGCCCTGGATGAAAATCGGCTCATGGTTGAGTACGGAATCCCCGAAGGGATCTTGGCCCAGGCCCCCGCCCTTATGCGCCTGCCCCGCCACACGGCCTGGGACGCCTTTTGGGAGGGGTTTTACAAAAATGTCAATTATTCCCCCGGCCTTTACCGGATGGGGACTTTCTTCCTGCTTGAAAAGCGCCCCCAGGCGGCGGAAGTGTTTTTCCTGGAGGCTATCCGCCGTTCCGAGGGCCTTTATAACGAGTTGTACAACAACCTGGGGGTTTTGTATTACTTTACCGGCCGTTCCGGGGAGGCGCGCCTTTGCATTCAAAAGGTTTTGGAAAATGACCGCGGAAACGAATCGGCGAAAAAGATGCTCCAAATGCTTCCGGCCAGTCCGTAAGCTTTTAAGAATTAAATCACTTCATAGCTGTCCACATAAAACAAATTCCAAGAAACAATGATAAATAAAATCAGGTGTTCTTAGGTCTTAAAGGCGTTAAGCAAAACCAAGTACTTAGCCACGGATTCAGGGGATGCATTTAGATTGGGCTAAGAAAAAAGGCTTTAAATATTTGTGTTTGTTAAAACCCATGAATCCCATGCATCTGTGGCAAAAGATTTTTTAAGTCGTAAAACAAAGTCATGGCTTAGCCACGGATTCAGGGGATGGATGGGGATAGCAAAAACACTCATAAAAAGCATGCCAGCCTTCAATAAAGCTTTTAATGGGGCTGGTATCATACCGATCTCATTATGTTTTTATGGATGATCGGCATATCCGTGGCTAGGTATTATTTTGGAGAGGTGTGAAAACACATAATATGTATATATGCATAGCCATTTATAAGAACCTTTGAATCGGGGTGGGGCCTCCCGTTATACTAATAAAAATTCATTTGCGAGGTGCCGCCGTGAAAATGAATCTTTTCCTCTTTTTGTGCGCCCTATTGCCGGCCATGGCCTTGGGGCAGTATGCCTACGACCAGACTTCCGCCGCGCCTTCGCCCACTTCCACCGAAATACCTCCCCCCCGGTCGGCGTCCAACCGGCCGCACAACCAGCGGAAGAGGCACCGCAGTTTACCAGCGCCGAATTCGATGATTTCATCCGGGCCAATTCCTCGCATTTCATCGTCAAACACGACAAATTCAAAAAGTTCACGAAGATCACCTTGGAGAACAGTTTCAGCATCGACCAACTCCAAATGATGGATCCTAAGGATAATTCTACCGGCATCCACTTTAACCTGCTTTGCGCGGTCCCGGATAAGGGCGCGGAGGGCGGCGACCAGCCGGAGATCCGGCTGCTTTTCATCTCCACCTCGGACGACTGGCGCTGGAAGTCATGCAAGACTTTCGCCTGGCTGGTGGATGACGAGGCCATGCCCTGGTCGGACGAGCAATACGACGGGAAAATGTTGAAGGATAAGGTCATGGAATTCCATTTCGTGATCCTGTCGCTGTCCCAATTCGACAAGATTTGCCGGGCGAAAACCGTGGAGTGCAAGGCCTGCGCCGACGAGTTCGGGTTCAACCCCAAGCATTTTTGGTGCATGCAATACGTGGACCAAAAACTGCATGCCATTCTCAAGGCCCGCGCAAGCCAATAAAAGTTTTGGTGACAATACCTTTACGGCACGTAAAGAAATTTATTTACCGCAGATAACGGCCGATAAACGCCGATAACGGCTTATAGTTTAAGGCTTTCTAAAACTTATCGGCGTCCATGCCAGCCTTCCATAAATATTCAATGAGGCTGGTATAGTACCAATCTCGAAATATTTTCATGTTAGATTGGCACATGCCACTTCACTATTGAAAGGATTTCAAATGAAAGTGGTATTGTCCCGCAATCCATTAACTCCTTTATTGAGATGCGGGACATCGGATTTGATCGGCGGTTCCATGTCTTTTTGCTTTTACTTGTTGTAAAGGATAGAACCCATCATGACCCTGTCCTTAGCTCAAAAACCCCCCTTGGGATGGAACAGCTGGGATTGCTACGGCACCGCGGTCACGGAAGAGCAGGTTCGGGCCAACGCCGAGGTGATGAAACAGCGCCTCCTGGACTATGGATGGGAATACATTGTGGTGGATATCCAATGGTCCGCCCCCGACGCGAAAGGGCACAGCTACCAGCCCGGCGCCAACCTGGAAATGGACATGTGGGGGAGGCTGTTCCCGGCCCCCAACCGCTTTCCCTCCGCCAAGGACGGGGCCGGCTTCAAGCCCCTGGCGGACTATGTCCACTCCCTGGGGCTCAAGTTCGGCATCCACATCATGAGGGGCATCCCCAAGCAGGCGGTCTTGATGAAAACGCCCGTTCTGGACTCTAATGTCCGCGCGGGTGATATCGCCGACCCTCAAAGCACATGCCCCTGGAACCCCGACATGTTCGGGGTGGACATGCAGAAATCCGGCGCTCAGGCTTATTACGATTCCATCTTCAAGTTGTACGCCCAATGGGGCGTGGACTTCGTGAAGGCGGACGACATGCTGTCGCCGATATACCACACGCCCGAACTCGAGGCCATGACCTTGGCCATCAAGAGATGCAAGCGGGAAATGGTCTTGAGCCTTTCCCCGGGAGGGCCCATCGTCACGCCCGCCTTGGAAAAGCACCTGGGGGAGCACGCCCAAATGTGGCGGCTCTCCGACGACGTCTGGGACGAGTGGGACCAAGTCAAGAAGCAATTCCAGGTCGCCCGCCTTTGGCAGGGCCGTTCGGGACCCGGCCATTGGCCGGACCTGGACATGCTTCCACTGGGCCGGCTTGCCATCTGGAAGGAGGGGCCGGATGGATGGGAAAACCGCCTGAGCCGGGACGAGCAGAAAACCCTCATGACCCTTTGGGCGATTTTCCGTTCCCCCCTCATGATGGGCGGGGACCTGCCCTGCCTGGGCCAATTCACCCACTCGCTCCTGGCCAACCGCGACCTTTTGGAAGTCAACCAAAACAGCCGGGACAACCGAGAACTTTTCCAACAGGGGGACCTCATAGTGTGGGCCGCGAAGGCCCAAGAACCCGGCGTCCGTTACCTGGCCCTGTTCAACCTGGGGGACAACGCCATGACCTTTCCATTGCTCTGGAAGGAATTCGGGTTGCCGAAGCCCCCGGTGATGAAGGACATCTGGACTGGGGAATTCCTGCAGGAAAAAAAGGGAGCCTATTCGGTCGAACTTCCGCCCCACGGAACAGGTTTCTACCGATTATCTTAAAGTTGGAAATCCAGAAATTCGGCCTTTCAAAAAACAAAAACCATTAAAACGCCCAATGGAATAACCTTTGTGTATAACTATTCTTTAACCCTATTCACCCACTATTCCCCTTAAAAAACATAGTTTTTACAAGTTGAGTTAATGTTGAGTTAATATAAATTGTGTGAACCTTTTCCCGGTAGGGGCTTAAAAAGCCTTGCGGGGTAGCGTTTGTGGTAGTGCTTTTGATTCTTTCTCTTAATTAATTAAGTTAATTCATCTATTTAACCAAACAGAGGATTGTTATGTGTTCAGCCACACAATCTTACATTCCATTAATTGCTGCTCTTGTTGGCGCATTGGTAGGTGCGTTGGTAGCTGGTTTCGTAAATAGTCTATTCAGATTTTATGAGTTAAGGTTTGACCAAAATGCAAAGCGGAGAGAAAAACAATTTGAACTTTTGGGAGAAATTGAAGAAATAATAAGGATGCTAGATTTGAAAGGTTTTGCAACTATATGGCAGGCCAATGGACAACTTAGAGAAAAATTCATGAAACAAATTCTTGCTGTAAAAAAAACGTACGAAAGCGCATCTGGATATATTTTACTTGTTACTGTTGATGTATATGATTACATCTATCAAAAATTGTATAGGACGGTTGTTATGAATTCTAAAATTCATTTTCCTCCCAATGATTTTGATTTTAATTTAGAATCATTTACGAACGATTTAAGAGCGAAGTGTGTATTGATGAAAGAGTTAATTGAAATGGATTGTAGTATGGAAACGCTCAATAAACTCCTGTATTCAAATTTTATTAATTTTGTTTTTTCGGCTTCCGCATCTCCTGGGAAATTGCGGAAATATGTTAAGGAAAAGAAACCGATATTTGACGAAATAGAAAAATACTTTAAAGATAATGGCATAAAAAAATTTGATGAACAATGACTTTGATTTAGGTGTGCTATACCCGAACCGTCAATTGCGAGTAATTCAAAGAGCACATTTTGGAGGGCCAAGAATGACCCCAAGACAAAAATTCATTTTATGGATAATCGCCATTATTACTATAGCTGGTCTCTGGGTATGGACAGTTCAAAAATGGGAAAACAATGAAGCGAATAATAGAAACCAAAGCTTTATAAACCATGCATTTGGCAATCATTGAAAGGAGAAATATTTTGAAAAAAATATTCTTGGGGTTGATGGTTTTGGGTATTAGCGGATGTACGTTCAGCGTTTATCGTATGTACAATTTTTCTAGAGGTGAGGTATTAACTTCAAATGTTGGAGATGTAATGATTGATGTGACTGATGAAAGAAAGAATGATACTAATGGAAATATTGAAAGCAAGTTTGAAACGACATTAACCTATTCAGGTAAACAAGGAAAAATAATTAAAATTTTCTATAGGGAATTCTCCGACAATTTGGCCCGCCAAGCCTTCACCCAAGATTTAACTTATGATATTACAGAGGATAAAATTATCACTTTCCGGAGTACGAAAATAAAAGTGCTTTCAGCAACAAACAGCAGAATTAAATTTATTGTTTTGGAAAGTCCGGTTTATGCACATCCAAGTGGAGACACAGTTAATCCTAATGAAGAAGAGAATAATTCAAACAATCACAAATCCGCCTCAGGTGTTCCAGCATCAGGTGTTCCAACCCCACTTGTAGCTCCTGCGGAAAATTCAAGACCAGGTTGGGATATACGGTGACCCTTAAACAAGACCACCTGGGCAATCCACTTTGGTCTTTTTTTATTGGGCTGGTTGGTTGGCTTTTTATGGTTTCGGGTTTATTGAAGTGAAAATGATTTACCTATGGACATGAATTTTTCCTTCCGAAACATCTTCTTGAAGAATAGAAAGTGCCTTCAATCGTTTTTGGATTGAAGTAAATTGAGGATTAAATCTTCGGTCTAGACCCGGCAAATAACTATTTGGTGGTAGCTCATCACCTGTAATATGCCCAAAATCATAGCCGTATTGAAAACCCAACTTTTTAGTCAAGTATTGGCTTATAGCATTTACAATATCCTGATATTTTTGAGTTGGATTATAGTTAGGATTAGCTTCTGTTTTTAAATATTCATACCCTATATCCTTAAGAGCATTTTTAGAATTTTCCATTTCTTTTAAAAAATCCCTCACTTCTTTTTTTTGTGTTTTTTCTAGACCGACTACTTTTTTATTCAACTCGTTATAAGATTCATAACCAGCATTTATTAAACTACCGATAATCACGGAAGTTATAACTGCAAATGCGCCAACAGAAAATTTAAACGCATGACGAATAATATCTTTCGCTTGTGCAGGATTATTTTTCCAATATCTCATGTATAAATAATCCAATCCACCAATAAGAAGGGGCACAACAACATCACTACCGCAAATTCCAAGAAACGAAAATGCGTGGAAAATTGTTTTCGGAAATAAAATGTGGTTGAAGTAATAAGTAAAAGTGATTTCCATACCAAAATTCTCTCAAATACAGGCACAAAATGGGGAAAATCTTTTAAGGTTTTATTACTCACAGCATTTCTTTCCGAATCAATTTTGAGCAATTGAATCCAAAATCGTTTGTTTATCGCTTTGGGAAACTGAAATTTTGTAAGCGGAATTTAACCAATTCGTCCCGGTCCCATCTTGGTTGTTAATAATGAATGGAATTTGATCTGGGTGAAGGGAAATTAATAAGCCGTCATTTGTGTTTGTAACTTTAACCAGCACCCTTTTTACTTCTTTCAAAAATAGCCAACCTGGCCGAAACCAGGGTGGGGGCCTTTCTAGTAGGGAGCCTATTCGGTCGAACTTTCTCTTCCTGCGACAGGTTTCTACCGATTGTCTTGACTTTGAAAATCCCAAAAATTCAGCTTTTTCCCGCCAAATACTAAGAAATCATTCATTGGAATACGCTTTATGAATAACTATTTTTTATCCAGAATAAGGAGGCCGGGCCTCATGAACGGCTTGGCCTAATGAGACCCATCCAGCGTGAGGGGAAATGCATGCTTCAAGGCAGTATCGATAAATACAAGCTTCTGGAGATTAAGGGGAGCGGCACCTTCGGCACTGTTTGGCTGGCGGAAGACACCTGGATCAAAAAGCAAGTCGCCATCAAAATCCCCCACAACCAAAAAGAGGAATTCACCACCCTCATCGCCGAACCCAAACTGCTGGCCTCGCTGGACCATCCCAATATCGTCCAAATCCTGACCGTCGACCGGGCTGAGAACATTTTTTTCATGGTCATGGAATACGTGGACGGGAAAAACCTAGCCCAGCTTCTCAAGGAAAAAACACTTACTTACAAGGAGGGGGTCGATATTATCATCCAGATTCTTTCCGGGTTGCAGTACGCCCATGAAAAGAACGTCATTCACCGCGACCTGAAACCCGGGAACATCCTCCTGACGTCGGACAGGAAAGCCAAGATCACGGATTTCGGCACGGCTTTTATCCAGGAGGGCCAAGACAACGCCGGAATGGGGGGGACCCTTTACTACATGGCCAAGGAACAAGTGTTAGGCCATTCCACGCCCGCCTCCGACCTCTATTCGGTGGGGGTCATCCTTTACGAGATGGTCACGGGCAAACTCCCGTTTTCCGAGGGCGCCCCCATGGAAATCCTGAACAAGATTTTAAACAATGAACCGCCCGCGCCCCATCAGTTGAATCCCGGGATTTCCAGGGAACTGGAAGCGGTCATTTTAAAAGCCATGCAAAAGGAGCAATCGAAACGGTACCAGTCCGCGGATGAAATGAAGCGCGACTTGGAGAAAATCCCGCCTTCCCTGCTTTCAGGCCTGATTTCGGTTGAAAGTAAAAGCCCGGAAGTGTTGACCCATACCCTGGTGCAAGATTCCCGGAAAAAACAGGTCAAGGACGCGGCGGATATCAACACGCTCCGGTACCAGGGCTACCATTACAAGCTGGTGGGGACCATCGGGAGCCAGGGAAAAGAGGAAGGGTATTTTCTCTCGCCCCTTTCCGTCGCGGTGGACGCCCAAAAACGGATTTATGTTTGCGATTCCATGAAAGGCAACATCCAGGTTTTCAGCACCGAGGGTAGATTCCTCCATTCGATCGGCCAATTGGGGAAAGACACGGGCGATCCAAAGGAAGTTTGCTTCCTCATGCCGGTTTCCATCGCCATCGACCAGGGCGGGAACCTCGTCGTCCTGGACGCTAAGACCTGCTCGGTCAAGGTCATCGGGAAATCGGGGGAACTCATCACGAAATTCGGCGAGCCCGCCTCCCCCACGACGGGAAGAATAGAAAGCGGCTCCGGCGGATTTTACGGCCCCCAAGCCCTGGCGTTGGACGACAAGGACAATATTTACGTTTCCGACACGGGCAACCACCGGATCCGCGTTTTCAACCCGGCCGGAAAGGTCTTGAACAAATTCGGGATGCAGGGGACAAGGTTGGGCGAGTTCAACAGCCCCGCGGGGATTACCATGGATAACGCCTCGAACCTATTGGTGGTGGATGAAAAAAACTACCGGGTGCAAATCTTCACGAATCGCGGCGTTTTCAAAAGCAAGTTCGGCAAAAGGGGAAACGGCCGCGGGGAGTTCTCGGCGCCGGTGGGTGTCGCGGCCGACTCGAAAAGAAATATTTTCGTGACCGATCGGAACCTGAGGATCCAGGTATTCGATCCTGAGGGCTACTATTTGACGGAATTCGGCACGCCCCAGGGCAATTATAAAATCCCCCCGAAATACAACGGGATCACCATCGATCCCGAGAATAACCTTTATGTCACGGATACCGCCAGTTGCAGTGCCCTGATCTACGCCTTGAAAAAATGAATGACTCACGCGGAACAGGCAATCCCTGGCGGGAAATCCAGGGACCAGTTCAGCTGAGCTCCCATCCCGCGTGGTTGGGTTTTATAGGTTACCGTAAATCAAAATTGGATCGAATATTGAGGGAAGGCCAGTTAGGCTAGGGTTATTAGGAATGATTAAACCAGTTTCAATTTCTTCCCCGAAACCCCTGCGCATAGGCCCGGACGCCTGGCCCCCCATGATCTTCTTGCTATTAGGAGCTTCCCCAAACGGTTTTGAAATATCTTTTAAATGCGCGCACCACCTCGGGATCATACAACTTGCCTGAAAGCCTAAGTATTTCATCCAACGCGGTTTTTTTATCCTTCTTTACTTTATAATGCCGAGCAGTTGTCATGGCGTCAAAAGAATCGGCTACAGCGATAATACGCGCTTCCATTGAGATTTTTTTCTTTTTTAAACGGCGGGGATACCCTGATCCATTCCACCGCTCATGATGCTCGTGTACCGCCCTGCGGATGATTTCCATTCCCGGCAATTTGATGCCTTTCAATATATTATTTCCAATAGATGGGTGTTCCTCAATGACGCGCTTCTCAACCACATTCAATTTTCCCGGCTTCGAAATAATGGCTTCGGGCACGTTGATTTTGCCTATGTCATGCATCAAGGCCGCATTTACCAATAACTGAATATTCTTTTCGCTCCAACCGAGTTCCCTTGCGATACCTTCGCAAAGTTTCCCGACAGATGCGGAATGGTGTTTAGTAAATGGGTCCTTAGCGTCAATCGTTGCGGCAAGAGTTTTAAACGTTTTCAATGGGATAACTTCCTCATTATTTAGCGCACGGACGGTCTGGCCTGTTCAGAAAATCAAAAACTAACGATCCTTATCTTGACTAACATACTCCGCGTTTTTCCCTTTTTTCAACTGGTAAGGCGAATCCAGGCTGGGAGCTTGTAGAATAACGGGTTACCGGCTGTCAAGGCCCCGGGCTTGTGCCGATTCACCATAAAAACCAATATGGAAATCGGTACTATACCGACCACTTTTGACATCTTATTGAAGGTCGGCATGCCCGGGGGCCTAGCCGTGTACTTGGGCGGGGTACCATGCCCCGTCCAAGTGGCGACCCGAAGGCACTGCCCTTCGCTGCGGTGCGAAAGGCGTCCCTTGACTACCCAGTGAGTTTCCGCGAATTTCTTAGTATCCCGCGATGAACCGCTCCTAGGGGCCCTTTGTTATATACCAGAATTTTTCCGGGGATTGGTTAAAATACGCTGGTTACTATGTCCAATTATTTTGTTGGGTTTATATTTCAAAAAAGAACATTAAAGGGGGATTCTAAAAATGCTTAAAAAGAAAAAAGCCGCTTTGACTGTTAACCGAAGAAAAATCGAACGCCGAAAACCGGGCGACCTGCGTTTTCCGGGGAGACTGATAGGATTGCGCGAGGGTGTTGCGCGTAAAGGAAACCGTCGATCCGATAATCGCCGCAAAAAATAAAACCTTTCCGGCCGCGAAAATGACCGAAATCCGATTTTAAAGGGGTTCTTTGGCCCTGTGGATATCGGTTAATGCCAGCGAGTCGTGGACGGTAATGCGCTTATTTGTTGCCCATTGTTAATCGGCATATAATCGAATCACTGCCCGGCTTACGGGCTGATGATATTCCTCTCTTAACCGTTGGACATACAGGCCAACTGCACATCAAGAACATCCATGGGGAACCATGACTCGAAACCCGTCGTCCATTCCGCCCAGCCAGAAGAACCTGCTCATCGCCTTCTTTGACCTTTCGAAATACTCGGTTTCCTGCAGGAACAAGCCCAGCCGCGAGATCTTCGACTTTCTCAATCAATACTGCCGCCTGGTGGATGAAGCGGTCCACCAGGGACACGGACTGTTGATCAAGTTCATCGGGGACGGGGGTTTGGCCGTTTTCGAGGAGGAACATGCCGAAGAAGGGATCATGGCCCTCATGTCCCTGAAGCGAAAAGTCGACGAATGGCTGAAGGGGAGTTGGAGCGCCTGCGCCATGAACGTAAAGTGCCATTTCGGGGAAGTCACTTTCGGCGGCCTGGGAGGGCCCCATTCGACCCGGCCCGACGTCATTGGCGAGAACGTGAACATCTGCGCCATGCTGGGTTCCGGGGGATTCACCCTTTCCCCCCAGGCGTTCCGCCGTCTGGGCCCAGCGAACCGGAAAAACTTCAAAAAGTACGCGCCGCCCATGGTTTATCATCCGGCCAAGCCGTGACCAGCCTCCGATTGACCCCCCAATACCCCCAGGTTCCAAAGCTCCCAGTAAAATAGAAACAACCCTGAATTAGCCATTATCCGGAAGGCTTGGCGGGCAGCCGACGGCAACGTTCACCGGCTGCCAAGGCCCCGGGCTTGTGCCGATTCACCATAAAAACCAATATGGAAATCGGTACTATACCGACCACTTTTGACATCTTATTGAAGGTCGGCATGCCCGGGGGCCTAGCCGTGTACTTGGGCGGGGTACCATGCCCCGGCCAAGTGGCGACCCGAAGGCACTGCCCTTCGCTGCGGTGCGAAGAGCGTCCCTTGACGGAATCCATCCTTAATAACCGTACAACGAATTGGGACTTTATCCCAAATGGGGAATTCCAGGCGTAAACCTATTCTTACGCGGGCGTGATATCGGGTAAAATCGTTAATATCTTATGGGCGGTTTCATAGCTGTCCAAATAAAACAAAATCTAAGAAACTAGGATAAATAAAATCGCCGAATTCACGGAGTAAGTGCAACACTTCGCCGGAAGACTTCCGCCGGAGTTTTAAAGCCCAAACATTTCCTGGGCCTGTTATTGAGCCATCTTTCTATGGTCCTGAATTCTTTGAAGGACACTTTAGCAAGATCAGTCTTTTTAGGCAAATGGCGGCGGACAAGACCGATAGTATTTTCCACCGTACCTTTTTCCCAACTGTGGAAAGGGGCGCAGAAAAAGGATTTTGTACCAAGCACGTGGTTGGTTTCCAAGTGGTTGGTGTTTTCGGTTCCGTTGTCATAGGTCAGACTCAGGCGGGCGTCTTGAGGGAAGCGGCATAAAGCGCGGTTGAGGCTATGACTCATTTGGCGAGCGGTCTTTCGTTTGAGCTTTCCCAACTTGGAAAAACGGCTTTGACGCTCGACGAGAGCCCGCATAGCCACTTTACTCTGACGAGAGACCATGGTGTCGGTTTCCCAATGGCCGAATTGCTTGCGTTGATTGGCGATCTCGGAGCGCTTATCGATGGAAACACGGCCTGGGATATGGTTTTTGGCGTGCTTACGGCTATGGCCAAATGAGAATCGTCGCCGGTGGTGTCGAACTAGGCAAGGAATCAGCTCAGTGGCTTCAGCATAAACCCACTGATAGATAGCTTCAGGACCAATGGTTTGCTTAGGCCGTAGGTGACCTAATCGACCTGAAATGAGTTCTGGAGACCAGCCTCGTTTCAATTGACGACGGACGTAGGCACGAATTCGTTTTGTTTTCAGGCGTAAACGGCGTGCTCGTTGTTGGTTGCGGTCAACATACCGTTGATGGGCTCGATGAGAAAGATAATAACCAGAACGGATAGGGGGAGCATTGCGCTTGAGTTCCCTGGAGAGGGTGGAAGGAGACCTCTTCAAGGCGCGTGAAATTGCTCGAAGGCTAAGACCCTTTCCTTTCAAGACGGATAAATGATCTCTTTCTTCAACGCTTAAATGCTTGTATTTCTTTTTCATAGCCGCATATCCTATTCATGCGGCCTTCTTCAGACACTAAGTGTTGCACTTACTTATGGAACTCGGGATCAGGTATTTTAAATTCTAAAAGGCGTTAAGCAAAACCAAGTCTTTTGCCACGGATTCAGGGGATGTGCCGATTCACTACTAAAGCAGTTAAGGAAATCGGTACTATACCGAACTTTCATTGAAAGCTTTAATGTGGTTCGGCATGCACTCGGATTGGCCAAAAAAGGCTTTAAATATTTTTGTTTATCAAATCCCATGAATCCCATGTATGCCAGCCTTCAATAAATCTTTTAATGGGGCTGGTATCATACCGATCTCATTATGTTTTTATGGATGATCGGCATATCCGTGGCTAGGTATTATTTTGGACAGTTGTGGGGTAGGTTGACTCTTCGTAACGATCGAAACCAGGTGGGATATGAAAAGGCTTGATGAAAAGGGCCTCACTTTGTTGGACATGTGCCTGACCATATTGATTCTGGGTTTAATCTCACAGTCGATGGTCCTATCCCTGATGGTTTTGACCAGAAAGATTGTGGCCCTTCAAGACCGTAGTTACGCCGCGATGAAGGCCCAGCAAATGTTCAACGAACTAGAGGCCTACGCCAATGGCAACCCATACACCGGAGGGATGATCCTGAACGGCTATAATGATAATTCACAATACAACCTGATCCTGACGGCCGATAAGCAGGTCAGCCTGCCAGGGGACCCTTTGAGCGACAACCGGCAGGAGAACGGCCATTGGCGGTATTTGCGCCAGATCCAAGTCAGCCCGGCGGCCGGAAACCCCCAGGCCCGCCAAGTTGCCGTCAAGGTTTGGAAATGCGCGTCTGACGGCAACCCGATGGTTCCTGGGATTTTACTGACAACGACTGTTGGGACGGTGATACCCGGAGCACCAGCCACCTATTCCCAAACCCCTAATATTTATATTATTCATTAAAGCCTGCGCGGCTTTTCGGCCTCCGTTTTTACCGGTTTTGTTCAAAAAGATTGGTTGTGAACCCGTGAAGAATGGCGATCATTGAGAAGGAAATTATCCGAGAGGAAGCCATCCATGCCCAGGCGTCTCATGTCGACCGCCGTCCTTTGCTTCTTCGCTTTTCTATCCATCACCTGCGCCCGGAAGGGGCCGGAAGGCCATTGGCGCGGGTGCATCTTCGACGGAAAACAAAAGCTCCGTGTCGCCCTGGAGGTCTCCCGGGATGCCAAGGGGGGAATTGCGGGCGGCCTCAGCCGCCTCGACGACGGGGTCTATGACCAGCCGCTCGAGCGGGTTTCGTTCAAGGATGGCGTTTTTCATTTCGAATTCACCGGTGATAAAAAGGTCCGGGAGACGGCGGATCTGCGGATGGATTGGGGCGGACGCGTCCTGGATGGCACCACCAAGACGGCTGGAAAGGCCCGCGACTGGGTTTTGAGCCGGGAAACGGACCCCTGGATAACCTGGTTTTCGAAAAAAAAGAAGGAGCCCCTCGCTTACTCCTACCGAGTTCCCCAAACGGCTGGCGACGGCTGGGAAACAGACGACCTGCGCCTCGGCGGGAAAGACTTGAAGATCCTGGAAACCGGGATTAACCGGATTCTCGACGGAACCTTCCCCCTGGTTCGCGGGATGGTGGTAGCCCGCCATGGAAAACTGGTGCTCGACGAGACTTTTGCCGGGGACGGCCCCGCGGATTCCCACCGTTTGATCTCGGCCACCAAGTCGGTGTTCAGCCTGCTCTTCGGAATCGCCTCGGACGGGGGCCTCCTGCGTCCGGAAGAAAAGCTCTACGATTATTTCCCGGAATACCGGGTCCGGGAGGGCTGGCAGAAGGACAAGGACAAGATCACATTGGGGTCCATCCTGTCCATGACCTCGGGGCTTGATTGCGACGACAACGACCCCGCCAAGGCCTGCGCGGAGGATTTTTACAACTCCGGCGACTGGCTGAATTTCAGCCTCTCGCTTTCCCTCGCCCGGGAACCCGGAAGCAGTTTCGCTTACAGCAACGCCGCCCTCGTGCCCCTTGGGGCCGTCCTGGCTAGGAAAACCGGGGCCAGCGTGCCGGTTTTCGCCCGGGAAAAACTTTTTGATCCTCTAGGGATTCCGCCCCAACGGTGGGATTCCGGGCCGGGGTTCGTGGCAGACATCGCCGGGGGGTTGTGGATGCGGCCCCGGGACATGGCCAGGCTGGGGTGCCTGGTTTCGGGGAAGGGGATGTGGAAAGGGAAGCGGATTCTCTCGGAAGAATGGGTGAAACGGGCCACGACGGCCCGCGCGAACGTTGAAGGCGCGAACATTATGGGGAACTGGCAATATGGGTACCTTTGGTGGCTGGGCCGGGTTTCCCTCCATGGCAAGAACTTGAAACTCATCGCCGCACTGGGGGCGGGGGGGCAGTGCATCCTCGTCGTCCCGGAACTCGACCTGGTGGCGGCGGTCACGGGGGACAATTTCCTGGACAGTACCGCGGCGTTCATCAACAAGGATTTTTTCGAGCAGTACATCCTCAACGGGCTATATTGAAAACTCGTAAGGGTTTGTCATCCTCCCGATCCCGATCGGTTAGAGTGCGCGTATCGCGGATAAAAAAATGCGCTGAAGAGGCACTGGAATGTGATTTAGGGGATATGATGGGACTTAACTATGAAAAATAGGGTTACCCAAAAACCGTATCCAAGGTCTTTTCCGGTGAAAGATTTCCCCGCCCCGAGCTGGTTCCATTTCATCCTGGGCCTGGTATTGTGTGCCCCGGGCCTGGCTGGCGCGAAGCCAGAGCCGGCGGTTCCCGATCCCACGGCCATCCAATTGAACGCCGCTTATGACCCTGTGGTGAAAGTGTTTTACGGCACGGACCGGGTAAAAACCGGGGTTGGCTACGGATCCAAGCGGGACCTGAAATGCCCGCATTACGGGGAAGCTCTCGTGACACTCAAAGTGAACTACCGCCGGGCCAAGAACCCCTTCTCGGAATGGCTTCAATACACCCCGGCCTTGAACCTGCACCAACCAACATTGACCGCCAATGAGATGACGGAAGACGCGTTCAACAGCCGGCTCGGCGGTGACCTTTCCAACAGCGGGAAACATTACAACCGGAAAAATGAGTCCACCGGCACGATTGTTTTTATCCACGGTTACAACTGCACGTTCAAATCCGCGGCGGTCGCTACCGCCCAAATGGCCTACGACCTCCAGCTTCCCGGGGAGCCGCTTTGTTACAGCTGGCCCTCCGACGGGGAAGTTTGGATTTCTGATTACGAAAACGACCAGAAGAAAGTTGAAAAGGCCGCAACCATCAACGACCTGGTTGATTTTCTCACGAAGGTCGCCGCCCGGCGGCAAACCCGGGACGGGCAAATCACCCTGGTGGCCCATAGCATGGGGACTTATCTTTTGTCCGAGGCCCTCGCGAGGATGGCATCTGATAAGAAACGAGTGAAGCTTTTCGCGCGGAAAATCAAGCATGTCGTTTTCATCTCGGCGGATATTTGCACCGACGAGTTCACGGGACCGGACGGTTTTTTCAGCAAGTTCGGGCCTTTCCAAAAAAAGCTGGTTTTATACGTATCGTCGAACGACAGCGTCCTGCGCGCCTCCGATTTCGTGAACCGTTCGGACTGCCGCGCCCGCCGGGTCGGCCAGGGCGGGGAAGCCCTTCGCGGTTTGAAGGGGGCGGTCACCCTGGACGCCACCGGCATCGCCGTCGATTGGGGATTGGGGCACGCGTTATACGAGCATGACGGCGTCATCGACGACCTGTACCTGTTCCTGAACCAGGGGTTGGGGCCTTCGCGGCGGCTGCTGACGGACCGGGGCGGTCCACGGGGGGAAAATCATTTTTATGACCTGTTCGACGGGGTCCATACGATCGAGAAAATCACTGATTTCAGCGGAGTGGCGGCCTTCGGCATCTCCAGCCAGTTCGGGTACGCCTCCGATTCCTTCTCGAACGGGTTCAGGGCCAGCTGGCTGGTGTCCTGGCCGTACTACCAATGTTTCCAAATTTCCACGGGATTCTTCGACAATATTTTTCCCACCCAACTGGATGTCCGGTGGAACCCCTGGGTTGACAATTTCCGGCCCTTCCTCAATACGGGCCTGGACTTTTACAGCGCGGGGAGTTCCAGTTCCAATGCCACGGTTTTGGGATACCACTGGGGCGGGGGGGTGGAGTACGCCTTTGATTCCGGGTGGGCCCTGGCGATCGGCCTGGACCATTACGATAAAATCAGGACCGCTGGATCCTTGGCCGCCCAACCGACCTTGGACCATTTGTTCAATGACCGCGATTTTCCGTTCGGGCAGGCTTATTTCCAATTTTCGAAATACTTCGACCTTAAAATATGAGACGCTGCCTGATTCGCGGGGGTTTCCCGGCTTTGACCGGCAATGGCTGAAGATGGGTTGGATTTATTTGTTAAACGGGAGGTTGGGGAAAAAATGTTGAAACGATTGTTCCGGGTTGACGGTGCGCTGGTTTGGGCGGGGATTCTATTCATCGCCGCGCCCGCCCTGGGGGAAACCTCCTTTTCCGAAGTTTACGTCCAAAGCCACCGCTGTCTGGTTTCAGAACCCGCGGACCTCCCCCCCGGCGCGCCGGTGGTGGTGATCCTGCACGGATCCAAAAGCAGTGCTGACGCGATGATCGCCCTCGCTGACCAACTCTACATCCCCCCCTGCCGGATCGTCCTGCCGGATGGCCCCCTCCCTTTGGGCCGTTTTGGGGGCGCCCATTTCTGGTACGGCCGGTTTACCCACAGCCGCAAGGATGTGGAATACAGCCGGGATTATCTTTTTGATGTCATGAACCATTTTTCCCACGATCCTTCGAACTCCTCCGGCCGCGCGGAACCGCCCAAGCCGAGGCCGGTAATCATCATGGGTGTTTCCCAAGGCGCCGTCATGGCATTGGAGGCCGGGCTGAATTACAAGGGGAACATCAAGGCGGTTGTTTCGTTGAGCGGCTATATCGCGAATCCGGAAAAGACGCTGGCGCATCCCTCGGCACCCCTTAATACGCCCATTTTGCTCGTGCATGGAACCTGGGACCCCATCGTCCAGAATGAAGACACCGAGGGAACGTTGAGGGCGTTAAAGCGGGCGGGGTACCATCCGGTTTTAAGGGAATTCCAGATCGGCCATGTGTTGACCTATGGCACCACCATGGCCGTCACGGGATTCCTCCAGGATGTGATGTCCCAAAATCCCCGTAAAAGATTTAAATAGGATTTTCAAAAAATGATGCTGGCCTACATATTTCATTTTAAAATTATTTGACCGAAGACCAGGTTAGCTGTCTTCCACCTTTTCATATTCAAGCAGCGATTCTCCCGCCGGTGCAATCTAAAAGAAAAAAGTTACGAGTGAAAAATTCGGAGTAATGATTCCACGGATTTTTCTAACGGGATACCTCCATCCGTTCCCTGAAAGATTTTTTGATCAGTGAATCTTAAAATTGAATGGGCCGCGGGCGCAAAAGCATAGGTGACTCGTGAAACCCCCATCCGCCTGTTTTGACCAAAAGTTTTTTAAAGCGATATGATTTATGTGGGTGCTTTGTCGCAGGGTGGTGAGCCATGGAAAGAAAAGAATTAAAACGGTGCTATATCCTTCAAAAGGACGTCTATCTGATCCATGAGATAAACCGGGTAAACCGCGGGGACCGGGTTGTAATCAGTGGCGGAAGGAGAAGGTGCAGCGAAGCCAATAGTTGCGATAAACAAGGGTTAAAGTGCAAGTGGGTTTCGGTGGATTATAATTTTGATGGAATGAACTTGAAAAATCTTCCGCCCGCGGGGGGATCTAATGGAACCCCATAAATATGGCCCGGGGCCTCATCTTTTTAAATTCCCTCGAAGAGTTTGTTGATAGAGCAACCCAAAGCATGGCGGATCTTAACGACATTTTTAACCGTGATGCTTCTCTCGCCCCGTTCCACGAAACCGATGTAGCTGGCCTGCAAGCCAACACGGTCGCCCAATGTTTGCTGGGTCCACCCATGTGTTTTGCGGATCTTGCGGACATTCTTACCGAACATAAGAATAATTTGATGATCTGCTGAATTCAACCAGTAAGTGCAACACCTTGACTAAAGACCTGCTCCGGCGTTTTGAAACGAAGGCACTTGCGAGGACGATGGTTTAGGATCCGTTCCACGCGTCGTACATTCGCTGGGGTTATAGTAGCAAAATCCGTTTTCTTGGGATAGAAGCGACGAACAAGACCTGCAGTATTTTCAACACAACCTTTCTCCCAACTGTGGAAGGGCAAACAAAAGAATGAACGAGTGCCTGAAACACGATTCACCTGGAGATGTTCGACGTTTTCGGAGCCATTGTCGTATGTGATGGTACGGCGGAGGCCTTTTGAAATCCGAACCAACCGACGGTTGATTGCGGCTCTAGTGTGGAAAGCTGATTTTTGAGGTAGCCAAGCCAGTTTCACCAGACGACTTTTGCGCTCGACCATAACCAGAAGTGAGGGTTTGCTTTTCCGGGAGATGATGGTGTCGGCCTCCCAGTGCCCGAATTGCTGTCTTGTTTCAACGATAGCTGGTCGTTGGGTAATGGGAGTACGTTGAGGAATATGGCTTTTGCGATGTTTTTGAGTGTGCCAACGTCGCAAACGTTTTCGATGGGCCCGGGCTAGATGAGGAATGAGGTTTCGAGCTTCGCAGTAGATGAATTGATAGATGGCTTCATGGGAAACGGAAAGTTTTGGTTTCTCCCGGCGAAGAAAACCGGCAATTTGCTCGGGCGAGAGTCCACGAGGTATTTCTCGCAGTACTAAACGGCGAATCTCAGGATTTTTAAGCCTTAAATGAGTACGTGAAAGACGGTTTCGGTGTTCTGCACGCATGTGAGCTCTGGCGGGCAGGTAGCGGCGAGATCGTATAGGAGGGGCGTTGCGCTTCAGTTCTCGGGAAATGCTGGATACATCACGGCCCAGACGGCGTGCGATTTCCCGAAGGGAGAGGCCTTCAGCATTCCAAACTGAAATTTCTTCACGTTCGGCTAACGACAGATGCTTGTAGGATGATTTCATAGCACTTAGGATAACCCCCGGGTTCTGCCGGGTCTAAGTGTTGCACTTCGTTATTGAACTGGGGTCTGTATTTTCCATTCGGGATACTAAAAAGCATTAAATGATTTTTTTCAACAATCAGTTAGTATTATTTGAAAAATTTATTTATTTCGACAAACCCAGTTTTCCATTAAGTATAAAATCAACGGTTGAAATCGACTGGAAATTTTGCATGAAAATCGCCTTTTAGGTAAGGCATAAATTATGTCTTACTTCGGGAAATAGGGCCTGATTTAAACACTTCAATATAGGTTTGATTGATTGAAGACCGGGTTGCTTACCTACTACTATTTCATGTTCATGCACTCCTTTTCTCCCCCATTTCTTCCATCTTTTGATGTTTATCACGGCTGAATCCCACTTTGCCAGTCATGCCTTACTCAGTTAAACTATCCCTGCCACGAATGGGGCGCAGCTTATAACCTTTCCGGGAAGGAACGGATGAAGTCTTTTATTCGCAAAATCAGGTTATCGTTTTGGGTGGTGCTCGCGTTAGGCACCGGTTACCTAAAAAAAGCCTTGGAAGAGGAACTCCGACCGGGAAGTCCTTCTTGAATTTTCTCCCCCACATGAGATCAGGCCGGCTGGCTTTCCTTTTGGCCCTTCTATTCCTCGCGGCGGGATGCGGCACCGTTCCTTCGCATTATGTAAAAGTGCTGCCGTCGCCAGCCAGGAGCTTTCCCCCGGTAAAACCCGCCCTGGTGCGCCTGCCGGTGGAGATCGTCTTTCCTGGCGGGGGGGGTGTCGTCCGGCATATCTCCAACTTTTTCAAGGGCGAACTTAAGCAACTGGTCCCGTACCTGCTCGGGATGCCAGGGCTTCATATGAAATCCCATATCGCGGATCTTTGGGCGAAGATGCAGGATCCGATCTACCTGGATAAGGGCATTTGGCTCTTGATCCGGCCCCAGACCTTAAGCATCGGGAGAATGCGGAACAACCGCAAACGGGCGTCGACCATCCACACGGTTTTGGAAATGACCGCCGAACCGGAGATTGTCTTCGGGCCCAAACCACCGGCCACACCCGTGAAAATGCCCCCGCTTCAGACCTTTGAGGCGGGGCCCGGGATCTTTCGGGCGATGAGCAATACCCGCGTGAGTTATAAGGAAGTTAACCAATTTTTCCAGGACCCCCGGCAGAAGCTGGTCGGCATGGTCTTGCCCGGCACGGGAGGGCGAAAGCTGACCCTCGATGGGATCCGGTTTTACGGGTCGGGCGGCAAGGTGATCGCCGAAGCGAAATTGCACTACAATCCAATCATCAATTTCGCGGGCAAGCCGGCTAAACTGACGGTTTACCTGCGGGGAACCCCCCGGTACCATCCAAAACACCGGGTATTTGATTTTCCGGACCTGGACTATGACATCAAATCCAACGACTTATTGCTTCAAATCGCCGATTGGATACACAAATCGGATTTTAAAAATGTGTTGCGCCGGATCGCTAAACTTCCTATCGGTTTTAAACTGGATGAATATAAGGAAATCATGGACAAGGCTTTAAACCGGCCCTTGAGCCGTTATACCCGCCTCAACACGCAGGTGAAATCTTTCGAGGTATTGGGCGGATACGCCGACAACGAGGGTATCGTCATGCGGCTTGCCGTGAAGGGAACCGCCACCCTGGATGTGACCTGGAACTAAAAAGGGAAAAAGGGGGCCAGGCCCCGAAGGAGTCTTAACTGACCTAAAATTGGATAAAATATTGACGGATGGTTGGAGTTTTAGCACCCGATTGGTTTCAGAAGGGAAGGAATTTCCTAAAAATGAAAACTAGCCGTGTATATCTCATTTTTAAAATTTTTATCGTTTTTATCGCGGTTTTAATCGCGGAGTATTTCTTTTGTGGTATTTACTTCCGGCTTGTCAAGCATTCGAATTTTTTATGGGTGGATTTGATTTGCGGATTGTCTGCGATAAGCCTGTGCTATTTGATTTTCAAGAGATTAATCAAGAGCGCGCTTAAAGAAAAGATACCGTTCCTGGCTGTGGCGGCGTTCTTTTTATTTTTTTGTGTTTTATTGGGCTTTTTTCTGCGCTTCAGCCTCCAATTGGCCAATGGTTTGTTGGACACATCCGAGCCTGAAACCCGCGTGGTCTACGTCGTGGACAAAAAAATCTCGTCTTTCGGAGGAAGCATCAAGGACGGGCCGAATCCCATGGCTCATTTAATTTATTTTCATGACTGGGACAATAGCGATAAGAATTGTGAACTACTGATCTCCCCGGTTTTTTATTATAACGTCGGCCTGGGAACCCGCTTGGCCATCACCCTTCGGCGGGGATTCTTCCATTTACCTTGGGTGGAGGATTGTCAGTTGGTTAATCCTCGGCTGAATGGGGCTTGATCCCGCCTGCCCACTGGGAAACCAAGGTGTGCTAAAACCGGGGCAGGTCAGACCTGGCGATCACTACAGGACTCGGCTTTCCATTTTGTTTTTGGGATAATTGATTGAAGACGGGGGTGCTTACCTCCTACTATTCCATGCTTTTCCGATTTTTAGCCTAAAAGCTGTCCACTTTTTCGCGAAAATTCCAGCCAAATACTACTTACTCGTATTTGACAAACTCCAGTCCGGCCGGATATACATTTTGCCGGAGGGCTATATGCCTGATGCCCAAATATCAATTGAGAAGCGGACCAATCCCCGCGTTTCGGTCAAGATCCCCGTCAAGTTCCGGCTGGTTGAGGATAAAGAGGAAATCAGGAACATTGTGGTGTGGCGAAAAAAGGACATAAACGCCTTCACCCTGGACATCAGCTTGGGCGGCATGTATATCACCGTGGACCAGCCTTTGGAGATAGGCAATATCATCCAATTGGATCTATTCCTGCTGGATGTGACGAATGTCATCGGGGTCTACGCCGAAGTGGTTCGGGCCAACAAAAACGGCGCCGGCCTTACTTTCCTCATGATGAAAACCAGCGACCGGTATTCCCTGCTGGTCTTTTTGGACAAAATTTCCAACGCTTAAGTTTTGAAATCCATCAGTTAACCTTCCAACCCTAGAAACTTTCGGACAAGAGCCGGCTTCTGACTAAGAATCTCATTGAACGGATGGGAGGAATGAATATCGTCCGCTACCACGTTGAGCAAACTTCCCGGAAGCGGCAGGAAGTTACAAAGAGGATAGTACTAAGCAACTTGAGCGTTAAAGCCCTTAAGGTTCCACTAACAAAAAGGGAACTAATTGCGGTAATGTTTACATGTAATCTTGTTCGAGATTATTTGGTTTATAATAAGAAAGAATGACTGAAATCATTTCAAGGTTTGTGGATAAATGAAACCGGTTAAATCTGATAAAAAAATTGGAGTTTTGAAAACGCTTTTTCGGATTAAACCGCCCCTTGGCCAGGGGGTATTGGCTCTTATGACGGTTTTATTTTGGTCGAATAACGTCATCCCTTCCTTTGCGGCTGGAACCCCCGTGACTTATACCTGCAGTACTACCGCGATCGCGATCCCAACCTTGATGGCAACCCCAATATTTTGTCCCAGCGATACCCAAATGGTTTTCCAGGAAAACCAGCCGACATGGTTCAGTGTCCCCGGTTCTCCCTCTGCTTGCGGATATCCCATCGGCACTTACGACCCGAACTATTTCGCGGCCATTGACGGTTATGACTACGGGGATACGGCGGCGGCGAATGGGAACGGCGGCGGCGTGGGCGCTTACCCCTGCGGGGCCTGCGCGGCAGTAACGAACACCGCGAATGGTTACTCGGTCACCGTGATGATCGTGGATGAGTGCCCTCAAGGAAGTCAAAACCTAAATAACTGCTGGAATGGATCTTACCACTTGGATTTGGCCCAGGCGGCGTACCAAATACTGGATTGCGGGAGTCCCACTTGTTCCGGAAGTTTTCCCAGCAACACCGACACCACCGGCCGGGACGGTTCAACCTGCCAGTGGGGTTTTGTCCCCTGCCCCAAAACCGGAAATGCCGCGGTGACCTTTGACAACACCTCGGGAAACATCGCCTATGAATGGGCCACCAGCGCGCAGGCTTCCTATAACCCGCTCATGTTCCTGGATGAGCTGTTTCCTATCAAATCCGTGGGTTACAGCGCCAGCTCGACCGGGCCGTTTACCGCCCTGACCCGGGTAAGCTCCCACCAGAATCCCAATATGTGGGACGATGCCGGCGTCAGCGTCCTTCAGGGTGGGACTTTATACTTCCAAATCTCAAGCTATGAGCCGAATAATACCGTCACAGTCTCGGTGAACTGCAGTACGTACAGCCCAAGTGAATCCGCGCCCCCGGGAACAACGAGCGCACAGATGCCGGGTTGCAACGTAACGCCCGGATCTCCCACTGATACTCCCACGATTACCGCGACATTCACCCCCACCGTACCGCCCAAAATCACCCTGACCAAGACCACGGGCGGGCCCACTTCCAATTATTCGGATAGCGGGCCCATCACGATGTTCCTGAATGTTTGCAATGCGTCAGGGTCGGTCACAGCGAATTCGGTCACGGTCACGGACAGCATCACGAATCCCTTGGGATGGTCCTTCGAGGGGCCCGGTTACAGCACCTGGACCGTGACGGTGTCGGGCGCGTCTGTGACGATCAATCCCACGAGTACGGCCTATCCGAACCTGAGCTGGGTGGTAAGCAACCTGCCCGGGGGTGGCTGCGCGCCAATCACGTTCATCGTGGGTTCCTATAGCGCCAACACCAGCGATTATTGCAATGTCGTCACCGACGCGGGTGTGGCCAATTGGGGGGGCGGGGGGCCGGTGACCAGCAACAGCATTTCCATCTCAGTGGTTTGCACTGCCGGTAGCACCACGACGAACACCCCTACGAGGACTTTGACCCCGACGCCAACAGTTTCTTTGACGAATACCCGGACGAATACGCCGACAAACACCCCTACACAGACCCTGACCCCGACTTCTACCAGCACGCGGACCAATACGCCGAATAATACGGCAACCAACACTTCCACGAACACAGGTACAAGCACACCCACCCCAACCGTAACCCGGACAAATTCACCGACAAACACGCCTACCCCAACCCTGACCCCGACTTTAACCAATACTCGGACCAATTCACCAACCAATACGGTATCCAGCACCTTCACGAACACTGCTACCACTACGCCTACCCCAACCGCAACCCGGACGAACACGGCCACTAATACGTACACGACCGCGCCGACGAACACGTCCACGTCGACTCCTACGGCAACCCCCACACGGACGAATTCGCCGACGAATACCGCTACGCCTACGCCCACGAATACGGCGACCTCCACACCGACCCCAACCAGGACGAATTCACCTACTAATACGGCTACGCTTACCCCCACGAATACGTTCGTGAACACGCCAACGAATACCTCTACGCTCACATTAACTACGACCAGGACGAACACACCGACGAATACGGCTACTTATACGCCGACGAATACGCCCACGAATACGGCGACCCTCACGTCAACCCCAACCAGGACGAACACGCCGACCGTTACGGTTACAAGTACGTCGACGAATACGTCCGTGAACACGCCAACAAACACCTCTACGGCCACGAATACGGCGACCTCAACGTCAACCCCGACCAGGACGAACACACTGACCAGTACACCTACGAATACGCCAACGAATACGCCCACGAACACGGCGACCTCAACGTCAACCCCGACCAGGACGAATACACCGACTGTTACGATCACAAGTACGTCGACGAACACGTCCGTGTACACGTCAACGAACACCAATACGCCAACGAACACCTCTACGTCCACGTCAACCCCGCCCAGGACGAACACACCCACCAGCACACTTACAAATACACTGACGAATACGCCCACGAACACGGCAACCCTCACGTCAACCCCGACCAGGACGAACACGCCGACCGTTACGATCACAAGCACGTCGACGAATACGTTCATTTACACGCCAACGAACACCAATACGCCCACGAATACGGCAACCTCCACATCAACGCCGACCAGGACGAACACACCCACCAGCACACTTACAAATACACTGACGAATACGGCCACGAACACGGCGACCCTCACGTCAACCCCGACCAGGACGAACACGCCGACCGTTACGATCACAAGCACGTCGACGAACACGTCCGTGTACACGCCAACGAACACCAATACGCCTACGAATACGGCGACCTCCACATCAACGCCGACCAGAACGAATTCCCCTGCTAATACGACCACGCCTACGTCGACGAATACGGCCACGAACACGGCGACCCTCACGTCAACCCCGACCAGGACGAATACGCCGACCGTTACGATCACAAGCACGTCGACGAATACGTCCATTTACACGTCAACGAACACCAATACGCCCACGAACACGGCGACGAGCACTTCCACCAGCACACGGACGAACACGCTCACCAGCACGACCACGAATACGGCAACGAATACGCCAATAAATACGACGACCGCGACGAACACCCTGACCCGGACATCCACGAACACGCCGACGAATACTCTCACGAACACGCCGACGAATACGCCCACAAATACGCCGACGAATACTTTAACCAGCACCAGGACGCCCACGCCGACGAATACACCTACGCCGACGATAACGTCCACGGCGACCGATACCAGCACAGGGACTCAGTCGCCCACGCCCACGGCGACTAATACGCCTACGGTCACCATTACGCCTACAAATACTAATACACTAACGTCGACGAACACCCCGACGAGGACCTCTACATCCACAGCCACACCCACGCTAACGAGTACACTCACGAATACTCTTACGAACACCCCGACGAGGACCTCCACGTCCACAGCCACAAATACGCCGACGAATACGTCTATTAACACGTCCACAGCCACACCCACGCCAACGAATACATCCATTAATACATCCACAAACACACCGACGAGCACGTTGACGAACACGCTGACGCGGACCTCCACGCCCACAGCCACACCCACGCTGACGAATACGCCCGTTAACACGATTACGGACACCTCTACGCCCACGCCGACGAATACGTCCACGAACACACCCACGAACACTCCGACGCGGACCTCCACAGCCACAAACACGCCGACGAATACGCCCACCAATACGCCGACGAATACTTTAACCAGCACCAGGACGAATACGCCGACAAACACACCGACAATGACGATCACCAATACGCCGACGATAACGTCCACGGCGACCGATACCAGCACAGGGACTCAATCGCCCACGCCCACGGCGACCAATACGCCCACGGTCACCCATACGCCGACCCATACCGCGACACCCACACTGACGAACACATCGACACAGACGCCGACATCCACGTCTACAAACACCCCGACCAACACGGCAACGAATACGCCAACGTCGACCGGAACAAGCACAGCAACGAGGACGCCGACTTCCACATCCACATCGACTCCGACGATAACGCTGACGCCGACCCCGACAGTGACAATTACGCCGACGAACACGCCGACGCTGACCTCCACGTCCACAGCCACAAACATGCCGACGAATACACCCACCAATACGCCGACGAATACTTTAACCAGCACCCGGACGCCCACGCCGACGATAACGTCCACGGCGACCGATACCAGCACAGGGACTCAGCCGCCCACGCCCACTGCGACTAACACGTCCACGGTCACCATTACTCCCACCCGTACACTAACCAGCACATCGACCCATACGCCGACAAACACCCCATCACCAACGCCTACGAACACGTCCACATCGACACCAACTCCCACGAATACCCCCACGGCCACCTTTACGAGCACTTCGACAAGTACAAGGACCAATACGCCCACGAGCACGGCTTCCAGCACATCAACGAATACGTTGTCTGATACGCCTACACAAACGCCGACGAATACGCCCACCAACACACCCACGCAGACGAATACGTTTACTAGTACTCAGACGAACACGATGACTAACACGTTAACTCCGACGGCGACGCCTACGGTAACTAATACCAATACAGGGACTCAGTCGCCCACGAGCACTCCGACTAATACTTACACGACCACCAACACACCAACCTATACACCGACTCCCACACCGACGGATACTCCGTCTTCAACCCCTACCTTCTTAAACCGAACTCCAACATTTACCTCCACCCCCACTTCGTCATCAGCCACTTCATCACTGTCTTACGTGTTTCCCAATCCTTCGGATGGAACCCGGCCGGTCAGTGTCATGCCACCGGCTTACAAGGGGATTTCAGAGGTGAAAGTGCAAATCTTCACCATCGCGTTCCGGAAGGTTCAGGAAAAAATTTATATCCCCATGGCCTGGGGCCTCATCCCCATTCAACTTGTGGATATTTGGAATAAACCCCTGGCGAGCGGTCTTTATTACGTTGTGATCCATACGACCCAAGGCAGGTCGGTCGTAAAACTGTTAGTCTTAAAGTGAAATCGAGCCGTCCGTTTCACGCCCGCGGATACCCCCACGCCATTCACCAATGTCCTTGAAAAGTTGTTACAGGTAGTTGGAGGAATAAACAGTAAAAACGTCTCTATAGGTTCTTTGTTTTTCGCGCCCTGGACGGGCTAAAGATCATGATGAATGCAACCCGGAATAAGATACGGTTTTTAAACGCTGGTATTTTTACCTGTATCATAACGATTATTGGAATGGGTTTGGTTTCCTCCGGCAGAATGGACCGGCATGGCAATAGCTCTTCCTCCTCCCCGAATAAATCCCAAGCATCTTCCAGGGTTACCCAGCTGGATCAGGCTACACTGCTGAGGCTCAACCAGACTTACGGCCGGATTCCGCTTTCCTTCGAGCTCAACCAGGGCCAAACCGACCCCCAGGTAAGGTTTCTTTCCAGGGGGAGCGGCTATACTCTTTTTGTCACTCCCCGGGAAGCGGTGCTAGCTTTGTGCATTCCCGAAACCAAACCTTCCTCGAAGTTTGATATTCCTGAACATGAGCTGAAAAAAAACGAATTAAAACAATCGGTCATTCGCATGAGGCTGGAGGAGGCCGATCCGAAGGCTGTCTGTCACGGCGAGGGAAATATGGAAGGAACGGCCAATTATTTCATTGGCAACGGCTCTTCGCGAAATCGTACGAAAATTCCCTTGTTTGCTAAAGTGAAAGCCGAGAACGTCTATCCCGGTATCGACGTGGAGTACTACGGAAACCAAAGAAACTTGGAATATGACTTTGTCGTGAATCCGGGTGCTGATCCAAACGTCATCCAGTTAAGGTATGAGGGCGCGAATGAAACGAAGTCCGATGAACAAGGGAACCTGATCCTGGAGGCGCAAGGGGGGGAATTGGTCTTCAGGGCCCCCCGGGTTTACCAACGAACCGCCCGGGGAGAGGTCAATGTGTCCGGACGGTACGCTTTAAGGGGAGACGGCAAAATCGGTTTCGAGTTGGGCGCGTATGACAAATCCAGTCTCTTGATCATCGACCCGGTTTTGAATTATTCGACCTACTTGGGAGGGATCGGGGCCGATTATGGCAATGCCATTGCGGTAAATGGGTCGGGGAACGCTTATGTGACGGGCTATACGACTTCAACGAATTTCCCCACAACCACCGGGGCCTACCAGACGGTTTTGGGCGGCAACCAGAACGCTTTTGTGATGGAGCTGAACGCTTCGGGTAGCGCGCTGATCTATTCGACCTACCTGGGCGGGAACGGGACCGATTCAGGCCAGGGCATAGCGTTGGATGGGTCAGGGGACGCTTATGTGACTGGATATACGACTTCAACGAATTTCCCCACGACCCCCGGGGCCTACCAGACGGTTTTGGGCGGGGGTGATGACGCGTTTGTGACAGAGTTGAATCCCATGGGAAGCGCGCTGGTCTATTCGACCTACCTGGGAGGAACCGGGGGGGATTATGGATATGGCATCGCGGTGAATGGGGCGGGGAACGCTTATGTGACGGGATCGACCTCAGGAGGTTTCCCCACGACCACCGGGGCTTATCAGACGGTTTATGGCCTCAATACTGACGCTTTTGTGGCGGAATTGAATGCTACGGGGAGCGGCCTGGTCTATTCGACCTATCTGGGCGGGAGCGTTAACGATCAAGGCAATGCCATCGCGGTGGATGGGTCGGGGGACGCTTATGTGACGGGATATACAACTTCAACGGGTTTTCCCACGACCACCGGCGCCTATCAGACGGCTTATGGCGGTGGTATTGACGCTTTTGTTACGGAGCTGAACGCCGCGGGGAGCGCCCTGGTCTATTCGACCTTTCTGGGCGGAAGCAGCACCGAATATGGCTATGGCATCGCGGTGGATGGGTCGGGGGACGCTTATGTGACTGGATATACACAATCAACGAATTTCCCCAAGACCACCGGGGCCTTCCAGTCGGCTTACGGTGGCGGTACTGACGCTTTCGTAACGGAGTTGAATACCACGGGGAGCGGCCTGGTCTATTCGACCTACCTGGGTGGCAGCGGTGGTGATCGCGGCTATAGCATCGCGGTGGATGGGTCGGGGGACGCTTATGTGACGGGTTTTACGTCTTCAACGAATTTTCCAACGACCACCGGAGCCTATCAGACGGTGTTCGGCGGCAGTGATGACGCTTTTGTGACGGAACTGAATGCCACGGGAAGCGGCCTGGCCTATTCGACCTATCTGGGCGGGAGTGGGGACGAATATGGCTATGGCACCGCGGTGGATGGGTCGGGGAATATTTATGTGACGGGATGGACCTCCGGAAGTTTCCCCACGACCAGCGGGGTCTATCAGACGGCTTTCGGCGGCGCTTATGACACCTTTGTGGCGAAGATTTCAATTGCCACGGCAATACCCACACCCACCTCGACCCCAACGCTGACTCCGACCCTGACGAACACGTCCACCAGCACCCCTACGGCAACTCCGACCCGGACCCCGACCCAGACGACTACACCCACCAACACTCCTACAAACACGCCGACGCTAACTCCAACCCCAACCCGGACGCCAACGCCTACGAACACTCTGACTCTAACACTCACCCTGACCCGGACAGTGACTCCCACTTCGACGAATACTCCGACTTCAACTCCCACCCCGACTCCTACTCGGACAAACACTCCCACTCCGACCCGTACGCCAACTTCCACTTCGACGAATACTCCAACCAACACACCCACGAATTCGTTGACACCAACCCCGACCCGAACACCCACTCCTACGCCGACTAGCACACCTACTTCGACCCCAACTTACACCCGCACATCCACTTCCACACCCACGAACACTCCGACCAACACATCAACGAATACACTCACGCCTACCCCGACTAATACGCAGACGAATACACCAACAAGAACACTTACACCCACACCGACACCCACAACGACCCCTACTCCTACAACGACCAATACCCCCACACAGACGCCAACTTCCACTTCTACCTTAACCCGAACGCCATCGTCTACGAACACTCTAACCTCGACATCCACCCCGACCCGGACATTGACTTCCACTTCGACGAACACACCGACCAACACACCCACGAATACACCTACACCTACCCCGACAATGACACCAACCTCGACTCCCACGAACACGCCAACGAGAACTCCCACTCCCACACTAACACCCACTAACACGGCTACTCTCACCCCGACCCGTACGCTTACCCTTTCTCCCACGAATACACCCACGCCTACTCCGACGACGACTCCGACCCCGACGAATACACCAACAAGAACACTTACACCCACACCGACACCCACAACGACCCCTACTCCTACAACGACCAATACCCCCACACAGACGCCAACTTCCACTTCTACCCTAACCCGAACGCCATCGTCCACGAACACTCTAACCTCGACATCCACCCCGACCCGGACATTGACTTCCACTTCGACGAACACACCGACCAACACACCCACGAATACACCTACACCTACCCCGACAATGACACCAACCTCGACTCCCACGAACACGCCAACGAGAACTCCCACTCCCACACTAACACCCACAAATACGGCAACTTCTACCCCCACCCCGACGGTGACGAATACGTCCACTAACACGCCTACAGCGACACCGACTAAGACATTGACTCCCACATCCACGAATACCCCATCGAATACGGCCACAGCTACGCCGACGAACACTTTAACCAGTACGAGAACGAATACGCCGACCTCTACTCCCACCCCAACCGCCAGCAATACGCCGACGGTGACGTCCACGGTAACCAATACCAGCACAGGAACCACATCACCCACACCCACTTTCACGAATACCCCAACTCGAACGCAAACTCCAACACCCACGAATACGGCGACTTCCACCCCGACTTCGACGGTGACGAACACACCCACGGTCACTTCGACTTGGACTCCAACCCCTACGCTGACAAACACCCCCACCGTTACAACCACACCTACGAACTCACAGACGGGGACGCCGACCTCCACTTTGACCCCGACGACAACACCCACGCCTACGCAGACCAATACCCCGACATACTCGCCAACGAACACAAACACGCCGACTCCGACAACAACACCCACCCCTACACCAACCAATACGCCAACATCCACATCGACGGAATCGATGACTCTCACACCCACATTTACCGCAACACAGACCCCTACATCCACTCCAACAAATACTTCAACCCCTTCCATGACTCTCACACTAACGGGAACTCCAACCCTTACTTCTACCTTCACTTCGACATATACTTCTACCCCGACCAATTCCCCTACCGCTTCGCCGACCCTGACGACGACATCCACGTCTACGCCGACGAATACCCCAACCCCCACTCCCACCAACACGCCGACGTCTACAACGACTTCTACCCTTACGAATACTCCGACTTCTACGCTCACGGGTACGCCTACGCTGAACCCGACTAATACCCGAACGAATACATCCACTCCGACATCGACGGCGACTTCCATGCCGACGATTACTCCCTCACCGACGAACACTTTGACGGGGACGACATCACCCACAAACAGCCCGACTCCTACCTACACGCCTACGCTTACACTAACCACGACATTAACGCCTGCCTCGACGAACACGCTGACACCCACGCCTACGATTACTCCCACTCCCTCGTCCACGAATAGCGCGACAGTCTCCCAGACTCCAACCGCTTCTTTAACATCAACTGGGACGCCCTCCTCCACCGCGACCCTTACGTCCACATTGACCGATACACCTACGAATAACCCGACCTCCACGCCCACCCCGACGGTGACGAACACGTCCACCAGCACGCTTACTGCGACATCGTCTAATACGCCGACATCCACATCGACCAATACCTCGACGAACACACCCATTTCCATGTCCACAAATACACCCACAAATACTTCCACCTATACCAGGACAAACACGACGACCTCCACCCCCACCGCAACGGCTATCAATACGCAGACCATGACGTCTACGCTCGCCAATACCAGCACAGGAACTAAATCCCCCACACCGACTTTCACGAACACCCTAACCCCTACTCAAACTCCAACCCCGACGAATACGGAAACCTCTACTCCGACCCCGACAAATACGCCCACTAGCACGCCTAAGACGACACCGACTATGACACCAACTGCTACCTCCACAAACAAATTGAACATGACATCGACCTCCACATCGACCCCTACTTTGACGAGTACTCCTACGCCCACTCCGACCCTGACGAAGGCCCCTACGCGCACTCCCACAAACACACCCACGCTGACCCCGACGGCAACACCCACCCCTACGCCGACTTTTACTTGGACGTCCACGCCATACTTAACCTATACGCCCGCCAACACTTCCACGGCCACCCCGACACCCGTCTACGCCGATATCTTTTATGTTTCTAAAAATATTTTCAGCCCCTCGGATCCGGTTTCCATATTTGTGGAAAGCACCGTGTATCCGGGGAGTTTCGACTTGCGGATTTACAATTCGGCGGGTGAACACATTCGAACGCTTGATTCCCGGTTCATCGAGTCTCCGATCAGAGAGTCGTACCTATGGGATGGGACCAACAAGTATGGCAACTATTGCGCCAGTGGAATTTATATCTTTTCCCTCGTGGAACCCTCCGGGAAAAAATGGAAAAGGGTCATTTTCTTCAAATAGAAGGAATTCATCCGCCCGATCCTTGGCGCCGGCGCTTGACACAGATCAAACTCTTTGGTTTTATGCTGTAAGGTCGTTTTCTTTTTCAGGGGTTGTAAAGCGCGACCATCAACTTCCCTGGCGCAAAAAATTATCCAACCCAATAAACTTTCGGACAAAACCCGCCGTCGGAAGAAAAACTTATGACCCAAGTCATAATAATCACGGGTTTTGGATGTTATATTTTCCTCCATTTAACGAACCCCGTCGCGGTTCCACTTTGGAGGGCTCCATGGCCGTCAAGAAACTGGATTCCAATATTCTCAACGCCTGGGTGGATGCTCTTCGCAAGAAGCAGCCAGTTATCGCTCCGGTGGAGCAGGAGGGCCTTTTCACCTTCGAGCCCCTCGCCCGGGCCTCCGAACTGCGCCTGGATTACGACGTCACGGTTCTTCCTCCCAAGAAATTCCTCCTTCCCCCCCATGAGGTTCTTCTCACCTACAAAGGGTCCAACTATAAAAGCGTGATCGACACCAAGCCTTTCGTACTGTTCGGCGTCCACCCCTATGACATGGCCGCCATCACCCAAACGGACAACTTCTACCTGAAGCAGCATAAGGACTCGCATTACGCCGCCCGCCGGGACGCCTGCACGATCGTAGTTCTAGACGTGGAAAAGGTCTCGGCGAACAATTTCGCCGGTTACATGGGAACGGCCGTCACGAAGGATGGGGACCTTCTCCTGACCCGGATTCCGGGAGGTTACCTGGCCGAGGCGAGGACCAAGAAAGGCGAGGCCCTGATGAAAACCATGGGGCCGGTCAAGAGTGCCACCAAGGAACAGCTGGAAGAACGCAAGAAACTGTGGGAAGCCAATAAGAAAGCCCAGAAAAAACACCAACTCAAAGGCGCTCCCCAGGATCTTCCGGACCTTTTGGGACGCAGTTACGACCACCCCCTCTGGAAGGAAAAAGCCGCTTTGTGCCTTTCCTGCGGGGCCTGCAACATCGTTTGCCCCACCTGCTACTGTTTCGACGTGCAGGACGAGCCGGAATGGGACGCCCAATGCGGAACCCGCTGCCGGAGTTGGGATGGATGCCAGTTGAAGGATTTCGCGGTGGTGGCGGGGAACCACAATTTCCGCAAAAACGCCATGGAACGCTACCGGCACCGTTTCTACCACAAGGCAAAGTACTTTCCGGAAATGAACGGGGACATATCTTGCGTGGGATGCGGAAGGTGCGTGACTGCCTGCGTCCCGAAGATCGCGAATCCAGTGGAAGTCTTCAATAAACTTTGGGGGGAATGACCATGCCCACAGCCACCAAGAGCAAAAAACAAACCAAGTCGACTGACATGTACCTGCCCATGCCAGCTACGTTAGTGCGCATCCAGCCCATGACCCAGGTGGACACCTTTTTCGAGGTCAAGCTGGATTCCGGCAAGGACCTTGGCCACATGCCCGGCCAGTTCGTGGAAGTCTCCGTCCCGGGAATGGGGGAAGCCCCTATCTCGATTTCCTCCTCCCCCACTATTAAGGGCGTTTTCCAGATGGTCATCCGCCGCCTGGGCACCGTCACTCAGGCCCTCCACAAAATGAAGCCCGGCGCCAAGCTGGGGATCCGCGGGCCCTTCGGCACGGTTTTCCCGGTGGATAAGGAATTGAAGGGAAAGAACGTGATGTTCATCGGAGGAGGCATCGGCCTGGTGCCCCTGCGATCGGGCATCCAATGGGTCTTCAAGAACCGCAAGAATTACGCCCGTGTCGTGATCTTGTCCGGCACCCGCTTGGCAGCGGACCGGCTCTTCACCGACGATCTGGCGGAGTGGGCCAAGAGGGACGACGTGGAGTTTTTGGAGACCGTAGACCAGGGAACTCCGGATTGGAAGGGAAACGTCGGCCTTATCACCACCCTCTTCAACAAGTTCACCCTGGGGGCCGGGGAGTGGACGGCGGTCATTTGCGGGCCTCCCATTATGTACAAATTCGTCATCCGCGAGTTGAGGCGCCTGCAGGTGCCCAATCAAAACATCTACGTCTCCCTGGAGCGCCGCATGAAGTGCGGCGTCGGGAAATGCGGCCATTGCCAGATGAACGGCCTTTACGTCTGCCAGGCGGGCCCGGTGTTCGCCTATAAGGATCTTCTCGACTTTCCGGAGGCCATCTAATGTCCAAACCCAAGATCGCCATATTTGATTTCGCCTGCTGCGAGGGATGCCAGCTCCAGGTGGTGAACCTGGAGGAGGCCCTGTTGGACCTGCTTCAAGTCACGGATGTCGTGGAATGGCGGGAAGCCATGTCCGAGCAAAGCGAGACTTACGACATCGCCATCATCGAGGGTTCCATCACTAGGCCGCAGGACGCTGAAAAACTCAGGAAGATCCGGGAGCGCTCCAAGATCCTCATCGCGCTCGGGGCCTGCGCCATCGACGGCGGGGTAAACCGCCTCAAGAACCAATTCGACTTGAACGAGGTACGCCGCGTGGTTTACGGCAAGGACGCAACCATGGGCCAGCTGGCCACGGCCCCCACCCAGGGGGTCGGGGAAATCGTGAAGGTGGATTACTCGGTCCGGGGCTGCCCGATCTCGGGCAAGGAACTCGTCTATATCGTGAAGTGCCTCCTGCTGGGAAGGGAACCCTTCATTCCCAGCTACTCGGTCTGCGTGGAATGCCGCCTGAAGGAAGTCGCCTGCCGCTGGACGTTAGGGGAAGTCTGTCTGGGTCCCCTCGCGCGGGCCGGCTGCGATGCCGCCTGCACTTCCAAGGGCGGAGTTTGCGTGGCCTGCCGCGGATACTCCGAGGACGCCAACCCCGAGGGATTGGCCGCCTCAACGGCTCTCTACGGGCTGACCCGCGCCGACCTGGACAGCAAGATGGAAATTTTCCTCAAGCCCTACAAGGAGCCCACCCATGCCTAAGACCCTGAACCTGGAAGTCCACCATGTCACACGCATCGAGGGACACGGAAACCTCGTGGTGAAGGCCGCCGACGGCCGGGTCATCAAGGCCGAATGGCAGGTCCCCGAGGCACCCCGCTTTTTCGAGGCCATGGTTCGCGGCCGCAGGTGGGACGAGATCCAGGAGGTCGTCTCCCGGATCTGCGGCATCTGTTCCATCAGCCATTCCATGGCCGCCATCAAGGCCGTGGAGGACGCGCTCGGCGTGGAATTATCCGAGGACGTGAAACTGCTTCGGACCCTGACACACTACTCCGAGATGGTCCAGAGCCACGTCCTGCACGTGGGTTACCTGGTGGCACCGGACCTTTTGGGTGTGAAATCGGTGGTACCGCTCGTTTCGAGCCACCTGGAAGTCGTGAAAAAAATTGTGGGCCTGCACCGCGCGGCCAATGAGTGGTCCGACCTTTTGGCCGGAAGAACCACCCACCCCGTCACCCTGGTGCCGGGCGGATTCACCAAGATCCCCACGACGGCCCAGTTGGAAAGCCTGCGCAAGACGATCGCCTCCCTCGTGGCCCCGGCCCAGGAAGTGGCCGAGGTGGTCCTGAGCGTCGCCGGCAACCTGCCGTCCTTTGAGCGGGATACCGAATATATCGCCCTGAGCAAGCCGGGACAATACGCCATGTACGACGGGGAAATCGCTACTTCCGACGCGAAGGGAACGACTCCCGCGGCCAAATTCGAGTCCGTGGCCAACGAGTACGTGACGCCCCAATCCACCGCGAAATGGGCCCGCTGGCACCGCGACGCCTACTCGGTGGGCGCCCTGGCCCGCTACAACCTGAACAAGAACGAGCTTTCCCCCCTGGCCAAGAAGTGGGCCGCCATGTTCGGCTTGGGCGAAAAATTGACCAACCCCTACCTGAACACCGTCGTCCAATTGGTGGAGACCGCCCATGTCATCGAGGAATCGCTGAAGATCCTGGACATGCTCCTGGGCCGGAAGATCAAGGCCGAGCGCGTTCCCGTGAAGCCCAAGGCGGGCAACGGCGCTTCCGCCGTGGAGGCTCCCCGGGGCATCCTATTCCACCGCTACGTGTTCGACGAAAAGGGGATCTGCACCGCGGCCAACGTCTGTATCCCCACCAACCAGAACCACGGGAACCTCCAGAAGGACGTGGAGGCCCTGGTTCCGTCCATCCTGGACCTGAGCCAGGACGACATCCGCCAACGCCTCGAGATGCTGGTGAGGTCCTACGATCCCTGCGTATCCTGCTCCACCCACTTCCTCGAGGTGTCCTTCGTCTGACTCTTCCATGAAGCGCGATGCGGTGGTGGCCCTCGGAAACCCACTGATGGGAGATGAGGGTGTGGGGCCAACGCTCCTGGAACGCCTTCGCGATACCGGTATTCTTCCCCCTTCCGTCGACCTCCTGGATTCGGCTGGTTCCATCCTTTCCGCCCTTCACACCCTCCGAGGCCGCCGCAAGGTGGTTTTCCTGGATTGCGCGCTGATGGGCCTCAAGCCCGGCGAGTTCCGCCGCTTCCTGCCATCCCAAGTAAAAACAGAAAAGGTCCTACCGAGATTGTCCCTGCACGAAGGGGACCTCTTCGAGATGCTGGAAACCGCCAAGATGCTGGGGGAGACCGCCGAGGAAATGGTGATTTTCGGGTTCGAGCCGGCGGAAGTATGCCCCCGAAGGGGTTTATCCGATGTATTAACGGCCCAATTGGGGAATTACTTGGACCAGGTGGCCCGGGAATTCAAGGCCGATTAGGCTGACAACGCGCGGGAAGACACTTCAGGTATACTAACCCCTGTTATCAGACGTGTTGGAATCCATCACCCGAAGGGGGTATCCATGGCTTTTTTAAATGTAACGGACGCGGTCGGGGTAGTTTACACCATCAATTCTGACCAAGTGATCCTTTTGAGGGAAGCGAAGAACGTGAACGAGGTGGTCTTGCTGGACGGCAACAAGATCAACCTCAAACCCGAGGAAGCGGCCCGGGTGCGGGAGCTTTTAGCGAAATCCTGAGTCGAAATTTCTTTTTCCGAAAAAAATAAAGCCTCGAAAATTGGGGCTTTATTTTTTTTATGTTGTGAGGAGGCTTAGAAAGGAAGCTTGTTTTTCAAGGCTTTCATGGCGTCATCCCCGCTGGGGGCTTGGATGGATTTGCCCATATCCTCGATACCCGTCATTTTCTTGTAACCTTCCGGAACCGCGAAGAGACTATCATCCAGGGATTTTTCCGTGATCTTCGTGACTTCCCAGGTGGTAGCCCTGTTATTTTTCAGTTTGGTCACCACCTTCAGGGGAAACAGGTTCTCTTTTTGGATGAAGGACCAAGCGTCCTCGCCGTTGTTCATGTTCATGAATTTCCCCATTCTCTTCGTGCCATAAATGGAAGATTGGCCGTATTTCGAGTCGCAGGTCCATTCCTCGCAGGTTTTTCCTAGAATTTCCTGGGTGTTGCCCGTCTTGGTGATCTTCATATCCAGGCTTTTCTTAGCCTTCTTTTGATCCGGCAGGGACATGACATTGTAAAGTTTTTGATTGGGCATGAGGATGGTCACCGCTTTGGAGGCCGCCTGTAGGAGGGTGATCGTGTATTGCCTTCCTACCGTCATATCCTGCCGGAACTTCGCCTCTTTCACATAATAGAGCGCCGGGAGGACCTTCCCGTTCGCGGTCGTGATATTAACGTCCAGAGTGCCCTCGAAACTTCCCGCGGCGCCCAAGGGTCCGGCAACCCAAAGAACGGCTAAACCAACAGCCAAACATAAAATTGCTTTTTTCATAGCTTTCCCCTTAATAAATTAAAACGAACTTTTACCGGCTGCCAAGGCCCCGAGCAAGCCCGGGGGCCTAGCCGTGTACTTGGGCAGGGTTCAATGCCCCGCCTAAGTGGCGACCCTAAGGGTCGTCCCTTGACTGTTATCCCTTTTTTTTATTTCCCCACAAACGAAAATCATGGGAGGGAACGGCTTTGCCTTTCCAGTGGACATATGCCAATTTGCGGCTGCTTCCGTTTGTTGGTTAAAGCTTGTTGCTCATGTAGGCGTCAAAGGCCGTCAGGTCCAAAAGCCCGTGACCCGAGAGGTTGAAGATGATGACGCGCTTCTTTCCCTCCTTCTTGGCGGCCGCGGCTTCATTCACCACATGGGCGATGGCGTGGGAGGACTCAGGCGCCGGGATGATGCCCTCGGTATGCGCGAACAATAGGCCCGCCTTGAAGATCTCGTCCTGGGGATAAGCCGCGGCTTCGATGAGCTTCAGGCCCAGCAGGTGGCTCACGGTCGGCGCCATGGCGTGGTAACGAAGGCCTCCGGCGTGGATGGGCGGCGGAATGAAATCCGCGCCCAGCGTGTACATCTTCAGCAAGGGCGTGGTCATGGCCGTGTCGCCAAAGTCGTACTTGTACTCGCCCTTGGTCATGGAGGGACAGGAGGAGGGCTCGACCGCCACGATCCGGGCTTTCTTGCCTTTTTTCAGGTTTTGCTCCACGAAGGGGAAGGAGATGCCGGCGAAGTTCGACCCGCCCCCGGCGCAGCCAACGACCACATCCGGATACTCGCCCGCCAATTCCATCTGCTTGAGGGCTTCCTGACCGATGACGGTCTGGTGCATGCAGACGTGGTTCAAGACCGAGCCCAGGGAGTACTTGGTATTGGGCGTCTTGACCGTGTCCTCGATGGCCTCGGAAATGGCCATGCCAAGACTGCCCGGGCACTTGGGGTCCTTGGCCAATATTTTGCGGCCGAACTCGGTTTCCTTGCTGGGAGAGGGGAAAACCGTGGCACCCCAGGTCTGCATCATAAGTTTCCGGTAAGGCTTCTGGTCGAAACTCACCCTCACCATGTAAACGCGGCATTCGATGCCGAAGAGTTTGCAGGCCAAGGCCAGCGCCGAGCCCCATTGGCCCGCGCCGGTCTCCGTGGCGATGCGCTTGGTTCCGGCTTTCTTGTTGTAATAAGCCTGGGCCACGGCGGTATTAGGCTTGTGGGAACCGGCCGGGGAGACGCCCTCGTTCTTGTAGTAAATGTGGGCGGGCGTATCAAGCGCTTTCTCAAAGCGCACGGCCCTGAGCAGGGGAGTGGGCCGCCACAGGGTATAAATGTCGCGCACTTCCTCGGGTATGGCGACGCGGTTTTCAGGGCTCATCTCCTGCATCACCAGGTTTTCCGGGAAAATGGCCGTCAGCATATCGGGCGTCACTGGCTGCTTGGTGCCGGGATGAAGCGGCGGAGGAAGCGGGGTGGGAAAGTCCGGGAGAATGTTATACCAGTGGGTGGGGATGTCCTTTTGTGTAAGGTCGAAGCGCATGGCGGTACTCATAGCATGATCCTTTGACGGCTAAGATGACGGCTCAAAGATAGAGTGAGATTATAAATGGAATTTTCCGGCATGGAAAAAGTTTTTAGAATTTAATAAGGGGTTCCGTGAAGGGATTATTTGGGTATTTTGAGGGGATTTTGGTTATTTCTTGTCCATCTTTTTTGATATATAGGCCTTCAAGGCTGTCTCGTCGTCCTCGGACATGACCAGGAAGTGAAGGCCTGCCCCTTTGGGGCTGACCCAAACCACCTCCGCAAATGTTGGTATTAATTCGGTCATGGTCGGCAAGGTGATATTAAGACGCAGGATCGTGCCGACTTTCAAGTCTTGGTCCGCTTTAAGATAGAGCCCGCCCAGACTCAAATCCAGGCTTTGTGAGTTTTTTTCCCTTTTGATACATTCCTGAATGGGGTCTTCGAAAATGTAATATTTTATTGGAATTTTTTCCGCAACCCGCGGGTGGGTCCGCTTTTCAACGAAAATATTCCCTTCAGGCATGTTGCCCCCTTACTGGAATAGGCACAGCTAAGAATATTCCTTTTCTCCCAATTTGTTAAGGAACAAATCCCGGACAGCCCTCCAGGCTTCGCCCGCATCCTCCCCCTGGAACGACAAAGTGAGTTCCTGCCTGTAGGATGCGGCCAATTTCAGAAGATTTATAAGGCTTTTTGCGTCCAAGCGGCTGTTGCCGTTTTTGACCAGAATACGGCACTTGAACCTGCCGGTTGTCTTAACCAACTCAGCCAAAGCCCTCAAGTGAAGGCCTAATCGGTTGGTGATTTTTACTTTTTGGGTAATTTTCATTTGCACCTAACTCAAACCAAAGAAGTAGTGAAAGATTTAATCTGCAACAGTACCTGATTAACAATTTCTTGGTTTTGAAGCCAGTAAAATGACTTCCTGGCGGTGGGTATAAAGATGAGTGAAGGAATGAACTACCAAACTAACCATATTATAACCATTATCCCAACCGGGAAGCTTCTTTAATTATCTTTTAATCTGGTAACAGCTATGCGGTATCCCCCAAAAGAGGAAAAGTTGGTTAAATTAGGGAATGAAACGGGTGAAAGTCTTGAGTTAAATCGCCTAAAATTCGAAGGCATTTTAAAAAACGACCTACTTAAATGGCGGTTGAATCCTTTTTAAATTTAAAGTGGCTGAATAAATAACCCTGTTCAAAAAATTTCGTGTGCCACAGCCTTAAGTGCGCGCAAGGAATCCAATTTGTTCCTTTAGCAGCGCATAGGTAAAGGGCAATCCCGGGAAAAATATTTACATTGAATTTCGTTTCAACGAACGCATAAAACACTTATACTTTTTGAAAAAACTAAAGGCGAATCCGTTTGGAAAACATTAAGAAAAATTCAGAATCCCAAAAAGCTAGTCCGCCTAGGGCTGGTTCCCCCAAGGAACCGGCACACTCTAGTCCCGTGCCTAGCCAGGTGGGCTCGGCACAGAGGCCCTATACGCTATCCATCGATATAGGTGGAACAGGGTTGAAGGCCTCGGTGCTGGACGCGAAGGGGAAAATGGTGGTGGACCGGGTCCGGGTGGTAACGCCAGATCCCTGCCCGCCGGGTTTGTTGGTGCGGGAGTTGGCCAAGCTTGTGAAACCCTTGCCGGCCTTCGAACGGGTATCGGTCGGCTTTCCGGGCGTGGTGCGGAATGGCCTTGTCATCACGGCTCCCAACCTGGGAGGGCCAAAGTTTTGGAAGGTATTCCCGCTGGCCAAGGCCCTCGAAAAACTATGGGGAAAGCCGGTAAAACTCCTGAACGATGCGGACATGCAGGGCCTTGCGGTTATTGGCGGAAAAGGGCTTGAACTCGTTGTTACTCTCGGCACGGGTGTTGGAACGGCTCTTTACCGAAACGGCGAGTTGATGCCCCACCTGGAATTGGCCCACCATCCCGTCTATAAGGGCAAAACCTATAACGAATATATCGGGGACAAAGTGCTCCACGAAAAGGGCCGGAAGAAATGGAACAAGCGGGTGAGGCGCGCCTTTGAGATCCTCCAAACCCTGATCAATTATGACAAGGTTTATATCGGCGGCGGCAATGCGCAACACCTCGCCTTCAAATTGGAAAAGAACATGAAGGCCGTTTCCAACGATGCAGGTATATTGGGCGGCATCAAGCTATGGGGCGGGATGCACACGGCATCCTGAACCAATAAATCCAGATTCACCCTCGAACAAAGTTCCAGTAAAGACCCCAACCGATTTATACCAAGCTTTCCAAATATTCCTTCATATCCGGGGGGATGGGGGATTCAAAAGACAGTTTTTCACCGCTCAAAGGATGCCTGAATCCCAACTTGGAGGCGTGTAATAAATGCCGGGGGGTTTCGGCGAAACCTTTAAAAGCCGGATCCCCTCCCGCTTTCACATGGCGGATAAAAGCCAGGTACTCCTCATCCGTTCTTCCATAGAGTTTGTCCCCGACTAGGGTGTGGCCGATGGAATCCAGGTGGATCCTGATTTGGTTGGTCCTTCCGGATTTTGGAATACAACGAAGAAGGGTGGCGGTCTTGTATACCCTGATTTTTTCGAAAAGCGTGGCCGAGGTTTTCGAATGGGGGTCGCCCTCAGGAACCACCTTATAGCGGATGGAAATCAGGCTTTTTGGATCCCTCGCGATGGCGCCCTCCACCCGGAAGCTATCCTTGCCCACCTGCCCTTTCGCCACCGCCAGGTATTCCTTTTCGACCTGGCCGTTCTCAAATTGGCGCACCAAATTGAGATGGGAGGCCTTTTCCGTGGCCAACACCATCAAGCCGCTGGTTTCCCGGTCCAAGCGGTGGACCAAATGGACATTGTCCTTCCGCCCCGTGGCCTTTAGTCTTTCCCGCATCAAAAAAATAAGGGTGTTTTTGATAAAGTTCCCATCGGCATGGGAAGGTAGCTGGCCCGGCTTATCCACAACCAAAAAAGTTTCTTCCTCATGGAGGATGGGTATGTTCTTGTCCACCGGGGGCTCCCGGAGGACCACGCAATAAGCCACCCAATCCCCGCTTTGGAGGATCCAATCCGGCACGGTTTTTTTCCCGTTGACGGTGACCTTTCCCGATTCGATCGATCCACGCCAGTCTTCCACCGTCCTGTAGCGAAAGCGGCCGGAGAGATAATCCAAAAGTAACTCGCCGGAGTGGGAGGCCGGCACCTTGGATTTGAGGGTGGTTTCGTCGGTCATAATTTTTTCCGTTGGAGTATAGTTCTTCAGCCGTCATCCCCGATCATTCCATCGGGTTGGATCAGCCTCGTTGGATGATCAACTTTCAACAAAGTCCGAAGCTTGACAACGAAATATTCGAGTCCCTGTAGCTTGGTTGAGGAATTATTTTGATGTAAGCTTAACTTATGGGCAACAAGCAATTCATCCTCTTCATCATATTTCTCCTGGGATCATTTTTTGGCTGGCTTTATTACGATTACCAAAAGGATACTAGCGCCATCCGGGGCCAAAATGTCACACGGGACATGATTACAGGCGGTGCCGGGGAATCCGGCCCCACGGTCCAATATCTCTTCGGTTTCCCGGAGCCGGTCCTATCCCACGAGTTGAATACCCAGCAGATCGAGAGCCTGGAAAGCGGGACTGGCGCGAGCGACGGACGTTACCATATTTACGGATTGACCGTCGCGGATTTCAAAACGGAAGCGCTTTACGAGTTCAGCGGCTCCAAGAAATGGTTCAAGGATGAATTCAAGATGTGGGTGGAAAACTTAAGGGTGGATTTCTCCTACAACAGCATCAAGGTTTATGTCAACTCGGGCTATGAGGTGGGAAGCTGTCCCTACGAAAAAACCCTGGGGCACGAGAAACAGCACGTGGAAATCCACCGGGACGTTTACACCCAGTACCAAAAAATTCTCCGGGATACCCTGACCCGGTCCACCGTGATCCCTACGCCTGCCCATCCGCTGGTAACGGCCTCTTGGGCCGAGGGGAAGGAAAGAATCGGGAAGATTATTTCCGGGGTAATTGACCCAGTATTCGACCAGTTCAGACAGGCGCTAGCGGACGAGCAGGCCAAGATCGATACGCCTGAAAGCTACTCGGAGTTGAGGGGAAGCTGCAGCGACTGGTAATGGCGGGAATATGAATACGGGATTTTAGGAAAGAAGAGAAGGGAAGCACCTTTACGGTGGTGCTGACGATTTCCTTGGAGTAAACTCCACGAGTCACAAATTTAATTTTCCCAATGGAATTGGTTGATGCCCGCATCGGGTTAATGCGCCCCAACTACGGGGCCAAGCTGGTTTCACGATCATAAAGGCGTTTCTTGAGACCTGAATTTTTCGGTTATGCACGTCAAAAATTAATCCTGAAGATAAAATGAATGAATTTTAATGGGTTTTTTAATTAGTACTGTCATGAATGAGCCCACAGCCACAACCCCCGAACGGAATTCACGCCTGGTGAATAACCTGTCGTTATTCATAGTGCTTATTGGAATATTTCTGCGGGTCCGGCAATTCGCGGTCAACCGATCCTTGTGGCTGGATGAGGCTTTGCTTTCCAATAATATTACAGTCCGCTCCTTCTCCGGCCTTTTCAGACCATTGGACGGCAACCAAGCCGCGCCCATCGGATTTTTATTGGTTCAAAAAGCCCTCATTGGTTTATTTGGAAACAAGGATTTTATCCTTCGGCTTCTTCCGTTATTGGCGGGTATCGCGGCGCTTTTATTGATGCGCAGCTTAACCCGGGTCATTAATGGGGAATCCGGAGGATTCGGCGGCCTGTTGGCTTTGTGTTTTTTCGCTTTTTCGGAACAATTGATCTATTACTCATCCGAGGTCAAACAATATTCTTGCGATGTTCTCGCGACTGTTTCCTTAACGGTCTTGGCGCTGAAATACCTGGGTGCGAATGCGACAGCCAGGCAATGGATGTATTTTGGAGCGGCCGGTCTTGTTTTATTTTGGCTGTCACATCCTTCGCTTTTTATATTTTTTGGAATATGTCTCGCTTTTGCCATGGACGCGTTCGCCGAAAAAAATTGGCGGAAGTTGTTGCTGGTTGGCGGTATCGTGTCAGCCCAGGCGGTTAATTTTTATATTCTTTTCCGGACTTTGCTGAGCACGGAAGCGGCAAACAACAACTTGCTCGATTATTGGGGGTCGGGTTTCATGCCCATGCCACCTTGGCGGGATTTGGGCTGGTTTTATTTATCGTTCATACAAATGCTGCAGGATCCTATGGGTTTCGCGTTTCGCCCGTTGGTTCTAGTTTTATTACTGATGGGATGCGTGTCCTTTTCCCATAAAAACCGGGGGCTTTTTTTATGCTTCGTTTTTTCGTTCCTAGCCGTTTTATCGGCGTCGGCGCTAAAAAAATATCCGGTGAGCGGTCGCTTACTTCTATTCACGGCTCCGATGGTGTACCTTTTGGCCGCCGAGGGGATCGAGGCTTTACATACCGGCCTGATCCGGGTCCGCTTGAGAAAATGGTTGGCTTTTAGCATGTTTTTTCTGCTTTCGGGACTTCTTCTTTACGGCCCGATCCACCATCTTTTTCAGCCCCCCATCCTTATGGAGGAAATAAAGCCGGTGATGTCATACCTGAGTCAGCATAAATCCTATGAGGACTGGACCTATGTTTACTATGCCTCATTGCCGGCCTTTAAATATTACGCGCCTTCTTATGGCCTCCAGGGTAGTCAGGTGATCGAAGGTATTCACAGCAGAGATGATCCCGGGCAATACCTATCCCAGGTCGGGGGGTTACGCGATTACCATCCGATCTGGTTTTTATTCTCGCATTGCTTCGGGAACGAGGAAAACATTTATTTAAATTATTTGGACGGGATTGGGAGGAAAAGGGATGAGTTTCACGCCCAAGGTGCGAGTGTGTACCTGTATGATTTGGCCGATAAAAGGGCGAGAGGGGAGCCGAAGTGAAGTCTAAAGAAATTTCTTTTTCCAAAAACAACAAATTCGTGTTTTTCATGTTCCTCGCTTGCGCTTTCCTTTTCCGTTTTTACTTCGGCCTCAATTGTCCCTCAATTACCACGGATGAGGACGAGGTCCAGACATACCTGGTCGGGTTGAAATCCTACACCACTCAAACCTGGCCCTATTACGGGACGGATATGCAGGGCGGGGGGGCCGTTTACAAAGGCCAAATGGCCGGGGCCCTGCAAGGATTGCTGGTTTCCGTTCCCTTAAAGATATGGCCGGTTGCAGAATCCCCTTATTTGTTTCTCAACCTCCTGACCCTCGCCGCCTGGAGCTTCCTCGCCTGGTATTGCCGCAGGCGAACGCCAGGCATCCCGCCCTGGTTCATATTCACCTGGATTTACATCGCTCCCTGGACCACGCATTTTTCCACCCAGGTCATGAACCAATCCTATTCCATCGTCGGAGCTGTCTTGTTTTTCATCGGTTTTATGGAGTCTGTTCCCATATTAAGCCGCAAAATCCTGCCCCTTTCCTTGTCCAATGCCTTAATGGGATTCGGTTTTTTATGGGTCGCGCAATTGCATATGTCCTGGGTGATGTTCGTGCCGTTCACTGCATACTCCTTTTATTCTCAATGGAAATCGGGGACTGTCCGGTCAGCCCTCCTATTCGGGAGCCTGGGGGCTTTGCCCTTACTGTCCCTGTTGGCGCCGACTTATTTCGTCTATGGCTTTGGGATGGTCGGCAACCTCCATGGTTATTCCGCGCCGTTAAATACCGGGAACATATTGGCGTTGATCATAGTAATCTTTCGTATGTTATCCTTCGCGAGTTTTGAACTGCCGCGCTTCCTGGGCGAACATACTCCTGAACGCCTGGATTTTTTATTGAAATCCCCCTGGCTGGCCGGACCCGGATTTTTCCTTTGGGGGGCGGGTATTCTCCAGGCGGGAGTCTTGTTTTTCCTTTGGTTTTTGCGGAAGCATCCAAGGCCTGATTGGGGGAGGGTGAAATACCTGACCCTGGTTTTGATTTTAGGGGTTTATTTCCTCTTCTGGTTTTCCGTGAAGCCGCCATCCTCGCACCGATACTACGAAGCCCTGCCGGTCATCATGATTTATTCTTTCTACTGTTGGGAGTTCCTGGCCAGCAAACGTTTCTGGCGGATCCTGGGGGCGGTTTTCCTGATCGCCAGTATATATTTCCAGATCGGATATGCCATCAAGACGAGTGAGAGGGGTATTTCGGTTTATTCCCAGTACCGCCTTCGGATGCAGAAGGCGATCGAAGGGAAGGATTACCGTTTTTTGGCGGAACGCCGGCCCTATGCCCTTTATTGACATGTCTATTTCGATTGGAGTTTTATGATTAAGTGGTGGAAGCTTTCCCTTTTATTCATCCCCCTCTTTTTTCTGCGCCTGGCTTTCGGCCTCTGGGTCGAGCCGGTCCAACCCCGCTACGATGAGATCCAGACCTATCTTTTGGGCTTGAAGTATTTCGCGACCGGCCTCTGGCCCTATTACGGGAATGAATTTTCCATGTGGCACGAGGGCAGGAAACTTTTGATGCAAGACCCGGGCGCCTTAGAAGCCCTGCTGGTGGGCCTCCCGCTGAAGATTTGGCCGTCGCCCCTATCGCCCTATGTCCTTTTAAACCTAATCGCGCTCGCGGGCCACGCCTTCTTGGCCTGGTACGCCTGCAAGCGGCTCCCGAAACTCCCACCCTGGTTCATTTTTACTTGGGTTCTGACCGCTCCCTGGTTCCTCCACTATTCCACCACCATGAACAACATGTCCTATTCCATCGCGGCGGCTGACGTATTCTTCGTGGCTTTCCTGGAAACCCTGCCGGCCTTGAGCCTGGGGTGGATATCCCTGCCCTGGGCCAACGCCCTCATGGGTTTCTCCCTTTCCGGTTGGGTTCAGATCCACCGTACTTGGGTTTTGGTCGCACCCTTGGTACTGTTTTCTTTCTTCTTGCAAAGCAAGACCAACCGTCTATGGCCGGCGATAGTTTACTTCTTAGTGGGTGCCCTTCCCTTATCGCTCCTGGTTCTTCCGACCTTGTTCCAACCCGATTATCATTTGGTTCGGGAGGCCTGGGGGCTTTCCTTCAGCTTGAATATCCACAACTTCCTCATGTTCTTCGCCCTCTTGGCCCAATTTCTGGCCCTGGCCTGCTTTGAAACGGCGCGTTTCATCGGCGAAAACACAATGGATCGGGTCCAGTACCTGGTCCAAAACGTCTTTCTATGGCCGGGTTTTTTACTTTGGATTTTCGGTTACGTCCAAATGTTCCTTTTGGCCGCGTCCCTTATTGTCCGAAAGTCGAGCCATCGTGATTGGGCGGGAATGCGGCTTTTCCTGGCCTCGGTTTTCCTTTTGGTTTATGGCTCCCTTTGTTGCACGGCCAAGAGTCCGGACGTCAATACCTACTGTGAAATGATGCCCGTAGTTATGCTTTATTCCTTATACATTTGGGAGCGGGGTTGGGAAATCCAGTGGGGCAAACCGATCCTTGTATTTCTATTGCTCTGCGGTTTGGTTTTTCAAACGGCTTATATTTTCATCGAGCTTCCCAAGGATAAGTCCTTATACCTGATGACCCGGGACAAAATGACCCAGGCCATTGAGAAGCACGACTACCAAATCCTGGGCGTGCGCCGAAGGGAATGATTTTATTAAATTTTGGTCCGATTACCCTGGATCATGCGTTATTTCGGTCTTTTTAACAAATCTTTCAGCATCCAACCGTGATTTTTTTCCCGCACCCTTGGAAATCCCCTCCCGCATTTCGTAAGGTTTTAAGTGCTACGTGGAATGGGCAGAATCGCCTTAACCGGACGTCATTTCGCGAAAAGGGGAATAGAAATGGGGAGGAAGATCGGATGGATTGCTGTTCTAATCGTGGCGCAAGTAACGGCCTTGTCTTTTGTTATCGCCCAGGAAAAACTGGTTGTGAAAGAAAAGGAGTGCTATATGGGCAAGTACAGGGGAGATAAAGTGGTCAAGACCGACTCGGAATGGAAAAAAATCCTGACACCCGAGCAGTGCAAGGTCTTGCGGGGCCATGAGACCGAACGAGCTTGCTCAGGCCTTTATTGGAACAATCACGAGAAGGGTTTGTATGTTTGCGCCGGATGCGGGTTGGAGCTTTTTGTGTCGGGCACCAAATTCGATTCCGGTACCGGATGGCCCAGCTTTTTCGGACCCATTTATCCTGAAAATGTGGCAAGCCGGCCCGACCATTCCTTTGGAATGGAACGGATAGAGATCTATTGTCCCCGGTGCGGCGGCCACTTGGGCCACGTTTTCGAGGACGGCCCCAAGCCCTCTGGTTTGAGGTATTGCATCAACTCAGTTTCAGTGCGTTTCGTTTCTGAAAAGGATAAATAAAATGGGTTCTAACGAATGGAATGGATTAAAAAGTTAAGTATGGCAAGACCGATTCCCGGAAATTACCCAATATTACGCCATGAGGCGATCACCGGACTTAATTGAGTGCCGAATTCACGGAGTAAGTGCAACACTTCGCCGGAAGACTTCCGCCGGAGTTTTAAAGCCCAAACATTTCCTGGGCCTGTTATTGAGCCATCTTTCTATGGTCCTGAATTCTTTGAAGGACACTTTAGCAAGATCAGTCTTTTTAGGCAAATGGCGGCGGACAAGACCGATAGTATTTTCCACCGTACCTTTTTCCCAACTGTGGAAAGGGGCGCAGAAAAAGGATTTTGTACCAAGCACGTGGTTGGTTTCCAAGTGGTTGGTGTTTTCGGTTCCGTTGTCATAGGTCAGACTCAGGCGGGCGTCTTGAGGGAAGCGGCATAAAGCGCGGTTGAGGCTATGACTCATTTGGCGAGCGGTCTTTCGTTTGAGCTTTCCCAACTTGGAAAAACGGCTTTGACGCTCGACGAGAGCCCGCATAGCAACTTTACTCTGACGAGAGACCATGGTGTCGGTTTCCCAATGGCCGAATTGCTTGCGTTGATTGGCGATCTCGGAGCGCTTATCGATGGAAACACGGCCTGGGATATGGTTTTTGGCGTGCTTACGGCTATGGCCAAATGAGAATCGTCGCCGGTGGTGTCGAACTAGGCAAGGAATCAGCTCAGTGGCTTCAGCATAAACCCACTGATAGATAGCTTCAGGACCAATGGTTTGCTTAGGCCGTAGGTGACCTAATCGACCTGAAATGAGTTCTGGAGACCAGCCTCGTTTCAATTGACGACGGACGTAGGCACGAATTCGTTTTGTTTTCAGGCGTAAACGGCGTGCTCGTTGTTGGTTGCGGTCAACATACCGTTGATGGGCTCGATGAGAAAGATAATAACCAGAACGGATAGGGGGAGCATTGCGCTTGAGTTCCCTGGAGAGGGTGGAAGGAGACCTCTTCAAGGCGCGTGAAATTGCTCGAAGGCTAAGACCCTTTCCTTTCAAGACGGATAAATGATCTCTTTCTTCAACGCTTAAATGCTTGTATTTCTTTTTCATAGCCGCATATCCTATTCATGCGGCCTTCTTCAGACACTAAGTGTTGCACTTACTTATGGAACTCGGGAGTTAAATTTTTTGTTTTTCCGAAGTGGAGGCTTTTTCTCCCGGGAGTTCCAGAACCTTAGTTGCGGGTTTTTCGGAAGATTTCTCTGCGGTCTTTTCCGGGATTTTTTCAGGTGTTTTCTCCGCCTTTTCAACTGGGTTAGGTGTTGGCTCTTTGGCTTGGGGAACCGGCTTATCGGCAAGGTCCTTGACCATCAGGATCTTTTCAACACGACTCCGGATTTCTCTTGCGATGGAAACCATGGATCGGCTTCCCTGGATGGTATAAAAACCGTATTCCCTTTGAAAATTTTGGAAAACCTTGTGCAGCCGGCCCTGGTACTTGACGAAATTGTCGTACATTCCTCCAACCCTCTGGATGTCCATCCCTGATTCCCAATAGTCCAGGAATCCCCGTTTGCTGAAATTACGTTCGGCTAGGATTTTAGGGCTCACGTTCAGGTAGAAGACCGCGTCGGGCACCACCGCGAAACCATAAATCTCCCGAAGCCATTCCATGGAGGAACCCCGGACAATATCGCGGGCCATGAGGGTATAGATATAACGGTCGGCCAGGACCAAGAAACCCGCCTTCAGCGCCGGCACGATTACCCGCTCCAACTGGTCGGCAAAATCGGTGGCGTAAAAGAGGTTCAAGGTGATGGCGTTGAGGGTATTGCCTTGCATGGCCTCGGCCAGGGCTTCTCCCACCAGTTCGGAGCGTTTCAGCCCCACCAGGACGACGGGGATGCCCCTGCGCTCCAGCCAGTTTTGGAGGAAGCCTATCTGGGTGGATCGGCCAGCACCATCGGAACCCTCAATGACGATAAGGGTTCCTTTGAGAAGGCCGGGATCTATGTTGGGAAGGCCTTTTCCATAAAAGCGTTTGGGTTTCATGATTTTACTCCCGAGACTTTAAACTTGAATTTCTTGAGGTCAATGCGTTTCCTGACGACATCGCGCATGAAGGCCTGCTGGCTCTCCACGGGAATGGTGGCATCCACGCGCTCAAAGGGAAATTCCTTGGCAATGCGGCCGTATTCCTCGTAAATTTTCCCTTGGAAGATCCTGAAGGATTCGTAAGGATCCTTGGAGAATCCCAGGTCCATCCCGGCTTCATGGTATTTCAACATAGGCCGTCCCTCCAGGATACGTCCCAGGGCCACTTCCAGGGGAAGTTCGAAGAAAAAGGTGATATCAGGTTTACGAGCGAAACGGTAAAGTTTTCTTATCCAGTCCCGGTCGCAACCCCGGACCGCGTCCCGGGCGAAGGCTGTGTAACAATAACGGTCCGCAAGGACGATATATCCGCCTTTTAGAAGGGGAAGAATTTGCCGCTCGTAACGGTCGGCGAAGTCCGTAGCATGGATAAGAGAAAAGGTTGTGGGAGTAAGGAGCTTTTTCTTTTTACCCTTTCGGGTGGCCTTCTTGACCAATTCGGAGGAGTTCCACTCCGTGAAGAAAACCTTATAGCCTTCCAGTTCCAGCCAGCGCTTGAGAAGGCGGATTTGGGTGGATTTTCCGGAACCATCCAACCCCTCCACCGCAATCAGTCTTCCCTCGATTTCCTTGGGTTTAAACCTGGCCATAAACTTTTTCTCCTTAACATTCAAAACAATGAAGATTATCCCCGTTTAGACGCTTTTATCCATGTCCCAATGTCTTCGTTTTAGCTTTTAACGGAAAATTTAACTTTGAATACCTTTTCGAATAAATCAGATTTTTTCAGGAGGGCCCACCGCTCCAAGAGCATATCCCCCTGCCCCTGCAATTTTAAGGAAAAATGGGGTTTTTTGTATTGGACCGTGAAACTATAGACTTTAGAAGCGTGATCGTGATCCAGCGCATCGGCGATTCTGAGAATGGCCGCCAGTTTTGACACTAAAAGCTTCTCTCGGGCCGGGAGCAGACGGTAATTGTCGTGGCTTGACTTGGGGAGGGCTTTGCGGTGGTACCGGGCAATGTTGGCAACCAGTTCAACCTGATAGGGGGTAAGGCCCATCAACTGGGAAGAGCGGATTAAATAATAGGAATGCTTGTGGTGGGAACCATAGCTGATAAATTGACCGATGTCGTGGAGCTGGGCGGCCACCTCTAGCAGAAGGCGATTATCCTCTCCCAAACGGTGAAGTTTCCGTGTCCTATCGAAAAGTTCCAGGGCGAACCGGGTGACGGTGTCCGCATGGGGTTGGTCGAGGGAATATTTTATGCCGGTCTGCTTGACGGTACCCAATATTTCATCCCTGCGCTGAGTCGGCCGGCCAGTTAGGAGTTCTGAAACCATATCAATCAGAAGGCCTTCCTTTACGCCCACATTGGGAATATGAATACGATTAATTCGTCCTACTTCCATAATTTTTTGAAGGACCGTGATAGCCGGAAGGATGACGTCCGCCCTATCCGGACGAAGTCCAAACCGTGTGACGCGCTCGTCATAAGTCAGTTTTCTCAGCCGGCCCAATAGGGAATCCAACTCAACACGCGTAACATAGGACGGTTCTTTTACTCGTAACAACCGCTCTTTCAAATATAGAAGGGTATCTAGGTTTCCACCGGTTCCCACACAGACGTCAACCTTTTGCCCCGTCAGTTTTTGATTGAACCGGTTGCGGGCCGCTTCCAAGTATTCCTGGACCATCCGGTTGAACTTTTTTTCACCGTATTTACTTTGTTCCAGTACTTGCAGAAGGCGGACGGCTCCCATTTGAAAGCTTTCTGAAGCGAGAATCTTACCGTCCCTGGCTAGGGTGACTTCCACGCTACCTCCGCCGATATCCACCAACATGGAGGTCTTGCCTTCCAAGGGAATTTTTTTGGAAACGGCGAGATAGACCAGCAGTGTTTCTTCTTCCGGTGTAATAGGCTTGAGTTCTATCCCGGTGGCTTGGAAAATTTTTTTAATGAAAACATCTCGGTTTTTAGCCTCCCGAACCGCACTCGTGGCCACTGCCCGAGTTTTAACCACTTGGTGCTGTCTAATGATTTCCTTGAACCTTTGAAAAGTTTCGATGGTCCGCTGGGTGTTTTCACGGGAGATGGAACCCCGAGTGAAAACGTCCTGGCCCAGGCGGATTGGTTCGCGGAAATCCTCCACGATATGGAGCTTTCGGTCGTGGCCCAGGAAGCCGATGGCCAGACGCATGGCGTTGGAACCCACGTCGAGGGCACAAAGGGTTGGCATGGAACTCCTTGGTTGATTGTTTAAGGTTTATTCGGAAGAAAACATATTAATCGTTTGTTTCACCGGTTAAAACGGTTCTCGAAGAACAAGATTTATTTGATTAGTTAAAAACCATTAATTTATTTCATGTTAATAGGACTTTATAAGGTTTTTTTCTTTTCATTGTTAAATCTTTGTTAACCCCTCTTTTTAAAGGATTTATTATGGTTTTAGCGTGCTATTTGGGGCCTAAGTCAAGAATCGAAGCAAAAGCTATTCCCACGGGTTGATTGGAAACTATCACAATATGCACTTATGCGCATCAAGGAGAAAAACGCTTTCATAAGGGGTTTAGACTCTTCGGCGGAAGCTTTGAACTCCGGGGTTTTGGCAATATCGAATGGCACAACCTGGTAGTCAGGTTAAGGGAGAAGGTCATAGGTTTATTCTTTCTCGGAATAATAGTCCTATTCGCTAAAAGAATTGTTTTGTGCGATAATTTGTTAAAGTTTTTAGAATTAAAAACGTTTTTACTACTGATATTGTTTTGAATTCTAAAGTCAGGTCTCATCGACGCAACGGAGGCTTTGAAGAGCCTTTGCATATTGGAATATGGTGAAAAACTTAGAATGAAAATTTCGTTATTCAAACTTTCTTCGCCTTCAACTCGGTCAAGTTTGGTTTTAAGCGTTCTTGGGTTTTTCTTCCTTGTGGGCATACCAGTTCAGTCCTGGGCCCAATGCACGCCGAGTTCCGCCAAGATTTGCGTTTCCAGCGACGACTGGTCGCAGGTCTATGTTGGCGGCGTTTACCTGGGGCAAGTGGCTTATTGCAACTGGGATGGTAGCGGCAGTTGTCCCCCGGGTTGTCTTACTGTTGCCACATCCCTTTTGACAGGGTCCGAGGTTTACATCAGCGTTTACACCCAAAACACCGCCTGCAACAACCTTTACGCTTCCTGGGATCTGGACATCACCTGTTCCAACGGCCAGCATTCCGAGATCACCAGCGGAAGCGGCGGCGTCCATATGGATTACATCAGCTCGGGGAACCCCACCACTCCCCCCGCCACCAACTGGTACGCGACCGACTACAGCACCAGCGGCTGGGGCAGCCCGACCCAGGTCAGTGCCACTTCGGCGGATTGCTGTTGGGGCCAGGGCATCTGGAACCCCGTGAGCGGCGCAAGAGTTCCTTATTTATCGACGGACGCCAATGGGGATTACAGCACCAGCAACTGCAACGGGGCCCTGTTTTTCTCCCAAGGCGTCGCGATCCCGGCGTCAGGAACGACCCTGGGCCCTCCGGCATTCACGGTCGGAAAAGCCATCTGCAGCGCGGCGAGCACCCAGTCCGGAAGCAACAACATCTCAATCGGGTTCTGCCTGACCGTTTGCAACACAGGGGGTCCTGCCACGACCTCAGTCACCCTGGTAGACACGATCAGCCAGGGCTATTGGCAATCCACGTCGCTTCTGAGCGGCGGGGCTTCGGTGCAAAACGGGAATTACATCGCCACCGAGCCCTATGTCAACGGCGTTGGGGGGAACCAGATTTCCGTCATCTGGGGGGAGGGGTTTGCGGGAAACTCCTGCGTCACCTTTACGGAAGACGCTTATGACAACAACGGGTTGGTCAACAACCAATGCACGACGGCCACCAACAACTTTACCATGGGGGGGAAGACCTCCAACACGGTGACCTTCAACATCCCTTGCTACACCAATACTTTCACACCCACCCATACCTTTACCTATACCCCAACACCCACCTATACGCTTACTCACACCTATACCCCGACGGTCGCCATGACTCCCACCTTCACCCACACCAACACTTTCACCAATACCTTTACGGCCACCTTTACACATACTTTCACCTACACTCCGACGATCGCCGTCACGCCAACCTTCACCCATACCAACACTTATACCTATACCTATACTCCCACTCCCACTAACACCAATACCTATACTCCGACCCCAGCCGTCACTCCCACCTTCACCCACACTTACACCTATACCTATACCAATACTCCCACTCCTACCAACACCCCAACCCGCACCAATACTCCGACTAACACACCATCACCGACCCCCTCGCTAACCCCTACCCCGACGAATTCACCAACGAACACGCCGACCCGGACGAATACGCCCACTCCGACCCCGACTGTCTCGCCCACCCCCACACCGACCAATACCCCTACGAATACCCCGACCAGGACGCCGACCCCTACCCCGACCGTCTCACCCACCCCCACGCCGACCAATACCCCCACGAATACCCCGACCCGGACGTCGACCCCGACGGCCACACCCACCCCCACGCCGACCAATACCCCCACGAACACGCCGACGAGGACGAATTCGCCCACCCCGACCCCGACAGTCTCGCCCACTCCCACGCCGACCAATACCCCCACGAATACCCCGACTCGGACGCCGACACCCACCCCGACTAATACCCCAACTCCGACCCCGACCGTCTCGCCCACTCCCACGCCAACCAATACCCCCACAAACACCCCGACCCGGACGCCAACACCCACCCCCACAACAAGCCCCACGCCTACACCCACAAACACCCCCACGAACACACCCACGAATACTCCTACACCCACTCCGACCCGTACGCCCACCCCTACGCCTACGAATACCCCTACCCTGACTCCCACGAACACGCCAACACCGACTCCGACGACGACCCCAACCCCGACCCCTACTAACACGCCCACGAGAACCCCTACTCCCACCCCGACCCCAACTCCTACCACAAGCCCCACTCCTACCCCGACGAATACTCCCACGAACACACCGACTCGGACACCGACTCCTACTCCCACCACGACCCCGACTCCCACCCCGACCAATACCCCTACGAACACACCTACGAACACCCCCACGCCGACCCCAACGACCACACCCACACCCACCCCGACGAACACGCCTACGAATACACCGACAAGGACACCCACGCCGACCCCGACGACCACACCCACTCCTACCCCGACCAATACGCCGACGAACACACCCACGCGCACGCCGACTCCCACGCCTACCATCACCCCCACGCCCACCCCGACCAACACGCCCACGAATACACCTTCGCCGACCCCCAGCCCGACCGGCACCACATCGCCCACGAACACCCCGACCAACACGCCGACTCGCACGAATACACCTACCCCGACTCCCACACCCACCATTACCCCCACACCCACCCCGACCAATACCCCGACTAATACGCCCACACGTACCCCGACACCCACCCCGACAACGACGCCCTCTCCCACGCCGACGAATACCCCAACCAACACACCCACGAACACACCCACTCCGACCCCAACGACCACACCCACACCCACCCCAACGAACACGCCCACGAGAACACCCACATCCACACCTACTCCCACCCTCACGACGACACCCACACCCACGCCAACCAATACCTCGATCAACACCCCGACGCGCACACCTACTCCCACTCCCACGACGACTCCTACTCCTACGCCAACCAATACCCCGACCAACACACCCACCCCGACCCCGACGACCACACCTACACCCACCCCGACGAACACGCCCACGAATACACCGACGAGGACCCCGACCCCAACTCCGACGACTACACCCACACCCACCCCGACCAATACGGCCACGAATACCCCGACGAGGACCCCAACCCCCACGCCGACCATCACCCCCACCCCAACACCCACGAACACGCCGACGAATACGCTCTCGCCGACCCCCAGCCCGACCGGGACCACCTCACCCACGAATACCCCAACCAATACGCCCACGAGAACGTCCACCCCCACGTCGACTTCCACACCCACGATCACACCCACGCCTACGCCAACCAATACCCCGACTAATACGCCCACACGTACCCCGACACCCACCCCGACAACAACGCCCTCTCCCACGCCAACCAATACCCCAACCAACACACCCACCAACACTCCCACCCCGACTCCGACGACCACACCCACTCCTACCCCGACCAATACGCCCACGAATACCCCGACCAACACACCCACAAACACTCCCACGCCGACTCCGACAACCACACCCTCACCCACTCCGACCAACACGCCTACGAACACGTCGACCCGGACACCCACTCCCACCCCGACGATCACGCCCACGCCCACACCAACCAACACGCCTACGATCACACTCACTCCGACCCCCAGCCCGACCGGGACCACCTCACCCACGAACACCCCGACCAATACGCCGACTCGTACGTCCACACCTACTTCGACTTCCACACCCACGATCACACCCTTGCCCACGCCGACCAATACCCCGACCAACACCCCCACGAACACTCCCACACCGACTCCGACGACGACACCCACATTCACCCCGACCAACACGCCGACTCGTACGCCCACACCCACCCCGACACCCACCCCGACAACCACATCCTCGCCCACGCCCACGAATACCCCAACCAACACACCCACAAACACGCCCACCCCGACTCCGACGACGACACCCACGCCGACCCCGACCAATACCCCCACGAACACACCGACTTCCACGTCCACCCCTACACCCACCATCACGTCTTCTCCGACCCCCAGCCCGACCGGGACGACATCACCCACGAATACGCCCACGATTACGCCAACGACTACGCCCACTCCCACGTCCACGAACACCCCGACGAAAACACCGACCTCAACACCCACCCCCACGCCGACCTTGACACCGACTGCGACTCCGACCACCACGTCCACTTCGACACCTACCCCGACTCCGACCAACACGCCGACGAACACCCCGACGAATACGCCGATTTCGACGTCGACTAGCACGTCGACTTCGACTCCTACCCCGACTCCGACCAACACGCCCATCTTCACGCTAACATTCACCAATACGCCGACGAACACCCCCACATCCACGAACACCCCGACCAACACTCCTACCCCGACGTCGACGAACACACCCACGAACACATCGACGCCAACCCCGACTCCAAGCAGCACTTCCACCGCCACACCCACGCCGACCGAAACCCCCAAATTCACGCCGACCTCCACCGACACCCCGACGAACACCTTCTCGCCCACGAATACCAGCACTCCCACAAACACGTCGACCTATACCAATACCCCGACGCCGAGCAACACCCCGACGGACACTTATACGGCCACGAATACTTACACTTCGACCAACACACCAACCGATACTTTTACGGCCACCCAGACGAATACTCCAACTGACACGTTCACGTCGACATCTACGAAAACCCCCACGAACACCGCCACTGTCACGCCAACCCCGACGGCCACCTATAGTCCCACGGCTACGTTGACCCCCACCTCCACCTTCACCGCCACGGATACATTGACCTCAACCTCTACACCGACCATAACCAACACCCCAACTGATACGAGCACTCCGACATTCACGAAAACCCCCACGAACACCGCCACGGCTACGCCGACCCCGACGGCCACCTATAGCCCTACGGACACCTCGACCCCAACCTCCACATTTACCGCTACGAATACGAGGACGTCGACCAACACGCCGACCACAACCAGCACCCCGACTAATACGGGCACTTCGACATCCACGAAAACCCCCACCAACACCGCCACGGCCACATTCACCCCGACTGCCACCTTTACTCCCACGAATACGCGTACCCCAACCTTCACCCGAACCTCGACCTCGACCCCAACCATTACCAGCAGCCGAACCTCCACTTCCACCCCCACGCCTACCCGCACACCGACAGCCACACGCACCCCAACTCCGACAAGGACTAACACGCCCCTTTGGACCTCCACCCCCACGCCGACTTCTACGCCCACGGTGACCTCCTCGGTTACGCAGGTGCCGACCTGGACGCCGACAGTGGATTACTTCACTGTGACGAAGAACGTGTTCAAGGGCGGGGAGTCGGTATCTATCTATGTGGGAACGAGTCAATACCCGGGGCCGTTCGAGTTGAGCGTGTACAACTCGGCGGGGGAGCACATCAAAACGTTGGACAGCCGGTACCTGCAAGCGCCGTTCCAAGGGAGTTTCTATTGGGACGGGAGGAACAAGTACGGGGATATCTGTGCGAGCGGGGTTTACCTTTTCTATCTGACGGAACCCATGGATCGCAAAACTAAGAGGGTTATTTTTATCAGGTAAGAAAATCCAATGGATACGATGACCGGCGTAAATCAGGCTGTATCGAGGCTTTGGGTGTAATCGAATCCTAAGATGTATTGGGGCTAGAAAATTCCAAAAATCGTGATAGTTGGCTTAAATTTGAATTTAAATGTTTTTTTCTAAAAGATTATATATCAGATTAAATCCAGTAATTGGTTTGCCGTGTCAGTTTAGTAATAAACTCCTTCAATAAAAAAACACCCACACTTTGTTTTTTGGGATTTAAGTATAATATTTTTGAGAATTTAAGGCTGCCCCAAAACTGACGGACTGGTTTTAACCCTTTGTTTTTCACGAAATTGTAAGTTGTGTTAGAGAATGGAAATTATTGAAATAAAATTAGTCGATAATAATTGGAGGTGTTTGGAATGGCGTCATCCGATATCAAGCGTTATCTGGCTAACTGGCAGGGCGAAGTCGACAGCGCCATCCAATATCAGGCTCTTGCCAAAGCGGAAAAAAACCAAAAACTTTCCAAGGTTTACATGGATCTTGCGCGAGTCGAGGAAAAACACAGGGATTTTTGGGAAGCGCAGATCATCAAAGCTGGGGGAAAGGTTCCGGCCAGAAAGCCCTCCTGGAGGGCGAGGTTTCTTATAGGGATTGCCAGGATTTTTGGACCGCGAATGGCTCTAAGCACCATCGCCGAAGGCGAAAAGGCGGATCGGAATTTGTACGCGCCCCAGCCTGAAACGAACGGAACCCCTATGGTGCTGGAAGAGCACGGCCATGACCTGTTGCTGGGTGAAATTTTAAACGATCCAAATACACCCTCCAAGGCGGATTCCACCGCGGATTTGGAAAGCCGCCATAAGAACGTGGAGGGAAATACCCTGAGAGCCTCGGTGATGGGCGCAAATGACGGCCTCTGTTCCAACCTGAGCCTGGTGATGGGTGTGGCCGGCGCGACCATCAACAACCATGTTCTTTTGCTAACCGGCATGGCGGGTCTCCTTGCGGGTGCTTGTTCCATGGCCCTGGGGGAATGGCTGTCGGTCACAAGTTCGAGGGAGTTGGCTGAGAGGGAAATCAAAATCGAGGAGGAGGAATTTCAGGGGAACCCCGAGGGGGAAATGGAGGAACTCAAGTTAATCTATGAGTCGAAAGGAATGTCCACCCGGCAAGCTGCGGAACTGGCGCAACACATGCTTTCGGACAAGAACCGGGCGGTGGAAACCCTTGTCCGGGAGGAGCTTGGGATTGACATCCATGATAAAGGGGGATCTCCGGCCAAGGCGGCCATATTCTCGTTCCTTTTATTCGCGCTTGGAGCGTTCATACCGGTGTTTCCCTTTTTGCTCGTGGGAGGAAAATCCCCCGTGGTCATCAGTATCATCATGGGATCGCTAGGATTATTCGGCTTCGGGGCCTTGGGCACACTGTTTACCGGAAAACCGGTTTGGTACGCCGGTTTGCGGCAATTGATTCTGGGCCTCCTGGCGGCCGGTATTACCTTCAGTTTGGGGAGAATTTTGGGTCTCGGCCTCGGAAGTTGAACCTATACCGGTTCAGTTCCATTTCGCGATGATATCTATACCCTGAAATTGACGCGGGGTTATAATTCCAATTCATTCCTTTTAAGGAGATATGAAAATGTTCCGGGCGCAAAAATTCCTGATGGCTTTAACCGTTTGTTCCCTTGCCGGGTTTTGTAACCCCACTGAACTTTGGCCCGGGGAAAATATGGAGGGGGATAGCCTGACCCTGCCGGTATTTGAAAAAGTCCTTCCGAATAAACTTCGAGTGCTCATTGTCGAGAGGCCGGGCGTTCCGGTTGTTTCTTTCTCCTATATGCAACCAGTCGGGGCGCAGGACGCTCCCAAAGGCAAGACGGGGTTGCCCCATATGCTGGAACATATGATGTTCAAGGGCACTGAGACAATCGGGACCCGGAATTACAAGAAGGAAAAACCCATTCTTAACCGCATGGATCTGGTCGCGGAGGAAATGAACAAAGAAAGGGAGAAAATCGAACCGTCCCAGGCGCGGTTGAAGAGCCTGGCTTTGGAGATGAAAAAACTCCAAGACGAGCACCAAAAATGGGTGGTCAAGGATGAATTGGACGCTATCTATACCCGTTATGGCGGGCAAAGCCTGAACGCTTGGACCAGCCAGGATGTCACGAACTACACCATTACCCTGCCCGCCAACCGGGTCGGACTTTACGCAAAAATTGAAAAAGACCGTCTGAGCCACCCAGTGTTCCGCGAGTTTTATTCTGAAAGGAATGTGGTGGCCCAGGAGCGCCGCTGGCGAAGCGAATCCAATCCGGAGGGGAAATTATATGAGGCCCTGGAATCCACTGCGTTTTCAGCCAGCCCATATAAGGATCCCACCATTGGTTGGATGGCGGATATACAAAAACTTTTAAGACCTGATGCAGAGGAATTTTATAAACGCACTTATCGTCCCGACCGGGGGGTTTTGGCTATAGTTGGCGGTGTTCGGCATGAAGAAATTCTTCCATTACTAGAAAAGACATTAGGAACCGTTCCGAACCCACCTGTCGCTTCCTCAAAGCATGAATGGACCCAAGAGCCGCCGCAAGTGGGGCAAAAGACCGTTCATGTGGAGTTCGATGCGGATCCCATGGCTATGCTGGCCTGGCATTGCCCTAATTTTCCCCATCCCGAGTCTGTGGCCTTGGACGTTCTTTCCACCATTCTGACCACCGGGAACAGCTCCCGGCTGATAAAAAATATGGTTTTTGGAAAAAAAATGGTATCTTCCATTTCTTCCTCTACTGGTTTTCCCGGGGATCGTAATCCGAATTTGTTCATAATACAATTTACCCCAGCACCAACAGTTAAAATGAATGCCGTAATCGATGAAATTGAAAATGAGGTTACCAATATCAAAAAAAACGGGGTTACGAAGGATGAAATGGAAAGGGCCAGGCGGGAAGCGGAATCCGCATTCCTTTGGGGAAAGATTTCAACTTCTGGGTTGGCGCAGGATCTTGCATACAACCAAGCAGTGCACGGGGATTGGCGCTATTTATTGAAGTATATTGAGATGGTTCGATCGCTAAGTCCAAAGGACATTCAGGGCGTGGCTTGCAAGTTACTTGTTTCAGAAAACCAAACAACTGCATATCTCGATAGACTGACCAAAGAACAATAAAGTATTAAGAAAAGAATTTTCAGGGAATCAGCCGGTCGGATTTAAGCAACTGACAATTCGATAAGGCCTAAACCCTGAATAGATTTTCCTTCTAAATCAACCCTACAACCATCAATTTCAATGACCGTGATGGTGATTTGAGGCAGGATTCGTAGGCGCGGGAACGGGTGTTGGTTCAGCTTTAGGATAATCAGTTGGAATATCGGACCGATTAGTATCTGTAAACCCATATTTTTGCGCCAGATCTGACCGCACCCACATTCTCATGTTATAACTCCCCATGTCCGACCAAACTTCCCTGTAAAGAATCCATTTTTTCAAATCGCTCCAATCCACCATATCCGGACGAGGACTGTACCAGGGCAATGGGATAAAATTACTGAAAAACCATTCCCTAAATAGACTTGAATTCATCTCGGTGCCGGGGAACCCTTTTTTGAACCATGAGGGAACCCACCAAATCCGGAGTTTGTATTTTCGGTTCACATAGCCAGCTTGGCTTAAAATTGGGTAGGCTTGGGCATCTGACTCCGTGCCAGTCAGTACGATAGGATTATCCGCCATGGTGATAGTAGAAGGGTGGTTGCGCTTGGAGAAATCTCTAAGTTGCCAAGCGAAAGGCCAGGAACATTTGTCCTCTATGGTCAAGGCTAAGTCTGGGCCACCGGTTTCTCCATAGGATATATCCCGTATAATCCTCTCCACGTCCTTGCAGTCTGGGCCGGATTGAACATAAACCAAGGGCTCTACTGGGTTGCTTTCATGATAGAAACTCAAAAGAACAGCCGAATGGAGGGAATATGAAAGCAACAAGGCGAAAACCAAAAGTGCAGCCGACCGAGCGGTACGCCAGGCCTGTTCCAATGGTTTGGAATCCCATATTTCCCCGACAAAGAAAGCGGTTAATAATAATGAAGGAAGTAATGGATGGAGAATCAACCATGGCATTTTTTCTCCGGCCCAGGAAAAGAGCCCCAGGGAACCAACGTACCAATAACTTAAAAAGAGGGGCATATTCTTGTTTTTGAATATTCCGTAATAAATCATAGCCACGATTGAAAATAGGAAAGAAACTGTTTCATTGGCTGGAAGTTGTAGAAAATAATAATAACCAGGTTCATCTCCCCGGTGTACATCATGCTGACCCCACCAATATTCCAATCCTCCAAAAGCACCTTGATATAGATCGTTTAAAAGGTGGTGAATTCTGCTTAAAAAGTCAGGTTCGTTAGCTCCGACTGTAAAAAAAGTAGTAAATAGAAGGGTAAAGACAATACTGACAATGGAAATTGAACCTGTTAGGGCTGGAGCAATATTTTTTAGCCATAACCAACAAAAGCGAAACAATATTAAAAAATATGCGATTAGCATGATAAATGAAAAGAGGGTTGGTTGATTCAAGCGAAGGAAAGATGCTTTTAGAATGATTAGACAAATAACCCACCAAACCAAAAGATACAATAGGTCGAATTTTACTTTTTCAAATTCAAGTCCGCGAATGATCGCCCAAAGTTTACTTTCCGGTGTTTGTTTTTGGTTAATTTTCCAACGGTTAAATAGCTGGTAGAGGGTGAATAAGAACGCAAGCATCGCCGGAAATAGCAAAAATAACAATCGTTGTTGCTGGGGCATTTGGGCATCCACTTTGAGAATGACAATTTGAGATAAAACTCCTAATGCGGTTATTCCTCCAGCAATTAATACATCTATCCATGGAAGCAAGCGAATAAAAAGGTAGGTCCCGATAACGGCAATGGTTATAAACATGGACTCTTTCGTACTAAAGGCCACAATGAAACCCAGGGAAGCCAACCAAAGGTCAAGGGGTTTTCGGAAACGATAATACCGGAAAAGAAAAACCACCATTGCGAAGGTGCCCCCGGCAATATATGCATCTTCCCGGCAAAATCGATCGAAGTACATAAAGCTGGGTGAAAAAACAATCATCGCCGTAGCAATGAAGGTTGCCGTCCTTCCCAGGAATGGACCGAGAAACATTGCGAGAATGACCGTCATCAATCCAAAAAAAGCTGCTAAGTAACGGGAAGTGGCGTCGGAAACACCGAACAGATAATACATAAAAGCATTTCCGTGGAATTGAAACGGACCATGCATCATGGGGTTATATTCGTAATCCCCGTCTTTAAATAACTGATATGAGTAAAACGAATGCATGCTTTCATCGTGGTGGTGGGGTTTTAAACCAAGGTGATCAAATCGCGTAAAAACTGTAATTAAAAGCAAGATGGCATATAAAATTTGCAGCCAGGATATGGAAAAACCTGAAGCCAATTGGTTAGAAACAATCAACTTATCATCAGTTTTGGTTTCAATCACAGTTGAAGTTTTACTTGCTTTTGAAGGTGTAGCATTAACTTTTTGGCTTTTTTCTTGGACTGCAGATATTTCCCCAGGACTTGAGAGTTTAACGCCGCATTGTTCGCAAAAATTATTAGAAGAAGTATTTTTGAATCCACATTTACTGCATATCTTTGATTCAGACATTCAACGCTCCTTCAGTAAAAAGGTAATTTCGTGATTAAATCTACGCCATTCGGAAGCTAAAAACATTTTCAAAATTATATTCTCAATATTTGTACATAAAAAATACACCACTTGAATTCTTGCGAAAAACAAAAGTTTATAAGGGCATGGAAAAATAGTTATTAACGAAAGGCTCAATTCATTGCAATTGATAAGTTTTTAAGAAATTATAAATAATCCAGAAATTATTAAAAATGTTTAAAACACGAAGGTAACTATACCTACCGGGCAAACCTTTTGTCAACAAATCGACCGATCATAAACCGCATAGAGAACATAGTCATTCGAAACTGCTGAAAAAATCCTTGAATCGGGTTTTTTTAAAATGGCGACATTTTTTGATAAAACTCCACGTTTCTCACCCGATTTCCGAAATGGATCTGGTAGTGAAAATAGGGAAAGTCATTTTTCTCAGATGGGCTTATATCGCGAAAATCACCGAGAAATTTTTGGGGAAAGGGATGGTTAGCTACGCTATTTTTAGAAGTATCAAGGATGATCAACCACCACTGAGCCCAATGATACTGGCGCTAGTGAGTTTCTTAAAAACAGTGGGTCGGATACTGGATCTTGATGCGGCACATGAGACATGGTCGGTTAAACTGGTAGGCGATTTTGGGGGTAAAAACAGGCTGGCTAGGGCCCGAAATAGGCCTTTTGGCAATATATTTAAGACGGATGGAATAGAATGCACCTAAGATATGCCTGACTAGATAATTGAGAAACGGGTTTAGTTTTTTTAAAAAATTTTGCCGGCTAATGAGGTTTTTTTATTTAACGGCAAATCGTAAAGTTATCAAGAGGTTTTAAAAAGTTTTGGAAGCTATTAAAGTTGAAATTTTCATTTTGGATTGTTAAACTTTCGCTAGCGATGTCCCAATAATTTGTATTTGTGAGAGGAGAAAAGCTGTGATTTCAAAACTTAATGTGGTTTTCTTTTTTTTATTTTTGATGTTTTTAGTCCCTCTGGGCGTCCTTGCAGATTCGGTTAATTACACTGCTGAAGTATTAACCAAGGGTGCTGGCGCAAGGCCTCTGGCAATGGGTGGAGCATTTGCTGCTATAGCCAACGATGCGACAGCCGCTTTTTATAATCCGTCAGGGTTGGCACTGATTGATGATATTGAAATAACCACGATGCATTCCCCGGAAAATAATCTTCAAAGTTATGATTTCATCAATTTGGCTTTTAAAACCCAATCAGCAGGTTCTTACGCCCTCAGTTATGGAAGGTTGGGTGTGGATAAGATTGATATTACGAACGGCCAAGGGGATATCACGGGAACCACTTCTTACGTTGACCAGTTCGGTTTTTTATCCGGGGGTTGGAAGATCGGCAAACAGTTTGTTTTAGGTGGAACCATTAAATTTTTGAAAACGGATGCCTATACAGCTTCCGCTTTCGGTATAGGATCCGACTTGGGATTAATGTACAAACCCGTAAAAGAATTTACCATTGCTTTAGTAGGGCGGGATATAACAGGTGGGTCTTATGTTACTTGGCAGGGAACCACTACGAATCCCACTCAGGTTTTGCAACCTTCCTTGACTTTGGGCCTTTCCTATATCCAAGAATTAGGCAAACGCCAACAATCAAACAATACAGCAGTCCCGATGAGTACTTTGTCTGTGGACTTGGATGTCGATTCACTTTACATGTTTGTTCCGGGCAGCGCACCGAAGGGCACCCCAGCTCTTAATAATTACCATTTTGGCGTGGAATACTGGTATCGCCAATTTGTGGCTATTCGGGGAGGGTTTGAAACAAAAGGATTACAGTTTGACAATGATTCCTTTACCCCTTCCGCAGGAGTTGGCATTTGGGCTTATCTGTTCGAAGTAGATTATGCTTTTGTGAGTAATTCAATAGGCAGTCTTAACTACATTTCCCTTATCACCCGCCTGTAAAGTTTATTAAAACCGTTAAGCAAAAGAGGGGATTTTTCATAAAAAAATCCCCTCTTTTTTTGTTTTTTGATTATTATAAGCATGTTGAGTTTTCAGAATTTAATCTAACCTTTTCCGAGGTCTTCATGAAATTCCGTTCACTCCCTTGGTTTCTGGTTTTGTTTTTCGGAATCAGTTTATATCCATCGGTTTCAGATGCCATATACGGGCTTGGGCCTTCCACTGGTGGAGATTTACCCTATTCACAAAAAACTAAAAAATTATTACGAAATCTGTTTAGTCACCATCTCAATCGTCCTTTTCTTGGGGCGCAAGTAATCGCCCTGAGAGGCACTCCCGGAAAACAATATAGTGGGAACTATATCGACAAAGGTAGCTTGGCCGGCGTCAATAAGGGCGATGTCTTTGCCCTCTTTACTCCCAAGGGAGATCCTATTGGTTTTATGAAAGTGAGTGAAGTTCAGCGTTACACTTCAACTTTTGAATTTATGGAGTTAACCGTAGATCCTTCTGATAACTTGATTGCGGAAAAAGTTACGGATGAAATAAAAAGAAGCCTTCCGGCTAATCTTTTATTTGAACCTGATATGGCGCGTTTTCATAAAAACTTTGCTGCGAAAAAGAAGCCTGCACCTCCCGCTATTGCCACTTCAGCGCCAGCTTCAATGGTAAGTCCTTCTTCCATGCCTCCCTTGCCTGGTAATACCACTGCTGCTTCATCTAATAATCTTCCTCCCTTGCCCGGGACAAGCTCAACCGTATCCGCCAACGAGTTGCCGGCATTGCCTGAAAACGGAGTCGCCTCAACCGGCAATCCGGTTCCTTTGGAAAATGGCTCCAACAACAGCGGGTTGCCGCCTCTTCCTATGGATAATAGTTCATCGTTGCAACCTGTTGGCCCCGCGTCAGCTGGCAATAATGAATTTCCTACCCTTAATTCTTCAACTGAAAACAACCAAGGACTTCCAGCTTTTCCTGAAAGTAATAATTCAGGATTACAACCTGTCGGACCTCCACCATCAAATGGCGATGAAATTCCGGCTCTGCCGACTACGACGAACGAAAATAACGGAGGAATTCCTCCCCTGCCCGAACAAAACAACACTTCATCCGCGAAAGGCAGTTCACTTGATATTCCTCCCCTGCCAACTGAAAAAGTTTCTTCACCTGTGGGAGAGCCCTTACCGCAAGGAAATGATAATAATATTCCACCCCTTCCGGGGACGGCAAACAACGTACCACCCAATTCAACTCCCCTTCTTCTCCCTGAATTGCCGAATTCAACCAATAACTCGACTGGTTCTAATAATTCTCAACCTTCCAACATTCCATTGCCCCAATCAAACACGCCTTTGCCAGCGCAGCCGATTTCCAAAAATAACAACGTTGTTTTGCCTTCGGACAACAACACTCCTTTATTGCCACCTTTAAACTCAACCTCTTCCCAAGGGATTCCTCCATTGGAGGAGATGAATCCACCTTCTATTCCCAATAATGGATCTTCAGCTGTTACTGGTTCCTCAGATTTGGATTTACCAGCCCTTCCTGCCACGGGAAGTAAATAACATACTCAATTCTGTTTCAGCTCCCTAAAATTATTCCTTGAAACTCACCCCCAAAAATTGCCTCAAATGGAAGGCTAATCCAACTCTGACAAAGGGTTAGGTTATAATAATCCGTTCAATCTTGGAGGATTGGTTGAATCCAAACCATTTCCCCCCAGTTTAGTTTTATTAACCCTTAAGGACAGGTTCAGTGCCTATATTACTTCGATACTGTTTAGGGTCTCTTGGGCCTCCTTTTTTCCTTTCGACAGGATGCGCACTTTTCATATTTAACCTGCTTTATTATTTAAGGGAATTTTTAGGTTATCTACTGATTTACCATGCTGGGATTTTGAATTCTTTTTTACTTCTTATTTACATACAACCTAGTTTTCTGGTTCTTGCCATTCCTATTGGTTTTTTAACGGCACTTTTGGTTGTTTATGGACGATTAAGTGCAGATAGGGAATCATTGGCGATCGAATCTTGCGGATTTTCCCTGTGGATTGTGATTTGGCCCATAATTGTCTTATCTTTTCTCATGAGTTTTTTTATGGTGGTTTTTATGGATACCGTTTTGCCTTGGGGAAACATTTCTTTCGTGAAACTTCAAGCTAAGATTCTCACGGAAAGATCATCTATATTGGTTCGGGAGAGGGTTTTTATAAAAGATTTTGACGGTTATATTCTATTCGTGGACCAAAAGGATACTTCCCATGATATTTTAAAAAACATCATCGTCTATATAATGGATGAAAAAGGCTATCCTTACCGTTTGATCCTTGGAAAACAAGGTTTTCTCAGGCAAGATCCTCAAAATTACCATGTCATATTGGAACTCCAGAACGGAATTATTCAGCAATTGGGCACCAAACGGGACCTGACCTTAAACAATTTGTTTCAATTGGAATTTAATAACTGCTCTTTAGATTTGAGCTCTAAGAAAATTAATCCAGGGCCCATGGATTTAAGTAATTCTCGTAATATTTCCTTAAAGGAATTAGCCATTAAAATAAAACAAGAAAAAAAGGATAAACAAGACACACGGTACGATGAAACGGAATTTCATAAAAAATTTTCCCTGCCCTTTTCGACACTAGCGTTTGCGTTTATCGGAATACCTTTGGGACTCATGACCAGGGCCGGGTCATTTCTTGGGCCTGTTTTGGCGGTTTTGTTGGCAGCGCTTTATGACTGTTTCATTATTTATGGAGATACCGGGGGGCCTATGGGTATCATTTCCCCCTTTATGGCTATGTGGATGCCTAATTTTTTCTTAATCTTGGTCGGTTTCGGGATGGCTTATTGGTTGAACCATAAACATGATTTTTGGAACTGGTTACGGATTACCCTACGTCTAAACAGAAACGACTCCATTCCCAAGGGATTTATTCCAAACAAATGAATTTCCTTAAAAAAATATTTTTCAGGTCGGGTTTATTATTATGGGTTTGGATAACCTATCCTTATGTTCTTAACGCTGAATTAACTTTTTCCCTCAATGGCCAAGTGCGTTTGCAAGCGGATACTATTGAGTATCTGAGGGATCAGAATATCGTTATGGCAAAAGGACAGGTCCATATCCAGCAGGACACTGTAAATTTATATGCTGACAGTATTCGTTATGACGTGACCGCACAAGAGGTGGAAGCTACGGGTCATGTAGTTTGGCAGAATGTAAGCGATGAAATCGAGGCCAAAAGTTTAAGTTACAACCTGAAGACCAAGGAAGGAAAGGCCTTTAACATTAAAACCACTTCACCACCTTGGATCAGCACAGGATCGGAAATCGATATTAAGGACCAAAAAATAATTATCAAGGATGCGGTGACCACCACTTGTGATTACCCGGAAGGTTATCAACACTTTTACATGAAAGCGGGAAAGATCACCATATATTCGGGTGATTATTTAGTGGCGGAAAATGTGGTGCTTTATATCGGGAAAGTACCCGTTTTTTATTTTCCGTTTTTTGTGAGAACCATCCATGATTTGAAGACCCCTTTTTCCATTTCTACTGGTCAAACGGACTACCTCGGTAATTACCTTCTTTATACGGCAAGTTATCTTTTTAATCCAACCAGCTATGGCGCCCTCTATGCGGATTATTTTTTTAAAAAAGGACTCGGCTTGGGCGTAAGACATGAACTGGGTTTAAATGATTATTCCGCCTTGTCGCTTTACGGATATGGAATAGAGGAAAAAGACACACACCGATTCCGTTGGGAATCAAGGGCCAGGGGACTATGGGCATTTTCTTCCAACTTTCAAGGCCGGTTGGAAGTGGACTACCCGGAGGATGGGCTGTTCAGCGAAGATTATTCAGTTGCCCGGCGGGATCCGAGCTTGGTTTCAACGTATCGTGAATATGACCTTTCGGCGACTTTAACCCGCCTCCAATACACGTTTAGTTTTCTGATCAGACGCCAGGAAAACCCCGATTTTACGATTAACGACCCCAACGAAACCAATTTTACTCGTAGTCTGCAGAATCTTCCGCAATTCAATTTTAATCTTTTTCCACAGCGCCTGATCGGGAGTAATTGGTTGAAATGGGATTTGAGCTTGGCGGGGGACCATACCTATACATTAAATGATGGTTATTATGTGGACCACTTGACAGGAGAGTTGGGCGTGGGGCAAAGCGTCCAACTATATAAAACCCAAACCCTATTCTCACGAGTGGCGATGAATGAAAATTTCCAGGATCGGCCCGATGTGTCAGGAACCAATTCGGGCGAAACTCATACAGTAAACGCTACTAATACATGGACGGGAAGGTGGACGGAATATGCCACCTCAACTTTAGGGTATACCTTTGCGCAGAAACTCGATAATGTGCGTTCAACCGACCCGCCCCATGGGATCACATCCAATCTCTTGACGGGTTCATTGGAATTTACTGGTGGAAGCCTGTTTCGCATACGCTCTAGTTCGTCCTATGATTTTAACATCCAGGTGGCTACCGAAGCCTCCCGCCTTTCTTATCTGCGCCAGGAAATCTATTTAACCCCTTCAACACTTTACGATTATCTCGCCATTATGGATTATTCAGTTCGTGACAACGCTGTGAAAGACGTGAACTCGGTATTGAACTTAAGGAGCCCCCGTGATATGTGGCGATTTACAATTAACGGTAATTACGTGGATCCCAACGTTAGCAATACCGGTTATGTTTCTTCCGGAGCTCTTCCAACATTCCAAGTCGGTGGAGAAGTGGATTTTGCTTTTTTCACGAACTACCGGCTTGCATTGATAGAAAATTATGACCTTACCAATGCAAAATACATAACCCGCTCCTTAAGCATATATAGGGATTTGCATGATTGGGAGGCTCAACTCAGCTATACCGAGGACCCCAATGCTGGAAAACAATTGTATTTTACCCTCAACTTGAAAGCCTTCCCGGGAAGACCCATTTCAGTTTCAGCCCAACAAATCCAACAAATAAACAGCATGCGGAATCAAGGTTTAACTGGAGCTGCAAGCCAATTCCAATAATTCTTGTAACCTTTCGGCGAGAGTTTAATAAACTTGGTAAATTATTCAGCTGGCATGAGAATTTCCCCCCAGGAAAAGGCTTAAAACAAAGGTTTTGTGGGTGTAAAAACGAAGTCGGGAATGCAACCTTTCTTCTTTTCAGTGACCATTGTATTTAAAAAGATGCTGATGGGTGGAAAAAACGGCCGGGATAAGATCATAATATTCCTTTGCTTTTTAATCAGCTCTCGGATGATCCATGAAAAAAAATACAATCATTGTTCGCGGCGCAAGAGAACATAACCTTAAAAACATTTCGGTAGATATTCCCCGGGATGAATTGGTGGTCATAACCGGGGTTTCGGGTTCCGGAAAATCTTCCCTGGCTTTCGATACCCTTTACGCTGAAGGCCAAAGACGTTATGTCGAATCACTATCCTCTTACGCCAGGCAATTCCTGGGCATAATGGAAAAACCGGATGTGGATTTAATTGAAGGACTTTCACCCGCAGTGGCTATCCAACAAAAATCCGGAGGTAAAAATCCACGTTCAACTGTCGGGACGACCACGGAAATATATGACTATCTTCGATTATTGTTTGCCAGTATTGGTATTCCTCATTGCACGCATTGTGGACGGCCGATCAGCCGTCAGACGGTTCAACAGATCGTGGATCAAGTATTTTCACTTCCACCAGGCGTTAAATTAAGCATCCTAGCTCCCATTGTTTCAAGCCGGAAGGGTGAATACAAAAAGAACTTTGACCAAATCCGGAAAGACGGTTTTGTCAGAGTCCGCGTGGACGGTCGAATTTTTGAACTGGAAGAAGACATCCCTTTAGAAAAAAATAAAAAACATGATATTGAAGTAGTCATTGATCGCTTGGTATTGAAACCCGAAGTCAAAAAACGACTTGCTGATTCCCTTGAGACGGCATTGAAGTATGGAGGGGGTGTAGTCAAGATCATTCAAGGAACATCTTCCGAAAGAGAGGAACACCTTTTTTCCGAACATTACGCATGTGTCCATTGTGGTCTTAGCGTTGAGGAACCGGCTCCAAGAAATTTTTCCTTTAATAATCCCCATGGAGCCTGTCCTGCCTGCACGGGGATGGGTTTCAAAATGGAAGCGGATGAGTCATTGGTCATCGATCCGGAAAAGTCCATCAACGAAGGGGCTGTGGATCCCTATCATTCACCCAAAGCGGTTTACTACCAAAATCTTCTTGAAGGAGTCTGCAATCACTTTGGCGTCAGTATGACAGTCCCGTTCAAAAAGATGACACGAAAAGTACAGGAAGCTATCCTGTATGGTACAGAAGAGGAAATAGAATTTAAAATACAAAAAGGAAATTACCGTCAAAGATATTGGGGCACTTTCGAGGGGGTTATCCCGAGCTTGGAAAGACGGTATCGTGAAACGGATTCTGAATCCATCCAAGACGATATTGAAAAATACTTAATCAGTAAACCCTGCCGCGCCTGTCAGGGGACTCGTTTAAAACCGGAAAGCCTGGCTGTCACAATTCAAAATAAAAATATTATCGAGATCACCCGATTTTCGGTTAAAAAATGCCTGGAGTTTTTTGAGAAATTGAAATTGGACGAAAAATCCAGGATGGTCGGCGGACAAATTCTTAAGGAAATCCTTGCCCGATTAAGATTTTTGAAAAATGTTGGTTTGGATTACCTGACATTGGAAAGGATGACTTCCTCCCTTTCCGGTGGGGAGGCCCAAAGAATCCATTTGGCCACTCAAATTGGGAGCGCTCTTGTGGGGGTGCTTTATATCCTAGACGAACCCTCCATCGGACTCCATCAAAGGGATAACGAGCGTTTACTTTCCGCATTACGACATTTAAAAGACATCGGAAATTCAGTGATTGTGGTTGAACACGATGAGGATACCATTGAATCAGCTGATTATCTCATCGATATGGGTTTGGGAGCCGGTTTGGCAGGCGGAGAGGTGGTAGCTTCTGGGAATTTGGAACACATTCTCAGCTGTAAGAATTCCATCACAGCCCAATATCTTTCAGGGCAAAAATTCATTATTCCCAATCTGGGACCTGAAAAAAAGTTCGAGCATTATTTGACTTTAAAGGGCGCCACGAAAAACAACCTTAAAAATATTACAATTAAATTTCCTCTCGGAGGCTTAAACGCGGTAACGGGTGTTTCCGGCTCCGGCAAGAGTACCTTAGTAATGGAAACACTCTATCCGGCATTAATGCATAAGCTTTACCATCTTCGGGTCAAGCCGGAAGGTTATGAAACTTTGGAGGGGTTTGAAAAACTCGATAAAGTTGTGGTAATAGATCAAACCCCAATTGGACGCACGCCTCGGTCCAATTCCGCAACTTATACCGGTTTATTCACACATGTTCGAGACTTATTTGCCCATTTGCCGGAATCCAAGGCCAGGGGATATAAGGAAGGCCGCTTCAGCTTCAATGTGAAGGGCGGCCGCTGCGAGGCTTGCGAAGGGGATGGAGTCATAAAGATTGAAATGCATTTTTTACCCGATGTTTTCGTTCCTTGCGAAGTGTGCAAGGGAAAACGGTATGACCGAGAGACTCTGGAAATCCTTTATAAAGGGAAAAATATTTCAGAAATTCTCGAACTTAGTGTTGAAGAATCCTTAAGTTTTTTTGCGCCCATACCAAAAATTAGGAGGATTTTGGAAACATTGAGAGATGTCGGCTTGGGTTATATCAAACTAGGCCAGCCTGCAACCACTCTATCCGGAGGAGAAGCCCAAAGAGTCAAACTTTCCACTGAGCTTGGAAAACGCAGTACAGGTCGAACTTTATATATATTGGATGAACCGACCACGGGTCTTCACTTTGCGGATGTTCACCATCTTATTTCAATCTTGAAACGTTTAGTTGAGGCTGGAAACACGGTTTTAATCATTGAACACAATCTGGATGTAATTAAAACAGCCGATTACATCCTTGATCTGGGTCCTGAAGGTGGGGATGAAGGCGGAATGGTAGTAGCTTCAGGCACGGTAAACCAAGTGATGGAAAACCTCAGATCCCAAACCGGTTTAGTCCTCACTAAAAAGATTAAAAAGGACCAAAACCGCTTGCGAACCAGTGAAAGAATGGTTATCCCTTCAGGAAATCCACGTTGACGTTCAATGAGAATAAGAGATATAATTTTTAAAAATATCAAGGAGTTCTCCAGGTGAAAAGCCTATATCTCAGAACTTTAAGTTTTTCATTGTTTTTTATCATAATTGCTGGTTTTCAAACCCTTTTTGCAGGAGGGCCAGGAACAACAGGCGCGGTCGCTCTCAAGATACCGGTGGGCGCCAGGGCAATTGCCATGGGTCAGGCCTTCGTAGCCGTTGCGGATGACGCAAACGCCATTTATTGGAACCCGGCAGGCTTGAATCAACTCGGAGGGACACATATAACCGCTGAATATGACGTTTACATTGACACCGTTCGTTATGAATTTGTTGCCTTGGGAACAAAGTTGGGCAATGACGCCGCTTTTGGTATTGGGGGTAAATTCATTGGAACCGGTACTGATCCGGCTTACAACTATTTAGGAGACCCTACCGGTCAAAGCGTCGGGGAAAATTACATGGATATTGATATCGCTGGGGCCTATCGGGTTAGTTACAACGTGGATATTGGCCTTACGGCAAAGTATATTTCGGAACAGCTTGTATCTTTGAAAACCGGCACAGATTTCGCGGTGGATCTTGGGCTTTTATACCGTACGCCCGTTAAAAACTTAACGGCTGGATTTAATATTCAAAACATGGCTCCCGCTTTGAAGTTCGACCAACAGGCTGATCCATTGCCTTTTAATTTTAAGATCGGCGTCGCATATAAGATGTTTGAGAATAATTTTACCGTGGCCTATGACATGAACTTTCCGAACGATAACGCCATTTCCGCGAATTTGGGGGGAGAGTATTGGTATAAAGACACCTTGGTGGGCCGTTTTGGATATATTTTCCAGGGTTCCTTCGACCAAAATCAAGTCGGGATTGGAGCGGTAGCCGGTTTATTTCTAGGAGCTGGAGTAAAAATTCCTGCTTTTAAAAATTACGTGGGTTTGGATTACGCCTGGACAAATGATGGCATTTTGGGTGCAAACCATCATTTCGCTCTCGATTTTTATTTCTAAACCATTACCTGCCTTCTCTTTAATCCATTTGTTTGTTGCAGATCATCAACTTTGGGTTTACCGAATATCTTGAGTGGGTTGAGAGTTCTAATTGAAAGGGTTTATAAAATATGAGTACCGAACAAGAGATATTCGAGAAATGTGGTCGCACCTATAATTCCGGGGATATCATTTTCCGGGAGGGCGACGTTGGAAATGAAATGTTCATTATCCAATCCGGGAAAGTCAAAATCTCGAAACAATTGAAAGACGGTGTGGAAAAAACTCTTGTAATCCTCGGGGCGGGTGATTTTTTCGGGGAAATGGCGGTCATTGACAAAGATGTCCGTTCGGCGAACGCCATGGCTATGGAGGCTTCCCGGTTGATAGCCCTGGATGAGGAAGTTTTTGAGATGCATATGCAGACAAACCCAAAAATCGTCAAGAAAATATTGAAGAACCTCACTTCCAGATTAAGGGAATCCAATCAGCAAATCGCGACGCTTCTCATCAAGGATGCAAACCGCCTTGTGGCAAACACCATTTTGTTGGTAGTCCATAAACACGGGGAAGAGGGACCCAACGGCATTACGATGGATATGAATTTCACCGTGTCCGAACTGAGCAAGATGTGCGGTTTGGATTTGCCCAAAACCCAAGAAGTCGTGGATCGCCTCATCAAAGCTCGCGTGATCAGCCTATCGGCGGGCGCTATTGTGGTAACCAGCCTCGAAAATCTTGAAAAGTTTATTAAATTCCTGGAAATGAAAGAGCAGTTCGGCGAATAATCCCGAATGTATAAGAGCCCCACTTTGTGGGGCTTTTTTTTTGCTTTTCATTGCTTTATAGCCTGGCACTTGAATTAAAATACGATTCCTATCGCGAAATTGGACCGAATGATTAATTGATACATATTTTTAAAGGGGAGCTTTTGTGTTACTCAAGGAATTAAAAACTTCCATTCAGAAAGATTTAAACCGCGTTGATCAAACAATTGCCCACGCTTTAAAAACCGAGAATATTTTTGTCCAACAGATGGTGGATTATCTTTCCCGATCTGCTGGAAAACGAGCCAGGCCTACCCTCGCGATCCTTTCGGCTAAATATTGCGGGTATGTGCCCGGGGAAACCGTTATTTTAGGGGCGGCCTTGGAAATGCTGCATGTCGCCACCCTGGTTCATGACGATATCATCGACAATTCCGCAGTACGGCGGCGGCAAAAAACGCTGAATTTCAAATGGGGCAATGAGATATCCGTATTGATGGGTGATTATGTTTTCGCGTCTTCTTTTTACTTAATGGCCAAGAACCTCCCGAAAACCGTTTTAAATACCCTGGCGGATACCACGAATATTATCTGCCGCGGGGAGATATCCGAGACCTTCCACCGGTTCAATGCCGAGTTGACGGAAGAACAGTATTTCGATGTTGTCAGGGAAAAAACCGCGACTCTATTCGCCGCCAGCTGCCAAACCGGGGCGATGCTAGCGGGGGCCGATGAAAGAACAGTGGAACAGCTTTACCATTTCGGCCTGGGGGTCGGTATGGCTTTCCAAATTATCGATGACACATTGGATTTTGTCGGCCAACAAACAAAAGTGGGTAAACCTGTCATGAGCGATTTGCGCGAGGGTAAATTAACTCTCCCAGTGATTTGTTGCATGCGCCGGGCGTCCGCTTCGGAAAAGAAAAAACTCAAAACAATCGTCCATAAAAAAGTCAAGACCGCCCTCGATTTCAAGGTCTTGCGCTGTTTATTGGATAAGTACGATGTCCTCCGGCATTCTGTTGAAATTGCCAGAAAGTTTGCGAGTGAAGCCAAAAACGAATTGTTGATCTTGAACGGGAACCGAGATAAGACTGAATTATTGAGGTTTGCGGATTTTCTCACCAATAGGGATTTTTAGCCTGCCTTCCTTTACCCGTATGGGTTGTAGATCTTGAAATCCAAACTCGGCCCGTGTATAGATTAAATTATCGTGTTTATACTTAAAAGCTGACCAAAAAATATACCGATGATTTAATTTCTTTTTTACTAAGGGAAACAATAACTACGAAGAAGTGCGAAACGGAAAATAAGAATTGGAAAAGTCGATAAACTTTTTTCGAAGAGGAAGAAATGCTTGAACAATACGGCTACGTTTTGTTTTTCCTGATTGCCGGTGTTTTTTTTATTCTCCTGGCCTTTTTAACCGGATGGGTATTAAGCCCGAACGGACTGTTGGGACTAAAGTATAAATATAGACGTGATATCCTGGAAGATACCTATGAATGCGGAGTAGAAACCTATGGCAATTCCTGGATCAGGTTTAATGTCAGTTTCTACCTTTATGCGCTTCTGTTCGTGATTTTTGATATTGAAACAGTTTTCCTTTATCCCTGGGCCGTCTCATTTCGGGGATTGGGTGTGGCTGGGTTTGTCGAAATGACCTTATTTATCGCCATTTTGCTTGTTGGTCTGGCCTATGCCTGGAAGAAGAAGGCATTGAAATGGGAATAGCACTCAAAGGAATTTCCAAGCCAGAGATAGAGCTCTTGGAGGATCAAAGCCAAATACCTGGCCTATGGACCCTGGATAAAGCGGTTGGTTTTATTTTCAAATGGGCCAGAAAAAATTCCCTTTGGCCTCTCCAGTTCGGTACCGCCTGCTGCGCCATCGAAATGATGGCGACGGCCGGGGGCAGGTACGATTTGGCGCGTTTCGGCTCCGAGGTTTTTCGCCCTTCCCCCCGGCAAGCCGACCTTTTAATTGCGGCCGGGACCATCACCGAGAAAATGGGTTATGCTTTGAAAAAATTGTATGAACAGATGCCAAAACCCAGTTGGGTGATTGCCATGGGAAGCTGTACCATCGCCGGCGGTCCCTATTACTACGATTCTTATACCGTGGTCAAGGGAATAGATTCCTTCGTGCCTGTGGATGTCTATGTTCCCGGCTGCCCCCCAAGACCTGAGTCCTTGATTTACGGACTCATGGCCATCCAAAAAAAGATTGAAGATGAGCCGATTTTTCGACGCCGGAAGGAAATTTAATATTAATGTCATGACAGACTCATGGAAGCCATTCGAGAAGGCATGGTCTTTTAAAGTACGAAGTGGAATATAAAGGTGGAAATGATAAAGGGGAGTTTGAAATTTCCATGACGATAGAAGAGTTGAAAATAAAAATAGAAACGGATTTTAAAAATAAAGTCCTGACGGTAACCCTTTCAGCCCAGAAAGAAGTTATTGCCGTTTCAAAAATAGAGTCCTATGTCACCCTCTGCCAAGATTTAAGGGATCTGCCCGAATACTCCTTCGAACACCTTTCGAATTTGACCGCGGTGGATTACCCTAAAGAAAACAAGATCACCTTGGTGTCCCACCTATGGTCCTACCGGCATCAACAACAAATGACGGTCAAACTCGACACGCCACGCGATAACCCCAAGGCTCCCACCCTGGAACAAGTATGGAAAAGCGCGAATTGGTTCGAAAGGGAAGTGTACGATCTTTATGGCGTCGTTTTTGAGGGGCATTCCGACTTGCGCCGAATCATGATGCCGGACGATTACCAGAAGCATCCATTGAGGAAGGATTTCACGGATGACGGATTTATTGTTAAGCCTTCATAAAGGCACCGGAGACTCTGCGGTTGATTCCGACTCTTATGTCATCAACCTGGGACCCCAGCATCCTGCCACCCACGGCGTTTTAAGGTTGATCGTAAAATTGGACGGCGAAACCATCCAAAAAACGACCCCCATCATGGGGTATCTTCACCGTTCCATCGAGAAAATTTGCGAGAACAGGACCTATCCCCAATGCATCACTTATACGGACCGGGTGGATTACGTCTCGGCCATGAGTGTAAACCTGGCCTTCGCGTTGGCGGCGGAAAGGCTCATGGTCATTGAAGTTCCAGCCCGGGCCCAATGGCTGAGAATGATCTTCGCGGAATTACAGCGAATCGCCAGCCATTTATTGTGGATGGGGGCCTTTTCAGGAGATATCGGGGCCCTGACTCCCTTCCTTTACGGTTTGCGGGAAAGGGAGCGGATACTGGACTTGTTCGAAATGACCTGCGGACAGAGGCTCACTTATAATTACATCCGAATCGGTGGTGTGATGATCGACGTATTGTCTGAATTTATACCCATGTGCAGGGCCTTCCTGCAGTATTTCGAGCCTAAAGTGGATGAATATGAGGATCTCCTGACTAACAATCCGATTTTCCTGGGTAGGACCAAAGGCGTCGGCGTCATCACTCCCGAATTAGGGATCAACGCGGGTGTATCCGGACCGACGTTGAGGGGTTCCGGGGTATCTTGTGACGTTCGCAAGCAACAACCCTACCTTTTTTATGACCGGGTTCAATTCAAGGAATGCCTGGATGGCGGAGGGGACTGTTGGAGCCGTTACAAAGTGAGGATGAATGAAATGCGTGAAAGCGTATCCATCGTCCGCCAATGCTTGGACCGGTTGGAACCCGGGCCGGTGGAGGCCAAACTGCCTCCCATCCTGAAGGCTCCGCCCTCTAGCGAGGTTTATTTCCGCACTGAATCCTCCCGTGGGGAAATGGGGATTTATCTGGTGGGGGATGGAACCGCGAAACCCTGGAAGGCCAAGTTCCGTTGCGCCTCCTTCAGCAACCTTTACCTGCTGGATACCCTGACACGCGGCTGGAAAGTGGCGGACATCATGGCGGTCCTGGGAAGTTTCGACTTGATCGTTCCCGAGGTGGACCGCTGAACAGCGAAAAGGACAAATAAACTTTGAATCTCTCGGAAAAAACACTTCAATTCGTCATAGGTTATCTCCAGTCCATCTATACCGTACTGGGTATATCAACTTGGGAGGAATTTTTGGATACCGCCGTACTCGTGGTGGTCATGTTCGCTTTAGTGGCCGTATTCGTAATGTTTCTCGTTTGGATGGAGCGCAAGGTTTCTGCCCACATGCAAAGCCGGATCGGGCCCAAAAGGGTGGGCCCTTTTGGCCTGCTCCAGACCTTGGCTGACGCCCTTAAACTCACCATCAAGGAAAATGTCCAACCGGTTCATAGGGACCGGATCCCCTATTTCATCGCTCCCATTGTTGCTTTTGTCGCTACCTTCATGGGTTTGGTCGTTATCCCATTTGATAAAGGGGTAGTGGTTCAGGACTTGAACGTCGGAATCCTCTATGTGATCGCCATTTCGAGTTTCACCGTCATTGCGATCCTGTCGGCGGGTTGGAGCTCGAATAGCAAATTTGCCCTTTTAGGCGGATTCCGGTCGGCGGCACAAATTGTCAGCTATGAGGTGCCCTTGGTGCTTTCGGTGATTCCGGTCATTCTGGTCACTGGAACCCTCAGTTTGCAAAAGATCGTCGAATACCAGGCGGCCCACGGATATTGGTTTTTAAGCGGCCTATACCTTATCCCCATACTGGCTTCTTTTCTCATATTCATCACCGCGTCAACGGCCGAAGCCAACCGGGCTCCCTTTGACATACCCGAGGCGGAATCGGAATTAATCGGGGGTTACCATACCGAATATTCGGGGGTTAAGTTCGCCATGTTTTTCCTGGGGGAGTATGTCGCGATCATCATCTCTTCCTCGGTAGCGGTTTCTCTTTTCCTGGGCGGGTGGCTGTCTTTTCCATTCCTTGGTTTCTTGCATTTGCCCGGATTCGTATGGTTCATTTTGAAACTGCTTTTGGTCATTTTCTTGATCATGTCCTTCCGATGGACTTTTCCCCGGTTGAGAGTGGATCAACTCATGGATTTTGGATGGAAAGTTTTGATTCCCCTCGCCATCCTCAACATCCTGTTAACGGGGTTTTTAATCCTATATTGCGTTGGGGGGGCGTAAAAAATGGTCCCTAAACTTGGTTATTTTCAAAGCATTATCAAGGGATTTTGGAATCTTCTTTTGGGTTTGTCGGTGACTATTCGCTATTTCTTCAAGGAAACCAATACTTACCAGTATCCGGATGAAAGGATGCCGTTGCCCGTGCGCAGCCGTAGCATGATTAAACTTATCTATGACGGGGAAAAGGACCAGTTCAACTGCGTCGCCTGCATGATGTGCGCCAAGGCCTGCCCCAACAGCTGCATCAAGCTCGAGGGTGTGCGGATGCCCGACGGGAAGAGACGTATGACCACTTTCAAACTGGATTTTTCCACCTGCATATTCTGCGGTTATTGCGTGGAAGCCTGCGGCTTTGACGCTTTGACGTTCGTGGCTGAGGAATATGAGAATGCGGTTTACCAGCGGGGAAGTCTATTGCAGGACGAACAGGCCATGAAGTGGGTACGGCCTCCTCAAATGGCTCCCAAGCCCTTGGAAACGGCACAAACCGCGAATCCACCGGCGCCGGTCACGGAAGCGTGAACATGGAAACCACCATTTTTTATGTCATCGCGGGGGTTTTGGTTGTTTCTGCCTTGATGGTAGTCACCCTCCGGAATCTTTTTCATTGCGCATTGTTTCTGGCGGTTACTATGTTTTGTGCGGCCGGAATTTTCCTTTACCTTAATTCGGAATTCCTGGCGGTAGTCCAGGTGTTGATTTACGTCGGCGCAGTCACCGTGTTGATCATTTTCGGGATCATGTTGACCCGAGATGTCATGAACGACCAGGCCAAAGTCCTGAACCGCCAAGCGCCCCTTTCCCTTGTTGTTGCCGGGATCCTGACCGGAATCGTTCTCTTGGCTGTCGAAAGCTCGGTTTTCCAATGGTCCAATCATTCCACCCCGGCTCTAGAAAAACCTGCCCAAACCGTCTCTTCTAACCAGATTCCGGCCGATTTCTCCGGGAATCCCCCAGTTATCCGCCAAGGATACGACGTTTATTCCCTGGGTTTGGAGTTGATTCGGCCCGATAAGGGGTTCGCGTTCGCTTTCGAGTTGGTTTCGGTCCTCTTATTGTCCGCCCTGGTAGGGGCCATCGTGATCGCCCGAAAGGATGCCACGTGAATTCTATTCCCATTTCACATTTTTTATACCTAGCCGCAGTGTTATTTGGGATCGGCTTGTTCGGGATTTTATCCCGCAGAAACGCCATCTCAATCCTGATGGGTATCGAATTGATGCTCAACGCGGTGAACATCAATTATCTTGCTTTCGCTAAATACTGGAACTGGTACAACGCTTCCGGGCCGGTTTTCGTGGTTTTCGTCATTACCATCGCCGCGGCGGAGGCTGCCGTCGCCCTGGCCATTGTCATTTCCATACGCAGACAATTGAAAAGCGTTAACGTGGATGATGCGCACGCCATGCGGGGATAAACAGGATTTGACCATTAATGGTTTGGTTATGCCGGCAGTGGTAAAGAAGTGTTTTTGGTTTCATGCGCTGTTATTAATAAGGTAATAATAATGATCCAATATTCATGGCTCATCCCGATTTTACCGGTTTTGACTTACGCGGTGATTATCCTATTCACCCGGCGTTACCGGTATGTTTCGGCGTTTCTCTCCATCCTGGCTGTCGCTGTTGGTTTTGTTCTCTCGGCGTTGATTCTCCGGGATATCCTGGCCCTGGAACCTTCCGCCAGGACCATCACCTTGCCGTTGACATGGCTAGAAATCCCTCCTTGGTCAATCCATGTCGGGGTTTTAATCGATCCCTTAAGCGTCAACATGCTGCTCGTGGTGACCTTTATTTCATTGATGATCCAGGTTTATTCCCTCGGCTATATGAAGGAAGACCCGCGCTTTTCCACTTATTATTCATACCTTTCGCTTTTCACCGCCTCGATGCTGATCCTGGTCCTGGCGAACAGCTTCCTCCAACTTTTCTTAGGCTGGGAACTCGTGGGTTTGTGTTCCTATCTTTTAATCGGCTTCTGGTATTTCAAGCCGGAAGCGGCCGACGCCTGTAAAAAAGCCTTCATTGTCAACCGCATCGGCGACATGGGATTCCTCATGGGTGTGGTGACCATTGCCATGATGTTCGGGACTTTCGATTTTGACCAGGTCCAATCCATCGTCGCCCAGGGGTTGGCCGCGCATACCTATCAGAGCGGTTTTATCGGAGGGATCGCCATTCTTTTGTTTTGCGGTGCGGTGGGGAAGAGCGCCCAGTTTCCACTGCATGTCTGGCTGCCGGACGCCATGGAGGGCCCCACCCCGGTTTCCGCCCTGATCCATGCCGCCACCATGGTGGCGGCTGGGGTTTTCATGGTGGCCAGGACGTATTTCCTTTTCTCGGCCGACCCGCTCGCCATGACAGTGGTGGCCTATGTTGGAGGTTTTACGGCCATCTTCGCGGCTTCCATCGCGGTGGTCCAGGACGACATCAAGCGTATCCTTGCCTATTCAACCGTATCCCAGCTGGGTTACATGATGCTGGCCATGGGGGCGGGGGGCTATACCGCGGGAATGTTCCATTTGACCACCCACGCGTGTTTCAAAGCCCTTCTTTTCCTGGGGGCCGGAAGCGTCATCCATTCCCTTCACACGAACGATATCCAAAAAATGGGCGGATTGGGTGCCAAAATGAAGATCACCGCCGCCACCATCCTCATCGCCAACTTTTCCATCGCGGGCGTCCCGCCCTTCGCGGGGTTTTGGTCCAAGGATGCCATCCTCGACGCGGTTCATACAAGTTCCATGCCCTACCATGGGATCCTTTACGGCATAGCCGTCTTTACGGCATTCCTGACCGCTCTTTACATGTTCCGGCTTTTTTTCATCGTTTTTACCGGCCAACCGCGTGATGCCCATTCTTGGGACCACGCCCATGAGTCCCCTCTGAGCATGACGATCCCCCTGATGATCCTCGCGCTCTTATCCGTCGGGGTTGGGTGGATTAACTGGCCCGGCTTGGACGCATATAACAAGTTCGTTTATTACGGTGATTACCAGCCGGCCGTGTTCAATTGGCCCATCGCCGGAACCTCCCTCCTGGTCGTCCTATTGGGGATGGGAACCGCGGCCCTTTTTTATTGGAAAAAAGTTTTCTCGGCCGAAAAGGCCGCCAAGGCTTTTGGACCCATCTATCCTCTCTTGAAAAATAAATACTACATTGACGAATTTTATGGTTGGTGGGTGAGGAAAGTGTACTTCGGAATAGCGACGCTTTTCACATGGTTCGACGACCATGTGGTGGACGATGGGATGGTGGATGGAACGGGTTGGACAGTCCGTAAACTGGGAGGCTTTTTCCGCCTGACCCAGACCGGATACGTCCAAAACTACGCGTTGGTCATTTTCGGGGCGGTGGCCCTGATTTACCTAATCGTAAATTTTTAATTTTCGGAGGATTTTCATCATGCTTCCAGTGCTTGTCTCAATCCTGGCCCCCTTCGCGGCCGCTTTTTTCTTTTTCCATGACCCGGCCGCACAGGGTTCCAACCCCTTTCCCTTGCTGAGCACTTTCATCGTGGTTCCGTCCCTGGGCGCCTTGTTAGTCATGGCATCCCCCGAGAAAGGGAGCCGATGGATCAGCTTGGTCCTGTCCTCATTCGAACTGGGCATCGCCTTCCGGATTTTTTTCCTTTACCAGACGAACTTGGGCGGATTCCAACTGCGGGAGGAGGTCCCCTGGCTTTCCAACCTGGGGATCAATTACTTGCTGGGCGTGGATGGCATGAGCGTTCTCATGGTTCTTTTAGTGGCCTCGGTATATTTCGCTGGTTCCCTCATTTCTTGGAACATCAACTTCCGGGTAAAGGAATATTTCATTTATTTCTCGCTTTTGGTTGGGGGCGTAGCGGGCGCATACATCAGCCTGGACCTTTTCTTCTTCTTCCTGTTTTATGAGTTCGCGGTGCTGCCCATGTATCTCTTGGTCAGTATTTGGGGGACCGGGCGGAAGGAATATGCCGCTATGAAACTCACGATCTACATCCTCGCGGGTTCGGCTTTCATGCTGGTCGGGTTTCTCGCTATGTATTTCACGTCCTCCGTCCACACCTTCGACATCCGGATCCTCGGCGACATCACCCGGACAAATTTCGGACAGGATTTCCAAAGCCTTTGGTTTCCCCTTCTTTTCATCGGATTCGGGGTTATTTCAGCCCTTTTCCCGTTTCATACCTGGTCCCCGGACGGGTACGGAGCGGCCCCCACGGCGGCTTCCATGCTGCACGCGGGAGTCCTGAAGACCCTCGGGGGCTACAGCATCATCCGGGTGGCTTTGCCCTGCCTGCCCGGGGGAGCGAAACAATGGCTCCCGATCCTGGTTTTCCTCACCCTGATCAACGTTCTTTACGCGGCCCTGGTGGCATTGAAACAGAAGGACTTCAAGTACGTTATCGCCTATTCCTCCGTGTCCCACTGCGGCGCGGTTCTTTTCGGAATTTGCACCTTTCAGGCCGCTGGCCTCAACGGGGCCGTCATCCAGGGTTTTTCCCATGGAATCGTAGCGGCCATGTCTTTCGCCTTGGTTGGAACCATCTATGGAAAGGCCCACACAAGGGAAATTTCCAAACTCGGGGGGCTTTCGGCCTGCATGCCGGTCCTGGCCGGCCTTTTTGTGGCGGCGTCCATGGCCAATGTGGGCCTTCCGGGATTGAGCGGCTTCGTGGGGGAGTTCTTGATCTTCCTGGGAGCCTATCGCAGCGGATTTCATGGGGGATTCCCCGTTTTCCAAACCCTGTTCTGGGTGGTCATCCTGGCCATCGTTTTCACGGCCGTTTATTACCTCTGGTTAGTACAAATGGTTTTTTACGGGCCGGTCAAGGACCCCCATTTCAAGGAGGAAATCAAGGATGGGAAATTCATCGAAATCCTTCCCATCGCTTATTTATTGGCCGTATCGCTGGCGGTGGGCCTTTATCCGAAGCCCTTCGTGGCACTTTCTAACGCCACCATCGCGCCCCTCATCGAACATATCGGAGGGTTCAAGTGATCCAATATCAAGTTTTTCTACCCGAGCTATGTCTGGTCGGCGCGGCGGTTCTCATCCTTCTTTCTGATCTTTTCTTGGAAGGGGAATCCAAGAAAAGAATATTTTTTTGGATCGCGACCCTGGGCGTACTGGGCGCTATATGGGCCTTGCCATGCCTGGGAGGTTTCGGTTATTGCGTTGGAAATGGCGCTATGCCTGATTCCATCCAAACTTTCGCCGGTTTCTTAAAAACCGACCGGTTGGCTTTTTTTTTCAAGCTTTTAATCCTATTGGCCGCCCTTTTCACGCTCCTGATTGCTTCCCGCTATTTCAAGGCCAGACCCACCCCCTATCTCCCGGAATTCCTTGCCATACTGCTTTTCTCGGCCGCGGGCGCATCGGCCCTGGCTTCGGCGCAGGAAATCATCACGCTCTATATTTCATTGGAGACACTGACCATCAGCAGCTATCTCTTGGCTTCCTTCATGAAAAAAGACAGCTTCAGCAATGAGGCGGGGATGAAATACCTCCTGATCGGGGCCTTTTCATCCGCCCTGCTTCTTTTCGGCTTTTCGTATCTTTATGGTTTGACCGGCACGACCCTCATTGCCGATATAGGAAATAAATTATTGGGCCAACCCTCATCTTCCCTGGCGGTCTTGGCTTTGATTCTCGTGATCGGCGGGTTGGCTTTCAAAATTTCGTTGGCTCCCTTCCATATGTGGACCCCGGACGTTTACGAGGGGGCGCCTACTCCGATCACCGCCTACCTTTCCACCGCGTCAAAAACCGCCGGTTTCGCGGCCTTCATCAGACTTTTCTGGGTCGGGCTTCCAGCGCCTGCTCTCCAGGTTGTTTGGGCCGGGCTTTTCGCGGTGCTGGCGGCCATCAGCATCGTTTTAGGAAATTTAGAAGCCATTCCCCAAACAAACCTGAAAAGGTTGATGGCCTATTCCTCTATCGCGCAGGCTGGTTATATTTCAGCCGGTTTTTTAGCGGGAGGAAACCTGGGTTTAACGGCGGTCCTTTTCTACCTTTTCATTTACCTATTCGCCAATATGGGCGTTTTCCTGGCCATCGCGGTGGTATCCGCAAAAACGGGCAGCGAAAAAATAGAGGATTTCGCGGGCATGTGGAAAAGGTCCCCTTTGATCGGGGCGGCCCTGCTGGTTTGCCTGCTATCATTGGCCGGGGTTCCTCCCTTCGCCGGATTCGCGGGTAAGTGGTATCTTTTCAGCGCGGCCATTTCCAAAGGTTATACTTGGTTGGCCTTAGTAGGCATGATTTTCAGCGTTGTTTCACTTTATTATTACCTCCAGGTAGTCCGCCAAGCGTTGGTTGTCGAGGCGAAGGACCCATCGCCAATCGAGATGGGGCTGTTAGAAAAGCTTGTTTTGGTCATTTGTATTTTGGTGACCGTGACATTGGGGTTTTGGCCGGCACCCGTCATGGATTATGCCCGATGGGCGGCTTCAACCCTTTTTTAACAAGTTGCTGAAAAAGTCCCTAAAACAAACTTTTTTCCCGTGCCTCTTTGAAAAGCAATGATAAAGGCCATGCGTCGATTCTCGATAAGACTGATATGAAAATCGGCGCTATACCGGCTTCTTTAATAGAATTTTGGAAGGTTTGGGGAGATCAGCAGCCCCCTAAGGAAAATCGGATGAAGTTCATTGCCTACGGAATGAATCATAGGACAGCGCCGCTTCCAACCCGGGAAAAGTACACCTTGCCGCCCGAAAAGGTTTTGAAAGTTCTCGGGGAATTAAAGCCCTCGGCGGCCGAGGCGGTATTCCTTTCCACTTGCAACCGGGTGGAATTTTACGTTGCCACGGACGCCGAAAGGCAGTGCCTGGCTAGGATTCGGAAGGTTTTGGGACGAATCCACCGGTTGAAACCCCCTGAAATCCAAAAGTATTTTTACTTTTACGAGGGCCCGGACGCATTTCTCCATCTCTTCCGGGTGGCGAGCTCCCTGGATTCCATGGTGGTGGGGGAAGCCCAAATCCTCGGACAGGTTAAGGATGCCTTCCGGCAAGCCTATTGCGGCTCCATGGTCGGAGCCGTTTTACACGGCGTTTTCCACAGGGCTTTTTCCGCCGCCAAGAGGGTGCGCGCCCAGACGGAGATCACCCGGATGCCCACCAACGTTTCCAGCGTGGCGGTGGACCTAGCCGGCAAGATTTTCAGCGATTTGTCCTGCCACCGGGTCCTGCTTTTGGGCGCGGGTGAGATGGGGGAACTGACGGCCAAGTACCTCACCGACGCCGGCGTGCAGGGCCTTTTCATCGCCAACAGGACCCTGGAGAAGGCGAAAATCCTCGCCGCGAAGCTGGGCGGTGAAGCCCTGACCCTGGAGGGGGGGGTGAACCGGATGGATGGGATGGACATCGTGGTGACTTCGGTGGGCGGCGGAAAATTCCAATTGGCCCGGGAACAAGTTGAAACGGCCATGAAAAACCGGAATGGGAAACCCCTCTTAATCATCGATATCGCCGTGCCCCGGAACGTGGACCCCGGGGCGGGGAAAATCGAATCGGTCTATCTTTACAATATCGACAATTTAGCGGGCCTCGCGGAAGCCAACCGCGCCGGGCGGATGAAAGCCGTGAAATCGGCCGAGGCCATCCTGCGCGAGGAAGTGGAAAAGCTTTGCTCCTGGTACAACTCGCTGGAATTGGTACCGACCGTGGTGAGGTTGAGGGACCGTTTTGAGGAAGTGAGACGGATGGAGTTGAAAGAATTCCTGAAAAAACATCCCAACCTACCGGAGAATGTAAGAAAAGCGGTGGAACGTCTCGCCCATGATCTGACCGCGCGCTTGCTACACGAGCCATCGGTCAATTTGAAAAAGGTGAAAACGGAGCGCAACCGCCTCGAGTACGCCCGGATGCTCAATGAGATCTTCGCGTTAACCGAAAATCCCGAAAATGAATAAGGCTCCCAGCCTATGAATATTCTGCTCGGTACCCGGGGAAGCTCCTTAGCCATTGCCCAGGCGGAGACAGTCCGCTTGCAGATAGCAGGGCTATTGCCCGGGGAAGAGGTTCGCCTTGAAATCATCAAAACTTCGGACGATCGTCTCGGTGTTTCACAAGAAGCAATATCCATGGAAATCAGCCCCCAGGGAGTTTTCACCCGGGAATTAGATGAAGCCCTTCTTTCGGGACGGATCCAGGCGGCCGTTCATAGCCTGAAAGACGTGCCGACCGCCCTTCCGGAAGGAATAGTGTACGGAGCCATTCTTCGGAGGGGGGAACCCCGGGATGCGCTCATCTCCGCCGGCAACCGGATGTTCCGTGAACTTCCCGCCGGGTCAAGAATCGGCACTAGCTCCCCCCGGCGGGAAGCCCAAATCCGCGCGGCACGGCCCGACCTGGTAGTTACTGCCTTGCGGGGGAACGTGGACACCCGCATCAAAAAACTCAGGGATGGGGAAGTGGATGCCATCGTTGTAGCCGCCGCCGGCCTTCAACGTTTGGGCCGGCAAACGGAAATCACCGAATTGTTGGATCCGGAAATATTCCTGCCAGCGCCGGCTCAAGGCATCCTATGCGTGACCCTGCTCCGTGAAAACAGGGAGCTTTTCGATAAATTGGGGAAATTGAACGATCCACCGACCCGGGTATGCGCTGAAGCGGAAAGGGCTTTTTTAAAAAAACTCCAAGGTGGATGCCGCGTCCCGGTGGGGGCCCTGGCCCGAGTCGAGGGTGAAACGCTGATTCTTTCGGGGCTTATCGCCCATCCCAAAGGTGAGCCGATATTGCGCCATCGTGTTAAAGGATCGTCGCGAACTCCCTTTGAATTAGGCGAATCACTAGCCGGGTATTTTTTGCGGAACGGCGCCCGAGAAATTCTTGAAACCTGCAGGCTGCAGTAAAAGGGTACCTTTGAAAATTCGACTTTTAAGATGTTATCGCGAACTCCACCGGCCGCACTTCGGAGCAGGGCCTCACACCGCAGCGAGGGGCAGGGCCCCCACTGGAATGGGGTAAAGCCGTTCCCTTCCATAAAATATTTAAAGAGGTCTCCTGTGCCGAGGGTTCCAGCCGAGGCACGTGAATTTGGATGTGTCGGTTCCATAGGGGAATCGACCCGGTATAGCACCGATTTCCGAATATTGGTTATATATGGAAAATCGGCACAAAGACGACAAAGTCAATATTTTTAGATGCGCCCTTATGGGAATATCATTAATAGCCCGTCTCGGTTTCACCGAACGCGGTGATAGGGATGACCTGAAAATCGTGATCGCCCGGCCGCTTCCAGGAAAAAACGATGCCTTGTTCCCCCTCGAACTTATCCGCCTGGATCCTTACGGTGTGGGCGCCCGCTGTCAGGTGCGCGAACCAGGTATTAATGGCAGCCTCCGATTTGGGAGGGGCGCCATCCAGGTTGAAACGAAACAGCGATTTGGACTGGAGTTGGAACCGGTAGTCGCCCGTAACGGGCGCCAGGAGACGCCCTTTCCAACTTACCGCCCCCCAGTTGTGCTGGACCAACAAATCGAAGTTGCTCTCATAATCCAGGACCGGTTCCCATTGGACTTGGGTCCGGAAATCGCGTGCATAGGAAAGGTGTTCTTGGCTCGAAGCCGTTCCATACACCGCTTGGAGCCCGCGGTTCAACGGAAGGGTGGTCAGGCAGCTAGCATCCAACGTTTGCCGGCTACCGCCGGGTTTTCTGGCTGACAAATGAATTTTCGCTGGTCCGGGCCGGACCGTCCAGTGCAGGCGCATCGAATAAAAACCCCTGGCGAGCTTCAGTTTTTTGCCCCGGATAAGTCGTTTCCCGGCGATCCACGCATCAAGATCACCGTCGGACTGGACGTCGAAAGCCCACCACCCCTCCCGGTCGGCGAATACACAGCCTTGAAAATCTCCGGTCCAAGGACCGGCGGGCAGGTCGTCGGGGAAACGGGACAATGTGGTTTCTCGTCCGGACGGGTGGAAAACGGCTTTCAACCCCCGCGTTGAGTCCGCCAGATTCGGCGGCACACTGAAAAAAGTTAAATACGGCTTTCCGTCCCAATCACGCAAAATCTCTTCCTGGCCGTTCGGATACAGGCTTTTCAGGAGGTCACGGATGCCTTGCTTCCGGAAGTCGATGTCGTATTCCGCGCCCCGGCCCTGTGAGGTTTGTAAGTGAGCGAGGCATTCGGGAATGTCCAGGTTTCTGCGTTCTGCTTTATGGAAGTAACCCAGGAACGCGATGGTGCAGTGGTTCACGATGGAGGGTGCGACGTAATGGTCGTAACGGTCGCCGTCGGCCGCGATGCGCCTTCCGATGGCTGTTGGGACGGGGTCGTAGGCGTTCCACATGGTCTTATCCCGGGGATGCAGGATGAAATACTGTTGAAGGTTGTTCCACGTCATCAGTGAAAGCGCCACGGCCAAGACGGCCAGGGCGGTCCGCCGGGCGCTTTTCCAGTCCCATTCCTCCATCTGGTCCCAGAAAACGGCCAATGGCACCGCGCAGAGGAACGCTGCGAAAGGAACGGCGCCCAGGGTGCGGTAGGCATGCGGAGCCTCTGTGCCGATCAAACCGGGCAAACACATGATGCCCAAGCCCGAGAGCGCGTAGAAATACTCCCGTTGACGCCACCGGGACAAAGCGTATAAAAAACCCAGGGCAAACAGGGCTCCTCCCACGGGTTCAAGTTGAGGTGCCCCCACCCAATTGTGCCTGGGGTTATCGTCGCCCCTGCGGTTGAACATCAAGGCGGTGGAGGCGGCATTTTTGGCCAAGCCGGAAAGGGACGCGCGGAACCCTTGGTTGTGGAAGATGCTCACCTGATCGTACCTCTGGCTGATCGTTCCCTGGACCATCCAATACCTGAACAGGGGCATGGCGCCCGCGAATGCCACTAGGGCGAAGATTCCCATCGAAAGTGCCCGGCTTCGGAATTTCTTCCGGTCATGGAGGTATTCATAGGCACCGTAGACAGCAGTCAGGAGTGGAAAAACGTAATAAGAATAATATTGATACATACCGGCTGCCAAACATACTCCGGCGACAACCCAAGGCCACCGCCTGGCCGTGCGGAACCCATAGAGGAAAAAAGCCAGGGTGGAGAACATAAACAGGGGCATTTGGATGGCCAAAAAACTGTTTCGGCTGAAGTTCAAGTGCCACCGCATGACTGCCAAAACAAAGAGCGCGATCAAGGCCGCGCGGGGCCCGGCCAGTTGGCGGAAGACCCAGTAGATGAACGGCATGGCGGCCAGCGCCACGAATACAAAATAAAGCCGCGAGGAAACTTCTGAGGGACCGAAAAAGGCGAACCATCCGGCCAAGGTGTAAAAGGTTTGGGCTGGCATCTGCCAAAAGGTGCATGAATCGTAAAAAGGGCGAAAGTGCTCGTGGAGGGCCCGAAGCGCCGAATAAGCCTGGTATCCCTGGTCAATAAAAAGCCCCGGTGGTAACTCTGTAATGCGCCACGTGCGCAGGAAAGCTGCCGCCAGAAGGATGGCGCCTGCGAAAACCCACTCCAACGCCGGGCGGACAGAAAGCCGGACGGTTTTTTGTCCGTTTCCCAGGCGGACGGCAAACCAAAAACTAATCGACGCTCCCACGAACATAACGAGTCCCGGCCACAACGTCCGGGGATCCCCATTGCGTGAAAGCCCCAATTCACCTGCGGCAGCCAAGATGGCGGCTTGAACACAAAAAAAGATAAAACCGGAACCGGCGGCCGGACCGGAAGTCGTGGATTTCATTGACTTCAAGCGAGCGACACCGTGGCGATGAGGCATTTCATTCCTTTCCCGCCGAAATTTACTCCATTTTCACCGGCAAGCACGAAACAAGTTTATCGAAAAAGGGGGTGCCTATGACCTGATTTTTGGGCCTGATAAAACACTACCTGGGAAACCATCGCAGGATAAGGGTTGCGAAGCCAACTCATCTTTGCCTGCATACGCATAATAGAGAGAACGGTGGGCCATCTCCGGGAATATTACAATGGCGAAGCCTGCCAAATGACCCGCCCCGGTCCTAAATCTCCTTTCTTGATAATACTCACTTCCGGAACGTTCTGGTCATTTCTAATATATGTGATCAACTCCACATGGTGGTTTCCGGCTTCAAGGGATATGACTTTCTCTCCCATCTTCGCCGGAACGCCGGAGGGGCGTACATCGAATATTTTCTTCCCATCGATGGATAGGATGACATAGCTGCTCGATTTAAATAATATCCGGTATTTATCCGGATGATTGACGTATAAATCGCCGGTATAATCCGCGATGTGGGCCCCTTCCTCACCCGGATGGGGAGCGTTGAGATCGGTGGCTTGATCCTCCCACCAAATGAAACTATTTCTTACGCCTGCATGGCCGAAAATGTATATCCTCGTCCAGGACTGTTCCGGGGCGTTCCGCCGGTAAAAAAGCGCTTTGACATTGGCCCCCGCGGCCTTTTTTTCAGGGTTTCCGGAAATGGCATCGAATGGTATTTGAACACGCAACGCCACGCGCGTATGTTCCGACGCTTGGGGAGGGTTGTATACTTCGGACCATTGGGCCGTAGGATATTGCCGCCGGATGAGATCCTCCAAGCCTTGCTGATTTGTCGCGGATAGAAGCACCACAACATCTTTTGCCTGCGCCCCGGGCTTCATATCAATCGGATTGCTCCCAAACAACACGCGCACCGGTTGCCTTTCCAATAGAATCGCTTGGGTATCCCCGGCGCAAAAATCCGATTTATAATCCCCGAAATTCGCCAAGTAAATCCTGTAGTCCTTGGCGTCCTTGATAGCTTGCTGCGCCACGACAACGTCCGGTCTGAAACATCTTTCGGCCCATTGGTCATAGATCCGGTTGAAATTAACCGACGCGGACCAACCCCAGAATGCCAGAGAAAAAACCAACACCACCTTTCCAAGCCAACGCCCCCGCGGAAGCTCTTCCGCGGCGCTCCAAACACGGTCGGCTCCCAAGGACCCCAGCAACAGCAGCGGAACAACCGATCCGAGCGTTTTCCCGCTGTGGGGATCGTTGGACAAAACGTGGGTGGAAACCCCCACCAAGGCCGCCAAAACAAGCGTCCCTTTTTTCCACCCTGGCCTTGCGACCATAGAGGCCAGGCCCAGTGCAATAACAACGATCGAAGGGTAATCATAAAAAGCGTCGCCCCCTATTTCGAAATCACTCCGATCCCTCCCGCCGATGAACAGGAATCTCAAGGTGACACATAACTTCTGGAAGACCGATTCCAGGAATTGCCAGTTGAAAACCCCATTCGAAACCGATAAATTTTGGAGGCGATTTATGATGAGCGGATTCGTCATGATTGCAATGGTCAGGAAAAAACACGTGAAACTGCCGACGGCCCAACCCATAAGTTTCGAATGATTCCGCTGATGATGCGGGTTGGATATGAACCGCCCCAGCAAGATCAACAGGACGGCCAAAACAATCCCCGGAAACCACAAACCCGAAACGGCGATCGTGCGGGCAAGCCAGCCGTCCTGCGGCCAATAACCGTTGAAAAACAGGAAATAAACCAAAAAGGAAACGGCCATTCCGCCGGCCAACACCTTACCCCCGGCGTCCAAATCCCGCGGCTTCTCGCTATATAAAACCCATGCCAAAACGGCGAAAATGAAAAAAGGCACAAAGGGCCGGTAGGCCGAATAACCGTATATCCCGAAACTGACCGCCACGCTCCATTGGAGGAAGTGGGCCATATCCGGTTTTCGCAACAAACGGAAAAAGAACAGCAACGCGAGTGAAACGCCCAGCCCCATGCACGTCGGGCGCGACCCGACCAAGTCCATCAGGATCATGGGTTTGCTGATCGAGACGAGGGCCGCCAACAAAACGCCTACTCTCCTCCCCTTTACTTCCTTCCCCAAGAGGTAGCAAATCCACACGGTCGCCATGTCGATGAGGGTCAGGGAAAATCTTTGGATAAACAAGGCGGAAGCATCCGGAAGCAAATGCCGTACCACCGCCCCGAGATAAGAGAAAAACGGCTCCCGGCCTCCCCACGGCATAATAAAACTGTATTCCTTAAAATCGGCAATGTTGAGAATATCCTTGATCTCAATGGCGCCATCACACCAATATGCGCCTTCCGCCATGTTGGCATGGTACAACCGCATGGCGGCCGTGGCCGCCAGGAACGAAAATAACCAGAAACGCGCCCACCCCGGCGACAAATTTGGCGACGCGGGGCCGCCACCTTCCGGCATAAACCTCATACCTGCGACGATGGCCAGAAAAGCGGCCACCAATACCGCATAGGACTGCTGGAAGGGCAAGAAGCCGATGCCAGGAAACAACCACTTGAAATTGGGAAAGGTCGCCAGGCAAGCAGATAGTGCCGCCCACGCGGCCACAGTTGCCAGAAAGAACCGGAAGGGCGTCATGAGATCCCGCCGTAGCTTGCGTTTCAGCAGTCTGCGTGGCTTGTGCTTCGGCGGTATGCGAAGGGCACGACGATTGAAACCAGCCATATTTTTTTTCAATGCCATTTCTATTTTTCCCGGCGATTTCACTTGATGTTAACGGCCCCCGTTCATGGGAAACCCCTTGAACGTGAAAACCGGTTTACTCAACCAAGTGATGTGTAAAACAAAATCCAGTACCTTCGTTAGGAACAACCGAAACACTAAAACAATGGAGGCAGGGTACTCCCGTTGTTTTGCGGGTCCGTTTTGTGCTTTTGCCTCATGTGATCAATCACTGTATCGTCAGCACTCTGCGCTAAATTTTATCTCAAGACAAGCAATTTATTGACGATACTGCTCTGGGACGTTTGGACAACCACGTAATAAAGGCCGTCGGCCAGGGGGATTCCTCCCTTGTCCGTCAGGGGTAAGGCCACATTGGTAATTCCCGCCGGCGCTTGTGTCAGATCGATCTCATTCACCTTCCGGAAGGCCAGCGTGAATATCTCAACCCGAACAAGCGATTCCTTTCGGGTCAAAGTGATCCTGATCGTCACCGGGCCCGGGCCGCTTACCGGGTTTGGATATACAACCACTCCATTTTTCCCAACCGGAGTCGCTGTTCCCGTCGAAGCGGCCATAAGAGTGTTTGTTGAGGTTGCCGTTGGGGTTGAAGCCGGGATGACCGTGAAAGTCGCCGTGGGTGAGGATGTCCTCGTATAAGTGAAAGTGGTTGTGGACGTAGCCGTTGGGGTGTCGGTCACCGCCGGCGTCTCAGTATGGGTTGGCGTGGGTGTGGCCGTACTTGTCGAAGTGCTGATAAAGGTGGGAGTGGGCGTGTCCGTTTGGCTGTTGGTGGGGGTTGATGTCGGCGTATTTGTCATCATACGGGTTGGGGTAGATGTGTTCGTAGGCGTTGGTGTCCCAGTTAATGTCGAAGAAGTTGTTGGAGTCTGGGAGGCTGTCGCGCTCGGGGTGCCTGTCGGCGTATTGGTCGATGTTCCGGTCAGTGTACGGGTCGGCGTGTTGGTGAGCGTAGGCGTGTTAGTCGCAGTAGGCGTGGGCGACTGAGTCCCGGTATTGGTATTGGTGACTGTAGGCGTCACAGTTGGAGTCGGCGAAGCGGTGAGCGTAGGCGACGACGTTGGAGTCGCTGTAGTCGAAGCCGTCGGCGTATTCGTCCGGGTGCTCGTTAAGGTATTCGTCGGCGTGTGTGTGGGCGTATCAGATAACGTGTTCGTGAATGTACTGGTAGGCGTGCTCGTGGGAGTGAGGGTCCTGGTACTTGTCGAAGTGCTGGTAAATGTGGAAGTAGGGGTGTTCGTTGGGCTGTTGGTGGGGGCTGACGTCGGTGTATTTGTCATCGTATAGGTCGGGGTAGAGGTATTCGTAGGCGTTAGTGTCCCAGTTAATGTCGAAGAAGTTGTTGGAGTCTGGGAGGCTGTCGCGCTTGGGGTGCCTGTCGGCGTATGGGTCGATGTCCCGGTCAGCGTACGGGTCGGCGTGTTGGTAACGGTGGACGTGTTAGTCCCAGTGGGCGTGGGCGACTGAGTCCCGGTATTGGTATTGGTGACCGTAGGCGTCACCGTCGGCGTATTCGTCCTCGTGCTGGTTAAGGTGTTCGTCAAGGTGGGCGTAGAGGTTCCCGTCAAGGTATTGGTCGGCGTGATGGTGGCCGTATTCGACGGCGTATTCGTGGATGTGGGGGTCAATGTCCTAGTCGGTGTCGCCGTAGGCGTGTTGGTGGATGTGTTCGTAACGGCCGGAGTAGGAGTAGAAGTTGCCGTATTCGACGGGGTTGGAGTTTGTGTACGGGTTAGGGTGTTCGTGTAAGTGGGTGTGGGCGATGTGGTTCCCGTGGTGGTACTAGTGACCGTAGAGGTCAGCGTCGGAGTGTTGGTGGTTGTTGGGGTGGGAGTAGAGGTTGGCGTGTTTGTCCTCGTGCTGGTTAAAGTGCTAGTCGGTGTGGATGTGGCCGTATTCGACGGGGTATTCGTGGAGGTAAGGGTCAATGTCCTAGTCGGTGTCACCGTAGGCGTGTTGGTGGATGTGTTCGTAACGGTCGGAGTAGGAGTAGAAGTTGCCGTATTTGTGGATGTTGGAGTTTGGGTCCGGGTTAGGGTGTTCGTGTAAGTCGGTGTGGGTGATGTGGTTCCCGTGGTGGTACTAGTGACCGTAGAGGTCAGCGTCGGAGTGTTGGTGACTGTTGGGGTGGGAGTAGAGGTTGGTGTGTTTGTCCTCGTGCTGGTTAAAGTGCCAGTCGGTGTGGATGTGGCCGTATTCGACGGGGTATTCGTGGATGTGGAGGTCAATGTCCTAGTCGGTGTCACCGTAGGCGTGTTGGTGGATGTGTTCGTAACGGCCGGAGTAGGAGTAGAAGTTGCCGTATTCGACGGGGTTGGAGTTTGGGTCCGGGTTAGGGTATTCGTGTAAGTGGGTGTGGGCGATGTGGTTCCCGTGGTGGTACTAGTGACCGTAGAGGTCAGCGTCGGAGTGTTGGTAGCTGTTGGGGTGGGAGTAGAGGTCGGAGTGTTTGTCCTCGTGCTGGTTAAAGTGTTCGTCGGCGTGGCTGTCGCCGTATTTGACGGGGTATTCGTGGAGGTGGGAGTCAATGTCCTAGTCGGTGTCGCAGTAAGCGTGCTGGTGGACGTGTTCGTCACCGTCGGAGTCGGGGTAGAGGTTCCCGTATTCGTCGGGGTTGGAGTTTGGGTCCGGGTTGGGGTATTTGTGTAAGTGGGTGTGGGTGATGTGGTTCCTGTGGTGGTACTAGTGACCGTAGAGGTCAGCGTCGGAGTGTTGGTAGCTGTTGGGGTGGGAGTAGAGGTCGGAGTGTTTGTCCTCGTGCTGGTTAAAGTGTTCGTCGGCGTGGCTGTCGCCGTATTTGACGGGGTATTCGTGGAGGTGGGAGTCAATGTCCTAGTCGGTGTCGCAGTAAGCGTGCTGGTGGACGTGTTCGTCACCGTCGGAGTCGGGGTAGAGGTTCCCGTATTCGACGGGGTTGGAGTTTGGGTCCGGGTTGGGGTATTTGTGTAAGTGGGTGTGGGTGATGTGGTTCCTGTGGTGGTACTAGTGACCGTAGAGGTCACCGTCGAAGTGTTGGTAGCTGTTGGGGTGGGAGTAGAGGTCGGAGTGTTCGTTCTGGTATAGGTGGAAGTATTTGTGGGTATAGAAGTCGGTGTATTTGTTTGGGTGTTCGTCCTAGTCGCTGTGGAAGTAGCTGTCGCTGTGCTCGTGGCAGTGTTGGGTGGGGTATTCGTGGGTGTAGGGCTTAATGTCCTAGTCGGTGTCGCCGTAGGCGTGTTGGTGGATGTGTTCGTAAGGGTCGGAGTAGGAGTAGAAGTTGCCGTATTTGTGGACGTTGGAGTTTGCGTACGGGTTTGAGTGTTCGTGTAAGTGGGTGATGTGGTTCCTGTGCTGGTACTAGTGACCGTAGAGGTCAGCGTCGGAGTGTTGGTAGCTGTTGCGGTGGGAGTAGAGGCCGGCGTGTTCGTCCTCGTGCTGGAAGGAGTATTCGTCGGCGTGGCTGTGGTTGTATTCGTTGGGGTATTAGTCAATGTGGACGTAGGTGTATTCGTTTGAGTGTTCGTCCGGGTTGCAGTGGAGGTGGCTGTCACCGTACTCGTGGCCGTGTTGGCTGGGGTATTCGTGGAGGTAGTTGTAACCGTATTGGTCGGCGTGTTCGTCCGGGTTGCAGTGGAGGTGGCTGTCACCGTACTCGTGGCCGTGTTGGTAGGGGTATTCGTGGGTACAATCGTGAAAGTATTAGTCGCCGTGTTCGTCCGGGTTGCGGTTGGGGTGGAAGTCGCCGTGCTCGTGGCAGTGTTGGTTGGGGTATTTGTGGGTAGAATCGTGAACGTATTGGTCGCCGTGTTCGTCCGGGTTGGGGTAGTTGTTCCAGTCGCGGTATTCGTAGGCGTATTGGTTACTGAATAAGTCGGCGTGTTTGTCCGGGTTGCGGTTGGGGTGGGCGTTGTAGTCGCAGTATTTGTGAAGGTGCTGGATTCCGTATTAGTCGGTGAATTGGTCCGGGTATTGGTTAAAGTCGAAGTCGGCGTCGGGGTGGAGGTATTCGTGGGCGTGTTCGTCCGGGTCGGGGTGGGGGTGCTTGTGCTAGTGTTCGTGGAAGTATTAGTTACCGTATAAGTCGGTGTATTGTTAGGCGTGTTCGTCCGGGTCGAAGTGGGAGTAGGTGTAATGGTTGCGGTGTTCGTGGATGTTAGGGTGGGAGTCCGTGTCTGGGTAGAAGTGTAAGAGGAAGTGGATGTGACTGTAAAAGTGTAGGTATTGGTATAAGTCCGGGTGGGTGTGAGTGTCGGGCCGGGGGTGACAGGGGGGCAGGTGGGAACAGGCGTGGCCAGCCATGTGGATACGGCCGCACCCCAGGCATTGGCAGTCCAACTCCAGTCCGAAAGCATGTTGGGGCAGGAATCATCGGTGAAAGACCAGCCGGTGCCTCCCCCCACCCCGGTGGTGGTGACTGCCCATCCCGACGTGCCGATCATATTGGTATCGAAAGTGGGGTCATCCGGTGCCGTGCCGCAGGTCGTGGCTCCCCCAAACTCGCCCACGAAAACAGGAGCGGTGGACAAGACGCTTGATGGCACGTCCGCGTTCCAACTGACGGGAGTGGTTCCGTCATTGGGCCCATAAAAGTGGGCCGAGTAAACGACGCCATTGCCCGTATTGGTGACGGGTCCGGGGGCGCTGAGGACACTTTTCAGGTTTGAACACCAGTTCAAGCCGCCCAACAGGCAGATATTATTGGCGCCCACACCCCTTACGGCATCCAAAAGTCCCTGCATTCCAGGTGTCCAGGTGGGTGTCTTGCCCGTGCCCGTACTACCGCCGGTCACCCAGCAAGCCGCGGTAATGTTGGTGGGCTCGTTGTATAGGTCGAACATGACTGCCGGGTTATTCTTAGTCCAGGACATACTGGCCACGGACTGCCAAAAGGTAACTGCGTTGGCATCCGCCATTGCTTCCTGCGCCGTGGCCGTACCCCAGCCGGACCCGCTGCAGGGAGTGGTAAAGGTAGTGCCGCTGGAGGTGCCCGACCAATGGAGATCCAGGATGATGTAAACGTTATTGGAGGCGCAATATCCGACGATGGCGGACACGGCCGACTGGTATTGTGAAGCGGCGATCTGGGTGATCGAATTGGAGCAACCAAACCAAAAATCCTGGTTCATGGGCAGCCGGATAACATTGGCGTGCCAGGCCGTGACCGCTTCCTGGGCCGCCGCCAGGGTGTTACCACCGCATCCGTTGGTGCTGTTACCGGTAAAGCCCCCGCAATTGGAACTGCTTCCTCCGGGTCCATACCCGTAGGGCGAGAACTCCAACCCGTCAATGTTGACACCTTTTAATTTAAGCGTACAGCCGCCCGAGGTGGAAGTAGTAAGCTGGTTACCAGAGACGTAAAGCGTAGCCAATTCAGCAAAGACGGATTTTTCGGGCAGGAAGATTAAAAAAATTCCGAGGGCTGCGATCCGAAAACAGTAAAGGATAAAATTTTTAAAAGCAGTTGGGGAGAAATGGTGAAAGAGGTATGAGAAAAAGAGAAGGACCGGTCTTTTCAAGAGGTTCCCTAATATTGAGATATTGTTTTATTCAAATGGCTTTTTCTTAGTAAGAATATACCCGATTTATTATAGTTCCGGTTTTTTTCGGGATGATTTTCAACTTTCACGTGTTAATTAAAAACGAGATTGAAAGCGGTTCCAATTCGACATGGAAAATTGGGCTACTTCCTGATGGTCTCTATAAAACCGTAGCTATTCGGGTCTTTTGCCGGAAAAACGTCTTGTGGAATGACGGTAATTCATGGATTTCCAACAATGTTTTCGTATCTATTTTTTTCAATATTAACCTCATAAAATGGCGTATCCAATAATTCTTAGTGGATTCACCTAAATAAATAAGGTGACTATACCTTCACGACACGTAAAGAAATTTTTTTACCGCAGATAACGACCGATAAACGCCGATAACGGCTTATAGTTTAAGGCTTTCTCAAACTTATCGGCGTCCATGCCACTTCACTATTGAAAGGATTTCAAATGAAAGTGGTATTGTCCCGCAATCCATTAACTCCTTTATGGAGATGCGGGACATTGGATTTGATCGGCGGTTCCATGCCTTTTTGCTTTTACTTGTTGTAAAGGGATACTTACCAACAATTAAAGGAAATTCGGATGCCAGGAAAAAACAACCAGTTTCAACACCGGCGAAGATGGAGGGTTCTCGTGACCCGCGCAAAATCCCAAGCGGGTTATTTGACGGGTTTGCTGGATAAGCGGGTGTTTGAGGCTATTGAAATCCCGGTATCGGAAATTGTTCCTCTCCCTTTGGGCAAGGCAGGGCAAAAACTCGTCGCGAAAGCGGATGAATATGATTGGTTGGTTTTCAACAGCTCAAATGGGGTTCAACTTTTCATGGGTCATTGGAAAAAATTAAAAAAAAATATCCGGCGTCTGAGTAAAGTTAAGATCGCTTGTGCCGGGGAAGCCACCGCAAAAACTTTAAGGTCTTTTGGTTTGAAATCGGATTTGGTGCCCAAGGATTTTCACCAGGAAGGTTTGGCCAGGGCGTTCAATAAAATGGCATTGAAAGGGAAGAGAATTTTACTTTGCCGGGCCCAAGAGGGAAGGGATGTTCTTTATAAGTCCTTAAAGAAAAAGAACGTCAAGGTTGCCCGATTAACCTTATATAAAAACCGGATTCCTGCCGGAAGCCGCAATAAACTCCAGCATTTATTCACTAAAGGAGGAAGTGTAGATCTTTTAACATTCACCTCTTCATCAGCCGTGAATCATTTTTATGGATCCTTTACCGCAGTTCAAAGGAAGATGTTGTTAAAAGCCATTCCGGTCGCAGTGATCGGCCCGGTTACCGCGAACTCGGTCCGTAAATGGGGCATGAAAGTAGCGGTGCAACCAACAACCTTCACCATGCCCGCCTTTGCCATGGCCATTTCGGCTTGGGCAAGGAAATCCCGGCAAAGGGTTATATAATTCGTCTTCCCTAGGGAAAAATTTATTTTGAAAGGATCAGCATGGCTTTCCCAATCCACCGGATGCGCCGATTGAGAAGAACCAAAAGCCTGCGCAACCTATTCGAGGAAACAAGGTTGAGTGCCCGGGATTTCATTCTCCCGATTTTCGTCGCGGAGGGGTTGAAAACCCCGGAAGCGATACCTTCCATGCCCGGGATATACCGGCACTCGCTTTCATCCGCCGTGAAGGAAGCGGCCTCGGCCCATACTCTCGGAATCCAGGCGGTTCTTTTATTCGGAATTCCATCGAAAAAAGATCCCGCGGCCCGGGAAGCCTATAATCCGAATGGCATCATCCAGAAAACGGTCCGGATTTTAAAAAAAGAATTGCCAACCTTGGTTGTTATCACCGACGTCTGCGCATGCGAATACACTTCCCACGGCCATTGCGGGATTATCTCCAAGGGCGACGTCCAGAACGATTCGACCCTGACCCTGCTCGGTAAAATCGCGCTATCCCATGCCCATGCCGGGGCGGATATCGTGGCACCCTCCGACATGATGGATGGGCGAGTGGCTTTCATCCGGCGGGTCCTCGACAAGAACAAGTTGGAAAACACGCTCCTATTGAGTTACGCGGCCAAGTTCTCATCCCAATTCTACGGGCCGTTCCGGGAAGCCGCGGATTCCACTCCGGCTTTCGGCGATCGTAAAACCTACCAGATGCCCGTTTCCAACGCGCGGGAGGCCCTCCGGGAAATTCAGCTGGATATCGAGGAGGGGGCGGACGTGGTCATGGTCAAGCCCGCTTTGACGGCCCTGGATATTATCGCCAAGGCCCGGATGAAATTCCTGGTCCCTTTATGGGCCTATCACGTTTCGGGCGAGTATTCCATGATCCAGGCCGCCGGAAAAATGAAATGGTTGGATTTGGAGGGCGCCATGGCCGAAAGCCTTTTGGCCATCAAGCGGGCCGGGGCAAACCGGATCATCACTTACTGGGCCAAGGAAGCCGCGAAGTATTTCGATAAGCAGGGTTAAAATCCATTCTCTTTTTCCTCCTTGCCGGGAACCCGGGAACACTGCCCGCAGGCCCGAAAGTCCTGCCCACATGGGTGGCCTGTCCCGAACCTGTCGAAGCCCTGCGCCATACTGCAGCGCGGGAAACCTGATCCCTGATATGTATGGGCCAGTCAACCTTCAGATTCTAGGGTGTTGGTCTTTTCACGGACCAGCACGACAGAGCCCTGATTCCAAGAGCGTAGCCATTTCCGACGGTTGATCAAACTGATATTCGCGTATTACCCCAAAGGGCAGGGACGCATGATGACCTGTCGTCGGGAGCTGCCTCGATCTTTGTCCGTGCGTCATGAAATAAGACTTCATTGCACAAGGGGTCGTCGAGGGTTCTCCGTGCCGCGCCACGCTCCTGAAATCAGAGCTCGTCCTTCTTTTTCTTCTCATCGGATCTATTACTGATCGGATGGGATCATCTGTCCAATCGCCCAGATAAAGCCAGCCAATTCCCGTGCGATGGCCACTACCGCCACCTGAGACCGTTTGTTTCGGCTTACCATCCGCCGAAACTTCAAATGCAAACGTTCATCAGCTTTTCGTGCTAAATGTATAACTTCCGGGGGACAACCTTTTCTCCGTTTAGCGAGTGTTGGACTCCCAAGGCTTCGTAGCTGATAGGTCCATGCCCCTTGGACTAGCACTCGCCTCAAATGGGCATTTCCGGATTTGACAATCCCGCCCCGGTAAACATGGCTTCCGGTGCTGTCTTCCCAACTGACCATTCCCGTATATCGCATATAACTGCGGGCGTTTTTAAACCGCCTGAAATCTCCGCTTTCTGCTAATAAAGTCATGGCCGTGAGTGTGTTAACGCCTTTCAGGCATTTCAAATAGCTGACAGCAATTCGATATTTCTCGTCTTGTGCCAGCAATTCAACTTCACAATTCAAATCAGCCAAGTGCACGTCAATCTCAGCCAAAATTCGGTAATTCGCTTCATAGGTCTTTACGAGATTTGGCAGCTCAAACTTCTGGTGTCTCAACCATTCCCTATGGGCTTGGGTCCAGTGTTTGCCACCCCGATAAATCCGGCCTTGCCTAAGCAGGAATTTCAATAACCGATGACGGGCTCTCAACTGGTTTGCGAGAACATCTTCCCGGACACGCAGCAAATCCCTCACGGATTCTTCTTCGGGCGTGGGTACCCGGACTTCTTTCAAATCCCTCATGCGCCAATACCAAGACAGCTTTTCTGCGTCCTTTCGGTCCGTCTTGACTCGGTCCCCAGGTTTCATCGGCATCCATGCGGGCGCAATCACCGCACAAGGGTGTCCCAATTGGGTAATCTGCCTATACAAAGCAAATCCCCCAGGCCCAGCCTCATAAACGAATTCCAGTGGGGCATGGCGGCGATTAAGTTCCCGTACTTTCTTTTCAATGATTGATGGCTGATTTTCAACCGTAACCGAGGGATCAGGACGATCCTTGTCGGGCCTTAAAACTGCAATCGTGATCGTTTCCTTATGAACATCCAGCCCTACCACCGTGCTATTATTTCCCATGGGTCAGCCCTCCGTATGCGGATAGGCTCCTTACCAGGAGCAACCCGCGTTATTTTGATCAGCTACTATTGATCAAAGCTACTACGTAGGTTGCTGGCCCATA
>CAWKAR010000018.1:0-5904 GCA_963847625.1 candidate division FCPU426 bacterium | reverse complement strand
AGTCTTTCCATATTTTTTATGTAGCAGCGATGGTAATTCCGCCTCTCAAGCCGGGAAATAAGCCCCGGCAGGAGGGGTAAAATGGACGAAAACCAGCAGCAATTAGATCAAGCAGAAGCAGTTCCTTCACCTAGCACACCCATTCAAAACAATTCGCAGGACCCAACTTTGACGCCTACACGGGTAAAAAAACCTGTGGACAGCCTTGAAAAACGTCTGTTTTGGGTCAAGGAATACTTGAAAAACGGGGGTTCCCAGAGATCTTTTTGTAACACTCATGGAATAAATAGTACGACCTTCCATTGCTGGCTAAAGGAGTATCGGACCGAGGGTGAGGAGCAGATGCGCAAGCGGCACAACCAATACCTCGCATCAGGACACCACGATGGGCCGTTCAAGCCCGAGGAACGTCGCCAGGCTGTGGAAATGTATATAAAATCCGGGTCGTCAATCCGTGAATTCGCAAAGGTATGGGGCGTAAGCGAAAACACATTAGAAAGTTGGCATCTGAAGTACCGCACAGGAGGGCCTAAAGCCCTTGAAGGCAGGAAACCTGGTGGCCGACCCCGGCGAAAAGGAGTGCGGGAACTCATTGAGAAGGTAAAACAGGAAAACCCGGATTTCGGTTTGAGGAAAGTGAAAAATTTTCTAGGCCGAATCGCCGGCGTCAGGGTAAGTACCAGCAGTGTCCGTAACGCTCTCAAAGGCAAAGGGTTTCCAAGCGGGAGGATGAAGAGAAGGCGGGAAAAGTCACAACTACCTCGGCGTTTTGAGCGGTCTCGCGCGGGGGACTTGTGGCAAAGCGACATCACGAGTTTCGTCCTCCCCCGTTACGGGCAACGGGTTTACTTGACTGTGTTCCTGGACGACTACAGTCGGTACATTGTTTCTTGGAGGCTGGCCTTTCAACAAAAACAAGAAATCGTGGTAGACGCGCTGCTTGCGGGTATAGACCGGTTTGGGCAACCCAAGGAAGTCCTCACAGACCAAGGGCGGCAGTATTTCGCTTGGCGGGGGAAAGGCGATTTCCAACGGCTCTTGCGTAAAAAAGGTATCCAACATGTGGTTGCGCGTACCCATCATCCACAGACAGTTGGAAAGACAGAGCGTTTCTGGGCAACGGTCATGGAAGAATTCTGGGGACGATATCAGCCACAGGATTTAGCCGAGGCAAAAGAACGATTAGGACATTTCATCAACCACTACAATCATTTTCGGCCACATCAGGGAATCGATGGAATGGTGCCAGCGGACCGGTTTTTCGGGGTGGAAAATGAGGTCAGAAAAGCGCTGGAAGCGGCCATGCAAAAGAACGAATTGCGTTTGGCTGTAGGTGAAGAACCAAGGAAGCCGGTATATTTGGTGGGTCAAATTGGGGACCAACAAGTGTCCATGCATGGGGAGAAAGGGAAAGTAGTTATCCAGACGCCGGATGGGCGTGTACAAGAACTAGGGTTGAACGGTTTGGGCGTGAAAATCCAGGAGGATACCAATGGAAGAGGCCGAGAAGAGCGAAAAGAAGCGGATTTCCAAGGGCCGCATGAAGAGAAAATTCAAGTTTCAAATGAATGTGGCATTGCCAATGAAGGCCTTGTGGGAAACGGCAAGTCTGCAGGAGAAGGAGAAAGCACACCAAACGGCGGCGGTGATGTTGGAATATTGGATGGGTCGCGTCACGAAGGAGGAAGCGGCGCAGAAACTGGAAATACCACCGTTGAGAGTGTGGCAATTGTCCCAACAAGCGTTGGCGGGCCTGGCGGCGGGGTTGGTGAAGCAACCCAAGGCAGGCAAGAAAAAGATGAGGGAGGCCTTGCCGCCGGAGGAGGACCCGAAGCAACTGAACAAAAAAATCCAGAACCTGGAAAGGGACCTCGATCTAATGAAAGACCTGGTGAAGCTATTGAGGGAGCTGCCGGGTAATCGGGAAGTGTTAAAAAAAGCGGAGGAGTTGGGAGGGAAAAAAAAGAAGCCCAAGGTGGTTCGCCCGGCAAGTGGGAACGTTGTTGGAGGTGAGAAATTGCCGGGGCCAACGGAGTCTTCTATCCAGCCAACTTCAAGTGAGTGAGAGGACGCTGAATAATTGGATTCGCGGGGCGCGTAATCAAAAAAGAACGCAGGGACGCCCCGCGTATTCCGCAAGTGCAAGGTATCGGGCCAAGTTGGCAGTGAGGCGTCAAGTGAGGGATTTCGGTTGGACTACGGGATGGAGATCTATTGCGGACATCCTTCGCGGCAAAGTATCGACGAGGTTGGTGCAGGAAAGTCTGTCCCAAATAAAGGCTAGACACCGGAAAAAGTTGAGGGAGTTGGCCGAGAAAAACCGGGTGAGCGTAGAGGTGTTGGCAAAAGATGTGATCTGGGCGCAGGACGCGGCCCACATCGGGCGTATTGGAAAAGTAGTGCTACAGGCAGAAGTAATCAAAGATCGAGCGACTTTGGGTTTTAAAGGGCTGACAGTCGGACCCGCCGCTAAAGCGGAAAATATATTGACCATGTTGGAGCTGCAAAAAAAGAAAACGGGACTGCCTTTGGTTTGGGCGACCGACAATGGTTCGGCCTACAAGAACGAAAAACTGACAAACTACCTACAGCGAGAAAAAGTGATTCATCTGCTTTCTCGGCCCCGGACACCGCAAGACAATGGGGCCGCTGAGCGAGGAATCGGCGAATTAAAGGCGGAATCCGGGCTAGAAAAAGGGGTTGGATTTCGTGCTGTGCGGGAAGTTGTATCGTGCTTAGCGAAAACGTGGCACCTGCTAGATGGCCGACCTAGGGCCAGCAAAGGCTATCAGAGCGCCCTGCAGCTTGAAAACAGCCTTGTGAAAGGCCCTTCGTTGGTTGATCGGGAGGCTTTCTACCTGGAAGCTTGCAGGAATATTAAAAAAGCGGTACAAGGAGGTGGAACACCCAGAGAAAAACGAAAAGCGGAGCGTTTAGCTATTTACGAAACACTAGAGAAAAATCACTTAATTAACATTCTGAGGGGCGGAAAAAATTGTCGTGCTTAACAGGAAATTCAGGAAGATATTTTGTGAACACTACAACATTGGTTATTATTTTTATGTCGGAAGCGGCATCTACCAATACGGCCCACGATATCTCTATGAATCCTATGCATTGATGCTAATTCCTGCTGCATTAGGCGTACTTGTTCTTGGGCGTTGGGCTCCACTGGTTTTGGCGGTTTTTCTGACCCTGAACGGGCTAAAATTCCATCATGAAACTGTCGTTTATCGTAGAGTTTCGGAACAGGGTGTTCAATTTTTTGAAAAATTGCATCATCTCTCTAATGCAATTGTATTCATCCGGACAACTAATGACAAAGACTCCACATATTTCACACGCAATGGTCTCCATTTTGACGGGCCAGTATTATTACTTCTGGATCATGGAGAAGAAAAAAACCAGGAGGCCGTCCACTTCTATCAAGGACGCTCATTTTATCGGTGTGTCTACGACTCCCAAAATGGGCAATACCAGATAAAACCCTATGGGGAAAAACCCAAGGAAAAAATACAGTAGACGCTCATGGGCAAGTCCGTGGAACTCTAACCGGCGATAAATAGAGCAAAGTATCGCGTCAAAAAATCTTCAATCCTGATATAAAGGTTTTTATAAATTTCGTTTAAACCCCTGAAAATGAAGTATCTTAAATCGTTATCTCTGATATCATTATTAATATTATTTTATACAACGTAACTTTTGACGTTAGCAAACGTCCAAACAAAGGAAGGAAGAAAATCATGAACACAAAGAGAAAACGCGGCCCTCAACCCAAAGGTGGAATCCGGGTCATCATCCGTCTCTTTCCAGATTTAGTTGAGGCACTTGAGAAGGAGCAAAAGCGGTCAGGCCGGACCAGAACCGATTTGATCCAACGGGCCATTGAGGCCCAATACATGCAGAAACGCCGTGAAACAGATTGGAGACCGCCTAAACCATAACCTGGTGGAAAACCGCCGGGGATTGTGAGCAGGGCGGTTTCCGGGAAGCCAGGTGTGGAATGGACGAGTCGAAGAGCATTTTCAATCAAGTCATAATGCTGGTAGTTTCTTTCCCCTTTATCTTCATAGCCATTAATCTTATATGGCCTTTCATCGGATTCGGGAATCTGGACGGCACCTTCCCGGACCCTGATTTTTACAATCACCACTTCCTGGGCCAATGGGTTTTGATTTTCATCATCCCATATGGCCTTCTTCTTTGGTTCCGTGACGATAAAGATATCTTCATCGTCACCAAAATTCTTGCCTCCGCTTCCATGGCCGTTTCCCTTCTGGACCCTTTTACCCAACATTACAACCGGCTTTACTTCGTCTTGGCGGCCCTATTGACCGGCGGGGCCATGGCAGGGTTTTTCTTCAAACCCGTCAAGAAAAGGCACGTGGATTACGGAAAGTTCCCCTTGCTAATCGCCCCCAAGAGAGGGAGGGGCTTCCCAACCTCTTCCCTCCACGAGAACGTTCAAATAATTGGCGGTACAGGCACCGGAAAGACCCATTACGTCATCATGCCCTTCATCGAGCAGACTATTAAGCAGGGTTTGGGGTGTTTCATCAGCGACGTAAAAGGCAACATGCTTCCTGATGTTGCCTTTTACGTCAGCCAAGCCGGCCGCACCCTCCGCCATTTCAGCTTGATCGATCTCATCCTCTCCGGCGGCTACAACCCCCTTTATGGGAACAACCCGGACGCCATCGCCAACATGGCTTACACGGCCCTTTATCATGACGCCACGAGCGGCGAACCCTATTATTCGTTATTGGCCGAAGCCGTTATACGGAACCTCGTCGGCCTTTTGAAGGAAGAGATCGAAACCCTGATATTTGAAGACCTGCTTTATGCCACCCAGGAAGCCGACACCTTCAAGACCATCGGTTCCTATTGCTCGAAATATCCCAACACCCCCTATGCCTCCTATTTCCGGGATCAGTGGATGGGCAAGTCCCCCAAGGAACGTCGGATGGAATTGGCGGGACTCGTCAACAGGCTCCAACGGTTCTGCAACAGCGAATGGGCCTACCTCTTGAACACCCGCAAACCGAATATCCGCATGGCGGATGTCGTGACAAATGGCGAAGTCTTTCTTTTCTCCCCGAACTTCGCCCGTTATCCGCAGGACGCCAAGGCCCTCTCCATCCTAGCCATGATGGACCTATCCGAGCAGGTGGCGGACAGGTACCGGGTGACACCGGAGAAACCCTTCCGGGTCTTCCTGGACGAGTTCTATAACCTGGCCTATCCCCAGTTTATCGACTTCATCAACAAGTGCCGGGAAGCCCAGGTGAACCTCTTCCTGGCCCACCAGTCCTTGGGAGACTTGAGAGGCGTTTCCCCGGAGTTCCAGGAACAGGTAATGAACACCACCAGCAACAAGATCATCTTGAGGGTGAACGACCCGGACACGGCGGAATCATTCGCCCGGCAGTTTGGAACCGAACTGGACCGGGAAGCCAGGGTGACTTCCTATTTGGCGGACCACACGATGGCCGGTTACAGCGTTCCCATCACGGAAAAGTTCCGGTTCCACCCCAACCGGATCAAGGAACTCAGGACCGGCCAAGCCATCGTCAAGGTCGTGGCGAATGGCGAAGTCTTTGTTTTCCAGAGCGATTTGGGTAGTGCTACTACAGCCCCAGAGGGCTTCAGCCCTGAAATTGTTCTTGGCCCCAGGCAGTACCGGGAGAGGAAGAACGAAAGGTCCCTGCTCATTACTCCCGAGGAAGCCAAAAAGGAACCGGTAAAGATCGGAAGCCGAATGGGGGACGACAATGCCTGAAGAAATCAAAACCCTAACCAAACCATCCTTGGAAATAGACCCCATTGACGTGACTACCCTGGCCTATATTCATTCCAACAAGTTCATCACCACCAAGCTTTTCCACCGGAAATTCCACCCCGCCC
>CAWKAR010000017.1:0-13488 GCA_963847625.1 candidate division FCPU426 bacterium | reverse complement strand
AAGCTTGGTAGTGATGAACTTGTTGGAATGGATATAGGCCAGGATAGTCACATCAACGGGGTCTATTTCCAAGGGTGGCTTGGGTAGGGTTTTGATGTTTTCAGGCATTGTCGTCTCCCATCCGGCTTCCAATCTTTACCGGTTCCTTTACGGCTTCATTGGGGATAATAAGCGGGGAACTTTCATTCTTCCTTTCCCGGTACTGCCTGGGGCCAAGAACAATTTCAGGGTTGAAGCCTTGCGGGGCTGTAGTTGCACTACACAAATCGCTCTGGAAGACAAAGACTGCGCCATTCGCCACGACCTTGACAATGGCTTGGCCGGTCCTGAGTTCCTTGATCCGGTTGGGGTGGAACCTGAATTTTTCCGTGATGGGAACGCTGTAACCGGACATCGTGTGGTTCGCCAAATAGGAAGTCACCCTGGCTTCCCGGTCCAGTTCGGTCCCAAACTGACGGGCGAATGATTCCGCCGTGTCCGGGTCGTTCACCCTCAAGATAATCTTGTTGCTGGCCGTGTTCATGACCTGTTCCTGGAACTCCGGGGAAACGCCTCTTAAGTCTCCCAAGGACTGGTGGGCCAAGAAGAGGTTCACCTGGGCTTCCCGGCATTTGTTTATGAAGTCGATAAACCGGGGGTAGGCCAGGTTGTAGAACTCGTCCAGGAAGACCCGGAAGGGTTTCTCCGGCGTCACCCGATACCTGTCCGCCACTTGTTCGGAGAGGTCCATCATGGCGAGGATGGAGAGGGCCTTGGCGTCCTGCGGGTAACGGGCGAAATTCGGGGAGAAGAGGAAGACTTCGCCATTCGCCACGACATCCGCCATGCGGATATTCGGCTTGCGGGTGTTCAAGAGATAGGCCCATTCGCTGTTACAGAACCGTTGGAGCTTGTTGACGAGTCCCGCTAGTTCCATCCGGCGTTCCTTGGGGGACTTGCCCATCCACTGGTCCCGGAAATAGCAAGCGTAGGGGGTATTGGGATATTTCGAGCAGAAGGAACCGATGGTCTTGAAAGTATCGGCTTCCTGGGTGGCAAAAAGCACATCCTCGAATATCAGGGTTTCGATCTCTTCCTTCAAAAGGCCGATGCTGTTTCTTAAAAAGGCTTCGGCCACTAACGAGTAATAGGGTTCGCCGCTTGTGGCGTCGTGGTAGAGGGCCGTGTAAGCCCGGTTGGCGATGGCGTCCGCGTCGTTCCCATAGAGGGGGTTGTAGCCACCGGAGAGGATGAGATCGATCAAGCTGAAATGGCGAAGAGTGCGGCCTGCTTGGCTGACGTAAAAGGCAACATCATGAAGCATGTTGCCTTTTACGTCGCTGATGAAACACCCCAAACCCTGCTTAATGGTCTGTTCGATGAAGGGCATGATGACGTAATGGGTCTTTCCGGTGCCTGTACCGCCAATTATTTGCACGTTTTCGTGGAGGGAAGAGGTTGGGAAGCCCCTCCCTCTCTTGGGGGCGATGAGCAAGGGATATTTGCCGTAATCCACGTGTCTTTTCTTGACGGGTTTCCAGAAAAAACCTGCCATGGCCCCGGCGGTTAATATTGCCGCCAAGACGAAGTAAAGCCGGTTGTAATGTTCGGTGAAAGGGTCCAGCAGGGAAACGGCCATGGAAGCGGAGGCCAGAAGCTTGGTGACGATGAAGATATCTTTATCGTCACGAAACCAAAGAAGAAGGCCATATGGGATGATAAAGATCAAAACCCATAGGCCTAGAAAGTGGTGGTTATAAAAATCGGGGTCCGGGAAGGTGCCGTCCAGGTTCCCGAATCCGATGAAAGGCCATATTAGATTAATTGCTATAAAAATAAAGGGGAGAGAAACTACCAACATGATGACTTGATTGAAAATGTTCTTTGACTCGTCCATCCCACACCTGGCTTCCCGGAAACCGCCCTACTCACAACCCCCGGCGGTTTCCCGCCGGGTTATGGTTTAGGCGGTCTCCAATCTGAATCACGACGCTTCCGCATGTATTGGGCCTCAATGGCCCGTTGGATCAAATCGGTCCTAGTTCGGCCTGACCGCTTTTGCTCCACCTCAAGAGCCTCAACTAAATCCGGGAAGAGCCGAATGATGACCCGGATTCCACCTTTGGGTTGAGGGCCGCGTTTTCTCTTTGTGTTCATGATTTTCTTCCTTCCTTTCTTTGGACGGTTGCTGACGTCAAAAGTTACGTGGTATAAAATAATATTAATAATGATATCAGAGTTTAAAAATCACGAACTGAAAAAATTGGGTTTTTAATCGATTTTAGGTAGGGAACTATGAAAACTTTTATATCAGGTTTAAAACTTTTCTGATGTGAAACTTTGTTCTATTTATCGCCGGTTAGAGTTTCACGGACTTGTCCGTGAGCATCTACTGTATTTTTCCATGGGATTTTTCCTAATAAGGTTTTATCTGGTATTGACCATTTTGTGAGTCATAGATACATCGATAAAATGAACGCCCTTGGTAAAAATGGATGGCCTCCTGGTTTTTTCCATCTCCATAGTCCAAAAGTAATAATTCTGGCCCGTCGAAATGAATATCATTTCGTATGAAATATGCGGAGTCTTTGTTATCAGTTGTCCGGATGAATACAATTGCATTAGAAAGATGATGCAATTTTTCAAAAAATTGAACACCCTGTTCCGAAACTCTACGATAAACGACAGTTTCATGATGGAATTTTAGCCCGTTCAAGGTTAGAAATACCGCCAATACCAGCGGAGCCCACCGCCCAAGAACGAGTACGCCTAATGCTGCCGGGATCAGCATCAATGCATAGGATTCATAGAGATATCGTGGGCCGTATTGGAAAATGCCGCTTCCGACATAAAAATAATAACCAATATAAAGACACAAAGCGGGGACTGCCAATAGAGCCCCTAGGCCATAGACCCTGTCATGGGTTCTTCGAAGTGTTAAAAATAAGATTATCATCAGCGGCATCCCGCTTGTCCATTGAAGCCAAAGTAAGCCCCTATCAATGATGTTCAGGTTAAGCCGATCCGAATATTCCTTCCATGTGTTATGGAAAAATCCCAATCGGTCTAACGGGTAATAAACTTCGAAAGGCTGGAGCAGAAAATGTCCTGTCAGGGCATAGTTATAAAGCAGGAATAGAAAGAGAAAGATGGAAAAAACCGAACCGGTTCCGAATAGAAAACCGCGTAGTAGGGAATATTTCCGCTGGCGTATAGCGTATATGACGAAATAAAGAATTAATGGCGCAAGTACTAATAGCGACGTTAAGGGGCGAATGAGGAATGCGAATCCGGCAGTCATACCTATTCCCAAGAACGAACTAAGATTTTTCTCTGGTTTCAATAGAAAAAAAGCTGCAAGGGTCAATAGTAGAAGGCAGCTGGCATGCGACAGCAAGCAAGCCGAGTTGAAAATGAGAAAAGGACAAGCAAGAGTCAGAATCATTGTGAGGTTTGCTACGATGGGGGGAAACAGGGTCCGGGAAATGGCGAACAAAATTATCAGGGTGAGAATGGCGAAGATCGGGTTTACAAGCCAGGGCAATCCAGAGTAGATACCTATCGCAAGCAATAAGGGCCATCCGGGAGGATATTTCCCGTAGTAAGCGCCATTATTGACAACATTGAGGGTATCAAAAAAACTGCGCGGTTCAGGTGAGGGAACGGAAAGTTTGCCGGTCGAGAAAAGTTCCGCCGAAATCTGATAAACATATTCATCAGGAGATATTGGAAAAGTTTGAAATGTATGCAGGGTGGTGTATAGGATTAGCGTGCCGTTGACCAAAAGAGCCGCTAGAAGCCAAGCGGGCCTTTTTGTTTCCAACAAGCGCACCCAAAACCCTTTTTTCAGTGCTTGCATCAGTCTATAAATCTGTAGCGAATCAGACAAAAGAGGGCCATACAACCATCCCACCAGTTTATTTTCTTCCCGTTTTCATAATCCCTGCCATGATACGAAATGGGCACTTCGAAAAGCTTGAATTTCTTTTTTAGAACCTTCGCAGTGACCTCTGGGTCAAAATTAAAACGGTTGGATCGTAGGTTTAAACTTCGAAAGACCGACGCCCGGAAGACTTTATAACCTGTTTCCATATCCGTCAGGACAGTGTTATACAAGTGATTTGCAAAAAAAGTTAAGGACTTGTTCCCCAAGTAGTTCCACATGGTGAAAGCCTGATTTACACCTAAGAACCGTGACCCATAAACAACATCAGCCTCACTTTTTAAAAGGGGCTCCAAAAGCTTAAGGTAATCCGCTGGGTCATATTCCAAATCCGCGTCTTGTATTATGAAAAAATCTCCAATTGCATGAGCAACAGCTGTTCGTATAGCGGCGCCTTTCCCCTTGTTCTTAGTATGATGGAAGATTTTGCAATGGGGCATTTTTATCTTACCCAATAGCCTAATGGTTTTATCTGTGGAGCCGTCATTGACGATAATGATTTCTTTCCGTATTCCTGGGAGTTTCACTGATTTGACTTTTTTGAGAAGCGATAGGATTGTCTTATCCTCATTAAAAGCGGGGATAATAATAGATAATGTTGGTAGCTTTTTTTGAGCCATATTTTGTTTCACACTTTCTCTTTTTGCGACCATATGCAGTTCGCATCTTTTGGCGCTTTGCAATACCCTTTAATTTTGTGTTTTTTAAAGGCTATATTCTGATTAAAATTTTGTTTGAATTGTCGAGCAAATTATTATAAATTGGAATAGTCCGTAAAATGATTTTAGTCAAGGAATAAAGGTATACACCTATGAAAAAAACAGTAAATCTCGTTGTTCTCTTCTGCGGGATTTTTATTTTTGGGGGGGTTTTGATCTTAGTTGGAGCAGTCATTTTGGGAGGCGGTGCAGGTTGTGCCAACAAGGAGCCTGTGGCACCTTCCGCTTTAAATGAAAATATTAAAGCTGATTTCAAACCGGCTGTTGACCAACCGTGCGTCGGAAGTTATCCAGTTACTGCTTGCAATACTGTTTATGAAATACCATGCGGCTGTCAATATTCATCAAATTGCCCAATAACGGCTATTGGTTGCACAACACCGGTAGTAACAGATACACCTATCCCTACACCCATTTCTTCGCCGACACCAATTTTTACGCCCACTATTTCACCGACGCCTTTAGGCACGGTGACTACAACGCCATCCATAACGCTGACTCCACCGACTGATACCCCAACCGTTCCATTCACGAATACACCTACAGTTCCACCAACAACAACTCCGATGCCGACGAATACTCCTGAGCCGACCCCACCACCGGTTCCAACTGAAACCCCGGTACCAACACCGAATCTTGTTGCTTGTGCACAATGTGATCAGGATTTTGCTGATCGAAATAATAAAGCCAGGAATGATTTTCAGGACGAGCTTTTGCAAGGCTCCCAAACTTGTTTAGCTATTTTTGGGGGCGTTCCACCACAATATGGGGGACCGGAGTTATTAGAGGCTTGTAACGCAGCCGATGAGGGAATAGCATTCGCTATATTATCTGCAAAACTTATCGCCTCAGTAGTAGAACATAACATTTGCTTGACCGATAATAACTGTCCATAAATAAAAGTATTTTCAGAAAGGAGCAAAAATGAAGCTTATTAAAGGTTTTTTCCGCCCGATATTTGTTTTTCTTTTGTTAGGCTCTGCTTTAGCGGATCAAATGGGGGACAATAAAAATGTTCCGAGATTGCCTGACCTGATTAAGAAAGAAAAATCCACGATCAACAAATACGGTACCTATTATTTTTACGTTAGCTGGGCAGATGACAAGCCTTTAATCATCAATATTATGCAAGAGGTCTATGATCTAAAAAACAACCATTTAAAATCGGATACTTTTGTTTCAGTTGCGCCTCGGTCCACTTTAGAACTGATTAAAAGCATGAATTTTTTCAACTCTCTCTCGGCGAGTATTTCCGTAAAGAAGGTCCAAAGAATGCTTGTCAAAGGAAAAGGCAATAATGGCGAGGCTATGGATCTTGTAAAGTATGACGGTTACGATTCCAATGGCGTTCTTGTAAGTTCCGAATGGAGAGATTTGGAAACTGGGGCTCAAATTGAATACTTATTTTATTTAAAAGATGGCAAGCCACTCGCACTGCAATACTATTACAAATTGAAAGTAAATAAGGATTTCGTGCTCCCTCCCCAAGGAAAATTATTGAATTTGACTTTAGAACAAGCGGTTGAAAAAATCGGTCCCTTCAATTATCAAAATGTTGATGACGTTATTCAGGGATGTGAAAAGCTACTTTCCTACTATCAAAAAAATGTAAAATAGTTCTAGAAAAGAAATGTGGATAACCCCGGGCTAGTTCGGGGGCTATCTAAGATCAAAATTTAAGCTCCGCTTGACCTAGTGATATTGTTCAATCCGGCTTTTTGCTGCGAAATGATATGAAATTACTTCGATATGATTACCTTGATTCGAATCGAAACATTAGAATGTCTTTGTGGTACGACGAGAAAACCGGTTTTCCGGTTAAAAGAGCGATATATGATGAGATAGGTGCTCATAAATTGTTTAAGATTTACTTAAAACTTTGGATTGATAAACCTCTTTTTTTGTCAAGTTTAGAGTGCCCTAGTCTTGAAAAGCTTTGACGGGTTTAAAAAGTTATTTAAAAGCACGGATTCTTTTTAAGAACTATGATTGTATAATTATTTAAGAAGTCAGCTCTTTGCATCACAGGGGCGGACTTCAAAGATAGTCTGGACTGGGAGTTACATCATGACCCAAAAAACTTCAGGTTCCATAGCCGTTCTGCAAGGCGGCATTCTTTCGTTACCCGCATCCTTTAAGCGGCAATTGAGGACAAAAACTGGCCGCGCCTTTGTGGTGAAAGAACATGGAAACAACTTGCTTTTGAAACCTTTTGAAATTGAATTGTATTCAAACGAACAAATCGCCCGCTGGAAAAAAGAGGGCCGCTTGACGCGGGAGGAAACAACCTCTCTTCGCAAAAAGATACTCAGTCATAAAAAATGAGGATTTTCCTCGACGCGAATGTCCTTTTCTCCGCCGCATATGATCCTCGAAGTTCCCACCATGTCCTTATCCAAACCGGCCAGGAAGCGGGCTGGTTTTTGTCACTTGCGATTGGGCTTGGTTGGAAGCCGAAAGAAACCTTTCCCTCAAAAGACCGGCTGCCTTGCTCAACTTAAGGACCCTTTCCCGTTGGGTTGAAACCATTCCAGCCGTCACGGAGGGGAATTGTCCTATCCAGCTCCCCAATAAGGACAAACCCATATTCCTCTCGGCGATCCATGCACGCGCTACCCATTTGCTGACCGGGGACTTTAAGGATTTTGGCCCCCACATGAATAAGCCTCACAAGACCCGTGGTATTTTGATTCAAAGTCCAGCTCAATTTTTAAATTTGTTGTAGTCGTTGGAAGCAGGGAACTAGGCATCCCAGAGGAGTTGCTACTAAGATTAACCGGTTGATTTAAATTCACCCTGAAAAGGTAAAAGAACTGCTTTCGATTTAAAGTTTGCTTTTCTAGGGGATAGAATCCCGTGTCTTATCCGTGTCATATACGTGTCAAACTCAACCGTCAAAATCGTAATTTCACCGTCTCCAAGTGTTCTCAACCGTCACCAATAAAAAAGGCCTTCGCCTGCTCAGGTCGAAAAAACCGTTGCAAACAAAGGCCCGTTTAAACTTGCTGGGGACTGTAAAATTTTAAAGTGGTGCGCCTGGAGGGACTTGAACCCCCAACCTACTGGTCCGTAGCCAGTCGCTCTATCCAATTGAGCCACAGGCGCATTGGTTTCTTCTTGGAGCTATTTTAACAGGCCCCGGGAAAAGACGTGTATCTTACCTAAAACCGTAATTTTACCGCAAGTATAAAGGCCCGGGTGGTTGGGCCTAGTTAGTCCCAAAATCCCGCCAAAAGAAGAATTCCGACGGCGGTAAAAGCCAGGGCAGCGACGATTCGCAAAATCCGGGGCTTGAGAAATTTTTTCACGTTATAACCGACAAAAATCAAAAGGGCGGTTGTGGTCCAAAGGGCCAGGGTCGATGCGAGAAAAACGGTGATGGGCTGGCGGGTCCTGGCGACGAGGGTGACTGTGGCCAGCTGGGTCAGGTCCCCCCATTCCGCGATAAAGATGACCATAAAAGAAGCAACCACCACTCCCAGGAATGATCTTTTGTCCGCCGAGACAGAAACTTCCTTCTCGTTTGAATTTTCTTTCCAGATGAGAAAAGCAAAAACAAGGAAAAGCAAACCGGCGATTATATGAACGATGTGGGGTGGTAATAGCGCGATCAAGCCCCCAAATATGACCGCCACGGCGTTTTGAACGACGTAGGCCGCCGCCACGCCGATAAAGATCCCCAGCGGTTGCCTCCGGGAGGCCAGGAGAATGATGGCCAAAGCGGTCTTGTCCGGAAGTTCGGCCAGGAAAATAACCGCGAAGGTGGAGAGGAAAAGAGAAAGATCCAGGCTCGGATGAATAAAATTGATTCCCATGGGGTGCCATCATACCCGCTGCGGCATGAGGATTCATGGGGTTTCCATAACCGCTTTTGAAGGTTTCAACCTTTCAGAAAGGCGAAAAAAACCGTCTAGACCTACCCAAGGAAGTCCTAAAAGCCCCCTAAAATAAATCGTTCCAACCGTTAAACCCCATGGTTTCCTCCGGCTGAGTTCTTTTCTACCCTGGAATAACGCCTTGAACCCCCTCCTCAAACTCCCTAAACTGTTGCGACTTTCAAGAATTTCCGGGGGTCTAACGTGTCTCGCCCGCTTTTCATGGACGTGTTAAAAGAGAAGGTCCTCATCTTCGACGGCGCCATGGGGACCAATATCCAGGCCTATAACCTGAGCCGCGAGGATTTCGGGGGCAAGGAAGGCCTGAACGACTACCTGGTTCTGTCCAAGCCCCAGGTGGTACGGGAAATCCACGAGGGATTCCTCCAGGCCGGCGTGGACGCGCTGGAAACCAACACCTTCGGCTCCAACCGCATCAAGCTCGCCGAGTACGGCGTCGCCGACCAAATCGTCGAGGTTAATACCGCGGCGGTCAAGCTGGCGAGAGAACTCGCCGTGAAATACTCCACCCCCGACCAACCCCGATTCGTCGTGGGATCGATGGGCCCCACGGGCATGCTTCCCGCCTCGGAGGACCCGGACCTGGGCAAGATCACGGTAGACGAGCTGGAAGCCGTTTACTACGAGCAGGCCAGTATCATGATCGACGCGGGCGTGGACGCCCTGCTGATCGAAACCAGCCAGGACATCCTGGAAATGCGCGCCGCGGTTTTCGGCTGCCACCGCGCGAGGCAGGAGAAAAAGGCCGGCGTCGCCCTCATGGCCCAGACCACCCTGGACACCACGGGCCGCATGCTCCTGGGCACTGACATCAGCTCGGTGCTTTCCACTTTCTCCCGGCTTCCCATCGACGTGATCGGAATGAACTGCTCCACCGGCCCCAAGGAAATGAAGGACCCAGTGCGGTACCTTTCCCAATTTTCCCCTTTCCCCATTTCCACCATCCCCAACGCGGGCCTGCCCGAGAACCGGGGGGGCCACGCGGTTTACCCCCTGACGCCAGAGGCACTGGCCGCCGCCCTCAAGGAATTCGTGGAAGAATACGGTGTCAGCGTGGTGGGGGGGTGTTGCGGCTCCACCCACGAGCACATGCGCCGGGTCGTGGCCGCCATCGGCCATCGGGCCCCCAAGAAGCGCGCTATTACCCATCTTTGCGACGTTTCCTCGATGATCAAGGGTGTTTCCCTGGACCAGGACCCCAAACCCCTGATCGTGGGGGAGAGGGTCAACGCCCAGGGTTCCCGCAAGATCAAGCAGATGCTCCTGGCCGAGGATTACGACGGAATGGTGGTGGTGGGCCGGGGCCAGGCGGAGGGCGGGGCCCACGTGCTGGATGTTTGCGTGGCGGTGACCGAGCGAACCGACGAGAAGGAGCAGATGAAGAAGGTCGTGAAAAAGATGGCTTTGGGCGTGGACACCCCCCTCATGATCGACTCTACCGAGGCGGAGGTGGTGGAGGCCGCCCTGAAGACCTACCCGGGGAGGGCCCTCATCAACTCCATCAACCTGGAAGGCGACGGCTCGCGGGTGCGGAAATTCTGTCCGATCGCCAAGAAATACGGCGCGGCCCTCGTGGCCATGACCATAGATGACCTCTATTACGACAAGTCCAAGCCCCAGGAAAAGGGCATGGCCAAGACCGCGGCCCGAAAGCTGGAAGTGGCCAAGAAGATCACGGACATCTGCGTGACGGAATACGGCATTCCCGCCGACGACCTGGTGTTCGACGCGCTCACCTTCACCTTGGCCACCGGCGAGGAGGAGTTCAAGAACTCGGCGGTGGAAACCATCGAGGGCATCCGGCTCATCAAGAAGGAGATGCCGGGGGTGCGGACCATCCTGGGCGTTTCCAACGTATCCTTCGGGCTGGCCAAGCCCGCGCGCGAAGTCCTCAACTCCGTCTTCCTATACCACAGCGTGAAGGCGGGGTTGGACCTGGCGATCCTGAACCCCGCGGACATCAAGCCCTATTCGTCCATCCCCGAGGAGGAAAGGCGCCTGGCGGACAACCTGGTTTTCAACAAGGAGCCCGACGCCCTGGCCAAGTTCATCCAGTATTTCGCCGGGAAGGCCCCGGTGGAAAGCCAGGGGGGCAAAGACCCCACCGAGGGCATGACCCCGGCCCAGAAGGTCCATTGGAAGATCGTCAACCGCAAGCCCGACAAGATCGAGGAAGACCTGGCCGAGGTGCTGAAGGGAAAGAGCGCGGTGGATACCCTCAATACCGTCCTGCTTCCCGCGATGAAGGAAGTGGGGGACAAGTTTGGCGCGGGCGAGCTGATCCTGCCTTTCGTGCTCCAATCCGCCGAGGTCATGAAAAAGGCCGTAAGCTACGTGGAACAGTTCCTGAATAAGAACACCTCCTCCAGCAAGGGCAAGGTGGTCCTGGCCACGGTTTACGGGGACGTGCACGACATCGGAAAGAACCTGGTGCGGACGATCCTTGCCAACAACGGCTTCACGGTTTACGACCTGGGCAAGCAGGTGCCCATCTCCACCATCATCGCCAAGGCCCAGGAAGTGAAGGCCGACGCCATCGGGCTCTCGGCCCTGCTGGTGGTCACCTCCAAGCAGATGCCCATCTGCGTACAGGAACTCGAAAAGATGGGCCTGTCCTATCCCGTGGTGGTGGGGGGCGCTGCCATCAACCGCCGCTACGGTTACCGCATGAGCTTCGTGGACGGAGAAAATTTCTACGAGCCAGGGGTCTATTACGCCAAGGACGCATTCGAAGGGTTGGATATCCTCAACGCCCTGTCGGACCTGGCCAGCCGAGAAACCTTCCGCAACCGCATTAAAGAGGAAGCCTTGAAGTCCAAAGCCGCCGGGTTCGCGGAAGTAAAACAGCCGGAGGGGGAAGCCACGCCGGACAAATACCCTCCCACGGTGAAACCGGCCTTGAGCATCCCGAAAAACCCCTTCGCGGGGACTTCTATTATTAATAAGGTCCCCTTAAGGGAAGTCTGGCCTTACCTGGACCTAACCCAGCTTTACAAGCTCAATTGGGGGGTGAAGGCCAAGGATTCCGAGGAATATAAGAACCTCATCAAGACCCAGTTCGAGCCGATGCGCTTGAGGATGCAGGAAGAAGTCCTTGCCAAGGGCTGGTTCGAACCCAAGCTGGTTTACGGGTTCTTCCTGGCCAACTCCGACGGCAACGACCTGCTTATATATGAGGGCAACAGCCAGAAGGAACTGGAACGGTTCAAATTCCCCCGTCAGAGGGTTGGACGGCACCTGTGCCTTTCCGATTATTTCAAGCCAGTTTCCTCGGGAGAGAAGGATGTGGTGGCTTTCCAGGTTGTCACTATCGGCGGCAAGGCCACCAAGATCGTGGAGCAGTTGAACAAGGACGGGAAATACTCCGAAAGCTACTATATGCACGGGTTGGCGGTCCAGACCGCCGAAGCCATGGCAGAGTGGATTCACCGCAGAATCCGGAAAGAATGGAGCCTGCCCATCGGGCAAGGGAAGCGTTATTCGCCCGGATATCCCGCCTGCCCCGAGCAATCCGACCAGGAGAAGTATTTCAGGCTTCTGGACGCCACGAAGGCCATCGGCGTCACCCTTACGGAAGCCTTCATGATGGTGCCCGAGCAATCCACCAGCGCCATCGTGATCCACCACCCCGACTGCGAATATTTCATGGTTAGATAAGAAAACGTCGAAATTTAAACTTCCTTTTAATCATTTGTTTTAAGTTCAAAGGAGCCGAAATATGAAAAACGTCGAAATGAAAGTGGAAGGCAACATCCTGACGATCAAGGTGGACCTGTCAAAAGAATACGGCCCGTCCTCCTCCGGCAAGACCACCATCATCGCCTCAACTGAAGGCAACATCTCGGTTCCCGAGCGGAATGAAAAAGTGGGCTTGAACGTTTATATAAAGAAATAACCTTTTTCTAAAGGCCGGTTTCTTTTGCCCCAATTATCCAAAAGAGATTTTATCCGCAAAACCGCAATCTTTCAGTGGAAGAGTTGTGCCTCCAAACGGGTTTGAGCCACCGGCAGGTTCGGAAGATTCTTGAACAGTTGAAAGACGGGGAGAGTCTGCGGTTCCGGCTCATTACGGCCCTGCCGTGAACCAGAGCTGGCTCTGGACCCTCGCGTATCTGCCCGTCCTGCTCACCCTCCTGGCTTATTTTCCTGTCCTGCAAAACGAGTTCACGAACTGGGACGACGCGAAAGTCATCTCCGAAAACCTCCATATTCGCTCCCTGAATTTGCCCAACCTCTATTGGATGTTCACGGACATCCGCACGGGGAACTGGATGCCCCTCACCTGGCTTTCGTTCGCCCTGGATTACCTTTGGGGCGGCTTGAACCCCAGGGCCTACCACCTGGATAACCTTTTCCTGCATGCCGTCAACACCCTGCTGGTTTTTTTCCTGAGCTTCCGGTTGATTAACCTGGCGGTCAGGAAGGGATCTTTGCTGGAAAATGGTTTTACGCCGAACGGCGTGATGGCGGCGGCCTTGTCGACCTCGATCCTTTTCGGGCTTCATCCCCTGCACGTGGAACCGGTGGCTTGGGCTACCGAACGCAACCTGCTTCTTTGCTGTCTTTTCTTTTTCGCGAGTTTGCTGGTTTACCTGGATTGCGTAACCGCCGGGGCGAAGAGCATCTCCAAGTACTACTTGTCCCTGGGTTTGTTTTTTATTGGCCTTGATGGCGAAACCCCTGGCCGTGACGCTTCCGGTGGTTTTTCTGTTGTTGGATGCCTGGCCCCTCGGAAGGCTTTCCGCGAACCGCGCCAAGGTGATCATGGAGAAAGCTCGTATTTCCTTCTGCCCTTCATATTGGGGTTGTTGACCATTGCGGCCCAGGCCCAAGCAGGGGCGATGGCGGGTCTTGAGCACTTGAGCCTTTCTTTCCGCCTGATGAACGCTCTTCACTCGCTGATTTTCTACCTCGCGAAGATGGCCGTCCCCATCCATTTAACGGCTTATTA
>CAWKAR010000016.1:0-54494 GCA_963847625.1 candidate division FCPU426 bacterium | reverse complement strand
AACCCCGACCAGGACGAACACGCCGACCGTTACGATCACAAGCACGTCGACGAATACGTCCATTTACACGTCAACGAACACCAATACACCTACGAATACGGCGACCTCCACATCAACGCCGACCAGGACGAATTCACCGACCAGCACACTTACAAATACACTGACGAATACACCTACGAATACGGCGACCTCCACATCAACGCCGACCAGGACGAACACGCCGACCGTTACGATCACAAGCACGTCGACGAATACGTCCATATACACGTCAACGAACACCAATACGCCCACGAACACGGCGACCCTCACGTCAACCCCGACCAGGACGAACACGCCGACCGTTACGATCACAAGCACGTCGACGAATACGTCCATATACACGTCAACGAACACCAATACGCCCACGAACACGGCGACTTCCACACCAACCCCGACAAGGACGAATACGCCCACCAATACGCCCACGAATACGGCAACGAATACGGCAACGAATACGCCAACAAATACGACGACCGCGACGAACACCCTGACCCGGACATCCACGAACACGCCGACGAATACTCTCACGAACACGCCGACGAATACGCCTACAAATACGCCGACGAATACTTTAACCAGCACCCGGACGCCCACGCCGACGAATACACCTACGCCGACGATAACGTCCACGGCGACCGATACCAGCACAGGGACTCAGTCGCCCACGCCCACGGCGACTAATACGCCTACGGTCACCATTACGCCTACAAATACTAATACACTAACGTCGACGAACACCCCGACGAGGACCTCTACATCCACAGCCACACCCACGCTAACGAGTACACCCACGAATACTCCTACGAACACCCCGACACGGACCTCCACGTCCACAGCCACAAATACGCCGACGAATACGTCTATTAACACGGCCACAGCCACACCCACGCTGACGAATACGTCCATTAACACATCCACAAACACACCGACGAACACGCCGACACGGACCTCCACGTCCACAGCCACAAATACGCCGACGAATACGCCCGTTAACACGTTTACTAACACCTCTACGCCCACGCTGACGAATACGCTCACGAACACACCCACGAACACGCCGACGCGGACCTCCACAGCCACAAACACGCCGACGAATACACCCACGAACACTCCGACGAATACTTTAACCAGCACCAGGACGAATACGCCGACAGACACACCGACAATGACGATTACCAATACGCCGACGATAACGTCCACGGTAACCAGTACCACCACAGGGACTCAGTCACCCACGCCCACGGCGACTAATACGCCCACGGTTACCAATACGCCGACCCATACCGCGACACCCACACTGACGAACACATTGACTTCTACGCTAACCCCGACGATGACGCTCACATCGACTCGGACGCCGACATCCACGTCTACAAACACACCGACCAACACGCCAACGAATACGCCAACGTCGACTGGAACAAGCACAGCAACGAGGACGCCGACTTCCACATCCACACCGATTCCGACGATAACGCTGACGCCGACCCCGACGGTGACAATTACGCCGTCGAACACGCCGACGCGGACCTCCACAGCCACGAACACGCCGACGAATACTTTAACCAGCACCAGGACGAACACGCCGACCAATACACCTACGCCGACGGTAACGTTCACGGCGACCAATACCAGTACAGGGACTCAGTCGCCCACGCCCACTGCGACTAATACGCCCACAGTCACCAATACGCCGACCCTTACAGCGACACCCACACTGACGGATACGCCCACAGTCACCAATACGCCGACCCGAACACCTACTAACACACCTACAACCACCAATACCCCGACCCGAACACCTACCAACACACCCACGAACACCAATACCCCGACCCCGACTTACACCTCCACGCCGACTAACACACCTATTTCCACCCCGACGCCCACGAGCACGCCGACGATTGTTCCCACGAACACGTTAACTGCGACATCAACCCCAACCAATACCCCGACTGTCACATTAACCCCGACTCCAACATCTGTGACCTTGCAAGTTTCGCAGGGTACTTCACCCCCTCCAAATACGAGCCAGGTACCCGGGGCATCGGGTGTGACGGTGCAACAGATCCAAGTGACGAACCCAAGCAATACCCCGGTGACACTCACCAGCCTCGTTTTGACGGATACAAGTACGTCGGGGAATCCTTCCGCGGATATCACATCGGTGACGGTGTATGAGAATGGGGTGTCGATTACCAGCGCGACGTTTAGCGGGCCATCAGTGACGCTCAATTTGAATAATACTGTTGTGCCGGGGAATGGGAGTGTAACATTCGAGATTACGGCCACGATTTCAACCACGGCCATTGGGACAGACACGGATCAATTCAGCGTGACGGGTGTATCCGGGACTAACGGGCAACCGACGAATACCAATGTATTACCAATCCAAGGGGCGCTCATTACGATCGTGGCTCCGACTACGACTCCGGTGGTCTCCTTGACGATGGCAGTAATCGCGCCGAATCCCTCGGATGGGACACAACCGGTCAGTGTGATAGTGCCGACGACAATGGGATCTTCGAACGTGAAGGTGCAGATATTCACCACGGCGTTCAGGAAGGTTCAGGAAAAAGTTTATCCCACGTTACCTACGAATCGCAAGGTTCCGATCTTGATGGTGGATGATTGGAATAAACCGCTTGCCAGCGGGATATACTACGTGGTGATCAGCAATTCCAACGTCCGATCCATCGGTAAATTGTTGCTCTTGCGATAATTTAAAAAGTAATTTTTCTCAACGAATGGCCAATTTGGAATATTAATGTTTTGAGGTGAAGGGAACGGGATTCTCACCTGAGGATATTCCCGGGTACCTTTCTCTAAATGACTTGAATCTTGTTGTTCAATTTTTTCGCAAACTCTAGTGGTTTTTTTCCCCGGAAGTCCAGGCTTTTCTCAATACGGTTTTTCTCTCCGATCAGGTCTTTCATTTTTATTAATTGTCCACTATCCGAAATAGGGAAAAGTGCTTTGATTCTTCCCATTTCGACCTATTTTCTTGACAAAGTACGGCCTGATTTTTAGAATCCATTCTCCCTTTTCAATTCATCATTTCACGATTTGAGGAGGGACCCTTGAAACGAGGGGAAGATAATTTATTTTCTTTATGGAGGTTTTGTGTCAGTCAAGATACGTTTGAAACGCATGGGTAGCAACAAGAAGCCTTATTTTCGACTTATCGCAGTGGACAGCCGTTTTCCCGGTAAAGGACGTCGTGTTCAGGATTTAGGGACCTACAATCCCCGTTCGGCCGACAACAGCGTGTTAAACCTGAATAAGGACGCCATTTTGAAATGGGTGAAAAATGGGGCGATTCCTTCCGATACGGTTTTGGGTATCCTCAAGAAGGCCGGGGTTAAAATCTAATATTTACATCAGGGCCTTTCATCCATTGCCGGTTGTTCTTGATAAGATACTAACAACTGGTTTAATGAGATGGGGCTACTGTTTGGAAGAAGGTTAACATGAAAGAACTGATTGAATTTGTTGCGAAATCGCTAGTGGACAAACCTGAGAGTGTGGCGATTCTTCAGAGAATGGAAGGCAACCTGACGGTGCTGGAGCTTCGCGTTTCCAAGGATGATTATGGGAAGGTAATTGGAAAACAAGGCAGGACTATTAAGGCCCTTCGGACCCTCGTTTCCGCCTCATGCGCAAAACACGGTTTGAAATACTCGCTCGAAGTCGTTGAATAATCTTAACAACGGAATCCAACCCTACCTTCCAGGGAATTTCATCGTTCTAGGAACCATTGTCCGTCCGCACGGTTTGAAGGGTGATTTGAAGATTTCCCTTTCTTGCTCCGGAATCGAACGGTTAGTTGGCTGTGATTCCCTCAGGTTGGTGAAAAATAACAGGGAATTGAAGCGGGTATCGGTGATCCGGGCATTCCTCCGCCCGGACGGAGATGCGGTGGTTAGTTTCAAGGAAGTACAGGGAGTGGAGGAGGCTGAAACATTGCGTGGTTCCTTTGTGGCGGTACCGGTCAAGGAAAGAGTCTCCCTTCCCGAAGGACAATTTTTCATCGACGATTTAATGGGATTGAAAGCCGTAACAATAACTGGTGAGGAGTTAGGTATCATCGAGGAGGTCTTGGCCGGACCGGCTAATGGCATATGTGTAGTGCGGCGAGAAAATAAAGAAAGTCTTATTCCCTTCATTAAAACAGTGGTAAGAAAGGTGGACCTGGAGTCTAAAACCATACTGGTAGACCTGCCGGAAGAAATCGATGCCGAAACTACGGATTGACATCCTGACCCTGTTCCCGGAGTATTTCCAGGGGCCTTTCACTGTCAGCATGGTGAAGCGGGCGCTCACGAAAAAACTTGTGGATTTGCGGATCCACGACATTCGGCATTACACCATAGATAAGCGTCACACTGCGGATGATGTTCCCTATGGGGGTGGCGCCGGTATGGTGATGAAGCTTGAACCTCTTTTGAAGGCTATCCGAGCCCTGAAAAAAGGCCGCAGGGGAGTGAAAACGATCTTAATGTCCCCCCAGGGAAAAGTGTTCGATCATGGGATGGCTATGAAACTGTCCCGGAAAAAGAATCTTCTTTTGATTTGTGGGCATTATGAGGGGGTCGATGAGCGGGTAATGAATTTCATCGATACCGAAATCAGTCTGGGAGACTTCGTGCTAACCGGGGGAGAACCAGCGGCCGCAGCCCTAATTGACAGCCTGGTTCGCTTAATGCCGGGGGTGGTAGGGGACCGGCAATCGGTCGAAAAAGACAGTTTTTTTAATGGAATATTAGATTATCCGCATTATACTCGTCCCCGCGTTTTTCAGGGAATGGAAGTACCGGAAGCGCTCCTCTCGGGCAACCATGCTCGTATCGAGCGTTGGAGGAAGAAAGAATCCCTCCGAAATACCTGGTTTAAGCGCCCGGATCTTTTGAACCGGATTTCCTTAACCGCGGAAGAATACAAACTTTTAAAAGAAACCCAAATGGAAGTTGAATCCAAAGGAAAACTCGCGGGCCGGTTTGGGCGATTGAAGAGGGCAGGAGGAAGGAAAAAATGAACACTACGATTAAAAATTTTGAAAATACCCAAATTATCCGAAAGACGGTTCCCTTTAAAGTCGGGGATAACGTAAAGGTGTCCTTGCGCATCAAGGAAGGGGAGAAGGAAAGAATCCAAATATATGAGGGAATGGTTATCGCCCTCCAGGGTTCTGGAAGCAAGATGCGTTTCACGGTTCGAAAGCTGTCCTACGGTGTGGGGGTAGAAAAAACCTTTTTCTATCAATCCCCCATGATCAAAGACGTAAAGTCGGTCCGATCCGGAAAAGTCCGGCGGGCCAAGCTTTTTTTCCTTCGGAAAAAGGTCAGCAAAAAGGACGCCCGCATCCAGGAAAGTAAAAAAGTACTCCGGGTTCCCGGCGAAGAAACCCCGGCTATCGTAGTTTCCACCCCACTGGAAGGGGAGCCAGCGCCTCTGGAAGCTGAAAGCCGGAAGGACGTATCTGTTGTCGAAAAAGTGGCCGAGTCCAATAAAAAACCAGAAAAGGCCTGACCTTCTTTACGAGCGTATATCGCTTACCATTGAACCGCCTCGTTGAAACGCGGCGGTTTTTTGTTTCTCGGCCATCTATTGCACGATCCTCCAATCGAAGGTAGGATAACACCTATGAAAAAAAATTTCGTCCGATTTGCTATTTTAGCCCTTGCCGTCGCCCTTCAAACCGGATGCACGGGAAGCGGGGCAGTAACCCCGCTTTCTCCTTCCCGCGCCTCCACGCCGGAAGCCTCCAACTCCACGGAAACGGATGTCATTTATTGGTCCAATTTTCCGGTAACCTTCGGCCTGACGGATCCTTTAAATGACGTCTGCTTAACTGCTAAAAAATCCGGCTGGGCCTGTGGAAATAATGGAATCGTCTTGAAATACGACGGAGAGACTTGGGCCAAGATCGATACAGGGTACGCCAAGAACGAAAACCTCATGGCCCTGGCCTTCGCCAGTGAAACCGAGGGATGGGCGGTTGGCACCCATGGGACTATCCTTTACTACAACAACGGGTCTTGGAGCCAGCAAAATTCCCAAAGCGAGGAAACCCTATACGATGTTGCTGTGACCCGATCCCGGACTGTTTGGGTGGCGGGGGCCAACGGGACCCTCCTGCGATACAACGGTATTTCCTGGGGGCAGAATGTCGTGACCCAATCCGGTGTGACGGTAAAGGATGATATCTACGGTTTAGGTTTGACGGACCAGAACAACGGCTGGGCGGTTGGTAATCGGGGGCTGATCATCCACTATGACGGACAGAATTGGGTGCCCTATGTGGGGGCTCCTCCCACCACGGAGAGGCTGAACTCGGTCTCGGCAATCAGCGATGTCCAGGCATGGATCGTGGGAGCCTTCGGCACCATCCTGCAGTATAACGGGACCACTTGGAATAAGATGGGGAGCGCCTTTTCCGGTTTCGATCTCTACCGCATCTTTATGCTTGATGACAGTAACGGCTGGGCCGTGGGGCAGGATGGGACCCTTATTTATTACGATGGAACCCGATGGATATCCCACGTGAAGCCCGAAGGAAAGCCGGCCTTAAACGGAATCACTTTTTATAAAAATAATTTGGGTTTCATAGTGGGTCAAAACGGGACCATTTTGAAGTTTTCACCCAACGGGGAACCGGCCAAATACTCCTTTCTCTTCAAGGGCGAGGCTAAGAAACCAACTAAGAAAATATCCTATTGGACTATTGTCTACTCCTTTATGAACCAGAGCCCCAAAACTTCACCTCCGGTCACCTTTGAAGTTTCGCTTCCAAGGGGTTTTGAGCCCTATGTTTCCAAAGAGACACCGACTCCGATTGCCTCACCCCCTGCTTGGCTTACAAACGTCACCCCCACCCCGACCCAGGCCACCTTCACCCCAACTCCCAAGATTACAATCGCTGTGACTCCGGGTTCTCCGACACCAGTTCCTCCTCCTCAGGACAAGGTGGCTTCAACGGTGGCCGGTACTTGGACACTCAAGGACAACGTTTTGGATTGGGAGATTGGCACCGTCCTAACCTCGGAATTGAAAACACTCACCATTCCTCTTCAAACTAAAAAAGGCGAAAAAAAGGTGTATCCCGTTGTTCTTAGGGCGATTTTGAAGACCAATAATGATAAAGTTATTGCCGAGGCTGTTCCCGTGACCATGCTGACTGAACCTCCCGCCGAAGCGGAGAAGATCCCCACAAAAATAGCCACCCCTTCCTCGGAGGGCGCTGCCGCTTCCGGTCTCACTCCGACAGCCGGAGCGGGAAATCCGATTCCAACCGTCCATAACAAACCCACTGTCGGCGTGGTAACACCAACCGTCTATGACACAGCGACTCCCGATCTCGGAACTTGAAGTTAGGGCTCTTCAGGAGGCCTCCACGCAAAAAACACTGGAGTTTCTCCTGGAATCTCTCAAGGAAGATCCCCGGCCCGGCGCTAAAAGATTGGTCGCCAAATTCCAAAGGAAAGCCTTAAGGGAATCACGCGAAAGTGTTCGATTGGCTTCTCTTTGGGTTTATGAAAAGGACGCAGCTTCGGTCGGATATAGACGAATCGCCGGCTTGGATGAGGCGGGCCGGGGTCCATTGGCCGGCCCCGTTGTCGCGGCCGCAGTGGTTCTACCACCCGATTGCTTCCTTCCCGGTTTGGACGATTCAAAAAAACTTTCCGCTTCCAAGCGGGAGGAACTTTTCGGACTGATTCATGAAAAATCAGTCGAAGTCGGTGTGGGACAATCCAGCGTTGTGGAAATCGATCAATTTAACATTTACCGGGCTGCAAGACTTGCCATGGAAAGGGCTATCGAGGCCCTGGCCTCCCCCCCAGATTATCTGTTGACCGACGCCATGCCCATGCCGAAGTTCGCAAGTACAGCACAAAAACCCCTGATCCACGGTGATTCAAAATCCGCGAGCATCGCGGCAGCTTCTATCATCGCGAAAGTCACACGGGACAGGCTCATGGAGGAACTCCACCAAAAATACCCCCAATTTGGTTTTTTGAGCCATAAGGGATACGGCACCGAAGAGCATTTAGGTGCGTTGAAAACATACGGTATTTGCCCGGAACACAGGCTGACCTTCGGTCCGGTTTCGGAAATCCTAGCCCAAAATGCGCTGGGCGGGCCTTTTGGCTATTGGAAGGGAAAATTAAACCTTGCCCAAAACCTTTTCGAACTCAAGCAAACCGGTCATCAAATCAAGCGCCGGGCCCTCGCGCAACTTTCCGAAATGGAATTGGAAGACCTGCGGGAATTATTCCGGGACAAAAGGGAAAAATGGAAAAACGAAGAAGTGTAAGCACCCACCAAAAAGGCAAAAAGGCCGAAGAAAGCGCAGCGGTTTTCCTGCGGCTAAAAGGATACCGGATCCTGGAAAAGAATTACCGCGTGCCCCAGGGGGAGATTGACCTAGTCGCCCGGAAGGGAGAGATTTTAGTTTTTGTTGAAGTGAAGAGCCGGCGGAGTGGGAAACAGGGGTCAGGGCTGGAGGCGGTTTCTCCCCGAAAAGTCGAACGCCTCTCGGCTGCGGCTGCGGCCTACCTGGCTATCCACGCCAGGAAAGGTATTTCCTGCCGCTTTGACGTAATTACTCTGGGGCCGGAAAAGAACTGGATAGGGTTTCCTAAGATCTGTCATATCCAGAACGCTTTCCCAGCGGTGGGTGATTTTAATACTTAACAAAACGGTCAAATTCATAGCTCTGGATAAGAATGGCCTATCTCAATGGGATTAAATCCTTGAGAATTTTTTCCAATCATTCTTGCCTGGGCATGCTTTCCTGCTATGCTGTTGAAAAGGTTTTCTCTCCATTTAACCCACTACTTTTTAATTTCCGGATTTCGAGGTAACTATGAAAAACAATTCTTTTAAAATCCCACCCAAAACCAAAGCTCTTCTCGGAAAAGTTGGGTGCTTAGCGGAGCACCGGGGTGAGGCCGCCTATGCGGTTGGTGGCTTTGTACGGGATCTTTTCCTGGGCAAGGCGGTCATGGATATCGACATAACGGTGGAAGGGGACGGGGTTACCTTTGCCGAGGAACTAGCCCGCAAAACAGGTTCCGAAGTGGAATCCTTTACCCGATTTGGCACCTCCATCGTGGTCATCCCGGGTTTTGGCAAGGTGGATGTGGCAACCGCCCGAACCGAAAGCTACGAGAAACCCGGGGCCCTGCCGGCGGTCAAGTGGAGCGGAATCGTCCAGGACCTCTATCGGAGGGATTTTACCATCAATGCCATGGCCCTGAGTCTGATGCCGGGATATTTCCTAAAACTCCTGGATCCTTTCGGGGGACTGGAAGACCTTCGAAAAGGAAGGGTCAGGGCGCTTCACGAGAAAAGCTTCGAGGACGACCCCACTCGCATTTTCAGGGCAGTACGTTTTGAACAGCGATTCGGCAAGCGCATCGAGGAAAAAACGCGAAAATGGCTGTTGGCTGCCGTGAAAGGAAATTTCATTCAAAAAGTATCGGGTGAAAGGCTGCGGAACGAGCTGAGGCTTATTTTCCAGGAACCCAAGCCCGAAAACGCGGTCCGCAGGCTGGACGAGTTAGGGGTACTGCCGCGGGTTCATCCGGGATTAGGAGTATCGGAAGCGGCTAAAAGAGCCCTACCGCATGTGGCGAACGCGATCCGCTTCTTCCGCCGAAACCGCATGCCAATCGATCAGGATAAAATGGTCTGGTTCCAGGCCCTTCTCAAAACGCGCGGCAATAAACAGACCACTTCGCTCATCAAACGCCTGACTCTTTCACGCATTGAACAAAAGATAGTTTCGCAGTCTGCCAAGGCCCAGCCCGGCTACCTGGCGGAATTGGACGTGAAAGGTATCACTGTCAGCCAAATGTACAGGCTGCTTTGCCCCTTAAGGCCGGAAGTTCAGTGCTTCCTGCTGGCAGCAGCTTCGGAAGGGCTGCGCAAGAAACTGCAGGCCTATTTCTTGAAAATCCGCAATTCAATACCCTGGGTGAGGGGCCGCGACCTACAAGTCCTTGGGATCGTCCCAGGGTTCCGCTATTCCTTTATCCTGCTGGAAGCTTTGAACGGGCAGTTGGACGGGAAATTCAGGAATCGCGACCAAGCTCTCCATTGGGTAAAAACAACTTTTGTAGGCTGACTTGTTGAAGGCCGTGACTGGGTAACTCCATTGTAAAGTGTTTCTTATAAGGATATTGCATGGATGAATCAAGACTCCTCCACATCCTTTTGAATTTCAGTATTTTGCTTTTTTCCTTATGTTTACATGAATTCGGACATGCTTATATGGCCAACCGGTTGGGGGATCCCACTGCCCGTATGCTGGGCCGTCTGACTCTGGATCCGCGGGCCCATATGGACTTCTTCGGTACGGTTTTGTTTCCCCTTCTAGGACTCTTTTTTCCAAATTTTTTGATTTTTGGGTGGGCCAAACCCGTGCCCATAACGCCTGAAAATTTAAAGAACCCACGCAGAGACGGGGCTCTTGTGGCTTTTGCGGGCCCTTTTGCCAATATCATTCTTTGCCTTTTCTCCCTGTTGGCATTGTTTCTTCTGGATCGGACAGGTTTTGGGGGGATAGGGCAGTTCTCGGCTATCACGGTAGTGGGCTTTTTAAAAACATTTTTTTGGATCAACTTTGCCCTGGCTGTTTTCAACCTGATCCCGATTTTTCCACTGGATGGGTCCTGGATCCTCAAGGCTTTACTTCCCGGCCAATGGGCTTACGCCTACTCCCGCGTGGATCGATATGGGGCGTACCTGCTTTTCGCTGGGTTTTATCTGGGTTGGCTTAATTTTTTGTTTACCCCCGTTGTCATTGGATTATATTTACTATTGAACCTAGTCGGCTTGGACCATCTGGCTGGAATGATTAATCAAGGATGAGTTTGGTCATGGTGTTGAACCACGAATCAAAGGGGGTTTGATTGGGACCTAAAGTACCGATCCGTTACCTATCGGGTGTCCAGCCAAGCAACCGGCTCCACCTAGGTAATTATTTTGGGGCTGTCCGCAACCATATTCGCCTTCAAGAAGAGGGAGAGTGCCTGTATTTCATCGCGAATTACCATTCGCTCACCACCCTTCAAGAACCCGAATTGCTGAGAAAATACACCTTTATGGTCGCGGCTGATTACTTGGCCCTCGGCCTTAATCCCGCCAAGGCTCTCCTATTCCGCCAAAGCGACGTGCCGGAGGTGGCCGAACTTGCCTGGATTCTGAGCACCGTTACGGGGATGGGTCTTTTGGAAAGGGCCCATTCCTATAAGGATAAATTGGCGAAGGGTTTCGCGCCTGGGGTGGGCCTTTTCTTTTATCCTGTTCTAATGGCGGCGGATATTCTTATCTACCAAAGCGACAGGGTGCCGGTGGGCCAGGACCAGATCCAACATATCGAGATGACAAGGGATATGGCGGGTTATTTTAATAACACCTTCAAGAAACCGGTTTTTAAAATCCCAGAAGGGGTCTTGGGGGAGATGCCCAAGGTCGTGGGGCTGACTGGCGGCAAAATGAGCAAAAGCGACGAGGAAAGCATGATCCCCATATTCGGCGAATCTGCCGAGATCAAGAAGAAGGTCATGGGTATCGTGACCGACTCCAAGGGCGTGGACGAACCCAAGGACCCCGAGCAAAACGTGATTTACCTCTTGTACAAACTGGTAGCAACACCCGACGAATGCGCCGAGATGGAAAAAGGTTTCCGGAAAGGGGGCATGGGGTACGGCGAGGCCAAAAAAAGGCTGGCCGTGAAGCTGGAGGAGGTTTTTGGGGGCGAGGCCCGGGAACGGCGGCGTAAGTTGGACCGGGAACCCGAACGAGTGGAGGAAGTACTGGTGGATGGCGCGCTCCGCGCCCGGAAGATGGCTTCCGCCACCCTGGAGCAGGTTTATGAAGCGGTTGGCATCCCTTTTTCCCGGGTCAAGAAGGGAATCCTGAATTTTGGTCTTTAATCGAAAGCCGCCACAAGATTTTTGAGATTTAAAATGATAACATTTTAGTTTTTTATTTCCGATTGAGGTTGAAATGAGCGAGAGCACGGAACAAAACGCGGACACCGAAAAGCCCGTTTCCATTGAAGTCTCTCCCGCCGTGACCACGGTGACCATCAAGGAGATTCTCCATCCCGAGGATCAGCGGGCTACTTACCAGATCACCCTTCCTCATTTCGACGGACCGATGGACCTTCTTTTGCATCTGATCAAGGAACACGAGCTTGACATCTATGACATTCCTATTTCCAAGATCACCCGGGAATACCTGGCTTACCTGGACCTGATGCGGGCCCTGAACCTGGAGATGGCCGGCGATTTCATCGTCATGGCCTCCACCCTCATGCACATCAAGAGCCGGATGCTCCTGCCGGTGGACCCCTCCCCTGACCAACCTGAGGAAGACCCCCGACTTGAGCTCATGAGGCGGTTGATCGAGTACAAGAAATTCAAGGATGCCGCCGACCAACTGATGGGCCTGGAAAAAAACCGGCACCATCTGCTGCCCCGCATGGTACCGCAGGATTTCAAGGAAGTGGGGGAGGAGGAACATCTTCAAGAAGTCAGCCTTTTCGGACTTTTATCGGCCTTCAAGGACGTTTTGATCCATTCCCAGGAAGATGTCTCGGCGGAATTGACCCGGCCCGAAATCACGGTGAGCCAAAAGATCAACGATTTGATGGATCTGCTTGAGGCCAATCCCCACATGATCTTCAGGCCGTTCCTGGAGGCCTGCCGGACGAAAATCGAGAAAATCACATCCCTTTTAGCTTTGCTGGAATTGATTCGGCTTAAGCTGGTCAAGGCGGTGCAACATAAGGTTTTCGGGGAGATTGAAATCATATTGCTCCAATCGCAGATCACGGAAAACCCGGGAACTACATGAAAGTTAGAAATCACTTTCGAATACCGGCTCTAGGCAGCAGCATGGCCCAAATATGCTAGAGAATTACAAATTGCTCCCTATTTTTAATCCGAAAAGATTGAAAAAATCAAAAAAAGAGCTTTTCCTTTGGCAGATTTTTAATTTTTTAACCGCTCTTTCAGTCTCTGTGGTAAAAAGAATGGACTTTAGAGGAGAATAAGTTTCATGGAATCGGAAATGCTGAAAAAAATCCTCGAAAGCCTGCTTTTTGTAAGCGAAATCCCGCTATCAGTAAAAAAAGTATCCTCTTTCCTGAAGGAAGCTTCCGAGCCGGAAATTCAGGAGGCCTTCCGAACCCTCCAGACGGAAATCAACGGAATGGACCGCAGTTTCCAATTGATGGAAATTGCGGAGGGTTTCCAATTTGTCACGCGGTCCCAGTACCACCCATACGCCAAGGAACTCTATAGGGTCATTTCCAAAACTCGACTTTCCAAGGCCGCCTTAGAGGCTTTAGCCATTATCGCATACAAGCAACCCGTGACCCGGGCCGAGGTGGAAGCCATCCGCGGTGTGGAAGTCAGCAACCTCATCCAATCCCTTTTGGAAAAAAGGATGATCCGTATCCTGGGACGGTCCGAGACTCCGGGACGGCCTCTTTTATACGGTACAACTCACGAGTTCCTCATCCATTTCGGCTTGAAGGACCTGTCGGACCTGCCAAAGATTTCGGAAATCCAGGAGTTGGCCGGAGATCGGCCTTCGCCCGAATTTCTCAAAGAAATGGAGGGGGAACTGCGTAGGCGGGAAACGAAGTTGGGCCTGCCCCATTCACTGGAATTGGAACAGGATGCTGTAATGGTTCAAGAGGAACCTCCAATAGGTCCGGGGAATAAGGTTGATTCTGGATCAGGAATAGAAACTTCTCAGGATATTCCCCCGGAAAATGAAACTGCGGGTGGAGATCGATCGGAAGGCTAAAACCCACCCTTGTGGCTCGATCCTGTTATTTTTTTCCACAGGGGCGGGATTGATTATTAAAAGTTTCAAGAAGTGGGTTTCACAGTCACCTTCCTGATGTCTCGCTGTATTTGACAGGCCCCATCTGCTTGTTTATAGTAAACACACTTCCATTTAATCCCGAGGACAGCCATTTTGAGCAAGAACATTTCATCCCCAATAGGATCCCAGAAAGTCACATCTGTCATCAAGCACCACTTATTTTCCCTCAGAGTCAAGTTTATCCTGGTTTTGACCTTCCTTATTTGCGGGGTCATGTTAGTGGTGACTTGGTTGATTCTAGCCCAAATGCGCGGAACCCTGATCCAACAGGTCATTGAACGCGGGGAATCCGAGGCCCGAAGCTTGGCCCTGAACAGCGTGGATCCAATGATCAAATTGCTATCCCTAACAGCTGGCCAGCAGGGCGCCGGCGGGGAAGACAGCACCCTGGTTCTTCTCCAATTGACCCATGACGCCATGAACTTGGAATCCAGCGCCTCCGTCCGCAACATACCCTCCGGTTTAAACCCTTTCCAGGAAAAACTTCTCTTTTACACCAATATGGCGGATGGGTGGGTCCGCCAATTTCTCTGGCCGGACGAATCCGAGGTGAAGAAAGGGGACATGGAATACATCAAGATCCTGGACAAGGACAAAAAAATCGTTGCGGATAACAATATCCAAAACGTCATGCAACATGTCGTTTACCAGCTGCCAACCGGCACCCAGCTCCTGGGGGAAGAACCTGTCCTGACTCAAGCTTACAAGCTGGGTACGAAGACCTATTACGACATCGCCGCGCCTATCAGCAGCATTCTCGAGGGAAAAACTTACAAGATCGGGGAAGTGCACTTGGGCATGAACCAAAACACCATTACCCGCGTTGTTCGATATGTGGGAGTGGCCATCATCTTGACGACCGTAGGAATCCTGCTTTTAGGAGTCCTCGGCATGACCGTATTCGTAACCATACTCGTCAAACCCATCCGCCTTTTGGTTAAGGGTGTATCCGCCATCGCGGCGGGCAATTTCGACCAAAAAATAAATATCCGACGTTCCGACGAATTGGGGGACCTGACCGAGGCCTTCAATAAAATGGCCAAATCCCTCATGGAAAAAGAAGTCATCAAGGGCGCTTTTTCGAAATATGTCGCCAAAAGCGTGGTAGACCGCATCCTCGAGCAGAAAGACGGATTGAAATTGGGGGGGGAAAAGAAATTGGTGACTATTTTCTTTTCGGACATCCGGGGATTCACGCCCATGTCGGAAACCCTGGGCCCGGAGGAAGTCGTCCATATCCTGAACGAGTATTTCAGCGCCATGGCCTCCATCATCTTCAAGTATGAGGGCACCCTGGATAAGTTCATGGGAGACGCCATTATGGCCATTTACGGCGCCCCCATCGACATGCCTGACCACGCCGAACGGGCTGTTTTTACCGCCATTGAAATGAACGAGAAAATGAAGGCTCTCCAGGCCAAATGGAAAATGGAGGGGAAAAAAGAAGTGAACATCGGCATCGGCATCAATACCGGAGAAGTAATCGTAGGAAACATTGGTTCTAACGAACGCATGGAATACACCGCCATCGGGGACAATGTCAACCTGACCCAGCGCCTGGAATCAGTTGCTGAGAAGGGTCAAATTCTTATTTCTGCCACGACATACGAAAGAGTAAAGAACAAGGTCAACGCTACGATGCTGGATCCGATCAAGGTCAAAGGAAAAGCCGAGAAGGTCCTCGCTTACAGCGTTCTGGGCCTGAAAAATTGAGGCGCAATTGAAATCGACTCTCTTCTTTTTTTTCAACCTAAAGGAGTTAAAATAAGAGACTTCAAGGCGATTGGGAAAAACCGCGTGAAGGCCTTTTTTTGTCTCTCCCATCAGCCGATTAAGGAAAGCAAATGGCCGAAGACAAATCGATGCTGGTCAAGATGGCGTTCCTCTATGTCCAAAGTGGGGAATGGTACAGGGCGATCGAGGAATATAAAAAACTCCTTGCGATCGATCCGGAGGACGCCCATATCTACAATATGATCGGCGACGCATATGCCAAAAAGGAGGACCATGCCGACGCTTTCCAAGCTTACCTGAAATCCAAGGAATTTTACGAGCGCCAGGGCATGTTTACCAAGATTCCAACCATTGAGAAGAAAATCAACCGCTTGTCCTCGGACAAGATGGACACGAAATTAAGGAAGCTTTTCAACTCCTTTACCAAGACCCAGGAGGCCGATGGCTTGGTCGCTAATGGGAAATTGGAGGAGGCGGTGACGTACTACCGCCAGCTCATTGCGGCTGAACCAATCAATTTTTCCTACCGGGAAAAGCTGGCAAATCTTTTTCTGGAGAACGCCCAAGTATCGGAAGCGGCGGCGCAATTGAAAGCCATCGCCGATATCCATCTTTCGGAGGGAAGGCTGGGATTGGCCCAAGAATACGCCAACCGAATTTCCCTCATGGATCCGGAAGGTATGGACACCCTGCGTCTTTTCGCCATTTTGGCCGAAAAAATGGGTGACACGGAAAACCTGCCGAAATATTACGCTCAATTGGCCCAATCCGCATTCGACTTAGGCCAATACGAGGAAGCCATCCAAGCGGCTCAAACGGCCCTTCAGACCGGCCGCGAGGACCTCAAACCCCTTTACGCGAAAATTCTCCTGGCCCTGAGGCGGCCCAAGGAAGCCAAAGCTGTTCTCGACGAACTCCTGGCTATCAATTCCATGGATGAGAACATTCTGGAACAACTATTGAACCTCTCTGAAGACATAAAAGACTGGCCTGCGGCCAGCGGTTACTTGAACGCCCTTCTTTCCCTCAAACCCACAGACTCCAAGCTGATATCCCACCAGGCGAAAATTCTCCTCCAGTTGGGAAAAAGGCCTGAGGCTTTTCAAATTTATTTGAACCTTTGTAATACCGCTGTTTCGGAGAATAAACCGGATGCGGCCCTTGTTTTCCTGGATTCCATCTTGGGACCGGATCCAGACAATTTGGATGCCCTCAAAAAGAAGGGAGAAATATTTCTCAAAATGGGGAAAAAGCAGGATTTGGTCGACACCTACAAAAAGCTGCAAACTGTCCTCACTCAGAAAAAAATGCCGGAGGAAGCTCGAAAAATTGTGATGATCCTCAACAAGCTCGCCGGGCTCAAATAATTCGGAAATCTTATTTTAAGATTGAATAATGTTATTCTAAGAGACCGTTGTGCCATTCAATATTGAAAGACATGATCTTCGCTTTTATTGGATTTTGAAGCTATAAAAGTCCAAAAGCGGATTATTCGGCAGACTCTTATGCAATTAAAATTCGATATTTAGGGAATGGAATGGCTTTAGACCTTTCAACTCAACCTAAAAACTTGGATGTGGAGTGCCTGCGGTGCGGGGCTAAAAATATTCCCGAGAATCGCATTTGCGGCGCATGCGGCGCCAGCCTTCCACTGGTTTATGACCGGGAGGGAAAGGTGTTCAGTTGGCGGGGTGATCCGCGCTTGGAGGAGCTTCTCAGCCAAGGTGCTTATCGCCGTGCTTTTACCCCGAACACAGCGAGGTGGATACTCCGATTCGGTGTGATTTTATTCGCTCTCTTTGCCGCTCTCTTAATCCTTCGCCATTAATGTCCAAGATATATTTTTACCATTCCCGGGGATTATTTATATCGACTTCGGTTGGTTTTTAAAGAGAGTGGAAAAAATTCCGCTTCATTTGGTGAGGCGAAACTTATCTTTCCTCTTAATTTGATTTTTTATGAAATTTATTGGACAAGTTACCATACGTCTAATAACCAACTAGAAATGTCTATTTGGCTGTGAAAAAAGCAAGGAAAAAATGAAAATCCCGAACCCTGAAATGATTGAGAAAAAGGTTTTTCTGGAAACTTTCGGTTGCCAATCCAATGTCCTGGAATCCGACTATTTGATGAATATCCTCAGGGACAAAAATTACTTAATGACCCAACTGGAAGATGAAGCGGATGTGATCCTTTTCAACACTTGTTCCATTCGGCGCCATGCGGAACACAAAGTCTTTTCCAGGCTTGGGGAATTGGGCGAGTGGAAAAGCGGTAAAAAAGGTCGGGTTATCGGCGTGCTAGGGTGCATGGCCACCAGCTACAAAGACAAGCTTTTTAAGAAAGTACCCCTCCTGGATTTGGTTTTAGGGGCGGACCAGTGTCTAAAAACTCCGGGGGCCATTGAAAAGGCCGCCCATGGGGCGGCACCCCAGGTTCTGGCCGATTTTGATCCCTTTTATTTTCCAAAGAACAATCCGGATAGGCTATCCCAGCCCCACAAAGCTTTCTTGGAAATCATGAAAGGGTGTGACAAGTTCTGCACCTTCTGCGTGGTCCCTTTCACTCGGGGCCGGGAAGTTTCCCGCCCCGAGGATGAAATTCTTCAGGAGACGGAAGGGCTGGTCGCAGCCGGGGTTCAGGAAATCATGCTCCTAGGCCAAAACGTCAATTCCTATGGGTGGGGGCTCCATTCCCCTTCCAGGCCCGTTACATTCGCCCGATTGCTGCGGCGGGTCGGTGGAATACCAGGTCTTCAAAGGGTGCGTTTCATGACCTCCCACCCATTGGATTTATCCGATGAACTGGTTGAAACAATGGCCTCCACACCTTCGGTTTGTGAGATGATCCACCTGCCGGTCCAATGCGGGTCCGACACGGTCTTGAAGCGCATGAACCGCAAATACAGTGTGGCCCATTACTTGGAAAGGGTTCGAAAGCTAAGATTGGCCATTCCGGACTTGGCCCTGACGACCGACTTAATCGTTGGCTTTCCCGGCGAGACGGAGGAAGATTTCAAGGGCACCCTCCGGTTACTGGACCAGGTACGGTATGACCTCGTTTACAGTTTCAAATACTCTTCCCGGCCGGGCACTCCGGCCGCCCGAATGTTGAACCAAGTGAAGGAAGAAGTGAAAGATGAAAGACTGGCACGGCTTAATGAATTGGCGTGGAAACACACTTCCCTGAGTTGTGACAACAGGATCGGGAAAACCGAAGAAGTACTGGTGGAAGGACCTGCGGATAAGACACCGGAGGCCTTTTATGGAAAAACCCGGCAGAACCGAACGGTGGTTTTCCCGGGAAAGATTTTTAAAAGTGGGGATAGGGTCCAAGTGCGTATTGAAAGCCACAAGGTGGCCAATTTATACGGGGGAGTCCTAACGGGATCGGAAGTTCCTACTTCGAGCCGATGAAAGCAACGGACTAGTCATGGTTGATAACCGGAGTTCGGATTTCTTTCTGCGAAGTATCTAAATTTCAAGCTGCGGAGGAAAAATGAAACGCAAAGCCTTATTCGCTTTCTTGACTTTTTCTGGATGGTTTTTTTCCAATCCGTTCTGGGGTGCGGCTATCGAACCAGCGGGTATCACTGTCGCGTCCGCAGAAGACAGCCAATCCCTTTTCGACCAGGCCCAAAGGTATTTCAATGAAAAAAAATTCAAGAAAGCCAAGGACTTGCTCAACCAACTGGTGGCGAAGCATCCTATGGAAAAATTCATCCCCCAGGCTCGCCTGCTATTGGCCCGGTTGCAAGAGGATTTCACTATCTCGACTTCCGAGTTCAAGACCCTGGCAGTGGAATATGCCAACCTTCCCCAGGGAGAGGAAGCCCAAAAGGACCTGGGCGTCCGATATTATTTGGCGGACCGGTACGAGGAAGCGGCGGATAGTTACAGGGAATTCCTGCAGGACCACCCCAAAAGCGCTGACCTTCCGGAAGTCCGGTATTGGTACGGATCGTCCCTCTTGGCCTTGGACCAGAATAAGGACGCCGTGGAACAGTTCAAGAAAGTTATCCACGATGCCCCGGACAGCGCCTGGACCCCCAAGGCCACCCTGGGCCTTGGGAACGCATATTTCAAGATGCAAAAAAACAATGAAGCCGAGAAACAGTACCTGAAAATCCTCGACCAGTACCCACTATACGACGAACTTAACCTGGTTTACCTGAAATTGGGCGAAACTTACGAAACTGAGCGCCGTTGGAAAGAGGCTCACGCGGCTTTTCAAAATTTAGTGGACCGTTATCCCAAGGCTTTCGAAGTGGCGGAAGCACAGTCCCGAATGCGGGAAATGGAAAAGGGACATCCGGAACTTGCGCGTCCCTTGGAAGCCCACCCCACAGCGCCAACTCCTCCTATCGTCGTCCTCTCGACCCCATCCCCAAAAGCGGGGTCTCAAATATTCCCAGGGATTCAGGTGGCACCTGCGGTTCCTGAGGGCGGTAAAACAGCCTCGGCTGTTGAATTCATCCCCAAACCGTTCCATGTCCAGGTCGGCGTTTACTCAAAAAAGTACAACATTGAGAAGGCCCGGAAAGCCCTTCGAAAAGCCGGTTTTAACCCCTATCTGGTGACCGTAAAACAGGAAGCGGTGCCTTACACCATTTATAAAGTTCGGATGGGGAATTTTCCCGACAGGGCCTCGGCGGAAAAAGCCGCGAAGGCGGTATCGAGAAAAATTAGAGAAAAGGCCATCGTCGTTGAAGACTGATCATTAAACGAAAAAGGGCGTAAAGTGGTAAGCAATATGACTTTTTCTGTGAACTCCGTGCAATCTGTGGCTCAAAAGGTTTGGGTATGGAAGACCTGACTCCCATGATGAAGCAGTACTTGGAAATGAAGCGGATTCATAAAGAAGAAATCCTCTTCTTCCGCCTGGGTGACTTTTATGAGATGTTTTTTGAAGATGCCCGGACCGCGGCCCGTGTCCTCCACCTCACCCTGACCTCCCGGGAGGGTGGCAAAGGCCAAAGGATCCCCATGGCCGGGATTCCTTTTCACGCTGCGGAAAACTATATCGCCCGGTTGGTCAAGCAGGGTTATTCCATCGCCATCTGTGAGCAAATGGAGGACCCAGCCTTGGCCAAAGGGCTGGTGAAACGGGAAATCTCCCGCGTTATTACCCCTGGCACGGTCCTTTCGGCAGCCATGTTGGATGAGAAATCAAACAATTACCTGGTAGGGCTTGCGTATTCAACGCAAGGTTTGGGACTCGCGGCGGTGGATGTGACGACTGGCGAGTTCAAGGCCTGTGAGCTGCAGGGTCCGGAGAGATTTTCCGTCCTAGCCAATGAGCTAACCAAATTCAACCCCGCCGAAATTCTAGTGCCCCAAAGCCAACCGGATGCGCCCGAATGGAACCTATTGATCAAATCAGTCAATGGCGCCAAACAGTCTCGCTTGGAGGATTGGAAATTCTCGATCGAGGAGGCCCGGGAGGCGCTCCGAGAACATTTCCAGGTCAAGACCTTAGACGGCTTCGGACTTTCAGGGCGGGACCAGGCCGTGAGAGCAGCCGGGGCGATTCTCCAATACCTGAGAGAAACAACGCACAGCGTTTTATCCCACATTTCCGTCCTTTCCTCCTTCCGGGTGGGGGAAGGTATGCTTTTGGATGCTACCACCCAACGCAACCTGGAGTTGGTCCGAAACATGAATGACGGGAGCAAGGAAGGAACATTGCTTTCGGTGGTGGATGAGACGACCACCTCCATGGGGGGAAGGATGCTGCGTCAATGGCTCATCACTCCCTTGACTTCCGTCACCCACATCCAAAGACGCCAGGATGCGGTTGAGGAATTCCTGGCCCGAAGAGAGGAACGAGAGCGGCTCAGGGAATTTTTCCGGGAGGTCTCGGACCTGGAAAGGCTTGCCGGGCGCATCGGCTGCGGCACGGCCAACGCCCGAGACATGGTCGCCCTGAGAACGACTTTAACGCTTTTGCCAAAACTCTACCAGATTCTTTCCGGTTTCAAGTCCCAATGGGTCAAGGATCGGGTGGAAGCCTGGGACAACCTGAAGGATGTCCACTTGTTGCTGGAACAATCCATTTCGGAGGAACCTCCCCTAGCCTTGAGAGAAGGGGGATTGATCAAAACCGGCTACAACCAGGAGTTGGATGAACTGAAAAAAGGATCCCAGGAAGGGAAAAACTGGATCGCCCGGCTGGAGGAAAAGGAAAAGGCACGCACGGGAATCGGCTCCCTCAAAGTACGCTACACCTCGGTCTTTGGCTATTACATCGAGGTTTCCAAGGCCAATTTGGAGAAGGTCCCCACCGACTACCACCGAAAGCAAACGCTGGTGAATGCCGAAAGATTCATCACCCCGGAGCTGAAGGAAATGGAGGGTAAGGTTCTGGGGGCTCAGGAAAAGGTCGACCGGCTGGAGTACGAACTTTTTGAAGGAATCCGTATCCAAGTTTCCAAGGATCTTCCCCGCCTGCAAAAGGCGGGACGGACCATCGCGGAACTGGATGTCTTTGCTTCCATGGCCCAGGTGGCTGACCGGGATCGTTACGTGCGGCCTCTCCTATTGGACGATTCTTGCGAACTGACCATCGTAGACGGCCGCCATCCGGTTTTGGAGCGGATACTGGGTTCGGATCAATTCGTGCCAAACGACACGCGCCTGGGGAACGCGGGCGTTGAAATTATGGTTCTTACTGGCCCCAATATGGCGGGGAAAAGCACCTATATCCGGCAAGTGGCGCTCCTCGCGTTATTAGCCCAGGTGGGTTTTTTCGTCCCGGCAAAGGAAATGCGACTTGGAATCGTGGACCGTATTTTTTCCCGGGTGGGTGCCTCAGATGCTCTCACCCAGGGGCAAAGCACCTTCATGGTGGAAATGGTCGAAACCGCCAATATCCTGAACCACGCCACGGCCAGAAGCCTCCTGATCCTGGACGAGGTGGGCCGGGGCACTTCCACCTACGACGGGGTCTCCATCGCCTGGGCGGTGGTGGAGCACCTGGCCCAGCGGCTGAAGGCCCGGACCCTTTTCGCCACGCATTACCACGAACTCACCCGCCTGGCCTCTGTCTTCCCCAACGTGAAAAACTACAACATCGCGGTGCGGGAATGGAACGAGCAGATCCTCTTCCTGCGCAAGATCGTGGAGGGAAGTACGGACAAGAGCTACGGCATCCAAGTGGCCCGATTGGCGGGTGTGCCGCGACTGGTGGTGGAACGCGCCAAGAAAATCCTGGCTTCCCTGGAAACGGGAAGCGGGCTACCGGTGGCGAAAGACAAATCCGGCGAGGAGACACCCGCCCCTCCTCTGGAGCCCCATTCCCAGCTCTCTTTCTTCGGAAAAGGCGGCAGTCATCCGGTTCTGGAAGAGCTGAAAGAATTGGATCTGAACAAGTTAACCCCCCTCCAGGCCCTCAACCTTCTCGGAGAGTGGAAAAAGAAACTGGAAGAGTAGCAAATTGTTGAAATCCAGAGGACCGGCCGCGAAAGTCAGGTTAAAGCCCAACATAGGGTGGCTTTTTTCAGGAGGAATCAAGGGGTTGATAAGAGCCTTATCAACCCTATTCCAGGGGCTTTTTTGTCCATACCCATCCTTTCTCTGGGATGTTAAAATCACATTTTCAAGGTGACCCTTTGGCCAAAACCGACAAAAATCACAAGAAAAACTTTCCCTACGACCTGCCGGTCGAGCTTGACGCTCGCGAGGAAGACCGGGTCGAGGCCTGGTGCCCCCTTCTTCCGGGTTGCAAGGCCCAGGGCCATGACTCCCAGGAGGCCCTGGATAACCTGAAAAACGCCGTCGACCTTTTCTTTTCCACGGCCTCCCCCGCGCATTTCCAAACCATCGAGCAATTTCATGATATTCCGATCCTCTATGACCTGTGCGAATTCAAGGGGCACCTTTACATTGCCTCCGGCCGCGACCAGGTTTTAAGATCCTCCAACGTCGTACCAGGATCCTTTGAGACGTTCCGGGTAACCAACAGCAATACGAAATTTTTCACCCCCACTCCCAACCACCCGGATGGAGCGGGGGATTACACGACCCAAATTTACTGCCTTTGCCAATTTGCCCCTCCTGGCAAGGAACAAGCCCTTTTCGCCGGAACCAACTTGAACGGGTCGGTTTACTTTAGCTGGGACGGGCGGCAGTGGGAGGAAGCTTTCTCCACGGGGGAAGACCGCCTGCATTCTCTCCACTCCTTCAGGGACCGCCTCTACGCGGGCACGAGTTCCCACGGGAAAATATTCGCCTACGACGGCGTCCAGTGGAACCTGGTAGGAAACCTGGGCGAGACGGCGATCACCTGCTTCGGCGAGTTCCAGGGACGTCTTTTTGCTGGTACCTATCCCAACGGGTGCGTGTATTCCTCGCCCGACGGCTTGAACTGGTCGGAAGTAGCCAGGACGGGGCAAACTTTCGTCCAGTGCTTCAAGGAATTCAACGGAGCCCTTTACGTGGGCATCTCCAGTTCCAAGGGAGTCAAGATCTTCCGGACCCAAAGCGGCCTGGATTGGGAAACGGTTTATGACAGCGAAAGAGAACTCAACATCTATTGCCTAGAGGTGTATGAGAACGCGCTTTATGCGGGCACGGGCAATTCCGGCAGAGTTTTGAAGACCCTCGACGGCCGGGACTGGAAGACCGCCTATGCGGGCGACGAGGAAGGCATCCGGGCCTTTTTACACTACCAGGAATATTTTTTTGCGTGTACCGAGAACAAGGGCGCTCTTCTGCGATCCACTTTTTCAAAGGAACGCATTCCGAACCTCCGGGACCTGGAAATCAAAAAGGTGACTTCTTCCAGCGCCTTGGTGACTTGGACCACGGATCTACCTGCAACCTCGGAACTTCATTATGGAATGAAAGGAGCGGAAGCCGGTTTAAGCTTGGTGGTGACCGAACTCAACCCCTCCTACCAGCATCTTCTGTACCTGACCGGATTGAAGGATGAAACCGAATACGAATTCAAGGCCGCGGGCCGCTACAAATCCTCCGCGCCGGCGGCTTCCGAAATTTCCTCCTTTAAAACCCTACCGGTCGCCCCGCCCGACGTTTTTTCCCCCACTCATCCCCATCCCGGAAAATGGACCAATGAACGCAATATCGAAATCATCCTTTACACCACCGTTCCCCTGACTGGTTTTTATTACAAGTTGAACGACTCGCGGGATTTCATGCTGAGTCCACAAACGGGTGTTTATTCGGAAGAGAGGCGGCTGGTCCTTCCCTTGGCGTCCGAGGGGACCTGCTATTTCCACGTCGTAGGCGTGGACCAGGCCGGAAATATCGGAACCCATCCCAACCATTTCGCCATCGGGATCGACACGGAGGTGTTGCCACCGCGAAATCTAGCAAGCTCCACGCATCCCGACCCGGCCAAGTGGGTGTCGAATTCCTCGCCCTTGGTGGCATGGGAAGTCCCGCCCGACCTCTCGGGCGTGAAGGGTTTTTATGTGAAAGCCGACCACGAGCCACTCACGCTTCCGGGGCCCGGGGAATGCCTGTTTACTACCGAAAACCGGGCCACCCTTGGCCCTCTGGAGGACGGCCTGTGGTACGTCCATATCGCCACTCAGGATGAGGCGGGTAACATCGGAATGACGGCTGCCCACCTTCCAGTTCGAATCGACACCCAATCCCCCGTGCCGGTACCGTCCTCAACAACCCACCCCCATCAGGATCGTTGGTATTCCAACGGCCGGATCGAAGTCATCCTTTCCACCCCTCCCGATTTGTCGGGACTGGCGGGTTACTATTACTGCGCGGATCAGGAACCGGAAACCCTCCCGGAGCCTTCCTCTTCCCGTTGGACGGAAGGAAATAAAGTCCTGCTCTCGGACCTCCAGGACGGCGTTTGGTACTTCCACGTGCGCGCTAAGGACCGGGCCGGAAACATATCTTTCCGGGCGGGCCATCATAAATTTTGCCTGGATACCCAGGCGCTTCCGCCGCCCCGGGTGACATCCTCCACCCACTCCGATTCAAGCCGCTGGTACTGCAGCCGGGGAGTGGAGGTCCAATGGGAGGAACCGTTCGAGCATTCGAGTGTTGAGGGTTACTACTACCATATTGATCGCGAGAAGGACACGGTTCCCAATGAAAGGACCTCCCTTTTTACGGTCCTGAGAAGTCTGTTCTTCGAGGTGGCGGATGACGGGCCCTGGTACTTCCACGTTGCTACGAAGGACAAGGCCGGGAATCTGAGTCGGCAAGCCGCCCATTTTTCCATCCTCGTGGACACTTCCGCCGGGAAGCCGTTCCTATCCTCCCCGACACATCCGGATCAGACCCGGTGGTATACCGAAACCCGGGCGGTTTTCCGGGTCAACCCGCCGGAAGACCTTTCGGGCATCAAGGGTTACTCCTACCAGGTAGGCGCCGCAGCGACCCTGCCCGACCCCAAGACTTCACTCTTTACCGAAAAAAGCGAGTTTTCAGTAGAAATACCTGAAGATGGTATCCACTGGCTTTCCGTCGTTTGCCTGGACAAGGCCGGCAATGTTGGGCGGGAACCGGCGATATACGAATTGCGCTTGGATACAGTCGCACCCAAGCCCGAGATCACCTCTCTGAGCCACTCCTTCGGCGACAAGTGGTATTGTTCCCGCAATGTGGCACTGGAATGGAGAACCGCCCCGGACCTCTCGGGGATTGAAGGTTACTATTATTGCGTTGACCGAGAGCCTGAAACCCTACTAGACCCTTCCAATGCCCCATGGATGACGGAAAACCGCATCACCCTTTCCGAACTGGAAGATGGGGTTTGGTTCTTCCATCTGCGCGCCAAGGATCGGGCCGGAAACCTGTCCAAACAGGCGGGGCACTTCAAGTTTTGCCTGGATACCCACGCCAATGCTCCATTGAACGTATCCTCGCCCACACACGGGGAAAAGGGAAAGTGGTACAACAACCGGCGGGTGGAAATACGGTGGGAAGACCCCCCGGATTCCTCTGGAATCGACGGTTTTTACTACCAATTCGACCGCCAGCCCGAAACGGTACCCAACGATAAAACCGCCCCATTAACCGACAATAAAAAGGCTGTTTTCGAGGCTTCTGAGGACGGGCGCTGGTTTTTCCATGTCACCACGAGGGACAAGGCGGGCAACCTGAGCCGGGAAGCGGCCCACTTTACCTTCCTGATCGACACCCAAGTCGGCAAACCTGCCCTCTCATCCCAGACCCACCCGGACCAGGAAACGTGGTATTCCCGCACTCATGCAGTTATCCAATTGACCCCCCCGGAGGATTTTTCGGGGATCAAGGGCTATTACTATGTTTTCGGGGAAGCAGTGGTCCTGCCCGACCTCAAAACCTCCGCCTTTACCGAGAAAAACGAAATCGTGCTGGATGTCCCCGATGACGGAATCCATTGGCTGTCGGTGGTTTGCCTGGACGAGGCCGGCAATATCGGGGACAAGCCCGAAACTTACCAGATCCGCCTCGATACGACTGGGCCTCCCCCTGAATTATTTTCCCTGACTCACCCTTCCCAGGACCAATGGTATGGGTCCGGGAAAGTGAAAATGGATTGGAAGGACCCGCGGGATCTCTCCGGAATCGAGGGTTATTACACCGCCTTTAACCGGCAGGGAAATTGGCCGGTCCTTCTGGAAGAAATGGCTTTCACGACGGAAAGAAACACCGAAATCCTCCTGGAGGATGATGGGATTTGGTATTTCCACGCCTGCTCCAAGGACAAGGCGGGGAATATCAGCACTTGTGCCAGATTTAAAATCCAATTGGATTTGTCCGCGGCTCCCTCCCTCATCGAAAGCCCCACCCACCCGAGGGGAAAATGGAGGAGCGCTTCCAAGCCCCTGTTCACCTGGGAGGCCCCTCCGGAATTATCCGGGGTGGAGGGTTATTTCACAGCCATCAATCAACAGCTCGATATGGTCCCGGGACCGGATAACGGGGAATGGACTGTCAAGAACTCCTGGGAAGGCCCCCTTTTGGAGGACGGCCGTTGGTATTTCCACGTGACGACAAAGGACAAAACGGGGAACTTGAGCCGGGAAGCGGCCCATTATCCCATCTTGGTGGACACCCGGGTGGATTCCCCTTCCTTGTCCTCCTCAACCCATCCCAACCAGGACCAGTGGTATAACCGCAGGCAAGTTTTGGTCCAGATGAACCCTCCTGAAGATCCTTCGGGCATCAAGGGGTACTTCTATAACTTTGGGAATGCCAAGGTTTTGCCCGATTCCAACACGTCCATCTTTACCGAAGAAAAAGAGGTTAAGCTGGATATCCCTCAGGACGGGGTCCATGTACTATCGGTTGTTTGCCAGGATGGGGCGGGAAACATAGGAAAGGATCCGGCAGTGTTCCAAGTGAGGTTGGATACGTTCGCCGCCCCGCCGGAAATATCCTCCCCCAGCCATCCGAACCAGGACCAGTGGTACGGAACTTCCGAGGTAGACCTGGTTTTGAAAGACGCCCCGGACCTTTCAGGCATCGAGGGTTATTATTCCACGCTCAATCGCTCGGAAAAATGGGATGCCAACCTTTCCTTGATGGATTACTCGTTGGAACGGAAGATCCGTTTCACGCTCGCGGAGGACGGGGTTTGGTACGCCCATTTATGCGCGAAGGATAAGGCCGGGAATGTTGGGCCTTGCGCCCGTTTCAAAATACAGGTGGATTTCAAGGCTTTGCCGCCGATTGTCCATAGCTCGACCCATCCCACCAGCCAATGGAGAAAAGAATCCAACGCGAAGTTCACGTGGGACACGCCTCCGGAAGTGACTGGTGTGGAAGGCTATTACATTACCGTCGACCAGTGCCCCGACACCGTTCCCGGTCCGGATCATGGGGAATGGATTACAGCCAACTCCTGGGTGAGCCCGCCATTGGTCGATGGCCGGTGGTATTTCCACGCGGTCACGAAGGACCGGGTGGGGAACTTGAGTTCGGAAGCGGCCCATTATCCCATCCTAATCGACACGACCCCCCCAAAATCCAGCCTTGAGCCTCTGCCCGCGTTATTGAACCGGACCCAGATTCGCCTGGAATGGGACGCCGAGGATACCGCCGGGGTTAAAAACTTCGACCTGCAGGTGAAGGTAGGCCGGGAGGGCACTTGGTCCGATTGGCTTCTCCAGGTACCGGAAAGGTGCGCGTTTTTTGCCGGCAAGGATGGGGAAAGATACGCCTTCCGTTGCAGAGCCCGGGATGAAGCGGGGAACCAGGAGTCCTATTCCGTGGATGAAATGACAGCGACGACCCTGGACATCTCTCCGCCTCCTCCGGTTCACGAATTGACCGCGGAGCCCAGGCCCGGGGGTGAAATCGGGTTGAAATGGGTCCCGGTGGAGGACCGGACCTCCGGCACGGACTTTTACCGCGTCTACCGGTGGATGGAGGGAGGGACCCGCCAAAAGATTTCGACGGACGGGGAGATCCGGGATGGGGAGTTCCTGGACCGGGATCCATCCCTGGAAGGAAAAACTGTTTATTACTATTGTGTGCAGGCCGTGGACAAGCTGGGCAATGAACAAATGGAAGGCAATAAGATCGCGGCCAGCCTTTCGGTCCAGGGGGTCGGTACCCCCACAGTCACCAGCGAGACCCACCCTCTTGGGGAATGGAGTTCTCAAACCACCGCATTACTTCGCTGGGAAGCGCCGGGCGACCTTGCGGGTATTGCTGGTTATTATTTTGCGGTGAACCAGGAACCGCAGGGGAAACTCGACTTGGAAGGGGCCGTGTTCCAAGAGCAAACCAAGGTGGAACTGAAAAACATGACCAGCGGTACCTGGTATTTTCACCTGGCCGCGAAGGACAAGGCGGGCAATATCAGCGACACCGCCCATTTCGGTTTGAAGTTAGACGCGCAAAAACCCACGCTTCCGGTTTTGAAATCCCCTACCCATCCCGATCCTTATTGTTGGTATTCCACCGGAAAGATCCGGGCCCTGCTTTCCTCCTCTTCCGAATTCTCCGGCGTGGAAAGCTTTTATTACGATTTTGACCGGAAACCGGATACCCGCCCCGCGATACAGACCTCCCGAAATACCACGGGAAACGAGGTTGAATTGGCGGCCCCGGAGGCGGGTGTTTGGTGGCTGCACGCCGTAGCGAGGAACCGGGCAGGAACCCTTTCCGAACCAACCCACTTGCGCCTGCAGATCGCGGGAAGCGAGATGCCGCCGCCGGTCATTGCCTCCTCAACCCATCCCCTGGGGGACGAACCCGCCGATAATTTTGATCCCGTGTTCACTTGGGAGGACCGTCACGATGGAAACTTCAAGCCCGCGGGATATGTCTACAAGTTGAGCCGGGACGAGGCGGATAAACTCACCCAAGCCGACTCCTTCACCCAGGATAGAGGCGTCCAGCTCACGAACGTGGAGGAAGGCGTGTGGTATTTCCATCTGGCAGCGGTGGGCGAGAATGGAGAACCGGGTTTCCTTGCCTCGTGCCGGAAAATCGCGGTGCGCCGGCTGGGCAAGGTTCAGGGAACCTTCCTAGGCAAGGATGGTGTTACTCCCGTTGCGGGGGCCAAGGTGGGATTGGCGAAGGGGGACCAGGTGGAAGCCGAGACCCTCACGGACTCCCAGGGTCGTTTCTTCTTTCCCACCCTCGGGGAAGGACGTTACGAGTTACGGCTCTACAGCGAACAATTTCCCCCGTTGAAGTTGAAGGATCTAACCATCAACACCGATACATGTCCCCTGGAATCGGTCTTTACCGAGGACTTGGGAATTTATCCCAACCCCACGCCGCCGGGCCCCGTGCGTTTTTATTATTTTCTCAAGGAGGATTGCGACGTAACCCTGGAAGTTTATGACTCCAGTGGCACCCTCGTAGACAAGACCACGGAGAAAAAGGAAGGCGGAAGCTACGCCATGACCATTTGGGACGCGGCGGGGAAGACCGAGGGGGAATACTTATACAAGCTAACCGCCAAGAATCTCACCAAGAGCGCCATGTCGCGTTTTGCAGTGAAGAAATTCAAGATCCAGAGGGGATCCCGGGAGTTGGCGCCACAGCCTGTTTCTTGATCGAACTCGTTTGACTGTACCTGTTTCCCAAGCGACCTCGGCCCTGAGCGAATCCATGGGTTGAGTCGAAGGGTTGACTAAAGTGGTTTTGACCGGTACTATACGTCTCCGTTTCGCTTCCCTTGAGGGGCGGCATTCGCCGCGTGACAAAGCGACTGAAGATCCTTCCGCTTTTTCATCTCCTGCAAGGGGTTGTAGCTCAGCTTGGTTAGAGCGCCTGCCTGTCACGCAGGAGGTCGCGGGTTCGAGCCCCGTCAACCCCGCCATATTTTTCAACGATTCTACGACTTCACCAACTGCCCGGACTCGCTCCGTGTCATATCCGTGTCAAACTCCCTATCAAACTGCCTCTCAACCTGTTTCAACGCGTTCACCCGGTCCTGCCGGTCAATCCGGTTATACCGTTTGAACATCGCGTAGGTCTTATGGCCCGATATGGACATGATGACCGAATCGTTCACCCCCGCCTTCCTCAAGTTCGTCACCGCGCAATGCCTGAGATCATGGAACCTGAAATTCTTGATCCCCGCCGCGCGGACGGCCTTTAGAAAAGCGGTCTTGATGTCGAGGATGCGTTTTCCCTTATAGGTGAAAACATAAGGGCTTCCCAAGGGTCCTGGGCGTCCGTTTCAAGAGGTCTAACAGCCCCTCCGTCAACGGCACTTCCCGTTTCTCCTGGGTCTTGGTGTCCGCGGCTTCCAGGTTGACGACCTTGTTTTGGAAGTCCACCTGATCCCACCGCAAGCCCAAAATCTCCCCCTTCCTCATGCCCGTCCAATAAGCCAATTGGACAATGGCGCTAAGCCGGGGCGCGCAACGCGCCAAGAGCGCCTCGTATTCCTCAAGCGTCAAGGTGCGGTCGCGGGATTCCTCCCGGAAAGCCCTGACCCTCTGGATCGGGTTTTTCTCCAACAAACCGTTGAAGACCGCCCGATTCACAATGCGACTTGAGAACACCAAGGTCCCGGTTGATGGTGCTGTTTGCCAGCGCCTTCCCGTTACGGCTTTTATCCGGGGCTTGGTTTCCGGCCTTCTTCCGATGGGTCAAGTAACCCTCAACGATGTCCGGCGTTAAACTCCTCAAGGGCCTGTCACCGAAATAACCCTTTAGCCGCTCGACCATCTGGATATCATTCTCGTGGCTTTTCCTTCTTGCCTCGGAATAGGCCAGGAACGAATCCGCCGCCTCGTTGAAGGTTGGCTCCGGTTTTTCCACGGCCAGGAACTTTCCCGCCACAATTTCCTGCATGTGCTGGGCTAGTATCTTCTTGGCCTGGGCCACCGGAATTTGCCCCAATCGGACCCGCTTGCGCTTCCTCAATCCTCCTTCCGTAATGAAATAATCCAGGAAATACCCCTTATCATCCTTGCGGAGAAATTGGGGCAATCCATGAACATTAGGCCTACTCATGCGTCCCTCCTAATGTCCCCAGCACTTGGCATTTTATCAGCAGAGTCCGCCAAATATGGAAGGGGTTTTTGAAAAACTTGTAGGAATACCGAATACCAAACCCTGGGATATTTGCCGACCTTCACGAAAGGGAAGAATCCCGGTTTGCCGCCAATAGCGGACGGTATTGGGGGAAACCCCGGCTTTTTCGGCAATCTCCTTGTCCGACATTAAATAATTCCGGCCGTTCATCTCTTCTTCCTACGCTCTTCCATGGCTTACCTCCTTGGCATAAAGATTGAAAAATAAAGGACCCAACAGGGTCCCACCTTCGGGGAAAGGTGTGGAAAACCCCGCGTCCAAAACCTGTTTCATTACCAACAGGTTCGGGGGGTTTTCCACGGTGTTTGTGTTGCCGTTGCTTTTGACTTTGCCTTTCGCCGTATCTGTATCCTTGATTCTTTTATCCTCTGCCTCCACGCCCGCGCTTTTAGGGGTGAGTCTGTCTAAGAGGCCAGACCCCACTATCGAATTCCAGCACTCATGTAATGATGCTGGGAGAGTGGGGTCTGGCGTCGCAAGACAGGCGAACCCCTGGCATTTTGCGGGCGTTTCTTTTGTTTTTCGGGTAAAGCTGTTTTACCCTCCGTTGGAAGTGTTTTTGGTTCATGGCTTCACCCCTTCGGGCTGGTTTGTGGCCGTGGCCGCCTTCAGGATGGGGTCTTTTACGAAGGGGAGGTATTCGCCTTCCAGGTTGACCCAGGGGACCCGGTTAAAGGGCAGGCTGGCTACCTTCCCGAAAAAGGAAAAGCCCCAAAGGTCCTTCTGCCGGGGATCGCCCTTGAGGTAGGCCGCCAAGCCCTCCAAGAGCCTTAGGGCCTGTTCCTTGTCCCCGGCTGACCACTAATCGCAAGGCCTGGGGAAAGTCCCGGTTCAGGTTCAGAACCATGGCCGCCATTTGTTGCCGGTTATAGGGGCTGTGCTCGTATTCCAGGACAAAGGCGTAGGCTTGTCCGTCCAGGGTGGCCTTGAAATAGCCGTCCGGGGTGCGCTGGTTCAGCCGCCTTAACTTGGTGCCGGCCAGCTCCCAGCCCCGGCCTTCCTCCAAGGCCTTCTTCCAGGACATCTTCAGGCCGCACCGCATTTCGTAGTCCGAAAGCCAGGTTAAGCCCTCCAAGGCTGGGTCCGCCTCGAAATGGATTCTCATTTCGAGTAGGCGGCGGTCATGCTCCCGCTCGAAGGTGTTGATGTGGGGGGAACGGACTTCCGCCGAAATGAGTATCCGGGCCAAGCCGGATAGCTGGCGCAAAGCGGGCCGGGACAGGTAGTAATAGGTGTCCTCGTTGGGGAGGTTTTGGATCTTCAAGAGAAGTCCCTTTTCTTCCAGGTTTCGAAGCCGTAAATAAGCGGTCTTGTAGGATTGGGCGGGGTGGAACTTCTTGTGGAAAAGCTTGGTGGTGATGAACTTGTTGGAGTGGATATAGGCCAAGGCCGTAACGTCCACCGGGTCGATTTCCAAGGGTTGTTTGGTCAGGGTTGATTTCGTCAGGCATTGTCATCCTCCCCCATCCGGCTTCCGAGTTTCACCGGTTCTTTGGTTTCATTCGGGGATGATTACCAGGGAGCTTTCGTTCTTCTTCTCCCGGTACTGCCTGGGGCCAAGAACGCTTTCGGGGTTGAAGCCCTCCGGGGCCGTGGTAGCACTCCGCAAATCGCTCTGGAAGACATAGACCCCGCCCTCCGCGACGACTTTGACGATGGCCTGCCCGGTCTTGAGTTCCTTGATCCGGTTGGGGTGGAACCGGAACTTTTCCGTGATGGGAACGCTGTACCCGGCCACCGTATGGTCCGCCTTGTAGGAAGTCACCCTGGCTTCCTGGTCCAGTTCGGTCCCGAATTGCCGGGCGAAGGATTCCGCCGTGTCCGGGTCGTTCACCCGTAAGATGATCTTGTTGCTGGCCGTGTTCATAACCTGTTCCTGGAACTCAGGGGAAACGCCTTTTAAGTCCCCTAGGGACTGGTGGGCCAAGAAGAGGTTCACCTGGGCTTCCCGGCACTTGTTGATGAAGTCGATGAACCGGGGATAGGCCAAGTTGTAGAACTCGTCCAGGAAAACCCGGAAGGGTTTCTCCGGCGTCTCCCGTATACCTGTCCGCCAACTGCTCGGAGAGGTCCATCATGGCGAGGATGGAGAGGGCCTTGGCGTCCTCCGGGTAACGGGCGAAGTTAGGGGAGAAGAGAAAGACTTCGCCTTTCGCCACGACATCCGCCATGCGGATATCGGGATTGCGGGCGTTCAAGAGGTAAGACCATTCGCTGTTACAGAACCGTTGGAGCTTGTTGACCAATCCCGGTCAACTCCATCCGGCGGTCCTTGGGGGACTTGCCCATCCATTGGTCCCGGAAATACCAAGCGTAGGAGTGTGGGGGTATTTCGTTGCAGTAGGAACCGATGATCTTGAAGGTGTCGGCTTCCTGGGCGGCGAAAAGCAAGTCTTGGAAGATCATGGTTTCGATCTCTTCCTTTAAAAGGCCGATGAGGTTGTGTAGGAAGGCGTCGGCCACTTCGACGTAATAGGTTTCGGTGTTCTTGGCGTTGTAGTAGAGGGCCGTGTAAGCCCGGTTGGCGATGGCGTCCGCGTTGTTCCCATAGAGGGGGTTGTAGGAGTGGGAGTGGCAGGTGATCGGTCAAGGTGAAATGACGAAGAGTGCGGCCACGCTTGGCTGACGTAAAAGGCAACATCACGAAGCATGTTGCCTTTTACGTCGCTGATAAAACACCCCAAACCCTGCTTAATGGTCTGTTCGATGAATGGCTTGATGACGTAATGGGTCTTTCCGGTGCCTGTTCCGCCAACTATTTGCACGTTCTCGTGGAGGGAAGACGTTGGGAAGCCCTTCCCTTTTTGGGGGCAATCAGCAAGGGGAACTTGCCGTAATCCACGTGTCTTTTCTTGACGGGTTTCCAGTAAAAGCCATGCCATGGCCCCGGCGGTCAATAACCCCGCCAAGACGAAGTAAAGCCGGTTGTAATGTTGGTGAAGGGGTCCAGGAGGGAAACCGCCAATGTGGCGCGAAACGGCCAGCTTGGTGGTGATGAAAATGTTTTCGTCGTTTCGGTAAAAGAGCAAAATCACATGTAAGGGATGGCAAATAGTAAAACCCAGTTGTCTAAGAAGTGGTGGTTGTAAAATTCCGCATTGGGGAAGGTGCCGTCCACGCTCAAAACTCCGAAAAGGGGATACAGAAGGTTGATCCCGATGAAGATAAAGGGAAGGGCGCCTGGAAGCATAATAAACAGGTTGAGGGAGTCCTTTGATTCTCTTGTCATACCGCACCTGGCTTTCCGGAAACCGCGCTACTCACATCCCCCGGCGGTTTCCCGCCAGGTTATTTCATATGCGGCTCCCAATCTGTTTTACGGCGCTTGCCCATATATTGGGCCTCAATGGCTCGCTGAATCAGGTCGGTCCTGGTTCTGCCTGACCGCTTCTGCTCCGCGTCAAGAGCCGTTATTAAATCTGGCAAAAGACGAAGGATGATCCGAATTCCACCCAGGGGTTTTGGGCCGCGTTTTTTCTTTGTGTTCATGAATTTCTTCCTTCCTTTCTTTGGACGTCATGGGGTGTAGAAAAGTTGCGCTACTAGATATATCAGTGTTATTAAGACAATTCCATATATTTAAGGATTTTGGGAATGGCCGATGAAAACTTTTATATCAGGGTTGAAGATTTATTACGCTATTCACCTTGTTCAATAGTTTTAAATATATTTTAGGTATCAGTAACTTCAATTCGTTTTTGGAAAATGGAAATGTAGAACCTTTGTTAATGACACAATGGCAATCGACATTTAATCAAATTTAATTTCAAGATGAGCAGGTATATCACGGGCTTCCGTAACGCTGAAGAAACCATTATTCATTCTTGCGGGGCCGGTGGTTGAATACGCTTAGGAACAGTATATTTGACCCAACACAGCACTTAGAAAATTTACAAATTGTGAAAAAGGTGAATAAGTGTGGTTTGCCGGGTAAAATAATGGCTCGTTTGGCTAAAGTGTGTTGGCCAGGCACCATTTTTTCCACAGACCCTGAAAAACTGACTAAGCGTAAAAGAAATTTTTGTGTCAAAATGGAAACATGGCGAACCAAATTAAGACCCAGAATACCGTTCCGACCACATCCGGTATTGAAACCGATCTTCTGAGCAGTGCTGTACTTGCGCGGTACTTTACTGCACGCGAGCATGAGGTCTACTTCAATTCCTTGCGATCCGTAGACGACAAACGCAATTTCTACGAAAAACTCGAACCTGCGTTAAGTAATCTGCTCGCGTACATTGGTGACGAAACCAGCCTAGAACTACTCGACACTTTTGTTTTTCGGAATCGGAAGAAACTCAAAAACGTCAATCATGGATTGCAGGTGCTCGACTACCTCAAGAAAACCAACCCGCGAGGGGTTCAACTGCTCGAACTCAGTGGGACAGTCACCTTCGAATCTTTACGTGCGGCCTATAAGAAAGCCGCTCTGAAACACCATCCCGATAGGGGTGGAAACACTGAAGACATGCAAACCGTGAACAAAGCCTTCGCGGAGTTCCACGAGGTATTGAGCCAGTGGCGCGAGCCTTCTACGTCTTCAGGACCGACCGAGAACCTGGAGGAAGGCCTTTATGCCTATTGGTATTTGGAAATCAATTCCTCCATTGAGTATCTGCACTGGACAGGCTGGGTCTTGCTTGGAACCCAAACCGATAGCTGGGCTGTGGACTATGCTTACACGACTTTCAAGAACCTGTACGACCATGGTTTCATGTCGAGTTATCTTGTCAAGCAAACATCCTTTCTCGTTTTTATCCCGGAAACCCTTCGACGCTTAATAGAGCGCCTTTGCGCTGCTAAGCTATTCAACCAGGGAAAGTTTATTTATAAATGCTCCTCCGAGTTAGTAGAGAAATCAGGTGATCTCGACGATCACCTTCGGATGTATTTCGACTTCACTCATCTCGAAGACGTACTCAGTGGTGACGAAAAGGTAAAAGTCATCATCAAACACCCTCTGCATGCAGAGAACCTATATCGCCTGAAGGTCATTGACGAAAAGAAGTACAAAAACGCAATGTCACGGTATGAGACCCGACATGCCGACAAAAAAACAATCGAAGGTAAATTAGCTAATTTTCAGAAGTCCAGGGGATTCATTCCACTTTTGTTTGACCATGGTTTCAAATGCGAGCCGGGCGTTAAGAAGCTCGTTCCGCTTCCCGATTGGGGTTCAGAGCGGATCAACCATCTTTCGGACGACCAGCGAGCGGAATACTTTAGAATCTTCGGACTTACCGGCACCCGCGACGAGATCGAAAACTACCTCACCATCAGACTTACAAGTTATCTCTGTACCTTACTTCAAAACTTTGACCCATCTGAAGCTGAAAAAATTGAAGATGAGTGTGTCTTTCTTCGGACACAATTCCCCGAGCGCGGTGAAGCCCTGGACGTGATCGTCGAAGTCTCAAAACATCTGAGGGAGTTGGACTCGATCACTCGCAACCAGAAGCTCACGCTACTTCGAAAACTCGACACGTCAGAGAAGCGGGAGCTTGGGTTAGGCTTTACGTTGAATTTCGACAACATTCAGCACGATCCAAAAATCCGGGCAGAGCCCACTCAACAGTATCTCGATGTAGTACGAGCATCGCTGGAACGTCTACGGCTCGTTGTAAAAACAGGTTCGACTTATTCCCCACACGAAGAGGAGCGGGAAAAATCTGCATGGGAACGCGACCTGTTACTTATTCGGAAGATCGATAAAACCCCTGTTGCGAGGAAGGCTCATGACAGGCTTTTCGACCACCGCAACAAGCCTGAGAAAGTCGTCGAAGCCGTCAAGCCGTATATCGAACAGCTACTTGCGGCTGGCAAAGAGATGTCGTCCATGAATACCGGACAGCTTCAATTAGGCTATTGGATAGATGGCATCTCAGCAGCTTTCCTCAAGCTCAAGAAGTGGGATGAGGCGCGGTATTGGCTTGAACTCTATTTCGGACTGGATGTGCGGTATCAGGATCGCCTTTCAAGGGGTGAAAAGGAAAAGATGCTGAAGCGTCTTAAGCGATGCAAGATCTTATGATTGTTCAAACAGAAAGGATTTTCATGTCGGCACAAGAGGAAGTTTTGTTTCTTTTGCAACATTATTTGAAAGTCATAGATGCGAGCAAACAACTGAACTATACCCTTCGACTCAATAGGGCACAGGGACTTATAGCGAAATGTCTAGATCATTGTGCGTCCACGGAATATCTTTTGCGCGGGACGAACCTTCCTGAAATAAATTTTAGTTTCAAGGACTTTGGAACTGTCTTTGTAACTGCGAGAGCCGCTTTAGAAAGTCTTCTTACTTTTGGATATGTATTTTGTCTCCCGGTGACAGACGAGGATTTTGAGTACAGGTACAACGCCTGGGTCATGTCGGGTTTGATTGATAGGCAAGGTTTTTTCCCTGATGAAAATCTAATACAAGCGAACAGGGAGAAGGTGACCGCCGAAAAAATGGAAATTGAGGAAATTAAGACAAAGCTGAATTCGAATCAAAGTTTTCTTCAACTCACGGAAAAACAAAAAAAGAGAGTAATGGAAGGGGAGTGGCGCTTTGACAGTTGGACAACAATGGGAGTACAGATTGGCTTTAATGAAAGCCGATTCAGGACCATTTACAGTTTACTGTGTGGTTATGCCCATTCTGGCGGTTTGAGTGGAATTCAATACAACCATCTTGTAACTTTAGCAGATGACCCCCAGCAGGGCGATTTTATTGATCCCCTGTTAGCCGTTATTTTGGCGAACATGATAAATATGTTTTGCGCATTGTTTCCCAAAAGTAAAGAGGCGCACGAGGTGGACCGACAAGCAGTTGAAATTATAAACCTGTTTTTAAAGCTTGGACGGGAGCCTTTTGAAGTTTTTTCGTAAAATCGCTGTTTAAATAGATCAAGGAAACACAATTGATTTTATCCCCGCAAATTCCACTTTAGACCGCGAATAGTTTTGAAGGTTTGGTGCCTGATAATTTTGATAATGGTTTGACTGTTGACTTAAGTCACGTTGAATTTGTGAAACCTTGGGGCATTGTTGGTTTGTGTCTCCTGCTAACTGAATTACAGGGGAAGGGTTTGAATTTTGAAGTGGCCTTGCCTAAAAAGCACGACGTGCTGGTTTACTTGAAAAGGATTCATTTTGGGTCGTTCGTAGAGGAGTTGGGATTATCGGTAAAGGTTGAAGCCCTCAACAGAGTGAGTATTCAGGAACACTCGACGGAAGGAACTTTAATAGAATTGACTCGTCTTAAATTTCGTGACGACTTTCAGGCTAGATTTGACCAAATGGTTCATTTTCTCCAACGAATCGGCTTGGACGAAGAACGCTCCTTTTTAACGGTTGGCTTGATGGGGGAGGCCGCAGATAACATCTTCTTCCATAACTTTGGCCGTTGGCCTTTTCGTCAATTTGTTGGCGGGCTTCTTATGGTTCAAAAATGGCCTAGGGCCAACACGATTGAAGTGGCTGTTGGTGATTTCGGCATTGGAATTCGAGCTTCTCTTATGGAGATTGAGGAATATAAGAATTTACACACGGATGAAGAAGCCATCCGAAAAGCCTTGGAAACCAACGTCACTTCAAGACCGCAACATCGTGGCGGTAATGGTCTTCCGTTCATTTTGAGGACAATACAGGCTGATCTTCGAGGAGAAATGGATATCCGGTCAGGTGATAGTCATTTGCGCGTCAATGGCGGGACTCAATGCCTGTTTAAAGGGAAACAGTTAGTTGGTACAATGATTGGGTTGACAATTAATTACTGAGGTTGGTTCAAAGTCATGGTAGTTGTTCATCAAAAATCTTATACGGGCCGTTTCGTCCCTTTTGACTTCAGCCGTTTTGGACTGATGTTAAATGGTCGTGAGGACGGGATGAAGGCTTTCCCACAATTAGAAAGCGCTGTTTCATCTTTAAAGCCCGGCGAGAAGTTATTAATAGATTTAGGCAATGTGAAGATATTAAATCCCTCGTTTGCTGATGAAACTCTTTCCATTCTCATGGAAAAATACCCGGATTCCTTTTTGATTACTGGCAAGCTCGGCCTTGCGGTCCAACGCGGCTTGGAACAGGTTGAACGCCAAAGGAATATCAACTTTCCAATTTTGGAACCTTCCTCTAAGTAATTTCCTAACGGGGGAAACCGTGCCTAAGATGAAATGAATTTTGACGCTTCGCCCTTATTGAGTTTGACACCGATATGACATAGGGAACCGGAAGAAAAACATGTGTTTTTACGACCTCCTACGGTGAACGACCAAGGCTTAACCGGAAATCCCGACACAAACTTAGCGGCAGTTTGCGGCAAAGAAGGCAGGGCCTTCATCACTTGTGACTTAGATTTTTCCGATATCCGGGCCTACCCGCCCGAGAAATACCCAGGAATTATGGTGATTCGGTCGAACCGCCAGGACAAACCCACCATGATTGAACTATTCCGGCCTGTTTTGAATTTATTGGAAAAGGAACAAGTAAGCCGAAAGCTTTGGATTATTGAGGAGGGTCGTGTAAGAGTTCGTGAATAAATAAACGAAACTATGCACTTAATATAAGTGAGGCTATGATCGGGAATGGAAAGAAAAGACTGGCAGATTTTTTTGCTTGGTTTTGGGGGCAGCGTTATTTGCGCTGGAATCCCAACTATGTTGATGGAACAGCACGCCTATTTATGCCCTGGAATTATTATAGTTGTCATTGGAATAACCTGTCTTATTTTAGCTGTTTTTATCAAACCGAACGATTTTTATTATTGGAACTATGTTCAACGAATGGCGGAGATTGCTCGAAAGGAAGGTTTGAAAACTAATCCGAACGATTTCATCTTAAAACATTTTATTCAAGTAGTTTCTACAGGTGTCGCTTCTTATTACATGTCACCGAAATCCGATGAGATAAAAAGCACGATGAAAAAAATACGTCTTTTTCATAAAAGACGAGAAAAAACAAAAGAGAAAAAAGTGTCTGAGGCTTACATAAAATTGTGGGCGTATTTAACTACTTTTTATGAGTTTCGACATGAAAGCCAATATCGCAATCCGAATTTTAACCCCAGGGATTTGAGGCGTTATGAATATTTTGAAAGAACAACTTTTTTTAATAAAACAATGAATCAAGTATTGAAATGGTTTAAGGCAGAAAGTTGAAAAGGAAAACTAAATAAGAGCCGCAAAATAGCCTTACTTATGTCGAGTGCATAGCTCCGAAAACGGAAAAAGCATTGAGTGATATTTAAATTTGAAAATAAATTTGACGAGAGGAAATACTATGAAAAAAATCATTTTGTTTTTATTGGTTTTTTCTGGAATTTCCACCGCATGGGGGCAAATGCCCACTGCCACGCCTTCACCTAATTTAATCTTTAAAACGAGAAACTTAAATTTTTCAAATGCCGCGCCCCCTTTGAATCTATACATTTACAGGCACCAGTATCCGCCGGACGCGGCCGAAATTAACACAGCTTTAAGGGATATAGTGATTCAGGATAAGAACGGGAAATCCGCTGTCGCTTATGGTACTAGGACACCGGGAGATCTATTTGATGTGGGCGATAACGCAAATAAAGATGACATTTATTTTGAAGAGTTTAAGTTTTACAAAAAGATTGACCCTAATCTGTGGCTTGTGAAATTACCTGTTCCAGAAAAAGATAAATGGATGTATCAGGGCGGGAATCGTGATGCCCTCGCTGGCTTGTTTGCGAAGGATTACTCTAAAATTTTTTGTTTGGAAAATACGAGTAGCAAAATAAATTTGGATGATATCAAAAATGATGAAACGCTTAATACGGTTGTCAGAGTGAACGGATTTTACCCCTATGCAGAAAATGATAAATCTACTAATTACATTAAATTAGATGTTGTGTCTTCTGACGAAAAAGACGTTTGGAACCCGTTGCCCACTCCCACCGTCAATCCTGATAAAGCTTATGATTTTATGGATTTGTCCATGAGTGGTACTGCTTTGATTGGGAAAGATGTTGCGGGGCAGGTTACCGTTATCCAGAAGGTGAACGATTCGGATTATCTCGTTTCGTTTGAACCTGGGGAAGGGATGTCGAGGATTTTTTACCTCACCAATGCGGTTAAAGCATCGTTTGTTGATGACCAAACTATATTAATTAGCGCAAAGGTTTTGGGGACTAGAAGCTATGTCACTACCTTAAATGCTGAAAAGACAGTCATTGAACTAAAGCTAATAAAATTTTCAACAGATGGTCAAAAGATCATCAAAGTCAATTAATCAGTTAAAATTTTGGGTAAAGGATATGCTCATGCGGCCAAGAATTCATGCCATTTTATTATTGTTTGTAGCACTGTCGAGTTTAACCCTAATCGGCTGCAATGATGAAGCGATAGCACCATACGCACTACCCCAATTTTGCGATTACTTTCCAGACACAACGATATACGATTTTGATAAACGTATCCTGTGGATACAAACTCGTGTAGACGGAATTAGTAGTGCTTGCGCTGATTTGATGTTCAAACAAGACTGTGTTAATGCAAATCAAGCAATCCAGAAAAGTCCATTGGGAATTCTTAAGAAGAATATTAATATTCAGGAGGCTTTAAAAAATATCCCCTTCGATAAAGACAAAAAGGAAGTTCTTATAGTTGGTTTCAATCGCTTTTGGGTTGTATGGCCTGTTCGCAATAGCGTTGATTACCAGGGGACACCCGTAAATTATCAGGTAATGGATTATCAGATGTTTCATGATTGGCTCACCCAGTATTTAGGGTACATGCCCACGCCGGATCAAATACGAGTGATTACCTTACAGAATGTCCAAAATACCCCCAAAGGGCAGCCTATGCAGCTACAAACGCTAGCGGAGATTCAGCAGCAGAAGAAGCAGCCGTAATCGCAAAAAAGAACAAAGTCTTAGTTGGAATCCCTGAAACGTTTCTTAGCTTTTGCATTTTATACATAAGCGGGTTTGACACGTATATGACAAGGGGGAGGGAAAACGGTAAGAATGTTTGACCTCCTGCATGGAACGCAGGAGCTTTTCCCGTGTCATATACGTGTCAAACTCAACCGTCAATTTCGGGTCTTGACCGTCGCACCGTGTCCTTGACCGTCGCGCACAAAAAAGGCCTTCGCTTGCTTGGGTCATAAAACCCTTACAGGCGAAGGCCTTTGAAAATGTGCTGGGGACTAGTTTATTTTTAAAAACTTACTGGCTGGGTCGCCGAATGGCTTGTGACTTCCTGTCACGCAGGAGGTCGCGGGTTCGAACCCCGTCAACCCCGCCATTCAAAAAAATTCATGTCACTGCCACAATTTCAAAGGCCTTTGCCTGTAAGGGTTTTATCATCCCGGAGGGCAAAGGCTATTTTTTGAACCCATGGACATCCATGGTCGATCAGGGCAATCCATGGCAAAAAATGAGAACGAAGGACACGAATAGGACACGGCGGGGTGACCGACGAGCTCCTGCCTTAATGGAACAGGGTTGTTACCCTTTGTCACTACGGCCTCCTCTTAAGTAATGTGTTTCGCGATCAATGAGAGCTAAATTGTCCAATGGGGATAGCCAAATTAGACAAAGATTCAAATATAATAAAACCCAAATTTTTAGACTTTTTAATCTGATCACCAAGGATCTTTCAACAAAGAGAAATCAAATGATAAATCAGGGGATTTGGATTATCAGCAGTCTCGGATTCGTCATGGGGTTGGTCTTATTGCTGCCCTTTTTCTCCAAAACGGTTGAGGAAGAGCTGGAAACCTTTCTTTTTATCATGGGTGCGGTGGCGGTTAGCATATCCCATCTTTGGTCTTGGCATTTGGTTATTGGAACCTTAAACGAACCAATTCCCATCACCCTGGCGGTGGTGACGGCGGGGTTTATTTTTTATTATTTCCAGGATCATTTCAAAAACTGGATCGTGACGATTACAGAAAAAATCGGCGTGCGGCCGTTCCTTTTCATTCTCGTGACCGGATTAGGCCTGATTTCCGGCGTCATGACCTCAATCATCACCCCGCTCATTCTGGCAGAAGTGTTGATCGTCCTGCGCCTGCAACGGGAATTTAAGATTAAAATCGCGATTCTGGCTTGCCTTTCTATCGGTTTGGGCTCGGCGTTAACGCCTTTGGGCGGCCCCTTAACTGCCATTGCGGTTGCCCGGTTAAAAGACGCGCCTAATCAGGCAGATTTCTTTTTTATGACAAGGCTTTTGGGATATTGGGTTCTTCCCCTGATCGCGATTTTGGGTTTGGTCGCAAGCCTTCACCCTTTTACCAAAGGAGGGCTCCCTTTGAAACTTGAACGGTATAATTCCGAAACCGGTTGGGGCGTTGTCGCCAGGGCTTTCAAGATATATTTGTTCGTGATGGGATTAATATTACTGGGGACGGGCTTAACGCCCATGGTAACCCGGTTTTTAACCGATCTTTCGCCCCGCGTTCTCTATTGGATCAATATGGTCTCGGCGGTTCTGGATAACGCCAGTATGGCGGCAGCTGAGATAAACCCTCAGATGTCCATGGCGACGGTTCAATATGTGATGTTCGGGCTCTTGCTCTCAGGAATTATGCTCATCCCCGGCAATCTGCCAAATATCATTACAGCCAACAAACTCGGTATCAAAAGCGGCGAATGGGCCAAATGGGCTTTCCCAATGGGTCTATTGTTGATGATAATTTACTTTTTAATGCTCATTGGGTTGCCTCTAAAAAATTGATTCATCGATTATGTTGTTATCAAAATGGGGTTGACAAAGTTGACAGTTTGTCTCGTAGGAGAGACAATTATGGAAGCTAGACCTAGGGTTGTCATTAACTACCAGACTGCGGAAGGGAAAGAACCATTCCGCATCTGGTTTAGAGATTTAAATGATGCTAAAGGAAAAAAAGCGATCATTGACCGCTTGTTAAGGGCTGAACGTGGCACCCTTGGCCATTGCGACGATGCCGGCGAAGGGGTTTGGGGTTTTAAGATTGATGTAGGACCAGGCTATCGGGTTTACTTCGGCCAGGACGGCCCAGTAATAGTTATCCTCCTTTGCGGAGGGGAAAAGCACGGTCAAGAAAGGGATATGGCGATCGCAAGATTTTTTTGGCGGGATCACAAAAGCCGGAAGTTGGAGAGGCGTGAAAAATGAAAAAGAAAAAAGTATACGGCCCACAGGGAAGCACCCTTGACGAAATGATAATTGAAAACCTTAAAAACGATGAGGCTTTCCGCGAAGAATACCTGAAAGGTCTCTTGCTGGAACAGGATATTAATTTACTTGCCCGAAGCCTCAGACCTGTAGTGGACCTATTGGGAGGGATAGGAAAGCTTGCTAAGGCAACCGGCTTAGGACGACAAAACCTTTATAAAGCCCTTTCCGGCAACCACCGCCTTGAATTTTCCACCCTTGTAAAAATTCTTTCCTTCGCCGGGTATGATCTTTCGCTCCAACGAAAGTCCAAGGGGAAAAAACACAGAGGCGCCTTCGCGCTTGCTCACGCTTAAAAAATTTGTTCATTTCCCCAAATAAAATCAAAGAAACCAAATTTAAGTAATGGCCCAAGATTTTATTAACAAAGGTAAAATTGGGTAAATATACTTTTTTGTTTGTCCGCGACGGGGACCCTGATTGGACGGCCTTTATGTTCTTTCGAATTCCGGATGATTAATGATTTGGACCGGGATTTAATATAGGCATATACTGGTTCGGTTAGTGAATCGTAGAAAGCGTAAGGAGAGAAACATGTCAAACGAAACAAAGTGCCCGTTCCCGGGCGGCGAGCGTAAGCAAACAATGGCTGGAGCTCGAACCAACGCGGACTGGTGGCCCCATCAACTCAACCTGAAGATCCTGCAACAACATTCCCCTCTTTCCAATCCCATGGACGATTCTTTCGACTACGCCAAGGAATTTAAAAGCCTGGACCTAAAAGCCGTGATAAAAGACCTCCGGGCCTTGATGAAGGATTCACAAGACTGGTGGCCCGCCGACTACGGCCACTATGGACCCTTCTTCATCCGTATGGCGTGGCACAGCGCGGGCACATACAGGATCTCCGATGGCCGGGGCGGCGCGGGCCATGGGGCCCAGCGCTTCGCGCCCCTCAACAGCTGGCCGGACAATGTGAGCCTCGACAAGGCGCGCCGCTTGATCTGGCCGATCAAGCAGAAGTACGGGCGCAAACTATCCTGGGCCGACCTGATCATTCTCGCAGGCACCGTCGCGCTGGAGTCGATGGGATTAAAAATCTTCGGCTTTGGGGGCGGGCGAGAGGACATTTGGGAGCCGGAAGAGGACATTTACTGGGGACCGGAAGGAAAGTGGCTGGCGGACGAGCGCTACACCGGCGACCGTGAGCTTGAGAACCCCTTAGGCGCCGTTCAGATGGGCCTCATCTACGTGAATCCCGAAGGCCCTAATGGAAAGCCAGTCCCCATCGCGGCGGCGCGGGATATCCGGGAGACCTTCGCCCGCATGGCAATGAATGACGAGGAGACGGTGGCCCTCATCGCCGGGGGTCACACCTTGGGTAAGGCCCATGGCGCGGCCGACCCGGGTAAGTACGTGGGTCCCGAACCTGAGGCGGCCGGCATCGAAGAGCAAGGTTTGGGGTGGAAAAACAACTTTGGCATCGGCAAGGGAGCCGATACGATCTCCAGCGGGTTGGAAGGCGCCTGGACCACCACCCCGGTGAAGTGGAGCAATAACTACCTGGAGAACCTATTCAAATACGATTGGGAACTCACGAAGAGCCCCGCAGGCGCCCAGCAGTGGACCCCCAAGGACCCATCGGCGAAGGGGACCGTGCCGGATGCTCACGATCCGTCAAAAAAACACCCCCCCATGATGTTCACCACGGACCTCTCACTCAAAATGGACCCGAGTTACGCGAAGATCGCCAAGCGGTTCCTCGACCATCCCCAAGAGTTCAACGAGGCTTTCGCCAAGGCGTGGTTCAAGCTGACCCACCGCGACATGGGGCCTGTTTCACGTTATCTGGGCCCGCTCGTTCCCAAGGAGCCCCTGTTGTGGCAGGACCCGATACCCGCCGTTAAGCATAAATTGATCGGGAAGTCGGAGATCGCGGCCCTGAAGGCCAAGATCCTCAAATCCGGCCTTTCCATCTCCCAACTGGTAACGACAGCCTGGGCCTCGGCGGCTACTTTCCGGGGCACCGACAAGCGCGGCGGCGCGAACGGGGCGCGAATACGCCTCAATCCGCAAAAGAATTGGGAGGTCAACCAGCCGGCTGAATTGTCCAAGGTTCTTCAGAGGTTGGAGGAGATCCAGAAGAAATTCAACGGTGTGAAGGCTGGCGGGAAGAAGGTCTCGCTGGCGGACCTGATCGTTTTAGGCGGCTGCGCGGCCATCGAAGAAGCGGCGAAGAAGGCGGGCATCAAGGTGAAGGTGCCCTTCTCGCCCGGGCGAATGGACGCGTCCCAGGAGCAAACCGACGTGAACTCTTTCGCTGTATTGGAACCTGTCGCGGACGGATTCCGCAACTACCTCCGCAAGGGACACGAAAAAGCCGCCGCCCAATTGTTGGTGGACCGAGCGAACCTGCTGACACTCGCCGCTCCCGAAATGACGGTTCTGGTGGGGGGGATGCGGGCTTTAAACGCGAATTTTGGGCAGTCTAAGCACGGTATTTTCACCAAGCGACCCGGATCATTGACCAATGATTTCTTCGTAAATCTCCTCGATATGAACACGAAGTGGCAGAAGTCCGCCACATCGGAAGGCGTGTTGGAGGGACACGATCGGGCGACGGGTGAGCTTAAGTGGACGGGCACCATCGTTGATCTCGTCTTCGGTTCGAACTCTCAGATCAGAGCCCTTTCCGAATTCTATGCAAGTAGTGATTCAAAGCAGTCGTTTGTTCATGATTTTGTGGCGGCTTGGAACAAGGTGATGAACCTTGACCGCTTCGACCTCGCGTGATCTCAAAGGAGAGGTCTTTAAAGTCCTCAAGCGTGTAGCGGTGACCTGGCATCGGGTGAACCCGGGCCAGGTCGCGCGAACGAGAAGTCCAGTTATCTTCCCATTCCAAATAAAACCCAGGTTAGGTGTCCACGGCGGGGAGGTGTAGTGGACAGGGTGCCGACTAACTTTGAAATGGAGCGGGATTTGAAAAAGAATTATAGGGGAATTTGGTTGACCTTGGTTATGTTCATCTCCTTCGGCCTGGCCTTTGGGGACCCGATCCCGGTTTATATCTACAAGGTGAAAATGGTCATGAAGAACGGGTCTGGGATATCCGGTTATGTTTTCTGGAATCAGGAAGTGACCGAAACTGCCTCTTTCGAACCCCGAAAATTCTTAGAACATTGGCTGAACCACCCCTACGATATCCATGAATTCGAACTCGTTAAGGCCGTATTTCCCATCCAAGACAAGGGCGCTTTGGGAGGACTGGCCCACTTGAAGAAGGACAGAATCAAGGTCGATTCCCGACTCGTGGCAAGCATCGCTTCCGTGCCGAATCCTTATGATGGGCGTGAGGTCACTTGCGCCTTCCCGGAGCTGACCGAAGAAGATATTGCTGTGATGAAAAACCCGCTGGTAGACAGGGATAGCATCCCCCTTGATGAATCCGATGCCACGGCACTTAGCTACGACCCAAGGATCAAGAAGGCTCAGCTGCACAACCTGCTATTGAAATTCAAAAAAATGGAATATTCGGAAAATGGCGAGGCTAAGATTGAAAAATGGAAGCGGGAAGTGAAACCACCGAAGGTAGTCATTGTGTTGTCCGGCTGTGATTGAAACTGTTTCTGCGTTTACGTAGCTGTCCACGATGGGACCCTTCGTGGACAGGTAAAAGGGAAAAACGTCAACCTAATAAAGTAATAATGACCATATCGAAGGCAAACAACCGGCGGAGACAAATAATTTGCCACGGCTTTGCCACGAGTAAAACCAGGAATTAAAACAAAGGGAATTTTTGATGAATCTCAACCTATGGAGGGTTGCACTTATCTTCAAAATCCTAATGATTTTTAATTTTAATTATATTTCTAATAAATTTCCGTGATTTTTGGGTTGTGGCAAAGTTTAATCCCAAATAAGGGATAGGGTGCTTGGTGAGTCTTCAGGTGTTCGAGGGTTGGGCTACTTTTTAACGAATATGTTTATCTAACGGCTTTCTAGGGCCTTATGTTTTTTTTGGGAAATGAGGAAACCCCTAACCAAACCACCTTTAACCTTTTTATTCGTCCAATGATTGACTTTCCCTACCAAGGTTGCCATCATAAACAGCAGTCGCATAGGGAGTTTTGATGCGTTCGCGCAAATGGATCAAATTCACGGCTATTTTTGTTTTCCTGGCTTTCGCTGGTGTGGATCTCGCCGAAAATTATGTCCACCACCATCATGAAAAAGCTGAAGAAAGCGATTGCGCTTACTGTAGTTTTCACAAAGCGGTCTGTAACTCGGATTTTTCCGCCGCTCCCGTCGAGATTGTCCCGATTTTCGCGTTGTTTTTCGCTGTCTTGGTTTTTCTTCCGTCGTTCCGCAGTACCAAATTCTCGTTTCATTTTGGCCGTGCCCCTCCTGCCGTCCTTTCATAACCTTCAAACGGGAAAACAACCGATAGGGTAGCGTTAGTACCTTAAACACTTCCGCTTATTTCGGCATATCAACATAAATTCCGGATTTCCCCAAGCTCATATTCCCGGCCATTTTCCCGTTCGATCCAAGGCATATCCCTGTTTATTCCCAATGATTCTTTTATTAACCGATTAAAGGCACGAGGGAAAAATGAAAGTTCTTGAAATCAAAAAATTAAAAAAATCCTACCCGTCGCCGGAGGGTGGCGATCAACTGGTCGTCAACGTGAATTATTTCTCCCTGGACCAGGGTGAGCAATTGGCCCTGGCGGGCGAGAGCGGTTCCGGAAAAACGACGTTCCTGAACCTTATCGCCGGAATCTTAAAAGCCGATGAGGGAAGTATTCTGCTAGTGGGACAGGAAATGGAAACCCTGTCCGAAAGCGCGAGGGATACGGTCCGCGCCCAATCGCTTGGATATATCTTCCAAACTTTCAACCTTTTGCAGGGCTATACGGCCTTGGAGAACGTGGAATTGGGCATGATGTTCGGGCGCGGGGCTGACGCAGCCTACGCGGGTTCCCTGCTGGAAAAGGTTGGGTTAGGAAAACGACTTCAATATCTTCCGAGGCAAATGTCGGTGGGACAACAGCAGAGGGTCGCGGTGGCCAGGGCTTTGGCCAACCATCCCCAATTGGTGCTTGCCGATGAACCCACGGGCCACTTGGACCATGTCAGGGCCATGGAATCCCTTTCACTTATCCGCAGGATTTGCCAGGAGAACGGGGCGGCCCTTCTCCTGGTTAGCCACGACCGTGAGATTTTATCGAAGTTCGAGAAAGTGGAAAACTTAAGCCGCATCAACCCGGTCCCGGATTCGGTTGGAAACGGGAGGCCCCGGATATGAACCCATTTAAGAAATTAAAAAACTTAATTTTCCTGGTCAAACGAAGCATGAAGCAGCATGCCCTTTCAACGGCGATAACGGTGATATCGGTGGCCCTGGCGACCGGATTGACCATGGCGGTTTTTTCCATCCAGCACCAGACCCGGGGTGCATTCACGGGCGGCCAAGCGGGCTTTGACGCGGTTTTGGGAGCTAGGGGAAGCCAGCTCCAACTGGTCCTGAATGCGGTTTTCCAATTGGAAACATCCCCCGGCAACATCCCCTGGTCGCTTTACGAGGCGGTGAAAAAGGACCCGAGGGTGGAACTGGCCGTTCCCTACGCGGTGGGCGACAACTATTTCGGTTACCGCATCGTCGGGACAACCGGGGACATCTTCACGAAATTCGAATACCAAAACGGTCGGCACCTTACGGTCCAGCAGGGAGGGCGTGTATTTGACCCGGCGAAAAGGGAGGCCGTGATCGGCAGTTTCGCGGCGCGGAAACTGGGCCTCCAGATGGGCTCCACCTTCAAACCCTACCACGGCCTTTTCTTCGACCCAAATATGCAGCACGAGGAAGTGTTCCAGGTAGTGGGTGTTCTCCAACCAACGAACACCCCCTCGGACCGGGTCATTTGGATTCCCATCGACGACGTGTACCGCATGAAGGGCCACGTCCTACGGGGAACCGGAAAGGAGTACACGGCCAAGGAGGGGGTGGAAATACCGGATGCCGACAAGGAAGTATCCGCCGTCATGTTGAAGTTCTACAGCCCCCAGGCGGGCTTCATGCTGGACCAGACCATCAACCGCCAGGGCAAAGTGGCGACGCTGGCCTGGCCCATCGGGAAGGTAATGGCAGAGCTTTTCGACAAGATGGGGTGGGTGACGAAGATCCTCACGTTGGTGGCTTACCTGGTAATGCTGGTGGCGGCAGCCTCCATCCTTTCCAGTTTATATAACACCCTGAACGAGCGGCGGCGGGAATTTGCCATTTTGCGGTCCCTGGGCGCCAAGCGTTCCACGGTGTTTTCAGCCATCGTTCTGGAAGCAACCGCTATCGCTGGGATGGGCTCTCTCACCGGGTACGGCATCTACCTGGCCATTTTTTCCGTGACCGCCATGGTGGTGCGCCAACAGACGGGCGTGGTACTGGACGTGTTCCAGTTCCATCCCTCCCTGTTATCCGTTCCCATCGGCATGACGATCTTGGGTGCAATTTCCGGGCTCGTCCCAGCCCTCAGGGCTTATTCCACCGACGTGGCCCGTAATTTAGATCCCTTGTCTTAAACCGAACACAAAAGGAGAACGAGATGAAAAAAATAAATCCATTCGGCGTTTTGGCTACGGCTCTGATCCTGTTTTTATTTTTTTTACCAGCCGCCCAGATCTTTGCCCATGAGCACCATCCGCCCCACCATGGAACGCTGGTCGAGCTTGGTGAGGAATTTGCCCATGTGGAGCTTCTTTTGGATTCTTCGACGGGGGAACTGGACGCTTTCGTCCTGGACGGGGAGGCGGAAAATCCGGTGAGGATTTCCCAAGCGTCGATCAAAATCAAGGTGAAGGGAAAAGCCGGGCCTTACATGGTGAAGCTTCTTCCCATAGCCGATGCCTTGACGGGGGAGACCGCTGGTAACACTTCCGAATACAAGGGAGTATCGAAAAAACTCAAGGGCGTGGAAAAGTTTGAGGGAACCATCGGCTATGTCAAGGCGAAGGGCGTAGCTTTTAAAAACGTGTGGTTCCTTTATCCGGAGGGGAACGAGGGTGTGAAGCCTCCGGCTCTTTCGGGGAAATAAGGCGGAAAAATGCCTGGGATTAAAACGGGGTTTCGCGGAGTCTCATTTGGCGTCTTTAGTCTTATTTGGCTGGGTCTGATCCTTCTGCTACTCGCCATTCCTGGTGAGGTTATGGAAATGAAGAGCGATGGGTCTAAGCCTCGGACCCGTTTTTCCGAGTCGGACGGATATTTAAAGGTCGGTTTCGACTTGCTCAGTTCCTACACGATTGATTCTCCCGACGCGACGGAGGACATGAATACCCAACGGGATGATTTGAACAGCGATCCGTTTGAGCCGAAAGAGACGGCCCGGAAAAAGCAACAGGAAGTCCCTGAATTCATCCGGGTTTTGGACGGCCGAAAGGTCGTGGTGGAGGGCTTCATGATCCCGATGCTTTCGGAAAAGTACCGGGTGTTGTCCTTTATCCTCGCCCAAAGCCAAATGACCTGTTGTTACGGCATCGCCCCCAAATTGAACCAATGGATCGACGTCACGATGGAAAAAGGAAAGTCAACCGAGTGGAAGATGGATGTCCCAATCACGGTATTCGGGACTTTAAGCGTGGGCACGAAATACGACCACGCTAATAAGGGGTGGTGCCTTTACCGGATGGTATCCGATAAGGTCGGAATCCCTTCCGAGAAACCTTGGTTTTATTGAGATTCAAGCGCGAATACGGAGGCAACCTTGAAAAATAGTTCACTTAATAAAAAGCCGGGTTTCAGTTTGCGGTTAGGGCTTTTAGTTGGGGTGGGTTTTATGTTTTTTACCAGTACCATCACGGGCCAACCGGCCGGTTCGGCGCCGACGATCTACCCGATCACAGCGGTGGACCTGAAATCCGCCCCCATCACCGTTTATCCCAAACTGGAAGGCCGCCCTCTGGTGACCTGGGACACCCTCGCGCATTTCAAGTATGACGCCCCCGAAATCGAGGAGGAGATTGATCCCAAATTGAGGTTGAAAAAGAAAAAATTCCCTGTCCCGGCATTCATAAAGAAATTGGACAGGGTAAACATCGCGGTCGTGGGATTCATGATTCCAATCGACACGAACGAGGCCGGGGACAAGGCCACCTCCTTCATCCTGGCCAGGAGCCAGGCGACCTGTTGTTACGGCATCACCCCCAAGATGAACGAGTGGATGTTCGTGCGCATGGGCGGGGAGAAGGACGCTGACGCCATTATGGACGTGCCCGTGACGGTTTTTGGAACGCTATCCGTCGGCGAGAGGAAAAAGGCCGATATGGGCTGGAGCCTTTACCGGCTGGTGGCCGACAAAGTCATCGTCCCCAAGGAATCCATGTGGTAAGCGAAAGGTAAGGAACTGGAATGAAAGTCTATATCCGCAACGTCTGGCCCGGGAAAAAGAAGGTGAAAGTCGAGTACCAATCCTCCATTCCCCCGAGGGACTCGAGTTTTTGGGCAATCATTGTCCTCACCGGGGTGGCGGGGTTGGTGATGTTCCTGGTCCTCTTGAAGGGGTCTTACACCCCATCCATGACCCGATGGTGGAGGGAGCAGGCTCAAAAGGAGGAAGCCGGGAAAACATACACTGTGAGCCCTAAAGGACCTCAAAGTCCTGCCGAATTGGCGGGTTTGAAAATCCCATACCCGAAAGTCGGGAATTATTTCCAATTGGGTTTCGACACCCTGAGCGGTTTCCCCTCTGGAAAACCACCCTTGGATGGCCCAGGGACGGGCACTAGTTCAAAGGCTGAAGCCCTGCTTTTAAAAGTCCCTTCCAACATTCGAATCTTGGATGGACAAAAAATATCGGTGGTGGGTTTCATGATCCCCATGACGGTGGAGAAAAACAACGCCCGCACCTTCATCCTGGCGCAAAGCCGGGCCACCTGCTGTTACGGGGCGATTCCAAACCTCAACCAATGGATTTACGTGGATATGGACAGGGGAAAGAGCGCCGAGGCAATCATGGATGTGCCAGTCACGGTTTTCGGCACGTTGAAAGTGGGGACACAGTTCGATGAGCGAAGCACCGGTTGGTGCCTTTACCGGATGACGTCCGACAAAGTCGCGTGGCCGAGGAAAGCATGGTTTTGAGACTTAAGGGGGATTCATTGGAATTTAAGAAAATTGTTTTTAAATCGTCCCTGGTGGCATTGGCTTTGGTTTTTTTGCTGATCATGACCGGGGA
>CAWKAR010000015.1:0-34271 GCA_963847625.1 candidate division FCPU426 bacterium | reverse complement strand
TCCGATTATTACTTTTATCGCCGACAAATACAGTACCTGCCGCACCCCCGCTTCCGGTAGCTATACCCCACGCGGAATTAAATTGGCCATTTCCAGATCCCGCAGAACCAAATGACACAGAAAACTGACCGCAACACACAGTTGGCGTTGTGGTTGGAGTATTGGTTAATGTCGGTGTGTTTGTGGGTGTATTAATTGCGCATGGAATATATTTAAAAACCTTATCTTGAGCACCGCCATCAGCATAAATAATAAAAAAATCTAAGGAGGGATCGACTGCAATTCCAAAAAGTGAGTCTCCTGTAAAAGTAGACGCAGCATCACTAACCTGACATAAATAATTTCCATTTGCATCGAATACTTGAATACGAGTATTACCACTATCGGAAACATACACATTACCCGAACTGTCAGTCGCTAAGCGGTGAGGAGAACCAAATTTGCCATTTCCAGAACCTCCTCCGCCCCAAGATATAAAAGCGGAACCGGAAACATCTAGGTGATAGTCAAACCTCTTGATGAGGTTATGCCCTTCATCAGCTACATAAACATAATTAGGCCCCACAGCTACACCCATAGGATTACTAAATAACCCAGAAGTTAAAGAATTGTTTGCGGTAGCCTCAAACCCTCCGATAGAAGAAAAGGCTTGTATTCTTCCTCCGTTATCACCCATATCTACCGCATAGACAGTATTTCCTGTCGGATCAACCGCAACATCATAAATTCCAGCAAATTGACCATTCCCATTTCCGCCGCCACCCCATTGGGAAGTAAACCCATAATTACCAGCTCCGTTATAAGTGAACTTCTGAATCAAGTTGTTACCTTGATCCGCGACGTAAACATTTCCAGAAGAATCAGCAGCAACCCCATAGGGGCCGCTGAAAGACCCACTTCCACTGCCCGGATTACCAAAATAAGTGATGGGAATGCCATTTGTGTTAAATACATCAATCCGATTATTTGCTTGGTCCGCAACGAAAACAGTTCCCGCTGCACTCCCACTTCCAGTTGCTATACCCCACGCGCCACTAAACTGACCCAATCCGGAACCTGAAGATCCAAAATCTAACGAATATAGATCGCAGCACATGGGCGTAGGTGTCGATGTAATTGTAGAAGTTTGTGTAGCAGAAATAGTGATTGTAGGTGTCGGCGTTACACTCGCTGTAATTGTTGGTGTTCTAGTATTAGTCACTGTAGGTGTCCGAGTCGGTGTATTGGTCGGCGTTATAGTAGGCAAGATTGTCGGTGTGCGGGTTGGAGTCACTGTTGGTGTCCTGGTGGAGGTGTTGGATGGTGTATGAGTAGGTAGAATTGTTGGAGTTCGTGTAGGAGTAATGGTTGGTGTTCTGGTTGGGGTATTAGAAGGCGTTGCAGTTGGCAAGACAGTATTCGTGCGAGTGTAAGTTTGTGTGGGAGTCCTGGTCCTAGTAACAGTCGGCGTCGCTGTAGGAAGTATTGTCCCCGTTCGCGTGAAAGTCACAGTGGGCGTGCGAGTGCTAGTATTAGTAGGTGTAAACGTGGGCATAACTGTCGGTGTGCGCGTGGGTGTAACAGTAGGTGTCCTCGTATGTGTATTAGTCGGCGTAACAGTAGGCATGATTGTTGGTGTTCGAGTCTTAGTAGCTGTGGGTGTGCGCGTGGGCGTCCGGGTCGACGTTCCGGTATTAGTGCTTGTTGGAGTCTTAGTTGGTGTATTAGTAATAGTCGGCGTATTAGTAGAGGTGGGGGTGTAGGTGGGTGTGTAGGTTGGTGTATTTGTAGGGGTTGGGGTTGGTGTAAATGTTGGGGTATTTGTTGGTGTTAATGTGGGAGTGTAAGAAGGGGTATTAGTGGGTGTGGGCGTTGGGGTATTAGTGGATGTATAAGTCGGGGTATTTGTTGAAGTCGATGTAAATGTGTAAGTTGGAGTATTTGTTGGTGTAGCTGTTGGAGTATTCGTAGGGGTAAAAGTGAAAGTGGGTGTAGGTGTATTCGTAGGTGTAGGCGTTGGTGTGGGTGTATTGGTTGGGGTATTGGTTGGAGTAGGTGTAGGCGTAATTGTTGGAGTGTTTGTAGAAGTTAAAGTAGGGGTGTTCGTCGGGGTATTGGTTGGTGTGGGTGTAAGAGTAATTGTTGGAGTCCAAGTTGATGTTGGAGTTGCGGTTTTTGTCGGTGTGTTGGTAGGTGCCGGATAGCAGGCACAAAAACTGTAATCTATTGCGATATTTCCCCCATAAACATCCTGATCAACGAATGTGATGGTGTTGGGTCCAGATTGAAATTGATTATTAAAGGTGCTGTTTGAACCTGACAAAGAAGTAAAGTAAGGAAAACAAAAAGGTAAAGGAGCGTGTGCAGGAGGTGGAGTGAAGCCACCGCAACTTACCACTGGAACACCATTCACAAGAACCGTTACGGCATCATCGGATTTTGTATGTAATGAAAAAGTCGCTTGGGCAAGTTCATCAGAAGTTAGATTTAAAGTCCGTGTAAATATAATTTGGTCCGTTCCTTTCGAATTAGGAGGCGCAACTTGAGCAGCAGCGGTGTCTGAAATCCATACGGAGCCCGGCCAACCCGCTCCCCATCCTGAGTAAGGATTCGTAACAACTACACCAATCTTTCCAACGTCCTGAGGATTCCCTATGTCGGTGGTGATTAAATCTCCTCCGTCACCACTGTTAAGGCAGACGCAAATAGTTGCTGGGGTGACTTGAGAAAGACATTGTTGTGGAAATAAAAAAAGAAAAAAAGAAATGGTAGTAAAAAACACAAAGATATAGGTGAAGGAAATTCGAATTGTTTGCAAAAACGATTTCAGCATAAACGAGTCCTCCTACCAATAAAAACCAATGAAACAGGAAAATAAATTATTGAATGATCCTTATGATGTAATTACCACTATCCGCAACGTACACATTTCCGGAAGCGTCAACCGAGATTCCGTTCGGAGAAAAGAATGACGCCGCGGATCCAGTTCCATCTGCTGAACCTATAGATCCGGACCCCGCCAGGGTTGTCACTACACCCCCTGGGGCAATTTCCCGTATCAGATTGTTGAATGTGTCCGCGACATATACATTTCCGGAAGTACCAACCGCGACTCCATAAGGTCCATTAAACGACGCTGCAATTCCCGTCCCATTGGATGATCCAGCAGACCCAGACCCCACCAGAGTAGACACAACACCCCCTGGGGCAATTTCCCGTATAAGGTTATTTCCAGTGTCCGCGACGTAGACATTGCCGTTAGAATCAACGGCAACTCCATAAGGGTTATTAAAAGAAGCAGCTGATCCAGTCCCATTGGTTGAACCCGTGACACCCGCCGACCCTGCCAGGGTTGTCACTACACCACCAGGGGTAATTTCCCTAATCAGATTGTTGAGAGTGTCCGCGACGTAGACATTGCCGTTAGAATCAACGGCAACTCCATAAGGGTTATTAAAAGAAGCGGCTGATCCAGTCCCATTGGTTGAACCCGTGACACCCGCCGACCCTGCCAGGGTTGTCACTACACCACCAGGGGTAATTTCTCTAATCAGATTGTTGAGCGTGTCCGCTACATAAATATTTCCGGCCGAATCGAAGGAGATTCCTGAAGGGTTAAAGAAGGAAGCGGCAGTTCCCGTTCCGTTGGTTGAACCTATAATTCCGACTTGGCCTGCAAAAGTGGTAACCACGACCCCAGAAGTAATTTTCCGGATTATTTGATTGCCGGAATCAGCAATGTAAATATTACTGGACGAATCGACCGTTAATTCAAAGGGCCAATTAAATGCAGCGGCGTTCCCTGTTCCGTCCGCAAAAGCACTAACCCCTGCCGACCCCGCAAGAGTGGATACCGCGCCACTATTTTGACAATAAGCTAAAGAGCTTAAACCAAAAAATGTTATGAGTGAAAAAACAGAAATAAAAAAATAATAATCTCTGCGCATCACTGCCTCCAACCACTATAAATCAACTTACAAATGTCAGACGTTGCTGAAAAAGATACTGCCAGGGAAAAATACTAGTCCTTAAAAAAATAAAATCAAAACAAAAAAGGAAAATTTAGTTTTAACGTTTCTATTTTTAATAAATAAAAAAGGAACATTCTTCTAGTAATTATTACGGATTGTTATGGAGGAGCAAATTATGACTTGAGTTAACCGTTTAATTTTTCGAAAAAAATAAAAATAGCCATAATAAGTGCAATTTAGGCAGAATGTTTTACACGCAATAAAGCAAAAAAGTCAATTATCGTGCAGTTTTACGGCGGAAGAGTATTTGTTAAAAGTTATCGGATTAATAATGTTACCTGTTTCACGATTAAATATCTTAAACACCTTAAAACATAACTATTGAATTTCTCGGATTATGTAGTTGCCGCTATCTGCAACGAAAACAACACCGGAAACGTCAACAGCGACTCCATTAGGAGCAAAGAATGAAGCTGCCGTTCCCGTGCCATTTGCGGACCCTATGGATCCTGATCCAGCCAAAGTAGTAACAACGCCCCCAAGAGTTACTTTCCGGATTAGATTATTGTAAGTGTCCGCGACGTATACATTTCCGGAAGAGTCAACAGCGACCCCATAAGGATTATTAAACGACGCAGCTGATCCTGTTCCATTGGCCGAACCAACTGATCCTGATCCCGCCAAAGTTGACACAACACCCCCTGAGGTGATAACCCGGATCAAATTATTACCAGTGTCCGCGACGTACACATTTCCGGAAGTGTCAACCGCAACCCCATAGGGATTATTGAAAGATGCTGAAGTGCCCGTTGCGTTAGTGGCACCTGTAACACCAGCCTGTCCCGCCAAAGTTGACACAACACCCCCCGGAGAGATAACCCGGATCAGATTATTACCAGTGTCAGCGACATATACATTTCCAGAGGTGTCCACCGCGACTCCTTCAGGATAATTAAATGACGCAGAAGTCCCCGTCGCATTAGTAGCTCCTGTAACCCCAACTTGACCCGCCAGGGTCGAAACCACGCCACCCGATGTGATTTTACGAATAAGTGAGTTGGCGTAATCCGCAACGTATATATTTCCCGAGGTATCAACGGCGACTCCGCTTGGATCAAAGAAAGATGCTGAAGTTCCAGTTGCGTTCATAGAACCAGTAACCCCAACTTGACCAGCTATAGTCGAAACCACGGCTCCGGTTGTTATTAACCGGATTAATTGATTGCCAGCATCTGCGATGTACAAATTATCAGAGGCATCGACAGCTATACCAGCGGGCCAATTGAAAGCTGCACCAGTTCCCGTTCCGTTAGCGAACGCACTAACAGACCCCGCAATAGTCGATACCACACCACCATTGGGTGTGGTTATTCCCTTTGGTTTGGGTGCGGTAGGAAGGTAACGTTGGCAAGCCAATGGCAAGACAAACACTATTAATAAAATTCCCGCTGTCCAAAAATTCTTGATTCCCATGAGTGGCCTCCAAACAGAAACGACTTTATCTCTGCTATATAGTGGTGGTATGCGCGGTTTTATTCCCCGTCTCGTTATATTTTTTTATGGATTTATCAGTTACTGAGGTTGGCCCTAATGATCCCAACTTAATTTGTCATCTAATTATATTACTTCTCCTGTTTTTACGCTTCAAAAGGGTATCTTTCTTGAAAAAAAAGATTCCCCGAATTTAGGCAATTTTTTAGAAACGACCACCGGGGATGTAATGGAGTTCGTCTCTGTATTTTAAAAAGGAGAGGTTTTCGACAGTGGAAGCACGACCAAGATAAAGGATTTCACCTGGTAACCAGCCATTTATCTGGAAACAAAGGATCATGGCTATATCTGAGTTATTTGCCTTAATTTTTGATCTTTTTCCTGTAGGTGCGTGTTCAAATATGAATTCGTCCATTTGAAAACCACCAAAATAAAAGTGATGAAAATCACTACGGTTAATACATCAATGAATATTCATTGTCTATATTAAAATTCCATGCCTATACGGAAAGTGCATCTCACGAATTCTTTGCCCCCCTTTGAAAAGGGGGGTGGGGGGGTATTTGTCGTTGATAAAAGGCTAACTTCCCCTTATTCCCCCTCTTTCAGAGGGGGAGACTTGTGTCATGAGTGCACCAGTAGAATCCAACTTAAGATGCGCTTTCCGTATAGGCAAGTAAAATTCGGTTTCACGGGTTAAACGCTATATCGAAATAGCAACATATTTAGGCTTCCTAACCCTCTTATGGAATTTTACCGAGCGTGAACCAAAGGTTGATTCTTTTTTAATCCCCAAAATCATAACATGTTCTTTCAAATTGACCCGATATCGATAATAGATGGATTTAAATCGGGCTTTTAGAAGGTTGTTGTTTGGTCTCCCTAGTTCAATATCTCTTCTCCATTTGAAATATGGAACGTTTGTTATAATCCACCTAATGTCAACTCAATCTTCCCTACAAACCCGTCCTCTTTCGGCCTCAATCCGATCTTTTTTTATTAATCCTTGGTCCTGGGCACTTATTTCTTGTTTCCTCCTACTGGCCCTATTAAGCGCACATACCATTCAAGACTTGGATTTGGGTTTTCACCTAAGGAGTGGCCAGTGGATACTTCAAAATCATAGTTTCCCCGCAAAGGATACCTTCACCTACACAGTTCCCGATCACGATTATGTTGATGGCCATTGGCTTTATCAAGTCGTTCTTTACCTGCTCTTTATTTCCGGCAGCTATCCGCTACTTACATTATTTAATGTTGTTTTAATAATCGCGGTCTTTTCATTTCTATGGGCACGTCTTCGATTGACCGGTGCGCCTACATGGATATCCACACTATTGTTTGCATGGGCTATATGGGAATGTGAAATTCGTTTCCAGGTCCGGCCCGAAATCATTAGTTGGTTGCTTATGAGTGTTATGCTTTGGACATTGGAGCAAAGAACGGCCCGGAAAAGGGATTTTCTATTCCTTCTTCCAATCCTCCAGGTTGTTTGGGCCAACATGGAAGGTTTATTTATCCTGGGTTGGGGATTGATGGTTGGTTTTTTGGTTTCTGGTATCTTCCATCAACGCCGGGCAGATTCGAAGTTGGTGCGGTTTTCGGGCCTGGCTATGGTTTTATGCCTGTTAAACCCATATTTTTTCCGAGGGATATTATTCCCGTTCCAACTTTGGCAGACACTTCACACTAAACTTTTCCATTCAAATATAAATGAATTCATGTCCCCTTGGGTCCATTACGACATTCCCATTATGCCGGTTGCCCAGTTATGGGGTTGTAAGCTATTCAGTTTCCTTTTATTGTTTTTGATCTTGATCACCTGGAAGAAACGGAAAATTCACGAGTTTTTCCTGGTCGCCATTTTCTTTTATTTATCCGCAAACGCCGTACGGAACATTCCGCTTTTCATCCTCATTTGCCTGCCCATTACGGCCGCTTGTTTGAAGGACCTGGAATGGGCATGGTTACGCAAAATAACAGAAGGGATTCTATCCAGATCATGGGTTGCGTTGATCCTAATAACTCTACTTTCGGGTCTAGGTTTGCGGGTTATCACAAACGCCTATTATGTGGACGACCGCCGAACCGAACGCTTCGGCCTTGGGGTGAACGATGAAAGTCAACCCGTTCGGGCCACGGATTTCCTTATTCAAAACCATTTAGATGGAAGGATATTAAATGCTTTGAATCCGGGAGGCTGGTTGGACTGGAAAGGTCCTCAAAAGGTATTTATCGATGGCCGTCTGGAGGTAATGGGCGAGAAACTATTCACAGAATACATTTCAGCCCAGTACACAGGAAAAATAACATCCTTGGCGGACCAAAATTCCGCAAATATTCTATTTTTCAATCCAGCTATATCCACGAGTTGGGTCGCTGATCTCCAAAATAACAGTGATTGGCGACCGGTTTACTTGGATGAGAATACCGTAATTTATTTGAAAAAAGGTTATGCGCCTCAAGTACCGACCCTTGACGATTCCAGAATTATGGCCGAATACAATATCCAGAATCAGGTCCTGGAAAGGGCAACTGAATTCATCAAACTTCCCGAACCCACTATATGGGATTTTTTATTGATGGGTTTTTACACGCGGGCGAATTATCCCATCGGGATTTCAAATATGGGGACTTTTTTTTTATTGGAAAACCATCCTCAAACTGCCGAGGCATTTTTCTTGGAAGCATTAAATCTATCAGGCGGGAAATATTTCGACCTTTACTACAAACTCGGCGTCTTTTATTACTTAGCTAAACGGTACGACGAAGCCAGACTATGCTTGGAACGTGTCTTGAAAAACGATCCGAGCAATCCTTCGGCTCAAAACATTTTAGAAAGCCTTCCACACGGTGGTAAATGAAATTTTACCGAGCATTCACCAAAGCTTGATTCTTTTTCCGCAATATGCGGACGATCTTCCAAACACTTCCAAATTCAGGATTCCCTTTTTCAGACAAGACTTTATAAAGACTTTGCCTAGCCAAGCCTGTTTCTTTTGCAAGTTTTGTGAACCCCCTAGTCGCATCTACGATGTCGCGAAGCATAGAAAGAACAACCGCAGGTTCATCCTCGTTAAGGGCTTCATTTAGGTAAGCTTTTCGGAAGTTCTCATTGGTTTTTAAATGTTCAATGATCGCTGATTTATGGTCTCTAATGCCTTTCATTACTTTACTCCTTTATTTCTACTTTTAAATTCGTTCCAATATTCCTTGGCTTTTTTAACATCTTGGTCCTGGGTTTTCTTTTCCCCGCCGGAAAGCAAAAGCATCATGGTTCTACCAATCCTACGGACATATATGCGAAAACCTTGGCCTACATGAATTCTGAGTTCAAGGATACCGTCCTGAACGTCGTCATAATCCCCAAGCAAGCCATTTTCTAACCGCCTAACCCTATTTTCTAAAGCGGTTGCAGACCTTAGGTCTTTTTTAATTAACTCCGAATACCATTCCTGGTAAGGACACCGCCCATCCGGTGTTTCATAATCCTTTAATTCAAAAGGTGTTGTTTCCAATTACCTCTCCTTTTCATTGTCGCCTATGGTTGACACTATTTCAAGGGCCGTTTTTCGATATTTCGACTAATCCGCCAATGGTTTATTCAATTGGTGCCAGCATTTTTTAAACGGTTTGGTGGTTACCCTCTCAAAATCGGAAACGAACCATTGTTGCTGTTCGTCGGGTTTAATCCTAGTTTGAAGGGAACGGATCATCCGGACCGCATTTCCAGGAGTGGCGGAAACGATTAGTTTGAGGGCACGAGGAAAGCCATTCTTTAAATTATCGATCATTCTTTGAAGAATAGTGTCGTTGTAATGATGGTTCTCAAGTTCAAGTGTAAAAGAGACTCTTCGACCTTCAATGTCTGCCTCAAAATATCCATCAGGTGTTCTTCTTCCTTTTGGATTTGGATTGGCCCCATTAGAGCGCCATCTTTCCTTATTCAGCTTCCCTTCCAGGTATTCCGCCTTAATTGAAGGTGTAATTCCTGACCGCATCTCAAAATCTGAAACCCAAAAAATATCCCTAAGTTCATCCAAAGATTCGAATGTTATTCGGACTGTCTGAACCATTAGGTCGTGCTCTTTTTCATGAGTGTTGATCTTGATTGGATACTTGTTGGATCTCACTAAAATTTTGTTATTTTCATCCAACGTTCTTAAAGCCCCCGCAGTTAAGAAAAAAAGGTTACTGTTTCCCACTGGTGTCTTAAAAACGTGTAAAAGGTCTCTTTCCAAGCTGGTGTATTTTTTTAGGATTTTGTAGGCGTTCCTGGAACTCTGATTAGGAAGGAACTTCAGATGAAACAATTCTGGAGTTGTAAATTTATTGGAATGAATCCATGCCAGGTGTTCAATTTCAATTCCAGTCATTTCTTTCAGGCCCCTCAATGAACTTCTCCTTTCCCTAGTTTTTTAGAATAAACCTCCCCCTTGGATAATAATTCCGCGTCAGTTTTAGGTTCTTCTTTCTGGATTTCTTTGGGCGGTTTTTTTGCTTCAACATTTTTAGGGATCGTTTTCGAGGGTGTCTCGACTTTTGGTAAATCGATTTTGTTGTATTGATTTGATTTTTTGTGGTTATCCCTTATAGGAACACAGCCCACATAATCAAATTCTCGGGGTGGAGGTTTGACTTCCTTAAGCTTCATCTTGAAAACTTTCGGCCCTGAGACATAGACGATTCTGCATACCGCTTCCCCACGTTTCATTCCCCTTAAATAATTGGGATGGATGATGAATTCCTCATCCGGTTTCACGGTCTTCCCCCTGGGTTGGGGTACTCGCGTGTCATAAGATAAAACGTCCTTCATGGTGACTTTGGTTCCGAATATGGCGGCAAAAAAATCCACTGTGTCTTTTTCGGTGATGTTCATCACGATCTTGTGATTAGTGTTGGTAAGGATATCGTCCTTGAATTCCTGGCTGACTGCCCCCAGTTGGCCCAGACTGTGATGGGCCAGGAAGAAGCAAACATTGGCTTCCCGACCAAGGGAAATAAGGTCGTTTAGGCCGGGATATGCAGCGGTATAGAACTCGTCCAAAAACACGAAAAAGGGTCTTTCCGGCTTCTCAATTAGCCGCCTCCCTATTACCCCCGCCAGGTCTATTAGGGCCGAAATAATGACCGGTTTAGAGTCTTCCTGGTTCACCAGGGAAGAGGTCCCAAATAGGAATATCTGTTGTTTCTCAACCACGTCCTTCATCTTGATATCTGGGTTCAGGGTATTGATAAGAGGTGACCATTCCCTATTTGTGAACCGAGCAAGTTTGCTAGTCAGGCCCGAAAGGTTCAATTCCCGGTCCTTCTCCGACATATTGACCCACTTCTCCAAAAAGTATTTTCCCGAGACGGTGTCCTCATGTTTCTTAGCCAATACTTTGATTGTGTCAAAAGACCTGATCTCGTTGGATATCAGGTTCTGGTAATCCATCCGGGTAACGTGCTTGAACTCCATGAAAAGTAGATTGGTCAGGTTACTCAATACATCGCTGGCCTGGTCCCGATAAAATTCCTGGGTCACAGGCCCATAAAAAATCGACTTCATTAGGCCGTTAAAAACTTCGTCCGGCTTGTCCTTGAAGTCGGGGTTGTAGGTCTGGCTTCGTTTTATGTCAGCCAAATCGAAATACTTTAAATCGTGGAGACGTCCATATTTTTGGGCGTAATAGGGGATGTGCTTGTTGTAATTGGATTTGGCGTCGAAAACGAACATTCCCAGGCCGTTCCTGATCCCCTGCTCGATCAAGTGGTTGAAGATGTTGGTCTTCCCCATTCCTGAAGATCCGATCACTTCCGTGTGGTATTTGAGGAGTTCATCTGGAATGAAATATTTGTTTTCTGCGTCCAGGTACAGGGAATTCTTACCCCCTTCGTGCCGGGGCGACTCGCCCTGGTGTTCCGTGGTGTGCCTCATGTAAAAATGGATGAAATAAATGCAGAAGCCAATCAGGATGGAAAGCCCCATCACCACGTCCCCAGTGAACCCTTCGTTCCCCAGGAACACCCCGAAAAAGTCATGAAAAAAAGCCAGGGCGATGACTGCCGGGGCAAAAGCCAGAAGGTGATCCATGTGGACATGCTTCTCAAACATGAAGAGGAAACCGACAGAAAGAGCCGAAAGAGTGTCAAAGGGGGTAACCGATGGGGATAGGACTCCCAGGACTTCCAGGATGAATTTAACGCCAGAATAGACGGCAAATCCGACCAATACAGTTGGCGTGTGCTTCTCGACGGTTTTGAAAAAGGACATGGTGCGGTAATTCTAGGATGGATTTTTGGAAGGGGCAATTAAAGCGGAAAAAAGCGGAAGAATATTTTTAAAATTTATTTGCCACGGCTTTGCCACAAGAAGTTTTTTAAAAAAAAATACAAAAAGTGCAGGAAAAAGAATCGCTTAGAGAGACGAGTGCAACCTGATCACGGTTGCACTCCCCTAACAAGAACAATCAAATAATACTGAGATTTTATAATCCAAAGTGGTCTTCAGTCCGGGATATATATTGCCTTAATCCATCCGTAAGACCCGCCGGAACCAGAGCCGGACGTCGTCGATGATGCCGTAGGCCGATGGCACTACCAGCAAGGTCAAGAATAACGAGCTGATGATGCCTCCCACCACAGCCACGCCCATAGATTGCCGGAACCTTCCGGTTTCAGAAAGCGCCATGGCAACCGGCAACATCCCGGCGATAATGGCGATGGTCGTCATAAGGATAGGCCTCAAGCGCACCCGGCCCGCCTGGATCAACGCCTCCCGTCGGGGCATTCCCCTGCGCTGGAGTTGCAAGGTATAGTCCACCAGAAGGATGGAATTTTTCGTCACAAGCCCGAACAGCATCACTATGCCGATCATGCTGAAAAGGTCCAACTGGGTATGGGTCAAGAAAAGCGCAGTCAGGGCTCCGGCCATCGCCAGTGGAATCGCCAGCATGATAGTGAAGGGCGTCACAGGTGACTCGTAAAGGCTGGCCAAAACTAAGTAGGTCAACACCAAGGCCAACCCGATGGCCGTCAGGATATTCCCGATTAAGTCCTGGAGGTCCTCGGTGTGCCCCTCGAACGAATAACGGTAACCCAAGGGAAAGGTAAAGCCCGCCAGTAGCTTTTTGACATCCGCGGTCACATTGCCGATGGCCCCTCCCTTTGCCAATTGCCCGGAGATCATGACGGACCGGACGCGGTTATGCCGGTCGATCTTTGAGGGTCCCTCCACGGTGATCGGCGAGGCCACATCGGACAACCGGACCAAGTTTCCGTTTTGGTTCGGCACCATGATCCGCGTGAAATTGGCCTGAATATTCCTTTGGGGTTCCAATAACCGGACCCGGATATCGTATTCCAGCCCGTTCTCCCGGAACTTGGCGGGCTTCGCCCCCTCCACCTGGTCGCGCAGTTCCTGTCCTACTTGGGCCGCCGAAACCCCAAACAACTTCATGCGCACCGGATCCGTCTTGACCTGGAATTCCGGCTCGCCTCCCTCGTAGTCCATCCGCAGGTCGGTCAGCCCCTTCACCGATTTAAGTGTTTCCATCACTTGACCGGCGAGGCCGACGACCTTCTCGAAATCCGGCCCTTCCAACACCAAATTGAAAGGCGATTCGCTCCCGCCAGCGGGATTAACGTCCCCGATCTCAGGTTGGAGCGTTACCTCGTATGGCTTCAGTTCCGCCCGCATCAACTCTTTGAAATCGCTGGTGGTTAACTTGCGCCGTTGGCGGTCCACTAACCGGATGTACATCTGTCCCGTATTGGACGACCCATTCTCCCCACCCACCGTGGTCGTGATCAAGGCCACTTCCGGGTGTTTGCGGATAATCCCCTCGACCTTCAGTGCCCAGTCAGTCATTCCCTCCAGGGAAGTACCCGGTTTTGCCTTGAGCGCCACTTCAAACTCGCCGGTGTCTGAATTAGACATGAAGTTCATCGGGATGAAGGGCATCAGGCCAAGGCTGAGGAGGGTGACGATCAGTGCCGCTCCGATTACCTTCCATCGGTGGCATAGGCACCAGTCCATCACGTGTCCGTAACGGTCAACCAGCCCGTCCTGGAATCGCCCGAAAATGGCCAACAGTCCACTCCCACCCCTCCTCCCGTCCGGTTTACGGCCATGCGCGCTCCCCCGCTTGACCCAATAGGCTGAGAGCATGGGTCCCATCGTCATGGACTCGAAAAGCGATACGGCCATCGCGAAACAGACTGTCAAACCAAGCTGGCGGAATATCTCGCCCGAGAACCCGGAAAGAAATCCGATGGGCAGGAATACCGCAATGACCACGCTGGTGGTCGCCACCACGGCCATCGCCACCTGCAAAGTCCCTTTTTCGGCCGCCTGAACCGGTTCTTCGCCTTCCTCCACCCGGCGCCAAATGTTCTCGCGGACCACGATGGCGTCATCGACCAGAAGCCCCACCGCCATGGAAAGGGCGAGGAGGCTGATGACGTTCAGGGTGAATCCCATCAATTTCATGAGGATGAAGGCCCCGGAGAGCGACACGGGGAGGGCGGTTATGGTGATGATGGTCGAGCGGAAACTTCCCAGGAACAGGTAGACCACGAGAACCGTCAGGACGATGGCTAGCAGGATCGTTCCCTTGGCGTCTGCTAAGGTTTCCTTGGTGCTGCGGGCCGTATTATAAACCAAGGCCACGCTCGCACCCGGGTCATGCGCCTGGAGTTCCTGGTTGATCTTCGGAAGCACCCGCTCGATGCCATCCACCGTCTGGACGACGTTGGCCTTGGTCTGCCGATAAACTTGGAGGAAGACGGAGGGTTGGCCGTTGTCGAAGACCCGGCTCGTCGGGTCCTGAACCGTGTCCCGGACGTTCCCCAAGCTACTCAAGGGAACCGCCACGTCGGACCCGTTGAAATTCACCACCGTCTGCCGGAGCCGGTCCATGTCCCGGTATTCCCCAAGCACCCTAAAAATCAAGTCCTGCGGCCCCAAATGGACCTTTCCGACGGCGGTATTGGATCCGTTGTTGCCGATCTTTGACGCGACCTGGCCAAGCGTCAACCGGTGGGCATAGAGCTTGTCACGGTCCAGTTCCACCCAGATCTCGCGTTTGGTGGCCCCGTAAATATCAACAACCGCCACTCCCGGGACCTGGGACAGCCTGGGCTTCAGGTATTGATCTGCCACGTCATAGGCTTGGCTATTAGGCAGCTCAGAGCGGTAACTTAGGATGGCGATCGGGCTATCGGATGGATCGAACCTCCGGACGACGGGGAGGTCGGCATCCGTCGGAAGCTTGGAACGAGCTTGATTAACCTTGTCCTGAACGTGCCGCTCCGCCCAGTCGGTATCGGTCTCCAGGGTGAATTCCACCACCACCTGGGAAGTTCCCTCGACACTGTTGGAGGTGATTTTTTTGATTCCAGCCAGCCCTGAGAGTTCCTCCTCCAGGGGCTTGGTCACTAGATCCTCTATCTCCTCCGGCCCTACCCCCCTGTACGTTGTGGTCACGGAGATGACAGGGTAATTGATATCCGGGAACTGTTCCACACCCAGCTTCCGGTAAGAGACCAATCCCAGGATCAGGATAAGGACCAGGATGCTCGATACGAATACAGGCCTTTCGATAGAGAGTTTGGGCAGGTTCATTTCGCGTCTCCTTTCCCGTTCGGATCAACCCCCGAGAGCCACCACTGTGCCTCGGCGAGAAGCGTCAACTTTTCCTGGATCAGGCGTATTCGATCCAATCGGGAAAGCGAATAATCGTTCTCGCACGACAATAATTGGTATTGGGTCGTGCGCCCCTGCGCTAATTCCTCCTTTTGTTCTTCGGCGTTCCTTTTTTGGAGCTTTTCAATTCGGGTTGACATGGCCAGCTGTTCATCCACGTCCAGAAGTTTTTCCTTCAAGTCCGCCCATTGTTGGGCGACTTCGATCTGCTTGTTTTTCAGGGTCAAGAAGGAGCTTTCATAACAGCGCCAGTAACCCTCCGCCACCTGGGAGGCGGTGAACACGTCCAGGGAAAGGCTAAATTGGGCGCCGATACTGTAGGAAGGATAGTTATTCCTGAATGAGGTTTGGTTGGCCGACCCAAAATCCGGGTCATAGCCGTTACCGCACCACGAAGCCTTGAGCGTCAAATCGGGATATATGTCCTGCTTGGCGTAGTCATATACGGCTTTTTGCTGCTCGGCCCTCATTTCCTCTGCCTTTAAGTCCAGCCTTTCCGGCGGATCATCGGGAATGTCCACTTCGATTTGGACCAAGGAATTCTCCAAAGTCTCCAAAATTTCCGGAACGTCCCCCGACTCCACGTTTCGATATTTATTGAATTCGAATCGTGCGGAGCGTTCGTCCTCCTGGGCCTTCCGCAAATTCAATTCGGCCCGCCGAACCGCCATTTCGGCCTGCAAATCATCGGTCTCGTCCGCGAGTTGGCGCGCCAGCCGCTTCTGGGTCCAGTTCCAAATTTTTCGGTTCCGTTCCAGGGTATCCTGCCAGATCGCCACCTCCACTCGGGCCAGGGTCAGGTTCCAGTACGCCACTTTGGCTTTGTAGAGCGCCTGCTCCATCTGGAAAAATTCGGTTTCGGAGGATGACTCAAACTGGTATTGGGACTTGTGGACTTCCGCTCTGGTTTGACTTCCGCCGAAATCTTTCAAAAGGGGAATGGAAAGGGACAATGTAGGGGCGGTTTGGTAATAGGAGTCGGGCAGGTTTAAGGAATTTCCCAGCGCACTATAAAGTTCGTTGAATTCCATGTTCGTATTGACGAAGGAATAACCCAACGTGAGGGAGGGGCCGAATGGAAATTTCGTGGTGATGGAAGCCCCTGCGGAGTCGGATAGTGTATGAGGCATAGCTTGGATGTTTTCGGGGGATTCGTTGTCGTCCAAGTGGTTGTACCCGGCAGTTAAAATCGGTGAATATGTCAGGTCCAGTTGATGGGCTTGTCCTTTCAACCCTTCCGCTGAGGCTTTAAACGAAAGGTAATCCGGCCCCCGTGTTTGCACTTGGTGCAAATAATCCAAAAGCGTAAGCGTCTCTCCCCAGCCTGAAACCGGCAGAAGGATCCCAATAAGAGAAATCGTTAATGTAAATTTTTTCATAGATTCCTCCTCACCTACCTACCGACAGGTAGGTTACAACATCAAAAAAACTAAAGACCTTTGCTAAAAATTCGGCAAACTAACCTTAAACACTCTTCGGCACTTAAACCATCCTCAACTGGCAGTTCATGTTTCATGAGCTTTGTGTGAATGGCGAAATTGAAGATCGTCCCCAAAAAACAAAAAACAAAAAGTTGCATTTGCTTTTCAGGCACTTTTCCAGCCAGCAATGGCTTCAGCTTTTTTAAAATCGGGTCTTCCCCCTGTTCCTTGAAAAAATTGAAAAAAAGCTTACTCGCCTTACTATTCTTTAATCCTTCACTGATCAATATTTTCATGAATTGAATATTGGTTTCATTTTCAAAGTCAGAAAAAAAATGGGAACCTATCGCTTGCAAAATTTCCTCAAGAGTCTTGGAGGAATCCAAGGAATTAAGAGCGGTTTCCTTCCGCCTAAACTCACTATCGAAAATATTTTTTAGAATTTCTTCCTTACTTTTAAAGTGATAATAGAGGGATGCTTTGCGGATTCCGCATTCCTTGGCTATATCCTGCAAACTGGTTTCATTAACGCCCTTTTGGGCGAACAACCGGCGGGCAATCGAAACTATTCTTTCAACTTGTTCTAAATGGGTTGATTTTTTCTTTGCCATGACTATATTCTACCTGCCGGTAGGTAGGTTGTCAAGGCTGGAATTTACATTTGTAAGATTCACTTGTTATTCAAGTCCATTGAGCATTAGCGCTTTAGCGGAATTGAATAAACGATCAAACGAATCACTTCAATTTCAATAAAACAAATCATGATTCAAATATTCTTTTATGCATAACCCCTTGAAGCTAATGGTTTCACCCAAAAACCATTGAATTTAAGAGAAGTTATTTGGATTTTAAAATCATTGGAAATTTGAAGAAAGCTCAACCGTCTTCGCGGTTAAAAATATGGCACAAGTACCACCAGTCCAAACGAGCCTTTGCCACAAAAAGTGGCAAAGTTCAAAAATGGCACTTTTTACTTCTGGCACACCATCACTGAAAAATTTCAAACATTCCGATAGAGTGCAACCATATCTGGGTTGCATTCCAAATCCTAACACGGCATTTTGTGGCAAAGCCGTGGCAAAATCTTGGTGTCACACCCTGTCATATTGTGGCATTTTGTGGCACCTTCCCCAGTGACATTTGATCAGGAAGCCGGGGCAAAAAAATTAGTTTTTTTGTTTATTTATAGGGGTTTTTCAGAAAAGAACTGATCGAGGAGCTGCTCGTTGGCAAGGTTGCACTCTACCGCTGAGTTATTCCCGCATTTACAGCAAAATTCGCGACTTGTCACAAAACCCACAATTAAATTTCGGGCCTAAAATAAAGAATTAAAAATTTATAGGTTGCACTCCACTAATAACATCATTGTTTTATTAGGGCTTTTCTGTATTTTTATATCCCTAAAAACGCTGTGGCAAAGCCGTGGCAAAGTTGCAACCTAAACACGGTTGTTAGTTTTACCAAAAATGAACTACTTATTGCAAGTTTTTAAATGTTCTTAAGCGCTTTTGTAATAAAACAAAAGTCCCCTAATTAAGCCGATTGGGAAAAATATTTAGCGTGAGTATTAGCTTCCTATGTGGTCGCGCGCAACCTTTTTAGTTTGCATCCCTCTAATAAAAATCAGCAGTAGGGTAGGATTCGAAGAGACCTACCCTACACTTGTCCACACTGTCATAAACGGATTGATCTTCAAGGCTTATTAAGCGATGGGTTATCAGAAGATCCAAAAGATCCTATTTCGTCAATTCGATGAAATAGACGTCATTCTGACGCAACGGCACTTGTGTCTTGAACAAACCATCTGCTCCCACCTTCACATCTTTTTCTACCACCGCTTTATCCTGCGTGGCGCCCTTGAGGGCGGCGAGTTGACGGGCGTCCGGCTTCTTGGGCATTCCCAGCCTGCGATAGGCGTCAAACAGGTCGTTGGCGGCGTAGCCAACCTTGTGTACGCTAAGGCGGTACAAACCTGGCGGGACGTTGACAAGCTCAACCCGGGTTAAACCAATGTCTTTGGCCTTCAGGTCCTTCCGGAAAAATACCTGATTGGGCTCTGTTTTCTGATCCTGGGAAGGCAACATGGCGTCCCACAAGAGAACCTGCACCCCCTTTTCGTTTCGGCAGACCCACGAAGATGTGTCCGCAGATTCCAGTTCGGTGGAACCTAGGAGATTCATGTAGTGATAGGCGAAGAAAGACGGTTTCTTAAGCCCGCTGATCGTGAGAAGGCCAAAGCCTCCGTGCAGCTCCTCATCGGGAAAACCAGGCTCCTCAAAAATGTCGGTAAAGGTCCAGTAGGAGAGCGAGCTGACTAGGCCCTCCGACTTCTTTAGCGTGTTCAAGATATAGGCTGCGGAGATGTAGCTGTCGTGGGTGACGTCCCGGGGGGAGTAGGACGTGCTCCATTCCGTGATGTGGATCGGCAGATCGGGCAGCAGGGATTGGCGCACCTTTTTTCGGATATCCACCAGGGACTTGTAGACACTGTCGATGTCCGGGACCAGCCACTCCTGATACTTGCCAAACTCGTCCAGGTGTCCGCTTGTGCCGTAGGTGTGCGTGGAGAGGAAGTCCAGGGAGGCCACAGCCTTGCGGTTTTTTGCCATGTCGCGCTCTATTTCCTCCGGCTTTGCTTCGCGCAAAAAGGCCTGCAGGAGCGCACCGCCCCCATTCTGGTAGTACTCAATACGAACCGGGACCGGCACGCCTCCGCGCAGCGTCAACAGGGCCGTCGTGGTCTCGGGGGCATGGTCGCTCCAGTCGTCCGCCACTTGCTTTCCGTCAACCCACGCACGCACCCCGTCGTCGGCCCTGACTGAGAAAAGGTACCGCCCGTCGTGGGCGGGTCTCAATTCCCCCACCCATCGCGCCGAAAAATTTTCCCGGGGCACGGCTGGATCCGGCGAGACCTTGTCCCAGTTGAAATCCAAGGTCTCGTTGGCGCGTCTCAGCACGGGTTTTCCCTCCAGGGCCATGCCGAGGTAATATTCTCCCTTCATATTCACGAGCGGGGCCCCCAGGTCATCAATGTTTCCAAGTGCTCCCTGGCTAAAATTAATGGTCTCCTTGATGAGGCCCCCACCCGCCGAGCCAGGTCCGCCCACCCTGTAGTCCTCACAGACGCGCTTGATCGCCTTCGATGAAGCCTCATATAACTTGTAATATTCACCCTCAGTGCCCGTCCAAAAGCCGCCCAGGTTGGGTTCGTTCCAGACTTCGAAGTACCACCGTTTGACTTCATCCCGGCCATAACGAGACTCGCAATGACGCACCAAGGCTTCCACAAGGTCGCCCCATTTCTCGTATGATTTAGGCGGGGTCACGTATCCCTTGTAAAAGAAGATCGTCTGGGTGCCGCTCGCCAAGGCCTGGGGCATGAAGCCCAACTCGACAAACGGGCGCATGCCGGCTTTGAGGATGGAATCGTAAAGTTCATCTAGTTTTTTCCAGTTATAGACGGGCCTGCCCTGGGCATCCTCGCTGTAGACCCCCATGTCGTCATCCAAAAGGCCATGAAAACGGACATACTCAAATCCGCATTCCCGGTGGATGAATTCCAGCTGTTGGCGCCAGTCTTCGCGGAGATCCAATGCTGCGTGGCAGGCCCCAACGCAGACTCGCCATGCCATATCCTTGGGGCCCTTGATCTTTTGAAAGTCGGCCCGGATGGTCCTCTCTGAGGCACTGGCATTAGCGCCAATGCCCGCAAAAAACAGCGCGAAAAGCGAAAGCGGCTTTACAGCGATCTTCATGTAAATTCCTCCTGGCCAGACACGACTAATTTTCATCCAATCGGCAAAACCACTTAACCGTTTCGCATCTTTCGGGTGATCGAAACCCGGAAAAGGTGATGTCATTTGTGCGCAATCACGCTCAATTCCATTCCATCATATTGAACGATGGTATCAGGCTTCTCAGTGGAGAAAATTCCGGTTCCGTGGCCGGGAGAAACCCACACAACACGGAAAGTTCTGTCCTTTAACATTCCCGCAAAACCTCCTGAGCGTTTCCCGATTTTCAAAGTACGGGTAGCCTCATTCCAAGTTAATGGAATAGTAGCCCAGGCGCCTTTTTCGTAATTGTAGTTATCGCCTTCATCCTCATAAAGCGTGAAGGCCCCGTCCGCCCCCGGGTAAACCCTTATTTCAATCGGGTCCTCCTTTTCTGTCGCGTATTCAATGGAGGGACCATAAGGAATGATGGAACCAGCACGAACAAACAGTGGAACAATATCCATGGGGGATTTCGCTTCGACCGTTTTCCCCCCTATGTAAGTCTTCCCTGTCCAAAAATCGGTCCAGTTCGCCCCTTCCGGAAGATAAACACTGCGGGATTTGGCTTTAGCCTTAGTAACGGGCGAAACCATCAACGAAGGGCCAAACAAGTATTGATCCGAAATGTCATAAACCTTGGGATCCTCGCGGAAATCCATTATCAAACCGCGAAACATGGAATAATTTTCGTGAGTGACCATCCAAGAGACCGAATAAATGTAAGGCAGCATGTGATAACGCAACCGGTCATAGTCGACCAGGATTTTCCGGGTAGCATCATCGAAGCGCCACATTTCCTTGGGATAGTTGGTGCCATGGACTCTGAACATGGGACAGAAAGCACTGAACTGGAACCAACGGGTGAATAATTCGGCGTAATCTGATTGAGCCGGGTTACCACCGAAAAAACCACCCGTGTCCGTGTTCCAATAGGGGATTCCGCTCAAACAAAAATTAATCCCCGCAGGGATCTGTTTCAAATAAGCGCTCCAACTTCCTTGAATATCACCCGACCAGGTCACCATGGAGTAGCGTTGCTGGCCCGCGTAGGCAGAACGAGTCAGGCCGAAAACACGCTTATCGGAATTTTCCGCCCGTTGTCCGATATAAATGCCCCCGGTGTGCATCAAGGGATAAGCATTGAAAACTTTCGTCGCTGGACCCATCGCGGTGGTGTAATTGTGGTATTCCCCGGGATTCCCACTAAGCTCCGGCTCGCTGGCATCAAGCCACCAACCGTCTATTCCGTAAGCGAAAAGCTCCCTGGATATTTGTTCCCAGTAAATTCGGCGGGCCTTCTTGTCGAAGGGATCGTACCAATGGCTTTTAATCGGGGGCGAGTCGTAAGAGATCACTTGTGGGTAAAGGCAGCCAGCTTTTCCAAGCTCTTTGGAATTCGGGCTTCCGTCATCGAACCTGGGCCAGACCGAGATGATCATATGGGTATTTTTCGCGTGAATATCCTCCATCATTTTCCCGGGCTCGGGATAACGGGCCTTGTCGAATTGGTGTGATCCCCAGGGATGGGGCGACCAGTACTGCCAATCCTGGATGATGCCATCGATAGGCACATGAAGGCTTCGATACTTATCAACCACATCCAGCAATTCCTGCTGGGATTGGTAATGTTCCTTTGATTGCCAGAAGCCCCAAGCCCATTTTGGAAACATGGGCGCTGCGCCGGTTAAGCCACGGTAGGCCCCGATCACCTTGTCCAAGTTGGCGCCATACATGAAGTAATAGTCGATGGAATCGGCGGCTTCAGAAGTCCAAGTCAGGGGCAAAACGGTTTTAGTGGGTAATCGCCAGACCAAGCGGGCAACTGCGCCCCAGCGGTCCTGATAATATTCCATCTTGATACGGTGCCGGCTGTTGGCCGAGAAGTTTACCTTCGCAAAAAAAGTTTCCACCGGACGCGAGTTCCAGTCATTAACCACCTGTTTATCATCTATCCAAAGCCTCACGCCGTCGTCGGCAGTGGCTAGAAATGTGTACTCCCCCCCTTGCCCGGCCTCCACATATCCAGTCCATCGAACGCTGTAATGGTCGTGTGGCATACCCGGAGGGGGCGTGGTGGACCAATCAAAATCCACCTGGGCATCATTGTGGGTAACCGCAAAAGTTTCAAAGTTCTCGCCTTTATAGTACTTTCCAGTCAGCCCACCAGGCTTGCCATCCTCCGTGTAAAGGTGGCTAGAAGGCACCGTTTGTTCTATCCCAGCTCCAACGCTCACATCGGTTACGGCGGGATTGTCCCACAGCAGGCCGTAACCGCGGCTGGAGACCATCACCGGCACCCCCACTTCACGGTTTGCCTGCAAAAGGCGGACATTTGCTCCCCGGTAATTCATTAATCCCTGCTGGTGTTGACCAAGCCCATAAATGGCTTCTCCAGGTTCCAACACAAATGACTGTTGGCTCTTGAGGGTTTTCAAGTTTCCAACCTGGTTAGGCGTCAGGGATTTTCCCCCGCCCGCCTCCTCGACCAATACCGGCGAGCCTGCTCTATCGTAAAACCCAATGGCTCCCGTGGCGCAGTTCACATGAACCTGCAATTCATCCGTAAGTATCCGCACCTCCTTTTCATCGTCCTCCTCTCTCCAAGTCACAGGAAAGGGCTTGGTGATGACCGCCATGCTCTTGGTTTTTGACAGGGACTTCCCAGGCGCATAGAGGACCCGAATCACGTATGGAGAAAATACCTGTAATTTCAAGATGCCAGGTTCCATTTTGAACACCAACCCATCGGGCACCTTGTGGAAAGACACCACTGGAATCGCGGCCCCGCTGGCAGGGTGCATTGGAAAAACGCATCCAGTCAAAACGAACACGATGAAGAGACCCCATGCTCGCATTGAAAAACTCCTTTCAATTAGCTTAGGTCACACGATGGACACATGAGGTCGCCACCGAGGATTGGACAATTCGATATCGACGAGTTTGACCGGCTTACTCATATCAGGAAACAACTTTATTTTAAGAGAAGGACCCGTTTGATTTTCCGGTCATAGGGCTCGACCAGGTAGAAAATGTAGACCCCGCTGGCGCATGGATCCCCGAATTTGTTCTTCCCGTCCCAATGGTAAGAAGCCGCATAAGCGCCTTCCAAATACTGTTCATCCAGGGTTTGCACATGTTCCCCGGCCGAGTTGTAAATCCTCAGCGAATAAACGCCCGGAAACTGGCAATAGGAAACAAAGATCGATACCGGCCCCAAGACCGGGTTGAATATATTTTTTGAGACGTAAAACTGATCGCATTTCGGGAAAGGTGTGACGGTCGGCGTGTTGGTGACGGTCCCGGTAGCTGTTTTTGTGTGCGTGATGGTGGGGGTCGAAGTGGAAGTATGGGTCCAAGTATTCGTGGGAGTTTGGGTCTTCGTCCGCGTGGGGGTATTGGTGGAAGTTACTGTCGGGGTGGGAGTCGGGGTGCTTGTCGATGTGTCCGTGGCCGTGGAAGTTTCCGTGGGCGTGTTGGTCGGCGTGGGTGTGTTGGTGGAGGTCAAGGTCGGGGTTTCCGTCAGCGTGTCCGTGGGAGTGCTGGTATTCGTCGGCGTGTAAGTTTCTGTCGGCGTATTCGTCGGGGTCAATGTCGGGGTATCAGTCGGCGTGTTCGTAGGTGTGCTGGTATTGGTAAGCGTGAAGGTCGGGGTCGGACTCAGGGTGTTCGTGGGCGTGTTTGTGAACGTATACGTGAAGATGGGAGTCCAGGTCGGGGTGGGGGTGGCGGTTGAAGTCGGAGTCGATGTTGTAGTGGGCGTGCTGGTCGGAGTCGGGGTAGGAGTCGAAGTCGGCGTGGGGGTCAGTGTCCGAGTCGGAGTCCCAGTTGATGTTAAAGAAGCGGTTGGAGTCGGTGAGGTTGTCGCGCTATTCGTCGGGGTGTTCGTGAGAGTGGGGGTCGGCGTTGTCGTGGACGTAATCGTGGGTGTATTCGTGGGCGATGTCGTTCCGGTCGGGCTGGGAGTCGGCGAAGACGTGATGGTGGGCGTAGAGGTTGGCGTGTTCGAGGGGGTGTTGGTCGGGGTGGGAGTGGGTGTTCTCGTGGGTGTGTTGGTCAGAGTAGGGGTAGGTGTGGTGGTGGGAGTAGGAGTCGGCGTGGAAGTGGGTGTGTTGGTTGGGGTAGCCGTCGGTGTGGACGAGGGTGTGATGGTTGGGGTGGGAGTCGAGGTGGGTGTGTTCGTGTGTGTGGGAGTGTTGGTCGGTGTGGCTGTAGGCGATGTGGTCCCGGTCGGGCTGGGGGTCGGCGTGAGCGTGTTCGTCGGCGTATTCGTCGGGGTGGGCGAGGGGGTAATGGTAGGCGTGGGAGTCGGGGTGGTAGTGAGCGTCCTTGTCGGGGTATTCGTCGGGGTGGGTGAAGGTGTGGTCGTCGGGGTGGATGTTGGCGTGTTCGTGGGCGTGTTGGTGGGGGTATTCGTCGGCGTCGGCGAGGGAGTTGTCGTCGGGGTCGGCGTGGGCGTGCGCGTAGGCGTGTTAGTCGGAGTATTCGTTGGGGTGGGTGAGGGTGTCGTCGTCGGGGTGGATGTTGACGTGTTCGTTGGGGTGTTGGTTGGGGTGTTCGTCGGCGTTGGCGAGGGTGTCGTCGTCGGGGTAGGTGTGGGTGTACGAGTCGGCGTGTTGGTCGGTGTGTTCGTCGGCGTGGGCGAGGGTGTGATGGTGGGTGTTGGGGTTGGCGTGGGTGTGTTCGTGCGGGTGGGAGTGTTGGTCGGTGTTGCAGTGGGCGATGTGGTCCCGGTCGGGCTGGGAGTCGGTGTGAGAGTGTTCGTCGGCGTGTTGGTTGGCGTAGGGGTGGGGGTAATGGTAGGCGTGGGAGTTGGTGTGGCTGTAGGCGTTCGCGTGGGCGTATTCGTCGGGGTGGGTGAAGGTGTGGTCGTCGGGGTGGGCGTCGGCGTGTGCGTGGGCGTGTTGGTGGGGGTATTCGTCAGAGTGGGTGAAGGTGTCGTCGTCGGGGTGGGTGTTGGCGTGCTCGTGGGCGTGTTGGTCGGGGTATTCGTTGGGGTCGGCGTGGGTGTGATCGTGGGCGTCGGTGTCGGAGTGGGTGTAGGCGTTCTTGTGGGCGTGTTGGTCGAGGTGTTCGTGGGCGATGTGGTGCCGGTCGGGCTGGGGGTCGGCGTGAGAGTGTTCGTGGGCGTGTTGGTCGGCGTCGGGGTGGGGGTATTGGTAGGCGTAGGGGTTGGTGTGGCTGTGGGCGTACGAGTCGGCGTGTTGGTCGGGGTCGGAGTGGGCGTGGTCGTCGGGGTGGGGGTCGGGGTCCTCGTTGGGGTATTGGTCGGCGTGTTCGTCGGAGTGGGTGTGGGTGTAGTCGTCGGGGTCGGTGTGGGCGTGTTCGTGGGGGTGTTGGTTGGGGTGTTCGTCGGCGTTGGCGAGGGTGTCGTCGTCGGGGTCGGTGTGGGCGTGCGCGTGGGCGTGTTGGTCGGGGTATTCGTTGGGGTGGGCGTGGGTGTGATCGTGGGCGTTGGTGTCGAAGTGGGTGTAGGGGTACGAGTTGGCGTGTTGGTCGGGGTGTTGGTGGGCGATGTGGTGCCGGTCGGGCTGGGAGTCGGTGTATGCGTGTTCGTCGGCGTGTTGGTTGGCGTCGGGGTGGGGGTAATGGTAGGCGTAGGGGTTGGAGTGGGAGTGGGCGTCCTTGTCGGGGTATTCGTCGGGGTGGGTGAAGGTGTGGTCGTCGGGGTAGGTGTTGGCGTGTTCGTGGGCGTGTTGGTTGGGGTGTTCGTCGGCGTCGGTGAGGGGGTTGTCGTCAGGGTCGGCGTGGGAGTACGTGTAGGCGTCCTTGTCGGGGTATACGTTGGGGTGGGTGTGGGTGTCGTCGTCGGGGTGGATGTTGGCGTGTTCGTGGGCGTGTTGGTTGGGGTGTTCGTCGGCGTCGGGGTGGGGGTTGTGGTTGGCGTCGGAGTCGGTGTGGGGGTCGGCGTTCTTGTGAGCGTATTCGTCGGGGTGGGTGTGGGTGAGATTGTCGGGGTGGGTGTGGGCGTGTTCGTGGGTGAGTTGGTGGGTGTGTTCGTAGGCGTAGGAGAGGGCGTCCGGGTCGGAGTGGGTGTAGGAGTATTCGTGGGTGTGTTCGTTGGGGTGTTTGTGGGTGTAGGCGTGGGGCTTGTTGTGGGTGTTGGCGTCGGGGTATTCGTCGGAGTTGGAGTGGGTGAGGGTGTTGGAGTTGGACTGTTCGTCGGGGTGGGAGTTGGCGTCCGGGTCGAGGTGTTCGTAAGAGTATTGGTCGGTGTGGGGGTGGGTGAGACTGTCGGGGTATTCGTCGGGGTAGGGGTGTTCGTCCGGGTCGGTGTAGGCGTGGGAGTATTGGTCGGCGTAGGGGTGGGCGAGACGGTCGGGGTCGGAGTCGGCGTATTCGTCGAAGTTGGGGTGTTTGTCCGGGTCGGGGTGGGAGTTGGGGTATTCGTCAAGGTGGGCGAGGGTGTTGGGGTTGGGCTATTCGTTGGTGTAGGAGTCAGCGTCCGGGTCGGGGTATTCGTGGGGGTATTCGTCGGCGAAGGAGTAGGGGTTGGCGTGTTCGTAGGAGTAGAGGTGGACGTCCGGGTCGGAGTCGAAGTGGGGGTGGGTGATATTGTGAGAGTGGGGGTCGGTGTATTCGTCGGTGTATTGGTCCGGGTCGGGGTCGAAGTCGGTGTATTGGTCGGAGTGGGTGTAGGAGTGGGAGTGGGCGTCCTCGTGGGCGTATTGGTCGGCGTAGGGGTGGGCGTGATCGTGGGCGTGAGAGTCGAGGTATTAGTAGTCGTCCAAGTTGGGGTGTTTGTAGGGGTTTTCGTAAGCGTCCGCGTTGGGGTATTGGTTATTCCCGGGGTCGGCGTACAAGTTAAAATAGACATGCACGGTTCCATCCCGGTAGCCGTGTCAAAGTTTGTTCCCGAACCGTCCAACTGTTCTCGCACCAGGGTCCCGTTGTAATAAAGCGCGAAATACGGGCTTTCCTGGTATGAGGAATTGGAGGAACAATCACCGTTGCCGGTCCCGAAATGCGACCAGTCGTCCGCGAAATTCCCGTTGTCCATTTGCGAGTTGTTACGCCCGTACCGGAGCGTGTCGTATTGAGGGTACCAATACCCGCCGTTGGGCGGGATGACATAAGCCGTGGAAGTGGAGGAGAAGCAATAAGTGATCATTTGGTTGGCGAAGTGGTTGGCTACCTGGGTGCAGGGGCCGTAGGAAGCCACGGAAACCGTGCCGGTATTGGTGATGTTTCCGCAGGAAGCCCCCCCGGCGGTACAGGTGGTTCCGGTCGAGTTGTTGAACTGCGCCATGTTGATGGTTCCTGATTCATAGGCCCAGGCCTTGACGCAAAGGTTGGCGATTGTGACAGGTGCGGTTCCCCAGTTGTAAACCCGTATGCTGTAGTCCATGTATTGGTTGTTCTGGTTATAACAGGACGCCTGAAGGTTCAGCATGGGAGTGGTGACTCCAGCGCTTCCGCAACCTGACCAAGGGGTGTAAGTCGGGGTGGGAGAACCGACCGTAGGCGTTGATGTGAAAGTGGCAGTGGGGATGGGGGTAGGGGTGACATCCAACGCAGGGGTCACAGTTGGTTGGGGCGTGATAGGACATGCAGTACTTCCCAACGTGAAATGCTGCTGAAACATATAGACGTCGCCTGATTGGACGCCAGTCCCATTCGAAAGAAAGGCGTTGATTCCCCAAATCCAGGGCACCACATTTCCAGTTGCCGGGTTGGTGAATGTTCCCCAGCAAGTGCAGTAAGTCGTCGTAGAAGCAGAGGTTCCGACATAAGGGCCGGTCCATCCGCTTTCACTTGAGCCTGGACTGCTCCAACCTGCAGGGAAAATGCAGGAGGGGGGGTTATTACAGCCGGCGCTTATTACGTTGCCGGCATATTTGGTGACCGTGCATGTTCCATCACTCTCGATATACTGGGTCGCGCCGCTTGAGCATACAATGGTCAAGAGCCAACTGGCGCCGTTATTGTCGCCGGGGCCAACGTCTTCGGTTTCATCCGCGATTCCCAGCACGTTGTCCGAGGGTGCGCTGTTGAACAAACTGATGGGTATGCTTAAATTGACAGGACTTCCAGAGTAATAGCAACCGCCGGTACAGCCCCCAATATAATTGCCGTTGAAATAAACCCAGATGTTATCGTCACCGTAGGCTTGAATATTCGCACTCGTTGGGGTGCATTGTGCGAATGTTACGGAGTAGGTTCCTAAAACCGCCAATGTCCAAAAGCAAAAACCAAGGAAAATGGACTTATTCAAGGATTTTTTTATCAAAACTCTCAGCATTTAAAAACTCTCTTTAAATCAAAATATTTCCTTTTTTAGGAATCGTCTGTTAATTTTCAGAATGTTTACCTCAACACAAGTAATTTGGCAATGAACCGACCTTGATTCGTATTGATCACCACGTAATAGAGTCCGTTGGCCAGGGGTTTCCCTGACCTGTCCACCAAGTTGAAGGAAATCGTCATAGTCCCTTCCGGCACTTGGTTGAAGTCCACCTCGTTCACCTTCCTGAACGCAAGCGTGAAGATTTCGACCCGAACAAGCGGTTCCGCTTGAACCAAGGTGATCTGGAATGTCACCGACCCCGGGCCGTACACCGGGTTGGGATAGACCAACACCCCGTTCTTCCTCACCTGCGTCGCGGTTTTTGTCAAAGTCACCGTGGTCGTGGCGGTGGCGGTATGAGTGGTTGTCGGCGTGGAAGTCCGGGTAGGTGTGGCTGTCGCGGTCGGTGTTGAAGTGGCGGTGGATATCGATGTCCGGGTCGGGGTGGAGGTCGGCGGCGTCGTACTTGTGGCCGTAGGGGTCGGGGTTGCGGTCGGCGTGGATGTCGCGGTGAGCGTACTCGTGTAAGTCGGTGTGGGCGTATTCGTCGGGGTATTCGTGGGCGTATCCGTAACCGTGGGGGTGTTCGTCACGGTCGGGGTCGGGGTTGCAGTGGATGTGGGCGTCCTGGTGAGGGTGCTCGTCGGAGTCTGAGTGGGTGTCCTGGTCGGCGTATGAGTGGCGGTGAACGTATTAGTCGGCGTGTTCGTAGACGATTGAGTCCCAGTGGGAGTATCGGTTGCCGTGGACGTCACCGTTGGAGTGAGCGTGTTGGTCGGCGTGTTGGTAGATGTACTGGTGTACGTATTCGTCAGGGTGGGGGTGAACGTGGGTGTATAGGTCGGCGTGGGAGTGGGCGTAATAGACAAGGTATTCGTTGAGGTGTTGGTGGCCGTGCTCGTGGGCGTAAAGGTATTCGTCGAAGTATAGGTCAAAGTGAGTGACGCCGTATTCGTCGCCGTAGGCGTGTTCGTGAAGGTGAGTGTTGATGTCCGGGTCAAAGTTAAAGTGTTGGTGGACGTGTTTGTCGCAGTCGGGGTCGAGGTTAAGGTCGCCGTATTCGTCGATGTTGGAGTCTGGGTTTTGGTTAAGGTGTTCGTGTAGGTCGACGTGGGTGGCGCGGTTCCCGTAGGGGTATTGGTGGCCGTGGACATCACCGTTGGAGTTGGCGAAGCCGAAGGCGAAGCGGTGAGCGTAGGCGACGACGTAGGAGTCGCTGTAGTCGAAGCTGTCGGCGTGTTGGTCCTGGTGCTGGTGGAAGTCATCGTGGGCGTAAAGGTATTCGTCGAAGTATAGGTCAAAGTGAGTGACGCCGTATTCGTCGCCGTAGGCGTGTTCGTGAAGGTGAGTGTTGATGTCCGGGTCAAAGTTAAAGTGTTGGTGGAGGTGTTTGTCGCAGTCGGGGTCGAAGTTAAGGTCGCCGTATTCGTCGATGTTGGAGTTTGGGTTTTGGTTAAGGTGTTCGTGTAAGTCGATGTGGGTGGCGCAGTTCCTGTGGGGGTGTTGGTTGTTGTGGATGTTACTATCGGCGTTAGCGTGTTGGTCGGGGTGTTCGTCCTCGTATTCGTGTAAGAATTCGTCAATGTGGGTGTGAATGTCAGTGTATTCGTCCCAGTATTCGTGAATGTGGCAGTGGAGGTCCGGGTCACCGTCAAAGTATTGGTAAACGTGTTCGTCAACGTCGGGGTCAGTGTAAAGGTTAACGTATTCGTCGAGGTTGGGGTCAGGGTATGAGTCGGCGTATTAGTGAACGTAAGGGTGTTGGTGAACGTATTCGTGGGCGGCGCGGTTCCCGTGGAAGTATTGGTGGCCGTGGACGCTACCGTCGGCGTACTGGTGACCGTTGAGGTGGTAGTAACGGTCGGCGTATTTGTCTTGGTATAGGTGGAAGTGTTCGTGGATGTGTTTGAGGGCGTCAATGTGGGTTTATTCGTTGAAGTAATGGTCGAGGTGGATGTCGCCGTATTCGATGGGGTGTTTGTCCGGGTTACGGTCGGCGTGGAGGTAGCCGTATTGGATGGAGTGTTGGTGAAGGTGGGCGTCAAAGTCCGAGTGGGTGTCACCGTAGACGTACTGGTGGACGTGTTGGTTACGGTCGGGGTCGAGGTTCCCGTATTCGTCGGGGTGGGGGTATTCGTCCGGGTCGGAGTGGTTGTGTAAGTTGGTGTGGATGATGCGGTTGCCGTGCTGGTATTGGTGACGGTGGTGGTGACCGTCGGCGTGTTGCTGGCCGTTGCGGTGAGAGTAGAGGAAGGTGTGTTTGTCCTGGTATAGGTGGAAGTGTTCGTGGGTGTCCCAGTTGATGTTAAGGAAGCCGTAGGAGTCTGGGAGGCTGTCGCGCTGTTGGTGGTAGTGGGAGTGGATGTCCTTGTCGGCGTGGGCGTTGGGGTATTGGTGGATGTATTCGTTACTGTTGGGGTCGGAGTAGCGGTTGAGGTGCTCGTCGGAGTAGCCATGGCTGTATTGGTCGGAGTATTAGTCCTAGTCGGGGTTGAAGTAAATATCGGCGTATTCGTGAGTGTATTGGTTGAGGTGTTCGTCAGGGTAGCTGTGGCTGTATTGGTCGGAGTATTCGTTCTAGTCGGGGTTAAAGTAAGTGTCGCCGTATTCGTGATGGTGTTGGTCGGGGTTTTCGTGGGTGTATTGGACGGGGTATTCGTGGGTGTAACTGTGATGGTATTGGTGGACGAATTCGTTCGGGTTGGAGTTGCCGTGGGCGTCGCCGTACTCGTGAGAGTGCTAGTCGGTGTATTCGTAAGTGTAAGTGTGGCTGTGTAGGTGGGTGAATTCGTCCTAGTCGGGGTTGCTGTGGGGGTAGCCGTACTCGTGGGAGTGCTAGTAGGGGTATTAGTGGGTGTAACCGTGATGGTATTGGTGGGCGAATTCGTCCTTGTCGGGGTTGCAGTGGCCGTCGCCGTATTCATGATGGTGTTCGTCGGGGTATTAGAAGGTGTGGATGTCACCGTATTAGTCGGTGTGTTTGTCCTCGTCGGGGTGGAGGTAAGGGTTGCCGTATTGGTGGCCGTACTGGTGAAGGTGTTCGTTCGGGTAGCGGTGGATGTAAAGGTCGCCGTATTCGTGGCCGTATAAGTTAATGTATTCGTCCTGGTCGGCGTAAGAGTGGCCGTCGCCGTACTTGTGGCTGTGCTGGTAAAAGTGTTGGTCCGAGTCGCGGTAGAGGTCGGCGTATTGGCGGGGGTAAGCGTCCGGGTCAGTGTGGGGGTGTTGGTCGTAGTTGAGACTGGAATATCCCCGTAAAGGATGCCCCGGGCCCCGGGGGCTATGTAACAACGGCCGTAGACGCTTTCATCCCCCTCGATCCAACCCGGGATGAACGGCTTGCTGGCATTGCTGATCGAGGTCCAGGTCACGCCCGCCCCGTCGTCGCACCGAAAAATACCTTGGGTTCCGTTGACGGTTCCGGACAGGAAGACCGCCGGGTGGGCCTGGCTGGGGGCTGCCTTGCCGAACCCCACCGGCCCCATGGGCTCATACACGTTGGAGATAGTAACCACGCTGGAACCCGCGTTGGTGAAACGGTAGAGGGCGTTGTAGGTGGAGACCCAGAATTCCCCGGGCTCGCCGAAAACGGGCCGGGGCATGACCCACTGCCCGTTGCCGTTGGCGTCGCCCCAATTCACCGGGACGGTGTTCACCTGGGTGAAGCTGGCCCCATAGTTGGTGCTCACGTAAACCGTCACGGAATTTCCATAAACCCACTCGCTGGGATAGGTGGCGTAAAAGGTGGAAGGGCTGGACCGGTCCGCGGCCACCATGGCTCCGCTGGGAAGTCCCCCGCAGGTTGTCCAGCCACCGCCGAGGGAGGTGGCGTAGGCCGGGGACCCGTAGCCGCTATAAGGTGATACCACCACGTGGGAACCGTCGGCGGCGACCGCCACGGCGCCCATGTTATTGTCGGTGGTGTAACCGGACGGGGCGCTTCCCCAGGGCGTCCAGGACTGGCCGTTGTTGGTGGAATAAGCCACGTCGTCGCTGGTGGAGGAGTTGCTGTTCCCCACCCGCACCACGGTATTGGGGGCCGATTCGGCGAAGTCCAGCATGTTGGTGTTTGAGAATTGGGGGTTGCAGTACATGCCCGAGGAGGGCGATTGGGCCAGGTTCGTATGGCGCATGCCGTCCACGTCGCCCAAGCAGGAAAAGAGGATGCCTCCCTGCGCGGCAGGGGGCATGTAAATGGGCACCGTCTCCTCAAGGTTGTTGTCGGTGTAGGTCCAGGAAACGGGGCTCGCCTGGATATTGGTGCTGCTCCAAACCCCGCCCCCCCCACCCGCCCCGGCGGACGTGTAAATGGCGTTGTTGGAATTGAACGGATCGATGGCCACGCACCCCGCCCAACCCGCCCCTCCCGAGCCGCCGCTGCATCCCTCCTGGTATATGGCGCCGTTGACGTTGAAGACCGAGGAGCTGGAACCAGCCTCGGCGATGACCGACCACGAACTGCCGCCGTTGGTGGTCGAAAAGACCCTGTCGGGTCCGCCCCACCAATCGATGGTCGTGACCAAGGCATGGCTGGCGTTCTCGTGGTCAACGCAGATACCGGCATAGCCGCCGCTGCCGCTGGGCGGCCCGTTGGAGGGGGTCACGTTGGACCAAGCCAGGGTACTCGTGTTGAGTTTCCAGATTTGACCGGTCGAGATGCTGTTGGGTCCGTAGCCGCCGCTGTCATAAACGATCCAAAGGTTGCCGTCGGTGCCCAGGCTGGCGTGGGGTGTGACCATGTTGGACGGCCCGCCGGAAATGAGGGCCCAGCTCCCGCCCGCGTTGGTGGAGCGGTAGACGTTGCTGTTTCCCGAGCTCATGACCAAGACACCAACGTAGACGGTGGCCGAAGCCGAGCCCGAGGTGCCGTGGGGGTCGAAGATCACCCAGGAAAGCCCGTAGCCGGTGTCGCCATTCACTGGGAAGGAGGTCACCTGCGACCAGCTGGCCGCCGAGTTGGTGCTGACCCACAGCCCCTGCCAGCGGGAGCCGAAATAAAGCTTGGAAGTCAGGTTGGGGTCCACGGCCAGGCGCTCGCCCGCCTCCCTGCCGTCGTTGTTGCCCGCGATGGTGACCGGTATGGCGTTGGCGGTCCAGGAATTGCCCTGGTTCGTGGAGCTGAGGATCGTGCCGGGGCCGGAGAAACCCGCCGCCGCGTAAACCACGTTGGCATTCACCGGATCAGGCGCGATGCTCTCCCCCCCGAAGTTGTTGCCCCCTCCATACATGTCGGTCAGGGGAATCCACTGGCCGACGGAATTGTTCCAACGGTAGAAACCGCCGACGTCGGTTCTCGCGTAAAGAAGGCCCTGGGAAACCGGGCTGTAAGCGAGCCCGGGGACGAAACCGCCGCCCATGATGACGACGTTCTGCCAGTTATAGGCCTGAGCGAAGGCGAGACTTTGGAACCCGAAAAGGAGGAGCGTAGCGACCGCAAGTGTCCTGAAAACCCTTCCAAGAATTGGCCGGGAAAGAAAATCGTTTTTATCTTTGTGCACACACATTTTTTCCTCGAGGTATCAGTGGCGAAGAAGCTTGGATTGTTATTAGAAATATACCCGAGGAATTAATGTCGTAATTTATAAAATATAAACATTTTATTTATATTTTACAAATGGGCTTTACCCTTTCTTTTCATTGTACCAAAGGCCTTGCCAACCG
>CAWKAR010000014.1:0-60567 GCA_963847625.1 candidate division FCPU426 bacterium | reverse complement strand
CGAATCCTTCCCGAAATGGATTTCGTACTTCCCCAAGGCCTTGAACTTCCTGACTTCAAACGTCGGATGCGCCATAAGTCCCCCTATTCAAAAGCTCCAACCTTCCTCAAGCTTGCGGATAACCCGGTCGATCTCCTCGTCCGTCACCTTCCAACCCAAGGCCTCCGGCTCCGTTCTCTCCGCCTTCTTGGGCTCCTTCTCCTGATTGTTCTTTTCGTCCATTTCCCTCACCCCCTTTTTCCCTTTGTTTTTTCTTGAAGGTTCTTCGCCTTAAAACAACCGCCTTCCACCTCCCCCCTCAAAACCTGAGGGGGGAGGGGAAGGCAAAAGCGGGAGTTTTGGGAGTTCGTGCGGCAAACGTCCTGAACATGAGGGAGGGAAAAACGAAGGAAGGCCACCCTTTACTTTTGTGACAGCCGCGCATTCCGGCTGGCGCAAAAGTTGCCTTAGCAAGGGGGGCCGTATCGGTCAGAAAAACCGTCATTGGTCCTCGGGACGAACTCCCGAAACTATCCATCGTCCTATTACCTGGACTAATGGACCCTCTATGTCTGCTTTATGGGTTTGCTGCTGAACTTCAGGAAGGACCAACCACCAAGATCCACAAGGAAGGAAAAAACCACTTCACCACCCACTACCGCCGTTGCCGGGCACGGTTCTTTTTCGGAATCCCCGCTACCCGAAGCGCCGGTGCCCCGCCAGGGGCACAGCCGAAGGCTTTTCAAAAATGGGAAACCGAGTGGGTATCACTTTTGTTACCACGAAATTTCCCATTTTTGGAACGGCCCTGAGGACTCAAAAGCCCCTTTCATTTATCGGCGGCGTGCCGGGATGGCATTTTTCGTTCATCCGGGCGTGCCGCCGCCGCAGGGGAAGGGCCAATCGGACAAACCGAAATGAAGCCTTTCACCACCCCACGGAGTGCTAGATAAAAAGGCGTAATGAGGTTTTCCGCTTGGCGGGGTCCCCTGCGGGAAATGAAAGGGAGTTCACAGCTACCACCCCGCTCACCCACCACCGGTTTTAAGGGGGGATCCAAACGGGGGGCTTTTCCCCGGTTTGGTCAGGGGCTTGCGGGGCAGACGCCCCCGGGGAAAGGGGTGCGGCCAGGATTCCCGCGCCTTTTGCGGGAAGCTTGGCCCAGGGGGAAGACCCACGAAAAAGGGATGCCGTTCCCCTTTTTCGTTCCCCCCTTAAATAGCCTAAAGCTTTCTCATTAGGGATATTTACCGTATCTATTTAATCCTCTAAACCATGGATATCCAATAATGAGGTATAAAAACAACCTTCTATCGTGTATTCAACCCTGCCTCCTGGGGGGTTCCCAGGAGGCAGGGTTGTCTTTGGAATTGTCATAGGATTCTTTTTGACTTTTACCTGCTCTAGTTCCGGCTCCTAATTCCCCTGCCAATACCCTCCAACCCACCAATGCCGTTACCCCCACTGACCTCCACCTAACACTTTCTCATTACCATCCACCCTGCCGTTACCACCTCTGACACTCACCTACCACTTCTTCCATCTGCTACGGTCTTTTTTACCTGCACCACCTTTGGCTCCTACTACCACTTCCCTCACGTCCTACCATTCTGTTTCTATTTGTTGTCTTTTTCTGTTTCTTTATTGTCTTTCTTTTAATTATCTCTTTATCTACTCATCAAGTTAAGTTTCTATGATTTATAAAGGTTTTCTCTTGCGGAGAGGGCGAACCCCCCTATCGTTTCTAGCATCATTACTTGATGCGTAGATAGGGGGGTTCGCCATCGCAGCATGAGAAAATCCGCCTTAAACAATCCTCAAACCCACTTTTTGAGTTCAAATGAATTGAACTGCTTTTGGAAGCACTACCATCCCCCAACTCCCATACCCCAAGGCATGTTTTTCCGTTGGTCACTCCCCTTATGATTCGGGCCGTTCAATTCCCAATCCTCCTTCAGTCCCGATTCTCCAACGTTTAAGCCCATTCCCTCGACCCTTTACCCTTTCCATAAAAGGCCACACGTCACGCCCACAACATCCCCGATCAGGCCTTTAAAGTCGGCGGCGACCCCCGGAAAAACCCCCATCATTTGGCTGCGAATTTTTTTAAAACCCGCCTGAAATAATCCCCAAACGCGCTTTTTGAGTTCAAATGGATTGAACTAATTTCGGAAGGACAAATAACCCCAATCCCTAACTTCAAAGCCAGGTATTTCCCCTGGTTAAGGCACCCTGGCAATGGGTAGGTCCCTGAGCCTGGTCGTGTAGTGCGGCGACTGTTTCTCGAACCTCGTCAGCCACCTTTGGTTGATCCCCACCGAGGCCATCCTGACAGTTCCCGCCCCCTTGACCTCATTCAACTGGTCGATGGTCCTCATCAAGACCGGCCTCCGGATGTCCTCAGGGCGGATGAACAAGTGCCCTTGGACGGCGTCCTCCGGCTCCAGCTTGTCGGCGTTCAGGCCTATCCTCTTGTACCGGTAACCCTTTTTGTACAGCTTTTCCACCACCGCCACCACGTACCTGATCAGGGTGGAGGTGTCGTTGGTGGCCACCGGAAAAACCACCGTCCGGGCGTCCCCATATTGGGGGTCATGCCCGAAAGGGTGGGTATTGATCCAGACGGTCAGTTCCTTTACGCATTGCTTCTCCTGCCGGAGTTTGAGGGCCTCCTCCGAGGCCCTGGCCGCTGCGGCCTCCCTCATCTCCTCCAGGGACTCAATTAAGACCCCGAAACCCTGGGCCGTCCCCACCATCTTCTTGGCCGGGGGCACCAGCTCCAGGGGTAGGCAGGACACCCCCTTCAACTCCGATTGAATCCTGGCTCCCACGACCGTCATCCTGGCCCTCACCCAATGCTCCGGGGCGTTCCTGAATTCCAGGGCGTTGTTGATCCCGTTCTCCTTGAGCAGTCTTTCATAGGCCGGTCCCACGTACCAAAGGTTCCCCACGTCCGTTTGGGCCAATGCCTTTTCCAGGTAAGGAGACTTAAAGAGATTCAAGACCCCCCTGGCCTTGGCCGACTTCTTGGCGATCTTGTTGGCGACCTTTGCCAATACCTTGGTTGAGGCGATTCCCACCGACACGGGTATTTCGGTGCACCTTTCCACCATCTCCTTGATCCTCCTTCCATACCCCTCCAATTCCTCAAGGGGGATAGAAGACAGGTCCAGAAAGCACTCGTCGATGGAGTATTTCTCAAGCCTGGGAGTGAATAGGGAAAGCACCTCCCTCACCCGGTCGCACATGTCGAAGTAAAGGGGATAATTGGAGGACATGACAATGAGGTTGTGTTCCTTAACCCAGTCCCGCCTCATGAACACGGCATCGCCCATTTCAATGCCCAAGGCCTTTGCCTCGTTCGACCGGGCGATCACCAGGCCGTCGTTGTTCGAGAGAACCACGACCGGGCGGTTGTAGAGCCGGGGATTAAAGGCACGCTCACAAGAGACGTAGAAGTTATTGCAGTCCACCAAGGCGACGACGTACTCCACTGGAACCTCTCAAGGGATGGATGGTATAGGTGATGACACCGAGCATTTTGATCCCCTCCTCGGGGTCGATGGGGATGGGCTTGAACTCCGGGTTTTCGGGAAGCAGCAGGACTTTCTTGTTTTCGATACTGAGCCTCTTGACGATGGGCTCCCCGTTGAGGGCGGCGATGACGATATCGTTTGGGGCCGGGAGCAGGGACTTATCCACCAGCAAAAAATCCCCCGAATGGATGCCAGCTCCGATCATGGAATCCCCTGAGGCGATCCAGAGGTATGAGGCGTAGGGGTGGTCCACCAGGTCGGTTAGTTGAATCCGTCTCTCCCGGTAGGACTCCGGTGGGCCTGGTGCCCCACATGGTACCGGGGGCAAGACCAGGGTCAAAAAGACGTTTTGAAACTCCTCGATGGAACCGAGATAATGGGCGCGCATGGCTTAAAAACCCTCCCCTAAAGCAACTGGAATACAGGTGTATACTTATGTATACCGCGGGTTTCGGAATGGGGTCAAGGGATAATGATTCTGGTGAAAAGTAATAAAAGGGCTTTTGGGGTTAAATATGCCTAATGATAAAAACGACATCCGGATGATCCTGAAATTCGGGGGTAACGTCCGGAGGTTGCGTATCCAAAGAGGATGGTCCCAAATAAAATTTGCCGAGCTAACAGGGTTGAATGTCACCTTCATCAGGTTCGTGGAATACGGGCATAGAGGAACATCACTTAAAAATATCGTCAGGATCCAAAAGGCTTTGGGATGTGATGTAAAAGACCTTTTTGAGGAACCTATATCTTTCAAATTAAAAAAGATAACTACTGATAAACCTAATACCCTAAATGACCGTCAGATTATTCTTAAATTTGGGTCGAATGTACGGAAGTTACGCTTACAACACGGCTGGTCACAGGTAATGTTAGGGAAAAAAGCAGGGATGATGGGTAATTCCATCGGGTTCGTGGAATGCGGTTATAGAAATATTTGGTTAAAGAATATCCTCAAAATTCAAAAAGGTTTAGGTTGCGGTATCAAAATACTCTTCGAGGGGATTTAAAATAATTTCCGTTGAACAGCTTTTAAGGAAGATGGGACAACTCAATTTTATTATTTCCACAATCAGAAATTAACGCGGGCATTTTTAAATGGTTTCTAAAAGAGCCGGCTACATACATATTTCCCGATTGATCGGCTGCATTCCCTAGTGGCCGCTTGGCGGAAGACCAGAAAATTGATTTGTAGGAATAAACTTCGCATTAGCGGTTGAGCTGGATGATTGGCATATATATATCCCGTATCCCTCTCTTTTCCCCTGTGAAAAATTTCGAAGGAAACGAAAATCCCTTGGAGCGTCCTGTATAGGGTAGGTGGTAATAATAAGGACATCCCCTTTTTCGCGACCCAACCGATGGACAACTTCACCCCATTGAGAGCCGCTTAAAGGCATATCCACAAATCGGTCGCGGACGTAGAAATAACTTGATCGCCCATTTGCCGCCTCAATAATGGGTCGGTCTAAATAAGCACTGATGGTTGTCATGAATGGTGCTATGGAACCAACAATTGGCAAATCCTGGAAATTATTTTCCTTTATATAATTGGCCACTTCTCTTCCGGTCGAAAAGGGCATCGATAATTCCCCTATGTTGAAGTCCACGCTTCCAGCAAGTGATACTAAGAGCGTAAAAATCATAAACGGTTTCCAAAGAATTTGCCCAGTGTTATGCAGAGTTTGGGGCAATACTATTTCATTGATGTATCCGAAACCATCTGCTTGGGCTACCCATTGGGAACAAAGAAATATGACGAGAATAAAGCCGGACCATCTTGGACTCATACCAATAAAATATCCATTTATCCAAACAAAAGACCAAATCCCAATGAAACCAACTGAAAGCAATACCAATGACAGACGGTTTCGCACGGCACAAAGAAAGGCAACCAGCGCAAGAAATACTGCGGGTAAAATCATGTAGCCACTTGGTTGCTGACCGATATCTGACCAAGGGCGTAAAGGGAAGAACGCCTGAAATATTCCCTGTGATTCGATAGTAAATCTCTTTAAATTAAGTGAAAAATTAATAAGAGAAAACGGACTGTCCGCAGGCGGCTTCATTTCCACTACGGCCAAAATAATCCCGAGTATCACTAAAACAACTGCGAATCCTAGAGAATTGAAAGGGGTATGCACAAAAGAAGATACCTTTTTTCCCCTGCGCATAAATTCATCCAATAACCATATAAAAGAGAAAGATATTGCCAAGATTGTCCCGAAAACATCAACCTGGGTCATAACAAACAACAGGATAGCCATGAGAAGTACTCTGCGTTTAGGGAAACAAAAAACCGCAGTAAAAGCAAAAGCTAAGGCAACAACCAACGAATAACCCCGGCTGATAATGGCGTACTCACAAAATGGGTAATACCCCGTCGCAAATAATATTTTAATCCAGCGTGAAAAAGGTGCGTATCTGAAAACCACCCAAATGGAAAAAGTGGCAATGAGGATATGGAACAACTGCATGATGACAGGGTTATTCCAAATTGAGGAGAGTATCCACACACAAAGAAACCACAGGCAGGGATGACCTTCATAACGAATGTTATGGAACAATTGGAAAAGGGATAAACTTTTGTGGGCAATCACCCAGACTTGGAGTTCATCCCCCCACATAGAGTGATTTAAAATACGGATTAAACCTATAAGGAAAAACGCGCTTATTAATATCCAAAGGTTTTTTCGGCTGAAATGATATTCGGGATGAGCTAGCAAAGGTGCCTGACCTACCGATTTCACGTTAAGGATTTGTTGATCTAACAATCCTCAGATTATAGCTATAGAAATCAAACAAGCATTACGATTTCTAATAAAATAAATTCTATATCGTGGAAACCAACCAAGGTCACGAGGTTAAAAAAAATGGCTCAAGCCTGATAAAGGCTTAGAGTGTGCAATGTGGGACGCAAAGATTTAGGTCGGATTAGAAAAGGTGCTCAACGAATGACTGCAATTTTACCAGTATACTGATTTTGATTTCCGCCATCATCAATTCGGAGGACATAAACATATAAACCACTGGCTACAGATTGTTTAGATTTGTTTTCCAAACTCCAAACCAAATCGTTTGAGCCGCTATTTCCATCAGCTGTCTTCTGATAGATCAATTCCCCCAGCAAATTGTAAATTGATAAACGCACAGAAGCGGGATGAACCAGGTTGACGCGCAGATGAACTGGTTCCCCATCCCGTGAGAGGTTAGGAACAGCCGCCACGGAGACACTCCCCACGGTCGGAGTAGATGTAGCAGTGGCAGTTGGAGTGGGTGTGAAAACGCGGACTTCTTTTGAGGATTTGGATACCAATGATATTGGGCCAGAAGTCCCGCACGGAACGAATTTATATACTTGACTATAATTCTCTATCACAAAGAATTCATTGACCGGGTCGACAGCGATCCCCCACATAGAATTTCCATTGGGAGTAACTTGGCATAAAAATTTACCATTCGCGTCAAACTCTTGAATCTGGCCATTTCCGGTAACATAAACATTACCTGATGAATCGGTCGCAACCCGAGTCGGACTTCCACCGCCACCCCAAGAAATAAACGCGGAACCGGACACGTCCAGTTGCCTGTCAAACCTGTGAATGAGATTTTGAGAAAAATCCGTCACATAAACGTAATTGGAATCAACGGCTACACCTTCTGGATGGACAAAAAGGCCTGTTGTAGTAACAGAGGATGCAGTAGCTTCCCATCCGCCAATAGAGGTAAATGCCTGGACCCTTCCTGATCCATTGCCCATATCAACCGCATATACGGTATTTCCTGTTGGATCGACAGCCACATCGTAGATATATTCAAATTGGCCGTTCCCTGTGCCCATTCCCCCCCACTGGGTAGAAAACGCGTAGCCCCCCACACCGTTAGAAGTAAATTTCTGAATTAAGTTATTCCCTTGATCCGCAACATATACATTTCCAGAGGAATCAGCCGCAACCCCGTAGGGTCCACTGAACGAACCACTCCCACTACCCGGATTTCCGAAATAAGTGACATAGCCACCGTTCGTGTCGAAAACTTCTATCCGATTATTACTTTTATCGCCGACAAATACAGTACCTGCCGCACCCCCGCTTCCGGTAGCTATACCCCACGCGGAATTAAATTGGCCATTTCCAGATCCCGCAGAACCAAATGACACAGAAAACTGACCGCAACACATGGGTGTGGGTGTCGATGTAATGGTTGGTGTCGGGGTGTAAGTGTTGATTGCGCACGGAACATATTTGTTTACGAAATCCTGGTTTACAATCACAAAGATATCCGAGGCCGGATCGAGCGCAATTCCGTATAAACCGTATTCTTCATTTATATCGATTTGGCACAAATAAGCGCCATTGGGATCAAAAACTTGAAGCCGATCATCAGTAATATCGGAAACATAAACATTTCCCGAACTATCGGTGCCTACCCGGTTAGCCCCTTCAAATAGGCCGTTTGTAGTTCCCGTACCACCCCAAGTAATAAACGAGGAACCGGTCACGTCCAGTTTATAGTCGAACCTGTGGACTTTATTTTGAGTTTTATCAGAAACATAAACATAATTGGAATCCACAGCGACACCGCTCGGCATAGAAAATAGTCCCGCCGTTGTGACAGAGCTTGCGGTAGCTTCCCAGCCTCCAATGGATGAGAATGCCTGGACCCTTCCATTATTGCCTATATCTATCGCATAGACGGTATTTCCTGTTGGGTCAACCGCGACATCATACAAACCTTCAAACTGGCCGTTTCCTGGTCCACTACCACCCCATTGAGTGGTAAATCCGTAGCCCCCTGCACCGTTGGAAGTGAACTTCTGGATTAAGTTATTCCCTTGGTCCGCGACATAAACATTTCCCGAGGAATCAGCCGCAACTCCATAAGGTCCACTGAATAAACCATTACCAGAACCCGGACCCCCAAAATAGGTGACATAGGCACCGTTTGTGTTGAATACCTCTATCCGATTATTACTTCCATCGCCGACAAAAATAGTACCTGCCGCACTCCCGCTTCCGGTTGCCATACCCCATGCGGTTCCAAATTGGCCATTTCCAGCTCCCGAAGAACCAAATGACACAGAAAACTGACCGCAGCACATTGGAGTGGGTGTCGATGTAATTGTAGAAGTTTGTGTAGCAGAAAAAGTTATGGTAGGTGTAGGCGTTACACTTGCTGTAATTGTAGGTGTTCTAGTGGGGGTATTCGTCGGCGTCACCGTAGGCAAGTTTGTTGGTGTTCGCGTCGGAGTCACCGTAGGTGTCTTGGTAGCTGTGCTGGAAGGTGTGTGAGTAGGAAGAATAGTTGGAGTTCGTGTAGGTGTAATTGTGGGTGTCCGCGTGGGGGTATTGGATGGCGTAGCTGTGGGAAGGACTGTATTTGTTCGCGTGTAAGTTTGTGTGGGAGTCCTGGTCCTAGTAACAGTCGGTGTCGCTGTAGGAAGTATTGTTCCTGTCCGCGTGTAAGTCACGGTGGGCGTCCGAGTTCTGGTATTAGTTGGTGTAAATGTAGGCATTACAGTCGGTGTGCGCGTGGGTGTAACAGTAGGTGTCCTCGTATGTGTATTAGTCGGCGTAACAGTAGGCATGATTGTTGGTGTTCTAGTCTTAGTAGCTGTGGGTGTGCGCGTGGGCGTCCGGGTCGACGTTCCAGTATTAGTGCTTGTTGGAGTCTTAGTTGGTGTATTAGTAATAGTCGGCGTATTAGTAGAGGTGGGTGTAATCGTTGGTGTGTTGGTTGGTGTATTAGTAGGTGTTGGAGTAGGGGTATAGGTAGGAGTGTTAGTGGGTGTCGGTGTTGATGTATTAGTAAATGTATTAGTCGGTGTGCTTGTAGGGGTTGGTGTGAATGTGTAAGTTGGCGTAAAACTGGGGGTGGGTGTAGGAGTATTTGTGGGCGTAAAAGTAAAAGTAGGCGTAGGCGTATTTGTAGGTGTAGAAGTGGGTGTATTGGTTGGAGTATTAGTCGGCGTAGAGGAAGGCGTAATTGTCGGAGTAAACGTGGGAGTCATAGTAAGAGTGTTCGTCGGAGTATTTGTAGGTGTGGGTGTAGGTGTAATTGTTGGAGTATATGTCGGAGTCAGAGTTGGAGTATTCGTCGGGGTGTTTGTCGGTGTACTCGTTGGTGTGGGAGGACAAGGTATCGAAGCTATTTTAACGTACTGTGTGTTAGTTTCAGTTCCAGTGGCACCTGTCCAACCGAAATACACATTTGGATTGCCCCCAAATACATTATTTATTACATCATTCGTGTAGGTTATCCGTAAGGAACCATCAAAATATATTGTCATTGTTGAAGTTGGAGCATTCCAAGAAACTGCGAAACTATGTTCTCTTCCATCTTTTATATTAGTTTGTGTCGCGCTCGCTTGCACCGGCGTGGTTGGATAGGTCGCCGCCAAATTTCCATCAATTGCCACATCCATATGGTCGTAGATAGGGTCATAAATAGGCCAACCCCCATTTTGCCATGTATCAATTTCCACATCCACGGAAGGGCTTATGGGAGCAGCATATGCATTGTTCATAGTTCTATTTCCATAACCAAGTCCTTCTCCGGCCCCTCCAATCGCTGCTAGACCCTCCGATTGAATAACAAAAGCCATTCCATCACCGCCTATAGTGGCAGCCCCCAAATAAACCGCAAAAGTCATCCCAAAACTATTGTTAAGGTTAATTAAATTTGGATCCCATGCGGCACCGGCCTGGACACCACTGGTTCTCTTTGTAAAAGTAATAGCATTTCCACTCTCTGAAGCGGTGCCCACTGTTACCCAATTGACATTACAATTAGGCTGCGGTAAGGAAGTGTATGTGGATGTAGGAGTGAAAGTGAAAGCTTGTGAATAACAAAGTTGCGGAGATTGAAAAAGGAAAAAACCAAGAAATATTACATTAAAAAAAACATTAATCGAACATAAATGGAAAAAAAACTCAAAAACTCGCTTCATAAGCAAAGCCTCCTGCAATAAACCAAGTTGCGATTAAGGCGCAATTAAATTGTTCTTAATTAGCATTATTGTATTTTCCGGATTAATTCATTACCGGTATCCGAAACGTAGACATTACCGGAAGAATCGACCGCAACACCGCTTGGATTAGTGAAACTTGCCGTTGTTCCAGTTCCATCAGCATACCCGGCCACACCCGACCCGGCCAAAGTCGAAACAACACCCCCAGATGTTATTTCCCGAATTAGATTGTTATAAGAATCCGCAACATAAATATTTCCGGAGAAATCAATAGCTACTCCTGTTGGTTGATAGAATGATGCGGCACTCCCTGTGCCATTGGTGGCCCCAGTGACTCCTGCCGAGCCGGCAAGGGTTGTTACAACTCCGTTAGGAGAAATCTCACGAATTACATTGTTGTTAGTATCCGCTACATAGACATTCCCGGAGGAATCAACAGCTAGTCCTTTGGGTGAATTAAAAGAAGCAGCTTTTCCAGTACCGTCTGAGGACCCTGGAGAACCAGATCCTGCCAGAGTCGTTGCAGAACCATTTGCGGATATTTTTTGGATTAAATTATTATTTGTGTCGCCGACATAGACATTCCCGGAGGAATCAACTGCAAGCCCATTTGGCATGTTAAAACCAGAAGCAAATACCGAAACTACACCATTAGAAGTAATTTCCCGAATTGCATTATTTTGTAAATCTGCCACATAGACATTCCCGGAGGTATCAACCGCGACACCTAAAGGAGCCAAAAAAGAAGCCATAGAAGCCGGTCCATTATCATTACCATCAGCTCCGGTACCAGCATAAGTCGAGACCAAAATATTGGTGTCAATTTTACGAATTAAATTATTACCTGCGTCTGCAACAAAGATATTACCTGATGCGTCAATTGCGGTTCCTGCGGGAAATAAGAAAGAAGCTGCGGTACCTGTAGCATTAGTAGAGCCACTAACACCTGCTGATCCCGCAAGGGTTGACACCACGCCGCCATTTTGGCAATAGGAAATCGAGGAAACAAAAAAAGAGGATAAGAAAAAAAGGCTAAAAATCGAAAAATAAAAATCACGCCTCATATCTACCTCCAACGACCTAGAACAATAGGGGAAAACCTATCCGGACAAAATACTAGACCCGAAAAAAATAAAAGCAAAACAAATAATATAAAATTTAGTTTTAACGTTTTTACTGGTTTGGAACAAAAAGCCAATTTTTCTAGTATTCATCAAAAGTTGTTGGAGAAAAATAAATCAATGCGAATGGTAACCGCTTAACAAGATAGGATTTTTAGGGGAGCCACTATTAGTGCAGAAAAAGGAGCGTGATATTGCTTTAATGAGCTTAATAAAGTCCATTATTGTGCAGTTTATGTAGAAGTAAAAATCTTTAAAGAAAAGAATTTGAGGGTTTAACGATTCAATCAGGTATGTATTTAAAAACTATTGAATTTCACGAATCAGACAAGCATCCGAGACATAAACAATTCCAGATGAACCTACTGCAATACCATAAGGATTGCTAAATGATGCAGCGGTTCCTGTCCCATTTGATGAACCTATAGACCCAGACCCAGCCAGGGTTGAAACAACCCCTCCGGGGGTAATTTCACGAATCAAATTATTTCCGCTATCCGCGACGTAAACATTCCCGGATGAATCGACAGCAACTCCTGAAGGACCATAGAACAGTGCGCCGTTCCCCGTTCCGTTAGTGGCCCCAGTAACTCCTGCCGACCCAGCCAGGGTAGAAACAACCCCCCCGGGTGTAATTTCACGAATCAAATTATTTCCACTATCCGCGACGTAAACATTCCCGGAGGAATCAACCGCGACTCCAGACGGATAACAAAACAATGCGGCTGTCCCCGTACCGTTGGTAGCCCCAGTTACTCCTGCCGACCCTGCCAATGTCGTTACCACGCCACCTGGGAAAATTTTCCTGATTAATTGGTTATCCATATCAGCAATATAAAGATTCCCGGAAGAATCTACCGCAACACCAGTAGGAACAAAGAAAGATGCTCCTGTCCCCGTACCGTTGGTGGCCCCAGTTACTCCTGCCGACCCTGCCAAAGTTGATACAACACCTCCAGAGGTAATTTCCCTGACCAAATAATTCCAAGTATCCGCAACATAAATATTCCCGGACGAATCCACTGCGACTCCAAGGGGACCACAAAATGATGCGGATGGCCCGGTACCATTGATAGACCCGCAAACAGTTAACGTCCCTGCCAAAGTTGACACAACACCCCCGGGGGTAATTTCACGAATCAGATCGTCGTTAGTATCCGCAACATAAACATTCCCGGAGGAATCAACCCCTAAACCAGCGGGGCCACAAAATGCCGCAGCGGTTCCAGTCCCGTTGGCAAAAGCACTGACTCCTGCTGAACCTGCTAGGGTCGATACGACGCCCCCATTAGGTGTGGTTATTCCCTTAGGCTTGGGTGCGGTAGGAAGGTAACGTTGGCAAGCTATTGGCAAAACAAATATTGCGAATAAAATTCCTACAATCCTGAAATTTTTAATTCTCATTTTACGCCTCCAAACGGAAACGACTTGATCTCTGCTATATAGTGGTATATGGCGTGTTTTTATTCCCAATTTTTACTCATATTTTTCTATGGTTTTGTTAGTTACTGTTATTTTTCGGATAAATCGTCTCTTATATTTGTCACTTTATTATATTACTCCTCCTGTTTTTACGCTTCAAAAGGGTATCTTTCTTGAAAAAAAGATTTCCTGAATTTGGGCAATTTTTTAGAAATTACTTCCGGGAATGTAATGTATTTCGTCCCTGTATTTTAAAAATGCGGGGTTTTCAACGACGGCGGCACGGCCTAGGTAAAGAATCTCGGTTCCCTTCCAACCATTTATCTTGAAACAAAGGATTAGGGCGTCATCTGAATTAACGGCTTTAATTTTGGATCTATTACCGGTTTTTGCGTGCTCAAATATGAATTCTTCCATATGAACCCACCAAGTAAGAAATTCAATAAAAACACTACGGTTAATACATTAAAGAATATTCATTGTCTATTTGAAAATTTGGTTTCAACGGTTAAACGCTATATCGAAATAGCAACATATTTGACTCCAAACCCTTTTATGAAATTTTACCGGGCGTGAACCAAAGGTTGATTCTTTTTTAATCCCCAAAAATCATAACATGTTCTTTCAAATTGACCCAATATCGATAATAGATGGATTTAAAACGGGCTTTTAGAAGGTTGTTGATTGGTCTCCCTAGTTCAATATCTCTTCTCCATTTGAAATATGGAACGTTTGTTATAATCCACCTCATGTCAACTCAATCTTCCCTACAAACCCGTCCTCTTTCGGCCTCAATCCGATCTTTTTTTATCAATCCTTGGTCCTGGGCACTTATTTCTTGTTTCCTCCTACTGGTCCTATTAAGCGCACATACCATTCAAGACTTGGATTTAGGTTTTCACCTTAGGAGTGGCCAGTGGATACTTCAAAATCATAGTTTCCCCGCAAAGGATACCTTCACCTACACAGTTCCCGATCACGATTATGTTGATGGCCATTGGCTTTATCAAGTCGTTCTTTACTTGCTCTTTATTTCCGGCAGCTATTCTCTACTTACATTATTTAATGTTGTTTTAATAATCGCGGTCTTTTCATTTCTATGGGCACGTCTTCGATTAACCGGGACGCCTACATGGATATCCACACTATTGTTTGCATGGGCTATATGGGAATGTGAAATTCGTTTTCAGGTTCGGCCTGAAATCGTTAGTTGGTTGCTTATGAGTGTTATGCTTTTGGCATTGGAGCAAAGAACGGCCCGGAAAAGGGATTTTCTTTACCTTCTTCCAATCCTCCAGGTTGTTTGGGCCAACATGGAAGGTTTATTTATCCTGGGTTGGGGATTGATGATTGTTTATTTGGTTTCTGGTATCTTCCATCAACGCCGGGCAGATTCGAAGTTGGGGCGGTTTTCGGGCCTAGCTATGGTTTTATGCCTGTTAAACCCATATTTTTTCCGGGGGATATTATTCCCGTTCCAACTTTGGCAGACACTTCACACTAAACTTTTCCATTCAAATATAAATGAATTCATGTCCCCTTGGGTCCAATACGACATTCCCATTATGCCGTTTGCCCAGTTATGGGGTTATAAACTATTCAGTTTCCTTTTATTGTTTTTGATCTTGATCACCTGGAAGAAACGGAAAATACACGAGTTTTTCCTAGTCGCTATTTTCTTTTATTTATCGGCGAATGCCGTTCGAAACATTCCGCTTTTCATTCTCATTTGCCTGCCCATAACGGCCGCTTGTTTAAAGGACCTGGAATGGGCATGGTTACGCAAAATAACAGAAGTGATTCTATCCCGATCATGGGTTGCGTTGATCCTAATAACCCTACTTTCGGGTCTAGGTTTGCGGGTCATCACAAACGCCTATTATGTGGACGACCGCCGGACCGAACGGTTCGGCCTGGGAGTGAACGATGAAAGTCAACCCGTTCGAGCCACTGATTTCCTTATTCAAAACCATTTAGATGGAAGGATATTAAATGCTTTGAATCCGGGAGGCTGGTTGGACTGGAAAGGTCCTCAAAAGGTATTTATCGATGGCCGTCTTGAGGTAATGGGCGAGAACCTATTCGCGGAATACATTTCTACCCAGTACACAGGAAAAATAACATCCTTGGCGGACCAAAATTCCGCAAATATTTTATTTTTCAATCCAGCTATGTCCACGAGTTGGGTCTCTGATCTCCAAAATAACAATGATTGGCGACCGGTTTACTTGGATGAGAATACCGTAATTTATTTGAAGAAAGGTTACGCGCCTCAAGTGCCAGCCCTTGACGATTCCAGAATTATGGCCGAATACAATATCCAGAATCAGGTCCTGGAAAGGGCAACTGAATTCATCAAACTTCCCGAACCCACTATATGGGATTTTTTATTGAAGGGTTTTTACACGCGGGCGAATTATCCCATCGGGATTTCAAATATGGGGACTTTTTTTTTATTGGAAAACCATCCTCAAACTGCCGAGGCATTTTTCTTGGAAGCATTAAATCTATCAGGCGGGAAATATTTCGACCTTTACTACAAACTCGGCGTCTTTTATTACTTAGCTAAACGGTACGACGAAGCCAGACTATGCTTGGAACGTGTCTTGAAAAACGATCCGAGCAATCCTTCGGCTCAAAACATTTTAGAAAGCCTTCCACACGGTGGTAAATGAAATTTTACCGAGCATTCACCAAAGCTTGATTCTTTTTCCGCAATATGCGGACGATCTTCCAAACACTTCCAAATTCAGGATTCCCTTTTTCAGACAAGACTTTATAAAGACTTTGCCTAGCCAAGCCTGTTTCTTTTGCAAGTTTTGTGAACCCCCTAGTCGCATCTACGATGTCGCGAAGCATAGAAAGAACAACCGCAGGTTCATCCTCGTTAAGGGCTTCATTTAGGTAAGCTTTTCGAAAGTTCTCATTGGTTTTTAAATGTTCAATGATCGCTGATTTATGGTCTCTAATGCCTTTCATCACTTTACTCCTTTATTTCTACTTTTAAATTCGTTCCAATATTCCTTGGCTTTTTTAACATCTTGGTCCTGGGTTTTCTTTTCCCCGCCGGAAAGCAAAAGCATCATGGTTCTACCAATCCTACGGACATATATGCGAAAACCTTGGCCTACATGAATTCTGAGTTCAAGGATACCGTCCTGAACGTCGTCATAATCCCCAAGCAAGCCATTTTCTAACCGCCTAACCCTATTTTCTAAAGCGGTTGCAGACCTTAGGTCTTTTTTAATTAACTCCGAATACCATTCCTGGTAAGGGCATCGTCCATCCGGCGTTTCATAATCCTTTAATTCAAAAGGTGTTGTTTCCAATTACCTCTCCTTTTAATTGTCGCCTATGGTTGACACTATTTCAAGGGCCGTTTTTCGATATTTCGACTATTCCGCTAATGATTTATTCAATTGGTGCCAGCATTTTTTAAACGGTTTGGTGGTTACCCTCTCAAAATCGGAAACGAACCACTGTTGCTGTTCATCGGGTTTAATTCTAGTTTGAAGGGAACGGATCATCCGGACAGCATTTCCGGGTGTTGCGGAAACGATTAGTTTGAGGGCGCGAGGAAAGCCGTTTTTTAAATTATCGATCATCCTTTGAAGAATTGTTTCATTGTAATGATGGTTCTCAAGCTCAAGTGTGAAAGAGATTCTTCGGCCTTCCATGTCTGCCTCAAAATATCCATCCGGTGTTCTTCTTCCTTTTGGATTCGGATTGGCCCCATTAGAGCGCCATCTTTCCTTATTCAACTTCCCTTCCAGGTATTCCGCCTTAATTGAAGGTGTAATTCCTGACCGCATCTCAAAATCTGAAACCCAAAAAATATCCCCAAGTTCATCCAAAGATTCGAATGTTATTCGGATTGTCTGAACCATTAGGTCGTGCTCTTTCTCATGAGTGTTGATCTTGATTGGATACTTGTTGGATCGAACTAAAATTTTGTTATTTTCATCCAACGTTCTCAAGGCCCCCGCAGTTAAGAAGAAAAGGTTACTGTTTCCTACTGGTGTCTTAAAAACGTGTAAAAGGTCTCTTTCCAAGCTGGTGTATTTTTTTAGAATTTTGTAGGCGTTCCTGGAACTCTGATTAGGAAGGAACTTCAGATGAAACAATTCTGGAGTTGTAAATTTATTGGAATGAATCCATGCCAGATGTTCAATTTCAATTCCAGTCATTTCTTTCAGGCCCCTCAATGAACTTCTCCTTTCCCTAGTTTTTTAGAATAAACCTCCCCCTTGGATAATAATTCCGCGTCAGTTTTAGGTTCTTCTTTTTGGATTTCTTTGGGCGGTTTTTTTGCTTCAACATTTTTAGGGGTCGTTTTCGAGGGTGTCTCGACTTTTGGTAAATCGATTTTGTTGTATTGATTTGATTTTTTGTGGTTATCCCTTATAGGAACACAGCCCACATAATCAAATTCTCGGGGTGGAGGTTTGACTTCCTTAAGCTTCATCTTGAAAACTTTCGGCCCTGAGACATAGACGATTCTGCATACTGCTTCCCCACGTTTCATTCCCCTTAAATAATTGGGATGGATGATGAATTCCTCATCCGGTTTCACGGTCTTCCCCCTGGGTTGGGGTACTCGGGTGTCATAGGATAAAACGTCCTTCATGGTGACTTTGGTTCCGAATATGGCGGCAAAAAAATCCACTGTGTCTTTTTCGGTGATGTTCATCACGATCTTGTGATTAGTGTTGGTAAGGATATCGTCCTTGAATTCCTGGCTGACTGCCCCCAGTTGGCCCAGACTGTGATGGGCCAGGAAGAAGCAAACATTGGCTTCCCGACCAAGGGAAATAAGGTCGTTTAGGCCGGGATATGCAGCGGTATAGAACTCGTCCAAAAACACGAAAAAGGGTCTTTCCGGCTTCTCAATTAACCGCCTCCCTATTACCCCCGCCAGGTCTATTAGGGCCGAAATAATGACCGGTTTAGAGTCTTCCTGGTTCACCAGGGAAGAGGTCCCAAATAGGAATATCTGTTGTTTCTCAACCACGTCCTTCATCTTGATATCTGGGTTCAGGGTATTGATAAGAGGTGACCATTCCCTATTTGTGAACCGGGCAAGTTTGCTAGTCAGGCCCGAAAGGTTCAATTCCCGGTCCTTCTCCGACATATTGACCCACTTCTCCAAAAAGTATTTTCCCGAGACGGTGTCCTCATGTTTCTTAGCCAATACTTTGATTGTGTCAAAAGACCTGATCTCGTTGGATATCAGGTTCTGGTAATCCATCCGGGTAACGTGCTTGAATTCCATAAAAAGAAGATTCGTTAAGTTGCTCAAAACGTCGCTGGCTTGGTCCCGGTAATATTCCTGGGTTACAGGACCATAAAAGATCGACTTCATCAGACCGTTAAAGACCTCATCTGGTTTGTCTTTGAAGTCTGGGTTGTAGGTCTGGCTACGTTTTATGTCAGCTAAGTCGAAATACTTTAAATCGTGGAGACGTCCATATTTCTGGGCGTAATAGGGGATGTGCTTGTTGTAGTTGGATTTGGCGTCGAAAACAAACATACCCAAGCCGTTCCTGATCCCCTGCTCGATCATGTGGTTGAAGATGTTGGTTTTGCCCATTCCGGAAGATCCAATAACCTCCGTGTGGTACTTGAGAAGTTCGGCGGGGATGAAAAACTTGTTTTCTTCGTCCAGGTAAAGCGAAAATTTCCCTCCTTCATGGGTTGGCGACACACCCTGGTGTTCCGTTGTATGCCGCATGTAAAAATGGATGAAATAAATGCAAAAACCGATCAGGATGGAAAGGCCCATTACCACGTCCCCCGTGAACCCCTCGTTTCCCAGGAAAACCCCGAAAAAGTCATGGCAAAAAGCCAGGGCTATAACGGCGGGGGCAAAAGCCAAGAGGTGGTCAATACGGACATGCTTCTCAAACATGAAGAGGAAACCAACGGAAAGGGCCGAAAGGGTGTCAAAGGGGGTTACCGATGGAGAGATGACGCCAAGAACTTCCAGAGTGAATTTAACGCCAGAATAGACGGCAAATCCGACCAGTACAGTAGGGGTGTGTTTCTCGACGGATTTGAAAAAGGACATGATGCGGTAATTCTAGGATGGAATTTTCGAATGAACAATTAAAGCGAAAGAAAATAAATATATTTTTCGAAAGAGTATTGTGCCAAATCTGTGCCAGTGAAATTTCTTTTTTTAAAACCGTTACAGGGAAACGTATACAGGTTAGCGCACAACCTTCCTTAGGTTGCACACCAAAGAATTAAAGTTACCACGATTTTTTTCTGAACCCTCAAATTCATGCATTTTTAACACTTATCTATCAACGTCACCAAATTCATTCCACAATTTAAAATCAACATCACGCCAAGGGTAGGTTAAGTTAAGATGTTGCGCCTTATCAACAATAATGTTCCTCGCCCAAGTAAATGATTGACCAACTGCTTTTATTAAAGTAAGAGGATCCTTTTTTAAATCGTAATAAAAAACTTTACGAAAATTTTTATTTTCCATAAGTGGGTCGACCATCCACGATGAGTTGGAATTTTTATTTCTTAATACAGCAATAGGAAAAGGAAGCGAGCCAAGCACACCTAGTTCTAGTAGTTGACCACCCGGTTTCGAATCTTCAATTATCGTAAATGAACTACTAGAAGCCATTGCAAGCAATTTTCGAATAAGGTTGTGAGATGGTTGGTCAGCATAGTCCTTAAGAAGCCAACCTTGAAACGGACGCAATTGATTAATAGTTGTTTCAATGAGCCTCAAAATACTTAAATGAGGCTCCGTATCATTACCGAGAATAAGAACAGCCTTTTTTGATAATTCGTCCAAAGAAGTACTGGACCATAAATAAGTTTTTGGATATCCAAGGCAAAGACTTTTATCATTGCACATGCAATCCCCTAACGAATAAAGAACCGAGTCAGGCAGAATCAAGTCGTATCCTTTTTGTGTCTTTCCAACTCTAGCGAAAAACGATGTAGATAGATTGTCATTTTTACGATTAATCCGGATTGAAAGTTTTAACACTAACTCACCCGTTGGTCCCCAATCTTCAGTCCATTTAAAAACTTTACCTACTCGCGGACTGCCGAGACGTTTAAGAATGGCGGGTGAAATTATTGGCCATTGATCAATATGGTCAATAATGCTGGCACATTTAACCTTCTTAAAAACTCCCGATTGTATTTTAATTTCCGCACTAACTGCGTATGATCGATAGTAGCCTGGAATTATTGGAAATTCGATTGTTCGCATAGGCCGCAAAGAAAGCATTTATTTCGCTCCACTAAATATTTTTAACCTCTGAAAAACTCCCACTTCTAAATGCTCGAAATATGATAACAGCATTCAAGACGGTGGAAAATCCATGCAAATCAACTTTGGGATTTACAAGGACAAATACCGGCGGCACAAAAGGACGATACTGGAGGGAATGTATAAGATTCTGGACTTTCCTAAAAACGAGAAATGCTGATAGAAATGCACAAAGACACTACAGGCTGTTATCAGCTTCACAAATTCATTTTTTCCTCTAAATTACTATTTTATTGATTTATTAACAATATTTATGACTTCTGTAGCAAGTTCTTTTCTAACATCCCCTTCTCCAAATATCCCACCAATGGGAAAAATATTATTGTTCCCACAAATGTCAGATACAGAAATATTTGTTTTAAAAATCGCCTTTGGTCGATGAACATCGTATGCCGTAATACGCACCGTAACATCAATGCGAAAATAATCACCCTGAACCGTGGTCCATGTTGGACACCATCAGCCCGCTAAATCCGTCGCATTGCAGACGAGTTATAACTCCATAGAATCACCAGATCTAATTCCCGCTTAATTTTTTCGCTTCCTCCACAGCAGCTTCGAGCGAATCATAACCGCCGCTAATTTGCTCGCCATCCCTGAAAATGTAAAATCCCGGATTTGACCAATCACTACTTTCAGGTTTAATTACCTCGTACTTAGCGTATTTTCCATAAAAAGTCGCCATAACTTTACGCCCTGACATTGGTTAAACTCCTTTCAAGGCTATTAGAAATTATTAGACCAAACTACAAACGCCGACCAAATATCATTTTTGCCCTATAAAGAAACCGTTTCCTAACCTTAATTTATATACAACAATGAAAATTCCTCCGTTTTTCTTGTTCGACAAGGTCAGGTTTAAATCACTCTCTTCATTCTCCTGTGGCACAAGTGTGAACATCGAAATCATATGCAACCTTAATACGGTTACACTCAATTATAAAAAATTCTAGATTTGTTATGATTCGTTGCAACCTAGAAGGGTTGCACTCCAAGAAAAAGTGGCACAGTAAAATTTTGAGTTTTTGGTTTGTGAAATAATGATTTTACGCAACCTATAAAGGGTTGCATTCGAAAAAACAGTGGCACAGATTTGGCACAGAAAGTTTGTCACACCCTGTCATTTTACGGCACTTTCTGGCATTTTTTCTTTGCGATGAATTGTCGGGGAAGCGGGACAAAAATTGATTTTTTATTTTATTTCCCAACAATTTTTAACGGGAAACCAAATTCGGGCTTAACCTTGGCAAGGTTGCACTCTACCGCTGAGTTATTCCCGCAAATCAGGCTTTTCTGCACTTTCTCCTGTCAAAAAAGGCTTGTGGCTAAGCCGTGGCAAAGTATTTTCGACCCCGTAGGACTGCTCAACCATCTCAATTGCGTCCACCAGGTCATTCTCAGCAAAGTTCACGTAATAGTCCGTGGACGTCCTGCTTCGATGACCCGCGAAATTCCCGAGCAGCCTATCGCCTACCTTCTGTAAGGCCATTCTCGTCAAACAGAGGTGGCGAAGATCGTAAAAACGAAGCCCCTTTGCCTTTAAGTCCGGTATTATCTTGGAAGCCAGGTCGATAGTTCTACCAAATAATCGCCTCATGTTGCAAGTTTTTAAGTGCTTACCCGCAACAGAAAATAAGAAGTCTTCCGGCTTCTTATTTTGGATATTCCTCCAGACAATCTCCTCGGCCATTTTCAAGACGGGGATGGTCCTTCCTTCCCCCGTTTTTCCAGGCTTTATGAAGACAAAGTTCCTGTGTCCTACGACCCGGCGATTTCTATCCCTTAATTCCTTCCTGGAAAGGTCACTGACCTGGATATCCAACGCTTCCTGGACCCTGGTCCCCTGGTATAAGCGGAACAGGAAAACATCCCGGAACAAAGCGACCGGTATCCTATCCGGATGAACCAATAACCGCCTTTGCTGTTCTTCCAGCTGGTCCATCGCGTCCAGCATGGCGGAAATTTCCTCATCCGTCACCGTGACGATCTGGCGCCTGGGGGGCGTCGGGAAAAAGTTTGGATCAAGATCAAGGATTTCAAGGATCGGATTGTTCCTGGCAATGGACTTCTTTTTTGCCCATCGGAATATCCTACCCAAGTGACCCTTGTATTCCAGAAGGTTCCAAGCGTTAGCACAACTCTCGCGGCCCCTTCCGTCTTTTACCAACTTTCTCCTTGAGTTGAACCATTCGGAAACTATCTTTACCGTCATCTGGCGAATTTCGAAATTGCCAAACATCGCCTTTAGGACATCAATTTTTTGTTTGATGTTCCTCTGGTAAGAGACTTTTTCCCGGATCTTCAACACTGGATCGTCAAGGTACTGGTCAACAACCTCCGAAAACTTCATATTTCCAACCGGTACCTTGGTTGGGTCAACCCCGTCGTTTAAGCGGGTCTGCAACTCTGCCCTGGCCCGCTCAATAACGGCCGCTTTCTTCGCGGCCAAATCCGGGTATTCCCTGACAGGGAATCGCGTTGTTTTAAAACGCGCCTTCCCTTCCTGGCTCAACCAATAAAAATACCAGTAGGGGCGCAAATTCTTGTCGCGCCCGACTCTCTGCTTAAGCTGGACGTTGATTGGCATTTCTGCCTCCCTCCGCCCCAGCTTCCTGATGCTTCGATGATAACAAATCAGTAACTTTTTTTGAACCCGATTTAACTTCCGGCATCTTATTGATGACTACCTTAAGGGACGTCATGCTAATCCTCGAATTTCTTCCAAAAACATACCTCGCCTTCAGTTTGCCCATTTTTACCCATCGAATAATCGTTCTTATGGAAACGTGCGCGTAATCGGCAGCCTCCCGATAAGTGACCATTTTTTCCATTGCTAAGCGACGCCGCTCCGCTTTCCTGCGTTGTTCCTTTCTTCGATTATCCATGCCCACTCCCAAAGGCGAGGTTTCCTAAAAAGCCTTTATCTTCAACCCTTCTCAGCAGCCGGTTCTTTTTCCTTGGCCTTTTTCTTATATTCGTCCACCGCAGCCTTCTCTATTTCCGCCTTCGCCTTTTTGTTGGCGTTGCAAAAGTGAAAATACTCCCCATCCTTTTTGCCTGGGCGGGATGGGAAACCCACGAACAACCCATCCCCATCCTTCTTCTTCACCAATGTCAGGTCGTTGAAATAGAACTCATAACTGGCGATGGCAACCTTCACGTCGAAAAACGCCTGCGTGTTCTCCCCTTCGTAGGGGTACATCCTCGTAACCTTGACCTTTAAAGCCATTTGCTTCCTCCTTTGATTTTTATTCTGCCCGTCACCTTTTCACTTTTCTCCTTTCCTCTCTCGGTCCTTGGTTATCCTCTATAGGCACCTGTGCGCTTTCCTTGATTTTCTTCTCGTACTCGGCGATTGCGACTTTCTCAATGTCTTTCCCGGTATTTGCGTCCATGTAGCAAATATCGTGGTACTCTCCCTCCTGCCTTCCAGGCCTAGAAGGAAGGCCCAAGAAAAAACCATCCCCGTCTTTCTTCTTCACAAGCGTTAATTCGTTGTAACCAAAGACACGACCAGATATTTGGACCTTTGCTCCGACAAAAGCCTTCGTGTGTTCCCCGTCATAGGGAAACATCCTGGTAATCCTGATTTTCAGACCCATGTTTCTTCTCCTTATGAATTTAATGACCAATACGAAATTATTTTTTCGTTATCACCTCCTTGTCAGCCAGGGTGTTCCTTGCGAATTCCAATGCCTCGTTTTTCCCCTTTTCGTTGGTCTTCTCCAAATAGACCCACCAATTGGCGGAACCTTTCTTGGTGGAATACTCGTGGAGGATTTCGAGAAGTTCTGGGGTGTATTTGACGGGTTTTGGCCCGGCGCTTTTGGGAGTTCCCCGAAAGACCACCGTGTTCCGTCCTGAATCTTTGGCGGTGTATAGACCGTGGTCCGCCGCCGTAATAATTCCTTCCAGGTTGGTGCCGTCTTCCCCCCATTCAACGAGGGCTTGGGATATGGTCACCGGGTAGTGGATAAGAAACAGATCGTCCTTCTTGTGGTCAAACCCATCCGTAAAGTGGCGGATGTCCTCTTTCTGGATGATTTCATTCGTCTCAGTCACCACCTTCTCTTCACAGTGTTTCCTGAATTGCTCCGCTTTTTCCATCGCCTCTTCTTCGGTCCCGTCCAGCACCCAAACAAGCTCTTCGCCTCCATACCTCCAAATCCTGTTTTTGGTGAAGATTTGCTGGCCCGCCTTGGCCAAGGCTTTCAATACGGCGTTTCCAACCTGGTGGTTGTAGTGGACGTCGTTAAAGGATTTGAAAAAGTCGATATCTGCCATGGCGAGAAAAAATTGGTTTTTTCTACGGGCGGCTAGGGCTGGTATTTGCTGTACCGCCGCCCGGTCGTTCAAAAGGCCGGTTCGATGGTCTACCAAGGTTTCTTGGACCAAATCCTCCTGGGTGGTCTGGGTTTCCGATTCGGCACGCATCTCCTTTTCCAGGAAAGGGTCGAAGATTTGTGCGAAAAGCCATTTGAGGGGTTTGACTTTCTTCAGCTTTCCCAAGGCCTCATGCCGTCTTTTCTTTTTAGCCATTTCATATAGGCGGGTAATTTTGGAATCAGTAACACCTGCCTGCATGAGGGTCGTGCATAGGGTGATGGTGCGGTGGAATTGTCCGCAGGCGTAATGAGAAACTGCCAAAAGCGTCAAGTAGTTGTAGTTCTTGGGATACCTGAGGCTTAAGGTCTCGAACTTCTCGACTGCTGTTTCGTATTTTCCGGTGCGGATGCACAATTCCGCCTCCAACGCCACGGCTTCGGGGAAATCCCTCTTCATGGCGAAAATCTCCCCTAAACTTTCCCGGCAATCGGAATTGAGTCCCATTTGGTATTGGGCTCGGGCAAGCAATACGAGGCTTTCAGGTGTCTTTGGGGAGAAGTTGTGGAGCCTGTTAATCACCTTGAGGATGGAATGAGGTTGTTTGTACCTGGCGTAAATTTTGGCCGCTTCCAGGTGGGCTTCCACGTTCTGGGGCTGGTGATTGGAGATGACCTCATCAAAAAGCTTCAAGGCTTCCTTGAACCGGTTCGTCTCCATGCACAAATGGGCGGATTGAAGACACCGCCTGGCCAACTCCGGGTTTATCTGCAATACGTTTTCTTCCATATGGCTAAAACCTCTGGAAATCTGTCACGATCAGCTTCCCGTTCTCCTTCTTCACCACCACCACAAGGTGGAAGGGCAACTCGATCTGGGACCCCGGCCCCCTGGCGTCGGAGTTGTAAAGATTCTTGCCGATGACCTTCACCCAGTAATGGGTTCCGTCCGTGTTTTCCACGCTCGACCGGTCAATCTGCTGATAGGAAACGTAAGCCTTGGTGTCCGTAAGGAAGGCGACCCATTTAGGATCGAGGAAGGCCTCCTGGTAATAGGACATCATGTTGTCGCTCATGAGGTTCGCCACCTTGTCCACTTGGCGGTTGATATCGGTGTAACTGATGTTGAAAGCCATGATGGAAAACTTCTCAGCAAAGTCTGTTATCTCCCTGGTTTGGGGGTCCTTATCCCCCACTTGCACGCTACCCCCGGAAACCTCTTTCTTGGAATCAGCAACATGAGCCCCTCTTCCCCAAAAGAGGGTGGAACCAAAACCGACCAGGGCAATAACGATTCCAAAGATGATTTTCCCGGCATACCCTTTTTTCTCAGGTTCCTTATCGAGAAGATCAAGAATGTCATGTCCGTCTTCCTTTTTCGGTTCGGTCATTTCATGGCAACCTCATTTGGCTTATTTACGACCGCCTGACCGTCTTTTTCCTTTGGAGCGGGTTTCAAAACTGTCTTGGTTTCCTTGTCCTCAATCCACTTGGCGATGGCTCCTAATGTCGAAACCGGGTCTTCGTCCGGGGCGTAAGTTTCAAGATATTGGTCGCGGATGGCGGCTTCGGGGCCATAGGTAGTTGCGATGTGGTAGGCCAGTTCGTCGGGATAGATGTTCACGATTCCCTGACGGAGGGTCTGGTGGATCAGAGCTTGGGAATAGACCCCCTTCACCAAATGCAGGTTCATGACCTTTTCCACCTGGTTCGGGTTTAGTTGTAAGAGGCCTTTGGCGTGGTCGATGTCATCCCCGACCAGTTTTAAAAGGATTTTGGTGGAGGTGTTCTTGAGGATGGCTTCCACACCCTTCACCCCGAAAAACTCCCCGATTTCCTGGGTTGCGAAAATCGGCTGGAGCCTCAAATGCCGGGCAGTCTTGGCGATACGGAGTAAAAAAGCTAATCCAGCAGGGTATTGGGCCAGATACCAGCACTCGTCCATGGCAAGTTGGGATAACCGGTTTAGTTCCTTGTTCTTTTTTGCTTTCGATAGGCAGTAATTTGAAATAACGAATACTGCCAAACCCACGGCCTTCTTGTCGTTGTCGCTGATGCCCGACGTATCGAAGACAATGAAGGAATTGTCCGCTTTCACGGTTGATTCACGATCCGTCAGGTTGGCATACATTCCCTTGCCCGTGAAAAGCTTCAAGACCTCGGCTTGCTTGCGGCAAATGTATTGGAATTCGGCTGGAACTTTCTTGTCATCTGCGGTTTTTAAAAGGGTATCTTTCAAGTCCGTTAATAGGGGCACCCGCCCTTCGCTTATAGTGTTCCGGTAGGTTTGTTTGACTGCCTCCTGGAGCAGGGCCTTGTCCAATTCCTCCGATTCCTCGATTCGGTTTTCCTTGATATTGGCCAGCACCACCCCCAGGTACATGATGATGCTTGAAATATGTTCTGGGTCGATCTCAGCGTCCTTTTCCTTTATCTCATCCAAGGGATAATCAAAGATGTTTAGGTGGTGTTTGCTGTCCAGGTCGTAATTAAGGTATCTGCCTCCCGCCAAGCGGCATAGGGTCTTATACGATTGAGATTTGTCGATGATCATGATGTAGGGGTTCATGGGAAGGTTCCTAATCAGGAGCTGGTTGATGCTGAAAGATTTCCCTGTGCCGGATGAGCCCACCACAAGAACGTTCCAGTTCTCCGTTTCCCTGCCCCAAAGGTTCAAATGAACCATTTCACCCGAAAGGGTTTTCCCCAATGGAACTCCGTCGGTATCTGCCAGGGGCTCGAACAGGCACGGAACGGCGTTTGCCATGACTGCTGTGGCCTGTAAGTGTTCATGGCCTGCCAAATCGGTTGCCTGGGGTAGGGTGGAGAGGAAAAGTCGTTTCTGCTCCGCGTAGCCTGAAAGGGGATGGACGTTCTTGAACATCCGGGAAAGGCTTTCATAACTTGAGGAAAGTTCCTTTTGGCTTTTGGAAAACAAGGTGATGTAGAGGGAGAATTTGGCGAGTGATGTTTTCCTTTCGGAAACGAGTGAAAGGACGCTTTGGCGGTAATCCAGCGCCGCCTGGGCCTCGAAGTTCATGACGTTCTGGCGTTTCCACAAGGCCCCCTGGTCGCTTTGGATTTGTTTTTCCACGATGGATTGGGCGCGAAACAAGTCCACCCCTTTGATATAGAAAGAAACCTTGAAATCGTCGGTACGCTCGTAAAGTTCCTGGAAAAATAGATTCTGTTCGTTGAAAGAAGGAAATTCCGTCACATATAGGGTTTTTCCAAAGGTTTCCCCCACTTTGAAATACTTGGGGTCACTGAAATCCCAAGGGGTAGTGGAAAGCATTTCACGCAGGGTTTGAATTCCGTATTCACCCCCCGAATAACCTGATGTTTTCTTGAACCTGTCGGGATTTCCCTGGAATCTTTCGAGGGATAACTCCTCATATAAGAGGGTGAAGATTTCCTCCTCAGTGGCCTCCTGGGGCTCAAGTCCTACGATATTTAGCTGCGAAACCCAGGATTTCCCCCGCCTGAGAACCTCCTCAATCGGGGAAACCTTCGTTTCCTTCTTCTTGCTAGAAACTGTTGGTGTAGAAACCGTAAAAAGGACGTAAGACCTGAAATGGCAAATCCTTTCATCCGCATAGAACCGCCTGAGCCAATTACCCAGGAATTCCGGGTACTGGTTCCTGAAAATTTCTGGTGCGTTCTCATGGATTCTTTCGTTATAACGACCAATAACATCCTCGACATCGGCCAAAACCCTTTTTGTCAGGAATTGGACTTCCTCCCCGCTCCTCAAATCAGCCAGTACCGAGTCCAGTTTCCTGACCTTTTCCCCCAACACTTCGGGGTCTTCCATCCATGGGTTCAACCCGCCAGCTAGTTTGAACAGGCAGGCATATTGCTCCGGGTTCCTCAAGACGAGGTATCCCGGCCCCACAGACCTGATTCTCAACAACCCCGCCACTGGGTTGTTCTTGGCCCTGGATTTGAATAATCCGCTCATATTTCCAACTCGCTGGGTTCCCGGCCCGGAAAAAAACTCTTGGGTTCCCTGTTGTACCTAATGATGTTTTCCAGGTGCCTTTCAGGCCAAAAACTCTTCATCACGAAATAAAGGGTGGCGAGGATCAGGATTCCGAAAAAAATGACAAGGGACCCTTCCAGACCCCAGAAGATCATGAAACCCACGAAGGCAATGGCATCCCCGATGAAAACAAACATCAATTTGTGGAAGTCCGAGGAATAAAAAAGCCCCCACATTTTGGATTCCTTCTCAAGGGGTATTGCCATTTAAACGGTCCTTTTCCCCTGGGGTCCCTGCCCCGGCCTTTTATAGTTCTTCCCTTGTTGAAGCTTTTTGGCGTAATCGCCGACAAGTTTTCTTTTCTCGTTTTCATTGGTCGAGAATGACCCACTACCCTGGGCATCCCTCTTGAGGCTTCCCGCGATGACGTTCCCTGAGAATTTCTTGAGAAAACCGGAAACCGGGTTGTCCGGATCTTCCCTTTTGGGCTTGCCGCCTAGCCCTCCCAATTTCGCGATGGTGTTCAACCCCTGCATGGACTTTTGCCCGGCCAATGCTCCCCCAGCGGTCCCAATTCCAGGAATAATGGAGCCCACAGCCGCGCCTGTTGCGGCTGCCATGGCCTGGCTGGTTTCCCCCGTCATCGTCTTCATGGCCCCAAATGTCCCAAGCCTTGCCTTATTAGCCCCTAAAACAGCCCCTTTGGTGTCACGGGCGAATTCATTGATTCCTTCCCCTTTCAAATTCCCTCCCTTGAAGGATGTGAAAAGTGCGGCAAATTCCTGGGCGTTGGAGATCAATTGAAGACCGGCCAGTACCGCCACAGCCGTCAAAAGGCTGTTAACCCCGATTGTTTCCACCCCCCAATTGATGTTTGGGATCAGGTAAAGACCGACCAAGGTGATGGCCCAGATGACCGAATAAAGAAGGAGTTTTACGAAGTACTTGGTCGCCGCACCAAAGATGGGAGCAGTCGCGGGGTGCCCTAGACAGCCTATAAAGATGGGGCCAAGGATGAACAAGACCCACAAGTTCAATACCTGAAAGAACTTTGCGAAAATGACCGCGAAACAAGTAATGAGCCCCCAAATGGCGACTCCGCACTTGAGCAACCCGGCTGAAAACTCGGCCAACCTGCTCGTTGGCGCTGCCGCAGTCGTGTTTCCCGCTGTCCCGATATTGGTTGAAGCCTGACCCGATTGCTGGGGATATTGGGTCCCGTTATCCTGGACTAATCCCTGGAGTGAAAAGATGCCAGGTGTTTGATTACTGATGGTGTCGGCACCCTTTGAGATCAGCACATGGACAAGGGTGGGCATTCCAAGGATAAGGATGATCCCGCCCATGGCCTGGAAAAACCTGGAATTCCCTTTTTGGGAGTCACCAGCCGAAATCGCCGAATAGCAGTTGTAAAAACCAATGACTACCAGTCCCAAGGCAACCAGGTAAATCAGGTTCCAAATGACTCCCTGGACAGTGATGAAATTTCCCCGGAAGTCGTATTGGGACAATTGGAAGGTGTTGGCCCCCCCATCCGCATTCAAGTCGATATTCTGGAAACCCTCCAAAACCCCTGAAGTTCTCAGGGTGTTCTGGTTGTAGATGTAGTAACCCATGGCCGTCACGCCAGTCGTTAAATAAGAAAAAATCGTCGGCCAGGCGAAAAGACATAGGAAAGCCGCCACGAATCCAATGACAAGACTTGGGTCAACAAACCTATTCCAAAGACCGGATGACCTTTGCCCCGTGTCGATCACAAACCCCACAATGAGGATAAAAAGGCCCGTTCCACTACTGATCTTCAGGAGATTCAAGACCACCTGGACAGCGTTGGCCCCCATGTTATTGGTCAACGCATTATAGGTATTGGGCGAGGCTAAATTCGGGATATAGATGAGGAAGGTGCCGATATATTTGTCGTAAATCTTGAAGAGGGTTTGTAAGGCCCAATCCCCGATCTTATCCATCCCCTGGGCGACCCAATCCCCTGCGTGTTTGGCCATGGCGTCAAAAATCCCACCCGACACCCCCTGCTCGATAGTCTGTGAGGATGGGCCGCTATCGGTTGATAAGAGCGATACGGCATTAGCCCTTGGGGCTCCCAAAAGGCATATAAAGATGAGGGGTAGGAGCCGCTTGACCATTCAACTCCCCGACAGGACGGAACTGACGGGTTTCGCCCCGAATTCGCCCGCTTTGAGGATGACAACGTTCAAAACAACTCCCGCCATGAGGATTCCCACGATGGCAAGAACACTTCCCCAAACCCGGTCCTTAGCTGTCGTGTCCCCCTTGCTGGATTCGGCCAGATGGTCCAGGACGTTCTTGACGCACATCAAAATCTTCCAAAGGCCATAGGCGTCCAGGAGAAACAGGATGATCATCTTGAGGGGGGACAATTCCGGCATACTCGCCAATGCCTGGGAACGAACGTTATCCGCGCACATGAAAACTAAAGCCGTAATCCAGACCGTCTTTATCCAAACCAACTTGCTTCTTATCCTCATGTTCTACTCCTTCAATTTATTGGGCTGACGGTGCCCCGCCAGCGTTAGCCGACCCCTGGGATTGCAGTTGCTTGACGTTGACGCCCCCCAATTGTTGGAGGGCGACGCTTCCCCCGGTTTGATTCGTGTTGGTTCCTGCTGTATTTAGGGCTGTTCCAGAACTCTGTCCCGACCCAAGGGATGTCCCCAATTGCTGTCCCGTCCCCAAGAGGGAACTTAAATTCGGTATCCCAAGGGCCTGCAAAAGCTGGGAAACAACCAAGGTTCCTAGGATTCCACCCAAGCTGGCTATGACCGTCCCTACAACCTGGTTGAAGACCTGCGCCAATTGGCTTTCACTTTGGGTGGGCTGGTATCCGGGTGCGACATATGGTTGGGGCAGGGCCGCGACCTGGTTGGCCGCTTGGTCGGCCCCTTGGATATTCCCCGACTGCAAGGCTTGGGCTTCCTGGCTGTAAAGATTTCCCGCCTGTTGGAACTGGGGGTCATCGCTTTGCTGCAACTGGACAGCGTATTGCTGGAGTTGGCTGGCGCTTTGGGGTGCGAAAGCCGTCCCGGCGGTATTGGCGAGTTGCTGGCTCAAGATGGAAAGTCCCTGCATGACCTGGCACTTCACCCAACTGGAATGACTCGCCTGGTTGTACTGGTTGGCCGTAAAAACGTGTGGTTTCCGTGGGGCGACGGCATAACTCCTCACAACCGCCTTTGCTGGATCGGCCTTGGGAAACTGGGAAAGCTGTTTCATGAGCCAGTCCCTAAAATCCACCACGTTCGCCTTCAAGGCCTCCTCTATTTTGGGATCATCTGGAACGGGACTGGCGAAAACCGGCAGGTGGGCCAGGGACAAAATAAGCAAAGAAAAGAAAATCCCTTTCATATCTCACCCTTTTTCTTGAGGGTGAAAAACAGTTCCGCTAGTTCCTCATGTCTTTCAACACCTGATAAGGCGACTCCAAACGGTTCCACACCGGGTATTTCAATGAAAAGGTCACCGATATTGAAAAGCTTTTGGAAAAGATTTTGTTTGCAAGTGATGTTGATGATCTTGTCGTAAGGAATGGATCTGGAACGTCTCGCCAGGATTCCGGTGCGGATTTCAAACCAATCCGGTTTTATGATGAACTTGGTAGTAGATAGGAATAACCAAACGCAAAGGAATAGGAAAACTTCAAGAATCCAGAATCCCCTGAGGACATAGACAAGCCTCACTCCCTGGGGGACCAAAAGAAACAAGGCCAAGGGGACGATGAAAACGGAAAGGTATTGGAAAAAAGATGGATGCAGTACCCTGAAATTTTCCGAAATGTTCTGATCCAAAGTTCACCTTTGATTAATAGAGCTGAACGAATGCCGGGTCGCTGTCCTGGGTGACATAAACGGTTAGTCCGAAATCCTTGATATAAGGCCGGTCCACCCTGATCCGGCACTTATAGGGGTTGTCCGTTGGCGTCCCCCCTTTCAGGAAAACTTCCCTGGTGGATTGGCGCTTCAAAAGCCATCCCTGGATGGTTTGGTCGCTGGAAATATCGATGATGAAATTGGGGCCGAAATTGGTAACCAAAGCGTTGACTTTGGCCACATCAGTTTCGGTTTGAAAGTTGTAGGTTTGAGTCTGGAAAGAGATTGCGGTTGGAAGTGCCTTCGGCACGGCCCTCTTTGCCCGGTGTGCGCCTGGAGTTTCCCCGCTTGAATTCCCAGCCCATGAATCATCCGGGGCCTTATGCTCCATGACCTGCTCAATGGCCCATTGGTCCCTTTCACGAACAGCCATAAAGGGATTCTCATCCGCAAAGGCTGGCGTAATGACTAAAAATATAAAAGGTACGAAGTACCTCAAAACTGGACCCCTGTATCAATGCTGAAGGCGTAAGTGTTGTAACCGGGCGAAAGGAGAGGGATTTCAAGCCCGTTTGTCTCGTTCCCGCCCCCAACCGGCATGGGCAACGGCGTATTAATGTTTGTGGGATTCAACCGGGCGAAGGTGAAATCGCCAAGGGAATCGGTGACGTTGAAATCGATGAAAATAGAACGGATTCTTATCCGCGCCTGTCCGTACAAGGCCCTCTGGGGAAGTTGTGCGGACGGCGGGTCGATTCCGTTCCCTCCGGTGAAGGGATTATCGGGATTGTTGGCAATTGGGATTTGGGCCTCCAGGATGATCCGGTCCAGGGACAGGAAGTGCCAGGTGAAAATGTGCTCCCCCCTGGCCCCGAAGGCGAAAGCGTTCGTGTCGCCTGAGTGGGCCGAGTCCTGCACCCCGTACTCGAAGTAAAGGGTGTAGTCCCTGGCGAAATTAGCCTCCCCGCAAATGGAATAAGCCGGGTTCCCGCTCATGGAGGAATACTGGAAATCATCCGCCGCGCTGGCCCCCAGGTTGAAAAGAAGAACCGTCCTCAGATCACCGAAATTGAGTTTCATCCTAAGCTGGCCCATGAAATACCCCTGGGAGCCGTCAATAACGGCGTCCTGGGCTGAAAGAAGGGTTGGAAAATAGAAAAAGCTCAAAGAAGTCGGCGGGCTGGAAACGCTCTTGTAATCCTCCACCCCGAAAAAGAACTTGAAGGGGATATAAAGCTTGATCCCGTCCAGCCGTCTCAAGCCCATTAAGGGGTAACGCCCGAAAAAATGCGTAGTGCTGACAATATCCGACAAATCCATCCGCCCAATCCGCGCCTCCATCCAAGGTTCAGAAAGAGAGAAGTTCGCCTCCCTTAACTGAAGGCCTACCCCGTCGTCGGATGAGGAAAAGGATTTGGTGACCCTGACGGTTCCCTGCGCCGAAACGTCGTTCTCGTCAAGTTTTCGGACAGCGGAAAGGTCGAGCAAGGAAAACCCAAGGTTCCCTGACGCGTCACTGCCGTAATGGGCCGCAACATTCGCGTTGAGGGCCTTGGATTCGTTGTCCACGTAAGGCGGCGGAACCCAGTTTGGCTTGGGTGTCGCAGTGGGACTAGGTGTGGGGGTTGGTGTTTTCTTCCCCTTGGGTTTTGCATATACGGAAGTAACGTTTAACAGAGCCAGCAGGCAGAAAATGCAAAATATACTTTTCATCACTTTCATATAACCCCCTCATGGAATGGTATAGGTAACCAACATCTTCGGTTTTTGCTGGCTGTTCCCCGTGTTGTCCCAAAACGATATGGAGCCAGAAAGCGACCCGCTTGTTTCCGGCTCTGGCGAGATTAAAACCCCGTAATTGTTGTTGGCCTTGTTCACCCAAACCTGGGCAAGGGATGGCGTGATGTTCCAGGCAAGAAGGACTTGGGTCGTGTTCACTTGCGTAGCGGTAACAGTCACCGCGTCCATATAAGCCAGGTTGTAATCCACGCCTGCAGTAATGGGTGAACTAGCTCCCCCATCCCATCCATATGGGGTTACAAGAACGTTCCAGGTGCTTGAGTCGTTCCAAGGCACCTGGCCTGCTGGGGGTGGTATGACCTGGTGGATGCCGAAAACGTAAGTGCCTGTGGAAAGGTTCGTGGTGGTTTCCGTGGCCAACTGGAGGCTCGCGGCGGTGATGGTGGCGTTTGAGGGAATGCCATAGGACAGGTCGAACCTCAACAAACCCAATGCCACGTTCGAGGTGGTTGATCCAGTGGCCACCAAGATTTCACCTGTACCAGGGGCGATATTGGGAAAGCTTCCATCGATCCAATGGGTGTCCGACCCGCCATATCCCGAATCGGGATAAATCCCATTCTCGAATACTGTTGAATAAGTCGGGATGGTCGGTCCGGCTGGGCCTTGGGACCCGGTTGGGCCGGAAGGCCCTTTTTCACAACCGGCTAATAAAAAAGCAATGGCTAGAATCGAAAGCTGAATTCAACCAGTAAGTGCAACACCTTGACTAAAGACCTGCTCCGGCGTTTTGAAACGAAGGCACTTGCGAGGACGATGGTTTAGGATCCGTTCCACGCGTCGTACATTCGCTGGGGTTATAGTAGCAAAATCCGTTTTCTTGGGATAGAAGCGACGAACAAGACCTGCAGTATTTTCAACACAACCTTTCTCCCAACTGTGGAAGGGCAAACAAAAGAATGAACGAGTGCCTGAAACACGATTCACCTGGAGATGTTCGACGTTTTCGGAGCCATTGTCGTATGTGATGGTACGGCGGAGGCCTTTTGAAATCCGAACCAACCGACGGTTGATTGCGGCTCTAGTGTGGAAAGCTGATTTTTGAGGTAGCCAAGCCAGTTTCACCAGACGACTTTTGCGCTCGACCATAACCAGAAGTGAGGGTTTGCTTTTCCGGGAGATGATGGTGTCGGCCTCCCAGTGCCCGAATTGCTGTCTTGTTTCAACGATAGCTGGTCGTTGGGTAATGGGAGTACGTTGAGGAATATGGCTTTTGCGATGTTTTTGAGTGTGCCAACGTCGCAAACGTTTTCGATGGGCCCGGGCTAGATGAGGAATGAGGTTTCGAGCTTCGCAGTAGATGAATTGATAGATGGCTTCATGGGAAACGGAAAGTTTTGGTTTCTCCCGGCGAAGAAAACCGGCAATTTGCTCGGGCGAGAGTCCACGAGGTATTTCTCGCAGTACTAAACGGCGAATCTCAGGATTTTTAAGCCTTAAATGAGTACGTGAAAGACGGTTTCGGTGTTCTGCACGCATGTGAGCTCTGGCGGGCAGGTAGCGGCGAGATCGTATAGGAGGGGCGTTGCGCTTCAGTTCTCGGGAAATGCTGGATACATCACGGCCCAGACGGCGTGCGATTTCCCGAAGGGAGAGGCCTTCAGCATTCCAAACTGAAATTTCTTCACGTTCGGCTAACGACAGATGCTTGTAGGATGATTTCATAGCACTTAGGATAACCCCCGGGTTCTGCCGGGTCTAAGTGTTGCACTTCGTTATTGAACTGGGGAAATGGTTTTCATATGGTTCCCTTTCAATAGGAGTCGGTAAAGACGGTGGTGGTTGATCCGTTGATGGGAACCGCGACATAACCCGTTTTTCCCAGGTAGGAGTAGTACAAGTCCGGGGAATATTGGGTGGTATTGATGGTGAACCCGTAATTGCCCGGTCCTAGGGTAAATTTCGGTCCCCCGCAATCCTCGGTATTCACCGACTGTCCGTTCATGGAGACGTTGGTATTGCAGCAATTGCCGCTGGTGAACCAAACGGTGACCGGCGTGCAGGAATTCGTGGCGGTGATTTTCAAGCCCCCGTCGAATTGAAAGGCGTTATTGCTCCCGCAAGTACCGATTCCTATGAGGTTATTGGTAACGGTCACAGTGACTGAGGAAGTGAATCCCTTGGTGATGGTCTGGGGCGAACTGTAAGCCCTGGGATAAGGAGTTGGTTCCAGGTCGAGGGCTGTCACCGAAAAACTGGGTGGCAGGTCCACGCAATTAAGCCCCGTAACAGTGATGGAGGCCGTATCGGCGCTTCCATATCCAATCGTCGTTGGTCCGTAAGTTCCGCTCCAATTATTCGGGAATGCAGTGAAAGCGATCTTCCCGGGAATGAATAAGTTTCCGGGTTGGCTATAAACAAGGCTGTAGGTGAATGGATTTCCAGGATTCGTGGAAGTGAAAGATTCCGGCACAGTCGGGGTCAAATAAATCGTCGCCCCCGCAGAATTGAAGTTGGCGGTCTGATTTGAAACGGAGACAGGCATGGTGATGGTACTGGGGGCGAATGGAAAAGGCGTTTGGGCCGGGACCACGAAAGTCCAATTCCCTATATCCAACCATGTCGGGTTGAAGGTGGCGATCCCGCTGGCAGTGGTCGCTTGGCTATAGACCGTCACCCCAGAAGGCGGTATCGCCTCAACCATCACATTGGGAACCCCAATCCCCTTATCCTCCACGAATGCGCTAACAGATCCATGGATTCGATCAGGGGTAGGAGTAAAACCAATATCGTAAGGAACAGAGGGACCGCGATTGGATTGGCAGCCTATAAACCAGGTTCCAAGAATCCCTGTCAAAAAAAGACTCGTAACAATAAGCCGGGTTTTATTCATATTTCACCCTCCCTATGAGCCGACGGGCCCTCATTGTTTAACCGAATTGCTTTTGCCCATGTGCCGAGGATGAGATTTTTAAATATTTATGAAGCGTTGACCAGGACTTCAAAGTCCGCCGGACATTGATGTCCTGTTGTCACTTTTCGTTTTGAACTACCATTTCCAAATGCCTTATTCAGACCCTTCCGAAATATCGTTCCTAATGGAAATCCAACAAATCATCGCCAATAAAAGGGCCGAAAAAGGTTTCGGCCAGGAGTATCTTGCCGAGAAAGTGGATGCGTGCGACCGGGAAGTCCGCCGCTGGGAACATAAAACGGAAGCGATTCAAATCAATATTTTGTATTTGTACAGGCTCGCGAAAATTTTCGGCTGTTCAATCCATGATCTTTTGCCGTATGACCCTGTTTATGGCGGCAACGGGAATAAAGCAGTTAGCAGCCGTGAAAAATCCGGAAATTAATAAGACCCGCTGGACATTTGGAGAAGTCATGATTGCGGAGAGGAACAAGAACCACGTCTCAAGGGTTTCGGTTGAACGCATAATAATTGACTAATTTCACGATTTGGAGGCTTTCAAAGTCCCCCGGATGTTCCCCGAAAGATATGGCTTTAGAGCGTAATGGGTAGGCTTTTTTTGCATGTCAATCTGACGGCTTAATGTCCAATCGAACGCAACGCGTTTGTATCAACTCGATGAATTGGTCTTGCATCGCGGCCGGCAAAAAACTCAGGCGCACCATCTCACACATAGGACGGATCTTGCCGCCAAAACGGCGAAAGGTGTTTTCGATGGCACGTTGTGTGATTTTCAACCTGAGCCCAAGATTCACGAATTCCTCCCGCCGAAGGTTGTTCTTTTTTCCGTTGATGGGGAGGGCGGATTCCTCTTTGTCATCCCGGATCAACAGCTTGGTTGAAAGCAAATCATAGGCGGGCGCCAGGTGGATAGTCCCGTCCTCCTCGGTGATGAGGGAGAAATTCTTCAAATGCATATCGGCATTGCCGGTGATATAGGAATGCAGGGCAATATCCAAAAATCTGCCGGCATCAAGTATTGGGTTGGTTGACCACTTCAAAATGACATCCCCGGCTTTTTCCATCGAACCGCGGTACTTGTCTTCCGTCATCCTCCCGGACAATTGGCAGAAGTCCTCCATGGCGAGTTTTTTGGCGTGGACGCGGTCAAACCGGCGCGCAATAAAGGCCATTTCACCGGATTTCAGCCGTATCAGTCCATGTTCCGCCGTGGGAATGCCGCAAATACCGGCCAGGCGCATCGTGAGGTCTTCGACCTCCGGCATAAAGGGATAATCCGGCGTTGGCGGTTTGAGGATGTATCCCCCCCAAAGCCCGACGATGGTGAGTCGCGCGGACGCTTTCCTACCGCGTGACGGCCGCTCAAAATCCAGGGATATTTTCCGTTGAATTCCGGTGACCGCCAACCGGCTTTGAATCACCTTTCCCGCGAGGGCTTCCATCTCCGCGAGGCCATGGTCAAGCACAGGCGCCGTGGTTTTCCCGAAAAGTTTGCGGCAACACCCAGCGTGGTATGGAGCGCCGGCATCGGCGGTATTCCCATAACAAATAAGGCATTTGCCCGTTTTACCTGCCGTTGTGGCCACGCGCCGCCCCTTTTTCCCGGGATGTATCCACGACGGAAACGGCGCCGATGCAATCCTCGCACGTGTTGAGCAAGAGTCCCATTCGATCGCGGGGATCCATTTTCCAGGTTTTTACGGCAACATCCAAAAGCCATCCTTCGGGAATAAGACCGTCAAAAAAAGGGAAAAGGATATTGGATGTGTAAGGTTCCGCCCTGAGCGGAAGGGTCAGGCTGACTGGAACCGGGTTGGGCCCGGACAGATAGGCTGTGTCATAGGAAAAACAGTAGCCCTCCCCGCTTTCCTCGATCAATCCGGCATACTTGTCATGGATATAAACTTGGCCGCGCCTAAATGAATCCATTGGCTTGGGCAACGGACCCGTTTGGGTATCCTCAAGGCTCATGGCGGTCCCTTTCCATGGGCACCGGCCCCAGCGTTTGCCCGAAAAGATTTAGGACCTGGTTGACCTTGTCTGTCCTTAGGTTCTTCTTGCCCTGTTCCAATTCACGTAGAAAACGCAAACCAACGCCGGCGCGCTCAGCGAGCTCAGGCTGGGTCAATTTCATGCGTTTCCTATTTTTGATAACGAACTCAGACAGTGTTTTTTCCATGTGCCAATTATATACCCGATAGGGTATAAATATATTAATTACTTTGTTTTTATACCCTTTCGGGTATTATTTTATATTATTTACTTAAATTATACCCCTTAGGGTACATATTTTTAAATTATCACTTCAGCCCATAAACTGGTTGGAAGAACTCAATTCATAATTCATCAGCCAGAATTCAAGATTCGGGCGTAACCGCGCCCGTTGAACCTACCTGAATTCATAATTCCTGCTATGAGGCCGTTCGTCAAGCCCCGTGATTTTATTGAATGGTCCAAAGTTTTCGTGAATTCATCCTGCTATTCGTGCTCAAGGCACATGATAAGATCCGATACGTAATAAAGGGAGCCACCACCTAATGGGCGTGTTCTAGACACCGGAATTAGCCGTGGTCATCCCCAAAAATCGAATCACGAAACTTAAACCACTCCTTTTAACCTGCTTAAGCCAATGGCCGATAAGCCTCTTGCCGAACCAACATTGTCCACAGGTGAACCAATATCTTCCTAGCCATCGCCACGATGGCCTTATTGGGGCTTCCTGTGTTTCTCGCCAACCTTCCGTAAATCTTCGCCGCCTGCCGATCCACCCGAATCCAAGCCCAGGCGCTTTCCAACAAAGCCGATCTCAAATGATTTTTCCCTGCTTTTAGTAATGGCCCTTCCTTCCGGCTTTCCCCACTTTGCCTCACTCGGGGTGCCAATCCAACATATGCCACCACTTGTTTCGCGTTCTGGAATCTCTCCGGCTGATACACCTCGGCCAGCATCTGCGCCGCCGTCACTTCTCCGACCCCTGGATGACTCCTCAATATCCTGGTTTTTTTCTCATAGACCTTCGAGCTGTATTGCTCCTTGATTTGGTCTTTCACCTTTCCCAGTTGATCTTCCAGGTAATAAAACTCCTCCAAAAACCTATCCAGCGTGAAACGCAGCGCCTTATTCAATTCGATCTTTCCAAGAGCCTTCACGGCTTTCCGTGACCAATGGCTCAGACCTTCCGGTTCCTCAAGGCCGTATTGCAAGAGAAAACCCTTAATTTGCTGTTTCACACGCCTTCTCTTCTCTACCAATGAACTCCTCAGCCTCAATACCTGGCGGTATGCTTCCTCTTCTACGGTCGGTATCACTACCGCCCGCAATAGCCCCTTCTCCGCGTATTCGGCAAGCATCCGGCAGTCCAGGCGGTCTGACTTGGCCCCTTCCACAACCGATCTGGGAATCTTTCCAGGGGCAACTACCTCTACCGGTATTCCAACATCTTTCAGCCGCCTCGCTAATCCATATCCCGTGGGGCCGGCTTCGTACACCACTTTCCGCAAACCTAGCTGGTACTTCTCCAAAAATCTTTTTACGACCTCACGATCAGCCGGCAGGGATTTTATCCCAGCCTCAACCCCATTCACTCTGACTGCCGCGTAAATACTGCGTTTGTGCACATCTAAACCAACGTAAACGCAGTCTTTCTTGGTGATACCAACCCTTCTTTCCACTGTGCTACTATTTCTCATGCCGTTCCTCCTTAAGAGCTAGACACTCCTGCCGGGATTCTATCCCGGCGGGAGGAACGGCCTGCATGTTATCTAATTCGGGCCCTTCCGGGCCCGTTAGTTTGTTCCCCGAAAGATTTTTATGATGAACCAAAATCTTTAAAAATAATTCTGGGTCGTCCTAGGGCAAAAATGGTTTGAATCTTTTAAAGGAACCTGGAATTTTGAAAAAATGTTCGAGGACGTACTGGCAGAAAATGAAATCTTAATTGATATTGGTTTATTTGGAAAAGGTAAAATACTGACCAGGTGAAACGAACCACCATTTTGAATTTCTCAGGAGAGTTTGTTGATAGATCACCCCAAAACCTGGTGGATCTTGACAATATTAAGCGTAATGTTTCTCTCATCACGTTCTGCGAAACCGCAATTGATGTTTTGGCTTCAATTCTACCAGCGCTCCTCCCGTAAAAGCTGCGAAATGGCCGCTTCCCTCTTTTGGCGTCTTAGGTACAGATTTTGTAATTAATCCCCACATACGCGGGGAACGCATTTGGTCGCCGAACTCGGTGAAGACCGGCTCTGGTTCATCCCCGCGCAGGCGGGGAACACTTTTTTTTCGGGGCAACCCTGGCCGAACCACTCGGATCATCCCCGCATATGCGGGGAACTCCCAACAAACAAATGGCCCCCAACTAAATGTTTCGGTTCATCCCCGCGTACGCGGGGAACGCAGTTGTGAGATGATTTGGACCCATAGGAAAATCGGTTCATCCCCGCGTACGCGGGGAACGCGGTGAGCCGTCCCGCGACCCCTACCATGGGGTCGGTTCATCCCCGCGTACGCGGGGAACGCTGTGTCAAAAAGAGATGTAGGAGTCCAAATCACGGTTCATCCCCGCGTACGCGGGGAACGCTTTACGCTTAGGAATCGTCCGAAGCGCCAAAACGGTTCATCCCCGCGTACGCGGGGAACGCTGGGAGCTTTTATCCCTGTGCTACAGTTGGGTCGGTTCATCCCCGCGTACGCGGGGAACGCCGCAGCTTCCTCTTCCACACTAGGTTGGGCAGCGGTTCATCCCCGCGTACGCGGGGAACGCCCGAAAAGAGGTATTCCCACCAGGGACAACTCCTGGTTCATCCCCGCGTACGCGGGGAACGCGATTGCTTTATAGGTATCCCATTTAACAGCACCGGTTCATCCCCGCGTACGCGGGGAACGCCTCTTACCCATGAAAAAGACCCAGATAATCAACGGTTCATCCCCGCGTACGCGGGGAACGCTGCTCTTGATAAAGGATGATTCCTAAAGTATTCGGTTCATCCCCGCGTACGCGGGGAACGCATAATGGACAACATATTCCTAAATTCATTTTTCGGTTCATCCCCGCGTACGCGGGGAACGCATGAAAACAAAAAACAAGCCTACAGAACCTACCGGTTCATCCCCGCGTACGCGGGGAACGCATCACCAATACCCCGGTGGCTATCGGATGATTCGGTTCATCCCCGCGTACGCGGGGAACGCTCGCGCCGAACTACTCGGTCTATGAACAACGTCGGTTCATCCCCGCGTACGCGGGGAACGCCAGAAAAGAAAGCGGCCAAAGAAGCTAAAAAGCGGTTCATCCCCGCGTACGCGGGGAACGCCGTCGTATATCCTCCGACGACCCCGGGAGTAACGGTTCATCCCCGCGTACGCGGGGAACGCTCAGTCGGGGTTTCCTTTAGGTGCTGGGTTTCCGGTTCATCCCCGCGTACGCGGGGAACGCAGTTTTTTGCACAATTCCCGGACCTCATTTTCCGGTTCATCCCCGCGTACGCGGGGAACGCGGCGAAACAAACTCAACAAGGCGAAGTGGTATCGGTTCATCCCCGCGTACGCGGGGAACGCATGTACGCCCGATGTTTTTCCTTCACCTCCGGCGGTTCATCCCCGCGTACGCGGGGAACGCTTAAGAATAGCCCGCTTCTCCGTTATTTTTTTCGGTTCATCCCCGCGTACGCGGGGAACGCAAAGAGTTGTTGTTCTGCTTTTTCGCGGGGGTCGGTTCATCCCCGCGTACGCGGGGAACGCATGGTAAAGATATCACCAAAAGCTGGTGTAACCGGTTCATCCCCGCGTACGCGGGGAACGCTTTCCGTGAGCAGGTATACAAACGTTGCCACCCGGTTCATCCCCGCGTACGCGGGGAACGCCTGCTGATAAGTACCGTTGCTGTTCACAATCACGGTTCATCCCCGCGTACGCGGGGAACGCCCGCCCAATAATTTTCCGACCACCAACTCATGCGGTTCATCCCCGCGTACGCGGGGAACGCGCCAGTAATCCAACGAGTATTCCCATTTGAATCGGTTCATCCCCGCGTACGCGGGGAACGCCACATGAACGCGGGCGCAAGCGCGGAGGCATCGGTTCATCCCCGCGTACGCGGGGAACGCGTGGTCCCGGTCCCGAAGGATTGGCCGGTAACCGGTTCATCCCCGCGTACGCGGGGAACGCTTCCCACGGTATAGCTGATAGGGGTTGAGTAACGGTTCATCCCCGCGTACGCGGGGAACGCATTAGAAAGATTTGATGGATGGGCTTTGTCTACGGTTCATCCCCGCGTACGCGGGGAACGCCCTCACGGTTCGACTCCCAATTCCGTCAAAAGCGGTTCATCCCCGCGTACGCGGGGAACGCGTGGAGGGGAGCGGTGAAAGGATGTTATCGATCGGTTCATCCCCGCGTACGCGGGGAACGCAAATCAAGAACCAGCTTTGACTCGTCCCCTTTCGGTTCATCCCCGCGTACGCGGGGAACGCGATAACACAGGAAATTTATTTCACGCGCCCTACGGTTCATCCCCGCGTACGCGGGGAACGCTTTGGAAACACGAAAGAAGATAAATAGTTGAACGGTTCATCCCCGCGTACGCGGGGAACGCGCCGGTCATTCCACGGGAGACGCTTTCGTGACCGGTTCATCCCCGCGTACGCGGGGAACGCCCGTTGCGGTTGACGGTGGCGCATTTCCCGTCCGGTTCATCCCCGCGTACGCGGGGAACGCCCGTTGCGGTTGACGGTGGCGCATTTCCCGTCCGGTTCATCCCCGCGTACGCGGGGAACGCTTTAACTTTTCCGAAAATTTCATTTTTTCCTTCGGTTCATCCCCGCGTACGCGGGGAACGCAATTTACCTCCCGCCGGTGGCTGGCTGAATTTCGGTTCATCCCCGCGTACGCGGGGAACGCAGACCGTACAATTTCGGTTCATCCCCGCGTACGCGGGGAACGCCTTCCATCGGTTACTACCGGCGCATCGTGGCGGTTCATCCCCGCGTACGCGGGGAACGCACTTATAAAAGGCCCTTTAAAGCGTCATTTTTCCGACAAATGGCTCCGTAGCTTAAAAAAACACCCAAGCATTAATCACTTCCCTCTTCCTTCATTTCTTTTTCCTCCGGCTCAAACGATACAAGTTTCACCCCATCCATTTCCCTCGGCACCCGTCGGTTCTTTCCGAACGTGCAAAAGTCAAAACCCGACTCCGTGGGGGCCGACCATACCATCACAGCGTTCCCTTCCTCCAGGCCCGCCGTCACCTGCTCCCACAGCATATCCCTGACTTTCACCGAATAATCACCGATGTAAACACCCGCCCTCACCTCCAGGAGCCATATAGCCAAACGGCCCCTCAGGCGAGGCGGCGCGTTTTCAAGTACGATGGCCAGCATTGCCCAACCCCGGTGTATTTGGAATTGCTATAGGAACCGCTTCCTCATGCGCTTTGGGTATCTCCATACCCCCAGCCGACAGTATTTCCTCAATCAATGGGATCATTTTTTCCAATAATTTTGTGTTCCGGAAAACATCCCGGCATCCGATCCGCACCTTTTGCTCGGGGTTGACGGGTTTTTGGCTTGCTACCTGGAAAGCCACCGGCACCACCGTATCGAACTTGACCACATCCGCCATGTCGTAAACAAAGGAAAGGGGCTTTCCCGTATGGATAAACCCGATTGCAGGGGCGTAGCCCGCCGCCAAAATAGCGGCCTCGGTGATGCCATAAAGGCTGGCCGTGGCAGCCGAAAGACAGCGGTTAGGAATATCCCCGCTTCCCCATTCGTTGTAATCATAATTTCGGTGCTTCCACTCGACCTTGTATTTCCGGGCTAGAAGTTGGTACATCTTTTTCACCCGCTCCCCCTCAATACCCCTCAATTGCTCCACGCTCCGCTTGGCGGGCGGTTCTTCCTGGAAACGGATGGCGTACATTTTCCTCACCACTTTCAAACGGGCGTCGTCATCCAATGCCAGCTTGGCCTGGTATAAAAGACGGTCCGCCCTAGCCCCGCCAGGCTGGCCCGAGGCGTAAAGCCTCACACCGGCTTCACCGGTCCAAACAAGCAGGCAACCAACCCTTGCAGCCAATGTCACCGCCGCGTGGGAAACCCGGGTTCCTGGTTCCAGCATCAGGCACGCCACCCCGCCCACGGGGATATGGGTACGGACACCGTTCTTGTCCACTACCACAAAGGCCCCATCCAGAACGTCCAAATTCCCCTTTTCGACGAAAAGAACGGACAACCGTTCCTTCATCATGAGGGGTTTGAGTTTCGGAAGTTCGTTCATTACCTTTAAATCTTCCGCACTAGCATCAGCCCGCATCCAAACCCCTTCGCCGGGCCGATACCGTTAAAAAGAGCCTCTTTGAACTTACCGGGATCTTCCACCGTCAAAATACCCTGAAAATCCAGGGTGCTAAACCTTATAGGTTTACCACCCCGTTTTGATAACCAATGTTGCCGGTAGCCATCAACGCGAATTTCCCCTTTTGCAATGGCAAAACCATTTTTCGGAGCCCTTGCGGAAAGCCATTTCCATCCTTCCTCGGCCATCAGTTCGGGCGTTGGTTGCCATTGATTCTTGAGAATGCCGCCATTTTTCAAGCGGGTCTTGGCTTCCATAACCACATCGTGCCGCACCCCTCTTTTACCCTTCTCACTCGGAACCTTGGAACGTACGGGGTTCACCCGCAGGGAAAAAGCTAGTCGCTGACCAGCATGGATTTGGGGACTATATTCCTTGGACTGATAAGTCCAAAGGTCACCGCCATCCCCATCGGCGAGGGGCTTACGAGAGGACATGATATAAAAGCATGGCCATTTCCCGGCTTCCCGCCGAAACAGGAAGGCACGTTCGTCCTTCCCGTTTTGCTTCGTTTCGGTGCGTTTCTCCACACCAGGGAAAAACTTCCATAGGATTTGATGTTCCCGGTATTCATTTCCTCCCAATAACCCGGCCAAACGATTCGGGTCCACATCCTGCCTCAATGCCACCTTGGAAAAATACATGGGGCCTCCCTAATCTAGCATCGCGTGATTTTCATGCCGCGTGTCGAATTGCCAACGAACCCGGGAAATAGCAATATCCCTGGCTGTGAACTCATGCTGGGGTTCCAGGCCGGAATTACCTTCCTTGTCCCAATAAAGGGCCTTTCGGCCCGGCCCGACCAAATCACCAACCCATTCTTTCGAGGCGAATGAAGCATTTTCCAAAGCTTGGCGAATAGTCACCGCCTGTATGACCTGGGCTTGTACCGGCAGGGCCAAGGGGCATGACTTCCGGCCCAAGTAAGGGACAAAGCAAGGCTCTGCCAAGGCTTGGGCCAATCGCGCGGGGGAATAAGGCGCACCGGACTTGGCCCAAAGAACCACAGTGGACACGGAATCGGTACGGTAATCCCGGCTGGAAAGAATTGTTCCAAGTTCCTCTGCTTCCAATTCATCCTTGCGGGTATGCATCCCCCGTTTTTTGGTCTCGCTGGCGGGCGGCATCTGGATGGTATGGTAGTCGGTCAAAGGCGCACCGGGCTGATCCACCCTGACGGCGAAACCATAACCCTCCGTCAATTTCCTTTGCTCATCCTCTTGCTCTCGCTTAATGCCCAAAGAAGCCGCCACCAAACCAAGAACAGCGGATTTGGAAGGCCTAATTACACCGGGTCTTACCTCGCCCACGGCAATGTCACCCCAAGCCGCCATGGGGCCATAAAGTTGGAAAACCAAGTAGTCGATCATGGTTTCCTCAAATATCCGCTACGAATTCCAACAAGTCCTTCAATGTCCCTTTACCATTAACCGCGTCAATCTCATAAGACTTCTCCGCGATGGGGCCATATACCTTGTCCATCTTGTCTTTTATTTCGTTGAGTTTTTTGATAGCCTCGTCCGCGTAATCCGTTCCAGACACAGGCTTCAGGAACGCCGCCGCGAGAGAGCGTGGCTGGCGCTTACCCTTTTCGGCCAGCACGTAACCGGCATAGGCCCTGGAAGCGAAACTGTTTTGCTTGCCTGTGGGAGCTACGGTAGCCGCCGCTTCCGTCAGAGCCTTGAGTGTCTTCTTAGCCAAATCTTTATCCCCGCTCAAGTTCCCGACCAGCAAGTCACAGTCCACACACACGTAGAGGTAGAACAACCCGGCGGCGAATGCCGTTTCGCCGATATGTGCCGCGCCTGCGTCCTCTATTCCCGCGTTCAGGTCATCCACAGCAGTGAAATAATCGTCCTCAACGGCCGTTTTATGAACCGTGACGGCATGCGCCACTTGGGCCGCAGCCTCGGTATTAAAAACCGGACTGGACGCCAGCATTCTACCGAAAAGGGCGATATCGGCGGCTTTATGTTTTTCTCGGAGCAGTTTCAGTTCTTCCTCTTTGGGAGACCGTTCTTCTTTAGCCAGTTTATTTGCTAATTGCTCAATAGCCTGATCTTCCTCAGGGCTGAAGTGGGCCAATTGCTCGATTTCCAGATCCTGGTTTTCTTTTTCCTTATTGGCTTCTTTTAATTTCCCGAATTGTTCCGCGATCTTTTGTGCCCATTCCCTCGCCTTCTTATCGGATACACCCTTTTCCTGGAGCTTCTTGAAAACCTTGATGCCCATTTCCTTTGTTCGGATACCAACATGACCCTTGAGGGCTTCCTCAAACAATTCCGAAGTTCGCCATGCCCGCTTGAGACTTTGCGAGGAAACGCGGAGCCTTTGAACACCTCCCATCACGGCGGTTTTAGGCCGGCCCAAATCGTCCCGGTTCAAATTGGCGGGGGGATAGCTAGTCAACAAGTGCAACTGGAGAAAATTTCCCATGACATGCTCCTTTTCGTAATTCGTTATGATTTAGAAACTTTTTCAGGAAGCATCGAATAGTATTCCAACGCCCACCGTTTCCGTTGAAAGTCGTTCCAACCGTAAACGGAATCGGCCAAATCCAAAAGATTGACGGTATTTCCCAACAGCGATAAGGCTCTAATTAATATCGGAAACAATTCTTCCGGCTGATCGGTTTCCAATATCCTCCGAAATCGCAATTCGGCAACAGATTGGCGGCCAGCCGACTTGAGTTCCCCCATCTGTCGGGCTACTGGCTTGGATGAATTGTTATCTTTAACCCGCGCTGATAAACCCACAACCACAGCTAATCTTTCGTTATTGACATTGAAACCAGCCGATAGAAGACGGATACGGAACCGGTGATAAGCTGGATTGAACATAACAGCCACAGGTTTCGAGGTCCTTTTTAAATCCGCCCTGTCACCCCGATTCTCAGTCAATTCTTTCCACCACTCCAATAACAAACCGCCCGCTTTCTCATTCGACTTGAATTTGGGCCATGCAGCGTTTTCTGGCATATTCCCTCCCATTTACTACACGCTTACTTTTTCATCGACCGACAATTCCAATATCTCTCGTATCTTCTTTCCGTTCATTCCCCACTGTAATTGCTTCCATGCCCTGGCCACCCTGCCCGGCTCAACAGCCTCGAAAAACCCGTTTTGAGTGACGTCGTTGAAAATTCCATCAGCGATTTTCGCCAACAACTCCCGCCACGACTCCCTTTCAGGCAAGGTATCGCCACCTTTTTCCAGGCTCATCCTCAATTTTTCCAAATAATCGTAAAAAGCCTTTTCACTCTTTTCCCAAAGACTGTCCAATGCGTATGACAAGTTACCCCGGGCTTCCGCTCTATCGCCAAACAACGCCAAACGAAGGCGGTACTTCAACAAGTTAGCTGCTTCCTCTGCGGCTAAAACAAGAGCCATGGCGTAGTGCTCGTATTTCACCTCTATGGATTTATCAACAGTTACAACCGGCATTTCCCCCTCATGCCAACAACGGGCTTTCATGTTATCCATGTCGTATCCAAAAGCCCACAACCTGAACCAGCCGCCATTACCAACCCGAATCCCCTTAAAGCGTTCCACCACACGGGCTGGTTGAAAGGAATATTTTTTCTCGACCCGGGCCTGTACCAACCCCAGCCAATGGCGGTAACCGACACCCTCGTGGAGATGAAAAGGTAAAGGAGTGGGGTCTTTTTGACTTGTCGTGTAAGGGGTTAAAGGATGGTTCCATGCGCCGCCGTAATTAAACCCATAGTTCTTCGTGAAATATTCACTGCAAAAAATATTGAACTTTCTATGGCAAAGATCACAACTCCCTTCCGCCTTTTGAAATTCAAGACGTATTCGGCGGGGCATAGCCCAAAATTGATGAAGTGGATGAACATCCTCGGGGGTTGTCGTCTGGTTGCGTTCACTCGTTCTTGTTTTTTCGACCCATGGAAAAATATCTTTCATTTCTTTTTTCTTGGGTTCCCCCCCTTTAGACAAAAAGTCTTTTTCTTCCAAAACATTGGCCCAAATACTGGGCCAGAATTTATCCAAGCGAACCAATGTTGTTAGGGGCCCACCCCCTCGCAAACCCACACGATTACCCTGGCCCCCGGCAGGCGCGTTAATTTGAAGAGTCCATAGGGCTAAGGCCGCGCAGGGTTCGCATAGTCGATTCACAACCTGATCACGCTTAATAAAGTGATCCGTATTCTTTTTTTTCGCGTTTTCACCCGGTGTTTCGATTAAGAGTACGCTAATTCCATTTGTTTCCAAATCCTTGGTCTTGAGCGTCAGATCCTGCATGAATCGGGGGCCGTCCCCATCCAGTTCAAACACCTTGGCGAAGGGCTCAAAAACCTTCTTCAACTGATCCGGCTTAGGTGAACTTTTCAACCATTCGCGCCACACCCCGATGTTTTTCGGAGGACAAGCCGTTTGCAAAAGAGCGATCAGAAATTGGATAAGCGCACCGTTGAAATCGGGCCGGGGCGCGGCCAGTTCGACATTTTCCTCTCCATTTCCTTCCGTCACCTGCCACGGAGCGATACGAACCACCTCGCCGGTTTTTCGCCTTACAGGAATCCAGGCATCTTGGATCAAGTTCATTCGTCGTCACCTCTTGTTAAACGAAATCCAAACTCGTCGTCATATTCAATAGCCACGGCCTTCTTATCTTTACCAAGGGCCTTTCCCATCCAACGACCGTCCTTCTCACGCAGGGGTATTACAACACAATACCGCCCCTCATCAGGCATCGTCTTGCGTAGGTCATCGGTTATCGCCTTATTCTCCGGCGCTTCCTCCGCCACCAAAGCCAAACGGATTGATAGCTGGGAATTTTCCCAAACGATCCCTTCCCCTTCCCACCAAGGCCCCCATACGTTGTCCTTTTGGCGGGCTAAGCGAACCATTATAGTGGGTTGCCCCAGGCGGGTGGGTGCGTTCATATCGTCCCATTTGGTATCTGTATTTAAATATCCCAGTTCCAGATTGAGTGCGTTGAATGCCGCCACGGAACTATCAGCTTTATCTTTCCCTTCCGCGCCCAATTCGACATCCTTCAAAGTTTCCGGTAGTTTCTCCAAGAAATCTTCCCCATAAACGGTTTCCATCATGTCGCGGGAATCACCAGGCACCGAAAAACCACCCTTTCTCTGGAGCCATCGCGCCGCCAGCCAAAGCTGGCCGTGGTGGGGATATACCCAAGCCGCCTTGGGAAACAGATCTTGATACCATTTTTTCCCGGTGTTTTCCGTTGCTTCCGGCATCAAGATTCCAAGCACCACATCACCCCTTTGGTCCAGCCCTTGGATAGGATTACCTTTTGCATCCCTCGAATGACGCATCAGGCGGCCCGCTCTTTGAAGAATTAAATCTATTGGCGCCAAGTCCGTCACCATATAGTCGAAATCCAGGTCGAGCGACTGCTCCACGACCTGAGTGGCGATGACAAGCTTTCCCGCCCTCTGGTCCAATTTGCTTCCCTTTCCGAAGTCTGCCTGAATGGAAGCCCCTTTTTCCAGGCGGTCACCCATGGCAAATCTAGCGTGAAATAATCGAACCTTATCCTTGCCAAAACGTTTGACGGCTTCCTCGTATGCCTCCATAGTGTCGGCTACTGTGTTCCTGACCCAGCAGGCGCAACGACCCTTTTCCAAAACCGCGCTAATCGCTTTCCAGACATCCGGTTCGTCCAGCAGAAATTCCACCTGGACACGACGGGCCAACCGCGAGTTCGCCTTAAATGGTTTTTCGAGAAGGGTTTCATGCGAGAAATGGGTGAGTAACGGATAAACGGATTTTTGCGGCGAAAGTGTGGCCCAACCGGCCCCTTCCGCGAAGGCTTCCAGCAATTTCGCCCGCATCCCCATCGGCAGGGTGGCCGACAAAAGAATGGCCGACCCTCCCCAGGCCGCGTGAAATTTCAAAAGCCTGCAAAGCAACCGGAGGACATAGGCGTCACAGGCATGGACTTCGTCTACCAGCAGAATCTTCCGACTCAAACCCAACAGGCGCAGGGATTGGTGTTTCACAGGGAGAACAGAAAGAAGGGCCTGGTCGATCGTGCCCACACCCACATCGGCCAATAGGGCTTTCTTGCGGCTGTCCGAAAGCCATTGGGAACAGGCCTGCGAGGCGCTTGGGTTGTCCTCGCCACGGTAACCACCATCGGGCTTGTTCTTTTCCTCCAACCCCAGTTTCTTCATGCGGGACATGGAATGGGCTAGGACCAGCGATGGGGTGGACTCTGCACTGAACAGGTGGCGGTAAACCTTCTGGACGCGTTCATGCATGGCATTAGCGGTCGCCATGGTGGGAAGAGCCAGGAAAAGGCCGTTCCCAAGCCCCCGTTTCATCATCCGTTGAGTCAAGACGATAGCCGCCTCAGTTTTTCCTCCGCCTGTCACCTCCTCCACGATAAAAAGCTGAGGGCCTTCGGGTATTTCAATTTTTTCAGCCAATGTTTGAAGGGATGTCGGCGTTTCGAGATTGAACAGTTTTTTCAGTCCCTGAACGGGCGCTACATCAACACCGCTCAATCCGCTTTCTTGGACAGCCTTCAGGGCCTGGGGCAATGCCCTCTTTTTCCAATATTCCCCCAAAGCAATTTCAGTTTCCTCGCAATAGGGGAACCAATTGCGGTTGGACCCCAGCCAATCCGCCGCCACCGCCAGCCCCGCCACAAGCCAGGAAGCCTTGGGAAATGCCTCATAGTAATCAATCACGTCTTCATCCGATTGGAATGGTATTCCTTTTGGCAAAAACAGCGGAACCAATACTTCCAGGAAACCATAAATATCTTTCTCAACTATTTCCGGAAATTGCTCATCCAAAAGCGGCCCATAAAGGTTTTGTGTTTTTGGGGGACGACCATGATGCCCAGTGACAGCCGCAAGCCACGGCTCCAAGTGATCGCGAAAGGTATCAGTATCCCAGCCACCGTATTGAAACTTATCAACAAGCCATCCAGGAAGTTTGGTTTTGCAAAAAGCGAAGCCCAGAACATCATGCCGTTCTGTGTTGGCCGAGCGCGTCTTGCGTTGTTGAAGTTTCTCGAAAAGTTCCGGGATTTTGTTTTGAAAACCATCAGAAAACTTACCCAGGTCGTGGATCGCCAGAATGAAAGTCAACCATTTGAGTAAAGGGATTTCAGACATACCGGAAACTTTTGATATGTTCGACAGCCAACCGGAATGGGTCCGTAATAACACCTGGCCACAGGCGGCTACATCCAGGGAATGAAAAGCAAGGGGATGATAGGTACAAGATTCGGGATTCGTGTAATCCGATTTTCCCCAATAAGAATAAAATCCCATATAAACCACCATCTGTAGAAGATGATTTACCATACTCCTACAGAAGCGGCTATGAAAGTCTTTTTCGAGGATAATAAATCTCACTCGTTTTTATTGAAATAAAGAAAGATTGCGAGGTCATTAAAACCATATAAGAAGCATTAAAATATATATTTCGTTTCGTTTAAACTCTCCCTGGGAAGGGCTTCCTCCAAAAAATCTTTCGTAATAAAAACCATTTAGTGTTCAGTCCTAAGTCGAATTCAGACAATTCCCTCGATACAATGAATTACGCTCTCATTAGCAAATGCTCAATTATATGGTTTTTCGACTTTTCCCTTTTATAATTAATCCCCATTTTAAAACAAATCAGGAATGGAAAAAGGCATTCATGGAACGAGTCTGCGTATTTATCGACGGGAATAATTTCTATTTCGGTCTCAAGAGGAATAACCTTGCGACAAGGGTTGATTACTACCAACTCAGTTCCGCCCTGGCCGGGTCTGAACGGGAATTAGTGCGCTCTTTTTACTATAACGTCGCCTATGACCAGAAAAACTTCCCTGAAAAAGCCAAAACCCAGCAACCGTTCCTGGATTCCCTCGACCGTACCCCTTATCTGGAGCTTCGCTTGGGCCGTATGGTGCTCAACCACGTTAATAACAGTTACCATGAAAAGGGCGTAGAGGTCTTGCTTTCCTCCGAATTGGTCTTTTACGCGGCGCGAAACCTTTATGACACCGCGATTCTCGTCACCGAGGACGATGACTATTCCCCCGTCTTGGAGTTGGTCAAGCAAACCGGCAAGCACGTGGAAATAGCCTTGTTTCCCGACATTCATCCAAAGGAATTGATTCGTTTCGCGGATAACAGGATCGACCTGGATATGGTGTTGAAAAAGCACGAATCCAAAATCTTTCCGGTGGATACGACCGACAATCGGGGAAATGCTTGATCGGGATTAATTGTTAAGGGGATTTTCGTCCGCAGGCGGCAGGTTTTTGGGGTTCATTCCATCAAAGTTATATTCCATCGAAACCCACTTGCATTTATTTTTAAGTTTATCGCAATTAAAAGCTTCGCTACATCTCCTGTCCCCCCTGCTTTTGATAATCAGGTTGTCCCTTAAATCCATAGTTATCTCATGGATCAAGTAGATATCTTTGTTGAGGATAAAACACCGTTTTGATTCCATTTGTTCCATATATCCCCCACCCAACAGGACACATAGTAAGGATATCGCTGTATAAAAAATTTTGCTTCGATCCGGGATAATTTAGCGGAAAGCGGTTTAACGACTGTAAAGTTGTCGAGCTCGTTGAATAGAGGATTTAGGAATAAGAACTACGGCAAGGAAGGTTGGAAGGGCTTTCAGGGTATTCGGTTTATGATTTTGTAAGTTCGGCGTCTTTCTTTAGAAACGGGTAAACCAAACCCTGTAATTTGGTTTTATATTCTTCACAACAGCAAAGGTACCTTAAATTGATGGTGTCTTTTTCCAAAGGTTCATATTCCACCCGGATGAGTTCAGGCGTCTTTTTATGGGTGTTACAGGTCCCCTCCTCATAAAAGAATTCAACCATTAACGATTTGGTCCGGTCCACTTTATCGGGTTTGATACCCACGAATAAGCAGAATTTATCCGCTTCTTTTTGCAGTGAAAAATATTTTTTGGTCATTAAATCATCCCCGAGTTCCATAAGTAAGTGCAACACTTAGTGTCTGAAGAAGGCCGCATGAATAGGATATGCGGCTATGAAAAAGAAATACAAGCATTTAAGCGTTGAAGAAAGAGATCATTTATCCGTCTTGAAAGGAAAGGGTCTTAGCCTTCGAGCAATTTCACGCGCCTTGAAGAGGTCTCCTTCCACCCTCTCCAGGGAACTCAAGCGCAATGCTCCCCCTATCCGTTCTGGTTATTATCTTTCTCATCGAGCCCATCAACGGTATGTTGACCGCAACCAACAACGAGCACGCCGTTTACGCCTGAAAACAAAACGAATTCGTGCCTACGTCCGTCGTCAATTGAAACGAGGCTGGTCTCCAGAACTCATTTCAGGTCGATTAGGTCACCTACGGCCTAAGCAAACCATTGGTCCTGAAGCTATCTATCAGTGGGTTTATGCTGAAGCCACTGAGCTGATTCCTTGCCTAGTTCGACACCACCGGCGACGATTCTCATTTGGCCATAGCCGTAAGCACGCCAAAAACCATATCCCAGGCCGTGTTTCCATCGATAAGCGCTCCGAGATCGCCAATCAACGCAAGCAATTCGGCCATTGGGAAACCGACACCATGGTCTCTCGTCAGAGTAAAGTTGCTATGCGGGCTCTCGTCGAGCGTCAAAGCCGTTTTTCCAAGTTGGGAAAGCTCAAACGAAAGACCGCTCGCCAAATGAGTCATAGCCTCAACCGCGCTTTATGCCGCTTCCCTCAAGACGCCCGCCTGAGTCTGACCTATGACAACGGAACCGAAAACACCAACCACTTGGAAACCAACCACGTGCTTGGTACAAAATCCTTTTTCTGCGCCCCTTTCCACAGTTGGGAAAAAGGTACGGTGGAAAATACTATCGGTCTTGTCCGCCGCCATTTGCCTAAAAAGACTGATCTTGCTAAAGTGTCCTTCAAAGAATTCAGGACCATAGAAAGATGGCTCAATAACAGGCCCAGGAAATGTTTGGGCTTTAAAACTCCGGCGGAAGTCTTCCGGCGAAGTGTTGCACTTACTCCGTGAATTCGGCATCCTTTAACTACGGCCGGCGCTGATTTTAGTACCACCGGCAATCACGCACAATGGAAGAAAGCCTCCGTGTTCAGGGAGAATGATCGATCAATCGCTCATGGGGTGGGGTTGAAGCGCCCGAAGGAGAACTCTTCTAACTATTTCCACTGTTTATTCGAGCCTCTATTTTTCCGCAATCCGTCATGATCTTCTCGAAACTTGGCGGGCTTGGGATCAACCCCGCTTCCGTCATCTTTCCATAATCCAAGGCTAAATCTTGGTATCCCTTTCCCTGGGGGACCAGTTGAATGTCGCCCTTGACGGCATTGAGGTAACTAACAAGTTTTCCTTTGGAGTCTTTTTCCCTGAAAAACATTTCCTTGTGCCGGGCCACTTCCTGGGCCAGGTCCTTGTCCCCAACGGCATCCTGAAAATAAACCGTTTGCGATATTTCAACCAAGTCGTACCAATGGCGGGAAAAACGCACGCTCGGGGCTTCCGATTGCCGGCAATAAACATGGACCGCCGTGGCTTTTTCCCAAAAGGTCCTTTCAATCCTCATGACATTGGGGGACGCCTCGGGAAAGGCCAATTCCGGCATTTTGGCCGCCATATCACAGGTGATGAGCCTCTTTTCGCGCGGCTCGCCGGTGGAGCGCGCGCCGAACTCCAGTTGCACCGTGGGACTGACATAACCGGAGCCCTCTGTTAATGGAGGGTAATTGACCAGGAGTTTTTCCTTGTCGGTTCCGCTGTTCGTGAATTCCGCGTCCAGTTTGCCTTGCCGGAGGGCTTCCAAGAGGATCGGCCTGACTTTCCCCGTAATCCAACCCGGCAGGCTTTTTCTGACCTTATCGGACCATTTTTTCGCCTTGCTGGGGGTGGCGGGAATGCCGCTTTCCCCAGCCTTGATTTCGGGAATGAACTCGCGGATGCCGCAGGTCAGGTCGATGTCCTCGGAGAACCGGTTGAGGACGTTGTAAGCCTTGGAAAGAGAAGTACCACCCTTGAAAGTAAGGGCCGGGGCAATCGCGGATTCAAACAGCGCCGCCAGGGTCCAGACGACCCAAACGTCCTTTTCCAAGAGGTAGGCCGGGCGGCCTGTCCTGGCAGAAGCGGCCTTCAGGGCTTCCTTACGGTCCGCCCTTGATAGGGAAAAATAGGACTCAGCCAAGGTGGCCGGCTTCACCCAGCAATCTCGCGATCCATTCCGGGAATGAAGCCCTCGAAGCGACCATCAACTCCCATTCCACCTTGGGAAGTTTCAACCGGATTTTGGACAGGGCCTCCGGCCCATGCGCCTCCCCGATCCATGCCAGGGCGCGGATGGCCATTCCCGCCGGACGGTTGCCCAAAGACAACTGCCACCTCGGGGCGTGCTTGAACCGGATCGTTCGTTTCCCGAGTTTCAGGGTACGGTTCCTCCCGGAGGTGATAAACACTTCCTGGACGGGGACCTGGGTGGAGAGGCCCAGGGCGTTGGCCGCCACAGCCCCGTTGGGGGATACTTCCTCGCCCTTCTTGATGGCGATAAACTTGATGACGGCTTCCGGGGACGGGGGCCGGCTGCCAAAACGGCCTTCCACGGGGGCAACGTAAGCGCCCCTTTCAACCCGGATCAATTTCCCGGCTTTCGTCAGGCGGGTAAAAGCCTGATCCACCGCGGCGCGGGTGTTTTTTCCCAAAAACTCCTTGGGGGACAATACGCTTCCCTCCGGCATTGCCTTGGATGAGCTAAGTATGGATTCAATGAGGGGGCTCATGGGTAATAACTCCTTTTGTCAGAATTATATGTCTTTTTCTGACACCTATCAAGGAGTCATCTTTTTGGTTCCAGGGGGATGTCATTGGCATTGGAGAGCTGGAAATCCGGTTTCCACGAAATAAACATCCGGTTCTCATTTGTCTCTTCCATCGTCAAACCAGCCGGTTCTCTTTTTTATCCTTCTTCCGTGACCGATGGTTTGATTTCAACCGTATCCATGCACACTTCCTGGAACACCTTGAGTGCCAAAATCTCCACTTCCCTAAAACCAAAAAGCGCTCCATCCCGGACCCACTCCTTCGGTGAGACCGGGGAATCTTCGGAAAGTTTGATGGTTCCCGGGTCCATGATCCAGTACTTCACCATGCTTTTGGCGGCTTCCTGTATTCGGTTAAGTTTTTCTGAAAGCCAGGGCCGGAAATCCCAATCCTCAGGGCGTTCGGTATGACGAATGGTGAACTTTTTATTCTCTTTCATTGATTCATGGGGAATACCGTGGAATTCTCCGGCTTCTTTTACGGGAACAATAAGCTCATAGGCGGCAAGGGCGTTGCTCAAAATGCGGAGTATTTCAAAATGAATATCAGGACGATCATCCGAATCCTTTAGATAGCTTTCCAAAGATTTTTTGATTCGTTTGCAATCTTCGAGTATCGCTGATAATCGCCGGGTTAATTCGGTGGCTCGATCACTGCCCGCCATTATTTGCCTCCCGCAAAAAGAAAGAATAAGAGAATAATAATTATAGTTCAAACCCGCTGGCATTTTATGTTTAACATGGTTCCAAGCGATAACCGATGATAAATTCCAGGGTCCAATTTTTCTCGAACAAATATTGGCCGCTTTCCAAATTTTTCCCGGTACTTGCCAATCCTGGACCTCTTTTGACTGTTCGTCATCCTGCATTTTCCCCGGAATTCAATGAATGATTCACCCTGCCCGAAAGGGACTTTAGCTGATATAAGCCTTCCGGCTTCAGAGGAACGACTGATTGATTTTCAACAAAATGGAATTGAAGCCCTCGGAGCAAACAACTCAAACGATAAGCCAAGCTACTGACTACAAAGAACCCCACCTTTTTTCCATCGAACCCGCGCCACCACCGGGGTCACGAAGGCAACACCGGCCCGGTGGCGGTTGGTTCCCCCGTTTCCCCTCATCGAACCTGGGCCTTTGAGTCCGCGAAAATCTCCGCTTCCTCCGGTGTCATCCCGGCTTCCAGGGCCTTCTGGATAACGGCCTGTCGGCGGGCCTCCTTCTTGGGTAAAGAGCCGCTAAAAGTTAAGGCGCTTTTGTTCTTGAAATAAACCTTGGTGACAATCCGCTGTTGGTATCCACGAACAAAAACCAATTCATAAAGAACCTTTTTGATCCCTGGAATTTCGATGTTTAACTCCATGGCTAATCTCCTTTCCGGATTTCATCCCTTTGATCCGGATCGCAATCCGGGCAAATCTTCCCCAAGTCCTGAACCCGGACGTACATCCGTGTCCCACAAACCCGGCAAAAGGAGTACATGTAATAGGGCGTCTCAAACCCCATTTTCTCCGGCCTTTCGCCCTGCTTGATTCCCTGGTTCATGCGGTCCCTCTTCCTGATCCCTCTGGTTTGGTTTTCCATGGCTTCTCCCTCCCGGTCCGTTAAGGACTATCTGAATATTCCTTTACGACTCTCAGGTAATTGCCCATCACGGCCTGGAAGCAAGGGGAGCAGGAAATTTTCCCGCAAGCGGCCAAGGGTTCTTCCCCCGGATTTTCCTTTTGGAATTCCCGAATTTTCTTTTCGGGAACCTCCAATTCCTCCCCGCAAACCCAACAATTCATTTTCATTTCAAAATCTCCTTTCAAAGTAATCCCGCATGGCGGAAGGAAAAATGCCCTTCGTGGGCCACAATCAAATGATCTTGGACGGTAAACCCCAAGGATCGGGCGGCGGTCATGATCTGCCGGGTCAGTGCCCGGTCCCCCTCGGAGGGTTCCAGGCTCCCGCCCGGGTGGTTGTGGACCAGGATCAAGCCGCTGGCCGTTCCAAGCTCAAAAGCTTTCTTGAAAATCTCCCTGGGGTAGACAGCGGTATGGTCCACAGTTCCTTCCTGCATCAAAACACAGTCGAGAACGTGGTTGCGGTGGTCCAGGTACATGCAAAGGAAAGCCTCGTTGGATTTCCCCCCGATGAACCGCTTGAAATACTCCACCGCTTTATCCGGGCTCTCCACCACCGGCCCCCGCTTGTAAGTTTCACGCGCCTCCGACCACGAGGTAGGCGGAACGGTCGGCGCGGGGAAAGCATCCAGGTTGAATCTCATGACAAGTTGCCTTTTCATGTTGGTCCCCTTTCAGGCTACCGACTTGTCGGGCGTAGCCTCGACCAAGCCGGATTCAACGAATTCAGTTTTCAAGATGAAGTCCATCGCGGCCTGGGCCTTGGCGGCGGCTGTGAAGATGGCCCGCTTGTGGTCCTTCAAGACCTGAATCCAGTCCCCGATGTAGTTGGAATGCCGGGTCGTGTAGGGTATGCCTACGGAGGCGCAAAGGAAGGCGGCTCCCATTTCGGCCACCAGTTCCTCGAAGGCGTAGGCCTGGTCCCCGTAGCGCTTCCCGAATTCCCGGTTGAGGCGGTGGCTTGCGCCGGTCCAATGGCAAATTTCGTGGTAAGCGACGCCAAAAAAAGCCTCGCGGCTCTCGAAGCTCTCTTTCAAGGGAAGGGTGATGAAGTCCGTCTTGCGGTCGTAAAAGGCCTGGTCAACGGGTGCGAGGATTATTTCCGCTCCCGAATCCGTCAAAATTCCCTCGGCCTCCTCCAGGGTCTGGAAGGGCTCGACGGTTTCCGCCTTCGGTTTCATGTGGTCCAGCCCTTCCACTTGGTCCAGGTTGAAAACCGTATAGGTCCGAAGAACCCAAAAGGATTGTTCCTCAAGCAATACCTCATCCTCCAGGTTGAGGCTCTTGGTCTTGGAAAGCTTCTTGTAGAAAACCACGTCGGTCCCCTTCTCGCCCTTCCTGCACCGTTCCCTTCAAGGCCTTGGCCTGGTTGAAGGTGATCCAGGCCGGGGAGGAAAACCCCTTTTCTATCTGTTGGTGCCACAAACAAAATGTGTTTATACCCCTGTACCTCTTCTGCGTGCTGGCGTTCACCGGCAGGGGTAAGCCCTTCCTCTGTTTCCAGGGTTTCTCCCAGGGCGTGACGCCCTTTTCCAGGTCCTCCAAAATCCGGTTGGTGATTTCCTCGGCGATGTTCCTCCTCATGGTTTTGCCTCCTTAGTTTTTAGGTGAGTGAATGAATTAGTTTTTGAAACTCCAAAAGCTGA
>CAWKAR010000013.1:0-184732 GCA_963847625.1 candidate division FCPU426 bacterium | reverse complement strand
GCATCGCACTTGTCGCCGAAGGAATCAAGAAGCTGTTGGTGAAAAGACCGAAAGATGCGTTCCATGAGCTTGATGTACTCAGTTGAATCGGGTTGTTGGTTCTTGGGTTGAACCTCTGGTGGATGCGGCTCAACATGAGATATAGCAGATCTTCTTGGATGCCTGGTTTCCCGCCGCTTAAGCGGTGGGCAAATGCATGTTTTTGTTTCGGATGAGGGCGGGGAATTGAGTATCCGTTTGATCAATGATGTGAATTCTTCGGCCTCTTGTTCGTCGACTGGTGATAGCACCTCTTCAGTCACGAAGTGTTCTGAAGTATTGGAGAATTGAATGGCAGTTCGATTGCTATCCGTTGATTGATCGTCATGCGCATCCCGAATACCGCTGGCGGAGAGAGTTGATCGTTTGAATTGTGAAGTGTGTCTCTGCTCGATGAGCTCCTTGTTCTTTTCGATGTTGTACACGAGGAGACGACCCCGCTTGAAGGCCGGCTGATAATGGAGAAAGTCGTCGGGGGAGTTGATTTCCCTGAGATCAATGGATGGAGTTGAATCGATGAATTCATTGCATTCGATGATCCCCTTGTGGCAGTCTGTGCCCTTCAGAAACGTCGCGATTTGGTTCTTTGTGAGCCCCTTTATCTGGACTTTCAAACAAGGTTCATAGAGCAAGGTTGACTGAAAACGGCTAAGAACCTGGTCAGATGCAGTGTAGAGGGAGATCCGTGTCTGGTCCTCTTGCCGCAAGTTCGCAAATGTCTGAAATACAACCTCTGCACGGATCTGAAATCGAAGGTCTCGATTCATGCGCGGAGAATCGTAGATTTCGGCTCCGTGGAAGAAGAGAAGATCATAGTAACGTTCCATGGATGTATCCGAGGCTGCAGATTTCTGTTCGTATGAGATCATGATGAACCCCAATGAATCGCCAGATTGAGAGCGAACGAGTAACTTGGGGTCAAGGTGTTTTCCGGGCACGTCGGCGACAATTTGTGTTGCGTCGTTGAGCATTGTTCATCGGTGTTCTGTTATCGCAGCGGGATGGGGACCCCCCAAGCCCCCCTTAGTAAGGGGGGATGTCATTGGGGTCTCCCGATGTGAGTTTCTGTCGAATCAGCGCTTCTTGTTGGTGGAGCTGCATTATGGTCTTCGTTGCGCTAATGAGTTCGAGCTTGCTGTGGATCAGGGCGTCGAATTCGATCTTGCCGTGTTGGAAACGTAGTTCGTTGAAGTGGAGCAGTTCCTTGATTAAGCCCAGTTCTTTATCCAGCAAAGCCATTTGATCCTGTAGCGCAAGCAGTTGCTGTTCAAGGGACTTGCGTGACTGGAACTGTTTCGTCGTCAGGCGGGACTCTTCTGTTCTCAGCTGGTCGAACTCAAGGAGAGCTTGAGTGTGTTTTGAGGAACTGAAGAGATCGTTCAGTGACAAGCTGACGGACAACCTGTAAGCGTCCCGTGGGAGGATGTATGGCGTGAATGTGCTAGGGTCGACAAACATAATGTCGTGCATTCCGAAGCTTGCAGAAATGTGAACCTGCGGAATGATGCGCGTCCAGAAGCTGGTTTCGTTCACTCGGACTTCCGCCTTGGCGATTTCAATCTGCAACAGTCGAATGTCAAGGGTGTCAATCATCGGATTGATGGACTGGGTGCTATCGACCTCGAACAAAGGAGATATCCTGATGGGGACCGTTCCCCCTTCCCCCACACCACCTGGAACGGTCTGTCCATACAGGATATCCCATGAAATGACAATGAGCAGGAAGAGCGTCATATAGGTTGCGGATCTTGAGAGCGAAAGCAGTCGACTCTTGAGACGCGGAATATTTTTCTTGCCTGAGCTCATCGAAGGTTCTTCACATTATTGCTGGTGCATTTGAAGATTCATACATACCGCCGATGAAGGAGGCGGTATTTTGGGGAGTTTGCTTGCTGCGCAACCAGATGCGAAAGAACGAGAGAGTAGCTCTTTCTGAGAGGCTGCATCTTTGGTGGCCTCACCAAGCATGAGCTGAGGTGGAGGCGGGAGATGGGGAAGTTTATTGACTTACCACCAGACGCAAAGGAGCGATAGAGTTGTTGTTTCTCAGACGTGGTCCCGCAGGTAGCTTCTCCCATTACGCGTTGATGTGCCGGTGGGAAGAGCGGTGGTTTCGGAGGTCTGAGTGGACAACCAGATGCAAGAGAGCGCGAGACTGGTTCTTTCTCAGGCATGGTCTCGCAGGTCGCTTCACTTAGCATTCTGCGTTGTGGTGTTGGGGGAGGTGGCGGTTGAGGTTTCGTTGCACCTCCTGACGCCAGAAGGTTGAAAGCTAGCCCCCTATCGCTCAGACCGATCCCGTCACCTTTGCTCGGTTCATATAGGTGTGTGGTAGGAACACGGGGAGGCGGAATCGTTTTCGGTGGACAGGGACATGGAATACCAGAGGCCAGGAACATGTATGTCGAACGCTCAGCCGGAAAATCTATAGTGCGAGGTTTGGCCTGCGCCTGTCGTGGGAAGACGGTGCGTTTTGGAGGAGGAGGTGGCATCGGTGGCCGGGGACATGGCATACCAGAGGCCAGGGACATAGAGGTTGAACCCTCGCCCGGAAAACCTATAGTATGAGGCTTCGCCTGCACCTGTTGTGGGATGACGGATCGTTTTGGAGGAGGTGGCGGCATCGGCGGTCGAATGGTTGCACAACCAGATGCAAAAGTGGGCGCAAGGGATGCCCCTTCCTCAGTCATTGCGCGAGCAGCTTCATCTTGCGTTCTCTGAGGCATGCACTTGAGGATAGGGGGACGGGGAGCGGGTGTTGCGCAACCTGAGCCCAGCGATGAGAATCCTGATGGGTTCGCGAGAATCGTGCCATCAGCTTGCCCCAAGGTGCGAACCTGCCTCCACGAGCGATCGGGGAATTCTGTGCGGGTGACAACGCTTCCATTGGCCTCGCCAAAGCTTTTGCGAAGTTGAACGAGGTTGCCGTCACCGTCCTGGACCTTCGATACGACGGCTCCACCTGATGCATAGCGAGTTGTGACACGAATTGAGCCGTCTTGTGGATTCACGACTCTAGTAATGACAGGGAGCCGGAATGTGTAGGTCTCAAGCCTTCCGTTGCGTAAGACGTATGTCACGATCGTGTCCCTCTGAAGGCCGAAAAGCTCCGTGACGTTCGTTTGCTGTGGATTGTCGTTGCGGAAGTCCGTGTGAGATGCATAGCGTTTGGTCTCCGTGACGACGTGTCCATTTTCTTTGCCATAGGTTTTTCTGATCGTGATGAGCAAGAGACCTTTGGGGTATGCATAGCGCTCAGTGACAACGGCACCATAGCCTCCGGCGATGATTTGGCCATAGATATAGGCTGTATCGATGGCGGTTTTCGCCAGTGTAGACCTCTGTTCAACTGAAGCGTCGTTCGAGATAGAACGGTTGGGTCCGTTCGTGAATGTCTCTGCCCAGTCGGCGATAGCGTGGACTTCATCCAGTGCTGAAACGAGATAATCTTCGCCAGTGGCCTCGAATTCGTATTTGGGCATATCCGGGGCATCAGATGTTGGTGGGATTTGGAGACGCAACTCGCATGCAGCTAGTGTCAGGGCTGCAAGGAAGAAGACAAAGATTGTGAGCGAGAGATGGCTTCGAATGGGTGATGGGTGCATGGGAACCTCCTCAGATGTATGACCCCCCGGCCCCCCTTAACAAGGGGGTAAGCCGTAGGAGCTAGTAGTGGAAAACCAGAACTGTTGATTCAAAACGTCGCTCCTGAATCTTGATTATGCCGATGTAGAGCCCGGACGGAGCGAAGTATCCGTCATCGGTATCGCCGAGCCAGGTATGGGAGTGTGAGCCCTTTGATTCGGCAACATTGAGGACGAGAGTCTTCACGAGATACTCCTTTCCAGCAGAATCGATTTTCGCGATGTAAGCATTGAGAGTGGCCGGAACTTAAGCGAGTAAAGGATTTGCGTGTTTGATTTGAAGGAATCGAAAGCGCTGGGTGAGAAGCGGAGACTGCTCAGCAACTCCGGGTCATCAAGTGCGGAGGGAAGGTTACAACTGCTCAGGAGCGACAAGATGATGAGACAAAACAGATCGCGATTACGCATTTGGCGACGCACTGTAGTTGTGGGTAGCTCCGATTGACAAGATTTGCCTGATGAGCGGCTCGCGGATTTCTTGATGCTGCTGCAAGTGCAGATAGGTGGTATGCAGCGATTTGGGCGAGCAGTCAATCTGAAGAGCTTGACTGAGGTCATTCAGGAGATGGCGAACGCCCCAGTGATCGAGTGGTTTCTTTCCGAGGGATTCAAGAAAGATGGCATCGGAGCTGGAGTTTCTCATCTCGAGGTATGAGCGAAGTTTCCTCAGACCTGTGCGTGGAGGCGCAGGGTGGACATTGTGCTGATGATGAGTGATACAGACTTGGCGGTTGTTTGAATTAAAGAGAGTTTGAGCGTGCAGATTTGACATTGGCGAACCCCAAAGAAGATCATAAGGAAGAGGATAAGCTCATCCCTTTGGTGCCGAACCACGTCGCCACCCTCGGCGGAGATCTGACGATGATTGAGATGTTGAAAGATGGAAACGATGTCATCGGGTGAAAGCGTGGCGGGCTGGACAGGTGTCACGCGGAGTGCGACAGCAGGATTGTTCTTCATCACGCCCTGGTGAACGAGGAAAAGGAAGAAGTTCCTCAAGGCGCACGATGTTCGTTTGACAGATGCGAATTTCGATCCGGCGCGGGCGAGGCTGGATAGATAGTCTTCGATGTCCTTCGTTTGCATCGCAACGATGGAATCGAGATCAGTGGAGTTAGATCCCGCAGCTGCTCGGTGTAAGAAGCTGTTTACATCGGATGCATACGCTCTTACAGTCTGTTCTGACATTTTGCTCTTCCTGAGATGTTCGATGAACCTGGCTATAGTGGCTTCGGTGATGTCTGGGGTTTCTCGTAAGCCCATGCGCAACTGGTTCTGAAAAAAAATTCTTCTAGAAGGGGTGCCCTTCAGCGATCTTGTCGATTTTGTTTGGATAACGCGGTTTTTAAAAATGGGTGTTATCAGATAACTCGTCTTCAAAAATCACCGTTATCACGACCAATGATGCTTCACGCTTGTCCCAGCACCAGGTTCTCAAAGAACCGGGGAGCAATTACGAGGAACGAGTGAGGGAAAACAAGCAGGCATAAAAGCCTGCTTTTTGGGGGAACTTTTTGGGCGGGGAAGAAACTGAGGTAGTTAAACGTCAGGGCTACGGATTAAGCTAGGGGGGTGAGACGGGAGACGTCAGGGCTATAGACTAAGCTGTGGGAGTGAGACGAAAGACGGGGCAATTGTGATGGCGCGACTCTTCGCAGCTCAGTGCAGGCTTCCCGCCTTCCATCGAGAGCTAGCAACGGCGGGCAGGTGCTCACCACGAGTTTCCGATTTGGGATTGACGATTGTCGGTGCGCGTGCGGAAGACAGGAAGCAGATTGGAGATAAAGACGGGGGATCGGAGCTAGATCGGGGCTGGTAGGAAGTGGAGTAGTAGACGGGAGACGAGACAGATTGGAGATTCGTTAGAGGTGACCTGAGAACCAGATCATCTGTGGATGGATCGCTTGGTAAGTCCGAGCATCGCGGCTGCTGCTGTTCGGTTGCCTTCGCACTGCTGCAGAGCCCGATCGATGATACATCTCTGGATCAGCGCCAAAGACTGAAGCAAGGAGAATTCATTTTCTTCCTCTATCATCGAAATCATTTTCGTCACCTCGATTTTCTCCCGCTCTTGGATTGAATCTCGATGATTGGGTTGAAGCAAGCTCCGGACATAGGCCTTAAGCTGCAGAACATTCTCTTCCCACCTCTGATGCTTCAATAGCTTGACGAGTTCTGCTTCGATTCTCCCACCACTTTTGATCGTTCGTGTAGCCTCAGCACGAGCCGGCCCCAGAACATTCCAGCGATCAAGGAACTGATCCAAGAAATGTTCAACGAGGAGTGGTATGTCTTCCTTCCGTTCGCGGAGAGGAGGCACGGTGGCATGTTTGTATTCTCTGAGCCGGCGGAAGAACGGCTCTATGATTCTTCCTTTGTGATAGAGACTGGGGAGCGATTGTTGCAGAGTAAAAATAGGTCTAGAAAGAACAAGCTCTACGTTGTCAGATCCGAGTCTTGTGATTCTCTTCTTCCCCAATGCTTCGGCCAGTTTATCTTGAAGGAATGGGTTTGCGTGGTCGATGTGCTTGATGACAACCGTCGATGGGGGTTCGAGGCAACCGCGCCGGGTGGTTTGGAGTTCCGGTGGGACTCCACCAAAAAGCGCCACCCTTTGTTCGCGTTCACTCAGGATTCTGCAGTTGACCGAATCTAGATTTGAGGATCTTCGTTCACTACTTGCGTGGATGGTTTTGGCGAGCAACGTCTTGCCGACACCAGTCTCTCCTATGATCACGAGAGGCTCAAGATCAGCCGCGAGGAGCGGGATTCTCGCCTTGAGTCTTGTGATAGAAGGGCTGCGGCCTATGATTTTGATGGAATCCAGAGTTCTGGTCCTGGTGAGAGAGATCAGGTGCAAGTGGCCGGTTCAAACCGCTTCGAAAGAAGGGTCCTCCCCGGCGAATGGTCTCTGGACTCAAAAGGTCTCTGGACTCTGGGCTAGATTTTCAAACGAGGAAATTGGTGGAGAATGTGCTGCTATCCGCGGTTACAGATGAAGCAGGTGTTGCGAAAATGAGTGGATGGTGTTGAGGGTTGTTTGTTGGATTCAGTGTGTCACTTTAATGGTCTGATGATGCGGAGGCAAGATAAGGAATGGGCTATTTGAAATGCAAAGAGAAACGATTGGCAGAAATGGTGGGAGGGGAAATGTGAGCGGAATCGAAGGGCGGATTGTTCGGATGAGTGTGACGCGGCATGATTGAGCTCTTGAGCGTCAGTTACTTTCTTCGCTCCTCCGAAGTCCCGCTCTGAGGATCATGCAAACCGTGCGGGATCCCAAAAGGGCGGGAAAAGCAACCAAAGTTCCGCTCTTTGAATCCCGCTTGTAAGCGGAATCCAGAAGCGGGAAAGGGAGGCCGAAATCGTAACCCACTTGATAGAGCCGCCAACACACAGGCCATAAATGTCGGTGAGGAGGGAGTTCTGCAGTCTCGATCTTCAGGTTGTGTTTCACCGACATTTGAACGCACTTGATTAGGCCGCCAACGCACACCTGCCTGCGTGCCGAGGGCACTTCGGCAGGCAGGCCGCCGACGATTTCGGGGGCTCAGGGCTGAGTATCGGCAAAAGACGTGAGACGACAAGGACAAGAGGAGACGATTGGCGGGTTGTTCTGGGAGCCTACGGGAGGAACGGCATATTGCGGGTAGCAAAGTGCAAAGGGATTGAGACGAAAATGCAAATGAGATAAGATTGCAAACCTGGGGCTGTCAGAGTATCTTTGCAGAAAGACGGGGAGGACAGATGGACAAGATTACAACGCCACTGAGTTTCTTGAACGTCGACGGCAAATTGGAGGCCGCATTTCCTATGCTGTTTACTGAACCGACGCATGAAGAGATGTTTGGCACAGCTTGCTATGAGGAAATTGTCGTGTGGCCTTCTGAGAATTCCAAAGCTGTTGTCGCAGGAAAGACGGACCTGAAAACGCGTGTTCGGTTGTTGTAGTCGGGAGGGAGGCGAGGGGGAAGGCGTACAGCACCGTGGCGGGGATTCAGAAGGGTGACCGCCAAACCCATGGCCGTTTCACTGCCGGTGGTCCTGCTACTGTTTGATTATTGGCCCTTGAAACGCTTTGCCTCCGACTTGCGGAAGGCTCTCCTGGAAAAAATCCCGTTTTTCATCCTGGCGATATTGGCGGGATGGGTCACGACGGTGGCGGAAGTCCGGGAAGGAGCGTTGCAGACCTTGCAAACCTCGCCCATCGACTTGCGCCTCCTCAACGCCTCCCGGTCGGTCTTGTTCTACCTGTGGAAAATGGCGGTGCCCACGGACCTGTCCGGGTTTTATCCCCTTATGTTGTTTGGCGAAAAATTCTTCACCGAATCCATGGGATCGTTTTTTCTTATTCTGCTGGTGACCGCTGCTTGCTTTATTCTCCGAGGGAAGCGGCCATACCTGAGCGCCAGTTGGCTTTACTACCTGGCCACTCTGGCCCCGGTTTTGGGGCTTGTCCAGGTGGGCTCCCATGCCGCCGCCGACCGTTACACCTATATTCCCAGCCTGGCTCCCTTTTTGCTCCTCTCCGCCGCGTTGGCAGTGCCGCTCCATAAAAGACGGATGGCCTTCTTTCTCGGGATGGGGGCATTGGCGGTGGTGCTCGGGATTATGACGGCCCGGCAGATTGAAACCTGGAAGGACGCAGTCAGTCTCTGGGAGAACGCGGCGAAAGTAGCACCAGGCAACTCGGTCATCCTCTACCAAAACTTGGGTGACGCCTATTTGCTGGCGGGACGGTGGGCCGATGCCCTGCCGGCTTTCGAAAAGGCCGTCGAGCTAAACCCCCGAAAACCTGCCCTGCGCGGGGGAAAAGGATACGCCCTTTTGAACCTGGGGCGGACACAGGAAGCGGTCGGGGAATTCAAGGAAGAAGCGGCTCTCAACCCCCAAGATCCCGTACCGCACAACTGTCTTTACATGGCTTACCAGAAGTTGGGCGATCCGAAAGCGGCTTTGGAGGAAGCCCGGGAAACGGTCCGGTGCGAACCTGGGTATCCACCCAACTATGACGACCTGGGGACGGGTTATTTCAACTTGAAACGGTTTGAAGAGGCGGCCGACGCTTTTAAAAAGGCGCATGAGATGGATCCCCAAAACTCGCTTTATTTAATCAACCTGGCTTCGGCCGACTATTCCCTGGGCCGGACGGCGGGTCAAATTGAGGCGCTTCAAGCCGCAGCGGCACTGGACGAAAAAAATCCCGAGATCTACCAAAGACTCGCCTGGGCCTACAAAAAAGCGGGGAAGAAAGACCTGGCGGAAGAATGCCTTCGGACCGCCGAGAGTTTGGCCGGACCGGGCCCTGCGCGGAACCCTGTTTCCACTCCCGCTCATCCGTAATATTCCGGGATTCAGGAAATATAAGGAGAAATAAGAAAAGAAATGGGGAATGAACTGGAACTGACTGATTTTGAAATGTTCAAGGATTCGGGATGATTAAATCACCGGCAAGGAAGCTGGTTCCGGGAGAAAAGCTCTTTTGAGTTGGACCTTTATCCTTGGATCGCCTTCTTTTTGGATTGCCGCCATTTCTGTTTCCAGCCGTCCCAAGACATAATCCCGAAAATCTTCGAAATGCAGGTAAAGGGCCATCACCGACACGGCCTGGCGGATGCCTACCGGGTTCTTCAAAAGCACGTTGATAAACACTTTCCAGAAATACCCGCGCGTAGAAGGCTTCATGCCAAGTGTCCTTGCAAGGCGCATGAAAGAACGCAGGTATTTGAGTTGAAGACGCAAAGGAATTCTTAATTTATTGCGGGAACAGTCGAGTATGAGAGCCATCCGCAGGACCCTGTCGAAGAACTTCTCGGGAGTCAAGGATTCCTTCACCACCCTGTAAAAATCGTTCAGGATCTCGTTGCGAGGCCGGAGGGTTGTGAAATTCAAGCCCGCCACGCACTGGCAGGCCGTTTGATCCGGGGGAATCTCGAAATTCTCATCCAGCCGCCCTTCCTTCTTCAACCGCCGGGTGAGCTGGGTGTTGGGCAGGGCGAATAAGAGTCCCACCATGTTGACCGGGATGGAGGTGGCCTCGATACAATCCAGGATGGATTGGGCCACGTCGCCCTTTTCAGCGTCGAATCCCACAATATAGCCGGCGTTGACGATCATGCCGTGCCGTATGAGTTTGTGCACGCTCTCGGCGATGGAGCGGTGTGTGTTTTGCCGTTTTTGGGTCGCTAGGAGCGTCTTCTCATTGGGGTTTTCGATCCCCACGAACAGCCAGGCGAAACCGGCTTCTTGCATAAGATCCATCAGGGCCTCGTCATCGGAAAGGTTTAACGAAGCTTCGGTTGAAAACTCGAAGGGCCATCTGTGTTCCTTCGCCCACCGGATGATGTGGGGTAAAAGTTCCTTGACGGCTTTCTTGTTGCCGATGAAATTGTCGTCCACGATGTCCACATGTCCCCGGTAACCCAGGGAATAGAGCGTCTGGAGCTCCTTGAGAACCTGTTCGACGGTTTTTCCGCGGGGTTTGCGCCCGAAGAGTTCGATGATGTCGCAGAACTCGCACATAAAGGGACAGCCGCGGTTCCATTGGATTCCAACTTGCAGGTAATCGCTGAATACCAAAAGATCGAAGCGGGGAGTGGGGCTCTGCGTCATGTCGGCCTTGCGTTCCGCCGCCTGGTAAAGGTGCTTGGCCGCGCCCTGGTTGAAATCCAAAAGGAATTCGGGGAAAGTAACTTCGGCCTCGCCTAAGACGAGATGATTCGCGTTGCTGTAGAGGTGAGGGCTGGAGGTGGCATCGGGTCCTCCCGTCACCACGATTTTCCCGAGGCGGCGAAAATGTTCGATCAACCGCAGGTGGTCCGGCTGTTGGGAAATCATGCCCCCCAAGAAGACCATGTCAGCCCATTCAACATCTTTCTCATTGAGTTCCCGGGTATTGAGGTCGTTCAAACGGACATCCCATTCGGATGGGAGCATGGCGGCCACAGTAATGAGGCCCAGAGGGGCTGCCGGATAACGGGCGCCAACAATTTCACAAGTGGCGCGATAGTTCCAGAAGGATTTTGAGGTGAAACGGGGATAAACAAAAAGGCAACGGTGAGACCTGCTAAGCATGAACCCTCCAAAACTGCCAAAAGTACCAGCCGGCCTGCGCGGCTACCGGGGGGTTCGTTTGGAAGAAATTTCAATTAGAACGATGTATGACATATATCACAATCCAACTTGGGCCGCAAGGGTTCCAGGAGAAAATCGGGGAGTTTCGATGGGGACTGGTGAAATGTTTGACTTATTTTCAATAAACAAGCCCTTAACCGGACAAAATGTATGTAATGATCACAAAAAACGGTTTCGAATGGATACTAGACGCATTTTACAACTGTCCGGGTCAATTAACGCTCGGGGAGAATTTACAGTCCCGTAAACTGAAAATAGTCATCTTTTAGGGCATTTACTCCAATTTAATCTAAAATGAGGGTCAGCCTAATAAGACTTTTTGCCACCCCCGATTTTAAAACAAGCGAGTTCAAGCAGGATTACGATTGAGGGGTCCATTATGAAGGATCCCTGCAAACTGCAGCTTATCCCGGTAGTTTCCATAGACCGCCTGAATCAAAGAGAGGATTAGGAAAATGAAAATTCATATTAAGGATTTCCTCGTCAAGGAAGGGAAAGAGGTTAATCTCAAAAAATGGCCCACCCGAATTCAACCGTTTTATGACTCAAAGGAGGAATATAAAAAAATCCTCGGGGAGCACATCGGGCAACTCAGTTCGTTGCAGAGCCTTCTTTACGCTCACAACCGCTATTCATTGCTCCTGATATTCCAGGCCATGGACGCTGCGGGAAAAGACGGCGCCATCAAACATGTCATGTCGGGAATCAATCCGCAGGGTTGTCAGGTTTTCAGCTTCAAACGTCCGAGCGCCGAGGAACTTGAGCATGATTTTCTTTGGAGAACGACCCGCAAGTTGCCTGAAAGAGGAAAAATAGGCATTTTCAACCGTTCTTACTACGAGGAAGTGCTCATCGCCCAGGTCCATCCGGAGGTTCTGACGGGGGAACAATTACCAGAGAATCTTCTCGAAAAGGACAACCTTTGGAAGGGGAGGTACCGCTCCATTGTGGAATCCGAGAAACATCTCCACCGGAATGGCACCTATATCCTCAAATTTTTCCTCCACCTTTCAAAGGAGGAACAAAGGAAACGTTTCCTGGCCCGCCTGGAGGACCCGGAAAAAAACTGGAAATTCAACATGAGCGATATCCGGGAAAGGAAATACTGGAAGGATTACTGGGGGGTTTACGAGGAATGCTTAAGCGCGACTAGCACCGAAAAGGCGCCCTGGTTCATTGTCCCGGCCGATGATAAGCAGAACGCCAGATTGATTATTTCCCATCTAATTCTTCATGCTCTAAAGGAGCTAGAAATGAGTTATCCGAAACCCGATAAGAACCGAAGCGAGGAATTGGCGTTCATCCGCCAAGCATTGGAAAATGAGAAATAAATAGGACGTGCGCGCAAACCGGCGGCAAAACCTGCCAGGTTTAAATAGACTGATCTGTGTTTATCCGCCTATCGCTTCTTCGTCTTTGCTTTGTTTTCCAACAGGAAGCCGACAAGAGGAATCAAAAGCAATAAACAAATCCATAGCCAGTTATTGCTCAAAAACTCCATGACTTTATGAGGGAAGGGAGGTGGTGGCGGGGCGACCACTGTTACGACATTGTCAAAAATCTTGAGCACGCGCGGTTCATTTTTGTTTTTCTTTTGCAATATGATGGATAACTTCAGAGTCAACCGGTGGTCCCCTTCCTGCAGAGGTGTCACCATCCATGTCCAGAGGTTTGATTGCGGGGAGACGGTTTGTTCGACAACCCCCGGAGGGGTAATATTGAAGGCGCCGTTTCCATCAAGGTCAGCTTCCATCAAGTCCAACACCGTGACATCCTTAGCTCCGCCCACTTCTCCGTTCAAGGCACCGTCAGCGATTTGTTTTTTATACTTCTCAAGTTGGGCCGCTACGGTGAGGCGAAGATCAACTTTTTGAGCCAGGCCTTTCATCATGGTTTGCGGGGGGTTATAGGCAATATTTTCCGGCAGGGCCAACTTTCTGAGGATCCGGTTAAGGGTCGTGGAAGGATGACTTTTTTGCGAAAATTCACTGCCCGAATAACCGGGTTTGATTTCGCTTGAAAGTGGCTTTTTCATGCAGGATTCCGAAAAAATCAAGACGAAACAAAACAAGCTTAAAACCATCCATAATGTCCGACCGTAGATCTTTTTCATGATTCCCTCGCGATGTTGTTAAACATGAACCGACAATCCGCCGAAAATTCGGTTCTTTTGGCACACAAGGCTTCAACTAACCTTAAACTATATAAACCTACGCAATATCTTTCTTTTTTTGTTTATTACGTAAAGGTCAGTCGGCATTTCTATCTATTATTCCTAAAATTAGGCTTTATTGTTAGCAAATTCTTACAGGCCTAGCCCAAAACAATTGTGAATTTGTATGGAATAGGGGCTTTTACTATTATTAGCAGTAGAACCAAAAAGGGTCACTGACGGGTAAAAGGTATAAAGTTTTTCAAGCAAAGAGGAGACTAAGGCTAAACCTGGAGACCGTAAAGCCGGTTTAATTGAAGGAATTTTATCTATTTGGGGAATAGTTACTAAAATTCGGGGAACTGCGGGAAAAAAGATAAGATAGGCAAACTCAAAGTTTTATTGTTTTGGAAGGAACTGCGTTTGGGTGATTCGGTTTATCGAAATCGATTAGATGTAGACGTCAAGTATCTAGGTTGGAACTTGGCTGATTAAACGGAATCTTTATTCAGTCCCATTTTACCCCTGCGATTTGGGTTTCCTTTCCAACCAATTTACCATAGCCAAATTGCAAGCGAAACGGGAATAAGTTTTACCACAGGAGTAAAATCAAGGTATCCCATACTTTCAAAGGGGTGCCATGAAGTGGATGAACCATAATGGACAAGGAATGCCAGAATACATTTTTCTTTTTCTTTTGATTATTGCGGTGATTATTTCAGGTATTATTATCTTTTTGAAACCAGGTAAAACTTGGGTTGAAAACGATTCGGTGGTTATGGGTGAACTAACGGTGTCTTCGGGAACTGCAGACGCCTCCAGGCCGTTAAGAGACCATTGATCTTTCGATTGCCTGATCTGCTAATCGCAGGGTATCGGAGTTTTCTGGATGGCTTTTTCGCAATTCTAATTTTTATTCCTGAACTCATTTGAGTCTTGGTTTTCTCATTGAATGAGACCAGAGATAAGTTTACCAATGAATTTATTGATGAAAAACGTGTCATGTCATTCGCAATGAACCGTCGGGATCAATCGGGAAATGCGGTGAAATATCCTGAAAACGCTTGCATCAAAAAGGTATCGTGGTTATATTTACCATTCCAACATTCCCTGGAGAAAACAAACTATGAAATGCTCTCATTGTGGAGCCAAAAACGATGCCAGCCAAAAAGTTTGCAAGGATTGTGGCTTCGCATTGCACAGCCAATCTGATACCCAAACTACGACAACCGTCTCTGAACTTATCGGAAAAGATGTAGAGGTTCTTTTCTTCACTGATAGTTTTACTGGGAAAATTTCCGGAATCGTCAATCCTTCTCAAGACCAGATCTACCGTTACAAGGACGGCCTTCTCCAACATGTGACGATCTCCACTGGCGTCAGCAGCGTCTCCGATGAGATGGCCGGAACCCTCTTGACCTTTATCCGCCAAAGCAAGGATTATCTTGGCGAGAATTTCAACGAAAACAATTACAGGTCCTGGTCCACCGCCGAACTCAAGAAAGAGTATCTCCGGCTTTTTGAGAAAATTTTCCTCCGGGCCAAGATTCAACCACAGGAATCCAAACCTCAAGGAATTTCCGATAAGCCGGAAAAGAAATAATTCCTGCACTCTAATTGGCCAAAACAATCCAAAATTCACTCTTCAGCCCCTAAAATTAGGCATTCTTTGAAAAATATTGGACTCTCCCCACCTCTGTGTTAAACTAATGCCTCAAAAAGCCCGTATTTAATGGGTTTTTTTTATTTCCCGGTTTTTCGAACGGGTTTATTTATGGAACGTGCAAGAGTTATTAGCATGATGCTTTCGGCTATTACTTGGGGATTACCCGTTTGAAATATCGACCTGAAAAAGGGGTTTGTCTTGCTTAATTTTCTACTCGGCCTTTTTTCCAGCGATGTCGCCATCGACCTGGGAACAGCCACAACGCTGGTTTATGTCAAGGGCCGGGGAATAGTCCTCCAAGAACCTTCCCTCGTCGTGGTTCATAAAAGTTCCAATCAAATTCTCGCGGTCGGTAACGACGCCAAACTCATGCTGGGCCGGACCCCGGGTTCCATCGTAGCTATCCGGCCCATGAAAGACGGCGTCATCGCCGATTTTGAAGTGACCGAACGCATGTTGCGCTTTTTCATTTCCAAGGTTCATAACCGCAGGTCCTTGATCCGCCCGCGCATTGTGGTGGCCATCCCCTCGGGTTGCACCGAGGTTGAAAAAAGAGCCGTCCGGGATTCCGCCGAACAAGCAGGAGCCAGGGAGGTGTACTTGGTGGAGGAACCCATGGCCGCCGCCATCGGAGCCGGAATGCCGATTGCCGAACCCCAGGGCAACATGATTGTTGATATCGGCGGAGGTACCACTGAAGTGGCGGTCATATCCTTGGGCGACGTGGTTTATGGCAAATCCATCCGAGTGGCGGGCGACGAGTTGGACGAGGCCATCATCAATTACATTAAAAAAACTTATAATATCCTGATTGGGGAAAGAACCGCGGAGGATATCAAGATCCAGATCGGGTCCGCCTTCCCATTGGAGCAGGAATTGCGTATGCAGATCAAAGGCCGGGATTTGGTGACGGGTCTTCCCAAGACTATCGAATTGACCTCTGAGGAAGTCCGGGGAGCCCTGGAAGAGCCCCTGGCTCCCATCATCGAGACCATCAAGATGACCCTCGAAAGAACCCCTCCTGAACTGGCGTCGGACATCGTTGACCGGGGCATTATCCTGGCTGGCGGGACTTCCTTACTGAAGAACCTGGATGAGCGACTCCGGGATGAAACGGGAGTCCCTGTCAATCTGGCCGACGACCCCACGACCGCGGTGGCCATGGGAGCAGGCCACCTTTTGGACAGGTCCATGGACTTTTTAAAACGCATATCCGTTCTCGAAAAGGATTACAACTGATAAGGCAGCCGACTCGACCAACGACCGCCCAACTGTGCGGGTGGCCCATTCCAATCGGCGGACCGTTGGCTGAATTATGCTGAAATTTTTACTGCGAAACCTTTCCCGCTTTTTTCTCGTGTTCCTATTGCTGGCCTGCCTTTGGATTCTCGTTTACCGGAACACCCATCCCAAATCGGAGCACCACGCTCTTAAAAATCTCTCCCTGGTCCTCTGGCTGCCGGTTCAAAAATCCGTAAGCTGGGTCATTGCTATTCCTGAAAATGTTCTGACTGCAATTTTGGAATTAGGCCACCTAAGGCAGGAAGTTGCCAGACTTCAATTGGAAAACCAGTCCTTGCGGCTTGAGCTTTCAAACCATCGATCCATTGAGTCTGAATTGGCGCGTCTGCAGGAAGTCCTGCAAATCAAGGCGAAACTGCCCCACCAGGCCCGGATTGCCCGTATTATTGCCCATGATCCCAGTACATGGAATAAGAGCTTCGTCATTGACACCGGGTTGGAAGATGGGGTTGTACCTGATTCACCAGTCATCACCGAACAGGGAATCGTTGGAAGAATCCTTGATGTATCCTCCAAGAACTCTAGGGTTCTGTTGATTACAGATACCAGTTCCAGTATTGCCGGTATTGATACCCGCTCCCGCGTAACCGGTGTTGTCCTGGGCAGCGGGGGTAACCAGTTGAAATATGGATATGTGAGCGCTGCTGAAGATGTCCAGGCCGGCGATCCCATTGTCTCCTCCGGTTTGGGTGGCATCTATCCAAAAGGGTACGCTTTAGGTACGGTCCTCAAGAAAACAACATCCGAAAACGGATTGAATTCGGATATTGAATTGGCGCCGGCAGTGGATTTGGGTGTACTGGATTACGTTTTCATCCTCCAGCCGGTGGTCGCCATCGGGGATTGAGGACTCGCTTATTCAAAAAAAATATGATTTTCCCAGGAATAAACCGGATACCCGAAATAGGGTTAAGTTCCTTCGCGCTTTTTGATAGTCTTTTTGGAAGTCGGCATTGAGGAAAAAGAAATGAGAATACCAAAGAAAATTTTATGGGTACTGAGCCTTTTATTCCTTCAACAGGTCGGAGGGGTGTCAGAATGGGGAATCGATCTTCCCTTGATTTTCGTGATATTGGTAGGATTGCGAACCACGGCTCCAAAGGCCGCTGGTTGGGGGTTTATTATGGGTATGGCGGAAGATTTATTATCTGCGGGTTGGATCGGTGTCCACACGATCGCTAAGACCCTCACCGGGATACTGTCCTCTCTTGCCCAACGACATGTTTACCGGGAAAAAACCTTAACCCAAACTTTTTTGATTTTTATTATGTCACTGATTCACCAGCTTTTAATTTTGGGGATTTTAATGTGGGATGGTTCGGCACCGTCTTTTTCCGACGCCTTGAGTGTCCTGGTACGAACTGTTCTTATGACTACTATTGCGGGGTTAGGTGTATCTTTTTTCGTGGTTCGTTTCCGCCGGCGGAAACAGGATCCTGCTACCGCGTAATAACCGAGGAATACCGGCTAGAGGCGTTAAAAAAGACGAATCGTTTCCACGGGAGAAGAGTCTAGACTTAATTGTCCTATCGGAGAGGTTGTTATAAATGTCATTACTTGGTGGTCCTTGGCGTGTATTGCCTTTGCCGGGTTTTCCATTGATTCTTTCCCGCCGAGCGCTTGGAAATTCAATTTTTCGGATACCCGCGTGGTTCTAGGAAAATCCAATTCGAAATTCGGGGGTTCCTCCGATCGTAAGATGAACCTTCTCTTGGGGATTATCCTGCTTGCTTTTTTAGGTATATTCCTGAAGCTGTTTTACCTCCAGATCCTCAATTATCCCACTTACAGGGGCCTGTCGGATTCCAACAGCCTGCGGCTCATTCCCGCCCGCGCGCCACGGGGCATCATTACGGACCGCAATGGTGAAATCATTGCCACGAATGTGCCCACCTATTCAGTTTTCCTGGTGCCGGCTAACCTGAAGACCTATGAGTCCACCCTTTTCCGCTTGAGCCAATTGTTGGGGGAACCCCTTTCGTCCCTGGAAATGCTGGTGGAAAGCCGACGAAAGACTCGCAAGTTCGAGCCTATCCGCCTGGAGTCTCACCTGGACGAGGATCTTATCGCGCAGATTGAGGAAAACCGTGTCCGCCTACCAGGGGTTTATGTCCAGATGGAACCGGAGCGCTATTATCCCCACGGCGAATTGGCCTCCCATATTCTGGGACACATCGGTGAAATCAGCGAGGAGGATTTATTGCGGTTGAAGGATTCTGGTTATTCAGTGGGAGATTGGGTGGGGAAAAAAGGGGTGGAACGGACCTATGACAATATACTCCGGGGTACGAACGGCGGTGTCCAGGTGGAAGTGGATGCTTCCGGTGTCCAGCGGCGAACCCTGGCCTATAAGGACCCCATTCAGGGACAGACTCTCATGCTCAGCATCGACTGGAAACTCCAGAAACTGGCTGAGGATTTGATGGGCGACCAAGTGGGTTCCATTATCGTCAACAACCCCCAAACTGGTGAGATCCTGGCGTTGGTCAGCAGGCCCAACTTCGATCCAAATGACTTTGTTAGCGGTATTTCCTATCGTGAGTGGAACAAATTGATAAAGGATAAAGCCCATCCCCTGGAAAACAGGGCCATCCAAGGCCAATATCCCCCGGGGTCGATCTTCAAGCTGATCACGACTCTAGCGGCCCTGGAAGACAATGTCATCGACCTGAACAAGGTTTTCCTTTGCCGGGGGATATTTTGGTTCAAGACTTGGCCCTACCGCTGCTGGAGGACCACCGGCCACGGGTGGATGAACCTGAAGAACGCTGTCATCGAGTCCTGCGACATTTTTTTCTACCAATTGGGCCTCCTAGTCAAGGTTGATAAGATATACCGCGTAGCCCGGAATCTGGGTTTGGGGGGAAAGACCCGGGTAGATTTGGATTCTGAGGTCCCCGGTCTCGTGCCCAACCCCCGTTGGAAGGAAAGCACCCAACATATGCCCTGGTTCCCGGGTAACACCATCCAAATGAGTATTGGGCAAGGCTACCTCCTCACGACCCCGTTACAGATGCTGGATGTGACTTCCAGCATTGCCATGAACGGGAAAATCTTCCGTCCCCACCTCATATATCGGGTGGTGGACCAGAAGACCGGCAGGACGGTTTTCGAGAAGCAACCCGAGTTGCTGCAAGATTCAGAAGTCAATTTGGACTATCTTCATTTCATCCAGGACTGCATGGAGCAAGTTGTTAATTCCGATCGCGGGACCGGAAAAAAAGCCCGCATTCGGGGAATACGCATCGCGGGGAAAACAGGTACTTCCGAGAATCCTCATGGGGACAATCATGCATGGTTCACGGCTTATGCGCCGGTGGTGGATCCCAAGCTGGCGATCATCGTATTGGTAGAGAACGGCGGGGAGGGGGGATCGTGGCGGCTCCGATCGCCAAAAGATTAATGGAGCAGGCTTTTGGCCAGGAGGTGGAGCCTTGGCAAACACCGACGCCCGAAACCGGGGCGACAGCGCCACCGGCCACGCCAACCCCGGTCGTGGGGGTAGCACCTTAATGATGATGTTGTTAGGAAAACCGGGAAATTTTCATCTCGTGTTTACGGAAAGTTTGCATTACGATTTTTTCGATGAAGGGGATGGATGGGTGAAAAATGGCGAATGCCTTTAAGAATTATTTCAAGTGGATGGATTGGGTTCTGGCTTCGGAAGTCCTCGCGCTATCAGTAGTGGGTTTTTTCCTAGTTTATTCCGCGACGTCACACAATCCCGATATCGCCGGGCTTTGGAAAAAACAACTTTTCTGGTTTTTTATCTCTTTCGTGGTGATGTGGTTCTTTTCCAAAATCGATTACCGCTTTTGGATCGAGGCGTCCTACATTTTTTATTGGGTGTCGATTATTTCCCTCGTGGCCGTATTTGCGATCGGCGACGAAGCCAACGGCGCCAAGAGGTGGATCAAGTTAGGAATTCTTTCCTACCAGCCATCCGAGCTGGCGAAACTTTCGGTACTGCTCGTTTTGGCCCGTTATATCGGGAGCCGGACGGTGGAACTTTTATACCTCAAGAGCCTCTTTTACCTTCTTGGAATGCTGGGACTGCCGTTGATCCTCATTTTGAAACAACCGGACCTTGGTTCCGCTCTTTTACTGGTGCCGGTTTCTATCATTTTAATGTACGTGGGGGGGATCAGGCTCCGCTGGCTCGCTTGGCTGTTCATCATGGGAACGGCGTCCTGCCCGTTGATCTGGCATTTTTTGAAGGACTACCAGAAGGAGAGGCTGGAGGTTTTCCTCAACCCCCAGGACGATCCCTTGGGGGCGGGTTACAATATCATCCAATCCGTGATCGCCATCGGCTCCGGGGGCTTTTCCGGAAAGGGGTATTTGCAGGGGACCCAAACCCAGCTTTCCTTCATCCCCGAGCATCACACGGACTTTATCTTCTCAGTCGTGGGGGAGGAGTTGGGTTTCATCGGATGCCTGGTAGTCTTGGTTCTCTATTATTCCATGATCCAAAAGTCATTCGATATCGCCCACAAGGCAAGGGATCGTGAAGGTTCGCTCCTGGCCCTGGGGATCGCCAGCATGTTTGCAGTGCAGGTTGTGGTGAACGTCGGTATGACGGTCGGTTTGATTCCGGTGGCCGGACTGACCCTGCCTTTCATCAGCTATGGGGGTTCCTCGTTGGTCTTCAGCTATGCTGCTATCGGGGTTCTTTTAAACATCTCTTACGCCAATCGCCGACCGACGCTGATCAGCTTGAAAAACTGAGGAAAAAAATCACAATGACAGGTCTTTTGCTATACTTCTTGAAATATCGAGGACTTGAATGGTAACTAAAACTGAAAAACTAACCTGGAATAAAGGGCTTTTGATCTATGGTTTTTGTTTCGTCTTTACTTTTCTGGCCGTTTATCTATTGCGCCAAGCGTTAATTCCCAAGGAAGAGTTGGATTGTTACGCTCGGGTAATCACGCTTCAAAAAGCCGTGAACCAATGGAATAAAGCCCATCCGGAAAAAATCATTAATGACGAAATCGACGAGGCGGTATTGGCGAAGGAAGGTTTTTTGCAGCCTCAAACCTACGACCATGAAAAACATTATTATTTCGTCGGTGAGACGGCTCACGGTTTGAGGGTGAAATGCAACAAGCATGAGGATAATCCCCTGATCCTTCGGCTGACGGGGGATGCCATCCTGGGGGTCTTGGTGTTCGTGGTTTTCTGCTCCTTCAGGGGATACGTTCTTTTCGATCCTGAATAATTTAATAAGAAGAGAAAAATGCCCAAAGTCTTGATCGTTGGTTCGGTCGCATATGACGGTTTGAAAACACCCTACGGTTCCACCCAGCGCACTTTGGGCGGTTCAGCCACTTACGCCAGCCTAGCTTCCTCGCTTTTCGCGCCAACCCATTTGGTGGGCGTGGTGGGGGAAGACTTTCATTCCTCGGATTTAAAGCTTCTGAAGTCCAAGAAAATCGGCCTGGACGGTCTTTCCCGCGCCAAGGGAAAGACCTTTTTCTGGAAGGGTTATTATAAAAAGGAAGACATGAACGTGGCTTACACGCTAAAGACCGAACTGAATGTCTTCGCGCAATTCGACCCCAAGATTCCGGATAAGGACTGCCATATTCCCTTTTTGTTCCTTGCCAATATTCATCCGGCTCTCCAATTGAATGTACTTAAACAAATGCGCCACCCCAAATTCACGATGCTGGACACTCGGGAACTTTGGATCGAAAAGACTCCCAAGGAACTTTTCAAGGTCATGGAAAAGGTGGATTTGATGGTGCTCAACGACCTGGAAGTCAAACTCCTGACGGGAGAACACCATCTACGGAAAGCCGCCCAAGCGGTCTTGAAACTGGGCCCGAAGCGGGTCATAGTCAAGAAAGGTGAGCACGGTTCAATGCTGATCGGTCCGGATGGGGTTTTCACCTCCCCGGCCGTCCTATTGGAACGGGTTGTAGACCCGACGGGCGCGGGAGATACCTTTGCAGGCGGGATGATCGGTTACTTGGCCCTTCAGGGCAGAGTAACGCTGGAAACCTTGAAGCAAGCTATTGTGGTGGGGAGCTTGACCGCTTCTTTTACGGTGGAGGAGATGGGGGTGAGGAGCATCGCCCGTCTTACCCGGCAAAAGGTGGCGGCGCGTGCCAAAGAATTTTATCGCTTTGCGAGCCTTCCTCTAATAAAATTGTAAAACTTAAAGACACTTACTTAAAACATGAGCGCGAATGGAACGCCCTTCGCGCTCATGTCATATTGGGGTAGATTCCATGGCCATTCAAACCGCATCCAATCTGACCAAAAAATTTCCTCCCTATATCTTCGGAGTATTAAAGTCCGAAATGATGGCGGCGAGACAAAAAGGCATCGACATCATCGATTTCACCATGGGCAATCCGGACGGGGCTACTCCCCAACCGATCGTGGACAAGTTGGTGGAGGTGATTCAGGACAAAAAATCCCACCGGTATTCCACTTCCAAGGGTATTCCGGCCCTCCTGAAGGCCATTTCCCGTTGGTACGACCGCAAGTACGGCGTTTCCATCGACCCCAAGACCGAGGCAGTATCGGTTATCGGCTCCAAGGAAGGCCTGGCCCATTTGGCGATCTCCGTCATCAACCGGGGAGACCAGGTTTTCGTGCCCGATCCTACCTATCCCATCCACCATTACAGCGTGATCATTGCCGGAGGCAAACTGGTCACCATTCCGATCATGGGCGGATCCGAGGATTTCCTTCGGCGCCTGGAAAAGGCTACCCGCAAATCCGGCGCGAAACCAAAAATGCTCATCATCAACTTTCCCCACAACCCCACAACTCTCTGCGTCGACAGCCAGTTTTTCAAGGATATCGTCAAGTGGGCCAAAAAACACCAGGTGATGGTGGTGCACGATCTGGCCTATGCTGACATCGTTTTCGACGGCTACAAGGTGCCTAGTTTCTTGGCCACCCCCGGCGCCAAGGAGATCGGAGTCGAGGTTTTTACCTTATCTAAATCCTATAACATGGCTGGGTGGAGAGTCGGATTCGCCGCGGGTAACGCCAAAGTCATTGCCTCACTGGCCAAGATCAAGAGCTATATGGACTACGGGATTTTCACGCCTATCCAAGTGGCCGCCATTACTGCCTTGGACAGCCCTGAAGAGAACCTTCGGCAACTGGCGGCCAAGTACCAACTTCGCCGCGACATCATGGCGGACGCTATGAATAAGATGGGCTGGCCTGTAGAAAAACCCAGGGCTGCCATGTACCTCTGGGCCAAGATTCCGGAAAAGTACGCCCACCTGAGTTCTATGGATTTTTCCGTGAAACTACTGAGGGAAGCTGAGGCGGCTGTGTCACCCGGCTCAGGCTTCGGCAAGCTGGGAGAGGGTTACGTGCGGATCGCGCTAGTGGAAAACAAAGATCGGATTCGACAGGCTTTGCGGAACATGAAAAGAATTATGTAAAAAACATATTTACAGAACAACCCAAGTTGATTCGTGATATTAAGACGGGAGAATGAAAATGGAAATTGCCGAGAGAATGAAGCAAATCGCGCCATCGATGACGCTGGCCATCGATGCCAAGGCCAAGAAACTGAAGGAGGAAGGCCAGGATATTCTGAACTTCGGTGCGGGAGAACCGGATTTCAACACCCCTATACCCATCTGTGAGGCGGCTAAAAAAGCCATTGATGAGGGACATCATAAATACACGCCAGCGGCTGGTACCCTGGAACTGCGAAAGACCATCGGGCAATACCTGAACCAGCAATACAAGGTCCAATACGAACCGGGCGACATCGTCGTTTCGTGTGGGGCCAAGCATTCTCTCTATAACGCTTTCCTGGCCCTGGTTAATCCGGGAGACGAAGTATTGGTTCCATCCCCTTTTTGGGTGAGTTACCCCGAACAGGTTAAATTTGCGGGTGGCGTGCCGGTATTCGTAAATTGCCCAGAAACCAACGAGTTCAAATTGACCCCTGACGCCTTAAAGACCAGGATCACTCCCAGAACCAAGGTGCTCATCCTGAATTCCCCCAGCAATCCCACGGGCGCAGTGGTGGGACGCAAAGCTATGGAAGGAATCGCAGAGTTGGTTGTAAAACATAAAATCTGGGTTATCTCAGACGAGATTTACAGTAAGCTCATTTATGGGGAGGAACATGTTTGTTTCCCGTCCCTTTCAAAGGAAGTTGCGGCCCAAACTATCCTTGTCAACGGGATGTCCAAGTCCTACGCCATGACCGGTTGGCGCCTAGGTTATGCCGCCGGGCCCTCCAAGGTGATGAAGATTATCGGGGATTTCCAAAGCCATTCCACGTCCAATGCCACCGCGATTGTCCAAAAGGCTGGAGTTGCGGCGCTGGCCATGCCGGATTCTGAGATCCAGAAAATGGTGGAAGTGTTCAGAAAACGACGCGATCTCATTGTGGAAGGACTGAACAATATTCCGGGAGTAAAGTGCCTCAAGCCCGCGGGAGCTTTCTATGTATTCCCCAACGTGAAGGCGCTTTTCAAGCCGGGGCGGGCCAATTCCATGGAACTCTCGGACTATTTGCTGGACAAGGCCAAGGTAGCCATTACACCGGGCATTGCTTTCGGGGTGGAAGAGTATCTGCGGTTGTCCTACGCCACCAGTGAGAATTCTATTCAAGAGGGCTTGAAACGTATCAAAGGGGTGGTTTGACGGGTGGATGGTGTTGTTTTTAGTAAAGGGCAGGCTTTTTGTTGAAAGCACCCTTCTTTTACTATAATCTATAAATCCCTCAATAAAACGCCCCAACCCCAATGGGTCCGGGGCGTTTTGCTATTTAAACATAGGAAGCTGGGGCGAGTCATTGCGGTTTTGAGGAGCGAAGAATGGCTGATAAGTCGGTAATTCAAATCGGTATGATCGGCTTTGGGACCATAGGGCAGGGAGTGTACCGCCTGCTGGAAAAAAATCGCCCTCTTATCGAAGCAAAGATCGGCGCGGGTTTGCGTATCAAGAAGATAGTGGATAAGGATATTACCCGGCCTCGGGAAGTCATCTTGCCCGAGGGAATGATGTCCACGAATTACGACGAGATCGTCACCGATCCCGAGATCGATATCGTTTTGGAGCTCATCGGCGGCCTGGAACCGGCGCGATCTTTTTTATTAGACGCCATGCGCCGAGGTAAGCACATCGTCACCGCTAATAAGGCCATGCTTTCAACCTATTGGGACGAGATCATCCAGACCGCGCGCCAGCACAAAGTGGACATCTATTTCGAGGCCTCGGTCTGTAGCGGAGTTCCCGTTATCCAAGCCATCAATGACGGCCTGGCGGCCAACAACATCACCTCCATCTACGGCATCCTGAACGGTACCACCAATTTCATTCTTCAAAAGATGACCGAGGAAAAAAAGTCATTTAAGGAAGCCCTGCTTCTAGCCCAGAAAAAGGGCCTAGCCGAAGCCGACCCGACGCTAGACATCAGCGGCATGGACGCGGCCCATAAACTATCCATCCTGGCCTCGCTGGCTTTCTCCAAACGCGTCTCAGCCGAGGACATCTACGTGGAAGGAATTGAAAAAATCACGTTTCAGGACATTGAGTTCGCCCGGGAGGAGTTCGGCCGGGTCGTAAAACTACTCGCCATTGCCGAAGTGGAGGGGGACGAGTTGGAAGTGCGAGTGCATCCCACCCTCATCCCAGAGGACCACTTGCTGGCTAAAGTCGACGGAGAGTACAACGGCGTCCTGGTGACCGGAGATTTCATTGGAACGACCATGTATTACGGGTTAGGCGCCGGCCAAAGGCCCACGGCTTCGGGCGTCATGAGTGACCTGATATACGTAAGCCGGAGCATCCACGATAACGTGGCGGGCGAAACATCCAACTGCTGGTTTGTGAACGACGATTCCCAGATCAAGCGCATCCGGAAAATAGGCGACGTTAAATCCCGCTATTACCTCAAATTCTCGGTTTTGGATCAGGTGGGAGTGCTTTCGGCGATTTCTCGTATCCTGGGGGAACACCAGATTTCCATCGCTTCGGTCATCCAGAAGGAGCAAAAGAAGGGCGATAAAGTGCCGGTCGTGATTGTGACTTACGAGGCCCTGGAGAAAAACGTCCAGGAAGCCTTGAAGAAGATCAACGGCCTTCCTTTTATCCAGGAGGAAACTCTCCTGATCCGGATGGATCGGGGCGAGTAGTATGGCCCACTGGAAAGGCGTTATTGAGCAATACCGGTCCTTCTTGCCGGTTACCCCCAAAACACCCATTGTCACGCTCCTGGAAGGGGGGACTCCTCTCTTTTTCGCCAAGCGGATCTCGGAAAAGCTGGGAAACGGGCTCAAACTGTTTTTTAAGTTCGAAGGAATGAATCCCACCGGGTCTTTCAAGGACCGGGGGATGACCATGGCCATGTCCAAGGCCATGGAGGAGGGTGCGAAGGTCGTCGTATGCGCCTCCACGGGTAATACATCGGCTTCGGCCGCCGCCTATGCTGCCCACGCTGGCATCTCTTGCGCGGTATTTCTCCCACATGGGTCCATTGCCTTGGGAAAACTGGCCCAGTCCATGATTTACGGCGCCAAGGTGGTGGCAGTGGAGGGTAGTTTCGACGAGGCCCTGAAACTCACCCGCGAATTGGCGGAGAAGCACCCCGTGACCATGGTAAACTCGAACAACCCATTCCGTCTCCAGGGTCAGAAAACAGCTGCTTTTGAAATCGTGGACGTTCTGGGTGACGCTCCCGAGTACCACTGCATCCCGGTGGGGAACGCTGGTAATATCACCGCCTATTGGATGGGCTACCGGGAATACCGAGAAAAGGGTTTTGCCCAAGGGTTGCCCCGCATGTGCGGCTTCCAGGCTGCGGGCGCAGCACCCATTGTGAACAAACGCGTGATTGAACGGCCCGAGACCATCGCGACCGCCATTAAGATCGGTAATCCTTTTTCCTGGAAAAGGGCCGAGGAAGCCCGAGACGAGTCGAAAGGGGTCATCGAGGCGGTGACCGACGAGGAGATCCTGGAAGCTTACCGGATGCTAGCGTCCCTAGAGGGTCTCTTTTGCGAACCGGCTTCGGCGGCGTCCCTGGCTGGGGTGATTAAGAAGAACCGGGATGGTTATTTCTCAGATGGACAAAGGCGTATCGTCTGCACCCTGACGGGTCACGGTTTGAAAGACCCCGACCGCGCGGTTGCCCTTAGCGAGAAACCGCAGGTAGTAAAACCAGAGATGGGCGAAATACTAGGAGCCCTAAAATTTTGAATTTAGAATAGTTGCTATTTTCACGGCTCGGAAATTTACGCCTATCGACGCTCAATAGATTGTTGAATGATCAATTCGCTAAAGGTGAACTATGGCTTTAATCGTGCAAAAATACGGAGGTTCATCGGTTGCTGACGCCTCCAAGATGATGGAAGTGGCCAGAAGAATCGCCAGGAACCGCAAGAGAGGCCACGATGTTGTCGTGGTGGTTTCGGCTCCAGGAGACACCACGGACGATCTCATTTCCATGGCTCATAAGCTTACCGACATCCCCGACGAAAGGGAAATGGATGTCCTCTTGGCCACCGGCGAGCAGCAGTCCATCGCGCTTCTTTCCATCGCTCTTAATAGCCTCGGCTGTGACGCCATTTCCTTCACCGGTCCACAGGTGGGCATTGTCACCGACGATGTGCACACCAAGGCCCGGATTGTGAGGGTGGGGGATTCTAAAATCCGCTCTGCGCTCAGGTTGGGCAAGGTGGTCATCGTGGCAGGATTCCAGGGCGAGAACAAAGAACACGAAATCACCACCCTGGGGAGGGGGGGGAGCGATCTGACAGCGGTGGCTATCGCCGGGGCACTGAAAGCGGATGTTTGCGAGTTTTACAAGGACGTGGATGGCATATTCACGGCTAATCCTTCCATCGTGAAGGACGCTCGAAAACTTTCCGCCGTGAGCTACGATGAAATGCTAGAGATGGCCAGCGCGGGGGCGCAGGTTCTGAACGCCCGTTCGGTGGAGTTCGCGAAGAATTTTCACATCAAGATCCATGTACGCCCCACATTCAATGAAAAGGAAGGAACATTTGTTATGCAGGAAACAAAAGCCATGGAAAAAGTGGTCATCAGCGGGGTGACCTACAATAAAAACGAGGCCAAGGTGACTGTCCGGGGAGTGCCCGACCGGCCGGGGATCGCCTCCACGCTATTTTCAAAATTGGGGAACGCCGAAGTCAACGTGGACATGATCATCCAAAACATCGGGGAAAAGGGTCACTCGGATATGTCTTTCACCGTGGACTGCTCGGAACTCAAGAAAACCATGAGAGTCGTAAACGAGATCTCGAAAACCCTCAAGCCGGCCGGAGTGCTTTACGACGAGAACATCGCCAAGGTTTCGGTGGTCGGCGTAGGTATGAGGTCACACTCGGGGGTCGCGGCCAAGATGTTTCAAGCACTGGCTCAGAACGGAGTGAATATACAGATGATTTCCACCTCGGAGATAAAAATCTCCGTGGTCATCGACCAGAAGGACGTGGCCAAGGCTGTCCAAGCCATCCACGACAAGTTCAAGCTTGGGAAAAAACCCACCAGCGAACGGAGATAAAACTTAATTTTGAAATGATGAAACTTGATTTTTTCGATAGTAGGTTTTTAAGTTTTGATTTGAGGATAAGACAGTGGACAAAAAAATTGTAATTTACGACGCTCTTTTAAGGGAAGGGCCTCAAACCCGGGGAATCACTCTTTCGGTTCAGGACAAGCTTCGCTTGGCGCGAATTTTAGATGAGTTGGGCGTTCATTACATCGAGGGGGGCTGGCCTGGCGCCAACCCCAAGGATGACGTTTTTTTTCAGGAAGTGAAAAAGATCAAATTTCATAACTCGAAAGTAGCTGTTTTCGGGATGACCCGTAGGGCTAAAAACCGGGCCTCCAAGGATCCCGGCCTTCTGGGCTTGATAAAATCCGGCGTTTCCACGGCTACCCTATTCGGAAAGAGCTGGGATTTTCACGTAGACCATACTCTCAAAGTTTCGCGGGAGGAAAACCTTGAGATTATTTATGATTCCTTAAAATTTCTGAAACCGCGTTTCGAAAAAGTTTTTTATGATGCCGAGCATTTTTTTGACGGGTACAAATCCAATCCCGATTACGCCCTGAGGTGCCTCGAGGCGGCCCTGAAGGGAGGCGCCGATTGCCTGGTTTTATGCGACACCAACGGGGGTGCCCTCCCAGAGGAAGTTCGATCGGCCACGAGCGCGGCACAAAGGAAGTTTCCAGGATCGGAATTAGGTATCCATTGCCACAATGACGGTGACCTAGGGGTGGCAAATAGCTTGGCTGCGGTTTCGGCCGGGGTGACGCAGGTCCAAGGGTGCCTGAACGGCTATGGGGAGCGATGTGGAAACGCAAACCTGACCTCCCTGATCCCGGCCTTGGCGCTCAAGGCGAAACTGGATTTTGTCCGGCCTCTCCACCTGGAAAAACTCACTGAATCATCCCGCCAGGTGGATGAGATCTGCAACATGCACCCGCGCGAGAATGCGCCTTACGTGAGCAAGAGCGCTTTTACCCACAAGGCCGGAGTGCATATCTCGGCGGTTCGTAAAGCCACAAAAAGCTACGAGCATATTGACCCGGCCGCCGTTGGGAATGACCGCAACATCCTCATGTCTGATCAGGCTGGCCTTGCGGTCTTGCACCATAAGGCATTGGACAAACGCATCCACTTGAAAAAGGGGGCGCCCGAAGCGCGGGCGGTCATCGACCGGATAAAAAAATTGGAGAACGAAGGCTACCAGTTCGAGGAAGCGGAAGCTTCATTCGAGATTCTCTTGAAAAAAGCTTTGGGACACCACCATCATTTCTTTGATCTGGTGGGTTTTCGGGTGATCGATGAAAACCGGGGAGACGGAAAGTTGATTTCGGAAGCTACCATCAAACTCAAGGTGAATGGCATCCTGGAGAACACCGTGGGAGAAGGGGACGGACCCGTTAATGCGCTTGACCAGGCTTTGCGCAAGGCACTCGTGAAATTCTATCCTTCTCTAGGCAAAGTCCGGCTGACGGATTTCAAAGTCCGGGTTCTGGACGCCAAGGAAGGTACTGCTGCCAAGGTGCGGGTTTTAATCGAAAGCGGAGACGAAAAGAATTCCTGGAACACAGTGGGCGTATCAGAAAACATCATCGAGGCCTCGTGGGAGGCTCTTGTTGATTCCATCGACTATAAACTTCTCAAGGATGGCGGTTCTTTTGGAGTAAAAAAAAGAAAGAAAAACACCTAAATGTTACCAAACTTGTTTCGGTTTAATCAGTGAAAAATAACTCAATGTCTTTGCAAATATCTGCATTTATCCACAGGCCGAATTCATGAAAAACCGTCCTATCGGTATATTCGACTCGGGACTCGGTGGTCTGACCGTTGTTCGGGCCATCCGGAAAGAGTTGCCTAGGGAGAAACTCGCATATTTTGGGGATACCGCCCGAATTCCGTACGGTTCAAAAAGCAGGGATACCATCCTCCGTTATGCTCGCCAGATCATACGATTTCTTCTGAAGCGGGAGAGGGTCAAGGCGGTGGTCGTAGCCTGCAACACCTCCTCGGCTTGGGCCGTCAAGGACCTGCGTAAGGAGTTTGATATCCCGATCTTGGAAGTGATCATGCCCGGCGCGGCCGCGGCGGTGGCAGCGACGAGGAGCGGGAAAATCGGGGTCATCGGCACGGAGGGGACCATATTTTCCGGGGCCTACCCAAAGGCCATTTTGGAGCTGATGCCGGGGGCCCGTGTCATGGCGCGATCATGCCCCTTATTCGTGCCGCTGGTGGAAGAAGGCAAACTGTCAGGGCCTGTTACGGAAACCATCTCGAAGGAATACCTCGCTCCTCTCTTGAAGGCAGGCATTGACACCCTGCTTTTAGGCTGCACCCACTACCCGCTTTTAAAACGGACTTTTTCCAAAATTGTGGGAAAAAAAGTCAAGATAGTCGACTCGGCGGATGAAACCGCTCGCAGTCTGCGGCGAAATCTGGAAGCCCACGGCATCGAGATTTCGGGCCACGGAGGCGAAACATATTATGTCAGCGATCTTTCCAGAAAATTCCGGGAGCATGCGCAAAGATTTTTGGGCCGCAATATCCATAAAGTGAAAAAAGTGTTGATCGAAAAATATTAAACGAAACGCGTCATACCGCTTTTGCCTTTTATGGATAATGTTTCCTGGATTGACATTGGGTTCATTCATCCTACAATTGACCTCAAAGGAGGTCTTCCATTAAAAGAATAATACTTTCACTCATATTCCTTTTATTCCTTGGCATCTCCGGTCTTTGGGCCAAGGGTGAAGACGTCTCACCCCCGACCAATTACGAGATGGTGGAGGCTCCTACAGCCTACACATTGATGCACGGGGGTTATGACCTGGTCACCCGCATTTACGAGAACGGCGGGCTTTTCCTGCGGGGAAATGTCGGATTCAAGGATATGTTCATGTTCGGCTTTTCCGCCAATGGCACCAACATGATAGGCTCGGGGGATATCCAGATTCAAACACCGCGACTGGCCTTAAAGTTCCGGTTCTTGGACGAGAAATCCACCCCCCTTGCCATGGCATTGGGTTGGGATGATCGGGGATACGGATCCGAGGCGGAAGGCCGGTTTTATCCCGGCACTCAAAAGGGGCTTTACTTGGCCGCCAGCAAGGAATTCCCCCACGCAGGCTATATTCAATTGAATGGTGGTATGAATGTTGTATCTTTTAACGATTTCAAAACTAGCCGCGACTTGGGCGCCTTTTTTGGGACTTCCTTCGCCCTGGCCCCTCCCCTGGCGCTCAATTTGGAATTGGACAAAATCTTAAATGATGACTGGCAATTCAACGGCAATATCCTTTTTAATGTGGATAAACCCTTGAGGGTTGGGGTGGATTTCAGGGATATCAACCGGTCCGGGCTTTTTTCCAGGATCGTGCGTATTCAATATATGGGTTTTTTTTAAAGAGCTAATTTTAGAAATAGTAACCGGCAGTGCCTGCCCCGATTATGGATGAATGTCCGGAGGGCTCCACCGCTGAGACCGCGGACAATGGAAATGGGGTAGGCAAATTTTATGAGAAAAATATTTATTTTTTTGTTTTTGGTTTTTTGCGCTATTGCCTGCGGATCCCGTCCGAACGTGGAATTAATTCCGGCCGAAAAACGGCAAACTCCGCCTGAGATCAAAGCCACATTTTTTAATGCCCCCTCGGAAAACTTGACACTTGAAAAACTCAAGGGAAAAGTCATTATCCTTGATTTTTGGGCTACTTGGTGCGGACCGTGCCGGATGGAACTACCTGACCTGGTCAAACTCTATGACCAATACCACGCCCAAGGACTTGAACTTTTAGGTTTGTCGGTAGAGGTGAACGACAACAAATCGAAAGATTATTTCGATAAATTCATGGCTTCGTTTAACATCAACTATCCGATGGGTTTAGCCGCAGTGGAAACCATACAAAGTTACGGTATTCGGCCCATTCCGACCACCTTTTTGATCGATAAAAACGGAAAGGTGGCCATGACCTTTGTCGGTGCGCACCCTTTTGCGGATTTTGAGGCCGCTGTCGACAAACTTTTAAAAGAGAAAATTTAAAGTGTGCTTTTTCTTGAGACGAAAAGACGTTTGCTTTTTTTTAAAATCCAAAAGCAGTATAATTTCTTAAACGAATATCGGGGGTATTCATGGGTCCTACGCAGGAACCCGACGTTAAGGAATGTTTTTTGGAGTTGTATCGTGATCTTTTCACCCATGTTCCCTATTTAGAGGTCGTGATAGAGCGTCTTGTCCATGGCCAGCATGTCGATCGGGCCATTCTGGAAAGCCACTTGGGCCAAATGATCGCCTCCATTTCGGTGAAACAAAAAAAATTCGGACGGCAAATGCTTGCAAAACGAGTGCGGAAAGACCACCCTGATTACTTCCGAAACGAAATGGTTAAGGTTTCCAGGGTCATCAAAGGACAGCTGGTGGTTTTGTTAAAAACCTCCTTCTTGGTTGAAAATCGCGATGTTGAGGATGATTTCCTTCAAACGCTAAGCGATGTAACGGATAATATCGCCGGCGCTTTCCAGCACGTCGTCCGGTCGAATGTTCTGATGCCTGTCATGCTCAATTAAGGTTTTCCCATCGTCAGGGTACCTCAAATTCCATAAGGAGCCCGGTATGAGAGATACCGCCAAGCCGGAAAGCCGGGAACATGAGGTTTTCAGGCGATATTTGAGAGAAAAGGGACTGAAGCTGACCGACCAAAGAGAATTGCTCCTGGAAACCTTTCTCGCTCAGCGGGGGCATATCTCGGCGGAAGAACTTTTTAAAAAAGCCAAAGCTAAGAAACCTCATATGGGTTTTGCGACCGTATACCGAACCTTGAAACACTTGACCGGCTGCGGTTTTGCCCGTGAGCTGGATTTCGGCGATGGAAGGTTCAAGTACGAGCCCGACTTCAAGCGGGATCACCATGACCATATGATTTGCACCCAATGTGGTTCTTATATCGAATTCCTGAATCCCCAGATTGAGGAGCTTCAGGAGCAGGTTGGCCGGAAATACGGTTTCAAGATCAATTCTCATCGGATGATGCTTTACGGGTTGTGCCAGAAATGTCAAAAGGAAAGGTTTGAAACGCCAAGCCGGATGTAAAAGATGATAATCTTGGGCTGGTATGGTACCGCACCTGCGAAAGTGAGAGGCGGTTCTAGCCGACCAGACGTTTCACCCGTCGCCCCGTCCCGGGGCAAATTCAATCAGGAGAAGAAGAATGTCCGATTTTTTAGTTTCAAGCGCCACACGTGATAAGCTCCAGGGAGAGTTGAACCGTCTCAAGACCGTCCGCAGGCCCCAGATCGCCAAGGCTCTAGAGGAAGCTCGGGCCCATGGCGACCTCTCGGAAAACGCCGAGTACGATGCCGCCAAACAGGAACAGGGTTTGTTGGAGGCCCGCATCCGTGAGCTGGAAGATAAGCTGTCCCGCGTCAGGATCTTGGAGAACGAGAATATCACCGGGGAGCATGTCTCGATCGGTTGTGCCGTAACCGTACGGGATCTTAAAACAAATGGCCGGGAAATTTACAGGTTGGTGGGGGAAGAAGAAGCCGATTTTGCCCAGAACAAAATTTCCATACGGACCCCGATCGCCAAGGGAATGATCGGTAAGAAGGTCGGTGAGAAGGTGGATATCCAGGTACCGGCCGGACTTTTGCAGTACGAAATCCTGAAGATTGAGGTTGCGGTGGGTTGAACTTGCTTTCATTTTCCTGCTAATTTCGCGGAAGGAAGTGAACTCGAAGAGTTTAAAGAATGCGGGTTAATAAAAAAGGCCCCCGGTTAAATCCGGGGGCCTTTTGTTTTACAGTAAAGTTAGGTTTGTTATTTCGCGAATGGGTTGCTGAACAAGGCCGCTTTCCCCAGTTCCTTCTCGATCTCCAGCAAGCGATTGTATTTGGCAATTCGCTCGCTCCGGCATGCGGAACCTGTCTTGATCTGGCCCCCGCCCATGGCCACGGCAAAATCGGCCATGAAGGCGTCCTCGGTTTCGCCTGAACGGTGCGAGATGACATAACCCCACCCTGCCTTGCGGCAAAGCTGGATTGTATCGACTGTTTCCGTGACCGTCCCGATCTGGTTGAGCTTTATCAGGACGGCATTGGTTGATTTTTCCTTGATGCCGCGGACGACGAACTTCGTGTTGGTGACATAAAGATCGTCACCCACGATTTGGATCTTGTCACCAAGGATCGCCGTATGTTCCTTAAAACCCGCCCAGTCGTTTTCGGCCAAGCCGTCCTCAATGGAAAAAATGGGGTATTTCTCAATCCAGGTCTTGTAAAGATCAGTCATTTCCTTGCTGGTTTTTTTGCCCTGGCCGGACTTGGAAAGAACATAGGCTCCGTTCTCAAAAAAGGAACTGGCAGCGGGGTCCAGGGCGATAACCACGTCCTTGCCCGGTTTATAACCGGCGGCCTCAATGGCCTGCACGATCACCTCGACTGCTTCCTCGTTGCTCTTCAGGTTAGGCGCAAAACCGCCCTCATCGCCCACAGCTGTGGAGTAGTTTCTCTTGTGTAGGATGTTCTTCAAGGTGTGAAAGGTTTCGGCCCCGTAACGGAGAGCTTCCGCGAAGGTGGGAGCCCCAATGGGCATGGCCATGAATTCCTGCAGGTCCACGCTGTTGTCCGCGTGTTTGCCGCCGTTGATGATGTTCATCATGGGGACAGGAAGCCGGGTGGCGCCGACCCCGCCCAGGTAAGAATAGAGGGGAACGCCTGCTTCTTCCGCGGACGCTCGGGCGATCGCCATGGAACAGCCAAGGATGGCGTTGGCCCCCAACTTACCCTTATTCGGGGTGCCGTCCAGACCGATCATGAGCTTATCCAGTACCGCCTGGTTTCCCGATTCCAGGCCCTTCAATGCGGGCGCGAGGACCTTGTTGACGTTCTCGACGGCTTTCAGGACGCCTTTTCCGCCATAGCGTTTTTTGTCGCCGTCGCGCAACTCCACGGCCTCGTTTTCGCCTGTGGAAGCGCCCGAGGGAACCGACGCGCTCACCGATACGCATCCTTCCAGTTCTACCTTTACCCGAACAGTCGGGTTACCCCTGGAATCCAGAATTTCCATCCCTTGTACTGAATTGATCTTGCCCATGTCTAAACTCCTTTCAGGATCTTAAACCTTTTGCGTTCTCTCCCACGCACTTCAATTAAATTGGAAACTCACCTTATCAGCCATCAGTAAAACCGGGTTTGGCTTCCGCGTTGGCGTATGAATATAGCCGAAAGTTTTCCTGATGAATATGATAAATGCCTTAATCGCTCATTGATAGATTTACTGTAAAATGCGGATTCGGCGCAAGGTAATCACCGCGCCAAAAAGCGCGGAAATTCTTGAACCTCGAAAGATATGCAAAGGTTCATTTCCCTTTGCGGGTGGCAATGAATTCAAGTAGATTGGATTGACCATGCGACACACTTTGCGATTTTTACCTCTTTCCCTTTTTATTGCGTTTCTTATCCATTACCCCTGTTTCGCGGGAGATATCCGGCGAACCATTGATTTCATGAATGTGAGGGGAGTGACGGCGGACGACCCGATGCTCGGAAAGAAATTCTCCCAAAAGGAAGCTTTTTATTCCATCCGACCACCCGCGGGTTGGAAACAACGGCCTGCTGGCAAGGGAGCGAAAGCCCTTCAATATGCCGCCCGGTTTGAGGATCCCAAAACCGGGGATTTCCTGACGATTGGCCTCCTGGAAGGTGGGCCCAGGGACCTAACGATCGAAAGCCTCAGCCGCTTTCGGGGGGATTATCTTGGGACGATCCGGAAATCCGGCCTGGGCCGGATCATCGGAAGCGACCTTTTCCGGTTCAACCAGTACCACTGCCTGCAGGTACTCGCCCAAAATAAAGACACCATCGTTCTCCAATTATTGGTATTCGACCAGCCCGGTTCCTTCCTTCAATTGGCGTTCTCCGTTTCCCCGAATCGATACCATTTATTGGCGCGGGCTCTTGAGGGCTCCATCGCCTCCTTGGAATGGCCATCTCTTTAGAACCTGATTTCCTAACCCCACCCGCCCGGGAATGGTTATAATCCATTCAGCTTTGATGATCTTAGATTCCTTAAGGAGCATTCCATGAAAAAAGCCATTCGCCTTTTATTTTGCGCCGGTTTTTTATCTATGTCCCTTTCGGGTTGCTTCACCCTTAACCATACGGTCGGGAACGGGGGCTCGGGCCAAACCGTCGCTACCAACCGGGAGTGGTATATTCTGTGGGGATTGATTCCCTTGAACAAGGTGGACGGGGAGAAAATGGCGCTGGAGAACAACTTGACGAACAATTATACCGTAACGTCCCAAATGTCTTTCGTGGATTGCTTATTAAACATCATCACGAGTTGGGTGTCGGTCTATGGCCAGACCGTAAAGGTCAGCAAGTAAAAGAAAAGCAGCAAAAAAACCTCTGGTCTAACAACCGGAGGTTTTTTTGTTTTCTGGGGTCAGCAGGATATTAAAGGGATAATTAGCCTTACAGTCCGCTACTTCTTTTCCTCTAACTCGCGTTGTTCCTGGGCTTGTTGACGGGTATGTTGGAGGTCTTTCAGGGATTGGGCCCTTTCCAAGGCGGCCTGCTCCTTGGTTTGGTTGCGTTTTTGAAGATTTTTCTCCTGCAAAATCTGACGCAATGCTTTCAGGCGGTCTTTTCCTTTGACTTGTTGGACTTTTTGCCAGATACGGGTTTGCTCGTCCTGGGGAAGGGTATCATAGTTTTTCAGTAAGGCCGCGCGTTCTATCTGCCTGCGACTGACGAGATCCTGCAGCTTTTGCCAGTTTTCAAACTGCGCCTTCTCCCGTTCGGTCAGCGTCCGTTGGAGCTGGAAGACATTCTGCCCGCGGGAAAATTCCGCGTGATGGTTTGCCGAAATAAGCTGTTTCAGGCCGCCTTTCCGCATTTCCACCACACCCTCAAAGGTAGTGGTTTGGATCGACGAATCATCTTTTTGGACCTCAAAGGCGGTTCCGCGGACCCCGCAGACCACGCCACCCGCTTCGATCTCGAATACGGAATGACTTTTTCCCAGCTTCTCGACTTGGGCGAGGATCTTACCGGCGGCCAGCTCCAGCCTAGTGATGAAATTGACGGGGGTATTACGGGTTAGCTCGGCCACCTTCACATGGCTGTCAGGCGATAGGTGGAACATGGTGGTTTCGTTCAAGGTCAGGGATGCTTCGGAACCGGACCGCGTGATGATTTCATCTCCCCCTTGGACTGTTTCCTCCAACTCGGCTGGTTCCGGTTTTTTGGTACCCTTGGATAGAATCAGAACGGTACCCTGAATTTTTTCCAGAACGTATTGCGGGGGGAGTTGGAAGGGTTTCGGCGCTTGTGAACCGCCCCCCGAGGCCGAGGCTATTCCCACAGCGATCGCGAATATGAATACTGGTGAAAATATTGAAAAAAAGTTTTTATTCATATCCTTATTCTAAACGATGAACTCACCGGTCCACACTACAAAAAGCCGACATTCAAATAGGTTTTAGAAGGCTTTAGTCGCCATTTAAAGGAACGCAAGACATTTATTGGGAAGTTGAATTGAAATAAATATTATTCCGCAGGAAACCCTGACTCTATCGCGTAATTTACCGGCTTGCCGGAATTCAAGACCCGGAGTATCATCCGCCATGTCTGTTGACAACATAGCCGTTTCATCTTAAGGGCCTGCTGTCGTCAAGGGCCGGCCGACAATTCGGAAGGAGAAAATATGAGCGGGGAAAATGAGACAATGAAGCTGGTGGATAATACGGCCAACCCGGCGCCCTTGGGGCTTCTTGGCTTCGGCATGACCACGGTACTGCTGAATTTCCACAACGCGGGATTCTACAAACTGGATTCTACTATCCTGGCCATGGGCATCTTTTATGGAGGATTGGCCCAGGTGATCGCCGGCATCATGGAATGGAAGAAGAACAACACCTTCGGAGCCACCGCATTCACGTCGTACGGGTTGTTCTGGCTGTCACTGGTGGCACTTTTGACTCTCCCCAAGCTTACTTTCCTGGGTTGGGAAGGGCCCAGTGGGACTTCCATGGCGGCTTACCTCGCGATGTGGGGTATCTTCACCCTGGTCATGTACATCGGCACCCTCAGGCTCAACCGAGCCCTTCAGTTCGTGTTTGGTTCGTTGACTCTTTTATTCTTCATGCTGGCGGTAGAGAAGGCCACCGGCAGCGAGGGCATCGGCCAGGCGGCTGGATACGTGGGCATCGTCTGCGGCGCCTCGGCCATCTATACGGGCTTGGCACAAGTATTGAACGAGGTTTACGGCCGGGTGGTCTGGCCGATCTGTCCCGTGAAAAAATAATCGTCCTCGAAATTCACGACAGCCTCTGTAATGGTTAGATATAAAGCCCCGCGATTTTAAAATCGGAGGGGCTTTTTTTTACCAATATCATGGCGGGAAGGATTTTCTAAGAAATTCCGGATTGCTAAGAAGTAATCCTATATTTTCCTTTTTAATTCGGGATAGGCGGATTAAGATTATTCGGTAGTTGCGGCCGGTTGAGGATGCCATGTATAAACGAATCGGTTTTTTTATTTGGAATTGCTTCCGGACTTCTATTAGCCATTCCACTGGTCGGCCAAAAGACCAATGCGGTCAATCCTGTGTCACCCATAGCTTCGATGCAAGTTACAATTATTTCAATACGCCGTAAATTAACCCCGAAGAAGGGGAATTTTCTTTGAAAGGAAGGTTATGAAAAAGCAAGCGTGGGTTGTCGTCTGGCTGTGTCTTACTTCTTCGATATTCGGGTTAGGAACAAAGGCCCTTGGCGCTACCGCCGCGGATTATTACAACGCCGGGCTCCAGCTTTATAACGCCCAAAACTATCCGCAAGCCATCCAATATTTCAACGCGGCCGTAAGCCTGGATCCCAACAACGCGGCGGCCCTCCAGGGGCGGGCCAACTGCTATTACGCCCAAGGCCAATACCAGCAGGCCCTTGCTGATTACCAAAAGGTCCAAGCCATTCAGCCCAATCCCCAGCTGGCTTCAATGATCCAGGCTTTGAAGGCCAAAGTGGGGACGACCGCTCCCGCGGCGGCGGGGGCAGCAACGGCTCCTGCAGCAGCAAGTGCGCCAACCGCCAATTCCTTTTCCCAGGGCATAGCCCTCTTCCAACAGCAGCAATATACCCCGGCAATTCCCTTGTTCCAGAAAGCCGTTCAGGAAAACCCGAGTGATTCCACAGCTTATTATTATCTGGGCGCGGCCCAGATGCAGGCGGGGGACATGAAGGATGCGGCTGTGGCCTTGGGGATTTCCAACAAGCTTAAACCCAATCCTTCGGTTGGAAATTACGTCGGCCAATTGAAGGCGAGACTAGCCCCGGAAGACCAGCAATGGGTGGACGCCCAGATCGCCGCCGGACCTGCGGGTCAAAGCCAGCCGGCAGTGTCGCACCCGCCCAAGAAATTCGGTATTCGTCTCCAGCCGTCTATCCTTCTTTTAAGCCTGGCCGACTTCAATACGAATGCCCAATCCGTCACCAATGAAGTCACCTTGGCACAGTCCATCGATCCCACAATATCTTACAGCGGATCGGTTCCATCGGGCGCCGCCCGCATCGGGTTCGAGCCCGTCTACCGGGTGAGCCCCAATTTTGAAATCGGGATTCCCCTCGCCGTGATTCCCGTTGGAACCGTGAGCGACAACACCCACGATAATAACGGTTTAACCGTAACGGATTCCTACGATATCACCGCAATTTCGGCGGGCTTGAACCTGAGGTACCTGCTTGGATCGGGAGATTTTCAGCCTTTCATCTCAGCGGGTGCCATGATCGTTCCCATCAACATCGCTTATTCAGCCGGGGTCACGATCCCCACGCTTATCAACGCTTACTCTGCTTCCGGTACTTTTACCGGAACAGCGGCGGGAGGGCAGATTTCCCTGGGGTTGGATTGGCATTTGGGGGATACATTCGTCATTTCACCCTTCGCGGGTTACCAATTCGCCAGCGGGAATTCATTCCAAGCCACGAACAGCAGCAATTCAGCGGTGGGCGCCGGCCAAACAACCGAATTGGAAGTTATCCCGACCTCAGCGGGTAATGTCATCACTCCCGTTTCCAATGGCCAATTATTACTCCCCGTCCCGAATGGGAATCAGCCTCCCCTTCTGCCGGGTTCCAATGTCCCCGCGGGTTCCAAACCGTTGGAAATTGATTTAGGGGGTCCAATCGCGGGAATCCAAATTTCAGTTTTTTTCTAATTGCGGAAAGAGATTAAAAACAGACCGAAAAATACAAAGCCCCACGGTTTATTAACGGCGGGGCTTTTCTTTTATTAAAAATACCGTTTCGTTGAAAAGGGTTGTGTGAAGGGCATTCCAACGTAAAGTCCCTGGTTTATTTCGTCTCGCCTGAAAATTTTTGCTCGAGGGGTTCCAGGTTTTCCTTCGCGGGGGTGATGTTTACAGGCGCCCGAAGCGCCTTCTTGAAGGCCTTCCGGGCTTCTTCATAACGGCCCTGCCGTTCCAATAGCACCCCTTCGTCGTTGAAAAGTTGGGGCAGGGGATAGCCGCGGCTTAATCCCTGTTGAACGGCCTCCAACACTTTTCCATCATTTCCATCCATCTTGGCCAGGTATATCTTTTTTTCCCAGAAGCAGGATTCCAGGAAGGGGTCGCCCCGCATGAAGGGATAAAGCGAAAGCAATTTGCCCTCCAGCCCGGCGCGGACAGAAGGTTTGAAGGATTCCAGAAGCTCATCCGTGAAAGGCTGGAAACCCCGCTCGGCCTCCATCCACCGGGCCAGGTCCATTTCGTTGGAGGCGTCCAGGGGGATGATGCCCAGCATCCAGTATTGGTTGTACGTGGCCCCTTCCTTGTTCAACCAGTGCCACCGGCCTGAGGGGAAACGGGACTCCAGGAAAGGCTTGTAGTTGGCGTTAGCCAGGACGGCAACCCATCGGACATCCTTCCAGGGGATCCCGGGGTTGCTAGCCGCGTCGAAAGAATAAACAGCGGTGGCCAAGGTCACGTCGCTGGGGTCTGGCCTGAGATCCGCCAGTACGGCACCTGGCCCGCTTTCCTTTTGGATTGTTTTGAGGATGTTGTAAGCCTCGTAAAGTTCCACCGATTTAATGTTCTTCCAGAAGGGGCCCGGCGTTCCCCACAGGCGGTGATAGGGGCCGTTTAAATGTAAAAAGCTCAAGGAAGCCGATACCGCCATGAGAAGCGCCAAAGCCCAACCCCGGGCCGCCGGGTTTTTCAGGGGCCAGGCGCGCCAAAGTTCCTGGAAACCCAGTGCTGATATCAGGGCCAGGATCGCGAAGACCTGGACGTTCCGGAATATTTCGAACCTACTCGCAACCAGGCCCGGCAGGAGGAAAAGCCCCAAGGATAGGAGAAGCCAAGCATGGAAAGGTTCCCGCCTTCGCCTCCAGCAGGCCGCCAAACCCGCGAGAAAGAAGGCGCCGGCCACGGGGTCCAGCATGCCGCCCCAAAGGGGGCCGTATGTGGCGGGGTCGGGGGAATACCAGAGGAGGGAGGCTAGTTTTTTAAGGGCTTCTCCCATGAAGAGGGCCCAAGACGCGACTGGGATCGCGACGGCCCGCATGTGAGAGCCATAACCTTCCCGAAGAGCCGTAACGGCAAAAAGGATGATACCTATCGAAAGGAACGCGAGAAAAACCCACAAGTCCTTTCGTCGTTTCCGGCCATAGACGCAAAAAGCGGCTATGGAAATCGAGAGAGCCACCACGGGCCAGGAGACGCCCGTGAAGAAACCCAGGCCCGTGACCGTACCCAGTAGGAGGGCGCTCCTGGTTCCTGTCAGGCTTTTGTCGGCGCAAAGGCCCAAAGAGGCCAGCGCCCCCACGGTGAAAAAAAGAACCAGAAAGGCCCAAAAGGTGAATTGGGCTGGGTAAAGGAAGGTGAAGTTGAAGGCACAGAAAAACAGGAGGAAAAAGGCCGTGGAAGGCGGGAAGATTTTACGCGCCCCCACCCAGCCCACCAGGACCGTCAAGACGGAAAAGAGGGCAGGGAACAGCCGGAGGGAAAAAAGGGAGGGTGGAATGATCTTGTAGAAAAGAGCCAGGAGCCAGTCCGTAAGGGGCGGTACCTGCGTGTAGCTGAAGAAAAATTTCCACCGCCATTCCCGAATGAGGGACAAGGCGTAATAGGAGTAAAGGCCGTCATCGGGCATAGGCCAGACCGAAAGGGAGGTCAAACGCCAAAACCGGATGAATAGGGCGGCGGCTAGGACCAGAGCGACCCAAGCTGCGGGGGGGAGGAAGCTCTCCTGGAGGAGTAGAGACTTTTCACGCTTTAATGCCGCTTTTCGGCTGAGAACCAGCCAGGGCACGAATAGACCCAAGATTACCAGAGTGATTTGAGTTTGAAAGCAAAGGGGGACGTAAGAAAGAAGGGAGAACGTGGTGAGAAAGGCCAGAAAGGAATACCAGGGGTTCGGATAGGGATTGTCCGTGGAGCGGGGGAGAATCATGGCCTTTATTTTAAGGTTTCAAACAACAGAACGCTCATCATTTCTCGGCGGCCCGGAGTATTTAAAAGATCGGGAAAAGGTCAGCGGACGATGATGTGACTTTTGGGTCCAGTCCCCCTTGCGACCCCGGAACGCGGAACCGGCATTCGGACGGATTTGGAGACCTTCTTTTGCCCCTGATATGGGGGCCGGGTATGGTTCCGGTGAATCTGGGCCCATCCGGATGAAACGGCAAAAAATGAAATCATCACGATAGCGAGGATTTTTTTCATGAGTATCTCCTTTATTTTTTGAATTCATCCACTCGATAGCAAAACGCGTAGTCGACCACGTACAAGTCATCGGCTGAATCCAGCGCCAAAAACGTTGGGGCGCAAAAGTTATCGAGTTCCCCCAAGTAATTTCCCTGGGGCGTGGCATAAACAACTCTGGAATCCAAATTGTCGGAAATAAAAAGGTTTCCCTGCGAGTCCACTGCAACGCTCCAAGGGTCGCCCAATTGCGATACGGCAGATCCCCAAGCCGAACCGGTAAAGCCGTATTGATAAGCGTAGTTGGCGTCGTATTTGACGATCCCTTTACTTTGGTAATCCGCGGCATAGATATTTCCAGCCGCGTCATACGCAACGTCAATCGCTGTAACCGTCGTGGGGTTTCCGGTGGTTTGCCTCAGGATGGAATCGTCGACCCAGGAAAGGTTGTAAATAGTTCCATCTGCATCGGGCACGACCAGATTCCCATGGGCGTCAATCTTAACACTCAAGGGATGGACGACGGTTCCCTGGCCGGTCCAGGTGTAATCCAAGGTATAGCCCGTGCGGGTAAGGTAGTAGCCTCTAATGTCTGAAACGCCTCGATCTGCGACATAAAGCTCCCCGTAGGAATCGATCGTCATTCCCCAGGGGATATTGGCCGGAATGTTGTAGAGATATTGTCCGTTGTCGCTGAACACTTGGACATTCCCGATGGCTGATGCGGGTTGATCACTGACGGCGATGAAACCGGCCCCGACAGCGATCCCCATGGGATCCTGGAAATCACCGTTCATTCCATCCGTGCCTTGTTGGCCGAAGCTAACAGACAACGACCAGGAAGCCGTGGGGAAAGCCGTAGGCGTTAGGGTGGGTGTCCAAGAAGGAGGTGTTGCGGTAATTGTGGGGGTAGGAGTGGACGTTGCGCCCGGCACGGGCGTGTGGTTCGCGTTGCGGGTCGGAACCAAGGTTGGGGTATAGGTATTAGTCGGAGTAGGGGTCACGGTCGGGGTTGCGGGAGTCCGCGGCGCGGTAGAGGTGGAACTGCTACAGCACATTGAAATAAAAACGGCCGAACCCAAAATGACAAATAATAATATCCATCGCATAAACCCCTCCTTAGACAAACGCACCGTCGGTATTTAGCATGAAAATTCTACCACTTAACGAACCATAGGGTTTACCGAAAAGCCCTTTGTGATAGAGATAATTTTTTTCATGTGTATTCCCTTTATTTTTTAAATTCGTCCACCCGGTAACAATATGCGTTGTCGACCACATACAAGTCATCGGATGAGTCCAGCGTCAAATAAACCGGGGAGCAAAATCCATCCAGTTGCCCCAGGTAATTCCCTTGGGGAGTGGCGTAAACCACACGGCTATCCGCATTGTCCGAAATGAAAAGGTTTCCCTGGGAGTCCACCCCGACGCTCCAGGGCACTCCTAATTGCGACGCAGGCGAAGCCCAAGTCGACCCGGTAAAACCGCTTTGATAAACGTAGTTAGAATTGAAGTCGAGGATTCCGTGACTGTTATAGTCCGTCACATAAATATTCCCGCCGGGATCAAGCGCCAAGTCCAGCGGCCAAACGGTTACGCTTCCACTGCTCTGGTTCAGGACGGAATCGTTGTCCCAGGAAAGGTTCACTACTTTGGCCCCATAATAATCCCCGACGACCAAATTTCCGTTCGCGTCGATCTTGACGCAAATAGGGCCGGCCACGCTTCCTTGGCCTGTCCATGTATAGTCCTGGGTGTAACCGGTCATGCTGAGGTAGTAACCGGTGACTTGGAAAGTACCTAAATCGGCGACATAAAGTTCCCCGTAGGAATCCAGGGCCAATCCCCAGGGTTGATTGGCCGGAATGTTGTAGAGATATTGTCCGTTGTCGCTGAACACTTGGACATTCCCGATGGCTGATGCGGGTTGATCACTGACGGCGATGAAACCGGCCCCGACAGCGATCCCCATGGGATCCTGAAAATCGCCGTTGATTCCATCCGTGCCTTGTTGGCCGAAGCTAACGGACAACGACCAGGAAGCCGTGGGGAAAGCCGTAGGCGATAGGGTGGGCGTCCAAGCAGGTTGTGTCACGGTAATCGTCGGGGTAGGTGTGGACGTGGCGCCCGGAAAGGGCGTGTGGTTCGCGTTGCGCGTCGGGACCAAGGTCTGGGTATAGGTATTAGTCGGGGTGGGTGTTACGGTCGGGGTACAGGTATTCGTCGGGGTAGGGGTTTGGGTGAACGCCCCTGCGGGGGGTGTTGCGGTAAACGTGGGGGTGGGTGAAAGGGTTGGGGTTGGAAAAGGGGGGAGGGCTGTGACGGTGTATTTGGTATTGCAACTCACTGAAAGAAAAACAACTGACTCCAAGAGGGTGACTATCAAAACCCATCGCATAAATCCCTCCTTGGATAATCGGACCATTAGTATTGGACGTGAAAATTCTACCACTTAACGGATTATAGGGCTTGTCGAAAAGCCCTTTTAAAGCATTCCGGCATGCATGCCCTCATCTTTATTTAATCGTTTTTTTGAAGGCGCCAACGGGACGGGGACGGCCGCGTCATTCAAACAGTCTGTGAAAGACGCGGTTGATTCTTACGGAATTGTTTACATGGCAGATACTTACCACTAAATGATCAGAACTCCTAAAGGGTGAACTCTTATTGACGGTTTTAGATTATGATGAATGGCAACAACTCAACGAAAAATAATTAAACACGCTTGAGGAATTCAATCTATCCGGGGGTAAAACATGGCGCCGAATTGTCCGAGATGCAAAAAAACAAGTTTCTCGACTTACAGCAACCAGCAAAACGGGAATAACGGCTATTTTATTTATTGCACGGATTGCGGGGCGGTCATTTCATGGGCTCCTGATTTAAACACGATTCATAACAGCATTAAATACATCGAGACCAAAATTAATCACTTGAAATAATAACCGTCCAAATTAAACAAAATCCAGGTAACAAAGATAAATAAAATTTAGATTTTTTTATTCTAAAAGGCATTAAGCAAAACCTAGTCCTTGGCCACATGCCACCTTTCAATAAAGATTATAAGGAAGGTGGTATCGTACCGATCTCCAATAATTTTTATAGATGATCGGCACAGATTCAGGGGATGCATGACATTCCAAAAAACCAGGAATGAATTATGAATCCCGAGTTCCATAAGTAAGTGCAACACTTAGTGTCTGAAGAAGGCCGCATGAATAGGATATGCGGCTATGAAAAAGAAATACAAGCATTTAAGCGTTGAAGAAAGAGATCATTTATCCGTCTTGAAAGGAAAGGGTCTTAGCCTTCGAGCAATTTCACGCGCCTTGAAGAGGTCTCCTTCCACCCTCTCCAGGGAACTCAAGCGCAATGCTCCCCCTATCCGTTCTGGTTATTATCTTTCTCATCGAGCCCATCAACGGTATGTTGACCGCAACCAACAACGAGCACGCCGTTTACGCCTGAAAACAAAACGAATTCGTGCCTACGTCCGTCGTCAATTGAAACGAGGCTGGTCTCCAGAACTCATTTCAGGTCGATTAGGTCACCTACGGCCTAAGCAAACCATTGGTCCTGAAGCTATCTATCAGTGGGTTTATGCTGAAGCCACTGAGCTGATTCCTTGCCTAGTTCGACACCACCGGCGACGATTCTCATTTGGCCATAGCCGTAAGCACGCCAAAAACCATATCCCAGGCCGTGTTTCCATCGATAAGCGCTCCGAGATCGCCAATCAACGCAAGCAATTCGGCCATTGGGAAACCGACACCATGGTCTCTCGTCAGAGTAAAGTGGCTATGCGGGCTCTCGTCGAGCGTCAAAGCCGTTTTTCCAAGTTGGGAAAGCTCAAACGAAAGACCGCTCGCCAAATGAGTCATAGCCTCAACCGCGCTTTATGCCGCTTCCCTCAAGACGCCCGCCTGAGTCTGACCTATGACAACGGAACCGAAAACACCAACCACTTGGAAACCAACCACGTGCTTGGTACAAAATCCTTTTTCTGCGCCCCTTTCCACAGTTGGGAAAAAGGTACGGTGGAAAATACTATCGGTCTTGTCCGCCGCCATTTGCCTAAAAAGACTGATCTTGCTAAAGTGTCCTTCAAAGAATTCAGGACCATAGAAAGATGGCTCAATAACAGGCCCAGGAAATGTTTGGGCTTTAAAACTCCGGCGGAAGTCTTCCGGCGAAGTGTTGCACTTACTCCGTGAATTCGGCAATTCTAAATTTTGAATTATGAATGAACTGCTAAGGCAAACCCTTCTTAGCCACAGATGCAGGGGATGCATTTAGATGGCCGAAGAAAAGAGGCTTTAAATATTTGTGTTTGTTAAATCCAATGAATCCCATGCATCCGTGGCTAGGTTTATTTGGGATAGGTGTGATGTTAAATTTTTAATTTTAAGCAAATCCCATATATCCCATGCATGCCAGCCATCAATAATTCTTTTAATGAGGCTGGTATCGTACCGATTTCTTTAACTGTCTTAATGTGAATCGGCACATCCGCGGCTAGATATTATTTTAGACAGGTGTGACTTGAAATAAATACCGGCTTGGCTTGCATTTCCACTTTTGATTTTTTAATTCCATTATCCGCGTAAAACCTTATGATCATGGCGGTTGCTGGCCATGAATCATGGCCCCTTTGAGGGCTATGAGCGTGATCGTTGTTCATGCCGCAAATCCCAAATAAAAAGGAAACTTTCCCCATGCTTAAAAATTTCATTGTTAGTTTCATCCTGCTGTTTCCCGCCTCTTTATTCGCCCAGACGGCCCCTCCCGGGGGCCAAGACCTCTTTTCCAAGCCGGGCATCGAGGTTTTAAACATCACGAACAAGGAAAAGGGAACCGCCGAGCTGGTTCCGGCGGAGGGCCAGACCTTCAAGGAAGCCATCAAACTCACCACCCTGGTAGCCACCACCAATGTTTGGGACGTACAGGTGGAGGCCCCCATCCCGGTGGCGGTGAAGGCCGGCGACGTGGTATTGGCCGAATTCTGGATGCGGGCCGCCCAGACCAGCGTGGAAAGCGGCGAGGCCTCCAGCGAGTTCGTCTTCGAGCGCATGGGCGACCCCTGGACGAAATCCGTCAGCTACACCCTTTCAGCCGGGCCGAAATGGAGAAAATTTTCAATTCCCTTCACCATCGCGGAAGATTTGGACGGGGGAAAATCCCATATTTGCTTCCGCATGGGATATCACCCGCAAGTCTTCGAACTGGCCGGCCTCAAAGTGACGAACTACGGCACCCAGGTGAAAGTCGGGGACCTGCCCCAGACCAAGCTGACCTATGAAGGCGAGGAGGCCGACGCGCCCTGGCGCAAGGAAGCGCGGGAACGCATCGAGAAGATCCGCAAGGGTGACTTGACCGTGACCGTGAAAGACGGCAAGGGGAATCCCTTGCCGGGCGCGAAGGTGTCGGTGCGCATGAAACGCCACGCTTTCGGCTTCGGCGCGGCCGTGGTGGCGAAGGACCTGGCGACGGAGGATATCGACAACGACCGTTACCAAAAGGAGGTCGCGAGGCTTTTCAACAAGGTGGTTTTCGAGAACGACCTGAAATGGGGGCCCTGGGAAGAGGGAGCCTCCAACAGCGGTTACTGGAAACGCGAATACGTGGAGGGGGCGATGAAGTGGCTTTCCCAGCGGAAGTTCGAGGTGAGGGGCCACAACATGGTTTGGGGTACCTGGCGCTACATCCCGGCCGACGTGAAGCCGCTGGCGGGCGATCCCAAGGCCCTGGAGGATAAAATCGAAAGCCGGATCAAGGACGTGGGCGGCACCATGAAGGGACAGCTGGCGGAGTGGGACGTGGTCAACGAACCGGTCCCGGAGCACCAGTTGACGGACCTGTTGGGGGATAGCGCCATGGTCACCTGGTACAAGACGGCCCGGGAGGCGGACCCGAAAGCGGTCCTCTTCGTGAACGACTACCCCAGCCCGGATTCCACGGGACACCTGGACGCCTACGACAAAATCATTGGGTACCTTCTTAAAGCCGGCGCGCCCTTGGGCGGAATCGGCTTGCAGGGCCACGTGGGCAATTCCCCCTGGTCCATCCCCGCGTTGCTCAAGACCCTGGACCAGCTCGGGGCCCATGGATTGCCCGTTGAAATCACCGAATACGATACGAACATTACGGACGGCCAATTGGACGCCCAGTTCCTGAAGGACTTCTTAACCGCTGTTTTCAGCCATCCCTCGACCAACGGATTTTTAATGTGGGGATTCTGGGACGGGGCCCATTGGCAATCGAAGGCGCCGCTCTTCCACAAGGATTGGACCGAAAAGCCGTCGGGCCGGGCCTATGAGGACCTGGTCCTGAAGGACTGGTGGACCAACGCCGATGGCGAGACGGACGACCAGGGTTCCTATCAAACGCGGGGTTTCCTGGGGGATTACGAGGTGACGGTGACCAAGGGTTCCAAGACCGCGACAATCCCGGCGCGTCTGGCCAAGGACGGGCTTCAATTGCCGGTGGTTTTAAAGTAGGAGAATAATGGGGACCCGTCGTGAACAACTGAGTAGAAGAGTAAAGGGTGTTGCCCAATTGGGCGGGAATGAGTAAAGGATTTCATAGCCAACTTTGGTTTAGGATTTTATTTTGTTTAAGTTTCTTATATTTATCATTCGGCATGGGAATGGTTTCTATCACAGGCCGGTTTAAATTTGGCGATTACATAGATAATGTAAAGAGTCTACGTAAAAGAAAACCTGATTAAGTTGTCCACGATGGGGAAACCATCGCACCGCAGCGATGGTTCGTTGCCGCCCCCGGCTTGTTGCAGGGGTCGTGGACAGGTAACGGCAGAAGTGTGAAGCGCAAATTATTCGCCTCCTTAGCTGGGCAAGGTCATTTGAGTAAATCCATTTTTTAAAAAACCTCGTTCTATTCACGACACTTCCGAAATCCGGTTTCGTCCAATAAGTGTGATTTCAGCCGGGGTTTATGAAGGCTGGGACACCCTGTTTAAAAGAAGCCACTGGGAGGCATCGATATGGGACGTTTTTTCAAAACCGGTGTATGTGTGCTGACGATGTTTTCCTTATCGCTTTTCCTGTCCGCCGCTCCCCCTTCCCAAGGGAATAACATGCTCCAGAACGGCGATTTCAGCCAAGGGACCCAAGGTTGGAATTTCTGGACTCATCCAGGTACTACGGGTGAATTTACCGTCCGTGACGGGGCCGCCGAGATTCGGATCGACACGCTCGGGTCCCCCTGGTCGATCGGGTGCCTACAGCCGGACGTGAGGATTGAGTACGGCCGATCCTATGAGGCATCCTTCGAGGCGAAAGCCGACCAGACCTTCACCCTGATATCCCAGGTGCAACTGGGCAAGGAACCCTGGACCGCCTACTCCAAGATGAGGAGTTTCCCGCTCAGCCAAAAAATGACAAAGTACACATACACCTTCACCATGACCAATCCCACCGATGAGGCGGCGATGTTCCAGTTCTTGTTCACCGCGCCGGGCCGCGTCACCCTCGCCCACGTCACGCTCAAGGATGTCACTCAAAAGCCGCTGAAAACCGCACTCCTGGGCTTGGAGGACCGGAAGCTGGACACAGACATCAACCGCCTAACCGTTTACGTTTACGGCCAGCAGACGCTGAAGGAGAACAACCCCTGGATCTGCGAGGTAAAAGCCGACATCAATGACCGGTCCGTCATTAAATGGGGGACGAACGGCAACCATCCGGAGGATTACAACTTTGACGCGGTCAAGGCCAGCCATCACGCCGGGATCCTCTATATGGGCGGCATGACCACGGTCATCCAGAAACAGGAGTTCAAGGATGAGGCGCAGTTCCGCGACATGGCAACCCGGGACGCAAACGGCGAGTTGGTGCCTTGGGCCGACCAGGGTCTCGGCATCGGACCCGACCAATACCGCGGCTCGCTGGCCAACCCCCTCTACCGCAAATACATCACCGACATCTGCAAGATCCAGATCGACGGCGGCGCCGACGGTATCCACTTTGATGAGCCCAACTCGCCCTATCTGGGAGGCCCCCAGCGGAATTGGACCAACAACGAGGGATACGAGGACGCCTCGATCGCGGATTTCAACCGCTATCTCCTTGCCAAATACCCCCAGTACCAGGCAGCCGATTGGAAAAGCGAGTTCAAGATGACGGACGACAACATCCTCAAAAGGGATGTCCCGCCGGAGGATCTGAAAAGGAACTTCAACTACCGGAACTACCTGCAAAAGAACGGCTGGACCGAAAACAATTGGGGTGGAAAATGCGTCCTCAGCCCATCCAACCCCCTGGCTAAGGAGTGGGGAAAAGTCATCGGCAACCGGATGTACCTTTCCGACACCTTCACCGGCACCTATATCCCGAAATACTACAAGGAAATCATTGACGAACTCCGGCGTTACGCCCTGGAAAAATACGGGAAGAAGCTGCTGGTCACCGACAACGGCATCATGCCTTACGCGGACTTCAACAGCTTGGGCATCTATACCCCCAATTGCGACAAGGGCGACGGTATCAGCGACTGGTCGGGGTACGATTATGTGCCGGTCGAGAAAGGCTCATTGAGGGGCGACAAGCCGCTCATGGACGCCTATAAAATAATGAACCGAAGAAGCCAACAAACCTCCGGCAAGGTGCCCCTGGTGTTCTTCCTGGATTTCACCAACGAAGCGATCAATAACTATTGCGCCTTGCCGCTAGAACAAAAGAAGGATTTCTGGCAGATCTACGCCGCCGAAGCCTATGCCGCAGGTTGTTATTATGCCTTTCACCTGGAAACGACGGACGCAGGCCCGAGTGCACAGGACCTGGGGATGCTGGATTTCACCAAGGATTATGTTCTGTACTACAAGAACCATGCGGATTTATACCACCATAATGAATACGCCCCTCAACCTGTTACGGTCGAAGAAAAAAACATATCCTTAAACTTGATGGCCCAGGATAAGCCCAAACGTCTGGTCCTTCACCTGGTCAACCACAATTACGACGGGAAGATCGAACCGTTGGGTGGATTCAAGGCGTCCTTGGAAACGGACAAAAAACCGTCGAAGGTTTACATGGTCTCACCTGATTTCAAGGGAGCACAGAAACTTCCCTTTGAATACGACGGCAAGACAATGAAGATACAGGTCCCTTCCCTGAAATACTACGACGCTATTGTGATGGAGATGTAGTCACATAACTTTATCTTTTAAGCTCTAATGAAGTAGGTTGTCTACGGAGGGGACAAGGTTGGGTATAGAATAATTTTATTTTTTCACGACGGGGACGGGTCTCTGAATGAGTTAACAATAAATAGAGCTACACACACTGCCTGATACGAAGCTTCAGGGCGAGGAAGAGGCTTCCAGTTCCTGGAGTTTCGGGCCCACCGTATCGCCGATTTTGTTTCCTGCGTGGGTTAATACAATCGCGAAAACAACCAGGAAAACCGCCAGGGCGATGAAAGACCAGAGATGCCTGGCTTCGAAACGCTTAATGGTCCGCGCGTACGCCAACAGCCCGATCAGGGCCGCGACCACGATGACGGCGTCCACGCTCACCCTTTGCCAATAACTGCCGCCCAGGTGCAACCACATTCCGAACTCGTCGAATGTGAGGGCGAGGGCCACTCCGTAAAAAAAGGCGGTGATTTCAGCCGCCCTTCCCGTAGGCCGCTGAAACACGCTGTAACCTCCCACAAAAGACAGCAGGAAAATGCCGTAATTCAGGTGGTGGACATGGGTCCCCTTCAGGAAGAAATACATATTGGGTATCCAACCGGACATGATGAGGAATACGTCAATCCGCGCGATGAGGAAGATCAAAAGGAACGCGAACAAGGCCTTCCGGGCCAGACGATGCGTGGTCTCCTTTGGGATATGAATGTTATTAGAGTCGCGCATTGAATATGCCAATTGGGGTTTTCATAACCTGCCTGTTGTTAGAATGATTAATTTTGAATTAACAATTATGGTTTAATTTCACACCTGTCCAAAATAGACTTTAGCCACGGATGCATGGGATTCATGGGATTTAATAAACACATAAATATTTAAAGCCTCTTTTCTTCGGCCATCTAATTGCATCCCCTGCATCTGTGGCTAAGAAGGGTTTGCCTTGGCAGTTCATTCATAATTCATTCCTGGTTTTTTGGAATGTCATGCATCCCCTGCATCTGTGGCTAAGAAGGGTTTGCCTTAGCCGTTCATTCCACCGGCCGGATAAATTTCAGCGTGTTTTGGTCCTTGTGCTCGAAAACGCTGTCCTGGCCCTTAATCCTGAGGCTGGTCACTTGTTTGTAAGTCAGGATGCGGGGTTCTTGGATGTTCATTTCCAAATCGAATCCCACCGTTTGGAATTCCTCGCTCAAGAACGGGGTTTCGACGATCCCATAGGGGCTCCCCGCCATGGCGGACAACTTGAAAATCTTGGCGTCCGGCTTCGCCTTGCCTGAGGCGATCAGACCTACCCCGCGGGGAACCATAACGCATTTCAGGATCATGCCTTTCTTTTCCTCCCACAGCCAATAGCCCACTTCGTCGTGGAAGGGGTCCGCCTCACCCAAGCGCCAAGCCTGGGTCAGGTAACGCAGGCCGTACATCATTTGCTCGTGGTTTTGGACGGGAGGAAGGGGCTCGAAGGTCATCCTTTCCCGGTACTTGTTGTTCTCGGTCCCCCGGTCGTCGGAGGGCGCGATGTCATCCCCGGTTTGCCCTTCCCAAATGCCGGGCAGGGGGGCCAGGGGCCCCAAATTCTCCAAAAGTTTCTTGTCCATTTTTCAAACCTCCGTGCCGCATTTTAAGGGGAAAAAAATCGAAATACAGAAAATTATAAATTTAAGTCACACCTACCCAAAATAAACTTAGCCACGGATGCATGGGATATATGGGATATAAAAACAATTAGTAGTGAGGTGTTAGGAATTGGTTTTGGCCATCTAAATGAATCCCCTGAATCCGTGGCAAAGGACTTGGTTTTTACTTAACGCCTTTTAGATTTCAACATTCAACATTTAAAATCGCATTTTAAAGAATTACCCCGGGTTTTCCGGCCATTTGTGCCGGGGATACCGCCGGGACAATTCCTTTCGGACCTGGGGATAGTGTTTTTCCCAGAACCCCGCCAGGTCGCTGGTCACCTGGACCGGGCGCTTGGCGGGCGAGAGAAGGTGAAGCACCACCGGCACCTTGCCCCCCGCCACCGCCGGGCCTTTTTTCATCCCGAAAAAATCCTGGATGCGGGATTCCCCCCAGGGCGGTTTGCCTTCCTCATAATGGAGGATGAGTTTCCGGCCCGAGGGAAGGGTCAAATGCTCCGGGGCCAGATTTTCAAAAAGGGACCGGTCCTGGGGGGAAAGGCCCGCCTTCAAGGCCGCCACCAAACCGGCTTCTTTCAAATCCTCCAGGCTCCGGCAACCCTGGCATAAATCCTTTAATGTGCTCTTAATGTTTTCCTCAGTGATCAATGGGAAATCCTTGGCCCTGCCCGCGACGAAACGCGCGCGGTTCAACAACATTTCCAGTTCCTCCGGGTCGCAATAGGCCTGGGGTCCTGCCGAGAGGGCTTCCTTCAATAAAAGGGAAGCGGCTTCGGGGCCGAAATCGCCGGGCGCCAGGGGTTTCTCGTCCAAGACCAGTTGGAAATACTTCAGGCGCTTGAAGCCTTCCACGCGTTTGGATTTTTCGTTCCACTCGAGGGTTTGCTCCTCGGAAAGGTTTTGCGGGAACAGGTCGAGAAGCCAGTCCATCTCGATGGGGCAAAGGGACCGGGCTTGCACCTGGGCTTGGGTGCCATGGGTGGTTTCCTGGGCCTCGATCACAACGAAAAGCCCGTGATGCCGCGTCAGGGAGCTGTCGCCCGCGACGGCCGTGCCTCCCCCGCATAGCAGGAGTTCCCGCTTGCTCCCCGCGGAATGGCGGGTCGCCGACGATTGGCCGGCGCGGACCAGGGCCACCCGGTCCGGAAAAGCCGAAAGCAGGCTTTTGGCCAGGACCGCCGTATCGATAGGGCCGGAATTTCCAGGGCCCTTCCGGGCATCCAGCTTTAACAGCCCGGCCAGTTGTTCCTCCAACCGTTGGGACTCGTAACTGGGTTTATATCTTTTCAACTCTTCCAACAAGTCCTCCGACTCCGCTTTTTCACCGCTGATGAGGGCGGCCAACCGGCAGGCGGAACGGAGCGTGCGGGTATCTTTGGGAGAGAGTTCCTCGGCCTCCATGAGGAACTTGGAAAGGCGGGGATGGAGGGACATATGGGCCATTCTTGCGCCCAGTTGGGTCAGTTTGCCGTCTTTACCCATGGCGCCCATGCCTTGGAGCAGGGCCTGGGAGGATTCCAGCAGGGAAGAGGATGGCTTTTGGAACCAGGGAAAACTTTCCAGGCTATCCGCGCCGAAGGACTTCAGGTCCAGGATCGGCTTGGCCAGGTCCGAGCGTTGCAGCTCCGGCAGGTCGAACGCCGGCCTGTGGTCGAAATCGAGCTTGGAGTAAAGGCGCAGGCAGACGCCCGCCTGGAGGCGTCCGGCCCGGCCCGCCCTCTGGGCCGCGGAGGCCTGGCTGGAGGGAACCGTCACCAGGCTTTCCAGGCCCGACCAGGGTGAGACCCGGGATTGACGGGTGAGGCCCGAATCCACCACCGCCGTCACGCCCTGGACGGTCAAGGAAGTCTCCGCCAGGTTGGTCGAGAGGATGACCTTGGTCCCCTTGGAGGGCTCCAGGGCTTTTTGCTGTTCTTCCATGGAAAGGCCGCCGTAGAGGGGGCAGACTTCCAGGGAATCTTTTTGAAGGGCTTGCTTGCAACGGTTGATTTCCCCCTGGCCCGGCAGGAATACCAGGATGGTTCCCTGGGTTCCGCCCGAGGTGAGTTGCTTCACGGCGGACCGCACCTTCAGGGAAAGGTCCCGTTCCTGGGGGTAGGGATGGTATTGGATATCCACGGGAAAGAGCTTGCCCAGGCTGTTGAAAACCCGGCACCCGGAAAGGTATTCCGAGAGCGGGCCGGCGTCCAGGGTGGCGCTCATGACCAGGATGCGAAGGTCGGGACGCGGCCCCGCCTGGAGTTTTTTCAGCCAGCCCAGCCCCAGGTCCAGGGCGAGACTGCGCTCGTGGAACTCATCCAGGACGACCGCCGCCACCTTGGAGAGGGCGGGGTCGGACTGGGCCAGGGGCATGAGCATTCCATCCGTGAGGTATCTCAGGCGGGTCCGGGGGGAAAGGCGTTTCTCGAAGCGGAACTGGTATCCGACCCTCTCCCCGATTTCCTCCCCCAGCTCGCCGGCTACCCGCGCCGCGGCCAGCTTGGCCGCGATCCTTCGGGGCTGGAGGACCCAGATTTCCTTGTCCTTGGCAAAACCGGCCGACAGCAGGGCGGGAGGAACCCGGGTGGTCTTACCGGCCCCCGGTTCGGCCGTGACGACGGCGGAGACCTGTTTTTCCAGTTCCTTGACGATCCCAGGCAACAAGGGATCGATGGGGAGGGGAACCAGGGGTATTGGATTCATGCCGGCTATTTTTCCATGTTTCAGCAAGAAAGTATCCCTTTACAACAAATAAAAGCAAAAAGACATGTAACCGCCGATCAAATCCGATGGACGCCGATAAGTTTGAGAGAGCCTTAAACTATGGGATTTACTTACTTAACTCCCTTTTGCTGGAGGGTTTATTTGTCATTGCGAGGAACGAACTTTGTGACGAAGCAACCAAAGTTCATGGGTGGTTTTCGTCTTAAAGGAACAGGCAAGTCAAATTTGACGGCGTATTAATACCCATTAACTGAGGTTGCTTTGTCGCTAAAACCAATGAAAGACGCTCCTCACAATGACACCTAACTACATCTTTACTTTTCGTCGAGGAAGTTAACTATATAAGCCCCTAAACTTTAAGCCGTTATCGGCGCGTGCGGAGCACGTCGGTCGTTGTCCGCGGAAAAAATTTCTTTACCGGCCGCCAAGGCCCCGGGTTTGCCTGGGGGCCTAGCCGTGTACTTGGGCGGGGTTCATGCTCCGCCCAAGTGGCGACCCGAAGGGTCGTCCCTTGACGTGTCGTGAAGGTATAGTCACCTTAGTTAATGGATACAATCGGGAAAAGTGGCATTGTGGTTGGATGGCATGGGCTATTCTTCCGGCTCCGCCAAACGGTAACTCGTAGACCGGCCTCCGCCCTCGTCTTGGATGAGAATGCCCCGGTCAAGCAAAAATTTAATATCCCTCAATGCCGTGTCACCAGAACATTGGGCAAGCTTGGCGTATTTTGACGTGGAGAGTTTACCCTCAAAACCATCCAGCAGCCGATTGATCACCTTGCGCTGTCTCTCGTTTACCGGTGACTGGCGGTTGACGCGTTCCCAAACTTTCGCTTTACGTAGGACGCCCGCGAGACTATCTTCCGATCCCGCGATGGCGCGTCCGAGGCAACCCAAGAACCACTCCAGCCACGGGGTTATATCCATTCCGCCCTTCTGGCTTTGCTCCAAGTTCGAGTAATACTGTTTTTTTTCAGCTTCGATTTGCGTGGACATGCTGTAAAACCGTTCAATCGTATCCTCGGCCCGTGCCAGCGCCATGTCGGCTATCGCCCTGCTGATGCGGCCGTTGCCATCCTCAAACGGATGGATGGTCACGAACCAGAAATGGGCAATACCGGCCTTGAGCACCGGGTCCGTGCCATTCGCCGCGCCAAACCAGTCAAGGAAGACCGTAACCTTGACCTTTCCCCCGAAAACTGATCCAAAAATATGTTAGTTTTGGATTATAGATCGGGAGGGGAAAGATGGCAAAGAAACGGTTTTTATCTGAGCAGATAGTGGCTATTCTCCGCGAGGCGGAGAAAGCTCCCGCCGTTGAGGAAGTTCTCCGAAAGCATGGCATTTCCGAGCAGACTTACTACCGCTGGAAACGCATGTACGGAAGCCTTGGAGTTTCCGAAGTCCACCGCATCAAACAGCTGGAAGAAGAAAACCGGAAACTCAAGCAGTTAGCGGGTGATCAGGCCCTGGCTATTCAGGTTCTCCAAGAGCACATAAAAAAAAAGGGGTATTGATCGAGGAGCAAAAAGGCATGGTGGAAGCCCTGAAGGCTCAGGAAGTACCGGAAAGACGAGCCTGTGATGTTCTTGGGGTAAATCGATCGAGTTTTCGATATGAGGCCCAGCCAGAAGATCCGTTGAACCAGGTGATCCTGCAGGAAATGGTTAAGTTAGCGCAAAGAAACCGACGTTTCGGAAGCCCTCGGATGTTGTGGATGTTGGAACGCAGAGGCCTTGATGTGAATCACAAGCGGGTGGAGAGGCTCTACCAGGTAGCAGGGCTTCAATTACCGCGCAGGAGACCCAGGAAGAAGAGGGTTCCGACGGAATGGAGAAGGCCCCACCCGGCTTTGGGTTCCAACGAGGTGTGGACGATGGACTTCGTGCATGACCTGACATGGTTCGGGGGAAAGGTGAAGTTTTTGACGGTGTTGGATGAAGGATTTAGGGAATGCTTGGAGATCCGGGCGGAGAAGCGAATGAGAAGCCGGGACGTGCTGGAGACGCTGGACGAGTTGATGACGGAGTACGGGACACCAAAGTGCCTGCGGGTGGACAACGGGCCAGAGTTCGTGGCGAAAGAACTGAGGAACTGGCTTGAGGAGAAGGGCGTAGAGGTGCTATATATCGAACCAGGGAGTCCATGGCAGAATGGATTCATCGAAAGTTTCAACGGAAAGTTTAGGGATGAGTGCCTGAACCAAGAAATTTTTCTTTCAAAAGCGGAGGCCCAGGTAGTCGTGGATTGGTGGAGGCAGGTGTATAACTGGCAGAGACCGCACAGCAGTTTGGGGGGAAAAACCCCAATGGAAGCAAAGGCCGAAAAGTTGGGCCTTAACTAACTTAAATTTGGATCAAACATTGGGGGAAGGTCAAGTGACTTTGAAATAATTAATAAAAATCAAACTATGTTGATAGAAGAATTAGGATTTTTATCAAAAAACCAAGCATCTGTATTTCCCCTTGTACTACTTAAAACGGGTTTTTTTGATTTGGCGAAAATATATTTGTCGAGTTATTATTTGGAAAAACCGGAAATGTTTATTAATCTTAGAAATACATCATTGGAAATTGAAAATATAAATGAAATTGAAACCTCTGAAAAACAAAAAAAGCGACCAACAGAGGTTTCGACCCCAAAGATTTCCGCGGGAAATCGTGGGGTTACCTTCAATGATTGCTGAAAAAGTTGGCGATAAGCCGACTTTTTCAGAGGTTACAAATTATTAAAAGTAGAGAAAATTATCGGATTAATATGGAATCAATGTCGAACTTTACCAATCATTTAAAAATTTTTGATGAAAATCTTATACAGTTAAATAAAAAATTATTGAATACAGTGACAAATATGAAAATAACTGTGGATTCTAAATGACTTCCCTGAATATAAATGAAAAAAAGGTCATCGAAAAAAAGGGGCCTATTGATTATAGAATACGTAATATTTTGCGGTCAGGAAATAAGGGTCTGCCCCACGCCTAGAAATGGTAATTCGCGCCGGCTTGGATTGGGAAAAATAGTATAGGGTTGTCGGAATAAAGCTCGCCTTTTGACGCGTTGCTTTGGGCCGTCGTCTCGAAATCCATCGCCATTTTCATTTGTACGAATAAATCCAAGCCCCCCGCCAATTTGAATCCCAGACCGATACCAGGGTTCAACTCGGGATTAGTCCAGTTCGCAAAAAAAGGGGGTCAGGCCACCATTCAACACTTTAGGCCGTTGAACCCACCTGCTTTTATCATTTGTTTATGCAAATGACATTGCCAATCTTCATCCATCAACTTGTGATTGATGGATGGGCAAATCCCGCGAATTTCTGGGGTTCAAACCCCCTGGTATTATTCGGAATGACAAAACGTACGCAATATGGTACGTTATGGAGGGAGGACAACATGACTACTTTGACTGCCAGCTTGGCACGGGCCAATTTGTACAAGTTGCTGGATCAGACCGCGAAAAACCATGAGCCGGTCCAAATCACCGGTAAAAGAAACAATGGGATCCTCGTTTCCGAGGAAGACTGGAAGGCCATTCAGGAAACCCTCTTTCTTTTGTCCATCCCCGGGATGCGTGAATCCATCCGCAAAGGGCTGAAGACGCCCGTGTCAAAACTAGCCCAAAAGATCCAATGGTGAATTGGCAGCTTCGATATACCAAACAAGCTTTGAAAGACGCCAAGAAAGTCTCGGCGGCGGGCTTGAGGTCCAAAGTCGAAAATCTCTTGGATTTATTGGCGCAAGACCCCTACCGGCAGCCCCCCTCCTTTGAGAAGTTGGTCGGCGACTTGGACGGAGCTTATTCCCGCAGAATCAATATCCACCATCGGCTGGTTTACCAGATCCTGAAAGAAAGCAGGACCATCAAGATCATCCGAATGTGGACTCATTACGAATAAAAACAGGTAAAAATAAAAAGAGAACAATGTCCAACAAAATGAACAAGGGGTCAGATCACACGCACCGTAACGGGCACTGACGTGCCCGAATTAGATAACATGCAGGCCGTTCCTCCGCCGGGGGCGCGGGGGTCATACTTAATGAATCCATTGCGATTCCGGCGCCCAGCAGGACGAAGGTTTTACCGCCCCGGCTTACCGCCTGGCTTACCGGCTTTCTGGCTTACCGCCCTTACCGCTTATTGTTGGGCTTACCGCCCGGCTTACCGGCTTACCGTCCTTATCGGGTTCACCGACTTTCACCGGCTTTCACTGGCTTCACCGACTTTACCGGCTTTCACCGGGTTCCCGGCCAGTTCTCGGGTTCTCGGGTAGTTCTCGGGCACAGATTTCATTTAAATCTGCACTGGCAAGCATCACCCTCGGCTTGTGGCCTCGGGTGGCCAGTTCTCGGCTAGTTCTCGGGTTCTCGGGTAGTTCTCGGGATCCCGGGCAGTACTCGGGCACAGATTTCATTTAAATCTGCACTGGCAAGCATCACCCTCGGCTTGTGGCCTCGGGTGGCCAGTTCTCGGCTAGTTCTCGGGTTCTCGGGTAGTTCTCGGGATCCCGGGCAATTCTTGGGTTCTCGGGTAGTTCTCGGGTTCTCGGCTAGTTCTCGGGCACAGATTTCATTTAAATCTGCACTGGCAAGCATCACCCTCGGCTTGTGGCCTCGGGTGGCCAGTTCTCGGGCAGTACTCGGGTTCTCGGGTAGTTCTCGGGTTCTCGGCTAGTTCTCGGGCACAGATTTCATTTGAATCTGCACTGGCAAGCATCACCCTCGGCTTGTGGCCTCGGGTGGCCAGTTCTCGGGTTCTCGGGCAGTTCTCGGGTTCCAGAGTTCCAGGGTTCCTGGATTCCCGAGTTGCAGTGGTTCCAGGCCGGTTCCAGAGTTCCAAGGTAGCCATGTCGGAAGGGGTGGCCTGCCTGTCGGAAAGGTACCCCTGTCGGAAGACTGGGCTTACTGGCTTACCACCTACTGGCATGGGGTATGCCGCCTACCGGCATGGGGCGGAAGTACCGTCGGCATGGCCGACTTACCGCAGCGCCTACGGCGCAGCCCGGGGGACTATGCCGATCTCTTTTAGGCTTCTAAAGAAGAAATCGGTATGGGGTCGAACTCCTGTTGGCCGCTTTTTTGGTTTTTCAGGGATTTCAGTATGGTTTCTTCCCGGGAAGGTGATAAAATATGGAAGTACTAATTCCAAATTTGGACTAGATATGGAACCGATTCCCAGATTTTTAAAACCTCCCGCCGCCAGCTTTTTCCTATTCGGCCCCCGGGGCACGGGAAAATCCACCTGGATCCGGAGAATGTTCCCCGCCGCGGTATACCTGGACCTCCTGGATCCCGAAACCCTCCGCCTGCACCAAACCCACCCTGAGCGGCTGGGTGAACTCGTCGGGGCCCATGCCAAACCAACAACCTTTATCGTGGATGAGGTCCAAAAAATCCCCGAGCTTCTTCCCATGGTCCATTCCTTAATCGAAAAAAAAGGGGGGCACCGTTTTATCCTGACCGGTTCCAGCGCCCGGAAGCTTAAACGCACCGGGTCGGATCTCCTGGCCGGGAGGGCGGCCCTTCAAACCATGCACCCATTCATGGCCGCCGAGTTGGGCGGGAATTTCGACCTGGGGACCGCCCTTCAGCAAGGGCTTATTCCGCTGGTCATGGGCGCGGCCAAACCGGACGAGACCTTGCGGGCCTACGCCGCCTTGTACGTGAGGGAGGAAGTCCAACAAGAGGGCCTGGTCCGGAACATCGGGAATTTTTCGAGGTTTTTGGAATCCATATCGTTCTCCCACGCCACGGTGCTGAACCTCAGCAACGTGGCCCGCGATTGCGGCGTCGAGCGTAAAACCGTCGAGGGTTACCTGGATATCCTCGGGGACCTATTGCTTTCCTTCACCATTCCGGTCTTTTCCAAGCGGGCCAAGCGGGGCCTTTCCACCCGCCCGAAGTTCTATTTTTTCGACGCCGGCGTTTTCCGGTCCTTGCGCCCGGCCGGTCCCCTGGACCGCGCCGCGGAGGCGGAAGGCCCGGCGTTGGAGGGCCTCGTGGCCCAGCATATCAGGGCCTGGGCCGCCTATGGCGGGGGCAAGCACACGTTGTCTTTCTGGAGGACCCATTCCGGAACCGAGGTGGATTTCGTGGTTTACGGCCCGGGGGGGTTCTGGGGCATCGAGGTGAAGAACACCGGGAAAATCAGGGATGAGGAATTGAGGCCCCTCAAGGCGTTCCTGGAGGATTACCCGGAGGCCAAGGGTTTATTCCTGTACAGGGGCAAGGACCGGCTTAAAAAAGGAAAAATCCTCTGCCTGCCCTGCGATGAGTTTCTTCTCCAGCTTCACCCGGGCCGGGACTTGGGCGCGGGGTTAGGGTGAACGAACCCTGACGGGCGCTAGCGCGCCCGAATTTTGAATTTTGAATTTTTAATTATGTGCAAATTCACATCTTTATTCCCGGCCTGTGGCCGGTTAATTGGGTGAAATTTGTACTATACCAGCCTCACAATTAGCTTTATGGAAGGCTGGCATGAATTGAAGTGAGTTCTTCATTCGTGGCCTCATTCGAACCATTAAATTGTTTGACAACTGCCGGTGCGCCCGAATTATGAATTTTGAATGATGAACGGTTCGATGAACTCACCGCAATGTTTTAAATTGAGTTCTTCCAGCCAGCCCGGCTGAGGCCCCTTTTTCCATCCTGTTTTCAGGCTAAGAAGCCCCACAGGCACGCCCATGGGGCGCATTGGATTTATCCCTTTAAATTTTTCCGCCAGTACGATAGAATAATAATGAATAAATAAGAAAGAAAAGGAATGATTATGCCTAAAACCATTACTCTTCGTCTTTCCGACCTGGATTATGAGCTTTTTCGGAATTACGCCGAGGCGGACAATCGACCCTTGGCGAATTTGATTGAAACTGCCGCCAAACGGCATTTACGGGAATGCGCCATGGTGTCTGAGGCTGAAATGGCTGAAATCAGGAACAATCCGGCTTTAGTATCCAGGCTGAAGGCTGGTTCCAAGGCTGCCCGCAAGAAACAAGGGCGGTTCGTGGATTGAATCCGGGGAACTACCGCCTATTTGAAACCGCCATATTCTACGAGGACATGGAAAAACTCCCGGAATCCATCCGCCATAAATTCAGGGAAAAACTAAGCACTTATGTTTATCCGTGGCTTAAAAACCAACCGCATTTCGGCCCTAATATAAAAAAATTGCGCGATTGGAAACCGGAAACTTGGCGATATAGGATTGGCTCCTGGCGGTTTTTTTATGAAATCGATGAGACGGATAAGATAGTTACCATGATCGCGTTCGATCCGCGAAAAGACGCTTATACCCGGTAGTTTTAAGCGAAGATATCTTTGGGCTCTGGGAAAACACAACACTTTAGATTTTAGCCATTTCCCATCCTGCTCCCGCCTTGAACATCCCGCATACCAATTGCTTTTCAATAAGACTTCTAAAAGCAATAATTGACGCCGGCTTCGACTGGAAACAGCAGGATAGGGTTGTCGGAATAAAGCTTGCCTTTTGACGCATTGCTTTGGGCCGGCGTCTCGAAATCCATCGCCATTTTCATTTGCACGAATACATCCAAGCCCCCCGCCAAATTAAAACCAATACCGATGCCGGGGTCTAACTCGGGATTAGTCCAGTTCGTAACCGCACTCGCTGGGGGTGCGGGGGTCATGCTTAATGAATCCATCGCGATTTCGGCACCCAGCAGGACAAAGGGGTAAAATCCGGCCCCGATCGGGCAATCATATTGGGCCACGATCTCCAGGGGATTGTGGGACAGATTCGCGGACATACTTGAGGGAAGGTTTTTAAAGGAGAAACTCCCGATGCCGTACTCCAAGCTTAGAGAAAAGTTTCCCGGGAAAGCATAACCCGCCTGGATATCGCCGCAAGAACCCGCGTTTAAATGCGAAACCGCGTCACTGCTGGCGGGCAAAACCTCCCCGCCTTGCACTCCCGAAACCTGCCACTAGGACCCCCGAGTTCCCGAGTTCCCGTAGTTCCCGTGGTTCCCGAGTTCCCGTGGTTCCCGTAGTTCCCGAGTTCCCGTGGTTCCCGTGGTTCCTGTGGTTCCAGAGTTCCCGGGTTCCTGAGTTCCTGTGGTTCCTGGATTCCCGAGTTCCCGTAGTTCCCGGGTTCCCGTGGTTCCTGAGTTCCCGCAGTTCCCGGGGTTCCTGTGGTTCCCGCAGTTCTCGTGGTTCCCGGGGTTCCGGGCAGTTCCGAGGTTCCGGGTTAGTTCCGGGGTTCCGGGCTAGTTCCGGGGTTCCGGGCAGTTTCGGAGTTCCGGGCAGTTCCGAAGTTCCGGGCCAGTTCCGGAGTTCCGGGCTAGTTCCCGAATTCCGGGCTAGTTCCGGAGTTCCAAGGTAGCCCTGTCGGAAGGGGTGGCCTGCCTGTCGGAAATGTAAACGGGGTCAGGCATGATTTATGACTTTTCGTAAATAGATGAGCCGTTTTTAATAACGGAACCTAGGTTGTATCAGTGGCCCATGGGATCCAGCCAATGGCAATGGATACCAACCGCTTTAGACAACCACCCCGCTTGGTTTACGACTTGCCCCATGATTTGGGAATCCCCACCCGCCCTTAATTTGGATGGCCAAATAAAATCAAAGGTCCGGAAACTGGTTCGAGGGTCCTGGTAAGGGCGGTCATAAACTCCGATGGGGGTGATTCCTCCATTATCAATGACGATGCTCGTGTCTATGGCGGCCAATGGGCAAGGTTCCGCGGAATAGGTTTCCACTAGTAAGGTCACCGGATTGGGACCGGGATAGTTCGCGGGGTTGATATTCACCGAAATACAGTAACCGGATTCAAGTGTAGAGGTTTGCGCGAGAATACGCCCCTTCATATCGGACAAGGTCATCACCATCATCGGAGGGACGAAACCGTCGCAGGCGCACAATTCATACGGGACCGTGCCTTTCTTACTGGGTTTATAGGCCGGCCATTGGTCGGCTGGCGGCAAGGTCGGCAGCTTCTTTTTGATCCTTTCATATTCCGATAAAAGCTTCCTTAATTGGGGGCTGGGCTTTTCCTCTTTCCGCTCCATCTTCCCTTTTTTATCCAACGCCCAGCCTATCGCGCAGCAAGTTCCGAACAAAGCGACCGTCAAACAGGCGGCAACCAGTCTTTTTTTCATATGTAACCTTTCCACTTGGGATTGTTCAATTGGCGCGGAAAGTCACCCGCCAAAATACCGGCGCATAATACCTTATATGCCGTTCTTCATATACTTTTTTAGCACTTACGAAATCCGGAGTCTGGCCAACATTTTACTTTAGGCCGTTGAATCCCCCTGCTTTATACCAATTGTTTTTCAATTGGCATTGCCAAGCATTATCACTTAACTGGTGGTTAAGTGATCGGCAAATCCCGCGAAAACCCTCTAATGCTTGGCGAAGCCGATTAGCTTTTTCCTCAAGCTTTAATCTGCTAATAGTCACTCCAGCTATAGCTTTTATATCTTCGGCTTAAATCATCTTCGTCTCTCATTATGTTGTCGCCAATCGGCGACAACATAATAAAAAGGGTTGGATTGGTATCTGGCTTTATCCCGCGAATTTTTGTTTATGTACCTTTAGGTACGGCAATGCCGGCCAATAGGCCCGCTCGCCGGGGCCGATCAAACCCCATTCCACTTTTGTAGGGTGGGGTTTTTTTTCATTAGTTCAGTTTCCTGCATGTGATCCGACCGGGTCATTCATACCCCAAGGTTAAACGGTTTGACTAGGTTACTGGCGGATACCACATTCTTTTCTTTTTACCCTCCCAGCCTTGATTCCATTTCCATGAAACCCCACACTTACCCCCGTGGGGAACTCTGCTGGTTAAGTCCGTTTCGGCGGCCGGCCGTTTCTCGCGAAAATAGAAACAGAAGGAAAATTCCTGAAGAATAAAGGGGAGACTTTTATGAATTTACGCCTATTGGCATGGATCCTGGCTTTTAACGCTTTGTTGGGGATGGGATTTCTCACTTTTACCGGCTGTTCGAACAGTTCCCCGGCCAGCCCTAAACCCACCGCGACCCCGACGCCGCTGAATTTGTCGTCCGGGTCTACCACGCTCACCACGGGGGATTACAAGTACAGTTACGTCAACCTTCAATCCGGCGCGACGCTAGTCATCAACGGGGCGGTCACCCTGGACGTCCTGCAGTATTTCAACCTGGCGTCGGGGTCCTCGATCATTGGGGATGGTTTGGGCTACGGCCTCTCCCAGGGGCCTGGGGCGCTTATTAGTTCCTGTGGCGCGGGGGCGGGTCACGGGGGTTACGGGGGGGAAGACGAGGATGGCACCTGCTCGGGCACTTTTGGGCCTGCCAATGATGTTGCCACAGCCCCCGCGACCATGGGAAGCGGGTCGAATGGCGCGACCGGGGGGGCTCTTTTCAGGGTTAACGTCACAAGCGGTCCGGCCACCTTGAACGGATTCATCAGCATGAACGGCGGATTGGCAAGCGGTTCCGGAGGGGCCGGCGGGACTGTTTACGTCAAAGCCGATACCATCACTGGAAACGGGACGGTCGAGGCTTTAGGGTCCAACTCAGGTACGGGCCCAGGGGGCGGGGGCGGAATCATCCTGTTAACCAGCCATACCTCCAATACTTATTCCGGAACGCCGAATGCGAATGGTGGGACCGGACTTGGGGGTGCCTCTTATAACGGCGGCAATGGGGTTGTGACCCAGAACACCTGGTAAAAGAAGCACGGGTCTGGGAAGGTAAATGACCCTGGCCGGCCGCTGACCTTGGGGTAACGAAAAAGGGGCCTAAACGCCCGCCCCACAGCGTGCGATAGGGAACATTCGTCATTTTAGAGTTCTAAGATATTTCCTTCCCTGCTAGAAACGACAATTCGCCCCGATCTCTATGGGAAATAGGATGATGGGATTGTCGGAATAAAACTTGCCTTTGGACGCGTTGCTTTCGGCCGTCGTCTCGAAATCCATCGCCATTTTCATTTGCACGAATAAATCCACCCCCCCGCCAATGCCTCTTCCGCCGGGTTTTTCCCGCTAAGTCCTTAATCCCTTAATTTTTTAGAACTTGGTGTTCAATCCCTTAAGCCTCTCCCCATTCGATTTAAATTCCTCCGGTCTCTCCCTATGTTGTCGCCAAACGGCGACAACCTTGTTGAGGGAATGCGGGGTTGGCAAAGGGGTCTGCTTGATGGCCCGGAAGAAAAAGAAAAATGTATTTGAAATGTTATTAATAAATTATTAATATTCTATTAAATACAGGGGGGCGATATGAAAAGATCCGTTGTCGCGAGTTTTTCCCTTTCTCCGGAGACTATCAAGCAGGCCGGCGAACTGGCCAAGGCGGAGAATAAAAGCCGCAGCGAGGTGGTCAATGAGGCGGTGGGGAAGTATTACGCCATGAAGCAGTGGGAGAGTTTGCGGGAATTCGGCGCCAAGCAAGCCCAAAGCCTGGGTATCCGGAATGAAAGCGACGTGGACCGGGTGGTCCACGACTACCGCCGGAAAAAACGTTGAAATTCCGGGTGGCTGTGGATACCAACATCCTGGTTTCCCATTTCATTCTTCCTGGGCATCACCCCTCAAAAATCCTGGACTTGGCCGCGGCCGATAAGATCACATTACTTTTATCCGATTTTATATTGGATGAGTTATCGGGGGTTCTCCGGGCGAAATTCCATTTCGATTCGGAAAGGCTCGAATCGGTCAGGCAAAGCCTTTTGGCCGTGGCGGAAGTGGTCAAGACCCGGCATGTTTTGGAGGTGATCCGGGAGGATGAAAGCGACAACCGTATCCTGGAATGCGCCCTTTCCGGCAAAGCCCATTTCCTTGTTTCAGGCGACAAAAAGCATCTTCAGCCGCTCAAGAACTTTAGGGGGATACAAATATTAAGCCCCACGGAATTTATCCGGGATTTTGTGCCATAAACAAACGGGAAAAAGGGGGTCAGGCACCAAGCCCCCAGCTTGGTGCAGGGAACATTCGTCACTTTAGGCCTTTAAGCCAATTCCCCCCGCTTTATACCAATTGATTTTCAATTGGCATTATCAACCTTCTTCACTTAACTTGGGGTTAAGTGAAGGGTAAATATCATTTGCTTATGCAAATGGTCGGGTAATTCGCCCGACAGCACAAATGGTTCATGGAATGGCATTGATAAGACCATTTGTAAGACATTGCCATTCATCACCCATCAACTTGTACCAACTGCTTACGGCAGTTGGCACAACCAAATCTTGCCATTCGCCTTGTGGGCTCACGGCAGGTGTGGTTGATGGATGGGTTTTTTGCTTTTCGGGGCGTCCGTGGTAGATATAATAAAATGTACAACAAATCATATTGTGTTGAAATAAAAGTAAAAAGGGGGTTTTATGTTTCGCAAATCAATATTTTTCATTCTGGTTCTATTCCTGGCAGCCGGCTTTGGTAAGAAAGACCCCAAAATCTATTCCCAGGACGGCCCCGTAGCCGATGGGGACACCCTCATTGAGGCCACCAACATGGATGCCAAAACCCTGAATCCCGTTCTGACGGAAGAAGCCACCGAAGGGTACCTCGACAACCTCGTTTTCAACGGCCTCCTGCGCTTCAACGAAAACAATGAACTGGAACCCTGCCTGGCCAAAAAATGGACCGTCTCCAAGGACGGCAAGGTCATCACTTTTTACTTGCGCAAGGGCGTCAAATTCCACGACGGGGTGGAAATGACCGCCGAGGACGTGGTCTTTACCTGGAAGGCCACCGCTGACCCGTCGGTCAACTCGCCTGGGGCCGCCGATTACCGGTACATCCAGAACGTCGAGATCATGAGCCCCTACAAGGTCAAAGTGATCTATAAAAAGGCCTTCGCGCCGGCGCTGGCCAATAACTTTTGGGCCATACTCCCCAAGCACCTCCTGGTTGACAAGGACGGTCAGCTCCGAAAGGATTTCAACAAGTGCGATTTCAACCGGCACCCCATCGGCACCGGTCCCTATAAGATCGTGGAATGGAAGAAAGCCCAGCAGATCGTGTTGGAAGCCAATCCCGATTATTGGGAGGGAAAGCCGCATATCCGCCGTTACGTCCTACGAATCATTCCTGACCAGTCCTCGATTTTCTTGAGCCTCCTGAAGGGTGAAATCGACGCCATGGGGGCCTGGGGCTTTTTAGGTCTGACGCCCGATCAATACGCCCGCGATGCCGATACGCCCAAGTTCACCGACTATTACAACAAGTACCAGACGGACCAGTTTCTTTACGAATTTATCGGTTGGAACTTGGGCAACCCTCTTTTCAAGGACGTCCAGGTCCGCCGGGCCCTTACGATGGCTATCGACCGCCAGGCCCTCCTCCAGAACGTGGTTTACGGCCTGGGAAACCTCACTACGGGGCCCTTCTTGCCCCAATCCTGGGCCTATAACAAGGATGTGAAACAGCTACCTTTCGACCCCGAGGAGGCCAAGGCCCTGCTGAAAAAGGCCGGTTGGAAGCCCGGGGCGGATGGGCTTCTTCATACGACGATTAACGGTAAAGACACCCCCTTTGCCTTCAAGCTGCTCACCATCCAGGGCGATGTCTGCTATGAACGCATCGCGGCCATCGTGAAACAGGAGTTGAAACAGGTCGGGATCGACTGCCAGCCGCAAGTCATGGAATGGACGACCATGGTGAACGAATACATCAATAAACGCAAATACGACGCCATGGTGATGGGATATATAGGCAGCCCCGAACCCGACTGTTACGATTCTTGGCATTCCTCCCAGATGGGCGAGCACCAGTTCAACTGGGTGTGCTACCAGAATAAAACCGTGGACCGCCTGTTGGTGCAGGGGCAGGAGACACTGGACCTTGCCAAAAGGGCCAAGATTTATCACCGCATCCACAAGATCATGGCGGATGACGTGGCGGCTACCTTCCTTTTCGCTCGTCACGCCCTGCCGGCGGTACATAAGCGTTTCAAGGGGCTTTTGGCCAACCGCAACGGCATCGGTTTTCATCCTGAACGTTGGTACGTGCCGGCGAACCAGCAAAAATATTCCGTCAAACCCTAGGAAAGTATGTTTGGAGGCTGTCCACGACGGGGAGCATCAAGCCCCCGGCTTGTTGCAGGGATCGTGGACAAGGAAAATGGACAATGGGGCCCTGGACCCGATTTTTTTGATGTGGGTTAGGGCTGTCTACGATAGGGAGGGAAAAATGCCGGGAGGCGGAGGGGTTCCACTGGATTTCAAGTACAATCACCGGTTGTTCTGTTTCTCTTTCTTCCTTGTTTTCGTCATTGTTTTTTGGGCCTTGGACGGTATGGTTTTTCCTATCCACTACCACTCATTGGCCCTTTTGGCGGAAATCTTGCTGTGCTTCATCGTGAGCTCTATCGTTTCTTTCTCTATAAAGTTTGTGGTCGAGCGGTTCATTCAAAAGCGCAAGGATTCCATTTTTTTACAGAAATAAAATTGTCCACGATGGGGAGGCAATACAAATGATTTGGTTCGCAATAGCCGCTTGGTTGATTGGGGTCTCGCTTAGTTTCATAAACGGTAGTAGAAAACTACCATACACAATTCTTTTCATCGGAATCCTCGATCTCATTGGAATATTTTATTTTGACTTGGGCTGGATTGGTCTCTCGATTCTCGCCTTACTCGCAGTCATTATCCTGATCGCAAATAAAATGGGAGCATGAAGGGCTTACTGTCCATGACGTGCGCGGGGTCATGCGCGGGGTCAGGCCTGAAAAAAGAAAATCAGCAAGTGTAAATAGGGTCAGTTAACAATTATTAATTTTCCAAATGCCGCGACCATTGAAACCGCTTATTCATTTCCGCCGGTCGGGGCCGGATTTTCAAAGAATTCCCGCCATTTTTCTTAAAACGGTAAAATAATGGTTGGTAACCTCTTTAAAAAGAAACATTCTCAAAAAGGCAAAAAACATGGATACCGCCTATTTTAAAAAGTTATTCGAATACGATGATTGGGCCAATGAAAAGATTTTAGGTGCCTTGGAATCGATGCCTTCGCCGCCTGAGGAGGCCCTTAAGAAATTGGGCAATATTCTTATAGCCAAGGCTGTTTGGCTATCGCGGTTACCTTCCGTTGGTTTCGTTCCGCCCGCGAATCAGGCGCTATCCGCCCCGGAATGCCGAAAATTGAGCGGGGAAATAAAGTCGAAATTCCAAACCTTTTTTGTCGGCCTGTCGGAGGGGAAACTATCGGAAAAGATCGCCTATAAGGACTTCAAAGGCGCGGATCATGAAACCCTTCTTTCCGACATATTGACTCATTCGGTCACTCACGGCCCCTACCACAGGGGGCAGATCGCAAGTTTGATTAAGAAATCAGGCGGAACCCCCCCGGCCACCGATTTCATATTGTATGTCCGGGAATAATTTGTCCAAGATGGGGAGATCCTCTTACCGCAAAGAGGATCAGTGAGGTTGGACGATCCTTTTTAAGGTTTTCCGTCTTTGGCCTGTCTCCCCCAAAAGCCTGATTCCATAATCCAATCTATAGTGCCGATGGTTCGAATCAAATCCGCTCCATTATGTTATGATTTTCCGTCCAAAACCTATTGGGGTAAACCTTGAATCTTTCCGAAATTTCCATCAAACGGCCCGTCTTTGCCTGGATGCTCATGGCCGGGCTCATCGTATTCGGCGGGATCTCCTTCATGCGCATGGGGATCAGCCAGCTTCCGGACGTGGACTATCCCGTGGTTTCCGTCAATATCCGCCTGGAAGGGGCGGCCCCGGAGGTCATCGAAACCTCCATCGTCGATATCGTCGAGGACGCGGTGATGAGCATCCAGAGCATCCGCAGCGTCACCTCCGAGTCGGAAGACAGCGAAGGAACCGTGACGATCGAATTCGAGCTCAACCGCGATATCGACCTCGCGGTCCAGGACGTCCAGGCCAAAGTCGCCTCCGTCCTGCAGAAACTTCCCAAGGAAATCACCTCGCCGACCATCCGCAAATCCAATCCCGAGGACCAGCCGATCATGCTGCTGACCCTGGAGAGCGATAAGTATCCCCTCAAGGACCTGATGTCCTTACGCAATGACCGCATCAAGGACCAGTTCTCCACGGTGGCGGGAGTCGGCGACATTACCCTGGGCGGTTACCGCGACCCCAACCTGCGCATCTGGGTGGATGAGCAAGGCGCTCAACCGCTACGCGCTTTCGGTCAATGACGTCATCAACACGATCCAGAACGAGCACCTGGAATCCCCCGCGGGCCAGTTGGAGGAGGGAAAGCGGCAATTGAATGTCCGGACCATGGGCGAAGCCAAAACCATCGAGGAATTCGGCGACCTGGTCATCAACCAGCGCGGCGGGCAGCCGAACTATATCCCGCATCCACCTGAATCAAGTCGCGCGGATCGAGGAAGGCATGGCCGACGCCTTGAGGATCAGCCGCGCCATGGGGACCCCTGGCGTCGCGCTGAACATCCTCAAGCAGCGCGGGTCCAACGCCGTCGCGGTGGCCAAAGCCGTCCGGGCCAAGGTCGCGGAGGTCCAGAAAGGGCTTGCCCGAGGGCATGAAGCTGAGCTGTCAACTTCGACAGCACCCGCTATATCGAACAAGCGGTCCACGAGCTGGAACTTCACGCTGCTGCTCTCGGCCCTTTTGACCGCGCTGGTCTGCTGGATGTTCCTGGGTTCCTGGACATCCACCCTGAACGTTCTGCTGGCGATCCCGACCTCGGTCGTCGGCACCTTCATCGTGCTCTATTTCGCCGGGTTCACCCTGAACACCTTTACCCTGCTGGGCCTCAGCCTTTCCATCGGCATCGTGGTGGATGACGCCATCATGGTGCTGGAAAACATCATCCGCCACCAGGAAAAGGGCAAGAACAGGATCCTGGCGGCCCTGGCCGGGTCCAGGGAAATCACCTTCGCCGCCATGGCCGCCACCATCTCCATCGTGGCGATCTTCCTGCCGGTGGCCTTCATGAGCGGCGTGATCGGGAAATTCTTCTTCCAGTTCGGGGTGACCATCACGGTGGCCGTGCTGCTGTCCCTTCTGGAAGCCCTGACCCTGACCCCCATGCGCTGTTCGCAGTTCGTGGATATCGGAAAACGGACGACCCGGTTCGGCAAGGGGATGGAATGGCTCATGGACAAGACGAGCGATGTTTTACGCGGAGTCGCTTGGCGACGGCCTTGAACCACCGCTGGAAGGTGATTCGTCGCGGCGCTGATCGCTCTTCGCCTTGAGCTTCTCGGCTTTTTGGTGTCTCAACAAGGAATTCATCCCTCCCGAGGACCAGAGCCGGTTCAATGTCCGGCTCAAGACCCCGGTTGGCTCGGCGCCTGACCTATTCGGACCAGAAATTCAGCGAGGTCGAGAAATTCCTCGCGTCCCGAAGCCCGAGGTGGACCGCTACGTCCTGCAGGTCGGGGGAGGTTCTCCCGGCGACTCCAACAGCGGTTCGTGCTGGTCACGATGAAGGACCGGGGCAAGCGCGGGAATCGATCCGACCGTGGGGCACGAACTGAGCCAGCAGGAATTCATGGGCGTCTGCCGGAAGCAGTTCAACAAGATCCCCGACGTGCAGCGCGGTGATCCAGGACCTTTCCACCAAGGCTTTTACCGCCTCCCGGGGTTTCCCGGTGGAGTTCACGGTCCAGGGGCCGGATTGGGACAAGCTGGCGGATTATTCGCAAACAAATAATGGACGGAGCTGGAAAAGACCGGCCTGGTCACCGACCTGGACACCAATTATGCCCTGGGCCAGCCCGAACTGCACGTGGTGCCCGACCGCAAAAAGGCGTCCGAACGCGGGGTGAGCATCGCCAGCATCTCCCAGATCATGGAGGCCATGATCGGCGGCGTCCTGGTCGGCACCTATGAGAAAGGCGGCCACCGTTACGACATCCGCCTGAAACTGGAAGAGAGCAACGAAGACCCGCGCACCAAGGTGAACAGCCTGTTTGTGCGGAACAACCGGGGCGAACTGGTCCCCCTTTCCGACCTGGTCACCATGGAGGAATAAGCAGTCCATGGTGGCGATCTGGCGCAGCAACCGGGAACGGTCCATCACGGTTTACGCCAACGTCAAGGCGGGGGAGTCCCAGCAAAAGGCCCTGCAGGCCGCCCAGGACATCGCCAAGCGCATCCTGCCGCCGGACTATCACATCACCCTGACCGGGAGCTCGCAGACATTCACCGAGTCCCTCCAGAGCCTCTTCTGGGTGCTGATGCTCGGCATCGTCGTGGCCTACATGGTGCTGGCTTCGCCAGTTCAACAGCTTCATCGACCCGCTCTCGGTGCTCATGGCCCTTCCCTTTTCAGCGTCTCCGGCGCGCTCATGGCCCTGTTGGCCACCCACCAGTCCATCAACATCTACAGCGTCATCGGCCTGATCCTGCTCATGGGGATCGTCAAGAAGAACTCGATCCTGCTGGTGGATTTCACGAACCAGGTACGGGAAAAGGGGGAGGAATCCGTCCGCAAGGCCCTCCTGACGGCCTGTCCCATCCGCCTTGCGGCCCATCCTGATGACCTCGGTGGCCACCATCGCGGGCGCCGTTCCCGCCGCCCTGGCCTTGGGCCCGGACGCGGAAAGCCGCAACCCCATGGCCATCGCGGTCATCGGCGGCGTGGTCTTTTCGACCCTGCTCACGCTTTATGTGGTGCCGTGCTTTTACAGCGTGATGGCGCGGTTCGAGAAAAAGAAGGCGCATGCGGCGCGCTTGGCGAGTGTTGAATCGGAAGAAGCCAAGATCTCCGGCCGGTAAATTGAAAACCCGGAATTATTCGATCTTTATAGGCAATTTCAGAGTTGTTAGCTGTCCACGATGGGGAGATCCTCTTACCGCAAAGAGGATCAGTGAGGGTGGACAGGTGAAAGTTGAGAAGTGAAGGATGAAGAAAAAAGCCTAATTAGTGTAAATGGGGTCAATCATCATTTATTAATATTTTCCAAATGCCGCGACCATTGAAACCGCTTATTCATCCCCGCCGGCCGCTTTTTCTGTTTTCCCGCCAACCGCACTTCTTTTTAGGGAGTTTCTTCAAAAATTAAGCGATTATCCCCTTTAGATAAGTAATTAAATAAGGTTAAACCGCCGATCAAATCCGATGGACGCCGATAAGTTTGAAAACGCTTTGAACTATAAGCCGATATCGGCGTCAATCGGCCGTTATCGGCGGTTAAATGGTTTGACTATCGAATCTAATTTTCTTGTTTACTTATTTCAAAGGGATATTCGCCAAAAATTAAGCGATTATCCCCTTTAGATAAGTAATTAAATAAGGTTAAACCGCCGATCAAATCCGATGGACGCCGATAAGTTTGAAAACGCTTTGAACTATAAGCCGATATCGGCGTCAATCGGCCGTTATCGGCGGTTAAATGGTTTGACTATCGAATCTAATTTTCTTGTTTACTTATTTCAAAGGGATATTCGCCAAAAATTATTATTTTGGGGCGGAGGGGCACCACTGATTCAGGGTGCATACCGCGCACAAGGGTTTGCGGGCGTCGCAGACCTTCCGGCCGTGTTGGATCAGCCGGTGTGAAAAAGGGGTCCATTCTTCCTTCGGAATCGCCTTCATCAAATCCACCTCGATTTTGACGGCGTCCTGGTGCTTGGTGAATCCCAGCCGGTTGGAAAGCCGGATGACATGCGTGTCCACCGTGATCCCCTCCCCAATGAGTTTCTGATGGATGGGCCGCCAGGGAACTAAAAAAGTTGATTTAAGTTTTTACCTTATCTTTTTCTGGTCCCATACGTTATTTGTAAACCGATTAACACCCCGGAACCTATTAATGGAAAATTGTTGTGTATTTATGTTGAATGGTTAATTGACCTGTTATTAAATGTTGCCGCGTTTAATATCCGGAGAAACTAAATTTTTTAGTGTTTGCCGGAGAACTTATTTCTGTTTGATAGATCTTATGACTGTAAATGAGAGGGCGAATATGAATATGAAAATAATTTCCAGGTTTGGGATCATATTTTTTTCGTTCTTGATGTACGCCTCAATCGGCTTTAAGGCGGTTACGCCGAAGCCAGCCAATCTTGCCCCCCCCCTTCAAGAAAAAGCCAAGGCCGGATTTTTTCAATCCTATGTCAATCTTCCCCTTTGGTTCGAGCCCAATGTGGGCCAAATCCGTTCGACGGGCTCAGGACAGGCTGATCCCCAAGTCAAATTCATTTCCAGGGGAAGCGGCTATACCCTCTTTATTACGCCCGCCGAAGCGGTTTTCGTGATGAACCGGCGCGAATCCAAGATCCGGGAGAAAATTAGAAAACCCGAAGCCTCTCATTGCGCACATCCATTGGAGAGGCCTGAGGTTTTGCGCTTGAGACTGGCCGGCGGCAACCGCAAGGCAGTTTTCCAGGGGATGGAAAAAGCGGAAGGCGAAAGCAGTTATTTCCTTGGCAACAATTCTTCCAAGTGGCGCACCGGCGTGGCCCAATACGCCAAAGTGAGGATGAAACAAGTTTATCCCGGAATTGACATGGTGTATTACGGCAACCAAAGAAAGTTGGAGTACGACTTCGTGGTGGCGCCCGGGGCGGACCCCAAAATGATCGGGCTCACCTGCGAGGGCGCGGCAAGAGCCCAATTGGATGGAAACGGAAACCTGGTTTTCCGGATGGCACAAGGTGATGTGGCCTTTAAGGCGCCGGTGATGTACCAGGAACGAAAGGGAATCGAGAATGGAAAATGGACAATAGTTAAAACCAAGGTGGAAGGCCGGTACGTGATGGGCCATGACCAACGCATCTGCTTTGAGGTGGGCTCCTATGACAAGGCTATACCCCTGGTGATCGACCCGTTCCTGGATTATTCGACCTACCTGGGCGGGAGCGGAGCAGATATCGGCAATGGAATCACGGTGGATGGGTCAGGGAACATTTATGTTATCGGCAATACTTCTTCAACGAATTTTCCCATGACCAGCGGGGCCTCTCAGACGGTTTTCGGCGGCGCTTATGACGTTTTTGTGGCGAAATTGAATCCGGCGGGCGGCGGAGCGAGCGATTTAGTCTACGCGACTTATCTGGGCGGTAGCGGTGATGATTATGGCTATGGCATCGCTGTGGATGGATCGGGGAACGCTTATGTGACGGGCGATACCGTATCAACAAATTTTCCTACTACCAGTGGGGCCTATCAGTCAACTTTCGGCGGCACTGATGACGCTTTTATGGCGAAGCTGAATTCCTCTGGATCGCTGGTCTATTCGACTTATCTGGGCGCGAACGGAACTAATCTGGGCAGGGGTATTGCGGTCGATAGCTCGGGAAATGCTTATTTGGTTGGCGATTCTGGGGGAATTTTTCCCACGACCACTGGTGCCTATCAAACGGTTAATCACGGTTTGCGAAACGTTTTTGTGGCGAAACTGAATCCGGCGGGTGGCGGAGCGAGCGACCTGGTCTACTCGACCGATCTAGGCGGGACTGGGACAGATTATGGCTATGCCATCGCTTTGGATGGTTCTGGGAACGCGTATGTGACTGGATATACATCTTCAACGGATTTTCCCAAAACCAGTGGAGCCTATCAAACGGTTAACCACGGTGGCGGCGATGACGCTTTTATGGCGAAACTGAATCCGGCGGGCAGCGGAGCGAGCGATTTGATCTACTCGACCTATCTGGGAGGGATTAATGCCGACTTTGGCAAAGCCATCGCGGTGGATGGATTGGGGAACGTTTATGTGACAGGCGATACTTCATGTGGTTTTCCTACGACCAGCGGGGCCTTTCAGTCGGTTTGTCCCAGCGGCACTGACGCTTTTGTGGCGAAACTTAATCCAGCCGGTGGTGGTGTGAGCGATCTGGTTTATTCAACCTTCCTGGGGGGGAGCGGTACTACGGCTTATGGCAGAGGAATCACGGTGGATGGGCTGGGAAACGCTTATGTGACGGGAAACACCGGTGGTAATTTTCCTATAACCAGCGGGGCCTATCAGACGGCTACCGGGGGTGTTTTCGTGACAAAACTGAATGTGTCAGGTAGCGCCCTGGCCTATTCCACCTACCTGGGCACCGCGGATACGCCCTATGGCATCGCACTAGATGGATCGGGGAAGGTTTATGTGACGGGTGGAACTACTGCCACCAATTTTCCCACGACCAACGGTGCCTATCAGACGGCTAATGGCGGGGGGAGTGAGGACGCTTTTGTTTGTAGGTTATTTTTCCCAACCCCCACTCCCACTTCCACGGGAACCAGTACATCTACCTTTACGCCGACGAACACACCGACCAACACGGCCACGCCAACAATAACCAATACGCCTACGAATACGCCAACTCCAACCTCTACCAGCACACCGACGGATACGCCGACGGATACGCCAACCAGTACTGCTACGTCAACCCCCACGCCGACTAATTCCGCCACGAATACACCCACGAACACCAATACCGACACCCCCACTTTTACGCCTACTGATACTCCAACCAATACTCCCACCTTGACTCCGACGGATACGCCGACCGACACGCCAACCGCCACCCCAACCGATACTTTTATCCCGACCTTTACACCGACAACAACTTCAACCGCAACCAATACCCCAACCAATACACAGACCAACACCCCTACGGCCACACCCACCAATACTTTTACCCCGACGTTTACACCCACGGCTACATCAACCGCAACCAATACGCCAACCGGCACACCCACCCAAACTTCAACCTATACCGCCACACCAAGCCCCACCGAAACGGCAACTTCCACGTTGACGCAGGCTTTGTCCGGCCTGGGCAAGGCGGTCTTAGCGCCGGTGCCCGTGTCCCGCGGGCAGGACCTTTGCCTTTATCCCGATTCACCCCTTCTTTCCAGCCAATGGGACTTTTTCAACACCGTCGGAGAGTCCGTAGCCCACCAGGATTTCACGGGCGGGACGGCCGCTTGCCGGGATACCCAGGACCTCCAACCGGGCCTTTACCTCGTCCGGCTCAAGCTTACTTACGCCGGCGGCAGGACGTCCACGGTTTGGCAGAAAGTCGTGGTGGCGCCATGAAAATGAAAATAGCGTCGGCCGCCCTCCTCCTTGGCGTTTGGGCCCTGCTCCCCCCTGCGGCAGGGGCCGCGGATCCCGGGGCCTCCTGGCTTAAAATTTCACCTGGCGTCCGGGAATCGGCCATGGGGGGGTCAGGGTCCGCCTTTGCCGGAGCGGATTCATTGGACCTGAACCCCGCGGGCTTGGCCCAATTGGACGGCCCCCAGGTCTCCCTTTCCCAAAGTTTCTGGGTCCAGGACCTTTCCCTGTCCCACCTGGCGTGGGCCCAGCCCCTGGGCGACGGTTCGGTGCTCGCGCTGGGCGGGGACGCCATGGGTTTCGGCACGGTAAACCGTTACGTTGTCACGGGAGGACTGCCCTTTTCCGACGGGACTTATTCCCCCATGGGCCTCAACCTTGCCGCCGGCTACGCCCGTTGCCTTTCCCCCAACCTTGAGGCCGGCGTGGCGGCCCGTTTCCTTTATGACACGATCCAAACCAGTTCAGGCCAGGCCGCCGCCTTCGACGCGGGACTCCTATACCGGTTGCCGGGAACCGGTTTATCGCTCCAGGGCTCGGTCAACGACCTGGGCGGTTCCCTGGACGGGGCTGACCTGCCCATGCGCCTCAGGCTGGGGGCTGATTACCGGCTGGACCGCGGAAAACAAACGGGTGAGGGAAGCCTCGACCTATCCCTAGAGGAATCCTTGCCCCTCGTTGGGGGATCTTCCAGTTTGGGGATGGGAGGGGAATATTGGCTCATCCGCAACCTGGCCATTCGGGCGGGATACCGTTTCGCCGACACCGGTTCCCTGGATGGCTTGTCGGGGTTGGCCTTGGGGGTGGGGGTCAAATACATGGATTGGAAATTGGATTATGCCCTCACGACCCTGGGGGATTTGGGGACGACCCATCAAATTGCGCTGGGCCTGGATTTCGGCGGGAAGGGTCCGGCAACCCGGGTGGACCTAACCGCGCCATCGGAGTTCATCCTGGGTGCCCAATCCCTGAAAATAGCCGATGATATCCAGGACCGGGAAGGGGTCCGCGAATGGAAAGCATGGATCGAGGATTCCAAGGGAACGAGAGTTTGGGCCCAATCGGGCCAAGGGGCTCCCCCGGAGGGTTTCGCCTGGGACGGGGAAAATCCACAAGGCTTTTTAGTGGGCCAGGACCAATACCGGGCCTGGTTGGAAGTGAAACAAGGGGAGGAAGGGAAGGGCCGGTCGGAACCCCTTAGTTTTCTGGCCAAGGAAGCCCCGCCTGAAATACCGGGTTGGGAGAGTTTAAACGTTTCGGAGAATCTTCAATTCGATTCGGGGACCGACGAGCTTACCGGGAGCGACCGTGAACGCTTGGCTGAGGCCGCCCGGACGATTTTCGCGAAATATCCCGGATGTCTCATTCTCGTGGCGGGCCATACGGACAACCGGGACCTGAAAGAATCGAAATTCACAACCAACCGGGAACTTTCCCTGGCCCGGGCCCGGGCTGCCCGGGACGGCCTGGTGCGTGATGGGGTGAAACCAAAATTCCTACGAGTGGCGGGTTTCGGGGCTGAAAGGCCCATTGTCTCCAACGCCACGCCTGAGGGGCAGGCCAAGAATCGGCGGGTGGAACTGCTGGTTTACCGGAAGAAACCCTAAAAGACTTTCCTTCCTTGGGGAATTTGAAGGATTCCAGGGATGCTTGAGGCTGTACTTTGTATAACTGAAGTTAGGAAATTTATCCTGAAGTTAAGACCTAATCAGTTATTGAATTTCGTCGCTGAAGGGCACCACTGGCTCAAGGTACAAACACCACATATGGGTTTTTGGCCTTGGAAACTGTTTACCCCGCGTAGCCCCTTTTATGCTGTCAGATATGTAGGACCACGCTTAAGATAAATGTTGATGTTCGTGATTATTGTTTATCAGTACATTCCATTCTGGAGGGTGCGAAATATGAAGAAGGTTCTTTTCCTATTAGCGGCCGTGATGATGGCTGTTCCGGCAATCGCCGATGAATACAGGGTGAATGTGGGGCTCAAAGCTGGACTGGCGATGTACAACATCATCACCAGCGGCGGAGATGAATCCCAATCCGGTGACATGAAGGCGGGTTTGCTCGGCGGATTTTTCGTGGATTTCCCTTTCAACGACAACAGCTTCTCCCTTGGGACCGAGATGACATACATCCAGAAGGGGGATTCCGAGAGCGGTGCCACGAACGAAATAGACTACCTCCAGATCCCACTCCTGTTCAGGGCTTATATCACCCCAAAAAGCGAGGCGAAACTTTACGTAGTTCTCGGCGCCGCCCCCAACTTCCTGTTGGGCGCGACCCAAACAGTAAACGGCCAATCTACTGACGTCAAAGACGATGTTAACGGGGTGGATGGAAGCCTCATCGGGGGTATCGGTGTGGATGTCGATCATTTCCGCGCGGAATTCCGGGTCGACGGGGGCCTGAGCGACATCGGGAAATATAACGGTTCCCTGAATCAGTCCACCCTCGGATTTGACCTTGCGGTGGGTTATAACTTCAAGTGACGCGGTCTCGTTGGTAAAAATATGCCCCCCGGCCTTTCGGCTGGGGGGCTTTTTTATTTTGGATTTTATTTTAGAACCGACGGCCCGGGGAATACTTCATCGGGTGCGGTGTATATCGCTGGTTTTCCGGGTTATAAGCACAAGTTGTCCTGAACTGAATGCCTGTTCAGCTCATGAATTTCGTCGCGGAGGGGCACCACTGGCTCAGGGTGCAAACCGCGCACAAGGGTTTGCGGGCGTCGCAGACCTTCCGGCCGTGTTGGATCAGCCGGTGGGAAAAAGGGATCCATTCTTCCTTCGGGATCGCCTTCATCAAATCCACCTCGATTTTGACGGCGTCCTGGTACCGGGTGAATCCCAACCGGTTGGAAAGCCGGATGACGTGGGTGTCCACCGTGACGCCTTCCGCGATGCCGTAAATTTCCCCCAGCACCACATTGGCGGTCTTGCGGCCCACACCCGGGATCTTCACGAATTCCTCGATGGTTTTAGGAATCTTGCCTTGATATAGCCTCAACAACGCCTGGGCGCATCCAATCAGGTTCTTGGCCTTGTTGTGGTAGAACCCGGTGGATTTGATGATCTTTTCAACGTCCTTCAGTTTGGCCTTCGCCATTTTCTCGGGGGTGGGTAAGGCCTTGTGAAGATGAGGCGCCACCAAATTCACCCTGGCGTCGGTGCATTGCGCCGAGAGGATGACCGCGCAGAGGTATTGGAAAGGGGTTTGGTATTTCAGGAAACTCCCCGTGTCGGGGTAGAGCCGCTTGAGTTCCTTGATAATTTTGTTTGTATTTTGATTGGGCATAATTAGAAGACTTTACCACAGAGCCATATAGCCGCAGTTAAAATCCAAATCTTTTTTTACTCCTTTATGATTCATCTAGCCTCTTACCACATTTAGGACATTTTTGACCCGGAAAGACATATATTGCCGGATTTGCAAATTTTCCGGGTAACGGTTCTTTGCAATATGGACATTTTAATCTTGCGATTGGAAAGAAACTCACACCTGTCAACACAGCAACGGCAACACCTAAAATTGTAGAGTCGATAAAACCATATGCTCTTAAATTACTTAAAACATAGCTTCCTACAAAAAAACAAAGAAAACCAATTCGAACTTTCCAGGCAACCGATAATTGAAGCTTCATCCTTTATCTCTCCCCACTCTGGACGATTTTCGACCGCAAATTTGAGGTAATTAGAGTTTAAACCGTCAAATGTCTGAGGCGTTTATTCCATAATTTCCATATTGAAGTTCTTTTATACGAATTTTTTCTGTTGTTCATCTTAGAGGGGTAAAAATATTTTCGGACGTACCAAAAATATCCAATGGTTGCAAGGATGATTAACCAACTAATCATGTAATTTTCAATAAAAATTCCTCTTAGATATTCATTTGCCTTTTCCTGTGAATAACCAAGATTTTCATAAATTTTTAAGTAATTTTCGTGGGAATAACCTATAACCCAAGACAATAGCGATAAAAAATAGCGTGCGTTTACAAGCCGCCAAGCAGAAACCTTTTGTTGATAAACACCGTATGCTAAATAAAGCAGGAAAAATACATCCGCGCTTTTGAAAAGACCCCAATAAAGATTTGAAGTTTGGTGTCCGAAAAAGAGGTGCAAACCAGATGTAAATGGGTTGCTAAAAAGAATTCCAATTATCTTTTCGATCAAAAGCAGACTTAAGATTAGAACCAAAAATGGGATTTTGTCAGTCCATGGGATTTTAGAATCTTTGCTTTTGAATGCCGCTGTAACATATTTATTCCTATAAAATAGGATAACTATTAACGGTAATGACCTTCCCCCAATGTTTGATCCAAATTTAAGTTAGTTAAGGCCCAACTTTTCGGCCTTTGCTTCCATTGGGGTTTTTCCCCCCAAACTGCTGTGCGGTCTCTGCCAGTTATACACCTGCCTCCACCAATCCACGACTACCTGGGCCTCCGCTTTTGAAAGAAAAATTTCTTGGTTCAGGCACTCATCCCTAAACTTTCCGTTGAAACTTTCGATGAATCCATTCTGCCATGGACTCCCTGGTTCGATATATAGCACCTCTACGCCCTTCTCCTCAAGCCAGTTCCTCAGTTCTTTCGCCACGAACTCTGGCCCGTTGTCCACCCGCAGGCACTTTGGTGTCCCGTACTCCGTCATCAACTCGTCCAGCGTCTCCAGCACGTCCCGGCTTCTCATTCGCTTCTCCGCCCGGATCTCCAAGCATTCCCTAAATCCTTCATCCAACACCGTCAAAAACTTCACCTTTCCCCCGAACCATGTCAGGTCATGCACGAAGTCCATCGTCCACACCTCGTTGGAACCCAAAGCCGGGTGGGGCCTTCTCCATTCCGTCGGAACCCTCTTCTTCCTGGGTCTCCTGCGCGGTAATTGAAGCCCTGCTACCTGGTAGAGCCTCTCCACCCGCTTGTGATTCACATCAAGGCCTCTGCGTTCCAACATCCACAACATCCGAGGGCTTCCGAAACGTCGGTTTCTTTGCGCTAACTTAACCATTTCCTGCAGGATCACCTGGTTCAACGGATCTTCTGGCTGGGCCTCATATCGAAAACTCGATCGATTTACCCCAAGAACATCACAGGCTCGTCTTTCCGGTACTTCCTGAGCCTTCAGGGCTTCCACCATGCCTTTTTGCTCCTCGATCAATACCCCTTTTTTTTTATGTGCTCTTGGAGAACCTGAATAGCCAGGGCCTGATCACCCGCTAACTGCTTGAGTTTCCGGTTTTCTTCTTCCAGCTGTTTGATGCGGTGGACTTCGGAAACTCCAAGGCTTCCGTACATGCGTTTCCAGCGGTAGTAAGTCTGCTCGGAAATGCCATGCTTTCGGAGAACTTCCTCAACGGCGGGAGCTTTCTCCGCCTCGCGGAGAATAGCCACTATCTGCTCAGATAAAAACCGTTTCTTTGCCATCTTTCCCCTCCCGATCTATAATCCAAAACTAACATATTTTTGGATCAGTTTTCGGGGGAAAGGTCAGTAAAAGTATGGAGGAAATAATTCTGATCCCAAGCTCTGTCCAATAAGCCTCTGGTGTAATTAATACTCCTTCATAAATTGTCTTGAAATGGAAAACAAAATAATCATAAACAATTCTCGTACAAATCCGAAGTGATCCCTCTACTAATGAGATCCAAGAAAGTGCTAAACATATTGATCGTGCCCATAATTTTATTTGGAAAGTTCCAATACCAAGCCAAATTAAAACAATTATCCAAAAAATAACAATTGTGAATTGAGACCAAATATTTATCGACTTTTCATAATTTTGGATTTTATCAAAAAAGCTTGATGCATATATAAGCGCCGAAATCAGGGCTATAGCGAAAATGATTTCTAAAACGCCAAATAATATAATTCCGACTTTTGCATATTTTAATTTTATGCGTTCTCTTAAATTTTTCGTCATAACCACTCTTTGAATGACTTTACAAAAATATTCTATCCAAATTTAATTGGTCCGCGGGTTGGGGACAAACCGGCCAACCATCCTCTTTAAGTGGGCCTTATTTTAACTCTTTTGATGCTCTCTGGGATGAATCGTAACCGTCGGGTTATGACATATCAGGGAAGGACGAGCATTTTATTCATTTTTTTTGGGGATCGACGTAAACAATTTTTTTATCGTGGATAACGGCCGATTAACGCCGATGAGGGCTTATAGATTAAGACTTACTCTAGCTTATCGGCGTCCATGCCAGCCTTCCATAAATATTCAATGTGGCTGGTATAGTACCAATCTCAAAATATTTTCATGTTAGATTGGCACATGCCACTTCACTATTGAAAGAATTTCAAATGAAAGTGGTATAGTCCCGCAATCCATTAACTCCTTTATGGAGATGCAGGACATCGGATTTGATCGGCGGTTCCATGCCCTTTTTCTTTTACTTGTTGTAAAGGGATATCTTATTTTTAAACTTTGCGCTTTGGTCTGGCGTTGAAATAATTCGGTTCTGGCAGTTGGAATCTTTCCGATGCGGTTCCTATAATAACTACTTCGCGAAGCTACAAAATCAAACGAGAGATATCAAGCCCATGCCCATGATTGAAGTGAAGGACCTGTCCAAGATCTACCGAACCCAGAAACGCCTGCCGGGCCTGGGCGGGGCTTTTAAGGGGCTTTTCAACCGCAAATTCACCGAGGTGAGGGCGGTGGACGGGGTGAGCTTTTCCATCGCCGAGGGGGAACTGGTGGGGTTTTTGGGCCCCAACGGGGCGGGGAAGACCACCACCCTCAAGATGCTTTCCGGCATCCTTTTTCCGACCACCGGGGAAGCCCGGGTCCTGGGCTTCATTCCCTCGGAACGCAAGAACGAGTACCGGCGGCAATTCGCCCTGGTCATGGGCCAAAAAAACCAGCTTTGGTGGGACCTGCCGGCCCAGGAATCCCTTTTCCTGAACAAGGAAATCTACGGCGTGGAAGACGATGACTATAAGAAGGTCCTGGATGAGATGACCGAACTGCTCCAAGTGAAAAAGCTCCTGGGGATCATGGTGCGCGAGCTTTCGCTCGGCGAGCGCATGAAATTCGAGCTGATCGCCTCCCTCCTGCACCGGCCCCGGGTGTTGTTCCTGGACGAGCCCACCATCGGGCTGGACGTGGTGGCCCAGAAGAACATCCGGGAGTTCATCCGCGACTACAACCGCCGGACCAAGACCACGATCCTTTTGACCAGCCATTACATGAACGACATCCAGGCCCTTTGCGACCGGGTCATCGTCATCAACCACGGGAAAAAGATTTTTGACGGCCGCCTGGACGACGTGGTGGAGCAGTTCTCCCAATCCAAGCTTATTACTGTCACCTTTGAGGACGGCGGGGTAACGGCGGAGCAGTTGTCATCCTTGGGCACGGTCTTGGAGCACACCCGGCACAAGGCGGTCTTGAAGGTGTTGCGGGAACAGGTAAAACAAGCCTCCAACGAAATCCTGAACCGTTTCGACGTGGACGACATCAACATCGAGGAAGTGCCCATCGAGGAAGTGATTGAGAAGGTGTTTAAGGGAAGCGATAAGTAAAAGTACCACAACTCATAATCTTGGCTACGGATTCAGGGGATGCACTCGGATGGCTAAAGCATTCATGAAAAACATGAATGAATTTTAAATGCTAAATTTTAAATTTTTAATTTTACGCAAATCCCATCTATCCCATGCATCCGTGGCTAGGTTTATTTGGGACAGGTGTGATGTTAAATTTTTAATTTTAAGCAAATCCCATGAATCCCATGCATGCCAGCCCTCGATGAAGCTTTTCGGGGGGCTGGTATCGTACCGATTTCAATATTTGTTTTATGGTGAATCGGCACATCTGTGGCTAGAGATTTTTGGAATGTTTTGAAAAAGGATTTTAGATGCCGGAAATGACGTTGAGTGAAAACAAACCCAAATCCCCCCTCCATAAGTACTGGGTGATCCTATCCACCCGTACCCAGGAGGATATGGTTTACCGCGCCAACTATATATTCGGGGCCATCTTCCGCTTCCTCCCCCTGGTCACCACGCTGTTCCTCTGGTACGCCATCTACCAGTCCCGTAAGTTGGGCGGGGCCCCTTCCAATATCCGGGGCATGAGCTACGAGGACATGGTGGCCTATTACGCTTTCATGTACATTGCCAGGGGATTTTCCAGCATGCCGGGCATGGCCAGGGATATCAACCTGGATATCAAGGACGGCCTGCTCAACCGCTACCTCATCCGGCCCATGAGCTACCTGGGTTACCAGATCATGTACCGGCTGGCCCACAAGGTGGTTTTCTGGTACGTGGCGCTTTTCACCTTCCCCCCCATTTTTTTCCTCATGCGGCATTACTTCAGCCACATTCCCACGCTCTTGGAATGGGCGGCTTTCGTGGTTTCCCTCGTCATATGCTTTTGGATCGGGATGCTGTTCAGCTTTTTGATCGGCAACCTGGCTTTCTGGTTCCTGGAAATCTCCACCTTCCTGTTCGTCGTGATGACCATCGAGTTTTTCCTGTCCGGACACCTGATTCCCTTAAACCTCATGCCCCTTTCCCTCCTGCCATTTCTCAATTATTCGCCTTTCGGTTATGAAGGATATTGGCCATGCATGATCCTGCTGGGCAAGGTTCCTGCGGACAAACTGCTCCCATTACTGGGAATCGGGTTCTTGTGGGTGGGGGCCTTTTTCCTCTTTTGCCGGCTTACCTGGAAGGCGGGAATGAAACGTTACTCGGCGGTCGGGGGATAGAAAAAAACAATTTTGAATTTTAAATTTTGAATTATGAATGAACTGCTAAGGCAAACCCTTCTTAGCCACGGATTCAGGGGATACATTTAGATTGGGCTAAGAAAAAAGGCTTTAAATATTTGTGTTTGTTAAATCCCATGAATCCCATGCATCCGTGGCTAGGTTTATTTGGGACAGGTGTGATTTTGAATTATGAATTCATGAATAAAGGAAACGTCGCATGGCGATACTGAGGCGTTATTTAAAACTGACCGTGCTGATGATGAAGAACTGCCTGGTGCGGGAGATGCAGTTCAAGGTGAATTTCCTTGTCCGGCTCGTGACCGAGGTCCTTTGGCTCGGCATGCAGATCATTTACATCGAGGTCATGTACTCGCAGACAGCCAGCATCGGGGGTTGGAACAAGTGGGACATGGTGGTGCTCCTGGGAACCAACAACGTTATTACCCAGCTTTTCGAGGCCTTCTTTTACGACAACTGCATGCGCTTGACCGACCAAATCCGCCAGGGGGACCTGGATTTCAACCTCATCAAGCCTATTAACACCCAGTTCCTCGTCTCGCTTCGTTACACGGACTACGCCTCCATCAGCACGAGCCTGGTGGGTTTCGCCATGATCGCCTTTGCCTTGGCGCAGGGCGGCACCGTGGTAGGATTTGGGGAAGTGCTGCTTTTCGGGGCCCTGGTGGTCAACAGCATCCTCATTTATTACACCATGCTGTTCACCCTGTCGGTCTGGACCTTCTGGATCGGGCGCTCCAGCAACCTGCTGGAGCTTTACTGGCAGTTCGGCCAGTTTTCCCGATATCCCGGGGAGATCTACCCCTGGCTCCTACGGCGTCTGCTTTTGACTCTGGTCCCCATGCTCATCGTATCCAACTTCCCCGCGGGAGTTTTGATCAACAAGCTCAAAGGCGGGTGGATCGTCTACGGGTTCGCCTTGGGGCTGGCTTTCTTCGCCTTTACGACCTGGATCTGGAAAAAAGGATTGAAGCGTTACCGGAGCGCGTCTTCCTGAAAAGCAATTTTTAATTCAGGTCGAATTCCTCTCCCTTGTACTGCAATACAGTTTTCATGAGATAAACCAAGTAAAAACCCCCTACTACGAGTAGACAATTTATTCGACAAATCTATTTTTTTTGAGTTAAACTTATTATTAATCGATTGCCCCTTTGCCGATTTTCCCAACAGCTATGGGGCAAAAAATATTTCATGAGCGGCAAGTAATGAATAAACCCTTTCTTATTTCTTTTCTTTTTCTGTGCTCCGGCATGTTCAACGCAGTTTCAGCCGCCGACCCACCCGAACGGGAAGCTGTTTTCCTATCCGTAAAGGGAACGGTAACCGTTCAAAACGGGATGGGCTCGGTTCGAAGGGCCCATACAGGCGCCAAAGCTTACCAGGGCGAAACCATCATCGTGCGGCGGGCCTCCAAGGCGACATTGCAGTTATTCGACGAATCCACCCTGGAATTGATGGCTAACAGCCGGCTTACCCTCGCCACCTTGCACGCCTTTAAAGAGGAAAAAAATATTTTTATGCGGTTGGGTTTTGGAAAAGCCCTGGTGAAAGTGCGCCAGCTTTTTTCCGCCCATTCCAGCTTCGAAATCGAGGCGGGTGGCGTGGTTTGCGGGGTCAGGGGAACCGAATTCACGATGGAGTGCGACCAAAAGACCGGTTGGATGAGGTTGAATGTATTGGATGGCGTCGTTGCCGCGAGTTCCGGGGGAGTCACCCAGTTGTGCCCGGCGGGCCATGAATGCATTTTCCAGAACGGCCGGATGATCCGCGAAGGGGAAGGCCCGGGCAGTTTACATAAAAATCCTAAAGGCGAAACAGGTGGAAACAACAACGGAACCGGCCAGAATCAATCCGGCGGGCCTACGACCGGAAACACGGGAGGCGGTGCAACCTCCGTGGTTGGCGCAGTTGGAGGGAATAATAACGGCAACGGTCAAACCCAATCCGGCGGACCTGCAACCGGAAACACGGAAGGCGTAACCTCCGTGGTTGGTGCCGTTGGAGGAGGCCCCAACGCCACGGGACAAATCCAATCAGGCGGGGCTACAATCGAAAATTTAGCCGGCGGCGCAACTTCCGTAGTTGCCGCTCCCGGAAGCGGCAACGCTACAGCCCCCCCGGGCCAAGGCAATGCGGTTCCGGCGGTGGAACCTGTCATCCAGCCGCCAGTTTCCCCCTTGAATCCGCAAGAGCAGGTCATTACGGCTCCAAACTTGGAAACCAATGAGGCTTTGACTGATTTGAACAACCAGTTCACCAGTGGAATCCTGGTTAATAACGACAACTGCCTCAATTCCGCGCAGCAAACATTGAACATCCACTTGGTCGTTCCCCCCAAGGAGACGGTGCCTTGAACCGCATTTGGAGCCAAACCCAAATCAAACGGCGGATGACTTGCTGGGTTTTTGCCCTGGCGGCCCTGTTGGTTTTGCCGGAAAAAGTTTTATCGGACGAAGCGCCTCAGAAACCAAACGCAAGTTACTTTTGCCGGCTTAACGTGGGCGGCGAGTACGAATCCTGGGATTCCAACTATGTCCAGCCCTTCAACGGCCGGGAAATTTGGACCCCTTTCACCTTGAGCCTGTTCCCTTGGAAGGGCGTTCAACTATACGCCCAGACCGAATTCGGGAACGGGCGATATACCGATTCGCTCAAGAACACGCAAACCCAGAGCCTGACCGGTTTTACCGACACGGTAGCGGGACTGCAGATGGGGTTCAACGCCTTTTCCCTGCCTTCGGCCTTGAACATCGGCTTCAATCTGCCCACCGGTGATCCCACCTGGGAGACAAAGGCTTCGGCATCCAACCTTCCTTACGATTTTATAGACAGCCGCTACCGGGGAAGAGGTTTCGGGATGAGCACGCTGTACGGAATCGCCCTGCCGGCTGGGCAGGCCCAGTACGGGGCCGCGGTCGGCTACATGTATTCCGGCGCCTTCAACCCGAATTACGGCCTGGGGGTTCCGGCGGAGCAATTGAAACTGGGGGATTCCGTATTTTTGTCCCTCAACCGGGTTACCGCCCATGGAACCGGCCAAAGTGATGTCATCCGATTGTCGGCTTTTTACTTCCTTCCCACCCAAGCGAACGGCACCAACCTTCTGCAGATGGGCCCCAATATCAACGCTTCCTATGGCTGGCAGAACCCCTCGGCCTTTTCGTTCGAAGCGGGCGGCCAGTATTTCTTCACGTCCCAGACCCTGGTGAACGGGCAATTGATGGCCGAGTCCCATTCCTCCCTGGGTCCGCGCTTCTACCTGACGCCCAGTTACTCATTCGGAAATCTAACCCTTGCGGCCAGGGCCAAATATGTGCTTCCCAATGGCTATCCGAATACGGACCTTTTTTATGACGGGGGCGGGGTTTTATTGGGGTTGGAACCGTCCTTCCGGGTGCGGTTGAGCCATACATCCGCGCTCAAATTTAAAGCGTCCTTCGACAACATCACCGCTTTTGAGGCGGGATTTGATGCCGCGGGAAGCCGCACGGACATCATTTACAACCGTTTCACCTTCGGGACGGATTACGAATTGAAACTTTAACAGCCCTTTCGAGTTGCCGGAAACAAGGGGCCAAGGGAAGATCAATTTGAAAGTAAAAATTTTCATCGCCGAATTCACGGAGTAAGTGCAACACTTCGCCGGAAGACTTCCGCCGGAGTTTTAAAGCCCAAACATTTCCTGGGCCTGTTATTGAGCCATCTTTCTATGGTCCTGAATTCTTTGAAGGACACTTTAGCAAGATCAGTCTTTTTAGGCAAATGGCGGCGGACAAGACCGATAGTATTTTCCACCGTACCTTTTTCCCAACTGTGGAAAGGGGCGCAGAAAAAGGATTTTGTACCAAGCACGTGGTTGGTTTCCAAGTGGTTGGTGTTTTCGGTTCCGTTGTCATAGGTCAGACTCAGGCGGGCGTCTTGAGGGAAGCGGCATAAAGCGCGGTTGAGGCTATGACTCATTTGGCGAGCGGTCTTTCGTTTGAGCTTTCCCAACTTGGAAAAACGGCTTTGACGCTCGACGAGAGCCCGCATAGCCACTTTACTCTGACGAGAGACCATGGTGTCGGTTTCCCAATGGCCGAATTGCTTGCGTTGATTGGCGATCTCGGAGCGCTTATCGATGGAAACACGGCCTGGGATATGGTTTTTGGCGTGCTTACGGCTATGGCCAAATGAGAATCGTCGCCGGTGGTGTCGAACTAGGCAAGGAATCAGCTCAGTGGCTTCAGCATAAACCCACTGATAGATAGCTTCAGGACCAATGGTTTGCTTAGGCCGTAGGTGACCTAATCGACCTGAAATGAGTTCTGGAGACCAGCCTCGTTTCAATTGACGACGGACGTAGGCACGAATTCGTTTTGTTTTCAGGCGTAAACGGCGTGCTCGTTGTTGGTTGCGGTCAACATACCGTTGATGGGCTCGATGAGAAAGATAATAACCAGAACGGATAGGGGGAGCATTGCGCTTGAGTTCCCTGGAGAGGGTGGAAGGAGACCTCTTCAAGGCGCGTGAAATTGCTCGAAGGCTAAGACCCTTTCCTTTCAAGACGGATAAATGATCTCTTTCTTCAACGCTTAAATGCTTGTATTTCTTTTTCATAGCCGCATATCCTATTCATGCGGCCTTCTTCAGACACTAAGTGTTGCACTTACTTATGGAACTCGGGATCCTTATATCAACCATCGGCTTGGTTTTAGGGATTTTCGCCAATGGCGGATGCCGGGGGAAATCTTCGCCCACCTCGCCGGTGGCGCCCGCCAAAGGCATGGCTTTATCCCTTTCCATCCCTATCACCAAGGAGGTCAAGGCCAGCCTGTTGGGGGTCACCCTCAACGAAATCCTGTACAAGGTGACCGGGCCGAAAATGGCCGCGGTTACCGGTGTCGCCGGGCCTTTCAACACCAGTTCACAATCCGGCGAGGTGGATGTTGCCATCACCGTTCCCCAGGGCCCGTCCCGCCTGATGGCTTTCCAGTTGAACGACGCGGTCAATCACCAGCCTTTGGCCTTGGGCGCCGTCCAGATGGACATAGCCGCGGGAAGCGTGAGCAATGTTTGGGTGACCATGGGTTCGGTGGTGAGGAACTGCTATACGGTGGATACCTCGTCTTTTGGCGGGAACGCATATTTCTCCTTCCAAAACGATGTCTTATCCAGTTCGGGTTCAGGCTCTGATGACATTGCCGTTACGAGCATGGCCGGGGGTTTTCAAATCACGGCGCTGGGCAACAACGGGGTCGCTTTTCTGGGCAACGGGGACCTGGTGAATTTCGCTTCGGCGCCTGTACCCACGGCCTTCGTTTCCTCCTCTGCAACCGCTAAGCAAACGGCGGCATTCGCGTCACCCGCCTTTTTACAAGCCGGTGATGTTTACTGCGTCAGCCTGGGGCTGGGCGCGGCCGGCGGCTATGCCTGGGTCCAAATCGTCAACCCCAACCAGCCCTTTGGGACCCTTTCCAAAGGACCCCTGTTCCGGTTCCGGGCCAACAAGACCCTCCCTTATTGCGCCTATGACCCCACCGCAGCGGATTTGGCCGGCATGTGCTTGACCCCAGTCCCCACTCCTACCTTTCCCCCGATTTTGAGCCCTACCATGACCGCTACGTTCATCCCGACGCCGACCGACAGCCCAACGCCGACCCTTACCATCCAACCCACCTTTACGAACAGCCCGGTTCCAACCCCTACACAGACCTTGACCCCGACCAGTAGCCCAACGGCAACCCTTACCGTCCAACCCACCTCTACGAACAGCCCGATACCAACCAACACTTCCACATCTACGCCTACGGCCACTCCGACACTCACCCCGACGAATACATTGACCGGGACGGTATCGCCCACGAACACACCTACCATCACTTTTACCAGGACATTCACTTCGACATCCACTCCCACCTACACCTTAACTCCAACTTCTACACCGACCCGCACACCGACGAACACTCTGACTGGGACGGCATCGCCCACTAACACACGCACTTTCACGCCAACTGTTACGCCCACTTCAACGCCGACCAATACGTCCACTCCCACTTTTACCAGGACATTCACTTCGACATCAACTTCCACCTCCACCCTTTCTTTTACCTCGACCACCACCCCGACGAACACACTTACCGGGACGGCATCGCCCACAAATACATCCACGGTCACGCCAAGTACTACGCCCGCTTCAACGCCGACCAATACGTCCACTCCCACTTTTACCAGGACATTCACTTCGACATCAACTTCCACCTCTACCCTTTCTTTTACCTCGACCACCACCCCGACGAACACACTTACCGGGACGGCATCGCCCACAAATACATCCACGGTCACGCCAAGTACTACGCCCACTCTTACACCGATAGTGACAAATACACTTACGCCGGGGTCGCCAAATATCAGCTTGACCAAGACCACCGGCGGCCCCACCTCTAATTACTCCGACGCCAGCGCCATTGCCATGACCATCATGGTTTGCAATGCGGCGGGAGCGGGGACGGTTACTGGAGTCACGGTGACCGACGATATCACCAATCCACTATTATGGTCCTTCCAAGGACTTCATTACAGCCAATGGACCGTGATGGTGGGAAGTGATCCGGTTACGATCAATCCGGTAGGTACGACATACCCGAACCTCAGTTGGCAGGTTCTCAGCCTTCCGGGCGGTGATTGTGTCCCGATCGATTTCAACGTGGGTTCTTATAGCGCGATTTCCAGCGATTATTGCCAGGTTGTCACCGACAGGGGAATAGCCAGTTGGCCGGGAGGGGGGCCGGTTACCAGCAACAACATTTCCATCACGGTCATTTGCAACACGCCCACTCTTACACCGACCTATACCGCTACTCCCACGAGCACATCCACCCTCACGCCAATTAATACATCCACTCCTAGCCCAACGGCAACGCCCACTCCGACTCCTGGGATCATGGACATCACGGCCAACATCGACGGGGCTTGCATTAATGGCGATACCACCGGCATGCCGGACAATCATTCCCAGTACGACAGTTCTTATTGGAACCTGTATAACGGATCGGGATCACCGGACATCGTCTACAAGTTCACGCTTGACACCGCCAAGAGCCTCTTTATCAACCTTTGCGGGACAACCAACTACTCCTGTATCTATGTCAGGACCGATCCGGAAAATCCTTCCACTACCTTGGCTTACGATACCGAATGCGATTATTGCGGACAACCCTACGGATCCGGGTTGGTGACTGGTGTTTTACAACCTGGAACTTATTACTTAATCGTGGATGGGAGTTATATTGGTGAAAGTTGGCCCGATCGCGGGCCTTTTACCCTTTGCCTGAGTACTTTCACGCCAAACTGCGTACTGACGCCTGTTTCCACCCCGGTGACGCTCGCGAGCCCGTTGGGAACCACCGACTTGGGAACCCTCGGCAATTACTACTCCGATTTGGTGGGCGTGGGCCATGTTGATTATTATTTGCAATACACCAATTCCTGGACTTTCACGCCTGCCACGGCCGGCCCCGCGTCGATCTCGCTGGACTGTTTCGATGACGGATCGCATAGGTCGCGGGTGAGGTACGACCTTTACGATTCGAATACCAACCTGGTTGCGAATTCTCTTGGATATTTCCCGTTGGATGCCTTGGGTGTGTCTTTAACCCAGCAGCAGTACACGGTTGTGGTTTATGCGGCCAACCAATCAGAAAACAGTTCTGATTACCGCTTGGTTATCCAAACGAATCCACCGGTGAACACGCCCACGGTTACGGACACCCCAACAGGAACGATATCGCCCACTGCCACAGTCACTTCTACCCCGACTCCCATATCCACCACGATAACCCACGCGCAGATTTGCATGAATAGTGACGACTGGTCACAAGTTTACATAGGTGGGGTTTACTTAGGCGAAATCACTTATTGCAACTGGGATGGCAGCGGTACCTGCCCACCGGGTTGTATTTTCATAAACCCAACTCTATTAACCGGGAGCCAAGTTAATATCGCCATTTATACCCAAAACACGGCCACCAACAACGTTTACAGTTCCTGGGACTTGGATATCACCTATTCCAATGGCCTGCATTCCGAAATCACCAGCGGGAGCGGCGGCGTTAAGATGGATTACATCAGTATCGGGAACCCCACTACTCCCCCCGCGAGCAATTGGTACGCGACCAACTATGATGACAGCGGTTGGGGCAACCCGACAGTGGTTAACACCACCTCCGGTTTATGCTGTTGGGGCCAACCCCTCTTCAATCCTGTTAGCGGCAGTCAAGTCCCGTTCATTTCCTCGGACAGTTCCGGAGCTTATAACCCAGCCAACTCATTCGGAGCTCTTTTCTTCCGGCAGGCAACCACGATCCCTCCTCCCTCGACTTTGGCTGGACCGCCAAACTTTTCTATCACCTGCGCCCAATACGGCACACCGGTGACCGATAGCTCCAACAATATGTTCGCCACTTTCTCAATCGTGGCATGCAACGACGGCGGCCCTGTGTCAACCGGAGGGGTTACAGTCACAGACAACCAGAGTGGAACGACATTTTCATTTAATTGTTGGGGCTTTGAGCCGACTTCCTGTTACACCAATGGAGGGGGTCAACCCTTTGTTAATGGCAATCAAATTTATTGGAGCGAATTTGGCGGAGGAAGCAATTGCGTTACCATGTACACGAATTTTGTGGATTCTAATTGGCAAAACAATCAGTGCCAAATGTTAATCAACACTGCTTCTGTGGCCTATGGTGGCAACAATATAATTTCGAACGCAATTTCAGTGGTCCGGCCTTGCTTTACTGCCACCCCGACACCTACCCCTGTTTTACTGTATTCCTACCCGATGACCAGCATGCCCACGGGTTGGACCAACGCTGGGACGGCCAGCAGCGGCGCGACTTATGGCTGGCCCGGGGCTGCCTGGTACATCCGCGCGGAGAATGGCGGGTGTATGGGGCTTAATTATGGCCCATACAATTCCTCGGCGGTAAGCCAGTATCCGCAAATCATTTCCAACGTCACGATCGGGCCGGACGTCGAATTCTACTACGAGGCCTGCCTTCCTCTCTCGGCTTATTCGGGCGACGACGACACCGTTTTTATCGCCCGTTACGCTAACTGTCAGCAGTATTTCATGATCCGGGGCGACCAATGGCAACTCAGCGACACCTGCGTCGGAACCAGCAGGCTTTTCTACGATACGATGGCGCCCAATGGCGCGGCATGCAGCCAAACCACCTGGACCGACGGGAATAACCTCACCGCAACCCAGGCCACCATTCCCTGTATCGCCCGCAACACCTGGTATTCCTACCGGGTGCGCATTTATGGGGACCAGATCATGGCGAAAGAATGGCAAACCGGCGCGGGGGAACCTGACTGGCAGTTGACCGTCACGGATCCCAACTTGAGTGCCTATCCTACGGGCAACTTCGGCTTCCAGGCCGATCAAGGTGATATCACGTTCCGGAACCTCAGCGTTTATAACATTCCCCCCTAAAATATTCCGAAAATATTTTGGTTTCGGATCAGTCGCGGCGACATCTGGATGGCTTAAATTCCTTCGAAACAATTTGAATTCAGGGCAGTGACGCGGATTGAAGGTGGACTGTTGCCTCAACGTTGATTGCATTCATTTAAGTTCTAATTTTATTGCTTCATTCATCCTTGATTTTAAATTCAAGATTCAAAATCCTCGAAAACCGTTTGCTGTTGATGGTTTTCGCGCTTAGAATACCGCCATGCCCGAGGCCCAAGCCCGAGAAGTCAAGGTCCATTACCGCCGGTCCACCTCACTTTGGTTGACCCTGGGGGTTATTCTCCTCCTTTCCGCCTGCAACTTATTCAATAACCATATTCCCTTATTCCAAGCCCTGGAAAACAAATCCATCGATTTTCGTTTCGCCGTGAGGGGTTACCGCACGCCCCAAGCCCCCATCAAGGTCCTGGCCGTGGACGAACAGAGCTTGAGGGAAGTCGGCCAATGGCCGTGGCCCCGGGCGCTTCAGGCGCAGTTGATCCGCCGCTTGAAGGAAGACGGCGTGAAATGCGTCTTTTATGACGTATTTTTCCCCGAGCCGGAACGTTCCCAGGGAAAGATGATCGGCCAATTGAAGTCCCTTCTGGACTCCACCTTGCCGGGGGATTCCCCGCCGGCCCAAAAGATCCGCGAAAAAATCCTCGCCGACCTCCACCGGCTGGCGGAAAACCAAAACGGGGACATGGAGTTCGCCAAAGCTATAAAGGATGCCGGGAACGTGTTCCTTCCCATCGAGCCTTTCATCACCGGAAAAGAGGGGAGAAGCCCCAACCCCGAATCCCTGCATATGACCGAGGCCGAGCTGTTCGGGGGATTTATCCAGGATTTCGTGCCCTCCCAATCCCTTCTTCTCTCGATCCCTGCGCTCCAAAACAACGTGCGGGATTCCGGGCATACGCGTTGTTTCCCCTTTTCGGACGGCATTTACCGCTACTATCCCACCGCGTTCTCCTACCAGGGAAAGCTCATCCCCCATCTTTCCCTGCAGGTGGCCCGCTACCTGATGGGTGACTTGAAGCCCATTCAGATCCATTCGGGCGACTATGCCGAAGTGGCGGGAAGAAAAATACCGGTTTTGGAGGATAACTTCGCGCTCATCAATTATTGCGGCCCCGAGGGGACTTTCCCAACTTACTCCGTATGCGACGTGCTTTCCGGCAAGCTCGAACCGGGGGTCTTGAAGGGAGCCGCCGTCATCATCGGCGCCACGGCCACGGGCTTATTCGACCTGAGACCCACTCCCTATACCCACAACTCCTCCGGGGTGGAAATGAACGCCAACATCCTGGAGAACGTGTACTCGGGCAGTTTCCTGAAGCTTCTCCCGGATTATTGGACCTACCTGTTGATCCTGGTCCTCGGGCTCCTGATGTGGTTCCTGATCCCAAGGCTTACCCCCATGCAGGGAACCATCGGGTTTTTCTTTCTTTTAATCGCCTACTTCGCGGCGGCCTGCCTCTGCTTTAATTACCTGGGCGACGTGATCAACCTGGTTTATCCCCTCGCTTCCCTGGCCCTGACATTCACGGCCCTCACCACCTACAAGTTCCGCACCGAGGTCAAATACAGCCGTTACCTCAAGCAGACATTCCAGAGCATGGTGACGCCGAAGGTCGTGGAGGAAATCCTGAAACTACCGGCGGGCATCGAGCTGGGTGGCGAAGAGAAGGACCTCACGGTCATGTTCGCAGACATCCGGGGATTCACCACTTATTCCGAGAAGCATACGCCCGCGGAAGTCGTAGCTGTGCTCAACGAGTACCTGACCCAGATGACTCACCTGATCTTCCAGACCGAGGGCACCCTGGACAAGTACATCGGCGACGCGGTCATGGCCTTCTGGGGGGCGCCCACTGAGCAAAAGGACCATGCCTACCGGGCCTGTAGCACCGCCCTGGGGATGGTGGACCTGCTGAAATCCCTTCTCCACCCCAAGTGGGAGATGGAAGGGAAGGAAAAACTGGAGATCGGCATCGGCCTGAATACGGGAAACATGGTGGTGGGTTTCGTGGGTTCGGAATCCATCAAGAACTACACTTTGATCGGGGATGCGGTGAACCTGGGAAGCCGCCTGGAGGGAGCCACCAAGGAATACGGGGTTGAGATCATCATTGGCGAGACTACCTACGTCCAGGTCAAGGACGACATGCTTTGCCGCGAGTTGGACTTGCTGAGGGTGAAGGGTAAGTCCCGCCCCATCCGCATCTACGAGCTGGTGGACCACCGCTTGAAGGCCGCGGGTATGAAGGAAATGAAGGCAAAGGTTTTCGAGGAAGGGCTCGGACTCTACCGCGCGCAAAAATGGAAGGAAGCCTCCCAGTGTTTCCGGAACTGCTTGGAACTGGACTCCCATGACGGCCCGGCGAGGATATTCCTGGAGCGTTGCAGAATCCTGGAAAAGGAACAATTCCCCCCGGATTGGGACGGCGTTTTCGTCATGAAAACAAAGTAGGGCTATTTTTAACCCACTTTTTTCGATTAACCGTTATTGTCTTTTACTTAAATACTCAACAAGCTTATTTCTTGATTTTTAGGACTATTTTCAATCAAAATATTGACGTTTAAGGGAAAAGTTCATCCGTGCTTTATCCTTCCCTGTAATGGCCATTGTTCAACCTGCGTTATCTTTATTGAAAAGAACTGGAAAATGCAAAAACGCTTCCTGGTTCCCGTATCTTTTTCTTTCTTGGCGGGTTTGCTCGTTTATACGGGCTGTACCAACCATTCCCCCGCCCCTGTGGCGCCTTACCAGGGTTCGACCCTTTCCATTTCCATCCCCGCGGGCAAGGAACTTTCAGCGAATCTTTTAGGCGCGGCGAGCAATGAAATCCTGTACCGGATAACGGGACCGGGAATGTCCCCGGTATCAGGAACCGCCGGGCCCTTCAGCGCGCCGGGAAATACGGGTTCGCTGGATCTCACGGTCACCATCCCACCGGGAACCTCCCGCTTGCTTGCTCTCCAATTAAACAACGCCTCCAACCACCAGCCCCTGGCGCTGGGCGCGGCCCTATTCGACTTCAACCCGCCGGGTTCCGGAACCGTGACGGTGAACCTGGGACCGGTGGGGAGCAACTGTTATTCGGTGGACACGTCCCTGCTCGCGAACGGTTCCTATTTCTCCTTCGAGAACGACAGCTTGGCGGACGCCACGACCGCGACCTCCACGGGTTACGACATCCTTTTGAACCCCGCATCGGGAGGTTTCCAGATCCGGGACGCCCAGGGTGCCGCCAACGTGGCATATCTTGGAAATGGGAATCTTGTGAATTTCGCGGCGGCTCCATCCGCCGGTTATTTCTCCTCTTCGGGGGCGGCGAAACAAGCGGCTGGGATTGCAACCACCATCCTTCAAGCCTCCGACGTTTATTGCTGCCAATTTGCAGGCGGCGGACACGCCTGGCTTCAAGTCATCAATCCCGGCTCTGCCAGCTTTGGGCCATCCTTCCGGTTCCGGGTCAACACCAACGTCCCTTATTTCAGTTATGAGCAGACCAACGCGGACATTCACGGGACCTGCCTGTCGCCCTTGTCGACGCCCACCTCCACCCTCACCCCTACTTCGAGCCCGACCCAGACAGCTACACCCACCCCGACACCGACTATAACCGGGACTCCCACTAACACTACCAGCCCAGTTCTGACCCAAACCCCGACCGCGACGCCGACTCTTACTGTGACTCCCACTATCACTACAAGCCCGCTTCCAACCCAAACCCCAACAGTGACACCCTCAGGTACCCCCACCCCCACTGTCGCCTATCCGGACATCACGGGTAATATCGACGGGGCATCGGTATCCGGGGACACCAGCGGCCAGCCCGACGGCCATAGCGTCATGGTCAATGGGGATAACTGGGGAACCGGGGCGCCGGACCTCGTTTACAAGTTCACCCTTACAGGGCAAAAACGACTCTTTTTCAACCTCTGTAACGCCAATTTCGACACGGTTCTTTACCTTTGCACCGACCCGAACAACCCCTCCTCCACCCTGGTAGATCTCGCGGACGACTCCCAATACTGCGCCGGCGGCAGTCTCCAAACCACCCTGGCCACGGGCCTCCTTACCCCCGGTACCTATTACGTGGTCGTGGATGGTTTCAGTCCCGGCAACTTTGGCCCCTTCGTGCTGTCCATCACCTCGTTCCTACCCACCGCCGCGCTGACACCCACGGCCGTTCCGGCCGCCGAAGCCGAGCCCAACAATGACGACACTTATTTCACCCAAACCACCAGCCTCGGAACTTTGGGGTGGGCGGCCAGTTGGCCGGAACCGGGAACGCGAAGTATTACCTGGATGAGGTGGATACATGGAGTTTCACCGTTGCCAATGATGGAACGTTAGTCAACCTTTCACTGGACAATTTCGACGACGGGACCGGCAAGGACCGGGTGGCCATGGACCTTTACGATTCTTACGGCACTCTAATTGATTCCTCGGCCGGCAATACGCCTTTGGACCAGATAGCGGACGTCCTGGCCCAAGGAACCTATAACGTAGCGGTTTATTCCATCGCCGACGGTTCGGACGGTGATTACCGGCTGGTTGTTCAGAATTACCTTTTGAGCCCCACGCCCACGTCCACGCCCACCGCGACCGCGACGCTACCGCCGGGAGGCCAGGACATCACCTCCCTCGTCAATAACGCCATCGCCGGACAAACCGTCACCCTCACCGGCAACACGGCCAATTCCGCGGATAACCACCAGGGCTACTATTTTTCCATGGCGACAACGACCATTACCACCTACGGTTTGGGCTCCCCGGATGTCAGCTTCCAATTCACTTTGACGGCGCCCCAAGCTTTTTATTTCAACCTATCGGCGACTTATTACACCCCCCTCCTGTACATTCTGACCAACCCGACAGACCCCTCCACCATGATTGATTTGAATTCGAGCTGTGGCTCCGGTTCCGAATATTCCTTGGCAACCGGCGCATTGCAGCCCGGAACCTATTACGTGGTCGTGGACAGCGATTACGGGAACTATCCTCCCTATAACCAAGGGCCGTTCAGTTTGAGTCTTTCCGCCTTTAATCCTGTCTGCCATTTAACGCCGGTTTCCACGCCGGTTCCTTCTGTGACACCCGGCGTGGACAATAGTACATATACCGATGCCGGCTATCTTGGTTCCGTTTCGGTGGGGTCGGATTTGGTCGCCCAGGGCAACGTGAAAGAAAACATGGGAGACGTGAACATCTGGGCTTTCACCGTCCAGGCTGACGGGGAATACATTGTTTCCTTGGATTGTTTCGATGATGGCACTCTGAAGTCGCAGGAAGGTTTCGATCTCTACCAATCCCTGGGTGCCGGGAGTGTTTCCTATATGGATGCCTCCGCGTTCGGGGTCGAACCAGCCCAAACCACCGATTGGCTGACGGCCGGAGTCACCTATATTGTGGCTGTTTATGCCGACACTTGCGGCACTGACGCCGATTACCACCTAGTCCTCCAAGGCCTGGTGTCGGGAATCCCGACCGTCACCTCCACTCCCACCAATACTTTCCCCCCCACACCGACCCCCACCTACGCCGCCCCGAACATGGACATCACGGGCTATATCAACAGCGGCCAGGCCATCACGGGCGATACCTCTTTGTCCGCGGACAACTACAGTGCTACTGTTGTCAGCGGCGGGGCGACTAATATTTACGGATCGGGGGTGCCTGATACCGCATTTACTTTCAATCTTTCTACCCCGCAAAGGCTTTATTTCAATTTGACCGCAAACGTTAATTTGTATTATCCCCTCCTGTATATCCTGGGGCCCAACGGTTCCACCCTTTCCGATGTGAATCTCTGCTCGGGCTTTTACCAAACCTCGCTGACAACGGGACAGCTTCAACCCGGGACCTATACCGTTGTCGTGGATAGCTTTTACAATTCCACCTTTTTGTACGTAGGCCCTTTTTCAATGACCGTTTCAAATTTCAATCCCATTTGCGCCTTGACCCCCACCTCCACGCCTAATCCTTCCGTCACCCCGGGAGTGGACGACACTCTCTTCACTGACGCGGGGAATATCGGGATTGTCTCACCTGGGTCAGACTTGGTGGGAACGGGTCAAGTTAAATACGACTTGAGCCCCGTCAATACCTGGCTTTTCCACGTGTCGGCGCCGGGGGAGTACACCCTCTCCGCCGATTGTTACGATGACGGAACGGGGAAGGACCAGGTGGCCCTGGATCTTTACCAGCCCAACGGGTCCGGCGGGTTCCAATTGGTGGACGCCACTACGGAAATCTCCTACCCGAACCAAATGTCGGACTGGCTTGACCCGGGGGACTATTATGTGGCGGCGTACGCCAATACCTGCGGTTCGGATTCCGACTATCACCTGGTCATTCAGGGGACCCTGGCCCCCACGCCTACGCCCGAACCCGCGCAGGACATCACTTCCTACATCAACAGCGGAATGACCCTCATTGGCGATACGACCGGACAGCCTGACGCGCATTCCTACACGGACCTCGAGGGAAACAGTTGGGGCAAAGGGGCCCCGGATTTGGTTTACATGTTCACCCTGAACCAGCCCCAACAGCTTGACATCCGTTTTGGGAACGGCATCAATACCTACTTTGCGGCGTATTTGAGGACGAAACAGGATGACCCTTCCACCACCCTGTCCTTGGGCGCCGGAAACTGCGGGGATGGCTGTACTTATCCGGATTTCATCACCCCTCTTTTGAATCCCGGCACCTATTACCTGATCGTGGACGGGGCTGATTCAAGCCAATATGGATCCTTCACCCTGACCCTGAACCATTCCAGCCTACCTGCGGTTATCTTGGAAGTGTCGCGCCAGTTCGAGCCTCTAAACCTAATATTTCCAGCTCCGCGAATCCTTCTGCCGCTGTGGCGGACGAACTGGGGATGGTTTCCAGCGGTACGACAGCGGTCGGCCTTGGCAGTGTGCAGTTTTACGTCGGGGCCCAGCATGTTTGGCACTTCACCGCCGGGTCCGACAACATCTTTTACAACATATCCCTGGATTGCTTCGACAATGGAAATTACCTGGACCAGGTGGGCTTTGATCTCTACGTTGACACTGGAGGCGGAGGGATATCGGTCATCGATTCCAGCGGTGATATGTCCTATCCTAACGGCACGTCGGACGTTCTCCCGGCCGGGGATTATTACGTAGCCGTTTTCTCGAACTACAACGGCTCCGACGGTGATTATCGCCTGGTGGTGCAGGGGGGATACATACCCACATCCACCCCCACGCCGGTAGCTCCGATTGCTTCCTTTGTGGCCCAGGACTCTTCCACAATTTACGGTTGGCAAAACACCGGAGGAATCGCCGTCAATTCGGCCGGAACCAGCCTTTACCTCTCCTACAATTTCCAGGCTAGTTATTACTATATTCCGGATATCCAAGCCTGGACCAGTTCCGACGGGGTTAATTATTCCGCTTCGGCTACCTGGACCATTTCGGGCGGGGCGCCGGAAGCTTTGACTACGGACGCCACGGGCAATCTCTACATCACCGACAGTGGGAATAATTATATCTACAAATACAGTCCTTCAGGAACCGCACTTCTGACATTCGGAAATTACAACTCTTATGGATATGCAATGCCTGGCTACCTCTATGGTGTTTCGGGTGTAGGCGTGGATTCCTCCGGCAATGTTTATGTGGGAGAAAACGGGGCCTCTTATACCGTTCAAACCTTCAATTCTTCAGGCGCCAACCAAGCCGCCTGGAACGTGGGTTGTTGTGACGCCGCGGTGGCGGTCAACTCGGCCGGAACGACCGTTTATGTGACCGATGGGACCCTTGCTGTTTATCTCTACACCGCCGCGGGTTCCGCCATCACCCAATGGTATGGAAGTTCAGGGACTTACACCGCCATCACCGTCTCGCCGGGCGGCCCCCAGGCCGGGAATGTTTATGCAACTGACAGCACCAATAACCAGGTCGTCGAATTCAACCCAACCGGCAACCTAGTGAGCGAGTGGGGCTCCACGGGCACGGCCCCGGGCCAATTCAACCGGGCCGCCGGTGTGGCGGTGGATGGCACGGGAAACATTTACGTCGCGGATTACGGCAGCGGGCGGGTCCAGAAATTCGCTCCGCGTTAGAAGGTTTATGAAGCAGCAATTCAAGTTGAAGAGGTTTTTATGAGAAGGAAAATTCTTCTGACGGCGCTGGTGGTCTTGCTGCCGATTTACTGTTTGGCAGCGCCTCCGGCCGTATCGACCCCGGTAGAGGCCATCTTCACCTCCGTTACTGGAAAGATCGAGATCCGGGGCCACAAGGGGCATATGATCCGTCTGGCTAAAAAGAACACCGCAGTAGGGGAAAATGAGCGTATCGTCACCGGCTCCGACGCCCAGGCCACCCTGAAAATCTTCGACGGGTCCGAACTCAAGATCAGCCCCAACACCGATTTCTGGGTTGATAACCTCAAAAAGCCAAACCCCAATGACAAGATCATCAAGCTCAAACTAAGGCTGGGCCAACTGCTCGCCAAGGTGACCAAGCTGTTCTCGGCCAAGTCCGCCTTTGAGATCGAGGCTGGCGGTGTGGTCTGCGGGGTCCGCGGGACACGGTTCTCGGTTTCTTACGACCCCACCCACAAGGGGGTCCACCTGCATGTATATGAAGGCACCGTATACACGGACGTCAACGGCAAATTCCAGTTTTATAACCCGGGACAGGATTTGAATTTTGAGGGCGGGATTTTGTTGAACGTCCCAGGGGGCGGCTCTTCCACAGGGGGAAACGGCAATGGTTCATCGGGGGGCGGCAACGGAAACGGTTCGACGACAGGGGGTAACGGCAACGGTACACCCGGCAACCCGGCTTTAAATGACCTTACCGGGCAATTCGGGTCGGGTTTGATCATCAATGGTCAGAATAATCTGAACGATCCCGGCGTCGAGGGCGGGGGTAGACTGAATATAAAAATCAACGTGAAGCCCTGAGGATGATATCGGTGAGACCGGAGAACTTGAATGAAGGTGGGAAAGGTTTTGCCTTGAAAAGCGAAAAACCGATAATTTGGATTTTAGTGGGTTATCTTAAAAAAGCCTGCTTGGTCTTGGCTTTCTTAGTTCTCCCAATGGCATCCCCGGCAGGCCAGCTTGGTTTGGGGGTCCAATACGCGGGATGGTCCAGCAATTTCCAACCGCCGTTCAGCGGTTGGGAAATCCTGACCCCCTTGGCCGCGAGCTTGAATTTGTCCAAGGATTTTCAGGTCTACGGCAATTCCGAGTTCGCGGACGGGCATTACACCGAGTCGTCCCAAACGATCAACCTGAGCAACGTCTCGGACACGGTCCTTGGCGGCCAGTTGTCTTTTAAGAATTTCGACCTGCCGGCCTTGTTGGATGTGGCATTTAACTTGCCGACGGGGGACCAATCCTGGGAAGTTCAGCAATACCTCGCGAATGTCCCCACGGCCTTTGTGGACACGCGTTACCAGGGGCGTGGTTTCGGGATCAGCGCCCTGTACGGAATATCTTTTCCTTCCGGCGGCGGCGATTTCGGGGCGGGGGTGGGTTACATGTACTCGGGCGCCTTCAACCCGAACGCGAACCTGGTGCCCAATCCCGGCACTCAATTGAAGCTGGGAGATTCCATTTTCGTGGCGGCAAACCACGTCCAGACTTTTTCGGACGGGAACAAGGAGGTGATCCGCGCCTCGGCGTTTTTCTCGGTCCCCACCCAGGAGAACGGGGTCAACAGTTTCCAGTTGGGGACTAATTTCAATGCCTCCTATGGATGGAACAATCCCACCGCCTTTTCCCTCGAGCTGGGCGGCCAGGTTTACCTGCCCTGTAAAAGGGAGATCAATGGACAGTTCACCGCCGAACCCACGTACTCCTACGGCCCTAGGTTCTACCTGACGCCCAGTTACGCCATCGGGGATCTCACTTTATCAGGCGTCGCGAAATACGTCTTTCCCAACGGTTATAACATATCCAACCTCGACCTCTATAACGGGGGGGGATTTATGGCTGGTTTGGAGCCATCCTGGAAACTATCCTTGGATGAAACATCCGCGTTAAGGTTTTTCGTGTCATATGACAGGATCTTGGCCCATAACTACGGTTACGACATCAACAACAATCCTACTGATGCCATTTACGACTTTTGGAACCTCGGCACCCATTACGAGATCAGGTTTTAAGATTCAGCGATACCCCATTAACATCTGAATTTTTAAGTATTTCCACCTCCGACACCCTGTTTCCACCCCGGCATTACGAGTGTTTCCGCTTGGCGGCCTGTCCTGAATGGTCCTGCGGTGAGTGGTTCGATGAACTCACCACAGGTTTTACCGAACCGTTCGACAAAGTCTGCCCTAAGCTTGTCGAAGGGCTTACCACAGGCTCTGTCGAAGGGCCAGTTCCAAGGGGGACGAACCCAGTAGAACAAGGACACTTTTCGGGGATTGTGCCAAACCGGGAAACCCGAGAACTAGACAAGAACCCGAGAACTGGCCGGGAACCATGGGAACTCGGGAACTGGCTGGGAACCCTGCTCTAAGTCTCGTCGAAGGGCAGAGGCCGGTATTCTTGGTGGCATTTTGTCCAGCGGCTGGACAAACCTAGTGGAGATGGGTCTGGGTTACGTCCATTTTTGCCCCGCCGCTGGGGGCAAGATGCCCCTTTCTGAAGCAGTTTTTGTCCATCGGATGGACAAAAGGCTGTTTACAAGGGGGTGAAACTTGCTTATTTTCCAGAGCTTGCCAAAAGCCCCCCTTCGGTTTATCTTGCCACTTGCTTAGTTAGACCGGTTTTTTTATTCATTTTCAAGGAGAAGCCTCATGAAACGAGTTCTTGCTTTCACGGTATTGCTTGGATTTTGCCTGGCTGGTTCTAGGCTTTTTGCGAAGGTTTCAGACAGTACCCGCGCCATTATCAAGCTGGCCAAAGGGGGTGAGATTGTCATCAAATTTTATCCCCAGGATGCGCCCGAAAGCGTGGCCAATTTCATCAAGTTGGCAAAGAAAGGCTTCTATAACGGTCTTGCGTTCCACCGGGTGGTTGCGGGTTTTGTGGTGCAGGGCGGGGATCCGAACGGCGATGGAAGCGGCGGTCCCGGATACACCATCAAGGGTGAGTTTACGGAAAACGGCGTGAACAACACCCAGAAACATGTTAACGGGGCAGTGGCCATGGCGCGCACGAATATTCCCGATTCAGCGGGAAGCCAGTTCTACATCTGTCTGGGAGCGCAACCCGCTTTGGACGGCAAGTACGCAGTGTTCGGACAGGTCATCAAGGGGATGGAATACGTGGAGCAGATCCAGATGGGGGATAAGATGGAAAAGGTCACCATCGTGGGGGGAGGGGCCAAGAAGAAATCCGCAGCCAAGCCAGCTGCGGAAACTACACCTACAGAAGCCGTCGCTACCCCAGCCGCTAAATAAGATTAATTTTTTAAGGTCCGGCTCTGCGTTCTGTAACGTAGAGCCGGACTATTTTTTGATTTTTTGGTAATATTTCCTTCTTCATATCCTTTCCTCTTACCTTTTCCACATGTTACTACGCTAAGAATTCCCAACATTAATACCGAGGCGTTAAAATGGCATTTCAATGGTGATATAGCGGGCTTGAAGTGAGCTTGCCCTGAGTGAAACGAAGGGAGTCCAGCCCGGGGACAGGTTTAAATTGGGACTCGAAACGGGATGAGGTATGGGGAAGAGGCTTCCCCATGCTGTTTACCGGGGTACACATGGGGGATTTACTCCTGTGAATGCGAAGCATGGATAGATGTCCAACCCTGGGAGTTGTATTGGACGAAAAAAGAAGCTTTTTTAGCCCCTGAAAAACCAAACCAACTATCGCTGTGGGAATGATAAACTAAATAAAAATTTTAAAGAAATTTTGCCGGGGGTGTTTATGCATCGAACAATATATGTGCTTTGTTTCGGCTTGATTCTTCTATCCCTCTTGTGGCTTTCCCCGGTGGCCTGCTCCCAAAAATATAGCGTCTCGCCTATTCAAGCGCCAACTCCCACTCCCACAAGCACTTGTTATCCTTACACATGCACCCAGACCATTACCCCAACACCAACCAGCACGGTTATGTGGACAAACAGTCCAACGGATTCGATGACACCTACGTTGTCCCTTACCGCAAGCCCCACGTCAACGAATACTCCGACAATCACCATCACAGCAACTCCAACGCCTACCAATGGCGCCATGGTGACGACCGTGGCGGGTAAATTGTCTGGGGGTTCCGCCGACGGACCGGCAACCGCGGCTTCATTCAGATCGCCCTGTGGCGTAGCGGTGGATTCAGCTGGAAATATTTACATCGCGGATTCAGGTAATAACCTGATTCGGGTAATTACTACCGGCGGAACCGTGTCGACTTTGGCGGGCCAAGCGGGTGTTACCGGGGCCGCCAATGGGCCAGGGAATGTAGCGTCATTCAATTTTCCTTCTGGAATCGCGGTGGATCTCTCCGGGAATGTTTACGTCACCGATTGGGGAAATAATCTTATCCGGGAAATCACTCCTGGGGGAGTGGTTTCGACTTTAGCGGGAACAGTGTCGGTATGCGGGTCTGTCAATGGAATGGGGATTACTTCTACACTCTGCCATCCAACTGCGCTCGCAATTGATTCAGGAGACAATATTTACTTTGCAGATTCAAATAGCCTGATCCGGGAAATCAATTCTTCAGCCATTGTATCAACTCTAGCTGGTTCGGGTTCTCAAGGATTTGTCAATGGGCCAACGACTTTTGCGTCTTTCAATATGCCATCTGGTGTCGCGCTTGATTCTTTCGGAAATATATATGTCGGGGATTCATATAACGATGTAATACGTGTAATCAACACCAGTTTGATAGTGTCGACATTCGCTGGATCCGGATTGAATGGAATGGCTAATGGGCCTGGATCTATCGCAACATTCAATGCGCCCGAAGGAGTCGCAACAGATTCCGCCGGAAATGTTTACGTTGCGGATAATGGCAATCAGATGATCCGTAAAATCACCCCGGGTGGAATGGTTTCAACTTTGGCGGGGGAAGGGGGTTACGGCCACGACGACGGTGCAGCAGTTACGGCGACGTTCTATGATCCATCAGGTGTTGCGGTTGATTCTTCCGGCAATGTTTATGTTGCGGATACGGGAAACAACCTGATCCGGAAAATTCAGCAGTAACTAATAAACCCTTATGGATTAATTAATAAATATTTTTGTCCACGCTGGGGAGCCATAATTTTAATAGTATCTTCTCAAAAACAATGTTGCTATTGCGGATCGGGACTGCCCTAACCATCTTCTGTAGACTATAATCCTTGAGCCGCAATAACCAATTCTGAGGTGTTTTCTAATGACTTTTCCGGATTTTTTGAGTTTGTTTTTGCCCCTTTTTGTGGCCATGGACCCATTAGGGGTATTGCCCGCCTTTATCCAAATGACCTCCGACATTTCCTCGCCGAAGCGTCGGAAGATCGTGGACGGGTCCATCCTCACGGCCGGGGTGGTGGGACTGTTGTTCATCCCCTTGGGGCCGATGGTTTTAAGCGCTTTGGGCCTGAAGCCAGGTGATTTCCAGGTGGCGGGCGGGCTATTGGTTTTGGTGATCGCTTTGAGGGATATTGTCTGGGACCGGAAGATGTTCACCCATGACTACCAGGGCGGGGCGGGCATCGTGCCCCTGGGGATTCCCCTATTGGTGGGGCCGGCGGTATTGGCCACCCTGATTCTCTTGAAGGCCCGATTCAATCTTTTCGAGATCGGAATGAGCCTGATTCTGAACCTGTTCATCAGCTGGTTGGTATTCAGGCAGTCGGACTTATTGATGCGTTGGATGGGAGTTTCAGGAACGAAGGTGGTTTCCAAACTGGCCGCCCTTCTTTTGGCCGCGTACGCTGTTATGATGATCCGGGTCGGGTTTTCGTCTTTCAGGTAGGTGTGCGGTTAATCTTCATCGAATGAGGTTTTCATGCCTAAGCCCAGGATTTTAGTCATCTACAAGCTAAGCGCTTTCTCGAGAATTCAGAACACCGATACTCTCGCGAACCACTTCCGCAAGGGGCGTTACTGGAAAATTCTTTGCGGAAGCCATCAGCGCCATGTGGATACGATCCAAAAAGTCCGGGAAGTCCTAAAAAAAGAGGGCATATCCTCCGTATTCTTTCACCGGAACCAGCTCCAACAACTTCAGGACGCCGAAAAAAGGTTTGATTTGGCCATTTCAGTCGGCGGGGACGGCACCTTGCTGGATTCATGCCACTACCTTCGTTCCATCCCCATTCTGGGCGTGAATTCGGACCCCCAACGTAGTGTCGCGCGTTTCAGCTGTTGTACCTGCAAAAACTTCCAATCGGTTTTGAAGGCTTATCTCGCGGGGGATTTACCGCCCGTGGAAGTGCCCCGGATTGAATTTTTTATTAACGGAAAAGTTCACCCCTGGAGAGTCTTGAATGACCTGTTGGTGAGCACTCTCAGCCCGGCGGGCACTTCCCGCTACATGTTGAAGATAGGAGCCCAGACAGAGGAACAAATGTCCAGCGGCGTCTGGGTGAGCACTGCCGCCGGATCCACGGCCGCCAACGCCTCGGCGGGCGGAAAAATCCTTCCCGTCACGGCCAAGAAATTCCAGTTCGTGGTCCGGGAAGTTTACCAAAGGAAATTCGGGCGCCGCAGGCACGTGAAAGGCGTTTTGAGCCGGGACCAAGCCCTGGAAATCTATTCCTACATGAAGGACGGGCGGATCTTCGTGGATGGCTCAAACCGGGTGGTGCCTTTCGGATTGGGCGACCGGCTCAAGATCAGGCTTTCAAAGAGCCCCATGAAGGTGGTGGGTTTAAGGCTTCGAATGCCAAGAAAAATCGAGATACCCGCGAAAGCTTCCTGTGAATAATGGGATATGCCCGGGAAATGGGCTTCTTTAAAGGCTTTTTTAGCCTGTGAATCCGAGTTGGATTCCTTCTTTTATGATTTTCGTCAAATTACCAATCGTACCTATCGGGTAAGCTATGCCCTCGGTTGGGACTCTAATACAATCAGGAGGCGGCCATGAGATTCATACTTTTAGGGGAACCAGGGGCTGGCAAAGGAACCTATTCCTCGGTTTTAATCAAGAAGTTCCAAATTCCGCAGGTCTCAACCGGTGACATCCTACGCGCAGCGGTGAAGGCGGGGACGCCTTTGGGGCTGAAGGCCCAGGAGTTCATGAAAAAGGGTGAATTGGTTCCGGATTCCGTGGTCATCGGTCTCGTCAAGGAAAGGCTGAACCAGCCGGATGCGGCGAAGGGTTACATCCTGGACGGTTTTCCCCGGACCATTCCCCAAGCCGAGGCCTTGGAGGGTATCCTTAAGGAACTTGGGCGCCCCGTGAACGCAGTGCTCAAGGTCGAGGTGGGAAGGGACACCCTGATCACGCGCCTCACAGGCCGACGGGTTTGCAAGGGATGCGGGGCGACTTACAACGTCAACACCGGGCTCCCCCCGAAACAGGAAGGGATTTGCGACAAGTGCGGCGGGGAAGTCATCCAAAGGGCGGACGACGAAAGGGCCACAATCGAAAACCGCCTGAACGTTTACCAAAAAGACACAGCCCCTTTGATCGATTATTACGACAAAAAAGGCATCTTGAAACGCATTCCCTGCGAGGGACCTTTGCAGGAGGTTTTGGACCGCTTTGAAAAGGCCGCCTTGGCGGCTGTCGCTCCTGCCGCTAAAGTGGTGGAAAAGAAGCCGGCCGCGCCCAAAACCGCCCGAAAGAAAAAAGTCGGCCGCCCGAAAGGGAAGCGCAAAGCCCGCCGGAAGACGAAGAAGAAAACCGGGAAGCGGCGGAAATAAAAAACTTTTTGGATATTAATCGGGGTTATAGTTTAAATCATATTTAAACTTGGGTTGCTTCCTCGTTAACGGCCGCCTATTCGGCGGCCACTCGTCGCAATGACAATCCCCACTGTGAATAAATTTTGGAGGAAACTATGCCGAAGAGGCCGGCGAAATCGACTGGGGACATAAAACCCCTGACGGCACTTTGGGAGGAAACGGAAGGTTCCGCGTCCCCGCTGGGCGCGACCTGGCTGCCGGATAGCCAATCCTTCAACTTCGCCCTTTATTCAAAAAACGCCTCTGAAGTCACCCTCTTAGCTTATGGACCGGATGATTTCATCCATCCCGTCTTTACTTATTCCTTCGACCCCTTGCGTAACAAAACTTCCCGGATTTGGCACGCCCGCATCTCTAAGGCCGCCCTTCAGGGGGCCCAGTATTACGCTTATTCCGTCAATGGACCCTCTTCCCTGGATGAATCCCCTGAACAGGGTTTTTTCAACCCGGCTAAGGTGCTCCTGGACCCCTATGCCCACCAGGTTTTTTTCCCCCCGGATTTTTCCAGAACCGCCGCTTGCGGGGCGGGGAGCAACGTGGGACGGGCCCCCTTGGGGGTTCTTTTGGAGGGACAGGAATCATACGCCTGGGGAAATGAAACCCGGCCCCGGCACGACCACGACCTGGTGATTTATGAAATGCACGTGGGAGGTTTCACCCGTAATCCCAACTCGGGGTTGGCGCCCGGCCGCCGGGGAACTTTTTTGGGGGTCATCGAAAAGATACCCTACCTGAAGGAACTGGGAATCACGGCCGTGGAGTTGATGCCCGTCCAGCAGTTCGACGCTTCGGAGCCCAATTACTGGGGATACATGACCCTTAACTTTTTCTTGCCCCACGCCGCCTACGCCACCGGCCAGAAGCCGGGGCAACCCATCACGGAGTTCAAACAAATGGTCAAGGCCCTCCACGAGGCGGACATCGAAGTGATCATGGACGTGGTTTATAACCACACGACCGAGGGAAACGAAAACGGCCCCTGTTTCAGCTTCCGCGGGATCGACAACGACACCTATTACATGACCGGCCCCTTCCCGGACGCGCCTTATGCCGATTTCACCGGCACCGGCAACACCTTGAACTGCTCCAGACAGGCGGTCCAACGGCTCATTACCGACAGTCTTCGGTACTGGGTTGAGGAAATGCACGTGGATGGATTCCGGTTCGACCTGGCTTCGGTTTTCTCGCGGAATTCCAACGGGAGCGTGAATTTTGACGACCCGCCGATCATCGATGAGATTGCATTGGAGCCCAATCTTTATAACATACGCCTCATCGCGGAACCCTGGGAGGGAGGGGCCCAAGGCAATTATGAGCTGGGCAATGAACCAACCCAACGAAGCTTTCCCGGTATCTATTGGCGCCAATGGAACGACCAGTTCCGCATGCAAACACGCCAGTTCTTAAAGGGGGATGGGGGATTGGTCGCGGAAATACTCACGCGCGTGTATGGAAGCTCCGACTTCTTCCCAGACGAACTTCCCTTTTCTTACCGGGCGTACCAGAGCCTGAATTACATTTCCTCACACGACGGCCCGACTCTATATGACCTGACGGCCTACAGCCGCGAGGACCAGCAAAGTTGGAATTGCGGATGGGAGGGTGACGCGGGAGCGGCCCCGGCGGTATTGGCGCTTCGCAAACAGCAGGTAAAAAATTTCATCACCCTGCTGCTGCTTTCCAACGGCACGCCCATGTTCCGGGCGGGAGATGAGTTTCTTCAAACCCAATTGGGCGACGCGAACCCCTATAACATCGACAGCTTTTTGACTTGGTTGGATTGGAACCGGCTGAAAGTGAATGAGGATGTTTTCCGCTTTTTCTCCAAGATGGTGGCTTTCCGAAAGTCCCATCCCTCCCTATGCCGTTCCACTTTTTGGGGTGAGGATGTGGCTTGGTATGGAGTAGGCGCTCAGACGGATATTTCCCCGGATTCCCACAGTTTCGCTTTTTGCCTGAAAGGAGGTTCGTTGAACGACCTGGACCTCTATATGATGGTTAACGCTTGGTGGAACCCGTTGAATTTTCAAATCCAACAGGGAAAAGCCGGGGATTGGAAGAAAGTCGTTGATACAGGAGCGCCTAGCCCGATGGATCTTTTGGACCTGAGCGTTGCCCCGGCCTTGATCTCTTTGAACTGCCAGGTCCAGCCCAGGTCCGTGGTAGTTTTGGCTAGTTGTTAGCCCGGATTGAGTATTTGGCCCAATTCGACATGATTCATTCTTTATGTGACTCGGCTGAATTTCCTTGTGGTAAAATCCATCCTTGATTTGTCATTAATCCAGAAGGGAAGGAATACCATGAAAAAAGCAACGGCTTGCCTGATTTTCACTCTATTTTCAGTATTGTGGCTTTCGGGTTGCTCCACCCTGAATCACACTGTTGGAACCGGCGGTACGGACGGAAATGAAGTCGCAAGCGAAAGACAGTGGTATATCCTGTGGGGGTTGGTCCCGCTCAACAACGTGGATGGCGGGCAAATTGCCAAAAGCAAGGGATTGACGAATTATACGATCCAGTCCCAAGCATCCTTCCTGGATGAAATCCTCAACATGATCACGGGCATCGTCACCGTTTCAGGGCAGACCGTGAAAGTATTTGCCCCGTCGGGGACCCAGACCGCTTCCCAACCGGCTGCCGCTCCTTCCAACGCCTTGGCGATGGGGGGCCAATCCCTCGCCAACAAGGATTACAAAAGCGCCCTTCAATATTACCAGGCCGCCGCCAACGACGACCCGAATTCAGTCGCGGCTTACCAAGGGATGGGAACTTGCTACTATTACTTGGGGCAGAAGGATCAAGCCTTAGCCGCATATGAAAAAGCCTTGTCCTTGAATCCGAACAATGCCCTGCTTTCCCAGTTCATCAAAGCCTTAAAGGGTACCAACTGATCGAATAAGCCGGAAAAACAAAAACCCCTTGGAGGATTCTTCTCCAAGGGGTTTTTTTATTCGTAAGAGGGTAAAGAGATGTTAATAAGTGAACTTATAACAATGACCTCATGAACGGTTATATATTTTTACCGTAAATTCTAAAACTTTTGTATTGAGTGGCTCCGGTGGCCGCGATGCCCTTGTTGATCATGTCGTTGTCTTCCAGGGTCCAGGAAAGCTCGCCGCCGACCACATGCCGTTTCATGCCGGCCTTGAAGATCTCGTAATAAAGCACCGCCTCGATGCCCCTCAAACGGTACTCGGGAATAACCCCCAAAGCCATCAGCCGGGCCGCGTTCACCTTTTTCATGCCCGAAAGGAACTTGAGGACCGCGAAGGGATCGCTGAGCGAAAAAAGCTCGCCGTTTAATTTCATGAGAACCTGGTTCACATCCGGGGTGCAGAGGCAGGCTCCGACGGTTTTGCCATCCACCTCGGCGAAAATAACGAAATCGGGCCAGACGATATCCTTGAGCTTCTTGGCCTGGTAATTCAGTTCGTCGTCCGTCATGGAGACGGCGCCCCAGTTCTTTTCCCAAGCCTGGTTGTAGACGTCCTTGAAGGCCATGACTTCCTTGAAAAAGTTCTTCATGTTCAGGGTCCGGATCACCAGTTTTTCGCGCTTCATGATATATTCGGCGATGCGCACGATCCGCTCGGGAAAGGGCTTGTCGGTTCCGAGCCACCAGGCATAGAGGTCCTTGGCCTTGGCATAGCCGGCTTTCTCGGCCAGTTCCAGGTAATAGGGAGGGTTATAGGTCATGGCCATGACCGCCGGTTTGTCGTAGCCTTTCAGCAGAAAACCGTAGCAGTCGTCATTCGAGGTGAAGCTGGCGGGCCCCCGGACGCAGTTCATACCCTCGCTCTTGATGTATTTCTCGGCTTCGGTAAAAAGGGCCTTGGCAGTTTCAAGATCGTTCACGCACTCAAACCAGCCGAAAAAGCCGGTTTTCTCGCTCCATTGCTTGTTGAAGTTGTCGTCCACGCTCGCGGAGATGCGGCCGGCCGGCTCGCCTTGATTGTTCAAGGCCACAAAAAGCCTGGTGCGGCTGTGCTTGTGATAGGGATTGATCTTGGGGTTCAGCAGGCTTCGGTGGTCGGGCAGGAAAGGCGGCACCCAGTTCGGATCGCGTTTTCCCCCGGGAGCGTAGATTTTCCATGGCAGATGGAGAAAAACTTCCAGGTCCTTTTTGCTCTCAACCGTTTTTATGGTTATCGCCATGGGATTTGATCCTCCTTCAAATAACCTTGTATTTCTTGCCGACCTTTTTGAAACAGTCCAGAACATGGTCGAGCTGTTGGTCGGTGTGGGTGGCGGTATAGCTGGTTCGAATCAAGGTTTGCTCGGGAGGAACCGCGGGGGATACGACGGGAGTGGCAAAGACCCCCATTTCGCCCAGTTCCTTGGTCATGGCGAATGTTTTCATGTTGTCGCCCACCATCAAGGGGATGATGGCCGACTGGGTGTTGAGGGTGTTCCAGCCCATGGCCTTGTATGCCTCGCGCATGCGTTTAATGATCTTCCAAAGCCGCTCCCGGCGTTCCGGCTCGCGCTTGATGATTTCCAGGCTTTTCAACACGGCTGCGGTATCGGCGGGCGAGAGGCTCGCTGAGAAAATGAGGGGCCGGCTGTTGTGCTTCAGGTAGTCGATGACTTTGTGGGTGGAGGCGATGAAGCCCCCGATGGATACCAGGGATTTGGAAAAGGTGCCCATCACAATGTCCACTTCGTGCTGGAGGTTGAAATGGGATCCGGTACCTTCGCCTTGGGGCCCAAAGATACCGAGGGAGTGCGCCTCGTCCACCATGAGACGCGCGTGATATTTCTTCTTAAGTTCCACGATCTTGGGCAGGTTGCACACGTCGCCGCCCATGGAAAACACGCCATCCGTCACAATGAGCTTGGAGTCCTTAGCATGGTTCTTGAGAATACGTTCCAGCTCGGCCATGTCGTTGTGGGCGTACTTGACCGTTTTGGCGAAGGAAATCTTGCAGCCGTCCACGATACTGGCATGGTTATCCCGGTCGGAAAGGATGAAATCGCCGCGGGCGGCAATGGTGGAAAGAACCCCTAGATTGGCCTGGAAACCCGTGGAATAAACCAGGGCTTCCTCCATGTGCACAAATTCGGCGAGCTTTTTTTCCAACTCCACGCGGATATCCAAGGTGCCGTTCAAAAAGGGGGAACCCGTGCAAGCCGAACCGTATTTCCGAATGGCCTGGACCATTGCTTCGAGCACCTCGGGGTGGGTGACCAGACCCAGGTAGTTGTTGGAACCCACCATGATCATCTTCTTGCCCCCGATGGTCACCTCGGTGCCAAGGCTGGAGGTATTAGGACGAAAATATGGATAGACACCAGCTTTTCTAACCTCGTCTGCGGCTGTCCAACTATTAGCTTTGTCAAAGATATCCATAAATCCTCATGTTAAAAAAGTTTTATCCGCGGCTTCTGTTTTTGATTCATTTCGTCTTAAACAGCCACCGAATTTGGAAGAACCTATTGAGAATGGCAGCGAATTTGCTGTTTTAAGGCCCCAAAAAGCTCGACACCTCATTAACGGCCCGATGCCCCAATCCCTGGGGGAATTCAAGCGGGATGAAGATCATGCAAATGTTGTTGCTGAAGGCCGGGTTATTATAGGATGGTGAACTATGTTTATCAAACATTTTGCCAGTAAATCCCGGCAACTATGAAATTTCTTTCTCCGGTCTTAATCACTGGCGCAAGTGGTTTTGTGGGAAGCCATTTGGCTGAAACCCTAGCCAAGCAAAAGATTAAAATAAAACTTCTAGTACGCACTACGAGTCGTCTTCCTTTTCAACTTCTTCCGGGAATGGAATTATGCTACGGTGACGTGACGGATTTGGAATCAGTCCGAACGGCCACCAGGAATGTAAGGGCGATCTACCATTTGGCTGGGGTTTTAAGGGGTTCCGACCTATCGAGTTATCGAAAGGTAAATGTGGCCGGGACTTGGAATATTTGTTGGGCCGCCGCGGAGGCTGGAACCGTCAAGCGGTTGACTTATATCAGCTCGCTTTCCGCCGCAGGGCCATCCGAGGTTAATTCGGAAATCGATGAAACCATGCCTTGCCGCCCCATCAGCTTTTACGGGCAAACCAAATTAGAAGGGGAAAAAATCGTCCAGGCATTCAACGGTAAATTCCAGGTTTCGATTTTGAGACCTGGTGTCGTTTATGGCCAGCGGGAAACGGATCTATTCGAGTACTTCAGAATGGTTAACAGGGGATTGGTGTTGAACTCGGGCGATGGCAACCAAAGGGTTAGTTTCATCCATGTGGCAGATCTGGTGGAGGCAATCTTGCTCGCGAGTCAGAGCCTCAAAGCCAACGGACGAACTTTCTTCGTTTCCGACGGTCAAGATATCAGCTGGAATGAGTTGGCTCAACTTATTGGAAATGTCTTGAAAAAGACGTATAAAACATTCAATGTTCCCCTCGGAATCGTTAGAATAGTGGCCTCGTTGGGAGATTGGGCGGCTTCTTGGACTGGCAAGCCCTTGTTGCCGCCGATCGTCAGCAAAGACAAGGTTAAGGAAGCCGCAGCTCCCGGGTGGGTTTGTAGTAATCGTAAAATTCGGCGCGAATTATCCTTCACACCACGAATCGATATCAGGAAGGGTATTGTGGACACCGCGCGGTTTTATTTAGAAAATGGTTGGTTACAACCATAAAATTTTCTAAACTTTGTATACTCGGTACATGTAAAGTGATTCGTTTTCAAATTTTCTTATTTGGGTCTAGATTTTCATGGTAATAAGTGATTGAAAACTTAACGGTGATTTTGACAATAAAATTTGATTTTCAAGTTAATTTTCCAAATTTATCGGTTGGAGGCTTTATGGGTTATGGTCTCTTGAAAAGATTTTCCTTTTTTACTTTTCCTTTTTTACTCCTGGCAAGCCTTGCTTGGGGCCAGAATCAGGTGACGGATTCCGTATTACCCCCGAACCATCTTTTGGAAAACCTTCCCTGGCTTTCAGACGATGGAAAGATTGAAAGTAAAGGCCTTTTCGATTTTGAGGATATTCGCGGTTTGGGCGAGGAGGACATGATTTTAGTTTACCGGCAAGCCATACCGGTCAACGAATTGGACAAACCCCATGACCAAACATTAGTCGTTTGTTTTTACGATCCCACAAAGAAAAAGTACATCAAAAATTTCGAGGATGACGGCGGCCCGGTCCTTTGGATAAAAGTAATAACCCAATCGGATAAAAAACGATCTTTTATGCTCCTCCAAAGGGACGATTTGAAAGGAAACCAAGTCTTAAAAGGTTTTGCCTATATCAATGGGAACATAAAACAAGTTTTGGAGGCCATGGCTCCCGCGATATCCATTGATTTAAAAGCGGGCGGGCATGGGCCCGAAGTTTGGTGCTCTTCGAAAGAAAAACCGAAAAATGAGAGTTCCGCCGAACACGTTTTTTATTGGGACGATTTAAAGGCTCAATTCGTGGATAGAAAAATTGTTCTAACGGCCAATGGTTGGTCAGGTTTTTCAGTTGTTGTCGCGACGCCGATCGTGGAAGCAAAGGCGAACCCTGATGCGAAAAATACCGGGGCATTCAGTGCCCTAAATCCGGAAATGAAAAAACACAAGGCCGCTAATGGCTGGTGGGACGAGCCCTTGGATGCGAAGGCTTCCTTGGGCCAATTGAAAACTGAAATCGTCCCAAATCGGATAAAAAACCAACAAATTGTCCAGTTGGGACAGGATGCAAAGGCTTTTTTTAATGAACTGCAAAAGCAGGGGATAACGGGAAAGGAAATTACTGCAATGAGATCAGTTTATTACTCTGCGGTGGCATCCGTTCTTTTTGAGGAAGGCAATTCCAAGGATGCCGCATATTACTTGAAAATTTCTTTGTCCTATAAACCGGACAATCCGGACGCACTGGCTTTGAAGGATAAGATAAAAAACTGACCTGGCATAGAATATTTGAAGAAATGGTGCACTTGGGTTTCCAATTTGAAATTTAATATAGAACCCAAGTACGTGCCAAACTCTTATTTATGGCGACTCAGGTCGCCATTTTACAAGGAAAGATTGGTGCCCGAGGCGGGACTCGAACCCGCACGGTCGCCCATACGCACCTCAAGCGTACGTGTCTGCCAATTCCACCACTCGGGCTTTTTCGAAACTTTTTTAGATAAAGAAGGCGTATTATAACTCTCGACTCTTGATTGTCAATCCGACCCGATTTTCCCCGAGAGATCCCTCACGAGAAGGTGAAACCGTTGAAAAAAACCGTAGCCTCCTTCTTGATTCTAACTGTATTTACTTACAGCGTCGGTAAATCCACTTTTTTTCCATCCCTGCGTTTATTAAAAGATTCTGAATGGAATTTTTTGTTTTTTCTTCCTTTGTGGGAGCAAAGACTGGCTGCTTTTTTTTGGATCTTTCTCATCGGGTTGGGGTTGCTGGGCTGGGCCCGTGCCTTCCAGAAAATATTATTCGAGAAAATGAATAAACCCATTGCCGTTTTTTTGGGGATGGTTATAAGCCTTGCTTTGTTTTCGCTATACGTTTTTGGCTTGGGGACCAATGAAATCCTCTATTGGCCGTTGACCCTATTGTTCTTTTTGCCGATGGTTGAGGCCGGTTGGAAACAGCTTAAAGAATATTCATTTATATCAGGCTGTATTCGGGGAAACGGTTGGGTGTCATGGCTATTGGCTTTTCCAATTATATTGTGGCTTTTTGAATACATTTCCCCGCCCATCGTCTGGGATGCCGTACTGGATCATTTTCGCTACGCCAAGGAAGTTTCCCGGCTCCACCAAATCCCTTTTCATTGGACAAATCACACGGGGGACATGCCCAAATCCGCGGAGTTGATTTTAGCCGGTTTTTGGAATTTGGGCGGAGAGACCCTTTCTGTAATGTCGGGCGGTTTGGCGGCGGTTTTGATGGCATGGCTGTTTTGCCTTTTTGCCGGGGAGTGGAATGGAAAGGGTAAACAGGGCGCCTGGATTTTTTGGAGTTGTCCTTTTTTCATGGCTATCTTTGCCTGGGGGTATGTGGAAGGTTTCATGACCCTGTTTGAAATTACGGCGGTTTATTGCTTGTGGAAGGCCTTGGAAAGCCCCATTGAAAAAAACTGGCTTTATGTCACAGCGTTTATTTTGGGATGTTCGTTCACAGTGAAATACACTGCGGTTTTCGCGATTGCGGCTTGTGGAATAATTCTGATTTTTGGATGGATGAAAAAACATTCCGGGCTTAAACCGGATTGGAAATGTTTCTTGCTTTTTGCCATTCCTATTACACCGTGGGTCTTAAAAAACATATTGGCCAATGGAAACCCAGTTTATCCCCTTGCGACTTTGATTTTTGGCGGGCCTCCTGAATATAACAAATTATTGGAAGCGAATTTATGGGCGGATACAGGTTTACCAGGTGGTTTCTCGCTCCGGGGTGTTTTAAAAATATTGGGACGGGTCTTTTTTTCAGCTGAGAACTCAGTCAATGCGGCATGGACGCCCCTGGTTTTCATGGCACTGCCGTGGGCTTTCAAGCCATTGAAAACCCGGCTCGGGATATTTCTAGCCACGTTCGCGGTCGTTTTCTTTGCGGGTTGGGTTATATTCTGTACCAACTTTCGTCACGCCGGGGGTGGTGCCCTTGTTCTGGCTTTATTGGCGGCCATGGTTTGGGAAACAGCTTTCAAGGAAAAAGAATCCGGACCTCGTGTGGCTTTCGCTGTCGGGATCTTATTGTCAATTTGGCTCTGTTTGTCCGCCCAAATTACTTCAACCGCGCCTTATGTTTCCGCATTGGGATTTGAAAGCAACCTTGAGAAACTCAAGAGGAATTATTATTACGACTGGGACACTTTCGCAGCCTATCGCCAAATCGAAGTGAACTCGGATTCCCGTGACAAAGTGTTGGCTTTCGGCTTTTACCAAACATATCCCCTCCAACGAACCGCTTTTGTGGATTTCTTTTGGAAACGCCCGATTTTTTTGAAGTGGGCCTCGTCGTGCCGGACAGCGGGAGAATTAGCTGCGCGGCTTCGAAAGGAGGGAGTTTCTTATTTCCTGTACCAGCGGAATGAAGCGGAATTCATGTCTATTAAGGAAAAGGATTTCAACTTGGAAGGAATGCCAATTTCCGAGTACGAGCTTTTTTGGAAGTGTTTTATGGAACCCATCTTTCAGGGAGAAAACACATTTGTTTACAAAGTGAGATGGACCCCGGCGTCGCATCCAAGCCCCCTTTTGCAGTTGCCGGGTTTACAGGAAAGCCGCTTGGTTCATATTGGGAAGTTTACACTCAATGGTGGACTTCAGCAGCAAGCCTGTCAAACGGCACTGGAATGGACGGTGGAGTATCCAAATTTAGCTTTGGCCTGGGCTAAAAGAGCGGATATAGAAATGTTTCTCGGCAGGCCCCGAAAGGCCATTGAATATGGGAAAAGAGCTTTTGGGCTTGGTTTTCAAAGCCTGGAACTTTATGGGATGTTGGTGTCCTATCTTGAATATGAAAAACAGTTTCATGAATCCGAATTATGGAAACAGCGAGCGCAAAAAAGGGCCGATTGGTTGAGGGAGGAAAAGAGGAAGGCGATCGGCTTTTACCAAGGATTTGGACTTAACATTTCGAGAGATTGATTATTTTTTACAGTAAAGAAGGGGATCGGGTTTTATATGACATTCCGTGGCAATTCGAATATTTTTTATTTTGCCCTCATTCCTTAATTGGTAAAGTCTTGGAACTACCATATCCCTGAGCGAGCTTGGGGAAATGGGATTGATATAGATTTTTGTTCCCCCCTCGAATCCAGCTAAATTAATGGCTCTCCATTTAATGAGGATATGCCAAGGCATAACATTTACCGCGTCTGGGGGAGAATAGTACCATTCCTCATTGCATGGACATTGTGCACCCATTGCCGCATGGCAGGCATGAACTAAATCTGAAAATCCCCGAAGTTCTTCCTCGGTATGCTCGGCTGGTCGTGGATGGGAGCTTTTTGAGTAAATGGCGAGTGTGGGATAGCGGTGGCCAATTTCGGATAAAGCGAGGGCATAATCATTTTCCGCGAATATTAAATTATGCAGAGCTGAAAAATTGACTATGGATTCATTGTAAATATTGGGATTTTCTTTTGCGATATCGACTTCATATTGAATGGAGGTTCCCCATTCGTCCAAACCGACTAGTTGTTTGTGCAAATGTTCCAAGGAAGCACCGGCTGACTCCAACCAATTTTGAAAAACCGTGACGTAACGGACAAATTTATTATTAACATAAATGTCTGAAATGGCATCAATCGTAAAACGCATATATCTGTAATGCTCATCAGGAGACATTTCACCGGATGAAAAAAGCTCATTATCGTATTCCGCATCTGGTTTGTAATGATGCCCTGCGATAACTAATTCATGACTACCCCCAAAAAAAGCGTCGGCCATGGCAATTTTTTCATCAGTGCTAATATGAGAAATTCCTTCGGGATCTTGAACGCTGAGGTTCAATTTATTATCAATTATGCGGAGAACATGTTCCATACCTCTTGGATTGCCCAAATAACTTTGACGCCAATGGATTTGTGAAGGCGAGAGTTGAAAGCCATGGTTTTTTTTCCAGTAATCGATGGTCACAATTTCGAAGAGATTCGCAACCCGGCGAAAAACCGCTTTAGAAGCTTCGATCATGTCGGGGTTCAATTTCTCGAGAATTTGATATTGCCCATCAGATTTTTGAATTAATCGGGACTTTTCGGGGGGAGTCCTGAAATATTCGGAAAAACAAAAGTCGCAGAAATTCTCCTTTTCACCCTTAAGTAACGATTTTGGCGGTTTGATAGGTCGGTTATAAAAAGGGCGGTGCGCCCTGGTCGGTACAGTCCATACTTCCGTGCCGGTCAATGGATTAATGTGTTTGAGCGTTCCATCTGGCATTGCAAAGTAGGGATTTTGAATTTTTGGCATAATGGTTTTTTTAGCTGTGGTTGAGTGTTATAGGCTTGTGGAGTAAAATTGTAGCGAAAAACTTTTCGCGAAGCAATCTGGGATTTATTTAAAAAATCATCTTTGGCTTGGATGGCATCTAAATCAATTTTGTCATGGAGAAGTTTTTGAAATTCATTTGCCTATCAGATTATCGCGGCGCTAGCGAATATCTTTCCCTAATCCCGATGATGATTAAATATGAAGAACCTGATGTTATTTTTTATTGTGGCGGTTCTATGAAGGGTGAAAAAAGATTGAACGAGTATGAGACTGCATGGCGATTCCACAGTAAACCTGATCTAACCAATCCAGTAATACAGAAGGAAATTGAACAAGACACTGAATATTTAAAACAATTCCTCCTTGTTTTGGCGGACACACAGAAAATCATTTATGTAATTCCAGGTTATAATGATGCTTCTGAAGCCGTTTATTTTCGAACGGTATATAATTATGCCGATATTTATCCAAACTTGAGACCCGCACACGAAATGATGTGCCGGGAAGACCAATTTATTATTGCTGGGTTTGGCGGCGAAATTACACTCAGCGAGGACAATCGAGATTTAGTTCTCCAATATTCCAGAACCTGGGTAGAGTTTTCACTCAGGCGGTTGGAATATTTTCCAAGCGATAAAATATTATTGTTTCATTCCCCCCCTGTCTGCCGGCTGGATTTATCGGAGGGGAAACATTGTGGTGTTTTGCTCATCAATGAAATTATTGAGCGCGTTTCTCCAAAATTGGTTTTTTGTGGCCGTGCTAAATCGGGCCAGGGAACGGTCCGAATGGGTAATACTACAGTTGTTAATCCGGGTTTTCTTGAAGATGGACATTACGCTGTTATCGATTTTCCTTCCCTGGAAGTCCAGTTTAAAAACCTTAAAAATATTTAAGCCTTCTATCGATGCCTTGATTGGTTAAATTAATTTTCAAATCAAAGGGAAGGCATTAAAGGTTATTACTGAATGGATAATCGCACTTTGCTGGAAATCGAGAAACTTAGAATTGCATTACATGATACTAGGCGACCTGAGCCTGGTATGGTTTTAAATGGTGTGGACTTAAACATTTCCGAGGGGGAAAGGGTTTCAGTCGTTGGGGAATCGGGTTGTGGCAAAAGTATGACCGCTCTATCGGTCATGGGTCTTTTACCACGTCCGCCGATGGAATGGATAGATGGAAGGATTATTTTTAAGGGGATAGAAATAAATCGCCTACCATTAAAGGAGTGGAAGAATATACGGGGCAAAGAAATAGGTATTATTTTTCAAGAACCTTTTTCTTCCTTAAATCCAGTGATGGCGGTTGGACATCAAATAGCTGAAACATTGGGTTTGCATCTTGGGTTGGATTCACTCTCCATCCGATCGAAAACTTTAAAACTATTGGAAGATGTTGGATTGCCTGATCCGGAAAGGATTTTTCGGCAATATCCATTTCAACTTTCCGGTGGAATGTGCCAGAGGATAATGATCGCGATGGCAGTGGCATGTGGCCCTTCACTCTTAATTGCGGACGAGCCCACTACCGCCCTGGATGTTACTGTTCAAAGTCAGATTTTGGATCTTTTAATTCGTATGACCATCCAACGCCAAATGGCGCTTCTTTTTATCACCCATAATCTTCGACTGGTTCGTGAACATTCAAATCGCGTCATTATATTTTATGCAGGACAAGTCGTTGAACAGGGGACGCCAAAAGAATTGTTTGAACATCCCCAACACCCATATACGGAAAGCCTTCTAGCTTCACTACCTGAAAAACATCGACGGGGAAGTTTATTGCCTAATATCCCGGGTAATGTGCCAACGCCCTTTGATGTCTTTCCTGGGTGTTCATTTGCCGATAGATGCCTCAAACGGAAGTCACAATGCGTTCAATGTCACCCTATTTTATCTTTCGGGAAAGGGAGTCAATGGGTTCGGTGCTTTTATCCATCAAACAACTAAAAAAAGTCTTTCCTGTTCAGCGTGGAATTTTTGGGAAAGCGATTGCAAATCTACAAGCACTTGCCGATATTTCGATGCAAATCGACCAAGGGGAAATTGTTGGATTGGTTGGAGAATCTGGTTGCGGAAAGAGCACGTTAGGTCGTTGCATTGTTGCCCTGGAAAAGCCTTCGGCGGGCGAAGTGCTTTGGGAAGGGGCCTCTCCTTTCGAGATGAATCCGGCTGAAAAAAAGAAAAACCGTAAAAATTACCAAATGGTATTTCAAAATCCATTTGCTTCCCTCAATCCGCGGCAAAGTATTAAAAACCTTCTTTTGGAACCATTGGAAGTTCACGGGTTATTCGAACCTCGAAAACAGATTTCTTGGGTGATAGAAACTCTCGTTCGAGTTGGCCTTTCGAAAGAAGATCTTGATAAGTATCCGCATGAATTTTCCGGGGGGCAACGCCAACGAATTGGTTTGGCTCGAGCTCTTGCTTGCCAACCGAAATTTATCGTCCTTGACGAACCGGTCTCTTCATTGGATATTTCAGTTCAAGCTTCGATTTTAAACTTGCTTTCGGATTTAAACCGTGAACACGGCATCAGTTTTCTCTTTATCTCGCATGACTTGCAGGTAGTGGCATATTTGAGCCGCCGAATACAAGTAATGTATTTAGGGCGGATAGTAGAACAGGGTGATACTGAAAAAATCTTAACTCGCCCAAGGCATCCTTATACCAAGACCTTATTGGATGCCAGCGAATATAAGGAAACCATGTTGAAGGGCGAACCCCCGAACCCGGTGAGTTTATCTACTGGATGTTCTTTTCACCCAAGATGTCCGTATACAGAAAACCGTTGTTTTCAGGAATTACAATCACTACAGAATTCCGAATCGGGATGTCTCGTCGCATGCTGGAAATGGGAGCGATTGATAGAAGGCAGATCTATAAACTCAAACTAATAATTATTCCATGATTTACATGGGATATCTTTATTATATTCAAGCACTAAAAGTTCTATGCTTAATCCTAAAGTTTTATATCTTTTTAGCATCTTTCCTGCATAAAAATCATTATTTTGACTATGACTTGAATCCCCAATATCAATTGAATAGTATTTTTAATGGGAATAAATGGAATGAGATTCAAATGAAAACAATGATTGTGAATCCGCCAACCAGTAACGGAATGGGTTATATCCGGGAAGGCCGGTGTGAACAACGATTAAATTCTTTTCAATATGTTATGGTTCCGATTTCTCTTCCGATGATTGCTGCAGCCTTGGAGTCGAAAAATCATGAAGTGTTTTTGGCGGATTGCATCGCTAATTGCATTGATATAAATGGTTTGGAAAAGTTAGTCCGTGAGTTAGAACCTTCGTTCATACTTTTTAATATGTCAACGGTAACTTCGACAAGTGATATTGAGGTTATTAATAGAATACATAAAATTTCTAATGCTCATTTTACGGTTATTGGGAACCATGCTACTTCACTCCCGGAAGAAATATTAAAGGTTTCTGCTTTGGAGTCTATTATCCGTCGAGAGCCGGAGTTGACGGCACAGGATCTAGTCGATGCTTTGGAAAAAGGGAAGGATCTTCAAACTGTTTTAGGAATATCCTATAAAAAAGATGACGGTTCGATTGTCCACAATGCAGATCGGCCTTTTAATGAAAACCTTGACGATTTGCCTTTTGCGGCGCGTCATCTTCTGGATAATGCACGATATACATTACCTGTAATAAATGAACCTTATACCCTTATTATTACCAGCAGGGGATGTCCCTATTCGTGCATTTATTGTACTGCTCATCAATATTATGGAAAGAAACTTCGACTTCGAAGTGCCAAAAATATTGTTGATGAAATGCAAGAATGCCTTGAAAAATATAAAATCCGTAATTTTACAATGTGGTCAGATACTTTTAACCAAAGTAAAAAATTTGTCATGGATATCTGTGCGGAAATTAAGAACCGGTGTTTGGAAAAGAGGATCCGCTGGATGGCCAATAGCCGTGTTGACCATGTAGATCAAGAAGTTTTAAGCGAAATGAAAGTCTCGGGTTGTATCGGTATTTCTTATGGTGTTGAATCTGGTGTTGATGAAATACTCCATAAAATGAAAAAGGGTGCAACCGCCGAACAAGCCCGGGTTGCTGTAAAGTTGACGAAGGATGCAGGAATCGAGGTTTTAACTCATATTATTTTTGGGCTTCCCGGCGATACCATGGATACTATTAAGCAAACTATAAAATATGTAATTGAATTGGATCCCGATTATGCCCAATTTTATTGTGCAATACCTTTTCCCAAAACAGAATTAGAAGAAATAGGGAAGAAAAATGGTTGGATTACAACGAACGATTATGCGAAATATGAATTAAACCAGCCTATTTTAAATCTTCCTTCCTTAAGTGTTAAAGAGTTGCATGAAGCTAGAAAGAAAGCCTATCGTGCATTTTATCTACGCCCGGGTTACATCATTAAAAGGTTTAAAAAAATAAGGAATATCAAGGATTTTATAACAAATGTTAGGCAAGCCTTAAACTTTATCCAAAGCTGGATTTGGGAATCTTCTTCGAAAGCAAGTTCAAAAAAACAAGATATTCCTGTGTCTTTAACACAACAAAATTACAAATCTTGAAATTAATCAAAAAAAGCTTAATATTTATTGACAGGGATACAAGGTTTTTGTATAAGTAACCCTCTTGACCACTAAGGCTTGTGGCCTCCTTTCTTTTACGGAGAAAGTGAAAGAAAACGGTTCTTTGACTTGAAACCAAATACAATCGAATTAACTAGTTATTTTCGATTGCGGTGCGCATCACACTAAAGAATTGAATAAATCTTTGGTGGGTTAAGCATCGAATGGATGCTTTTCTTTGTGATCCAATTGTTTTTGGATTGACCTTTAGTTTTTTATCAAAGGGTGATTGGTCTTTGAAAACTAAATAGTGCATATGAAATAAGTTTGGGTGCTTGTCAATGTAGTTTGAGTTGTGCAGAGCCTTTAAAAGCTCTTTATTGGAGAGTTTGATTCTGGCTCAGGACAAACGTTGGCGGTGCGTCTTAGACATGCAAGTCGAGCGTGAAAGCCCGCAAGGGTGAGTAAAGCGGCGAACGGGTGAGTAATACTTGGGTAACGTTCCTCCAAGATCGGGATAACGCGCCGAAAGGCGTGCTAATACCGAATAAGACCACGTCCACGATGGTGGATGGGGTTAAAGATGGCCTCTATTTATAAGCTATCACTTGGAGATCGGCTCAAGCACCATTAGCTAGTTGGTAGGGTAACGGCCTACCAAGGCGACGATGGTTAGCCGGCCTGAGAGGGTGATCGGCCACACTGGGACTGAGATACGGCCCAGACTCCTACGGGAGGCAGCAGTTTGGAATATTCCACAATGGGCGAAAGCCTGATGGAGCGACACCGCGTGAAGGATGAAGGTCTTCGGATTGTAAACTTCTTTAGACCCAGATGAACGTTCCAAGGTGAATAATCTTGGAATTTGACAGTATGGGTAAAATAAGCCACGGCTAACTCTGTGCCAGCAGCCGCGGTAATACAGAGGTGGCAAACGTTGTCCGGATTTATTGGGTGTAAAGGGCATGTAGGTGGTTTTGTAAGTCAAAGGTGAAATGGCCAGGCTCAACCAGGTCATTGCCTTTGAAACTGCAAGGCTTGAGTACGGAAGAGGAGAGCGGAATTCCCAGTGTAGCGGTGAAATGCGTAGATATTGGGAGGAACACCGGTGGCAAAGGCGGCTCTCTGGTCCGATACTGACACTGAGATGCGAAAGCCAGGGGAGCAAACGGGATTAGATACCCCGGTAGTCCTGGCCGTAAACGATGAGAACTAGGTGTTAGAGGTATCCACTCCTCTAGTGCCGCAGCTAACGCATTAAGTTCTCCACCTGGGGACTACGACCGCAAGGTTGAAACTCAAAGAAATTGACGGGGGCCCGCACAAGCAGTGGAGCATGTGGTTCAATTCGACGCAACGCGAAGAACCTTACCTGGGTTTGACATCCGCTGACCGCCTATGAAAGTAGGTTTCCCCGCAAGGGGCAGCGAGACAGGTGCTGCATGGCTGTCGTCAGCTCGTGTCGTGAGATGTTGGGTTAAGTCCCGCAACGAGCGCAACCCTTATCTTTAGTTGCCATCGGGTCAAGCCGGGCACTCTAAAGAGACCGCCGGTGACAAACCGGAGGAAGGTGGGGATGACGTCAAGTCCTCATGGCCTTTATATCCAGGGCTACACACGTGCTACAATGGTCGGTACAAAGGGCTGCAAACCCGCGAGGGGGAGCAAATCCCAAAAAGCCGGCCCCAGTTCAGATTGAAGTCTGCAACTCGACTTCATGAAGCTGGAATTGCTAGTAATCGCGGATCAGAACGCCGCGGTGAATACGTTCCCGGGCCTTGTACACACCGCCCGTCAAGTCACGAAAGCCAGTTGCACCAGAAGCGATTGTGCTAACCCGCAAGGGAGGCAGATTGCGAAGGTATGACTGGTGATTGGGACTAAGTCGTAACAAGGTAGCCGTATCGGAAGGTGCGGCTGGATCACCTCCTTTCTATGGAGACCATGGATGAGGAACCCTTTTTTGAGGGCTAGCTCAATCCGTAACTCCAAAGTGGATACCCAAACGAGTTATGCACTATTTAGTTTTGAGGGGCCAATCTGAATTTGACCTTGAAGGTGATTGGGTTAAAAATAACCGCCATATCCTGCGCCAAACTGGGATGGGCCTATAGCTCAGTTGGTTAGAGCGCACCCCTGATAAGGGTGAGGTGACTGGTTCGACTCCAGTTAGGCCCACCAATTTTTTGAGTGGGCTATCTGGGCGATAAAGGCGAAGGGGATGTAGCTCAGTTGGGAGAGCACCTGCTTTGCAAGCAGGGGGTCGCCGGTTCGATTCCGGTCATCTCCACCATTTTCAGGTGGGGGAACCCAAAAACTGCATGAATCGTTCGTTCAACGAATGATTCGTGGAGTTTTTGCTGTATTAAGGCAGAAACTTTCATCCGCCAAATCGACGGAACTGTTCCTAAGGGAACGGACTAGTTCTTTGAAAAACGATAGAAATACTACTAGTAAGCTGAACCGAGTGCATAAAAGATTCTTATGCGGTGGCAAAGAAACATGTGATCAAGCTACTAAGAGCATACGGAGGATGCCTTGGCGTCAGATGGCGATGAAGGACGTGACAGCCTGCGAAAAGTTCCGTGGAGCCGGCAATAGGCATTGATACGGAAATGTCCGAATCGGGGAACCGCATGGGGCAAACCCCCATGACTCCCACCTGAATTCATAGGGCGGGGTGAGCCGACCTGGTGAAGTGAAACATCTCAGTAACCAGAGGAAAAGAAATCGAAGAGATTCCCTAAGTAGTGGCGAGCGAAAGGGGAACAGCTCAAACCTTCTGTGTGTAAGCCCGTGAGCGTTGCACAGAAGGGGTTGTAGGACTTGCAAGTCCCTCTCACGGCGGGGGCATGGAGTTACAAAGAAGCAGATAGCCGAAGGGCCTGGGACGGTCCGACACAGAGGGTGAAATCCCCGTAGGCGAAATCTGTCTTTCCTCCAAGCAAGCTCCTGAGTACCACGAGACACGTGAAACCTTGTGGGAATCCGGGCAGACCACTGTCCAAAGCTAAATACAAGCTGACGACCGATAGTGAAGCAGTACCGTGAGGGAAAGGTGAAAAGCACCCCGAAAGGGGAGTGAAATAGTACCTGAAACCGTGTGCTTACAATCAGTGGAAGCACTATTTTAGGAGGTCTGCAGCCTACGGGTTGTGGATACCTATCAGTGTAACCGCGTGCCTTTTGCATAATGATCCGGAGAGTTATTAAGTGATGCAAGGTTAAGCCCCGTCTGAGGGGTGGAGCCGTAGCGAAAGCGAGTCTTAAAAGGGCGATTCAGTATCGTTTATTAGACCCGAAGCGGGATGATCTAGCCATGCCCAGGGTGAAGCCTTGTTAACACGAGGTGGAGGCCCGAACCGATGTATGTTGAAAAATGCTCGGATGAGGTGTGGATAGGGGTGAAAAGCCAATCGAATTCCGTGATAGCTGGTTCTCCTCGAAATATCTTTAGGGATAGCCTCGGGAAGTAGTTGGCGGTGGTAGAGCACTGATTGGGCTAGGGGCCTTAACAGGTTACCAAATCCTTTCAAACTCCGAATGCCGTCAACGTAAATCCCGGGAGTCAGTCTGTCAGCGCTAAGGTTGATGGTCGAAAGGGAATCAACCCAGCCCATCAGCTAAGGTCCCCAAGTGCATGCTAAGTGGAAAAGGATGTGGAGTCGCATAAACAACCAGGATGTTGGCTTAGAAGCAGCCATCATTTAAAGAGTGCGTAACAGCTCACTGTTCGAGCGATTCTGCGCCGACAATTTAACGGGGCTCAAGCATGTCACCGAAGCTGTGGATTTGCATCCTTCTTCTGGAGGGAGTAAGTGGTAGAGGAGCGTTCTGTTGTAGGCTGAAGGCCGACCGTGAGGACGGCTGGACGAAACAGAAGTGATCATTCCGGATTAAGTAGCGAAAAAGCGTGTGAAAAACACGCTCGCCGTAAATCTAAGGTTTCCTCGAGCAAGGGTAATCCGCTCAGGGTAAGTCGGTTCCTAAGTCGAGGCTGAAAAGCGTAGATGATGGATGTCAGGTTAAAATTCCTGAACCACCGAAAGGCGTTATCACCGATGGGGTGACGCAGAAGGATAGGAGAACCCGGCCGCTGGTCGAGCCGGGAGGGGCTCAGAGGTGGGCCCGTAGGTAAATCCGCGGGCCATATACACCAAGGAGCTACTCGAGCCGCAAGGTGAAGTCTTTGACTCCACGCTGCCAAGAAAATCCTCTAGGGAGTCTCTAGGTGACCGTACCGCAAACCGACTCAGGTAGATGAGGAGAGAATCCTAAGGCGCTCGAGTTATGTGTTGCCAAGGAACTCGGCCAATTACTCCCGTAACTTCGGGAAAAGGGAGGCCACTTTGCGTGAAGGGCTCGCGCCTGGAGCGTGAAGGGGCCGCAGATAAATGGCTCAAGCGACTGTTTAACAAAAACACAGCACTCTGCAAAGCCGTAAGGCGAAGTATAGGGTGTGACGCCTGCCCGGTGCTGGAAGGTTAAGGGGATGGGTTAGTGCGCGCAAGCGTGCGAGGCTCAGAACCGAAGCCCCAGTAAACGGCGGCCGTAACTATAACGGTCCTAAGGTAGCGAAATTCCTTGTCGGGTAAGTTCCGACCTGCACGAATGGCGTAACGACTTGGGCACTGTCTCGGCAACATGCTCGGCGAAATAGTAGTTCGAGTGAAGATGCTCGATACCCGTATCAAGACGAAAAGACCCCATGAAGCTTTACTGCAAGTTGACACTGAACTTTGATTTAACATGTGTAGGATAGGTGGGAGACTTTGAGGGGGGGGCGCCAGCCTTCCCGGAGTCGTCGGTGAAATACCACTCTTGTTGTATTGAAGTTCTAACCTCGAGCCGTTATCCGGCTCAGGGACAGTGTCTGCTGGACAGTTTGACTGGGGCGGTCGCCTCCTAAAGTGTAACGGAGGCGCCCAAAGGTTCCCTCAGCGCGGTTGGAAATCGCGCTTACGAGTGTAAAGGCATATGGGAGCTTAACTGCGAGACAGACACGTCGAGCAGGTGCGAAAGCAGGGCTTAGTGATCCGGCGGTACCTCGTGGGAGGGCCGTCGCTCAACGGACAAAAGCTACTCTGGGGATAACAGGCTGATCTTGCCCAAGAGTTCATATCGACGGCAAGGTTTGGCACCTCGATGTCGGCTCATCACATCCTGGAGCTGAAGTAGGTTCCAAGGGTTAGGCTGTTCGCCTATTAAAGTGGTACGTGAGCTGGGTTCAGAACGTCGTGAGACAGTTCGGTCTCTATCTGGTACGGGCGTAGGACATTTGCGGGGAGCTTTCCCTAGTACGAGAGGACCGGGAAGGACGAATCTCTGGTACTCCTGTCATCCTGCCAAGGGTGTTTGCAGGGTAGCTATATTCGGACGAGATAAACGCTGAACGCATATAAGCGTGAAACTTACCCCAAGATGAGATGTCCCGGGTCGCAAGGCCCCTAAAGGCGCCTCGTAGACTACGAGGTTGATAGGCTGGGTGTGGAAGCCCCGTAAGGGGTTAAGCTGACCAGTACTAATCCGCCGTGAGGCTTGGTCATATGTTTCATTATCACCGCATCTTCGGTTCAGGAGTTAGTATTTCTAACCTTCTTTTGTTTGAAAGAAGGTCAATGTGAGAATAAAATCACATTATCGTAAATAATTTTTCCAGTTCTGCGTAACAACAGAAACTGAGATCGCTGTTTCCCGGTGGTTATAGCGGAGGGGAAACACCCGTTCCCATTCCGAACACGGAAGTTAAGCCCTCCAGCCCTGATGGTACTTCACATGTCTTGTGTGGGAGAGTAGGACGCTGCCGGGATTTTAAAACGAGCCCAGTCATAGAAATATGGCTGGGTTTTTTTTATTTTCAATCGAATTAACGGTGTTTTTGGTTAATCAACGATAATTCTTGCATGATTGGCTCGGCTAAATCCGGCCTTTTTATTAATTGAGTTATTGATAAGGAGTTTTGAAAGGCTTGAACCGCCTCTAGATATTTCCCTTCGGTAATGTCTCCTTCACCTTTTTCCTTCCAGGTCTGAGTTTCCCAAATTGGATCTTGGATGATCTGGGCCGCCTTCTCAAGACACCAATCCCAGTCAAGCATGTTTCCCCGGGCTTTTCCATAATAAGCAGTGTTTAAATACGGATGCGCGCATGCGTCTAAAAGAAATACATTTGAAGGAAGCGGGTTATTCAAGGCGGGTTTTAAAGAACATTCCCAAAAATTGTTTAAAATAACTAAATGTGAAGAGCACGTTAATTTTTGGCCTTTCGCTGATAATTCCAACAGGAGACCAGATGGCTGAAACATTAAAAAGGGCTCACTTTTTAAATACATATCCGCGAATATACTGTTTGAAAAAGTAAAATAAATTGGATGAACGGTTTGATTGGATTCAATGATGACTTTAAACAATTCTCGAGAAGAATTAGATGTATTTGTGGATGAGGGATTTGTCCATTTTTGAGTTAGGTTGGGGTATTGAGATTTAATCTCCTCTTGGGGCCACTGTTTTTTGAACATCGGTGTAAACACCAACTCCACATCCGAGCGTTTATTCTCCACGAATTTCATATAAAGACAGGAAAAATAATCGTAATCGGTTTCAGCGAAATAAATTGAGTTTTTAGGTAAAGATTTCAAAATGTTTATTCCGTAATGGTAATAAAGATACTCTTTAGTCATGCCGGAAGTACTTAGACTATTGGAAAAGGTTAAACACATTAGGAACGCAACTCCAAAGCCTAATATCCAGTTTTTTGTCCGACAATGTTTTACCCGGAATCCAACCGAATAAAAAATCCATCCTAAACCAGAAGCGCTTAGAATAACTAAACACCAGGTATTGCCCATCAAATAATTATCCAAATGCCAATATTCAACAGGCTGTAATTTCTGGTAAAAAAGATTGGCGATTAAGGACATGAAAAGCGCCCAGAGTATGAAGATTCCTAGAGGACCGCGTGGGCGAATCGAGAGGAAAACCATTCCCAATAAGCAAAGCAGGGCCGGTATTACGCTTATCTCTTTTATAAAATGATTTGAAATATAAAGCGCTTTTCCGCTGATGTTGTTCACGAGTGATAATGCATTTTTCCCGAAGGAACCCGGCCTTTTCTCGAGCGAGAAAACATTGGAAATATCAGATTCCAATTTACGGGCATCAGCTCGAGTAATTGATTCGATAAATCGAGTCCAATTATTTGGGATGTTGATATTCAAGGCGGGGTGAAAGTTAGCTCTTAGAGGCAAATAAAGATAAAGACTAAACCCGATCACCAAGAGGCAAAAGGATAGTGATATAAACCCGGGTTTTCCTTTTATGCGCCAACCTTTTTTGGGGAACGCTGAAAAGCATAAAAAAACTGATGGAAGAAGAAGCACCTGGCTTTGCCAATGATGGCTGAAACCTAATGAGAAAATGAAAATGAATCCCAGGAATAATTTAGAAATATTAGATAAATGTTTTAAATTATTTTGCGGAAAATGGGCCAGTTTTAGCGCGAAGAAGAAAGCCGAAATTGCCAATATGACCTGTAAAACGTAAATGCTTCCCTTGGCGGAAAGAGAAGCGCTCCAATAGCTTTTTGCAAAAGCCAGTTCAAAACCGCCATAGGTTATTATTAGATATAAGATCCAAGATCGATGTTTAAACTGGGTTGAAGAGAGGAAAATGGGTTTGAGCAAGACCCAAAGACATATGGAAATAAGAACACTTCCTGAAGAAGAGAGAAGTAATATAAGAAAAGTATAAGAAAATGTCGGATTCCCGACTTGCAACCAACGTAAACATGCTCCTAAAAGGGTATGTAGGGGATAACTAGGCGCGTGTGAGACTCCAAGAATCCAGGCTGCTGAAATTGCTTCGGGGGAATCGTCTTGAAAAAAGGTCGGCGAGGCGCTGATGAGGTGGAAAAAAAATGTGACTAAAAAAATAATGGATAAAAGATATAGAAGATGGAAGGACTTGTCAGAAGAGGACGAACGTATTAAATCGTGGCGATTCATGGGTACATATTTTAACTCTTGCGGTGATTTCTTGGAAAAAAGAACTTTTTTTGTAATGATGAAAAATATCTTTTTGCCAAATAAAACGCTCATTTTAAATATGAAGTTTAATATCTCGAGAGATTATAAGGGACGCATTTTTAGGAGGTAGATCAATCAATGAATAGCGACAAAGGCAAGGCCGAATTCACGGAGTAAGTGCAACACTTCGCCGGAAGACTTCCGCCGGAGTTTTAAAGCCCAAACATTTCCTGGGTCTGTTATTGAGCCATCTTTCTATGGCCCTGAATTTTTTGAAGGACACTTTAGCAAGATCAGTCTTTTTAGGCAAATGGCGGCGGACAAGACCGATAGTATTTTCCACAGTACCTTTTTCCCAACTGTGGAAAGGGGCGCAGAAAAAGGATTTTGTACCAAGCACGTGGTTGGTTTCCAAGTGGTTGGTGTTTTCGGTTCCGTTGTCATAGGTCAGACTCAAGCGGGCGTCTTGAGGGAAGCGGCATAAAGCGCGGTTGAGGCTATGACTCATTTGGCGAGCGGTCTTTCGTTTGAGCTTTCCCAACTTGGAAAAACGGCTTTGACGCTCGACGAGAGCCCGCATAGCCACTTTACTCTGACGAGAGACCATGGTGTCGGTTTCCCAATGGCCGAATTGCTTGCGTTGATTGGCGATCTCGGAGCGCTTATCGATGGAAACACGGCCTGGGATATGGTTTTTGGCGTGCTTACGGCTGTGGCCAAATGAGAATCGTCGCCGGTGGTGTCGAACTAGGCAAGGAATCAGCTCAGTGGCTTCAGCGTAAACCCACTGATAGATAGCTTCAGGACCAATGGTTTGCTTAGGCCGTAGGTGACCTAATCGACCTGAAATGAGTTCTGGTGACCAGCCTCGTTTCAATTGACGACGGACGTAGGCACGAATTCGTTTTGTTTTCAGGCGTAAACGGCGTGCTCGTTGTTGGTTGCGGTCAACATACCGTTGATGGGCTCGATGAGAAAGATAATAACCAGAACGGATAGGGGGAGCATTGCGCTTGAGTTCCCTGGAGAGGGTGGAAGGAGACCTCTTCAAGGCGCGGGAAATGGCTCGAAGGCTAAGACCCTTTCCTTTCAAGACGGATAAATGATCTCTTTCTTCAACGCTTAAATGCTTGTATTTCTTTTTCATAGCCGCATATCCTATTCATGCGGCCTTCTTCAGACACTAAGTGTTGCACTTACTTATGGAACTCGGGAAGATTGAAAAAGGTGTTAAATGAAAATAACAAAGATTATTAAAATTAAATCTAAGGAAAGAATGGGAAAAATACGGAAAACATGGTCCATAAAACCGCAAACTCGTATCAAGGTTTCAAAGAAGAATAAAGCCTTGGAACTATTAAAGCTTCGGGAATCAAGGGAATCTCTTTGAAAGTATTGGCGTAGTAGTATCTTATGGAAATTACTGTCGGAATTTATACTTCCTACCTACGTGGAACGGACGTAGACAATGGCTCCTATGCTAAATAAAATTCGCCCCAGGAAGGCTGCCATTCGAGGATGCGGATCATTTGCCGACTACTGATTTAACTTCCACCTACGAGGAACTCCTAGTTTAGTGGTATGATGAAAGCCCGAATTCTTAAAAGCTTCGGTTTTTTTTATCCTTAGGAAAAAAGGTATTTCCTTGCCGAAAATCATCGTGGTTCTTCCCGTTTATAATGAAGAAAAGACCCTCGAGAATATCCTTTCTAGAATCGATGCAAATTCAAATATACTCATTTGCGTCAATGACGGCTCAAACGATAAAACCCCCGCAATTCTTAGCCATTTCGCCCGAAGAAGAAAGAATACTTATATCGTCACTTTGTCGGGAAATAGCGGAATGGCTGGCGCTTTGAAAAAAGGCTTTTTATTCGTTCTTTATTTACTCAAAAAAAAGAAAATTAAGGAGGAGGACATCGTCGTGACGATAGACGCCGATGGACAACATAAACCCGAATATATAACCCTGATCGCCGAATATATGGAGCGAAAAGCTGCTGATGTTGTTTTAACGCAGCGGGATTTTTCTGCCTATCCCCGGTATAAAGTAATCGGCAACAAATTTCTCACTTTTACAAATTCCTTGCTTTCAGGCAAAAAATATAAGGATGTTGAGTCGGGGTTGCGGCTCATGAGGGTTCGGACACTCCGGCCTATATTGGGTTACTATACTGGTGTCAAATATTCCTGTGCTCAGGAAATCGCTCTTATTTCTGCTCGGTTGGGTTTTAATATCGATAATGACTATTTGGTCACTATCGCCTATTACCGGCCGGGAACAACTGTCATGGACGGGTTTATAGTATTATTTTTAAGCTTCCTGGCTTTTATTAAGTGGCTTTTCCAAATTAGCGCAGTTGTGGAGCCCGACATTCCGCTGATGCGGGATTCATTTCGGTTGTCCTGCTTGAATTGGAAAGGGCGTTGAGAAAAATCAAGGAAGGGAATCATGGATGACACTGGTTTTAATCTGCCAAAAGTAGTCGGTTTTCTTTTTTGCAATCACATCATGCAGGATGTCTTGACAAAGAATTATGAATTGAAGGGTGTTTTCCAGGGCTTCAATCTTCCCCAGTACCCGTTTGGGGTTGAATTTGTGACTTTCGCAAGGTTCTACTTCGAAAAAGGGGGAGAATTCCAATTGGAAATTAGTCTTTTTAACACTAATGGGGAGAAAATTACCGACAGCGTTCCTAGAAAGCTATCGTTTCAAGATAGCATTTACCATGATCTAATCACGGTTTGGAGGATCATGTTGCCAGGGGCAGGAACATATATATTTAAAGTCTTTTGTAACAATTTAAACTTGGGCGATTTTAAGTTAATTTGCCGGTGATCTGTTATAAAACTTGCGGTATTTTGAAAGTTTTAATTGCCGATAACTTACGTTATACTAACCCGCGTTTTTCCCTAAAAAGCTTTTAATTAATTTATTTGTATGAGGAAAAGAGTGGCAAAGAAACCGAATTATTCATTGTTTATTTCCAATTCATGGGAATTTATTAAAAAAAATTACTTAATTGTTCTTATTATCGCTTTAGGCGGTATTTTCCGCTTTTATAATTTAAATTGGGATTTTCAACATTCCTTCCATCCGGATGAACGTAATATTCTTGGCCAAACTGCCAGCATTCAAGCCAGCACAGGTTACCGAGTCCAATTTTTTGCTTATGGCCAGCTTCCGGTATACCTTTATCGGGCTACAGGGGAGTGCATTTCTCCGCCCTCATTTGTAGTGAACCTTTTCAGGGGAAATCCGATTTGGCCCCAGACCGTTTATTGGATTTTTCTTTTAGCATTATTGGCGGGTCTATTTTGGTTTTTCTCAAGGGAAAAATTCAGGAATGCGGCTTTTGGAATTAGTTCCACTGCTATTTTAATTACGCTTTTCCTATATCCCAGATTTTTCGATATTTTTTCAATTTGGTTTAACGCCATTAACGACATACCCCTTAAAACCGCGTCTTTTGTTTTTATCGCCGTGGTTTCCTTCGGCCTCTCCAACCTTATTTCCGCTTTCATGGAAATTGAATGGTCAGGCATGCCATTAAACATCGCATTGGGAACTACCGTTTTATTTGGGATTGTTCCTTTTATCCTTCCTGATGCATTTGCAAGGGCTTTTGGTGTTTTAGCCTTTATCCTGATTGTGTTTGTAGGGTTTAACTGGTTTGGATGGGTTTCCCGGTGGGGCAGGTTATTGAATATTTTCCTTGCCCTTTGGGCCATGCTGGCATCCTGTCCCCACAATGGCCCGCAGTATACCGGTTATGGGGAATGTATGCTCATTGGCCGCTATTGGGCTGCGTTTTTTTCAACTTTGACTATTTTGGGCGTCTTTTTATTCGTGAAGAGGGTTTATAAAAACAGCGGTATGGCCCTGGTGGCCGCCGCTTCATTCGCCTTTGCGGTAGTGAGCATTGAGAATTCGCATTACTGCATCACCGAGTCCTTTATCACCCTGATGTTGATGGTGATGGCCCTTCTTTCCTACAAGATTTATACCGAGGGGAGTTGGAAAAATTACCTTTTAACGGGCGCGGCTTTCGGACTTTCCATGGCCGCGAAGACCAGCACCCTGTATTACGTTTTTATATTCTTCCTGGGCCATCTCCTTTTGCTTTCAAAAAAAAACGAAAAAGAGTGGTTGAGGGAAGGGGGGAAATACGGGGAGAGTTATTATTCACCGCTCGCTTATTCCATTTTAGTCGCGCTTTCAGCCGTCCTTTTGGCTGTCGGCTATAAGTTCAAAGGGGTCCTTCAAGACCTGTTCCCGTCGAACACATCCGAGGGGACAAACATCTGGGTTTTGTTCATGTTTATTTTTTTCGCGTTGGCTTTATTGGTGTTCTTTTGGGGCATTACCAAAATCAAGGTGCTCCGGGCGCAAATACCCTATTGGATCAAACTGGCGGCTTCGTGCGGGCTTTCCGCCCTGATTTTCTGCTTGTTGTCGCCCTGGTCCCTTTTGGATTTCCAGGGATTCATGGGGTCCCAAGGCTACGAATGGCACGTTGTCTCCATCGCTGACGCCTGTTACGTATTGCAGTTTAAAGACACCCTTCGTTATTTGTACCAGCTTCAAAACCTAATGGGCATCGAGCTTTGGTGGCCCTTGGGTATAACGGTTGTCATCGGAATGATTTGGGTCTTGGGCCGTTTCCTGTTAAAGCTGTTCAAACCTGTTTCTTCGAACGGCCTTTTGCCGGTTCCGTTCCTGAAAGGAAAGAGTTTCGCCTTCTCGCTTCCAGATCTAATGCTTTTGTGCTGGTTCATCCCGTATTTCGGGTTTATCGGCGCTTGGAACACGAAGTTTGTCCGTTACATGGTCCCCTTGATCCCGGTTTTTTGCATTTTTGGCGCCCGCTTTTTATCGGATTTCTTCGAGTTTATTAACCGGTGGAAATTTCCCGCGAATATTCTAAAACCGCTTTTGACGGCGGTGGTGCTCGGCGGGGGCCTTTTTTATTCCATCGCGTATATGCATGTCTATTCATCACTAAATCCTTGGATTGATTCGTCGGTTTGGATATACAAGCATATTCCTCCTGGATCCGCGATCTTGAATGAGGCTTGGGGGGACGGCCTTCCAGTTGATTTGCTCCCACAACAGGACCCGCGAATCGACAAGCCCATGAGTCCTGGCCTTTACCGGTCGAAGGACATCACCCCCTATGAATTGCATGGTTTCCCGACAGATAACAGCCCGGTTAAAAAGAATTATTACGCCAATATCTTTCAACAAGCCGATTACATCAGCATTTCATCGAAAAAACTTTGGTACACCTTGACCGACTGTACCCCGGAATTCCGGCCCCATGGTTTCAACGCCTATCCTGTTACATCCCGATATTACCGGCTCCTGTGGTCCGGCCTGCTGGGCTTCAAAATGGTGGCTGAGTTCCACAATTTTCCGACCCTTTTTGGCTGGTCTCACCCCGATGAAACCGGCGAAGAATCCTTCTCGGTTTATGACCATCCCCGGGTTTATTTATTCAAGAAATTCGAGAACGTCCCCCCAGACCGCATCTTAAAAATGATCGAGACCGACGATTACGTAAAAGGCATCAACCGGGATATGATGCGCCAAATCACGCCGGCAAACGTTGATTCCTTCATCGCCCAGCGCCGCCAGTACCTTCAATCTAAGGATCTTCTGGCCCAGTTGGATGAATCGGCTCCGACGGCTCTTGCCGCTGCTACTCCAGCGGGAAATAAGCCGCTGGCGGTGAAGCCTGAGGCCCGGGAACTGGAAAAACCGAAGGAGGAAAACACGGCCTCGCCAGTAGAGGCGATTTCCCAACCCACGCCCCAGATGAAGGTTGTCACGCCGGTCACTATGCCGGGATTGCCTGACGCTAAAACCATAAGGATTTTGGAATCATTTACACAGCATCCTTATATAGAAAATGATGTTCCCAAGCTGCCAGTGGCTAATCTCAACACCTTTTTTTACCAGTTGCGGGCTTGGATTTCATGGCTATTGCTTTTGATTCTCCTGGGAATTCTCGCACTACCATTGACACTACGGATCATGTCCCCTTTGAGTTCGGGGGCTTATTCCCTCAGCAAGGTATTTGGTTTTCTCGTTTTTTCCTGGGTGGTTTGGTTTTTCACTCGCGTAAAGTTGTTACATTTCACATTGGGAAGTTGTTGGGCATGGCTTTTGGTTTTGGCGGCTTTATCCCTTTTTGCTTATTGGCGTGATAGAGCTTTCTTGAAAAGTCTTTACGCTAAATGGGGCTCGGCATGGATCAGGCAAGAAACGGCCTTTATCATCGCCTTTTCAGTGTTTACATTTATAAAATTATTTATTTCCCACATTCATGACCCGGTTTCGGACGGTTACAACGGCGGCGGGGAAGCGGGAATGGATTTTGGATTCTTGGCTTCCGTCGTGCGAGGTGAAACATTTCCACCACAGAATATGTGGATGGCCGGCGAACCGATTGGTTACACTTTTTATTTTGGTCATTTGATGATGGGTATTTTGACTAAAACCTTGGGTCTCGCGCCAGCCGTGACTTACAACTTGGCTCTCATCACTCTATTCGCCTTGATCTTTTCTTGTGCTTTTGGATTGGCGTTTGCCTTATCTGGCAGGCTTTCCAGCGGGTGGATCGCTGGATTCCTTTGTGCGGTTGCGGGAGATCCGGCTGCGGCAAAGCAACATTTAGAAGCTCTTCACCAATGTTTTGCATCGGGTAGTTGGGAGATTTTTTTCAAACATTTCCCGGAATTTTGGGCGCCCTTATTTAATTTCCGCTATGACTATTGGGGACCGACCCGCGTCATTCCATTTGGAAATAACGAAGGATCAACCATCAATGAGTTCCCGTATTTCAGCGTCCTTTACGGGGACATGCACGCCCACACACTTGCCATGCCGTTCGCCATGTTGTTGATCGGGGTCATCGCTTCCATTTATTTATCCAATACACAAGGTCCTTTCAAGTGGAAATGGGATTGGAAAACGCTGGTCACTGCGGGGTTTATTTTCGGCGCTATCGCATTCTTGAATACATGGGAAATTCCGACATGGTTGATCCTTTTAGGGATTGCCATGATGGTGCGGAACCTGGCCCCCCTGGCGAAACCCATGTTGACCAAGGGAATGACCCTTTTGTTCATTTCTCTCGTAAGTTCCTTGACCCTGCTGGGATGGTGGCTTAATTCGGGCTTGGAAAACCTGGCCCGGAAAATCATAGGGTTCAGGTTCGAGCTTTCCACCCATGCTTTGGGCGGAACCACGGGTTATTTTGTATTCTTCGCGATTTTGGGCATCGGGTTTCCGATCGTTTGGCTCTATTTGAAAAAGAAATCGCAACTCTTCTCGAAACAACTATTGGGGGTATTGACCGCGCTGGGTTGGACGCTGCTGGCTATGGCCCTTTTGTGGGCTCCTTTCTTTTTCGCGGATTTCCATCCCCAGCAGAACAAGGTGATGTGGGTGAAACCCGATATTCGGACGAGTCTGTGGAATTATTTCAATTTTTATGGGCTTTTCCTCGCGATTCTTTTGATGAGTTTCGCCGTAGCGTACCGAGCGCGCCTGTTCAAGTGGGTCGGGAGTAAAACAAGGATTAGATGGAAATGGGATGCATTCCTGGACGCGGTGATGGACAAGGGCGCCGACATTCTTTTACCCCAAAATGCCGTTCAAGGGATGTTTATATTAGGGGCCTTTTGCCTGATGTCAATTTGGGGGGCTTCCTGGATCCATTGGACGGAATCCCAGGACGGCGGCGGGACCATCGTCGCCCAAATTTTGGGAACTCTGACCGTGGCCTTGATTAGTTTTGCCTTGTATCTCAAGAACCGTTGGGAAATTTGGGCGGCATGGGCGGCGTTAGTGGTGTTGTGGATTTCCTTAATGTCGATTCACTTTCTCCACCTGACCCAGGATTTACCCCCGACCTTGGGACTTTTGCTATTTTCAGTGTTGTGGCTGCTGGCTTTTTTCCATCTGGGCTTGGCCATCAAAGTGTTGCCGGACCGGCCCCTGTCCTTTTCCTACCTTCTCGTATCCTATTTCTTCTTTGTAACCTCGGTTTTGGAAGTTTTTGTCATGAGCGAGTATTTTGGTTTTGGCAACGGCATGAGGAATAATTCCATGTTCAAATACGGAATCAACGCCTGGACCCTCGCCGCGATTTCAGGCGGGATTTTCCTTCCAAAAACGTTTGATTTTTTTAAAGGGTTTTTAAAAGCAAAGCTGAAAGAGGGACCCCTGCCGGGCTGGATTTTAAGGATTGTTTCAGGCATTTTTGTTTATGTTTTGCTGAGGATCGTTTTAAACAGTTTCCTGCCTTCCTTGCACACGGGATTTGTATATATTTTAAACTTGATCCTGATCGGGGGGATTCTTTCCTGGTTATATATCGAAGAATGGTTGGAGGAGGGATGGCTACGGATCATCGCCATATCCCTGGGAATTGTTCTTGCCCTTTACAACCTTTTGCCCTTGATTAAGTTCGGTTCCGGGCCGGTTTTTAACTATATTGAAAAATTCGGCGAGGATGTTAGCGCGGAAGTTTTATTCCCCGTGATGGTTTCAAGCATCATAGTGGCCGTTTTTTCAATTTATTTTGAAGGGCGAAAGGATACGGGCAGAAGGATGGTTTTCTATGCTTGGGGATTATTATTGTGCGCGTTGATTTTAATGGTCTCGATCTATCCGGTTTCCTCGACCAACCGAAAATGCCAAGGATTTTTCAACCAGTTTAGAATCCAATCGATGGGATACGCGGAAACACCGACCCTGGATGGGCTATCTTTTTTGCCGCGGGTTAATCCTTATGACGCGGCCGCGATTAATTTTTTAAACAAGAATATCCCCGATCAACCTTGCTTGGTCGAGTTTGTGGGCGAAGGTTACAATTCATGGGGTTCCAGGTACTCCATTTTTACGGGCATTCCCGCTTTGATGGGGTGGGATGGGCATGTGCGGGAATGGGTGGCGGGTCGGCCTGGAATGGAAAATGACATCAGCCATCGTTTCCAAGCTACCGAACAAATATTCCGTTCCACTGACGCTGACACAGCGAAGAAATACATGGATGCCTACGGGGTTCGTTTAGTGATGGTTGGAACAGTTGAAAGAAATGGGGTCCCGGGCCGTAAGGGAGGCTATCCGCCCGAAGGTTTGGCTAAATTCCAGCAGTTTTTACCTTTAATCTATAAGAATCCAGAAGTCGAAATTTACTATAATCCTCCACCTGCTTTCCAGTGATTGGGTTGAGGAAAGTTTTCAATAAATTTATGTCATCCTTGGAGGTTTATTAAATGGCATCTCTTTTTGTTTGGTGGTTGGTCATAGAGATCCTGGGGTTGTTGGCATTGCCTTTGACCCTGGTTTTGCTGAAACAACTTCCCGACAAGGGCTATATTTTCAGCAAGGTTTTGGCATTACTGGTCATAGGTTATTTTTCCTGGCTTTTCGGATATCTCTCGTTCGGCGTCTCAAGCATCATCATGGCGGTCCTCGTCCTTACGGCCGCCTCAGCTTACCTACTAAAAGATTCCTGGATTTCCTTCAAGGAATTTTGGGCTAAAAACGCTGGGTTCATCCTGGTAGTGGAATGTTTTTTCCTAGTGGCGTTCCTAGTGGCAGGTGCCTACAAGATGCGCACGCCTGACATCGTGGGCACAGAAAAACCCATGGATTTTGCCATGATCAACGGGATCTTGGCTTCGCCGAACATGCCTCCCCAGGATCCTTGGTTAGCGGGTGGTAGTATTTCCTATTACTATTTCGGTTATTTCATCGTGGCGGTCATGAGCAAACTAACTTTTGTTGATTCGGGCGTTGCCTACAATCTTGCTATGGCCCTGACATGGGCATTGGCCGCGGTTTGCGCTTTTGCCATCGCATACTCCTTGACCCGGCGGTATCGTTACTCTCTTTTTTCCTCTGCATGCATGGTGATTTTCGGGAATTTGGATTATTGGCATCGCGCCGTACAAAGCTTCAAGATAGGAGATTTGCGGATACCTTATTATAATTTTCCAGCCAATTCTTCGGCACACACCGGCTTTTCGGGTTTTTTTGGTTTCCTTTTCAGCCCCCTCGCCAATTATTGGGATTATTTCCAGGCCTCCCGCATTGTTCCCGTTCCCCCTAGCGACAAAATGATTAATGAGTTCCCCTCTTTCAGCTTTTTTCTTTCGGATCTCCACCCGCATGTGATGGCCATTCCTTTCGTCCTATTGGCGGTGGCGGTCATATTGAACTTGATAAAATCCCCCTATCCGGGTTTGGGTGTTTTTTCCAACAGGCGCTCATGGCAATTGATCCAATGGGTTATGTTCATGATGATTTTCGGGGCTCTTTCATTCCTGAACAGCTGGGATTTTCCGACTTTTATGCTTCTGTTGGGAATCAGTCTTGCTCTCCAGCAGTGGTGGGTCAACGGGAAGGATCTTGCGACATGGTTTAAATCTACCGCGCTGGTCGGGATTCCCATCGTGGTGGGTTCTTTCCTGTTTTACATGTTTTTTTATTTCAAATTCCAATCTCAAGCAAAGGGTTTGGGTTTTGTGGGTGACCGAACCGATTTCTACTACATTAATGTCATATTCGGCTTGTTCCTGGTTATCCTGGTGCCGGCCTTGATCGGAAAAGCGCTCCATTCCAACAATGAGAAAGGCGCCAAGGCGCGGAGCAAACGTTCCGAGGATTGGAAATGCGTTTATTGCGGCCGCGAAAATTCAGGTAAAAATTTCTGCGGCTTTTGCGGGGGGGAATTAGCTCCTGCCGGCACCGTTGAATTCGTCGCGGTGCCACACGATAAAACCCGTCTTTTCCTATCCGGGTTGAAGAGGTTTTTCCGATCTGATTCAAATCCAACGCGGGGCTGGATGGCCCTCGGGATTGCGCTGGCGGCCTTGATCCTATTGAATTTGGGGTTCTTGAAGCTCGCTACCATTCTTTTCGCAGCCCTCTTAGTGTTATTCGCCGTGATGTCGCTTTCTGGAAAGGATGAAAGCCATGAGGGGGTTTTTGCCACCCTGCTGGCCATCCTTGCCTTTGCCCTGATTTTGAGCTGTGAAGTTTTGTATATCCGGGACCATTTCGACGGTAGCAGCCTTTACCGCATGAATACAGTGTTCAAGTTCCATTACCAGGCTTGGATTCTTTTCAGCCTGTCATCGGGGTTTTTCTTGAAGTGGATCGTGGAAAACCAGTTAACCCGCTGGGCATCGTGGAAGAAATGGCTTTGGATTACGGCCGCCAGCCTCGCTTTTTTTGGGGCCGCCCTTTACCCGGTTCTGGCGTTCACGTCGCGCATGCGGGGGTCCTCGGTGGAAAATATCACGATGGACGGGTCCCTTTATTATGAGCGAACTTTCCCGGTGGATTACCAAGTGGCCCAGTGGATCAAAACCAACGTGAAGCCGATTTCAGGTAAAATTCCAGTGATTCTGGAAGCCTGGGGGGATCCTACCAGCAGGAATACACGCGGCTTTCCACCGTGACGGGATACCCCACTTTGCTGGGTTGGAATTTCCACGAGGCGCAATGGAGGGGTTCCTGGGATCAGGCGGTTATCCGAGGCCAAAGCCCAGATGACACCGTGCAAAAAAGGCAGTCGGACGTGGACGCTTTATACTCAAGCCCGGACTTGAACCAAACCCGGGATTTATTGAGGAAATATTCGGTGGATTACGTTTATGTGGGGGACTTGGAACGGCAGAAGTATAAGGATCACCCCGAAAACCTGGGTAAGTTCGCCCAGCTTGGCACGTCAGTCATTAACATTGGAAATTCTGTGTTGTATAAGATCAACCCTTAACCGGGACCACATTTTACTTCAGGGAGGTCGAAGATGCTGAAAATCGGTGAACGGATTTTAACGACGAAGGATTTAGTTTTGGCAGCGGTCTTGGCACTAGTGGCTGTCGCGGCCATTTGGGCCATGATGGGTTCAAAACCCAAACCCGTGATTGGTCAGGCGCCTCCACCAGCGAGGGCCAGTTTAGTGCTCATGGAAGGCGGCCAGCCGGGGGCTGGACCGGGGCAATTCAGCTATCCCCGGGGCATTGCGGTGAACAGCAAAGGCGAAATCTTCGTGGCCGACAGTCGCAACCACAGGGTCCAAAAGTTCGGCCCTGCCAAGTGGCAGTTCATGACTGAATTCGGGGGCTTTACCAACGTGGGCGGGGCGGACCAGAAGAAACTGGCCAGCCTGTCGCCGGGAAAACTAAACGAGCCTAACGGTTTATGCATCGGGCCCGACGATAATGTTTATGTCATCGATACCTGGAACGCGCGCATCCAAATCTTTTCATCCAAGGGAAGCCTGAAGAAAGTTTTCGTGAGCCAGGACGGCTTCTTCGGGCCCCGTGAAATTGCGGCGGATTCGAAGGGATTCATTTTTGTCGCGGATACTGGCAGGCACCGAATCGTTAAATTCGACCCTAAAGGCGCACAAATAAGGGCATGGGGCATCAAGGGCGACAAACCCGGGCAATTCAACGAGCCGATCGGATTGGCTTTGGACCAGGCCGGAAACCTTTACGTGGCCGACCGCTTGAATTTCCGGATACAGGTTTTCACTTCCGACGGTCAGTTCTTGCGGGAATGGCACGTGGGCGGCTGGGCCCAGGAGCAAGTCGACATGGAGCCCCATCTGGCGATGGATTCCATGAAGGGCCTGCTCTATGTTACCGACGGCCGCGGCAAGAAGGTTTATGCCTACCATACGAACGACGGTTCGCTGGCCGCGACCCTGGAAAAAGATCCGAATGGCGGGAACCTGTTCAATACCCCGATCGGTGTCGCGGTTGACAAGGACGGGAACGTTTACGTGACCGATGCCGCAACCGCGAGGATTTACAAACTAAGGGGACTGTAATCCCATCCGTTATCAGTAGGAAAAGGAGAACGAGAAATGGCGAAAAAGCGGTCAACGGCAGGTAAACGGAATCGGCGAAAGAAGGGCGGTAAAAAACACAAAAGGTTTGGGAAGGGGGCGAAACTATTTTTCGCCCTCATGGGCATTACTGTTTTGGTATGCTTGCTTTACGGGACCCTTCAAAAAATCAGCCGACAGTTGTCCCTGGCCAAGGTCGTGGATGTCCGGGTGGATTGGGAAACCGACGGTAATGGGACGAAATCCGGGGTCCTCAAGGAACCTTGGGATGTGGCCACCGACGAAAATGGGAATATCTATGTTACGGAATTCGGGGCCAACCGCGTCCGGAAATTCGACGTATCCGGGAATGAGGTCCTTTCCTTCGGCGAATCCGGCAAGGAAAAGGGGCAATTCAACCAACCCAGCGGAATTTTCGTGAATAAACAGGGCCTGATTTTTGTTTGCGATACCTTCAATCACCGCATCCAAAAGTTCGACGCGGACGGCCATTTCCTCAAGGAATGGAGCCGCAGTTTTAACGGTCCCCGGGGCATTTCCGGGGATGGGAACCGTATTTATGTGGTAGACACCGGAAACCACAAAGTCGACGTTTTTGACGAGGAAGGAAATTTTATAAAGGATTGGGGAAGTTTCGGAAAGACAAACAGCCAGTTCCAGGAACCGGAAGGCTGTGTGGCCGATCCCGGCGGGTTCCTCTATGTGGTGGATTCTGACAACCTGCGGATTCAGAAATTCAACCTGGATGGGAAATTTCAAGCCGCATTTAAGGTCTCTTCATGGAGGGGAAAGAACGACGAGATGCCGTACCTGGCCTTGGGACAGGGTTCCCTCTATACGACAAACGCAAGCCAACAATGGGTCCTGAAGCTGTCCATATCCGGAGATACCCAGGCTATTTATAAAAGACCCGGAAAAGGGCAGGGGTTCCCGGGGGCGGCCGGCATCGCGTTGGACAACCAAGGAAGAGTCATCGTGGCCGAAAGGGGTCAAAACAGGATCGTCCGGTTTATTCCGTCCCCCATTACGGCCGTCCGGTAACTCGTGTCTGAGGCGAAAAATCCAATGGGGAGACCATGAGAAAAAGGAAGAACCAGACCCTGATCGTGGTTCCGACTTACAACGAAAAAGGGAATATCGAAACCGTATACCAAAAGATCTTCTGTGCGACCAAAGCTTGCGACCTTCTCTTTGTGGACGACAATTCACCTGATGGTACTGGCAAAATCGCCGAAACCATCTCGTGCCGGGACTCCCACGTCAAGGTCCTTCATCGGCCGGAAAAAATGGGCCTGGGTTCCGCCTATGTCCATGGCATGGAAAAAGCCGTTGAATGGGACTACCGTTTTGTCATTGCCATGGACGCGGATTTGTCCCACGATCCCGCCAATATCCCGAGAATGCTGGAATTGGTCAGGGTCAACGATCTCATCATTGGCTCGCGTTACGTGAAGGACGGGGGAATGGTGAATTGGGGAATGTGGCGCTTTTTCATCAGCCGCTCCGCCAACCATTTCGCCCGGTGGATCCTCGGGATCCGTTTTCAGGATTGTTCCGGCGGTTACAAATGCTACCGGGTCGATTTGCTACGGAAAATAGGCTTGCAAAAAATATTTTCATTTGGCTATTCCTTTCAGGTGGAAATTCTTTTCCGGGCGCTCAGGGCGGGGGCTAAGATCGATGAATTTCCCATTGTTTTTGTGAACCGCCACGAGGGTGAAAGCAAGCTGACCGCCAGGGAAATGCTCCAATACGTCATGACCGTCCTGAAACTAAGGTGGATGGCCTGGGCGGGGAGAATTTAATTGAAACTGTCACGGATCTCGAAAACTCTGATTCTTTCCTTACCCCTTGTTTTCGGCTTCGGTTATTTATCCCCCATATCGGCACGTCCGCCCGTGATTCCCAAGGCTCCGCCCTTGAAAATCAAAATCCCCGATTTCCATGTAAAAACCCTTTCTTGCGGGTTGAAGGTCATCCTTCTCAAGGATGACGATCTTCCCCTGGTCTCGGCTAATTTTTCCATTCCGGGAGGGCATGTGACCGATCCACAGGGTAAGGAAGGCCTCGTCGGTTTAATGAGCGAGGAGCTTCGGAACGGGGGCGCCGGGAAATTATCCGCGGAGGCATTTGACCAAGCATTGGAGGAAAAAGCCGCGACGATGGAAGCTAGCGCTGACCAGGAGGCTTTTAACGTTTCGTTCCGCTGCCTTTCGGGTGACCTCACAACCATCCTTGATCTTTTCGCCGACATGCTGCTGCGCCCCGCGTTCGATCCGAAGCGCCTGGAGGCGGACCGGGCCAACCTGGCGGATTCCCTCAACCGCTTGGAGGATACCCCTGACAACCTGACCCGGGTCCTTTTTACCAAGGGCTTGTTTGGCCGGCATCCTTACGGAAGATGGGGAAGTCCGCTAAGCGCCAAGGGCTTGAACCGGGATGATGTCCTGCGGTTTTATCATGAGCATTTCGGGCCCCAAGGATCGGTTTTGGCGCTGGCGGGCAAATTCGACGAGGATGAGGTCTTGAAGAATCTGGAAACGCTCTTTTCGGGTTGGAAAAAGCAGTCGCCTCCCGAGGTTTTCACGGATGGGAAACCACTCGGTCCCGTCATTTATTTTTACCCCAAGGACGTGCCGCAGGTTTTCATCCGTTACGGGGTTCCCGGCCTGAAACGCCATGACCCGAGGGATGTTCCCCTCCAGGTGGACAATTATATCCTCGGGGGCTCGGGATTCACTTCCCGGCTCGTGCGCCACATCCGCTCCGACAAGGGTCTGGCCTATTTAGTGGAAAGTGCCGCCGTACCCTACAACATCCCCGGGATTTTCGAGGTCATCGGGGGAACCCGCCCGGACGCGGTGAAGGATTATCTGGCGTTGATGTTCCAGATCTTGGGGGATTTCGCGAAAGATGGACCCACCAGGGAGGAATTAAGCCAGGCCCAGCAGGGAATGGTGGAGGAATTCGCCTATAACTTCGAGTCGCCTTATTCCTTGGCGGCCTACAAGGCTTCGCTGGATTTCCATGGTTATCCGGACGATTACCTGGCCACCTTTCGTGACAAGGTAAAGGCCGTGACGAAAAAAGAGGCGGCCGGGGCCGCAGCGTCGATCCTGGACCGTAAGGATTGGGTGATGGTGGTATGCGGTCCGGCATCCTTGGAAAAGGAACTTTCCGAATTCGGGAAAGTCGTGAAGATCACCGATATTTTCGCCCCTCTACCAGAAAAACCCTGATTTTCTTGGAAGTAATAAAGTTGTAAAGAGGGAGGAGTTTCCTTAAAATTCTGTGCTCTTCCTAGAATGTTGCTTAAGTTCTAACTTAAAATTTAGAATTCAAAATTAATAATTCCGCTGTTTTGCGGTAGGGCCCCATCGTCTAACGGTTAGGACGGATGGTTCTCAGCCATTAAATCGGGGTTCGATTCCCCGTGGGGCTACCAAGTAAATGAACCTTAGGTTCTTAGGAATCTGGGTTTTTCTGTTTGATAACACCACGGGGAATCGAAACCGTGGGAAGGGTCGGGAAACGGGAGTTTCCCGGGTTTTCAAAGGGGTAACGTAGGGGGATCTTCCCCTACGAGAGCAAAGCGAGGTTCTGTTTCCCTGTGGGGCTACCAATAACTCAAACCCGGGTCCTAGTGACCTGGGTTTTTTTATTTATGGCCCACGGGGAAGTGGGAAAGGAATGGGAAACGGAAGTTTCCCGGTTTTTAAATGGGGTAACGAAGGGGGTTTTTCCCCTACGAGCGGAGTTTCTCCGGGGTTACCAAAAAATAAACCCAGGTTCGAATGAACCTGGGTTTTCCGTTAGGACGTTGCGCTGGAAACCAGATCCGATTATTGGAGCCCTGAGATGGCCTTCATTTTCTCCTGGGCCTTCAAGATTTTCTCCTGGGCGGCGATATAGCCGGGATCTTCATCCAGGCATTCTCGCCACTTTTTGATGGCCGCTTTGATTTCACCGTTGAGATAAAGCTGGATTCCATCGTAATAAAGGGTTCTCACTTTCGCGGTGTTCACTTTCATATAAAGCTTCGCGACCTTCAACAAGTGGGAACTGAGCTTCAAACTGGCGGCTACCGCCGTCTTGGGATTAATGATCATCCCGATGATATCGCCTTCCTGGGTGAACTGGATCATGCCCCCTATCATGGGAAAACGCTCGATTTCCGAGACAGTCAACAAATTGGTGCCCTTCAATTTCGAGAGGATTTCCCTGATGTTGTCCGCCTCGGAGTTGGAAATGAAAAGGATGTGGCAATTCTTTAAATCCTGTAATTGGTCTTGATCAAAATTGTTGAAGCGTTTCACGGCAAGGGCCCGGCCGTCCACGGTCTTGCCCGTAACCGCTTCGTCCAAAGTGCTACCGAAGGGGTCCTCCCCCAGGACTCCCAATACGATGGGTGAACTTTCGTCGGCGAAGGCGGTTTTCGGCCATTTCACAAAATCGGCGAAATTGGACAAATAGGAAGCTTTGACGGAGTATTCCGAGACATTCGCGCCATAGGCCGGGCAAACCAGCGCCAATAGGAGCGTGAATATCGTTCGTTTTAAAATTCTCACGGATAAAACCCCTTCCTCAATCCGGCCTTGAGGTTTCCAAATCTTTTCACAACTTGTAACCCAGTCTGGCCCAGATCACGAGCCCATCCTGTTGGAGGGTTAACTGCTGAAACTCGTTCGCGACGGGCTGGTAGTAGCGTGTGTCGAATAAATTGTAGAAATCAAGGTTCGCTTCCATGTTCTCCCAGATGAAATGGGGGGAATAAAGTTTCAAGTTGAAAATCGTGTAATCCTGTGCCCAAACGTCGTTAAAACCGTAACTGGCCGCGGTGAACTGGCACTCTCCCGCTACGGTGAGGTGTTTCGCGTCGAGGGGGACCTGCAGGCTGGCTTTGCCCAGATTTTGCGGGGAATCCGGAAGCACCTGACCCGTAAGATCGTCCTGGGCCCGCTGGTAGGCCCAACTCAACCGTCCCTGGATACCCCCGGTATTCTGGTATTGGTATTCCACTTCCAATCCGTTCAATGAGACATGGCCGATATTCTCGTTGATGTCCACGCTGGAGCCGACCGTGACCGGCACCATCAGAATCAGGTTTTCCCCGATGTAATGGTAGAGGGAAAGAAGGACACGGTGGTTGGTGAGCAAGGTTTCCTCCCAGTCGAACTCGTAGGTCTCGAAATTTTCGTTTTGCAGGGCGGGGTTGGCGGCCTGGCTGTTACCGTTGTCGGAGTAGTACAGCTCAAAAGCATCGGGGGCCCGGAAGGCCTCGCCCGCGACCAGTTTCAGGACCGTAGTCCGGCACGGCTCCCAGACCAGGGCACTCCGGGGGACGAACTGTCCGCCGGTTGTTGAGAAATACTCGTAACGCCCTCCCGCGTTCAAGAAAATGTTCGATAAAAGTTTGACCTCGTCTTGGGCGTAGAGGGACCATTGCGTGGATTGCCGGGAATCGTCCAGGTAAGTCGCGCCGCCCAAATCGTAATTTTTTTGGAATTGCTCGAAATTGTCGATAAACTCGCCCCCCAAGGTGAACTTGTTCCGGTAAAAAGGCGTAAAAACATATTGAAGCTCGGCACCCAACCAGGCGCCGTCGCCAATATCGATGTTGGGTATCCCGGTGCTTGCCGAAACGTAATTCCCCGTGTAATCGGCGACATCCAAGTGAAGACGGCCCAGCCACTGTCCACTCTCCGGGTCCCCGCTGCGGAAATTGATTTCGGAAAAGAAATCCGTGTCGTTGGTGTAATTGTTGGGATTGTTAAAGGCGGTCTCGTAGACGCCCGTGGGAATGGTTTTATACCGGTTCATGATTCCGGCCTCGAGAACCCAATCCGCCAGGTTCAAGGAAAGGAAACCGTGCTGACTGTTCTCCCCGTCGCAATTATGGGCGATGCCGTGGTTCGTGGAGGGGTTGTCGTACTCGGGGTAGTAAAGGTTGGCGTTCCCGCCGCTGTCATACGCCGAGCCCTCGAGGGTCCATTGAAGGCCCGAATCCGTGATGCCGCCGTAGAGGGCCCCGCCCCCGATGGTGTCCAGGCTCCCCCCCTGCGCGGAAAGGACCAGGCCGTTGACGTCCTTGCCTTTTTTCGTGATGACGTTGATGATGCCGAAGACGGCGGAGTTGCCGTAAAGCACCGAGGCGGGCCCGCGGATGATCTCAACGTGGTCCACCATGTCCATGTCCACAGGGGAGTCGTGGCCCGAGTAAAACTGGCCGTAGATGTTGTCGTTGATCTTGTGGCCGTCCACCAACAGCAGAATCCGCGAGTTGTAGCCCCCCATGCTCCCAAACCCCCGCAGGCCCACGTATGTGTAATTGCGGTCGGAGGTGACGAAAAAGCCGCGGACATAGTTCAAAAGGTCGTCCAGGGTGCGGAAACCCCCGACCTTGATTTCCGAGGAAGTCAGGATGGTGGTGGAACCGGGAGATTCCGTGGTTTGCTGCTCGCTCTTGGAAGAGGCATAAACCACTTCGGTGTTATGAAGAACTTCCAGCTTCTTGGACAAGTCATCATTTGGGGAAGTGGGTGCTGTGGCATCCTCGGAATCATCCGAGGAATCGTCCTCGACGGCGGTTTTGGGGGCGCACCAGGAAACGGAGGGGGCCATGACATGGAGGAAAGCCAACGCCAGCAAAATTCTTAAATAGATGGGCCCGCTGGTTGACACCCATTTAGTCATTCAAAAACCTCCGTGTGATATTTATTCGAATAGACTTTTTCAAAAAAAAAGTCAAAGCGAACTCTTCGCGCTACCCAATGAGAAGGATTTAATAAAAGAACGTTTTCCTTCGAGGGGAAATGGAGCCGATTGCTTGTCGACTATTATATGTAGTGGGCTTGGTTTTGACTATCCCTTAGTAGCGGAGAGTGAAAAACGGATCGGTGTTAGCGGTAAATGAGTTGAGGAACCAAATTGTGCAAAAAAGCGCGCTCTGCCAATTCGTTCAAGCGCGGCCATGATATCGGCCGATGGCAATCCCGAACTTTCCACTACCCAACTTTTTCACCTCTTCATTTTAATTGAAAAACCCGATGACGCCCGGCTGTGGCGCTCTTTCAACGGCGCGGCCTTTGTCAAGTTTGAAATGCGTGATCCGGACGGGACGCGACCAAAACCCCTCCCGCTTGAAGAGAAGGTGGTATGATTTTAGGAAGCAAGGCCAGGCGTTCGGGGAAGGTTGAAGCCGGTTTTCAGGAGTTCGAGGAGGGCGGTTCGATGGAAGAATGGATGAAAAAGGAAAATTTCAAAAACTGGAACCTGTCGCCTTCCGAATTGTCGGCCATCATGGTCCACAAGTACCTCCTTTCAAAGAACCTTAATCGGGAGGTCCCCATTGAGGAGGCTATCGCGGATTTCCTGGAGCGCTACATGGAGGATTTCCACAAGGAACAGGTGCGGCTCCAGAACCAACGCCAATTGGATGAAATCAATAAATACCGATGGATCGAGTCCGAGAAGGCTGGCCGGGACATCGGCATCGAAAATGCGGCCCAGGATTGGCGCGCCAAGTATGCCGCGATCTATCGGGAAGAAAGCGAGGCCCTCGGGAAAAATAATTTCCTGACCCTGGAAACGACGGTGATGAACCGGGATGGAATCCATGTCCGCCCGGCGGGGACCCTCGCCACCTTGGCTGCCAAGTACGACGCCGACGTGTATGTTTCCAAGGAAGGCGGAATGGACCATTACAACTTCGTCCTCCAGGGAAAGCCCTACATCAATTTCAAGTCCATCATGATCAACCTGCTCACTATCAACGCGGCCCAGGGGGCTAAGCTGACCTTCATCGCCTACGGCAAACAGGCCGCGGAGGTGCTGGAAGAAATCAAGAAGCTGATGGAAGCGAGGTTCGGGGAAAAAATTTAGGTCCCCGGGATCCGTGGCTATAGTTCATATTTCGCGTTGTTTCTCTGATAATTTCAGCCTCATAGTGGTATTATTTGCGGAAGTTTTGGACCTCCTCTCCACGCTTACTTCCCAAAATATGAAATAAACACCCGGAGAAAAACATCATGGAACTCGGTAAATTCCTGGCCACCGGCATTGGAAGCCTCCCTTACACGTCCCCGGAACACGCGGTGGAAATGGTGCTGGCAAAAATACCCCGCGCCCCCCACTGGCCCCAATTGCCGAAAATCGGTTTTTCTGAGCAGATGGAAATCCAATATTCGGAAGGCCTGCCCTGCGTCGTGGTGGACCGCGTCAAGAGCCGCCTGCACCTGAACACGTCCGGGGACTACTCGGAGGCCTTCGCCGATTTCTACACCAAGTACGAAAAGGCCGTCACGGGAGGCGGGGTGGACCCTTCCCTGGGACTAGGCCTTGATTACGCGCACGGGTTCCACGCCCTGGAGCGCCGCCTGAAGGACGAGGGCGGCAAACGCTCCTTTGTGAAGGGCCAGACTTGCGGGCCCCTGACCTTTACCCTCACCGTAACCGACCAGGACAAGCGGGCGCTTTACTATAACGACGAGTTCCGGGACCTCTGCGTCAAGCTGGCCGTGGTCAAGAGCCTCTGGCAGATCGAACGCCTCAAGCCCTACGCGGAGCGGGTCATCTGCTTCGTGGATGAGCCCATCTTGACGGCCTTCGGCAGCTCGACCTACGTGTCCGTACGGCGCGAGGACGTGGTGGCCATGATCAAGGAAGTGGTGGATGCCGTGAAGGGCGCCGGCGCGGTCTCGGGCATCCACTGCTGCGGCAACACCGAGTGGAGCATCCCCTTGGACGCGGGAGTGGACATTCTCAACTTCGACGCTTTCACCTGCGGCGGTTCCCTGGCCATGTATTCTGACTCGGTCAAGGCGCACCTGGAGCGGGGAGGCTTCCTGGCATGGGGGATCGTGCCGACTTCCAACGCTATCCACGACCAGACGCCCGCCGGCCTGGCTTCCCAGTTGGAAAACTTCTTCCGGATGCTGGGGGAGAAGGGCATTAAAACATCCTTGCTGGCCGAAAGGGCTATCTTGACCCCCTCCTGCGGCACGGGCACGCTCGACCCGCATGACGCCGAGCTCGTTTACGACACCCTCGCCAATCTCTCCAAACTCCTCAAACACAAGTACGGTTTCTAAACGAATAACTACATTTGAACCACTGAGTTACACTGAGTAACGCGGGGTAAAAACCAAGTCTTTAGCCACATACCAGCCTTCTATTAATCTTAAAAGGGGTTGGCATCGTACCGATCTCTAAAATTTTTTATGGAGGATCGGAACAGATTCAGGGGATTCACTCGGATAGACTAAAGAAAAAGGTTTTAAGTATTTATGTTCACTTAATCCAATGAATCCCGTGTATCCGTGGCTAAGTATTATTTAGGACAGGTGTGTTTCTTTTCATATTTTTTCAATCCAATTAGTCCTACTCTGTGTAAATTTTTGGTTCATCCGGAGGTCGTAATGAAAATCGCGGTGTCGGGAAAAGGGGGAGCGGGCAAGTCCACGATCGCGGCCGCGTTGGCCCTCTTGATGGTCCGCCAAGGACGTAAAGTGCTCGCCGTGGACGCCGACCCCGCCGAAAGTCTCGCCGCCTACCTGGGATATTCGCCCGAGGAAAGGGCCAAAATCATTCCCATCTCCCGGCAGATGAAACTCGTCGAGGAGCGAACCGGGGCCAAGGTCAAGCAATACGGCCAGGTATTCCAATTGAACCCCAAAGTCGATGACATCGCTCCCCGGTACGCCACTCTCAAGAACGGAGTAGCCCTCCTGGTGCTGGGCGCGGTGGAAAGCGGGGGAAGCGGATGCGCCTGCCCGGAAAGCACGCTTCTCAGGGCCCTGGTCACCGACCTGGTGCTTTACAAGGGCGATTCGCTGGTCATGGACATGGAAGCGGGCGTGGAGCACCTGGGCCGGGGCACGGCCAAGGGCGTGGACGTGATGCTCGTGGTGGTGGAGCCCTCCCAGAGGTCCGTTGAAACCGCACGGAAGGTGGAAAAGCTCGCTGGGGAAATCGGGCTCAAGAACATCCTGTTCGTCGGCAACAAGATCCAGTCCCCCGATGATGAAAAATTCATCTTGGGGTCGTTTCCGCCGGGTAACGTCCTGGGTTTGGTTCCGATTTCGGATGAAATCAGGCGCGCGGAACGCGAAGGGCGCCCTGCCCTGGACGGCTACAGTCCCAGCCTGGTGAAAAGATTCGAGGATTTACTCGCGGCCCTGGATAAAAACTAACTGCCACCAGCCGTGTGTCATCCGTTAAAAATTATGCCTCCTTTATGATTGAACGCATTTAATAAAACCCGCAAAAGAATGAAAATACGGCTTCATAGTTACCAATTACTATCACCCATGGTGAAAGATGGCTGGGAATAAGTTGATCGCGGTGGGGGGCAAGGGAGGCGTGGGTAAGACCACGGTTTCGGCCCTCCTGATCCTGAGACTGGCGGCGAAAGGCGTAAAGCCGGTCCTGGCCGTCGACGCGGACCCCAATTGCTGTCTGGACGCGGCCCTGGGCGTGAAAGCCGAAAGCACCGTAGGGGGCGTCAGGGAGACGGCGAAACAAATCGTGGGAACCGGCATGGCGGTGGGGGTCTCCAAGCAGGACCTGTTGGAACTCAAAATTGCCGAATCCATCGTGGAAGCCAAGGACTTTGACTTGATCGCCATGGGGCGGCCCGAGGGCCCCGGCTGTTACTGCTACGCCAACAATGTATTGAAGGCCACGATCGAGAAGCTTTCTTCCAAGTATCCGGCGGTGGTGCTGGACAACGAGGCCGGGCTGGAGAACCTGTCCCGGCGCATCGCGCCGAAGGTGGATGTTCTCGTGCTGGTGACTGACCCATCGAGGGCAGGATTGGAAACCGTAAAGCGCCTCCACGCCCTCTCGAAGGAGATGGGCATTTCTTACGGAAAGCTCGCCCTGATCGTGAACCGTTCTCGTAACGGGGATTTGCCCGACGCGGCCAAGGAAACAGCCGCCCAGATCGGTGCTTCCAAAGTCCTGGCCTTACCGGATGACCCGGAGGTGGGGGAATTGGCCGAGAAGGGAATGAGTCTAACGGGATTGAAAGACACTCATCCGCTTGTTCGCCGAATCGACGATTTTCTAAAGACCTTGTTGGAATAGGAGAGGGAATTGGCTTCCAAAAAGAAACCCGAAGAAAGGGTCTGGGACCTGGCTTCCGTCGAGGCGCTGGCCAAGGCCGAGCGCGAAGGCGTAGAAACCTGCTTCCTTCGCGTGGACGCCCAGGGAACCGCCTGCAAATTCGGCACCGAGGGCCTTTGCTGCCGGGTGTGCCACATGGGCCCTTGCCGCATCACGGCCAAGTCGCCCCGGGGCGTATGCGGGGCGGACGCGGATACCATCGTGGCCCGCAATTTCCTGCGCGAGGCGGCGGGCGGCACGGCCGCCCATTCCGACCATGGCCGCCACTTGGTTCTCTTGTTAAAGAAGGCCGCCGAGGGTAAGGGCGGGGATTACGCCATCAAGGACGAGGAAGCTCTCCGCCGCAATGCCCGTCTCTGGAATGTTCCCGAGGAAGGCCGCGGGGTTCCGGAAGTCGCCTTGGACCTGGCCAACCGTTTCCTCTACGAGTTCGCCTCCCAGGAGGATCCACTGGCCACGCTCAAACTGGCCCCGGCCCAGCAACAAGCGGCCTGGAAAAAGCAGCACGTGTCACCCCTGGGCATCGACCGGATGGTGGTGGAAGCCATGCACCGCTCCACCATGGGCGTGGACCACGATTACCGCCACCTTCTTTTATCCGCGTTCCAGGTTTCCCTGGCCGACGGCTGGGGCGGCTCGCGCATCGCCAGCGCGGTCACCGATATTCTTTTCGGAACCCCCATGCCCATCAAGGGCGAGGCCAACCTGGGCGTGCTTCGGACCGACACGGTGAACGTGGTGGTCCACGGACACGAACCCGCCCTTTCCGAAATCCTGGCCATCGCCTCGCGCGACCCCCAAATCATCGAGGCGGCCCACAAGGCCGGCGCCAAGGGCGGGGTGACCCTGGCGGGTATCTGCTGTACGGCCAATGAAATCCTTATGCGGCACGGGATACCGGTGGCCGGCAACTTCCTCCAGCAGGAGCTGGCGGTGGTGACCGGGGCGGTCGAGATGCTTCTGGTGGATGTTCAATGCTGCATGCCGAGCCTGCCCGATGTGGCAGCTTCCTACCATACCGAGGTGGTTTCCACTTCCGACATCGCTAAGACCGTGGGCGTCAACCATTTCTCCTTTGATGAGGACCACGCGATGGAATCCGCCAAGTCGCTCTTAATGCGAGCCATCGGGAACTTTAAGAAACGCGACCCCAAAAAACTTGCCATTCCCAAGGCCAAAAGCCCGCTCGTGGCGGGTTTCTCGGTGGAGGCCATCCGCTACATGCTGGGCGGCTCCTTCCGTGCCTCCTTCCGGCCCTTGAACGACGCCATCATTTCGGGCCGCATCCGCGGGGTAGCGGGCCTGGTGGGATGTAACAATCCCAGAATCCGTGTGGATTCCTACACCAACACCCTGACTAAGGAGTTGTTGAAGAACAACGTGCTTGTTCTCAAGACGGGATGCGCGGCCCTGGCTTCCGCCAAAGAAGGGATGCTCACCCCGGAGGCCGCCCTGGAATTCGCTGGCGCCGGTCTCAAGGAAGTTTGCGAGGCGGTCGGAATGCCACCCGTTCTGCATATGGGAAGTTGTGTGGACAACACGCGCATCCTGGAAGCCGCCACCGAGGTCGTCAGGGAAGGCGGATTGGGGGACGATTTGTCCCAAATCCCGGCGGTGGGCGTGGCGCCCGAGTGGATGAGCGAAAAGGCCGTGGCCATCGGATGTTATTTCGTGGCTTCCGGCATCGACGTGGTGCTGGGCCATCCCTTCCACGTGGGCGGTTCCGAGAAGGTGGAAAAATTCCTGGGGGAGGGGGCCCGAGAGGCTTTCGGCGCTTCTTTCCATGTCTGCACCGATCCCCATGAGGCCGCGAAGAAAATCCTGGAACTGTTGGAAGCCGACCGCGACAGGCTTGGCATCAACCGCAAGCAGGAACGCAAGATGTACGATATGAAGGACCGGAGGGGCCTCGTTGTTTAAGGACCTGTTAAAAAACCAAAAAAGGCAAAAACTTTTAACCCCAAAAGCAAAGGCTATGAACCGCCGATCAAATCCGATGGACGCCGATAAGGTTTTGAAAGCTTTAAACCATGAGCAGTTATCGGCGCGTGCGGAGCACGTCGGCCGTTATCGGCAGTTAAACTTTTTTGGGTTGTGCTTCTGTGTCTCTGCGGTAAAAGAGGTTTTAGATGTCTAAGGTCATCTGCGCCTCCGCCATCGACGGGGCCCTGCAATGGGTTTCTCAAGCCGAGACCAAGCTCCTGGAAGCAATCAAAACCCGCGGTGAAACCGCTCCTGTTTCCTTCCCCAACACGGCCTATTTCCTGCCGGTCATCTATTCCTTCACGGGCGAGAAGATCACCACGTTGGGCGACTTGAAACGCGCCCTGGCGCGCGCAAAAAAACTCCTGCCGGGCCGGCCTTCCGAGCATAACTGGCTTCCTTACCTCGGCCAGGCCCTGGACGCGGGCGTGGCCTCCTTATTCGCCTGCGAGATCATCGAGGCCCTCAAGTACGTGACCGGTCCCAATCCCGTGGATGGCATCTGGCTGGGCGCGCCCAACGACGTGATCCTGCGCGAGCGGGGGGTGGAGTTCGTGGATGGATCCGCGCCGGGTTTTGCCGTCATCACCGGAGCCGCGCCTGACAAGAAAACCGCCGTTTCGATCGCCCGGTCCCTCCAGGAGAAGAACCTTTACGTCTTTATGGGTGGGGGTCTCAACGGGGTCCAGTTCTCGGACCAATTGGCCGAGGCCGGGGTGCAATTGGGCTGGGAAACCAGGCTGGTGCCCTTTGGGAAGGACGTTTCCTCCCTCATCTACGCTCTCGGGTTCGCCAACCGCGCCGCGCTTTCCTTCGGCGGGGTCAAGCCGGGCGACTTCAAGGGCAACCTCCGCTACTGCAAGAACCGCATCTTTGCCTTCGTGCTTGCCTTTGGGGAAGTGACGCCCGACAAGTACGCCCTCGCCGCCGGTGCCATCAACTACGGATGCCCGGTCATCGCCGACACCGACATCCCCCAAATCCTGCCAACGGGAGTCTGCACCTACGAGCACGTGGTCTCCAACGTTAAGCACGCCGACATGGTGGAAACGGCCCTCAAGGTTCGCGGCTGCAAGATCAAGGTCACCAAGGTTCCCATTCCCGTGGCCTACGGCCCGGCGTTTGAGGGGGAAAGAATCAGGCGGCAGGACACCCACGTGGAATTCGGCGGCAACAAGACCCCGGCCTTCGAGTTCGTGACCTCGGCGGGGTTGGATGACATCAAGGATGGGGAAATCGAGATCGTCGGCCCCGACATCGACAAGGTGGAGGCGGGCGGCCTGATGCCTTTGGCCATTTGGGTAGAGGCCGCGGGAAGGAAAATGCAGGCCGATTTTGAGCCCATCCTGGAGCGCCAGATCCACCATATGATCAACGGGGCCGAGGGCATTTGGCACATGGGCCAGCGAGACATCATCTGGACGCGCGTCTCCAAGGCGGCCTACGCCAAGGGTTTCCGCCTCAAGCACTACGGCGAAATCATCCACGCCAAAATCCTCTCTTCCTACGGTTCCATTGTGGACAAGGTCAAGGTCACGCTCATCACGGACGCGGAAGAGGTCAAGCGGCGCCTGGAAACGGCCCGCAAGATTTACGATGAGCGCAACCGGCGGCTGGAGGCCATGACCGACGAGTCGGTGGAGACCTTCTACTCCTGCCTGTTGTGCCAGTCCTTCGCGCCCAACCATGTTTGCGTCATCACCCCCCAGCGCCTGGGACTTTGCGGGGCCTACAACTGGCTCGACGGCAAGGCGGCCTACGAGATCGACAAGAACGGGCCTAACCAGCCTGTGGCCAAGGGCGAGTGCCTGGACAAGGCCAAGGGCATCTTCAAGGGCGTGGATGATTACGTGTACCTGAACAGCCACAAGACCATTCCCTCCTACGCGCTTTATTCCATCATGGACAAGCCCATGACCTCCTGCGGGTGCTTCGAGGCCATCGTGGCCTATGTGCCGGATTTGAACGGCGTCATGGCGGTCAACCGCGAGTACCTGGGCGAGACCCCGGCCGGAATGACCTTTTCCTCCCTGGCGGGAAACGTGGGAGGCGGGGCCCAAACGCCAGGGTTCATGGGAGTGGGCAAGATATTCCTCACCTCGCCCAAATTCTTGGCGGCGGAGGGTGGCCACCGGCGCATCGTGTGGATGCCCAAGGCCCTGAAGGAACTGTTGAAACCCGACCTGGAACGGTTGTTCAAGAGCCTGGGATGTCCGGAACTTTTCGACCAGATCGCGGATGAAACCGTGGGAAGCGATCCCAAAGTCCCTCAAGGCCCACCTGGAAAAGGTGAAACATCCGGCGCTTACCATGACGGATATGTCCAATTACATCGGGGGAAGCGAACCCGAGCCGGTCAGTGCCGACACCGTTGTGCCGGTCGCTCCGGCCTCAGCCGGCAAGGCAACCGAACTGACGCCTGAAAAGATCATGGAAATGATCCGCAATACCGCCGCCGAAGGGTTGAAAGGCGGGGCCTCGGGCGAGAACGCGGTTCGAAACGTGATCCAGGCCCTTGGCGCCAAGTTCCTGGGGACCTCGTTCAAGGCTGAAAACGCGCCTTTGGCTCCCACCCAGACTGAAACCCCGGTTTCCAAACGCCCCATCTGTCATGGATGTTAAGTCCTTCAAGATCCCCAAACAAAAATGCGAGACACCCATTCGGATCGTGAAGCTGGGCGCCACCAAAGCTGAAGGCGGAACCAGAGCGCGTTTCCTACTCGATTGGCGGGGCGACCGCCATGCCGTTCCATTCGTTCGAGGGTGAAACGCCCCACAGGCCGCTTGTGGCCATGGAGGTTTTCGACCAGGTTTCGGAAAAGTACCCCAAGGTATTGCGGGACATCTTCGGGAACCTGCTGAATGACCCCGCGGCCATGGCCAAGGCTTGCGTGGAAAAATACGGGGCGGACCTAATTAGCGTGCGGCTGGACGGAACCCATCCCGAAAAGGGCGACCGTACCGCGGCCCAGGCAGTGGAGACCGTCAAGGCGGTTTTGGAGGCAGTGGACGTTCCCCTGATCGTGACTGGCCATAACCATTTCGAGAAGGTGAACGAGGTCATGAAGGCCGTGGCCTCCGCCTGCGCCGGCGAGAACCTGCTCCTGAACTGGGCCGAGCAGAACAATTACAAGGCCATCGCCGGGGCCGCCCTGGCCTATGGCCACACGGTGGTGGCCCAAGGGCCCTTGGACGTCAACATCACCAAGCAGTTATGCATCCTCATGTCCCAGATGGGCGTGCCGGCCGGACAAGATCGTCATCGACCCCATGGCCAGCGCCGTGGGATACGGGGTCGAATACTCCTATTCCGTCATGGAGCGCATCCGCCAGACCGCGTTGGGAGGCGACCAACCTTTGGCCCAGCCCATGATCGTGGCCGTAGGGCAGGAGTGCTGCAAGATTAAGGAATTCAAGGCCCCGGAGTCTGATTTCCCGGCCTGGGGAGATTTGCCCAAGCGCGCAGCGCAGTGGGAAATCGCCACCGCCATGAGCTTGCTTTACGCTGGGGCGGATTTGCTGGTGCTTTACCATCCGGATGCGGTTAAAGCTGTGAAGAATGCGATAAAAGATTTAATGACGACAAAATCGTTGTAATGGAAAAGTGTGATTGATGGTACGGTTTTTTCAATCGATGAAAAAATCTTTAACTTATCCGTTAAATGTAATGCTTATTTCCATCATGGCTGTTTTGTATTGCATGATACGTGAGGTGCCAACATTTGAAGAAGCTTTTAATGGCTTTGGGTTAAAGTTGCCACCTGCCACTACGTTTTGCATAACAATTAGCAAACGTCTTCAATTGCTGAATTATCCATGGATAATTTTTCTTTTGTTGCCTTTGTATTTTGGATTAGTTGTTTTATACGAGAAAGGAATATTAAAAGTAGGTTCGCTGAAAGAATGGATGATTCTGTTTTTGTTTGGCGTCGTTTTGGGTTTTGTTATCTACGCAATGTATGTACCAATTTGTGAGTTGGGGGATATTGTTCCCGTTAAAAAATAATAACATTAATTCTTACATTGTGTACTTTGTGGTGAAAGGTTTAGATTTTAAATGGCTTTAACAGGCTTGCAAATTAACAAACTCCTGCCGGGAACGAACTGCAAGGATTGCGGTTCCTCCACTTGCTTAGCCTTTGCCATGAAGATGGCTTCCAAGAAGGCCGAGATTGCCCAATGCCCCCATGCCTCGGAAGAGACCAAAAAGACATTGGGGGCGGCCTCCGAGCCTCCGGTTAAGTCGCTCGCCGCGGGTACGAATGGGGAAGTGAAGCTGGGCGGGGAGACAGTGCTATACCGGCACGAAAAGACCTTTGTCAGCCCCACGTCCTTGGCCGTGAACCTGGATGCTTCCGAGGATGCCGTTTCCCTGGACCGCAAACTGGTCCAGATACGGGATTACAAGCTTGATCGGGTGGGTGAAACCTTCCGCTTGGATATGGTGGGAATAACGCAGGGAAAGGCTTCTTCTGAAGCCTTTGTAGGTCTTGTCCTCAAAGCCTGGGAAATAACAAAGAAGCCCCTAGTGATTAAGAGTTCCGACCCTAGTGCTATTACCAAGGCCGCCGAGGCCGTCAAGGGTTCGAGAAGCATCTTGGTTTCGGCATCTGCCGATAACGCTGAAATGATGGTGAAGGTCGCGTCGGAGAACGGGCATCTCCTTGCTGTGACCGGCCCGGATTTGGATTCCATTGCGGCTTTAACCGCGAAGATTAAAGCCGGCGGGTTCAACGACTTGCTCTTGGAATTTCCTAATAACGGATTGCGTGATCAATTCCTAATGAACAGCGTTTCCAGACGGTCGGCCCTGTTGGGGGATGTCAAAGCCATGGGTTATCCATTCTTGCGTTTCCTGTCCGGCGACCTGGCTGATACCACCGTGGAGGCCGTCACCGAAATCGCCAAATACGGCGGAATCGTGGTCTTGCCGGGATTTGACCCGGCCCAGCTTTCGACCCTGATGACCTTGCGTTTAAATATCTATACCGACCCTCAAAGACCAATCCAGGTCGAGCCCAAGGTCTATCCCATCGGCGAACCCAAGCGGAACTCGCCGGTGTTCGTCACCACAAATTTCTCCCTCACTTACTTCATCGTTTCGGGGGAGATCGAGAACGCGGGAATTTCGGCTTGGCTTGCGGTGCCGGAATGCGAGGGTTTGAGCGTACTCACGGCCTGGGCGGCGGGGAAATTCAACGGCATCCGGATCGCCCAGTTCGTCAAGGAAGCGGGCCTGGAAGCCCAGGTGGATACCCGCCAAATCGTAATTCCGGGTTACGTTTCCACAATCTCGGGGGAACTGGAAGAAAACCTGCCGGGTTGGAAAGCCCTGGTGGGGCCCCAGGAAGCCGGCGACATCGAGGGTTTCGTCAAAGCTAGGTTAAGTAATTAGCAACAGTAGCTTTATTTTTTTTGTTGTCATTGCGACGAGTAACCGCCGAATAGGCGGTTGATAACGAGGAAGCAACCCCAGTTTAAATAAACCTTTTACACAACCCAAATCGAACTGCGAACTGGGGTCGCCACGTCGGTAATCGCCCCGATTGGGGCACCTCCTCGCGATGACAGATTTAAATTAATCTTTAAAAACTTTTAATCTGAATATTTTTGAAAGGTTCCCATGCCGAAGGTCATTTTCTTCCCTGGTGGGCAGACCGCTGACGTACCCGTGGGCGCCACGCTCATCGATGCGGCCAGGCTTTCCGAGGCCACGGTGGAAGCCCCCTGCGGGGGGCGGGGAACCTGCGGCGGGTGCCTGGTGCGCCTGGTCTCTGGAACCGTGGACCAATCCCTGTCGCCTTCCCTCCCCGCCTATACCCTGGAAGAGGGGCATGTCTTGGCCTGCCATTCCAAGGTCAAGGACCAGGACGTCATCGTTTACGTTCCGGAATTCCACGCCCTGGAAGGGGGGCCCATCCCCGCTTCCTATGACGACGCCGCCCTGATTGAAAACGGACTATTTCCAACGGACGTGAATCCCTTGGCCTCGGGGGAATACGGAGTGGCCTTGGATTTGGGGACCACCACGGCCGCGGCCAAGCTCATCCGCTTTGAGGACGCCAAGGTCCTTTCCTCTTTCGTGGATTACAACTCCCAGGTCAAGTGCGGGTCGGACGTGATTTCCCGGATGGAATATGGCCGCAAACCCGGCGGCCTGCGGGAGCTGAAGCGCCGGGCGCTCAATACCCTGAACAAGCTGATCCAAACGGCGGCCCAACAAGGGGAAGTGCCAGTAAGCGAGATCACTTCGGCGGTCGTGGCAGGCAATCCCACCATGATCCACCTGCTCTTGGGCAAGGACCCCAACTACCTCAGGCAGGATATAGCCCCCTCCGGGATCGCCAACCTTCAATTGACCGCCGGGGACATTGGGTTCGCGATATCCCCCGGAGCGCCCGTGTTTTTCCCGCCGGCGGCAGGGAACTACGTGGGGGGCGATGTCACGGCCGGGATGCTTTGCACCCAACTGCCCCAACCCTCGGGCCGCCTGCGGCTTTTAATCGACATCGGCACTAACGGCGAGGTCGTGATCGGGGACGGCGGGTTTTTCATGTCCTGCGCCTGCTCGGCCGGGCCCGCTTTTGAGGGCGGGGGATTGACCCACGGCATGAGGGCCGCGCCGGGGGCTGTGGACAAGGTGGAGGTGGATTCCGAGACCGGCAAGGCGGCGTATACGACCATCGGAAACGAGAAACCCCGGGGGATCTGCGGCTCGGGCGTATTAACCCTATTGGCAGAATTGTTCCTGAAGGGTTTCCTGGACGCGAGCGGAAAATTCAACCTGGAAAGAAACTCGCCCTTCGTCAAGGTCCTGGGTCGCCGGGCAAAGTACATCCTCGCGCCTGAGCCTGAAACCTCATTGGGTGAGGACCTGACCCTGAGCGAGGTGGATATCGAAAGCGTTTTGAGGGCCAAGGCGGCCGTTTACGCCGCCTGTTCGCTTCTTTTGGCGAGGATCGGCGCTTCCTTCGGTGATTTGGACCGCATCTATATTGCGGGCGGGTTCGGCCGGACGCTTGATTTTGAGAAGGCCGTCACACTGGGACTGCTTCCCGATGTCCCGCGCGACAGGTTTCGTTATATCGGCAATTCGTCCCTGACCGGGGCCTCCATGGCGTTGGTCTCCCAATCATCCCGGAATAAACTCCGGGAACTCCTGCCCCTGATCCAGTATTTGGACTTGAGCACCGAATGCAATTATTACGAGCATTACACCGCCGCGCTATTCATTCCCCACACCGATTCCCGCCTGTTTCCCTCAGTGAAACCAATCCTTCCATAAATCAGAGATCCCGTTGCTCAGAAGCGTTTACGAGCCGTAAGATACCCCTGACTCTACAGCCTGTCGGAGTATTGTGAAAAATGGAACATATAAGATGGGTTCTTTTCGGGATCGGGTCAGCTGGAATCATCTATTTCTCCTGGTGGCTTTCCATCCGAGAGGGACGTTACCACGGGTTTGCCCGTTTTTTCGCTTTTGAGGGCATCCTGGCCACGATCCTGTTGAACGCCCCGGTCTGGTTTTCGAATCCCTGGTCGGCCCGCCAGATCGCTTCATGGGTCCTGCTCTTCGGCTCCATCATTCCCGCGCTTTACGGTTACCTGCTCTTGAAGAAGTTGGGTAAACCTTCCGGCAATTTCGAGAACACCTCCAAGCTGGTCATCGCCGGGATATACCGGTACATCCGCCATCCGCTTTACGCCTCCCTGGTGTGGTTCGCGTGGGGGGCCTACCTGAAAGACGTAAACACCCTGACTTCAATCCTGGTAGGTGTTAATACCCTGGCCCTTTTTATTACGGCGAAAATCGAGGAGGGCGAGATGTTGGCCAAATTCGGCGGGGAATACCGGGAATACATGAGGAAAACCAGCTGCTTCATTCCGGGTATTTTCTAGCCCTCTTTCCCCAGGGCCGTTAAACGATGGTTTTTTAAAGGTTACCGCCAGGCAACTTTAATAACGGCCAACCCCTTTATTTCTTTTTTTAACCTGCCGTAAATTAAAAATGTAATAAATTCTTCAAGGGGAGGAAAAAAATGGCGCTCACAAAGGAAATGGTCCGGAAAAAAATGAAGGAAAAAAACGTTGTGGTGTTGAACGTTCTTTCCGAGGTGGATTATCAGAAACTCCACATTAAAGGTTCCCACAATTTGCCCCTGAATCATGACTTGCCAGGGTTCGTGGAGAAAACCGGGATGAAATACGGGAGGGACAAATTCATCATCACGCATTGCACCAACTATCTTTGCGCGGCCGGCCCCAACGCCGCCAAGGCACTCAAGGATGCGGGCTTTAAGGCGGAGGATTATCCGGGCGGAATCGAAGAATGGTTTGAGGCCGGTTTCCCGACCGAAGGCACCCAAGCCAAAGTGGCGGTTGCCTCCAAATAAGTTTTTGGCCGATCAGGGCCCGCGTATTTCAATACGGCGGGCCTTTTTGTGCGTTTCAACCCATTACAACATCGCTCCCGCCGCATGGAACCTCCGGCGCCATGGCTGACCCTGGCCGTAAAAATAAGGAGGGGGTGGAAGAAGTTGTGGGCGGTATAATGAGTAACCCATTACCCGGCGGTGGAGCCGGATAAGGTCATCCGGAAAATCCAGGCTTGACGGTTGGTTAAGCTCAAACCATTGCTTATTGGAGAGTATCGTATGGAGAAAAGAAAATTAGGAAAACAAGGCTTGGAAGTATCGGCTTTGGGGCTGGGCTGTATGGGAATGAGTTTCGCCTATGGGAAAGCCGACGAGGCCGAGTGCCTGCGCACCCTGGACCGCTCATTGGAGCTGGGAATCAATTTTTGGGATACGGCCGAAGCCTACGGACCTTTTTTGAACGAGGAACTATTGGGCAAGGCGCTCAAGGGGCGCAGGAACAAAGTGGTGGTCGCCACCAAATTCGCCTGGAAAAACGGACAGTCCGGCCCCGAAAACATGGATGGCTCGCCCGCGAACGCCCGACGCGCCCTGGAAGGCTCACTGAAACGCCTGGGCATTGATTGCGTGGATCTTTTTTACCTTCATCGGGTTGACCCGAAAGTTCAGATCGAAGAGACAGTCGGCGGCATGGCCACCCTGGTGAAGGAAGGCAAGGCGAAATACATCGGCTTGAGCGAAGTGGGTCCTAAGACCCTCCGACGGGCCCACGCGGTCCATCCCATCAGCGCCCTTCAAAGCGAGTATTCCCTTTGGGAAACCAGCTTGGAAGAGAAAATCCTTCCCGTGGTGAGGGAACTGGGCATCGGCCTGGTCCCCTTCAGTCCCGTGGGACGGGGGTTCTTGACCGGGCAGATCCGGAAATTTGAGGATTTTGACGAGAAGGACATGCGCCGGAACCTGCCCCGGTTCCAGGATGAGAATTTCAAGCAAAACATAAGGCTGGTGGATGAGGTGAAAAAGCTGGCGCAAGAAAAGGGAGCCACCCCTTCCCAAATCGCGCTCGCTTGGCTTCTTCAAAAGGGGAAGGATGTAGTCCCCATTCCTGGCACCACCAAAGTGAGGCACCTGGAGGAAAACGCCAGGGCCGCCGGTATCCAGTTATCCAATCAGGATGTTTCCTCAATCATGCGGATTCTCACGACCTTCCAGGTCCATGGGGAACGCTACGGGGAAGCCATGAAGAAAATGGTCAATCTGGAATAAAAGTTGTTTTGTCCTTTAAATTAAACGCATTGCCCAATAATCCCGAATTTAATAAATAGATTTCACGAATCCGCCCGATTTCAAAGAATTTCCGCCGTTTATCCCAAAGCGCTAAATAAAAGCTCTGTAAGTTGTCCAATCCGGGGACCCTGATTGGACGAAAATTTGATGAAATTTGCATCCTTTCTAGCCGAATAGTATATACTAAAGGTATATACCGCTTGAGGAGCTAAAAAATGACCAAAGTCTTGTCACTTAAAATAAAAGGGGAGATTTTCGAGGATGTGGAATCCATAACCAAAGTGCTTCAAATGCCCCGGAACGCCTATATCAACGAGGCGTTGAATTTTTACAATGAGTTCAATCGCCGAAAAGGGCTAAGAAAAAAACTGCTGAAAGAATCCCTGCTCACGCGCAAGAACTCCATGGACATCCTGAGTGAGATGGAAAAGCTCGAGGAAGCCACCTTCCAATGAAGATCAGGAAATTCAATGTTTACCTGGCCGACCTAAGCCCGCGCTTCGGCACCGAATCTGGCAAGACAAGACCGGTAGTTGTTCTCCAAACCAACCTTTTAAACGACGGTCAACACCCCAGCACCATTGTTTGTCCCATCACAACTAATGTCATCCGTGGGGCAGAAATCCTGCGAGTTCACCTTTCCAAAAAGGGAATGCCTCTAAAGAAAGATTCCGATGTGCTGGTTGATCAAATACGAGCTATTGATAACCGCCGGTTCGTAAAACACTTGGGTGAATTAAACCCGATGGATAAGGCAAAGTTGATTGAAAACCTCAAGATTATCTTATTCGAATAACCTAAACAACTTTGTCCTCTCTGGGGACCCGGAGTGGACGAACCCAATCATAGGCGCAGGGTCAGAATCCTTCGGATGAAGAACTTGAAAAAACACTATTAAAATGATATTGTTATGATATTGAACCATTAGGAGAGTGCTATGTCTGATATCTTGATTAAAAACGTACCGGCTCCAGTGCATAAGAAACTCAAGGAAATCGCAACACAACACCGAAGGTCCATGACCAAGGAGGCTTTGGCCCTCCTGGAAGAGGCGCTGTCCGGACATTCCGAGCGCCCTTGGCCCGAGCCCATAAAAGGGAAATTTCCAATCACGCCCGGCTGGTTGAAAAAGACAATCCGGGAAGGCCGCGCTTGATCGTCGTGGATGCCAACGTCCTGGCTTATTCCATCATCGAAGGGGCGCTGACGCCTTTGGCCCTCCAAGTGCGCAAACGGGACCCTCATTGGAGACTGCCAGGAATTTGGCGCCATGAAATCCTCAATATATTCACCACGTATGTCCGGCAGGGAGGATTATCTAAGGAAAGAACAGTCAAAGCCTTGGAAGATGTTTACGCACATATTCTTCCCCATGAGGTGGAATTGGGGCCGGTCGAGACCTTAGAAGTCGCCATTCATCACAAAATATCCGCCTATGACGCCCAATATGTTCTATTGGCCCAGAAACTCGGGGTTCCCTGCGTGACCGAGGATCGTGCCCTTCGCCGTGCCGCCCCATATCTTACTGTTTCGATGGAAGGTTTTATAAACGCGAAATAAATCGTCCACGACGGGGAGATCCTCGTTCCGCGGCGAGAATCAGTGGGATTGGACAAGAGTTCGGACCGCCTTGAAACTTCATTATGAATGTATATAATCATAGCTATTACTATAGCTAATGGAGGAAGGGCCATGAGGACGGTACAGATGACGCTGGAGGACGAACTGGTAAAGTCGGTGGACCAAGCGGCTAAGAAATTGCGCACGACCCGGTCGGCGTTCACCCGGTTGGCACTCAAGGAAGCGCTCCGGAACATGGAGATAAAACAATTGGAACACCAGCACCGCCAGGGTTACCAAACCCATCCCGCCACCCGGGAAGAAGTCGGCGCTTGGGAGAAGGAACAAGCCTGGGGTGACGAATGAAACGAGGAGAAGTTCGTTGGTACAAGTTCGCCCATCCCGATAAGAAACGTCCTGTTTTGATTTTGACCCGAAACTCCATCATTGAATACCTGAATGAGGTTACGGTGGCCCCCATCACCTCCACGATTCGCCAAATTCCCAGCGAAGTTAAGCTGGGTCGAAGCGAAGGGTTGGCGAAGGATTGCGCTGTTAACTTCGACCATATCCAAACCGTTTCCAAGGCGAAATTAGGGGGCCTTATTACGACACTGCCCCATTTGAAACTGTTGGAGGCCCGGCAGGCCGTGTTATTTGCCCTGGGTTTGTAAAGGCTAAAAGGGTTGTCCACGATGGGGACCCATCGTGGACAAAGGAAAGTGTCATTTTCTAATCGATAAAAAAGATCATAAAGGTTTTTAAAATGAGGTTTTGAAGACGAATGGAAAGGAGTTTTTAAAATGGAATATTCATTGGAAACGGAATTTCTAACCGATTTGATCCCCGCTGAAAAAATTTATTGGTCGGGACAACCCGACCCTTCGGTCATTTTTAGCGAATCGGACATTTTTATGATCCCCTTCAGCCTGATGTGGGGTGGAATTGCGGTTGTCTGTGAAACTCAACACCTTGGGCTTGACCCCCCTCAACAGGAACAGCCATGGTGCGCCGTTTTTCGTCGAGTTTATGGGGATTCTTTTTGTCGCTATTGGTCTTTATATGATTTTTGGAAGGTTTTTTTATAAGGTTTGGAAGAAAAAAAGGACCTTTTACGCCATAACAAACCTCAGGATCATCATCGTGATTGAGGGGTTTGGGCGGCAAGTGCAAGCCCAGTTTCTTAATCAAATTCCAGTGATCAACAAATATATCGGTTCGAATGGCGTCGGCTCTTTGAGCTTCAACTCCACAAGTGGTTTCAGATTTAATTATGCAAATACTGGTATGGATTTTTTTAGCAGAGGCGTTAGCCAGGGCATTCTGGCCTTTTTTGATGTGCCTCAAGCCGAGATGTTGTACCAAATGATTATTCAATTACGAAACAAGGCCTTGGCCCCAAAGTGATAATTATATTTGATCCAACGTTTAAAAAGGATCGTCCACGACGGGGACCCATATTGAACAGGTTTATTGGAAGGAGATCAATCGGTTAATAGGATTAACTGCGTCTTGAAATTTGACAACTATATCGACAAACGATATAATCATCCCAAATGATTCATTCCATCGCGGATAAATTAACACGTGATGTTTTCGATGGAATTAACTCTAAGGCGTCCCGACGCTTGCCTTTGGATTTGCACCCGAAAGCTAGGCGTTTACTGGACTTTATTAACGCCGCCGGGAATATCAACGATCTACGGGTGCCGCCAGGAAATCATTTCGAGGCGTTAAAGGGTAATTGGCGAGGGTTTTACAGCGTCCGTATAAACGATCAATGGCGTGTTGCCTTCCGGTGGATTGAAAACAAGGCGGAAGAAGTTCGAATTGTGGATTACCATTAAGTTTAAGGGAGAGATCATGTTACCAAAATCCCGGCCCCCGACCCATCCTGGTGAAATTTTAAGTGAAGAGTTTTTGAAACCTTTGGGTGTTTCGCAAAATTCCTTTGCTTCACACTTAGGATGGTCCCATGCCAAGATAAATGAAATCATCCATGGCAGGAGAGGGATTACTCCTGAAGCGGCACTGTCTTTGGCTGACGTATTAAGAACAACTCCTGATTTGTGGCTGAATTTGCAGAAAAATTATGATTTGTCGAAGGCACAAAGAATACACCATAAGAAGAAGCCGATTTTAGCAAAAGCCGTTTAAATAATGCCATTGCCGGTTCCCCGCCTAAATTATCGAAATATTTCTCCTCCAATCCACAATTGATTGTCCACGGCGGGGAGCCAGATTGGACAACAAAATCGGGGGTTACATTATGAATAAATTCGTAAGTTGGGGGATCGCGGTGGCCATTGTTATGGCTGTCGTTCTCGTCCTATTTTGGCTCAAGGGTGGTAAAGAACAAGCCAAGCCCGTCGCTATATTTTTCGCGGGTTGGATTGTCGGAGCAATAGCCATGTACATCAAAGCGAAACTCGTCTATAAATTTTAGGTCGTTACTTGTCCACGGCGGGGAGCACCAAGCCCCCGGCTTGGCGCAGGGGATAGCTCCATAGCGATCGGCAGGGGTCGCAGGCAAATATTAGGAAGTTTAAAAATTACTATCGATTTAATGGGGGCAAACATGAAAGCTGGAAACTGGTTTTTAGCTGGTCTTTTTTTTGTTGCGGGCAGCTTGTTATTCATCCGGCCCGCCTTTGCTTTTGATCCCCTTGCCTTTACTAAATTTTTGGGGTTCCAGTTGGGGAAAAATACTTTATCTGATGTAGAGAAATCATTAGGAACGGCCCCCATCGTTTCAACCGGCGATGCCGCCGGGGATATTGACTCCCGCTATTTCGTCACGCGGGATGGTTCAATCGTCATTGATTTCTGGTCGGGAGAAAAGGGCGGGGACCAAAAAACTCTTTTAGGCTTTACGGTTCATAAATCGGATCATTTCAAAATGAAAAAAGGGAAAACTTTCAGGCTGACAAAACCCTTGGACAGGGTTTTGGTGCAAGGGATCCGCCTGGGAATGAGCCAGAAAAGTTTTGATGATCTTTTTAAGGGTGGGATTCATTCGGCTGAACCCTTTGCCCCCCCGAAAATAACGGAAATGTCCCAATTCACCAAATTGTCCCTGATTGGAAAAGGAAAGATTTTTAATAAGGAAACGAATCAGAGGGTGGATTATGACGATGCCATTCTGATCATAGGCAAATTTGATAAAGAAGGTTTGTACAGTTTAAATGTGAGCAGGCTTGAACAAAACCGGTGACTCACCATTGATTGGAGCGGGTCCCGTGACGGGCCAAATACGGTTTGGAATTTATGACGACAGCGGCAGCACCTACCCGGCCGGTTTGGTGTACCAAACCGGGCCTTAAAACGTTGTTGCGAATTCGCGGAATAAGGCCAGCTTGCCGGCGATTTACCTGCCGAAGGGAACCTATTGGCTCGCTTTTGAATTTTCGGATAGTAATGCTGTACTTAGTAATTCGACGGGTGGGACTCGCTACTGGTTCACCAATGGGTGGGCGGTCATGCCGGGTACATTTACGGCTGGGGGAACCGCTTCTGCGATTGATTATAAATTTGACGACTTGCCCTTAAGGTTTTCGGCGCACTGACGGAAACGATAAAAAACCCGTCCCACTCCCGTGGGGCGGGTTTTTTTGTTGATTGAGGCTGGTATAGTGCCGGTCTCATTTTGTTTTTATGGATGATCGGTGCACTCCCAATTCCCAGCTTTCATGCAAATGGGGTCAAACTATTAACCTTTTTTAGCGAGTTTTTTGTGGAACACCAATAAATCCCACTTTTAAAATACCACGAAGCAGATACCCATACCTGGGTTGGTAGTCCTGCCAGCAGGGGGCTGTGAACCCAGTGCAGGAAGCCGCGAACCCAGTGCTGGGAACTGCGAACCCAGTGCAGGAGGCCGCGAACCCAGTGCTGGGAACCGCGAACCCAGTGCTGGGAACTGCGAACCCAGTGCTGGGAACCGCGAACCCAGTGCTGGGAACTGCGAACCCAGTGCAGGAGGCCGCGAACCCAGTGCTGGGAACTACGAACCCAGTGCAGGAAGCTGCGAACCCAGTGCTGGGAACCGCGAACCCAGTGCAGGAGGCCGCGAACCCAGTGCTGGGAACTGCGAACCCAGTGCAGGAGGCCGCGAACCCAGTGCTGGGAACCGCGAACCCAGTGCTGGAGACCACGAACCCAGTGCTGGGAGGGATAACCCAGTATAAAAAGGAGCCCATCTTGGACGAACAAAAGGTTAGATAACATGAATGAGCCAGCGACCTGCGTAGAATAAGCGGGGTCGCTGAAAGCGCCCCAAAAACGCGGGTTGCTCCTTTTGGGAGCCTATCCGCATACGGAGGTGCTGACTCATGGTAAATTTTATCACAGTGGTCGGGCTGGATGTACACAAGGATACGGTGGTCGGGGCGGTTCTGCCGACAGGGGCGGATGAAATAAAGGAAAACTTCAAGATCGAGAATACGCCCAAAGCTGTGGAACGGATGATGGACCGGCTTGGCAGCCGTGGACCCTTGACGTTTGTATATGAAGCAGGGCCATGCGGGTACGAGTTGCAAAGGAAGTTGTCCGCCAAAGGGTTCAAGTGCGTGGTGATTTCTCCCGGGCATACGCCAGTGCGGACTGGAGACCGGGTGAAGACAGACCGAAGGGACGCGGTGAAGCTGGCCAAATTGTACCGTGCCGGGGAGTTGACAGAGATTTGGATACCGGGGGTAGAAGAGGAGGCGGCGAGGGACTTGGTGCGGGTGAGGGAGGATGTGATGGCGAACCGACTGAGGGCCCGGCACCGGATGTCAAAGTTCCTGTTGAGACAGGGACGCGTTTGGCGGGAAAGCAAGGCTTGGGGAGTGGCGCATCGGGGATGGCTGAGGGCCCAACGTTTTGATTTGGTTTATGCCCAGGAGACGCACAACGCTTATTTGAGGGCCTTGGACGATACGGAAACCCACCTGGAAAAACTAAGTCAACAGGTGATGGATTTGGCGCAGGAGAAGCCCTATCGGCGGATGGTGGAATGTCTAAGCGCCTTGAAAGGGATCGACACCTTGGGAGCGGTGACGTTGGCGGTGGAAGCTCAGGAATTTGGAAGATTTGAAAGTGCGCGTGACTTCATGGGATATGCGGGCTTGGGGATTTGTGAGTCCAGCACAGGGCCACGGATTTGGCGAGGCGGAATTACCAAGACTGGGAATGCCCATATCCGCCGGATTTTAGGGGAGGCCGCCTGGAGCTATCGGCATGGCGGCACGGGAAAATCGCTGTTGGAAAGACGGCGCAAATGCCCGGAGACAATACAACGAATGGCCCGGAAAGCCCAGGATCGGCTTCATCGCAAGTTCTGGAGGTTGGTGAACAAGGGGAAGCTGAGCCAGGTTGCTGTGATGGCGGTAGCCCGTGAGTTGGCCGGGTTTGTTTGGGCTATCGCCCGAGAGACATACAAGGCGGTTTAGGCGGCATGGGTTCCATGAAAGGGGAATCTTGGTTCCGAGAGCGCGGCAACGATACGGAGAAACCTCGATCTTGCTATGTGGCGCAATGGCGCAAGCTTGAGACGACCCACGACTTTAGAATGAGGATGCTCCCGACGGATGAAAATCTTGCGTCCCTGAACCGGGCAACCGGATTAACACGCGAATATCAGCTTGATTCATCGTCGAAACAAGCCGGGCTTTCGGAATCAGGGTTCCCATTGGGACCTTGATACGGAAAAGACAAAGGAAAAACCTTAGAGGTTGACTGGCTCATTCATATCAGCAATATGGCATGGCTGGATAATCTGACTCTTTTAGCAAAAGAACTAAAGAAAAACCCCCCGCCCAATAACGATGAACTGGCCAAAACCTTAAAGACGAGCGACCGTATGTTGACTATTTATTTTGCCCTTAACCAATGTTTCGATACAGTGGCGATCAATAAGATCCGAATGGCTGCAAAAGCTACCAACCCCTATGAGCTCTCTTTAAATAGTGCCAGGGCCCTAACGAGCCTGAGAGGCAAGGTGGATGATGTTCCAAAGGCCGCCAATGCGGCATTGGATGTGATCATTTCTCATCGCCTGATCCCACTAAAAATCAAAGGCCTCCTGGTTCATATGGCAAGCGGTAAACCGGTCAAGGATTTCGACCCCACCCGGGTCAAGAGAAGAAGCCCCTCCCAAAAACAAATAAAGGTTAAGGGAAAAAACACCCAGGAAGGGGATAAAACCGATGTTCAAACGCCAGGGGCGGCCTTTGGCCGGGAGGGGGAATTACCGCCCCAAAAGCCGGGGGAAAAACCGGACTGGAAGGGCATTAGGGAAGCTATTTACGGGGCCGCGACTTTGGTGTTCATCATATTGTTCGCGAGGTGCGCGTGGCATGATTTTAAAACCTGGGAGGGCACGCAAAATCATTCTGATGCCGCGGCTACGCCGGCAGTTGGCAATAATCCAAGCGGTTCGAATGAGGCCACGAATGCAGAACCTACCTCAATTCAAAATTTAAAATTAAACATTCAAAATTCGGGCGCGTCAGCGCCCGCCGCGCCCGCTGCTTGGACCCCTTCCGTCGAAACCGAAACCCAATTGGAAAACGAATTTTTCCCCATCCCCAATTACTGCCTGGTCAAGGTCATTCTCCCCCCGCCGATGTCAAGAATGGATGAGGCCATGGCCGGGAACTTGTTATCTCGTCTCGGGGATTCCAGTAAATATTCCGTCTGGTATGGAAACGACGGCGTGACCGTCGAATCGGCTGTCGCGAATCCCGAATCCCTGACCCTGGCTTTCAGGGGGAAAGATTTGGTGGTCTTGGATTGGAATGGCCCGAGTTCCATAAGTAAGTGCAACACTTAGTGTCTGAAGAAGGCCGCATGAATAGGATATGCGGCTATGAAAAAGAAATACAAGCATTTAAGCGTTGAAGAAAGAGATCATTTATCCGTCTTGAAAGGAAAGGGTCTTAGCCTTCGAGCCATTTCCCGCGCCTTGAAGAGGTCTCCTTCCACCCTCTCCAGGGAACTCAAGCGCAATGCTCCCCCTATCCGTTCTGGTTATTATCTTTCTCATCGAGCCCATCAACGGTATGTTGACCGCAACCAACAACGAGCACGCCGTTTACGCCTGAAAACAAAACGAATTCGTGCCTACGTCCGTCGTCAATTGAAACGAGGCTGGTCACCAGAACTCATTTCAGGTCGATTAGGTCACCTACGGCCTAAGCAAACCATTGGTCCTGAAGCTATCTATCAGTGGGTTTACGCTGAAGCCACTGAGCTGATTCCTTGCCTAGTTCGACACCACCGGCGACGATTCTCATTTGGCCACAGCCGTAAGCACGCCAAAAACCATATCCCAGGCCGTGTTTCCATCGATAAGCGCTCCGAGATCGCCAATCAACGCAAGCAATTCGGCCATTGGGAAACCGACACCATGGTCTCTCGTCAGAGTAAAGTGGCTATGCGGGCTCTCGTCGAGCGTCAAAGCCGTTTTTCCAAGTTGGGAAAGCTCAAACGAAAGACCGCTCGCCAAATGAGTCATAGCCTCAACCGCGCTTTATGCCGCTTCCCTCAAGACGCCCGCTTGAGTCTGACCTATGACAACGGAACCGAAAACACCAACCACTTGGAAACCAACCACGTGCTTGGTACAAAATCCTTTTTCTGCGCCCCTTTCCACAGTTGGGAAAAAGGTACTGTGGAAAATACTATCGGTCTTGTCCGCCGCCATTTGCCTAAAAAGACTGATCTTGCTAAAGTGTCCTTCAAAAAATTCAGGGCCATAGAAAGATGGCTCAATAACAGACCCAGGAAATGTTTGGGCTTTAAAACTCCGGCGGAAGTCTTCCGGCGAAGTGTTGCACTTACTCCGTGAATTCGGCGATTCATTGCGCTCGGAAAAATTCACAATAGAAAAAATGGCAATAGAAAAAGGAATATATGGTGATAGTACTCATGGTTTTATAGATATGAATTCTTCTTTATCACTCCCGGAACATTTTGATGAGGGAGGAAAAAAAGAATGAAAAAAAGATTTGTAATTGGAATTAATGGTATGTCTCAAGAACAAGAAAAAGCTTTTGGGGAATATTTGACAAAAAATGGTTATTCTTGGTGGCACCGGATTGATAATTTTTGGCTTCTAATCGCTGATAATGAATTTTGTAGTGTTCAAGAAATTAGAGACTTATTAAAATTAGCGTCTCCTGGAAACGACATAATAGTCGTAGAAGCTGGAAGCACCCCTAATTTTAGTGGTTTTGGTCCTTCGTCAAGTGGTTATTTTGAATGGATTCAAGAAAAATGGAAAAAGGAATGCCGAATTCACGGAGTAAGTGCAACACTTCGCCGGAAGACTTCCGCCGGAGTTTTAAAGCCCAAACATTTCCTGGGCCTGTTATTGAGCCATCTTTCTATGGTCCTGAATTCTTTGAAGGACACTTTAGCAAGATCAGTCTTTTTAGGCAAATGGCGGCGGACAAGACCGATAGTATTTTCCACCGTACCTTTTTCCCAACTGTGGAAAGGGGCGCAGAAAAAGGATTTTGTACCAAGCACGTGGTTGGTTTCCAAGTGGTTGGTGTTTTCGGTTCCGTTGTCATAGGTCAGACTCAGGCGGGCGTCTTGAGGGAAGCGGCATAAAGCGCGGTTGAGGCTATGACTCATTTGGCGAGCGGTCTTTCGTTTGAGCTTTCCCAACTTGGAAAAACGGCTTTGACGCTCGACGAGAGCCCGCATAGCAACTTTACTCTGACGAGAGACCATGGTGTCGGTTTCCCAATGGCCGAATTGCTTGCGTTGATTGGCGATCTCGGAGCGCTTATCGATGGAAACACGGCCTGGGATATGGTTTTTGGCGTGCTTACGGCTATGGCCAAATGAGAATCGTCGCCGGTGGTGTCGAACTAGGCAAGGAATCAGCTCAGTGGCTTCAGCATAAACCCACTGATAGATAGCTTCAGGACCAATGGTTTGCTTAGGCCGTAGGTGACCTAATCGACCTGAAATGAGTTCTGGAGACCAGCCTCGTTTCAATTGACGACGGACGTAGGCACGAATTCGTTTTGTTTTCAGGCGTAAACGGCGTGCTCGTTGTTGGTTGCGGTCAACATACCGTTGATGGGCTCGATGAGAAAGATAATAACCAGAACGGATAGGGGGAGCATTGCGCTTGAGTTCCCTGGAGAGGGTGGAAGGAGACCTCTTCAAGGCGCGTGAAATTGCTCGAAGGCTAAGACCCTTTCCTTTCAAGACGGATAAATGATCTCTTTCTTCAACGCTTAAATGCTTGTATTTCTTTTTCATAGCCGCATATCCTATTCATGCGGCCTTCTTCAGACACTAAGTGTTGCACTTACTTATGGAAC
>CAWKAR010000012.1:0-21044 GCA_963847625.1 candidate division FCPU426 bacterium | reverse complement strand
ACAACAATAGAACCTTTTAGTTGGTCACGAAACGGGTTAATTGCTAAAGCGATTAATTTTAAAAAGGAAAAGGTTGCAATAATTACAGCAAAAGCTGTTTTGAAATATCACAGACGAGGGGTTTTTAATGAACAAAGTGTAATTATTAGTGATTCGGTGTGTAGCGTTAATGGCAAATTTTTTGATCTAAAGAGACTTTTGCCAGTAGTTAGAGATGATAGCAGGCTTTATATTGTTCAAACATTTAAAGTTTTAGGAAAAAATTATATTGTGTTAGGTTCATATGGAGTAACTATCGTTTGTCGGATCGATATATCAAGCATAAAACCAGTTTCTGTTTTTTACGAAAATACTGATGAATAAAGAAATAAATCTTTTTATTCGAAAAATCGTTCGTAACGGGGAACTATACCGTACTATTTGCGAACCACTTCGAAGCGAATTGATTCGAATAAAGTAAGGGGAAACATGAAGAAACCAACACCGGACAACAGGGCCGTTTTTATAACGGCCCAACGCATATTCATCGCGGCGAGCCTTCTGCTGTGGCTGCCCTTGTCCGCGGGATCAAATTCACCTGGAGGAAAAAACATGGGGACTTTCCATAATCCAATCCTGACGGGCTTCCACCCCGACCCCAGCATTTGCCGGGCGGGGGACGATTTCTACCTCGTGAACTCCACCTTCGAGTATTTCCCCGGCCTGCCCATCTACCACAGCCGCGACCTGGTGCATTGGGAACAGATCGGCAACGCGCTTAACCGCCCCAGCCAACTGCCTTTGAATGGCGCCACGGACTTCGGCGGGCTCTACGCCCCCACGATCCGCTACTGGAAGGGGACTTTTTACCTGACCTGCACGAACGTGAGCGGTGGCGGGAACTTCATCGTCAAGGCGAAGGACCCCGCGGGCCCCTGGTCGGAACCGGTCTGGATGGATGTCCCAGACATCGACGGTTCCATGTTCTTCGACGACGACGGCAAGGCCTACTTCACGAACCAGGGAGGCGGCGAGAAAGCGGGTATCAAGCAATGCGAGTTCGACCCGAAAACCTGCAAGGCGGTCACGAGCCCCAAGACCATCCACAACGACCATTCCGAGTCCTGGAACGAGGGGCCGCACCTCTACAAGATCAAGGGACGGTATTACCTCATGCTGGCCGAGGGCGGGACGGGCCTGTCGCACATGGAGTGGATCGGCCGCTCCGACAACCCCTGGGGCCCCTTCGAGGCGTGCCCCTACAACCCCATCCTGACCGAGCGCGACGAGTCCGCGAGCCCCATCCAATGCACGGGCCACGCCGACCTCGTGGAGGCCCCGGACGGAAACTGGTGGATGGTTTTCCTGGGAGTGAGGATGCACGAGGGCACGTCCGTCCTGGGGCGCGAGACGTTCCTGGCCCCCGTGGAGTGGAAGGCCGGCTGGCCCGTGGTCCATGGCGACCATCATGTGGCCTTGGAAATGCCTGCCCCGAAGCTGAAACCCCATGCATTCCGGAACCCCGGGCCGAGATGGGATTTCGGCAAGCCGAAGCTGGGCCCGGAGTGGATCCACGTGCGCAACATTGACCCCGGGGACATTTCCCTCGCGAAGCGGAAGGGGTTCCTGAGCCTCCACGCCGGAAAGGGGTCCATCAGCAACAAGAAGGACATCCCCGCCTTCGCGGGCCAGCGGCAACCCGATTTCAAGGTGACCTCCCGCTGCCTCATGGAGTTCACCCCGGCCGCGGACGGCGAGGAGGCGGGCCTGATGGTTCGCTCCAACGACGACAACCATTACGAGGTCGGGGTGGGGCGCTGGGACGGCGAAACGCGCGTTTACGTCCGCAACCGGGTCAAGGAGCAGGAAGGCTTCGTCGCCCGGCGGCCGTTCGAGGGCGGCCGGGTGTTCCTGGAGCTCTCGGGCCAGGAAAGCCAGTACCAGTTCGCCTGGTCGAGGGACGGCAAGAAGTGGGAGACGCTGGCGGCCTCCGCCGCCGCCGACCTGTCCAAGGAGAAGGCGGGGGGTTTCACGGGCACGGCCATCGGCCTGTACGCCACGGCAACCGGGAAAGAATCCGGGACTTGGGCCCATTTCAACTGGTTCGAAATGACGCCAGGCGTCGCGCCCCAGGCCATCGGCCTGTCGCCGCGGCCCACGCCCACGCCCGTGCCCTCGCGGGAAGTTTGGCGCGTCCGGGCGGGCGGAGAGGCCCTGAAGGACTCGAAAGGGGAGGATTGGATCGAAGACCAGGCCTACGTCGGGGGGGAAACCGCCAACACCGACCGGCCGATAGAGGCCCCCCGGGACGGCCAGCTTTTCCAAACCGAGCGCTGGGGCTCCGATTTCAGCTACGTCTTTCCGGTGCCCCCGGGGAAATACCTCATCCGCCTGCGTTTCGCGGAAACCTACGTGAAGAAGCAAGGCGAGCGGGTTTTTGACGTTTTGATCAACGGCAAGAAGGCCCTGGGGGATTTCGACATCCTCAAGGAGGCGCACGGCTTTGACCGAGGGGTCGAGAAGTCGTTTGAGGGCTACCGTCCCGACAGCGAGGGAAACATCCGCATCCGGTTCGTCGCCAAAGTCCAGAACGCCAAGGTCTGCGCCATCGAGATCACGCGCCAACGCTAATTTGAACCGAGCCTGAAAAATATCCACGAAAAGTTACCAGGTGAATGACTGATATCCCCTCATTTCATGAATCCTTTTTAATGTTCATAGGTTCCCAACTTTTGTGCAGAAACAGGCAATCTTTTTCCTGGATTTACCACTTTTTTTATAGAACCCCCTCAAATCCCAATTTTAAATACTTCTTGGTTGTCATCGCGAGCACTTGCGCCAATCGGCGCGATTGATGGCGTGGCGACCCCAGTTAGTTTTGCGTTTTGCCGGTAATACCCATCGGAAGGGGGGAAAAACTGCCCACATTTTCCAGTGTCATCTGCCGGAAAGGCGGTAAACCTGCCGGAAGGAACCCGACGAACCTGCCGGAAAGGCGGTAAACCTGCCGGAAAGAACCCGACGAACCTGCCGGAAAGGCGATAAACCTGCCGGAAGGAATCCGTCGAACCTGCCGGAAAGGCCGAGCCCCTGTCGGAAGCCCTGTCAGAAAGGCCTGGCCTCCCGTCCGGCAATTAAGACCGGACCCTCTGGTAATTAAGGGTTCCCATCCGGGGGTCCTGTAGGCACGGCCCGGCAGTCCTGTAGGCACGGCCGGCACTCCTGTAGGTATGGGCTGGGAGTCCTGTAGGCACGGACCGGGAGTCCTGTAGGCACGGACCGGGAGTCCTGTAGGCATGGGCCAGGAGTCCTGTAGGTACGGACCGAGGGTCCTATAGGTATGGGTCGGTAGTCCTGTAGGCACGAACTGGCGTCCTGTGAGCATGGTCCGGATGTCCTGTGGGCACGGGTCGGCGTCCTATAGGCACGGCTGGTGTACTTGTATGCGTTTGTATTGTCATTCTCAGGCCTCGGCGGCGGCCTCCAGTACGCCTGCGGTGAGCGACTCAAGTGCATCGCCACAAGTCTCGCCGGGCACTCAGGGCAGTCCCTATTGAGCCCCACGCCTGGAAATGCCCTGGCGACACCCACCCTTGCGGCCCCGGCCCAGGAGTAAGCGGCAATTCCCCCGAAAGAATCCTGGTCCTAGAAAAGCCTGATTTTCAATTGGTAGATCGGCCGTTAAAAGGGTCAAATGTCTACAAATGGTTCCGCGAATATTTTTATAGTATGCGCTCAAGAACGGAAGAAATGATCCGTTAGGGAATATAGATAGTTTTGACTTTTTAAACCCGGGGTTGGTTCATGTCGCCTATTTCAAGCCTGTCCTTATACTTGGCCGCTATTGAAAATTTTTCCCCCTTTTCATCGTCGTCTCAATATTTTCTAACGAGATTCACCCAATTAAGGGACGATTTGATTTCAAAAAACCTGCCGGACCACAAAAGCATGGAAAAGGAATACAGCGATTTGGTGAACGACCTGCTTTCGCAAAGCTTGCCATGCCCCAAAAACAACGAAACGGCCGACCAGGTCCGGAAAAGGGTGGCCGATTTCGAGCAAAAGCTTGCGTTGCTTACCGGAATGGTTCAACAGGCCGAGGTTGCCTTGAAAGGCGAAAAATCCACCGCCGGGGACAGGCTTTTCGCACCCAAATCGGAAGCCTATGACTATGCCAGATCTTACCTGGCCCGGTTGGGGGTGCCCGGTGCGGTCGTGGAAGTCGTTTGAGCCGGTAAGTGAACAAAGGATTCCAACTGGCATTTATGGTTGGGTCTACCAAACACCACCACTCGGCTGGTGGCCTCGCTCTGTCTCCCTTTATTTCCATAAAGTCCGAAAACAACGCTTATCGGTCATCCACATTTAAAGACAGTTTCTTTTGAGCCCTACGCCCGGGAATGACATGGCGACCCCCACCATTGCGGCACCGGCCCAGTAGGAAGTCGTAAATTCCCCGAAAGAATCCTGGCCCTCTGGCTTGAAAAATCTATTCAAGAGGCCTGTTGAAGGCTAGCGATAAGGGATATATCAGAATCATTGGTTTTTTATATATTCACTATTCTCCACGGGGTTACAAAGGGCCGTCCCTTGACAAATAAAAAAGAGGTTTATTTTCCCGCCAATTCCTGAGCCTCCAGCAATTTTTCTTTTACTTCCTTGGCCCAACAGCCCCCGTAGGATTCGAAGGTTTTTTCCGCTTCCTTATATTCCCTCATGGCGTTTTGAAGCGCGGTTTTATCGCCCGTCCATTGGGCCAGCAGGAGGTCCGCATCCCCCAATTCCTTCTGGGACCTGGCCGCGAAAAAGGGGTAGTGATGGTCCCCGTAAAGTTTGAAGGACGAAACCGCGTAGGTCCGGCCCTTCAAAAGGGCCGCCTTGTCCCTCGTCTCCATGGCGAGCGCCCTCTCCAATTCCGCCGCGTCCAAATTGTGGTTCGCCACATTCATCACCACTTCGCTGGCCAGGCAATGGGATTCAAAAAGGCCCAGTTGTTCCCGGGCCTTTTGGGCCACCTGGGGGTTGGGGTCCATCGTCAGGAACTTGGCGTAGATGTAAACCAGGTCGCTCCGTATGGAGCATTGGATCTGGCCCAGATCCCCCTGGTTCGCCAAGGAAAGGGCCTCTTCTAGGAAAGAGATGGCTTTCCGCAGGGACGCTGGATTCTTCTCTTTAATCCCCTCCTGGGCCAGGGCCCTTCCCATGCCGTCATCAATCTGTACGACCCGAAGCGCGTTTTCCTTCGCGTCCAATCCGGCGCGGATATCCTCCAAGGTCTGGAGGACCCCCTTTTCCCCCAGGATGTCACAAGCCAGGTTGGCCCTCAAAATTTCGATATCCGTTTGGAACATGCATAACTCGATCCACATCGTTTTGCCCGTTTGCCGGGTGTAAGTAGTTTTCAACCCCTCGATCATGTTGGAGGCCTCCTGGAACGTCCCCGGGTCGAAGGTCTTCGCGCCCTTGTATTCCCCGCCGATGGCTTTATAGACCTGGCACTCCGACCAGAGGTTGACGTCCTGGGCCCGGGGAACCAGTTCCTGGGATTTCGCCAGGTTTTTCAGGGCCAGGTCCAACATGGCGTCGTCATCGATGAAATAGGACAATTTCTCCTGGGTTTTCCCCAGGTTGCACAAGCTGAACGCCAGAGCGTAGTTGTTTCCCATTCTGCGGAACAGGTCGACCGCCTTGAGGCCGTGCGCCACGGACTGGCGCAGGTCCTCCGCGCTATGTTCCCTTTCTCCCAGGGAGAAATAAAGCTGGCTTAGGTTGGTTTCCGTTTCGGCGTAATCCTCGGGCGTTCGGGCCTCGGAACTGTATTGCTCCGCGGAAAGGAAATGAGGAATGGCTTTTTTCAGGTCGCCCAAATTGGTTTCATTCACGCCCAGGAACGTATAGGAAGCCCCTAACCCGGTTTGGATGCATAGCCACAGGTGGGGCTTTAAGCGTGGGTCTGTCAGCTTCTCGACGGATTCCAGGATGGGGATCGCCTGGCGGATCTTTTCATGGTCGCCCAGTTTTTGCCCCAATTGGGCCATCCCGAAGCCCACGCAGGTCTGCATCACCGCCCAATTTTCCTTATCGTATTTAGGATTCAATCCCTTGAGGGCCTCCTGGTCGATCTGGACGGATTCCGCCAAAAGTTGGGGGTTGTTTTGCAGGGTGCCCAAAGTAAAGAGACTGCGCCCCAGGATGCTTTCGGCCTCCAAATCGGCCATGGAGATCCCGGTTTCCGGCTCGACCTGGGGCTTGGCCACCGTTTCCCGCGCCAACCGGATCGCGTTTGTCAGGGCCTTGGGGTCCTTGGTTTCAATGCCGTACTCGCTCAGGATGAAAGCCAGGTTGCTTTTGACGGCCAGGAGGGCCTGGGGTCCCATGCGTTTTTCGGCGACCAGCCCCAGGATCGTGTCGATCTTGTTCACCATGGGTTCCATGGTCTTGGCGATGTACATTCCCTCGCTTTCCTGGATCAGGCCCCGCCAGGACCAGGTCGCCCAATCCAGCACCTCCAGCAGGTCCGCCTCGGCCACGTTGTCCAGGTCGGTCGTTTCGTGGATGGAAAAACCCGCGTCCCGGGCCAGGCATTGGGCCCTGGCGGAGGCCGAAATATTGACCGTCCATTCCTTCCCGTCCCCCTTCACGTCCTCGTTGCCCCAAACAAGCAGGTCGGCGCCCGACGCCACCAGTATTTTTTCGGCATTTTCAGTGCCCGCCTGGATGTCGTATGGTTGGGGATAGGGCTTCATGGAAACAGGGGCGGAAAGCTTGAGCACCTTGAGCCCCAGGTCTTTTTCCATGTGCAGGGCGATCTTATCTCGCATGGAAACCCCCGCGTCGGCGGGCAGTTTGTAAGTGGCCAGGGGCGCCACCGCGACCAGGAGGTTTTCCCGGTTGCCGCGGTTTGCCAATTCCTGCCGCGGCAGAGCGAACTTTTGGCCCGGGAACAGGGACGGGTAAGGGTTGCTGTCGGAGAGGGTCGCGAAATACCACCAAAGAAGCCCCGACAAGGGAATGAGAGTTAAGAAGATTTTCAAGACCAGGGTGACATTGGGATTGGTCGAATTCCATAGAATGTCTTTTCGCGTGAATAATATTCGATAGGTGGTTATTCCCGATAAAAGTGCCAGGGCCAAAGGAAGGAAGGGTATGGCCAACGATGAAGCCGTTATTTCACTCAATCCGCATACGACCAAGTCCGATAATGACCCCAGGAATTTCTCTCCCAGCCAGGGGATCATCAATAGAACACCGATGAGCGAAACCAGGGCGCCCCATTTAGGACGGTATAGATAAAACGTTGTTCCAAGGATTAAAAGAATCCCGCTTCCCAAGACTGCGAGAAGGGGAGTGATGGAAACTTCGGCGGGGACAGCCGTGAAGCTTATAAGTATAAATAGGGTACCCACGCTGGTGAATAGCCAGAGGAAATAGTTTTTCATCTTATATCCCACCCCTTAAAAATAACTTTAGGCGTTCCGGCTGTGATCAGCGATATCGCGGACAACCTCATTATATGAAAACCATATCATGGGATTTGTTTTATTGGTGAAATGTGGGATGGGGCTGGCATGAGGGAATCTGCTTATAGGCAGGGGCGACTTTCTCAGGTATCCAATGGCTGTATTTATCAAAAAAGTTCCAAAATCCCTTTAGCCAAAGCCATTTTCGTTGCATGGGACACTTATTTTTTCTGGTTTTGGGTTGCCGCTCATGAGATTATTTAAGAACCATGACTGAAGGCCCGCTCAACCTGCATATCGACGAAAAAGAACTCAACCTGGTGGACCAGTACCGGCAGAGCCGGAACACCTCGGTTCTCACCATCATGTTCACGGACATCCAAGGTTTCACCAAGCTCACGGAGGAGAGGGGGGACGCCTTTTCCAACGAGGTCCGCCGCACCCACGACGGCCTCTTGGTCCCCCTGATCGAACGGGAAGGGGCTGGCGCACACGAGGCTGAAACGCCGCCTAGAAAATGATGTTTGTCAGCCTTAAAACGACAATCCTCCGCCCACCGACCCGCAGTATTCGAAGACGCGCACGTTCACATTTTTTCCTTTCAACTGCATCTCGCCGATATCCCTGAAGTCCCCAGGATTCTTGAGCCGCGAATACGTCGATTCGGTGACCAAGATCGAGCCTGGTTTTGCCATGGTTTGCACGCGCGCCGCCGTATTCACGGGGTCTCCGATGACCATCACTTCTTTTCGCGTTAAGGAACCCACTTCACCCCGGATCACCATCCCGCTGTTGATGCCGATTCGGACAGGGAGGGGCTGTTTCCCTTCCTGCAGGCGGTCCTCGTCTATCCGGTGGATGATTTTCTGGATGCGGATGCCCGCTTGGACGGCATCGTTGGCGTCATTGAAAACGGCCAGCGCGGCATCCCCCATGAACTTATCGATATCCCCACGGCATTCCCGGATCGGCACCTCGCAAAGACTGAATATTGTGTTTAGCGCCCAGACCACTTCCGAAGGGGTCTCAGTCTCGACGAACGCCGTGAACCCCACGATGTCCAGGAACAGAATCGTCAGATCAAGAACTTCAGCTTTCGCTTCCCGGGAGGTCGATGCCTGGGTAAAAGCCTCGCTGTAGCTGGCGAAGGAGACGTATCTCTTGATGATCTTGTTGAATTTCTGCAGGAGCAGCCGAAGATCCTCTGCCTTGGTGATATCCCGAAAGTATTCAATAGCCCCTATCACGCGGCCTTCGTTGTCCTTTAGGGGAGTGACGTGGGTGAAGACCGGGAAACGATGTCCCTTCTTGTGCAACGGAAAAATCTTTGCTTGAATAGGCTTCCCTTCGTCCATAGAACGCTGGAGGGGACAGGATCCCGTACAAAGAAGGTTTCCGTTCGCGTCGATATGGTTGAGGATATTGTCGGAACAAGGACGTCCCATAACCTCCGCGGCGCTGAATCCCGTGATATTCTCTGCGCCCTTGTTCCAGAAGATGATCCGCCTCTGTAAATTCGTGATGTATATCCCGTCAAACGGGACATCCAGCAGCATCTCCACATTTGGAAGGTTCCGGATCATTTCAGAAAAGGAGATCGAGTTTATTCCTTCACCGGCTCCCCTTGTATTTTCTTCCGCCACTGGACCTCCGCTTGTTTCAAAAGATTTTTAATACTGACGTCATTTATCACAAAGTTATTAACCGGAGTCGGGTAGAGTACTGGCGCGCACACGGTAGAATCCGGTGGCACTTCCAAAGCTTTCATCCTGGGCCTTAGTCCGGTTCTCTTGGTTACGTTTCCAGCGTCCGCCCTAAATCCGCATTTCCCGGATGACCTACTCCCCGGATATGTCGCTGGAAAATTTTCCCTTCATTGTAGTGTCCACTTCTAAAGATTAAACTATTTTAACCGCATATGTTTCAATCTTTCCCCTGTGCTATGGATTCCCGTCCTTTATAAACTTGCTCCCGGCAGGCCGCTTTTTCCACAAATGTTTCAAATTTCCTTTAGCCAAAGCCATTTTCCTGGCATGGGACCCTTATTTTTTCTGGTTTTGGGTTGCCGCTCGTGAGATTATTTAAGAACCATGACTGAAGTCCCGCTCAACCTGCACATCGACGAAAAAGAACTCAACCTGGTGGACCAGTACCGGCAAAGCCGGAACACCTCGGTGCTACCATCATTTTTCGGGCATTTTTAATTAGGCCGTATCCTTGACCTTGGACGTATTTTCAATGGGCATGAACTGGAACGATACAGGGACTTTTAAAGGGGACGGTTAGATCCTGAAATCGATGGCCGGGGGCGCGGGAGGGCCCGCCCCATCCTCTTCTAGGGACCCGTCCGTGCGGTAACGAAGGTTTCTGGAACCCTGCCGGGGTTTCCCGGACCCATCTTTCTCATCCGCGGCATTTCCAGGAACCTTTTTAATCATCGGCTCCTCGGTTTGAGGTTCAAGGTTTTCAACGGCATCGGCGGCCCGGGACCTGGCCTTTTCCGATTGCCGAAGTTTAGCCGCCTCAGCCACCTCCTCGGCAAGCAGGGCGTTCTGAAGCATGACTTTCATATAGTCGTTTTGAATATGGCGCATAACAAGCTATCCGATCGATTCATTATGGAAAATGATTACAAGCATGGGGTTTTGAAGAAGCCGGTTTCCTGAAAGTACCGAATTAGTATAGTCATTAACTATTGATATTATCAATATTGAGACCATTGAAGCCATTTCTCACTTTTCCCCAGCCGCTCTTTCCCTTTTCTCTCCAGCCGCCACCCATATTTTTTCTGGTTTTGGGTAACCGCTCGTGAGATTATTTAGCCCAAAGGGAGATCCATGACTGAAGTCCCGCTCAACCTGCACATCGACGAAAATGAACTCAACCTGGTGGACCAGTACCGGCAGAGCCGGAACACCTCGGTTCTGACCATCATGTTCACGGACATCCAGGGCTTCACCAAGCTCACGGAGGAGCGGGGGGACGCCTTTTCCAACGAGGTCCGCCGCGCCCACGACGCCCTCCTGGTCCCCATCATCGAGCGGGAGGGGGCCGGACGGGTCATCAAGCACATCGGGGACGCGGTGATGGCCGTTTTCGCCGAGCCCACCTCGGCCGTGGCGCGCGCCCTGGAGATCCAGGAGGCGCTCCGAAAGCACAACGCGGCCCACCCGGACCAGCCGCCGCTTCTGGTTCGCATCGGGCTCCACATGGGCCAAGTGACGCTGGAAGACAAGATGAGCCTGGACGTTTTCGGCCGCCACGTGAACCGGGCCTCACGCGTGGAGGGGTTGGCCGGGGGCGGCCACGTCTACCTGACCTACAGCGTGTTCGACTCGGCCAAGGGATGGCTGGCGGGCCGGGGCGGGGAAGCGGCCTGGGTTTCCCACGGGCGGTACAAGGTGAAGGGGATCGACGAGCCCCTGGAAATTTTCGAGGCTTATAAGCCAGGCGGCGTCAAACCGCAGGCGCCCCAGGGCGCCCGCAAGCAGACGAACTGGCCCCGTTTCGCTCCCGCGATCGCGTTGGTGCTGGCCGGCGCCTTAGGGGTCCTGGGATTCCTGGCTTTCAAATTCACCTCGGTGACCTTCGAGGACCTGGGAGTGCGCACCGACACGACGGACGTCATGCTGGACCACAAGATCCGGCTCCAGTTCGAGGGCAATCCGGAAGACCACTTGCGTAAATGCATCACCAAGATCGAGCCGGGCAACCACCTCATTTATTACGACGTCAGCTACGTCACGCGCTACTACTCCCCCCTGGTCGTGACACGGGGAAGGAACATCCTGCGCCCGGCGTTCGAGTATTTCGGCATGCCGGGATTGCAGGGGAACGTGGCCCATGAGAAGAAGGGGAAGAACGAGCAGACCTTCTCCGACTCCACCGACTACGCCACCTACGACAACGCCGGAGTCCGGCGCGCCCACAAGGCCGAGATCTCCTTCACCGTGAAGTCGGCCGAAGGGCCCGTCGTGCCGCCCGCGAAGGGGGTGAAGAAACACCACACTATCTTCTGGACCATCGATTGGGCGCTGGTCCTGGACGGGCAGAAAGTCTCAGCGGACAAACTCATCGTCGAGCATGACCCCGAAGCCACCGAATCCACCGAGGTGAAAAAAGACCTTTGGGGGGACACACGGCACCTTTATCGCCTGACCTACATCCTCTCGGGCATTTCCGCCCAGGTCGAGCTTCAAGCCCAGTACGCGGAGTACAAATAGAACGGAAGATTGGATGAGGGAGCATCACCCTTCTTGATTTTCGTCCAATATGTGAAAAACCTCTACCTTATCCATTGCCGAAAGTAGAATTGATTTAAAAGAATTTCCAGCTTCAGATGGAAGACTAGAGGATTTAGGAAAAATGAAGTTAAAAATATCTTTGGGAATCGCGGTCCTATTAGGAGGTTTGTTTATGGCATCTTTCGCGAACGCTGGTGAATCGTCCGAAACTATCAACCCCAAGCTTCTCAACCGGGTTTGGCCCGCCGAATGGATCGCCCATCCCACCGCATCCTCCAGCGAATTCGGCGTTTTCCTATTCCGCAAGGGGTTCAACTTGGCCAAAAGCCCGGCCGGTTCATCCTGCATGTCTCAGCCGACAACCGGTACCGCCTCTACGTGAACGGGCAATTCGTGTGCGACGGCCCGGCGCGGGGGGACCTGGCCCATTGGCGTTTCGAGACCGTGGACGTGGCCGGCCAACTCAAAGCCGGAAAAAACGTCCTGGCAGCCCTGGTTTGGAATTACGGGGATTACCTTCCCTGGAACCAAGTCACCCGCCGCACCGCTTTTCTCGTACAGGGTGATGGTGAAGATGAATCGGCCGTCAACACGGGAAAGGGTTGGAAGGTTCTCCGGAATCCCGCAATCAGTCCTATTATGCCCCTGGACGGCACCTGGACCGGGCCCTGCGAGAGGGTGGACGGCGCCCAATACCCCTGGGGCTGGGAAAAAACGGATTTCGACGATTCCAATTGGGTGGAACCCAAATCACTTTGGCGAGCCCAGCCCAAGGGAGTGGGCGCAGACACCACCTGGGGCCTGGTGCCGCGGCCCATCCCTCCCATGGAATCAAGCTTGGAGGGCGTCCCTACCATCCGTCGCTGTGAGGGGATCGAGCCCCAAACGGCTTTCCTGGAGGGTAAAGGCGACCTGGTCCTCCCAAAACGAACCCAAGCCGTTTTGCTTTTGGATCAAACCTACCTCACCACCGCTTATCCCCAACTATCGGTCAGCGGCGGGGAAGGATCCGAAATCCGCCTGACTTACGCCGAGGCGCTTGTTGACCGTGACCATAAAAAAGGGAATCGCGGGGAAATCGAGGGCAAGCACATCGAGGGGAGCCAAGACCTTTTCCTTCCAGACGGCGGAACCGGCCGCTTGTTCGAAACCCTCTGGTTCAGGACTTACCGGTTTATCGAAATGAGGATAAAGACCGCGGACGCACCCCTGACGATCCACGATTTCCACGGCCGGTACACGGGCTACCCCTTCGTGGAGAAAGCCTCCTTTTCCAGCAGTGACCCTTCCCTGGAGGCCCTCTGGAAAACGGGCTGGCGCACCGCCCGCCTCTGCGCCGGGGAAACCTACTACGACTGCCCCTATTACGAGCAACTCCAGTACACGGGAGACACCCGCATCCAGGCCCTGATTTCCCTGTACATGACGGGCGACGACCGGCTCATGCGTAACGCCCTCCGGCAGTACGACGATTCCCGGGGTCCCGAAGGATTGACCCAAAGCCGCTATCCAAACTCCATGCCGCAGATCATCCCCCCCTTCTCGCTTTTTTGGGTGGACATGGTGCGCGACTACTGGATGCACCGGGACGACCCGGATTTCGTAGCCTCCTTCCTGCCCGGGATCGAAAGCGTCCTGGCGTTCCATGAGAGGCACTTGGACGAGTCGGGGATGCTGGGGCCGGTCCCCTGGTGGAATTTCGTGGACTGGACCGACCAATGGCCCTGGGACAACGATTTAAATACCGGCGGGGTGCCCACGGGCGCGGAAAAGGGCCGTTCCTCCATTCTCACCCTTCAGTACGTCATGGCGCTCCAAAACGCCGCCGATTTGTTCCGCGCGTTCCACCGGGAGGCGGAGGCGGAGCATTACCGCGCCTTGGCGGATCAGGTGAAGGGCTCGGTTTGGGGCCTGTGCTGGGACGAAAAACGCGGACTGCTGGCGGACAGTCCCGATAAGGAAAACTTCAGCCAGCACGCCAACCTCCTGGCGGTGCTGACGGACGCGGCACCCGCGTCCATTCAAAAGGAACTGATGGTAAAAGTTGCCTCCGACAAATCCCTGATCCAATGCACCTACTACTATCGGTTTTACCTGTACTGGGCCATGAAGACGGCGGGCTTAGGGGAGAGTTATATAGGGATGCTGGAGCCCTGGAGGGAAATGCTGAGGAGGGGTTTGTCCACCTTCGCGGAGAGGCCCGAGCCCACGAGGTCCGATTGCCACGCCTGGAGCGCCAGCCCTAATTACGAATTGTTGGCCAGCGTTTGCGGCATTGAGCCGGGGTCGCCCGGTTTCAAGACCGTGCGCGTGGAGCCTTACCTGGGGCCCCTGACCTGGGTGGAAGGAAGTATGCCGCACCCCTTGGGACCTATCCAGGTCCGGTTCGTCCACGAGGGAGAATCCGGATTGTCGGGGGAAGTCACCCTGCCTCATGGCTTGACGGGGAACCTGGTTTGGAGGGGGAAGAGCTTGGCCTTGAAGGAAGGGAAGCAGAAAATCAAAATCTCAACACCCTAAGGATTATTACAACCTGCAAATCGCTTTTTTCTTTTTCGCCCCGAGAAAATTGGGATCTGGCCCTTTGCTCTAACTCCAAGTTTTTATAAGCCCTCAAAGCGGAATCATTCCTTTTCCGGGTTATTTTTGCGGAGTTCAATGGCCCGGGAAAGGACGTCCATATCCCCCTTGTGGACGGCCGTGACCTTCATGCCGGTGGAAAAAACCATTTCCTTCATTTCGGCCTCGAAGCCGACGTTGTGGGCTTCCGCGATAAAGTGCAACGGGCAATTGTAGTCCGCGACATGGGTGATGACTTCCAGGTGCAGGCCCGGCTTCAGGGGTTCCTGGCTGCAAAAAACGATCCGGCCCGCCAAGAGATCATCAGGCGTGGTGCGCAACAAGTGCGCCATCATCCGCGCCAAATCAGAATTGTGCATGGTCGTATGGGAAAAATTGGGGTCCTTGGTCAGTTGGGCGAGTTCCAGGTCCGATAACACTTTATAATCCACCATCACCGGGGAGCCCGACCTATTTATGTTTTCAATCCAACCCTTTTTCAAAGACATGTTTCCCCTTTTTCACCGGTTTTTAAACGCTTCGGCCTTCTCCCCGATTTTCGCACTAACCTCCCGGAAATTCCAAAATATAATGGCAATAGCGCGGGTCTTCTTTATAGATTTCAATCTTTCCAACCCAAAGTGTCCCTCATCACGGGGACAAGGATTTCCGCCAGAATTTTTTGGGCCTTGACCTGGGGATGGTAATCGCAGCCCAACTCGTCCGCGGGGACATTGGGATAGCCTACAAAATAGACGTGTTCGTCGCCGGCTTCATGGCGCTTGGTCACCACCTGTTCCACGTAGGAACTGTACCCGGGCCAGCCCGTGGTCGCGAAACAATAAACAAAGGCGGAGGGGCACTTTTCCCGGATTTCCTTGATCAGCTTGACGTAACCCTCGATGTATTCCTGGCTGTCGGCCTCGGGCTTACTGGAAAAGTCATTTTGGCCGAGGTGGATGACCACCGCGTCGGGAATCCATTGTGAAAAATCCCATTGCCTGTCGGGATCATGGCACAGGATTCGGTCATAAAGGGTCGGAAAGGGGTCGGTGGATTTTTTGTTTTTGTCCCCCCAATTGCGCATGATGCCTTTTCCGGAATAGGCGACCAGGACGTATTCGGCGTTCAGGTCGCGGGCGGCCTCCGCCCCGAAGGCCTTGTCGGCGTTCTCATAGGGCCTGAGGTTCTCGCATTTCAGGGTGGTCGCCTCGTCCCCGTAGCCGCAGACGAAGGAATCCCCGATGATTTCGATTTTCCTTGCCGGCTTGGGGGGAGGTTTTAACAGGGCGCCGCCCTCGGACAAAACCAGCCCCTTGAAGATAGCGGTCCCAAAAAGGGCCTCGGTTCGTTTGACGACCCGGACGGTATGCTCCCGGTTGGCCAGGCCGGCCAAGGTGTAGAGATTTTGGTCGGGTTGGGTCACCCAGACGGTCACGGGCTGGCCGTCCACCTGGACGTCATAGTCGTTGCCCCCATCCTCTAGTAGAAAGCCGATGGATTTTCCCTTGAATCTCACCAGGATTGAAACGCCCGGCCAATCGAACCGCGGCGCCTTGGAATCGGAAAAGTCGATCCGGCCCGAATATTGGATAAGGGGACTGTCGGGGAGGGCGGTGGGGCTCCCTTGGGCAATCGAGAAGACGGTAAATAAAAGTGAAAAAAGGATTTTTGATTTTGCGGCCTTACCTTTGAGAATTTTCATGTGGAATAATTCCTTTTCCTGGTTGTTCTTGCGGCATTCATAGGCCCCATCAGCGATTCGGGTGTCCGTAATTCCAATAGCTGTCTTCCTCCACATTTTGCGCCTCTTTCAAGTCGCCCTTCGAAAGGATTAAAAAGCCGTCCTTCTGTAGTTTGTTCATCAAGTCGTCCCCGTACGCGTCCATCAGGGTATCAAAATTTGAAATGGTCTTGTCCCCCTTGTGGTCTGAATCGCTGACCCAAACCAAGCCATAGTTACTGGTGTTGTAAAGCTCTGCGTGAATACCGAAATTTTCCTGGGAAGTGTGTTCAGAGCCCGTTTGCTTGGGGTATTTCGGATTGAAATAAGTGCCGAAACGCCGCGTGGTTTTAGGCATGAAAAAATTGACGCGGGTGGGCTGGAAAGGGTGTGTGAAACCGATGATTAGGATGGAATCGAACCCCAATGTTTTAATTTTCTGTTTGAACTCCTTTATATCGAGCGGTATTGACGGGTCGAAAACCTGGTAACTTTGAAGGGCGAAATGTTTGTTGAACCCCTTTTGGGTCTGGTAACTATGTATTCGATTAGTTTTAACCACGTTAGGTTCAAGGAATTCCTTTTGGGTTGGGATCACCCGGTTGAGTTGGAGCGTTTTAGATTCATCGTAGCCTGAGAGGTTGAACATTTTATCCTCGATGATTTGTCGGGACTCCAAATCTTTCACGTCCGCCCAAACGAGCATTTTCCGGCATGGCTGGGCCGGGGAGTTCTGGTTCCTCAGGCTGGTGAAGGTGGTCGTGGCGCAACCGCACAACAGGAAGGATAAAAGAAGGGCGGATTTTTTCATATGGAACCTCGATTCATATTATGGATAGAACATCGAGTATAAATCTTTTTAAGAATGGAGCAAAGATGCCAAATCGCCCCGACTTTTTTAACCCACATCATTCGTTGCGAGTAGCGAATCATGCAGCGTGGCAATCCCGGCCAACGGTGGGTCACAGGTTAGAATGAACCATCGCGTGATTTCCCGGGTTTCCATTTATTCTTAGCCCTTAATTCATTTTTCCGCGATATGCAACTTTACCGGATACACCAGAATGGTCCTGCTCTCAATGTGTTTTAAACCCTTTTCTGAAAACATTTGCCCGAATTCTTCGGTGCTGTATTGCTTCACATGCCCTTTATCGTATTTAGCCCCCAACCGGTCGATCCATTTCGTGAGAAAGTCGTCCGGAGTGGGGTCCAATATGAAAATTTTTCCTTTGGGTTTTAAAACCCGGCGCGCCTCGGAGAGGGCCTTTCCGGGGTTCAAGTAATGGTGGAATGAAAAAGTGCAAATAACGTTGTCAAAAGTCTCATTTTTTAAGGGAAGAGCCTCCACGCTGGCCACATGAAAGTGGACGTTCGCGAGCCCTTTTGAGTTCGCCTCGGCCTTTTCGATCATTTTTTCGGAAATGTCGACACCGACAAAAAAACCCTGCCCCACCAATAATCTGGCAACACGGCAAACCGCCCAACCGGTTCCGCAGCCTAAATCCAGGAAGGCTGAGCCTTTCGGGGGTGCCAAGCGGGAAAGGACCCTTTTTTGGAAATACCGGAAGGCAAAACCCCATCGGTCAAAATGGCCGGCCCAGCGGTCGAACTTTTCCCTGTTTGCCTTTTCGTGGGCGGTGAAAGGTTCCATTAAATCCTCATTCAGTTTGCGGTGCTATCTCTTTAAAACCAATAGGAGTTAAGCCGAGAAGCCATTCTTTACTAATAAACCCAGCTCCTCATCGCAGACGACTTTCAGGGCCACTATTTAAGTTCATTACAAATTATAATGATGAAAGGGCTGTTGCCCAAGGAAACCAGGGGCTCGCCAACCTGATGTTCCATGATATTTCCGCTGGTCTTTGCCGAAATCAACATGTCTTCAAGGGGGAGTTTTGAAAGCTAAAAGGCGTTTGGGGTGGACAGCCTTTCTCATCACCTGCCTCGCGGCGGTTTTTTCGGCCACCCGGTTGCTCGGGCAAAAGACGCCCGCGTGGATTCCGGCCGACGTTCCCGTTCCCCGGACCGATCGGTATTCCCGGATCGCCCACGCCCAGTTGCTGGAGAAGGCGAAAAAAGGCGGCATCGACGTTTATTTCGAGGGCGATTCCATCGTCCGCCGCTGGGGCGCCACCGATTACCCGGATTTGCTGGCCCATTGGAACCGGAACTTCTTCGGCTGGAACGCGGCCGATTTTGGATGGGGCTCCGATAGCATCCAAAACATCCTCTGGCGCCTCAACCATGGTGAATTGGATGGGGTCCATCCGAAGGTCATCGTCCTGCTCGCCGGAACCAACAACGTCGATGATGCCGCCGCCCCCGGCGGCAGGGAGGCAAGGATAGAAGACATCAGCCGGGGCCTTCAGGCCATCCTGGGGGTCATGGAAAAGAAGGCTCCTCGCGCCACCCTGATCGTGACCGGGATTTTCCCCCGCAACGACAATATGGCATTGATGCCTTTGATCGACGGGATCAACAACCGGTTATCCAAAATGGCCGACGGCAAAAAAATCCGGTACCTCAACATCAACGGCAAGTTGGCGGACCCAAAAGGAAAACTGTTCGACGGCATGATGAACCCCGAAGACAAAATTCATCCCACCCTCAAGGGCTACCAAGCCTGGGCGGACGCGTTGAAGCCCATCCTCACCGAATTGCTCGGCCCGCCCGCGAAAGAGGATCACGCGCCGCCCCCAACGGGCGATCCGGGCGCCCAGCGCCCACACCATCAAATAAACAATTAAAAATCACACCTGTCCAAAATAAATCTAGCCACGGATGCATGGGATTCATGGGATTTAATAAACATAAATATTTAAAGCCTTTTTTCTTTGGCCAATCTAAATGCATCCCCTGAATCCGTGGCAAAGGACTAGGTTTTGCTTAACGCCTTTTAGACTTAAGAATTCCTGATTATTTTTATCTTTGTTCATTATTCATTGTAAATTGTCTTTCTTGTTTTGAAGGGGGCAAATAAAAAACCGGCGAGGGGGTATCTCGCTAAAAAGCCGATGTTTAATTTTCGTTACTTCAGAAGTTCCAGGTCGTCGATCTTGAAGTCGAAATCCGAATCACTGGCGCCGGGGGAAAAGGTCAATTTCGTCACATCGTTGAATTTTTTCTCCACTTGTTTGCCCCAATTGGCTTGTTTGAAATCCGAAAAGGGAAGGGTGACCTGGGTCCAATCGGCCGGGGAACTGAATTCCGCCTGGTAATCGCAATAGTCGGACACGGCGGCCTTGTTCAAGGCCACAGCGTGGGTTTTCCCGTCGCCTTGGGAATAGAACCGGATGGACTGGTAAGCTGATAGGTCCACCGGAGTGCCCCCTTCGCTCAGGTTGAGGGAAAGCAGTGCCCAAGGCCATGGCGCTTGCATGGGGCCCATGTGGCCTTTCATGCCGGCGCAGTGGCCGGGAGACTGGGGGGAACCGCCCGCAAGAGTTGAAAAGGGGACCGGCGAGAGCTTGGTGACCCCGTTTCCGTCACAACCCTCCCACCAGGAGGCGCCGTAAGCCGGGGCGCCGGACTCGAAATCATCCAATTTCAAGACATCCTTCGAGGGGGCCGCGACGATGGTCTTGGCGTCGATGACCGCAGGCTTGGCCTCGATGGGAGTGGCGGTGGGACCGGCTATAATTGTTTTCCAGGCGGCGTTCACGAGGGTCAGTTCGCCCGCGTCGAACGAAATAGCGTAAACATCCTTCGCGACGGGTTTCAGGTCTTTACCCTTTTGGGATACCTGGAGGCCGTCCCCCTGGATGTTCAGCTTCACCACCACCCCTTTGGGAAAGTTGGCGGGCTTTTCCCAGCGCAGGGTGGTTTTGTCCCCGTCCTTTTGGGACTCGGCTTTTTCCAAAGTCTTTTGCGCCCGCCAATAGGCGCACACTTCCCCGAAGGGCGCGGTCCAGAGGTCCTTCTTCTTTTCCACCAGGTAATCCAGGAATTTCAGGTAGGTTTCCTGGGTGATGGGTTGGTACCAGTTCGAGGGCTCGATGGCGTGGATCATCAGCACGGTCCAGGCCCCCGCGGAAAGGTCCTGGTCTACCCAGTCCTTGTAGGTCTCGTAGGCGAAGGCGGTCATGGTGGCTTGGCTGGGCAGGTTGAACCAGTCGGGTTCCATGTCCGGCGTGAGGTAGGGGTTGCCGCCCCCGCCCCGGGCGGCGAAATTTTCCGCCTCGACCCATTTCTTCAGGCCAGGCGATATCTCCACGAAGGGATAGGCCAGCGTCAGCACCGGACGCCGCAGAGGCGCTGCAGCTTGTCCTTGGCTTCCACCACCTCGACTTTCTCGTCGTCGGGTTTCAGTTCGCTCACGTGGCGGGGGTCATGGTGTGGTTCCCGATCTCCTGGTCGAAGATGGCGGCTTTTTTCCACTCGTCGGCGCGGGTCAGGTTGCCCGCGATCAGGTAAAAGGTCCCGCGCAGTTTCCTTTTGGCCATCTCCGGGACGGCCACGTCCAGGTGACAGGGGTCGCCGTCGTCGTAGGTCAAGGATAGGGCGGCCTTGTAGCCGTTCCAGGGGAGGACTTCAAAGGGGACGTCCTTCGCGGAGGAAACGAGCGGGAAGAGAAGCGCCAAAATAAAAAAGAATTTTGAAACCAGATTGAATTTCAGTTTTTTTACTAAAAGCATTTTTTCCTCCGGTTTTCTGATGACCTGGGGTAGAAATCGATCAATGTTACGCGTTCATAGGGGAAAATTACCGCTATGATACCCTAAATAATTCGTTAAAAATTGTCTAAGGAAGGAACCTCTTTCCCGGACCCCCAGCACTTTGTTCTTCTGAATTTCCCACTGGTTCTCGTCCAACCCGGGTGCGCTTCGCGCTCACAGGGAAGTACCCCTGTGTACCCTTCGAAAAGCATGGGGGGAAACTATCCCCCATACCCCTTTAACCCGATTGGACATGAACCTCGCTTCGCTCTCACAGGGGAAGGGCCTCCTGTGTACCCCGTGGAAAGGCCTGAAAACTCCCGTTTTCAGACTTTCCCACGGTTCTCGTCCAACCCGGGGAAACGACTAAACTAAAAAAGGGCCACCCATAAAGAATGGGTGACCCTTTTATTTTAATGGCTCC
>CAWKAR010000011.1:0-5912 GCA_963847625.1 candidate division FCPU426 bacterium | reverse complement strand
AAATAAGGTCATTTAGGCCTGGATAGGCGGCGGTATAAAACTCGTCCAAAAACACGAAAAAGGGCATTTCCGGCTTCTCAATAAGCCTCCGTCCTATAACCCCCGCCAAGTCGATTAGGGCCGAAATAATGACCGGTTTGGAGTCCTCCTGGTTCACCAGGGAAGAAGTTCCGAATAGGAATATCTGTTGTTTCTCAACCACGTCCCTCATCTTGATATCCGGGTTCAGGGTATTGATAAGGGGCGACCATTCCCGATTTGTGAAACGGGCGAGCTTGCTGGTAAGGCCCGAAAGATTCATTTCCCGGTCCTTCTCCGACATTTGACCCACTTTTCCAAGAAGTATTTCCCAGAGACGGTGTCCTCGTGTTTCCGGGCCAAAGCTTTGATCGTGGCAAAAGACCTGATCTCATTGGATATAAGGTTCTGGTAATCCATCCGGGTGACGTGCTTGAAATCCATGAAAAGAAGGTTTGTCAAGTTGCTCAATACGTCGCTGGCTTGGTCCCGGTAATATTCCTGGGTTACCGGCCCGTAAAAAATCGACTTCATAAGTCCATTGAATACCTCGTCCGGCTTATCCTTGAAATCCGGGTTATAGGTCTGGCTTCGCTTGATGTCAGCCAAATCGAAATACTTGAGATCGTGGAGTCGTTTGTATTTTTCGGCGTAATAAGGAATATGTTTGTTGTAGTTGGATTTGGCGTCGAAAACAAACATGCCCAAACCGTTCCTGATTCCCTGCTCGATCATGTGGTTGAAGATGTTGGTCTTCCCCATCCCGGAAGACCCGATGACCTCCGTGTGGTACTTGAGAAGTTCGGCGGGGATGAAAAACTTGTTTTCCTCATCCAGGTAAAGTGAATATTTCCCCCCTTCATGGAATGGCGATTCACCCTGGTGTTCCGTAGTGTGCCTCATGTAAAAATGGATGAAATAAATGCAGAAGCCGATCAGGATGGAAAGCCCCATCACCACATCACCCGTAAAACCTTCAGACCCTAGAAACACCCCGAAAAAGTCATGGCAAAAAGCTAGGGCTATAACGGCGGGGGCAAAGGCCAGAAGGTGGTTCATACGGATATGCTTCTCAAACATGTAGAGGAAACCAACGGAAAGGGCTGAAAGAGTGTCAAAGGGGGTTACGGATGGGGAAATGATCCCTAAGACTTCAAGGGTGAATTTAAGGCCCGAATAGACCCCAAATCCGACCAATACAGTAGGGGTATAGCTTTCGATGGATTTGAAAAAACTTCCCGCCTTCATAGGGATTTCTTTTTCCTTGGTACATTTTTTACAAGCTCAACCTTTATCTATTAATGTCCAAGTCCCAATGTTGGCAAGCGTTTAGAAGGGTTAAAAATAGGAATTGCCCAGTGTCTTATAGGAGTCTTATTCAGTCATTTTTAGCCATGGTTTGCCATGGGACGTCATGGTTGACCATGGATTGAAAAAAATAGCCTTTGCCCTCCGGGATGATAAAACCCTTACAGGCAAAGGCTTTTAAAACGTGGCAGTGACATATATTTTTTAAAATGGAGCTGGCGACCGGAATCGGACCGGTGACCTGCCGCTTACAAGGCGGCTGCTCTACCAACTGAGCTACGCCAGCCCTTGGTATGCCGATTGGATTTCAGTTAGCTCGCGACATCCGGTACGCCATGAATTGACCGGTAAATCACCTACTTTATTCCCTTAATCCGATTAAATTTTAACGGTTCTTTACAGCAAGGGAAAAGAAATTATAGAAGTGGCTCTGGAAGCCGTCAAGCAAGGCAATAAGATTTTACCACCGAAAGCCACCCCCTTTTTGGTTCCCAGGCAGGTTGTCCTTTTGATCGTTCGAAGGGTTGGAATCTATCGGTGAAGCAAGGCCCTCAGCCGGCGTTTTAAAAGCCGGATCAGGGCCTGGACGAAAAAAGTCTTTTTCAGGCGGGGAATAGGCCGTAGCCTCGGGTGGATTTAAGGCTCCGGAATAAAATGGGTAAACAATGGAGGTTTGGTTGGCCGCCAGTAAACGATAAGAAACCGTAGATAGGCCCCATTTTCGTTGCCGTAGAACCTCGAATAATATGAGCGCCGAGGCAACCGACGCGTTCAGGGAGGCAATCTTTCCTTCCATGGGAATCTTCACCAGTTCATCGCAATTTTCCCTGACGAGTCTTCTCAATCCCTTCCCTTCGCTGCCGATGACGATCGCGCAAGGCCGCTTGAAATCAGCCTCGAAGAATGGCCGTTCCCCCTCCGCGTCGGCCCCATAAACCCAAGCCCCTTCGTCCTTCAGCTTCCGGATAGCCTCGCTTAGGTTGGAAACTTTTATGGTTAGGACATGCTCGGCGGCTCCCGCCGAGGCCTTCACAGCCGCGGGGGTGAGGTCGGCGGAACGATTCTTGGGGATGACGATGCCATGCACTCCCGCGGCGTCTGCGTTCCGGAATATGGCGCCGAGATTCTGGGGGTCGGTAATTTCATCCAAGAGCAGGGCGAAAAGCGGCTCGTTTTTTTCCCGGCCGGTCTCCAGAAGGTCTGAAAGATCCGAGTACTTGCGGGATTCCAGGATGGCCACGACGCCTTGGTGTTTGTCGCAGCCGGCCAAGCCGTCGAGTTTGTGGCGGGTTTCATAAAAGCAAGGGATACCGCGGGCATTCAGGTGGGCTTCGATTTGTTCAAGGCTTTCGTCCCGGCCACCCTTCATCAAGTACACCTTGATAACCGGCCGTGCGCCCGATCTCAAGGCTTCCAAGACCGGCCTTCGCCCGTACAGGGTCTCGCTCATGAAAAGGGCTCCTTATCGCCAGTTTACCCCAAAGAGACCTTTCCCGAAAGAAGGAGTTGGAAGGCTTTTTTCAAATGAAAACGGAACGGATTTTTTTGTTAAGACCCGGAAACTGCTCCAGATATTGGGCGCGGTGGATATTGAGTTTCTTTTGGCGCTCATCGAACTCGGATGACGTGAAAAGCTTCCGGGGGTGCATCAGGATGTCATCCACCGTACGCACGGCCCGCGGCACCATCAAGCCGGTCCCAAAGGACTCTTCCCAATCCTGCAGACCTTCCCTTAGGAGCGAGTCCAGGATGCCCATGGTGTCGCGCAGGCTAATATCGTGAAAATTGTCGCCCTCACCTACGGAACCCGTGTTGATGAGGAAACATTTGAGGTGGGGATTGGCCTTGAGGATCTCGAAAAATAGGTTCGCGTGTTGAGTCTTGTCACCGGCGATGAAGGGGTCATAAAAAAACTCATTGATGATTTTGCCGGCCTGGGTCGGGTCGCCCGCCGAGGACTGCATGGATTGGCCCAGGATCATGAAAGCCGCCGCCTGCTCGGGCGTGAGCTTGCAAATGGCTGGAATGATGGAACCTCGGGTGATGAGCACGATGTTGTCAACTTGCTCGATATTGATGTCACTCGAGGCGTGCATGAAGTCGCGGCGCTCGATGACGGCGCGTCCGTTGGAGGTGCGTTCCACGTTGTAGAAGTCGATATCGCCATCCTTATCGATGAACACGTTCTCGATGTAGGTGTTGGGGCGCAGGCAGCCGTAATAGGTCTCGATCTGATCGTTGGGGTTGAGTCCGTCGGTCTTGACGAAGATCCCGCCTGGTTCGAACCCGTGGAAGGATCCGTCCATGCGCAGGGTTCCGCCATCATCCTGGATGAGCCAGGATTTTTCGGCTCCCTTCTTGGCCAGGACCTTTCCCGTGGTGGAAGTCTTGCCGTTTGCCGAAAGCGCCGCGAACAGAGAGCTTTGGGTCTTGTAATCGCCGTGCACATTTTCCAGGTAGTCCATCCGGCATCCCGCGTGCATGAAAATGGCCTTCCCGCCTTGCTTCACGCGCCAATCCTCGCCCGCGAAAATACCTTTCTTCCACTCGCCGATGTAGTTCGAATTCCGGACGAATTTCACCATTCGCCCGTCAGTGTTGTGGCAATTTCGCAAGGTCACGCTCTTATCAGGCAATTTCTTGGACTTGTTCTTCTCGAATTCTTCGTCGAAGAACATAACGATGGTATAAGTGGGGTTTTCTGTCGAGGTGGGCACGAAAAGTTTCGTCCCTCCGTAAACCACGTGAGCGTGGCGCGTCGGGGCGATCAAGCGGGCGGTAATGCCCTCGGAGCCGTCCCCCACGACCACGTCAAATGAGACCAATTCCTCCTTGGCCAATTTCTCCTTGGCTTGCTTCAGTAAAGCTTCCTCTTCGGGCCCGAACTTCTCGTCGATGTTGTTCTTGGTGAACTTGGCCGCGCGCGAGGTTGGATCCGTATCGATGGCTAGATTCCCATACTTGGTGGTGCGGGCTTCCGGCTCCCGGAGAAATAGTTCGCGCAGTTTTTCCTGGGAAGGGTTTTCGATGAGTCGGTGTTCCTTTTTCGCATTGTCCCGGATTTCCTTGGCCGTCGTTAAAAATTTGTCGAACATTATTGGTTCTCCTTGAAATAGGTTCGTTCCTGGACGAAAGTTAAGTGGAAGTGTAGGGTTCCAGTGGCCGGGGCATCCCTTTTGAATGCCTTATTAAAGCCAGGATTTTAACGGGACTGGATTCAAAAATGTAAAAAAAGAAATTTGACTAATTATGAGCTCACGGGTTCCCGACTTAACATAATCCACCTTATTAACGCTACGAAGGATAGGCGGTTACGTCAAGTAACAAACCCATGTTACTTTATTACATGATTACCTGAAAACCAACGGAAGTTTGGGTTACTTATTTGGAGTTTTGGTTCTGGTCTTTTCGCCCGGTTTCGTTTTCATGACAGTTTGAACCGCCGGAAGCGTTAAAAACTGCATAAAAAACCCCTTCGAATATCGTTCGGCGCTTTCCTTCGTCAAATGGCTTCCGTCCATCGTGGTTAAGGCCCCTACATTGGGATGAATTAAGGGAACGCGCAATATCTTGGCAAGTTCATCCACACGGTAATAAGGTTTCGTATTTTCCGGAAGTATCGATAGGGATTTGAAACTTCCTCCCGATTTCTGCGCCATCCAAAAAGAGGCCGGATCATATGGAATGTCCACCAGCACAACAAAAATACCTCTTTCCTCCATTTTCCCCAGAAACCATTTGGCGTCCCCCAACTCTTCCGCTGAAGGTTTGATCGCTTTAGCCGGCTCCCTTACAGAAAAAGATCCCTCTTGAAAAGATCCATTCTCTGCCTCTAAAAAACATTCTTCTGCGGACTGATCATAAAAGGAAGGTTTGGCCCGAAGGGTCTGGTTGAAACCGAAGCGGGGAAGATATCTGTGAAACCGGTTTCTGAGGTCCCATGAGATCTGGCGCCCTAATAACCACATATTGGACCGCCACCAACCTTCCTTCATGGTTTTCAACGCATAGTTGCTAATACCATGGTTGAAAAAATAATTTGCATTCACCACCACTACCGACGGTTTGAGGTCAAGGCGAAGGAGTGTCTCATAGGCCATCACCATACCGTCATTGGCGGGATAGCACAGGTTAAAAAAACGGAGGTTCGTGTCTTTGGAAACGGCTTGCACAATGGATTCAGGGAAAGCATATAATACCCTGGAATTTCCCAAAAAAAGCACATCGGCTTTATGGGCGTTCTCAATCACTTTTCCGATTCCATAATAAAGGCAATCGTAAATTTCGTATTGATCGCTGTCGGTCTCAGTGATGATAACATCATGATGGTAAAGTAACGGAAAGCCGCCCCGCCAAATCACGCTGGAAGGCAAAACCCTGGCTAAAATCTCCCCCAATGAAACGACTAGAGCGAAAGAAACCATGAAAACCACGAGGGCTTTCCCATGGCACCGGTTCCGGCGGGAGGAATTAAAATTGAAAATAAATGAACGCATTATTTTTTCCGTAGAGGGTCAAGAGGCAATAAAGCATGACGGCGGCCCAAAACCCTTTTTCCTTGAAACCCAGGGCCGGCACAAGGCCCC
>CAWKAR010000010.1:0-5943 GCA_963847625.1 candidate division FCPU426 bacterium | reverse complement strand
TGATGGCGTGGCGCACGCCAAACTGCTTGATGTTAAGTTTTAATAAATAAAGTAACAGGCATCGAATTAATTTTGAGGACCCCGTTCCACTCCCGTGGGACGGGGTTTTATTATTTCAATTCCGGGTGGACGGCACATGTTTTTTATGAACATGCGCCGATTAACAATAAAAACTAATAAGGAAATCGGCGCTATACCCCCTGAAACGGCAAAGCCGTTTTCTCTTTAAATGTTTCACAGAGGATCGGCATGCACCGGCAATCTTCGCCCTCGACTGGTACCAACTTTTATTTGAGTTGGCATTATCAATCGTCGTCTCTCTTTACCGAATCTTTTTAATCATTCGGCACGCCCAAGTCTTGTGTTTCGACTTGAAGTCTCAACACAGGGGTTGTGGGCGAGGACGGATAATAGTCTCGGACGGCCGGTACAAGTTCCTTATGAACCTGCACCGGCAATCTTCACCCTCGACTGGGGGTCTCGGGTGGCCGGTCAGTGGAAACGGATGGGCAGGGTGTATGGCTTTCCGGGGCCGGTAGCGGTCGTGGGAACATTGTTGAAGGCGGTTACCGGGTCCATGGCCGCGGGCATGGCCGTCATGGGGGCGCCCCCCACCGAATCGTAAAAAACCACCAAGTCGAACTTCTTGACGTTGTCATCTCCCAGCAGGGTCAAATGGTATTTGCCCCGCGATTTCGCGGCAACGGATTCGGTGATCCGGGTTTTAAGGCTGGTCCCGGATTGGAAGGCCAGGACGTGGATTTCCTTGCCGATCGTGACCGTACCCGAGCCCGTATAGGTGATGGGGCCGGCGACTCCGCCCGCGATGTTGCCGTCGTTGAGACTGATGGTTCCCAAGTTGTTGGTGCCGCCCATCACCGTGACGGGGGGGGCAGGCAGGGAACCGGTGGTGCCGGCCGAACCGTTGACCAGGGCGTAGGGTTCCCCCGGGCGAGGCCCCGCCTGGTCCGCATAACCGATAGGTGTTGCCACCCCCGAGTCATTGTAATGAACCAGGACGCAATATATTCCGGCGGTTTCCAGGGGGATGTTGAAGGAACCGCCGTTGGCCGTGACGGCGGCGAAGCCCGCGATACCCAGGTTCACATCGGCGGACAGGGTATTGTTGTAAACCTCCACCCCGATGGGATCGGTGGGGCTGACCGCGCCCCCGTTCAGGCTTCCGGTGTAAGTCACTGAGCCGGTTAAAAACGCGGCCGGGGTGTTGGTCTGGGTGGGGGTAGACGTGATGGCCGGGGTAATGATGAGGGTGGGCGTATTGGTCGGCGAACTGGTGACGGCCGGGAGGTTGCCGGTGATGGGCGTATTGGCCGAGGGCGCGGGATTCGGGGAGAAGGGGGTGGAGGAACCGCCGCTCATACCGCAGGCCGTCATAATGGCGGCAAGAATGGCCAGCAAACCGCTACATAAAAGAATGGAATGATTTTTCATGTCGAAGTTATCCTACAGGGAAATGGCCATAGAAGCCAATGGATGCAATACCTGCTTTAGACGCCGGAAAGGCGCATGAAGGCTTGAGGTGGTAGTTTTTTTATGCCCATTCCAGGCGGCCAACGCTTGGGTGGGCTATGATGTATGATCATAGCTGGGTTGGAAATGAAGGATGCCAAGGGAGGAAAGCGTGAACGAGGAAAACCAAACGGGGGAAAACCAGCCGGAGCGAAAATTATTGCCCCCGGAGACCCGGAAGAAAATCACCTATGTCCTCATCGTCCTGCTGTTGATGGGGGCTTCATTCGCGGCGGGGTGGTATTTAAATAACTCAAAAAGCAAGCAAACGAACCCAGCCGACTTGATGAATGCCGGGATGCAGTCGACGCCGCCCCCGGCGGCCACGCCGGTTCCGGTCACCGAGGAGGCCCTCAAGGTGATCAATTTCACCGGCGTCTCGGCGGCCAAAAAAGCCTCCGTCATGGCGGCTTTCAACACTGAGCTATGCGCTTGCGGCTGCAAGATGAGTGTGGCGGAATGCATCGTCCGGGACCTCCATTGTCCCCTGTGGAACGACCATGTCACCCGTTTCCAAAAAGCACTCGGCAACGGCAAAAAGCCGAATCTTTCCAAAGTACCGAGACCGCAAGGGGCGCCTATGCCCCCGGGAATTGCCATGCCCAACGGGATGGTGATGCCTAACGGGATGAACATGCCCAAAGCGGTGGAGTTGCCTAAGAAACCATAAATAAGGAATTAGGAGTGAGGAATTAGGAGTTGACGGCTAAAGGGTTTTATTTCAATTCCGGGTGGCCGTCATAGATTCCATATAAATCTGCGCCGGCAATCTTCGCCCTCGACTAGTGGTCTCGGGCGGCCGGGGCCAGGCCCGAACCCCCTTATTGATGAATTCAATGGCATAATTCCCGCGTTTGGATAAAATTCCTGGAAGCTGTTACTCTGATGACCGCAAGGAGAGAAAGATGAAGCGATTAATGGTGTTGCTGGCTGTGTTTTTGTTGGTGAGTCCGGCGATGGCCGCGAAGAAGCATAAAAAAGCCGTAGAGAAAACTGCGGAAAGTGCTGTTGCCGCGGAACAGGTTTTTAATCCCCACTGTGTGATCCAACTGCAAGGCGGTCCGGGCCTGGTTTTGAGCAGCACGCCCAACGGCAGTGCGACCCAAACCGTCACTTTTGAGAATCCAGGTTGGGGTTATAACATTTCCGTCGGCTACGCGGTTTCCAAGGAATTTTCCTTGGCTTTATTGACCGGATACCAGGTTTCCGGAATCACGGCCCAGGGCATGCCCTCGACCATCAGCGCCGGTATTGCCTATGTACCCGTCCAACTGGTGCCCCAATATTACTTTTCGACCGGGGATACCAGGTTTTATGGGTTATTGGGAATCGGTTTGGCCGCCAACGGTTTTTATGAGACCGTGACCGTTAAAGACATGCCCAAACCAGGATTGACCGCGTCTGAGGCTTCGGTCATCCAAGAGACCGATTTTCTCCTGAGCCCGGGAGTGGGGGCGGCCTTCAAGCTCTGCGACAAGGCGGACTTGTTCGTCCAGGCCAAATTGGACATCGACTTTTTCTCGCAAACCTTCGCGGATTTCCTTTCCTCCATCGGCGGCGGGAACAAATTCGACGGCACCCAGATGTACCTGCCCATCCAGGTGGGCGTGAATTATTCGATTTACTGAGGCGGGCCCGGCCAAAAAGCCTTTCCCGGATGAACCGGGAAAGGCTTTTTTTATTTCAATTCCGGATGGTCCACACAGATTCCATATGAATCTGTGCCGGCAATCTTCACCCCCGACTAGTGGTCGGGGGTGGCCGAGGCCAAACGGTCTAGGTTCATCTTGGCCTTGACATGGTTCGGGTCGATCTACAGGGTCTGCTCCCAGAATTTCTTCGCCGCCGTGCTCATCCGCGCGGTTTCGTTATTGGAGTGCCCGGGCCGGGTCACCCGCCTCTTCCTGGGAATTCCCGGTAAAATAATCGCGCCGGGCTGTCCTGGCCTTTTATTTCTTGACGGGCGTTGCTAGGGCCCGGGGCTTCAGGGACTTGTCGACCGTGCCGGAAATCCTCTTCACGTGCGGCCGGTTCCTGCGGGCCTTGTGCTCGGCCCTCATCTTCTCGATCATCTGCTTTCGGGCCTCCACCGTGGGGTTGGCCTTTTGGGCCAGCGCCGTCCCGCAGGTTGACGCTAATATCAAACCCGCCATCGCGAAGCTTATTACTTTTTTCATTTGTTGCTCCTTTTTAAATTTAGAAAAATATTAATTCGTCACTATCGTTCAGGTCGCTGTCGGCGTGGGGGTGAAAGTGGCGGTCTGGGTGAAAATGGGAGAGAGGGTGGGTGTTAAGGGAGGCGTGTACGTTTGAGTGGGGGGAGGCGAGGCGGCAGTCCAGGTATAGGTGACTGTTGGTGTAGGCGTCCATGTGGGGGTGTTGGACGCGGTTGTGGTGGAAGTGAGTGTGTTGGTCGGCCCAGAAGGGGAGACCGGGTTTGTGCGGTATTCTTTCGTGCAGGCCAGGGGAAACAACATCAGAAGGGCCGCCAGGATTACCTTCGTTAGTTTTTTCATCATTTCGTCCATAAATAATTTATGAGTCATCCCTTTTCCTCAAGGAATTGGTGTTGAAGTGGGTGTGGCTGTTGGTGTGGGGGTCGAAGTAGCCGTGGAAGTGGATGTTGGGGTACTGGTCGGACCTTGAATTGTAATAGGTCCGCAAGACAAGTTGCTTCCGGGCGCAAAAGTAACCGGTTGATAGCCGACCGATGTATCAGACCAACCTAAAGCGGAAGTAATACTGACAGACATCGTGCCCGAGACATCCGGCAAGAAAATATAATAAATTATAAAATCGCCGTTTGACACAAGATCGGAGGCATTAAAAGTATTTATCAAACCACCCTGATTTTCGAGATAGTGATAGTCGATGGGTTCTAACCCCCCGCTTAATAATTGAATGGCCTGCACTTTGTTTCCGACATTCCCGGTTGTGTTATAGAAGATATATAATTCCGAAATATATTGTATTCCCTGGCATTGGGATAGCATTTGGTCCTGATAAGTGCCATGGATGGTTAAAGTTGTACCCATGGACCAGCATCCAATACCAAAGTTGATTCCAGGGCAATTGGTGGCGGTGGATGTGGCGGTACAGGTGGATGTGCAAGTGGGGGTGTTGGTAGCGGTGGGCGTGTTGGTGGGTGTGGAGGTCCAACCATTGAGGTTGGTCGCAGTCATGGTGGGTGTTGTAGTGAATAAAAAGGACGCAACCGGCAAAGAAGGGTTCCCCTTTTGACACGCACCGGGGATAACCGCCAAGACCCCTAATAAGAACAAGATACTGGTTATGCGGGTATGCTTCATATGGGCCTCAAGAACAAGGATATTATCCGTTATATAGACTCGATTTCGGGAAAAACTTGCAAAGAAAAATGAGGGAAAAAGCGCATAAAAAACGGCCTTTTTTCAAGGGTTTCAGAAAGGCCTGTTTTTTTTGGAAGAAAACCCGGTTTCGCCGTCTAGATTTCAGAAAGGCTCAAACAAACCGGATGAAAAAAATGAGGAAAATACCTTTCAGCGTATTTTTATTGGCCGCCTTTTTTACTTTCAACCGCGTCCATGCCCAGGCCACGGACACGCCCACGGATATTCCTACTGATACGCCGACGCAGGTAGACACCACCACGGTTACTGCCATTCCCACCGATACCCCAACGGATATTTCCACGGATACGCCAACGGTTATTCAAACGGACACGCCAAACCCAACGAATACGCCAACCAGCACACCCCCCAATACCCTAATCAGCACGCCATCCCCCACTTCTTCTTTTACTCCTTCCAATACACCCACCAAAACCACCACACCCACCTATTCTCCGACGCCGACAGCGACTGGTTGTGGTGAAATCGTTCCATATATCAACAGCTACAATCCTACCTGTAATTTGACGGCCAATTTCGATATTTCACTCATGTCCACCGATGAATGGTGTTACAACGATTTTTTTGTTTCTACCCTTTATTTAAGCGTCACTTACACAGGGAACTTGCAGAGCCAAATGACGGGCTTTCAGGTAATAGGAAGCGGGGTTACTTGGGTTAGTAATAGTTATGGAAATTCTCTTATTATTTGGGGAAACGCCATTAATGCCATGATCCCCTTTTCTTTGATTTTCTCTTTTTCCCCAACGGCTTCAGGAACCATCTCCATAATACTCACAGGTGTCGAGGGCTATTGGCAAGGTGGCGGCCCCTATTTATTTCAAGAATCCGATTCAGGTTCCCAATTTTCAGGCGATGACTGGGGAATGGCTAGCGTGTGTTCATCCGTTTCGGTAACGGCCACTTCCACCCCCTCACTTACCGGAACCCCCACCAATACCCAGACGAATACACCTACAAACACATTCACGTTCATCCCAACCAACACAGCAAGCTACGAGAAACTGTCAACGAGGTAACGATA
>CAWKAR010000009.1:0-15002 GCA_963847625.1 candidate division FCPU426 bacterium | reverse complement strand
ACACGGCTTCCTGTACTGGAAATGTGGGCAGTTTATCTCCCTTGCCGGCAGATGTTACTAGGAATGTGGGCAGTTTATCCCCTCCGATACTGGGTTATCGGGATTGTGCCACTTTTCGGGGATTGTGCCACTTCTGAGCAATTGTGCCAAACCCGGTAAAACCGAGATGGCACAATCGGTTGCCACAATCACAGTCTCCAATCATGGCTCGGATTCCCGCCGGCATGGCCCGGCCGCCTACCGGCGGGAGTGGTGTTTGATAGAATAGCTCCGCGTTGATTAGTTTCAGAGGTCTTTTGGTTAAAGGAATTTTCAATATGCCTGATGTAAAAGCCACAATTCCAGCAATGAACGCCGGCCATAAAGAATCCTACCCTTGGGGCGACAAGCGCTTTTTCTGGGCGGCCATTTTAATCGCGCCGTTTCTCACATTCCTGGCGTATCAATCCGCATTGAATAATGACTTCGTGGATTGGGATGATCCGCTTTTGGTCCAGGATAACCCCTATATTCGTTCCTGGGGTCCGGCATCGATCAAATGGATGTTCACCCCGTTCCTGGCCGATAATTGGATTCCCCTGACTTGGATTTCCTATTCAGTGGATTATTTTTTCGGCAAGTTGAATCCCTGGGTCTATCACCTGCATAACTTACTCTTGCATTGCTTGAACACAGCCATTGTATTCCTCCTCAGCTATAGGATATTTGGCTTGGCGGGAAAGGAAAGTCCGCGGCAGGAAAATGAAGCTCCTGTGTTTTGGGCCCTTCCCGCGGCCTTCCTGTCGGCGTTGTTTTTTGGGCTTCATCCTATTCATGTGGAATCCGTGGCTTGGGCCTCGGAGCGCAAGGATCTCCTCAGCGGATTTTTCTTTCTTCTAAGCCTCATGGCCTACCTGGATTATTCCACATGCGCCCCGGCGAAGAGGGTTTGGAAATACGCAGTCTGCCTGGCGTTTTTTATCCTGGCTTTGATGGCTAAACCCATGGCGATCTCGCTTCCTTTCGTTTTGCTGGTTTTAGATGGCTGGCCTTTAAAGCGCCTGACGGGGGGTTTTTCCAAAACGCTCCTGGAAAAGGCGCCCTTTTTCGCCCTGTCCTTTTTATCGGGTTGGCTGACGATCCTGGTCCAATCGCGCTCGGGGGCCCTGACGGCCATAGAAAAATTACCCCTATCGTTCCGGGTCATGAACTCCTTTCATTCCCTGATTTTTTATTTATGGAAAATGCTGGTGCCGGTGAACTTGTCGGCGTTATATCCCGCGCTGGCAAAAGAGAGCGCCTTCAGGCTGGAAAACCTGGCCGCGGTCTTGATGGTGGCTTTGGCCGCAATGGCTTGCATCTTTTACCGCAAAAAGTTTCCTTTTTTGACTGCCGCGTTTCTTTATTACAGTATTACCCTCGCTCCCGTCCTGGGCATCTTGCAATTTGGCTATCAGGCCGCCGCGGACCGGTACACCTACCTGCCAAGTCTGGCCCCCTTTATGGTCACGGCGGCTTTGGCGGCAATCGTTCTCTCCAACCGCCTGAAGTTATTGGCAATCTTGACGGCATTCCTGGCGCTCGGCTTGGGGATGGGGTCCTACCGGCAGGCAGGGATTTGGAATAATTCCGTATCGCTTTGGGAGAATGTCATTAAGATCCACCCTGAGAACTTGGAAATTGCCTATACCGACCTAGGCGGCGCTTACGAACGGGCGGGCCGGTTGGAAGACTCCTTGAAAACTTATGACCGCGTACTTGAGATGAATCCTTCCAATGTCCTCGGGCATAATGGAAGAGGGATCATTCTTGGCAAAACGGGCCGTATTCAAGAAGCGGAGAAGGAATTCGAGGCCGCTGCCGCCTTGAACCCGCAATTTGACATTCCTCATTTCAATCTCTGGTACATCGACTACAAATCAGGAAGATTCAAGGAATCCGTTCAGGAGGCTTTGACAGCTGCCAGGATCACCCCCAATCTCCCGAAGGCTTATGACATGTTGGGTTTAAGTTACGAATCCTTGAAAAATTATCCGGAAGCCGTCAAGGCTTTCCAAAAGGCAATGTCCCTGGAGCCGGACAACCAGATGATTTTTCGCCACTTAAACTCGGCGGTTCAAAAAGCCCGCAGTTCCGGCCCGGCGGGGCGAACCGGAATATTGGGGCCGGGCCAACAGTTAAAATTTAAAAGACTTAACTAGAATTTCCCGGACATTTTGCGAAGGTTATTGAAAACTCTTCCGATGATTTGGCTCTGATTCATCCCGGCCTTTTCTTTCCCCGTTCCGCGTTTTTACCGTATTAACTCCGATTTTGAGCAAGTTGGTTTAACACTTCCAAGTGTCTTTTTGGGATAATCCTCAATGGCTGGAAATGCGGAATGAGTTGGATGAAATCCAAAAGGGGAAGGGAATGGCTAATTCAATTTCGAGACAATCCCGCCCCAGGGCCGTTGCCCTCGCGGTTTTGTTCATCGTTTTTATCGTACCCCTTTCCTTTTCCATTTCATTGGAAGACGGTTTCGAGTTAACCCAGGCCCTGCTGGCCCTGTTCGCAATTTCCTTCCTATTCCTGGCCGTGCCGGCCTCAAGTTGGAAAACCCCTTTAACCAGGAACCATTTTATTTACTTTAGTTTCCTGGGATATCTTGCCGTGGGAATCTATTCCTTCATCCGCGAGACCCGGGAAGTCACCTTCTTTTTTCCGACCCAGAACTACCTTTGGATCCTGTCGGCTTTCCTTTTCCTGGTTCCCATTGGGGGCTTCCTGGATAAGAGAAAATTCCTCGCGTTTATCACGGGATCGACGGTCTTGTGCTCCCTATACGGCTTATCCCAGGTCCTGGGTTTTGACATGGGCGGTTGGAATACCCATTTCAGCGGGAGGGGCTTCTCGACGCTGGGCGATCCGATTTTTTGGGCGGGGCAGGTGTTACTGGCCCTTCCATGCGCCCTTCATCTGGCACTCTCCTCACCGGGAAAAAAAGAAAGCACCGCCTGGCTGGCGTGCCTCGGGATTTTATTCGCAAGCCTCCTGGCCGCCCAGACCCGGGGGGCCTGGCTGGGATTCCTGGCGGAAGCGGCTGTTTTCTCGCTTTTGTTTTGGAAGAAAAATCACTTTTGGAAATGGGCGCTGGGGTCCGCGATCTTGTTTCTTCTGATCCTCCTATTGATACCCTCCCTCCGGGAAAGGGCGGAGTCTGTTTTCCATCCCCAAAGCGCCGACGCCCAGGGGAGGTATTTCATGTGGCGGGTGGCTTTGGAACAATGGAAAGAGAAACCCTGGCTGGGCCAAGGGCCCGGAGGATATGCCAACCATTTCCACCGTTTCCAATCCGCGCTATCCCAAAGGGAGCCCCTGCGGCCCTATTGGACCGCTTTTCACGCCCACGAGGAATATTTGGAGACCCTCGCAGAAAGGGGCTTGGCTGGTTTGGCCTTTGGGGTGCTTTTCCTGTGGGGATTGGTTAAACGGCGGCTTCGTTCCCCTGAACCCTACGCGGGAAGCGAATTGGCCTTGATGGCGGGAATGGGCGTTCTTTCCTTCTTTAATTTTCCCACGTCGGTGGTTCCGACGGCCTGTGTTTTAGCCCTGATGTTCAATCCCAGTTGGGAAAAAAATCGGGAGGCACCGTCCCCTCCGAAACCGGGGGGGACGATGAGATGGGTGATAATCATTATTTTGTTGCTAGTATGCGGCCAAGCCATGAAGGTGGGGGCCCAAAACGCCCATCTGCACAAGGCCATAGATTTAACCAATGCCCAACAGTTTGAAAACGCGTTGAAATTATTGGATTTTTCTCCCTCCGTGGGTTTCTTCCATTATCTCGATCCCCGGATCTTCAACCAAAAGGCGGTCCTGTTGGACGACCTGGGCCGGCAGGACGAGGCCATCCAGACGTTAGTGAAGGTTGCCGAAGCCTATCCCTATGACGCCGAGGCGCACTCCAGCCTCTGCATGTTGTTCGGGAAGGAAAAAAAATGGGCCGAGGCGGAAGCGGAGGGTGGCAAGGCCTTGTCCATCGCGCCAAGCTATGACCAAGCATTGAACAACCTGGCAGTGGCCTCTTACCTGCAGGGGCATATCAAAAAGGCATGCGGATATTTATCGCGATTGGAGACGGCTTACCAAATGCAGGGAGAAACGGAAAAGGCCGCTGAAATCAATGGGAAAATCCAGGCCTTGACGGCTTCCAAACCTTGACCGATTGTTTCAGCAGACCTGGAGTGTTAAATTAACGTGAAGACCAATATTCATGCTGTCATTGTGCCGATTACCTATAAAAGCATTATTTAGAAATCGGTACTATACCGACCCCTTTTATTGTTTTATGGAAGGAAACGGCTTTGCCGTTTCAGGGGGCATGCGAACCGCGAATTTTGCGGAAGGCTTGAAGTAGTTGGCCTGAAATTCAGGCCAACCATACTTGGCCCAAAGGGCCAACGTACAACCTAAGTTCATGGGTGGTTTAAAGCTGTGGGTTTTGCCTAGGGCAAAACCTGTTCTTAAAACTGAGGTTGCTTCCTCGTAATCGGCCGCCTATGCGGCGGCCACTCGTCGCAATGACAAATTTTCAGATTTAAAAAAAAGTCATAAAGGTTTTCCAATGGTTATCAAAGCGATACTCGAGAAATATTCCCAAAATCAACAGGGCATCACCGTGCCCGAATCCTCCCTGGACGAAGCCCTGATCCAAAAAGCCTATGATTTCGCGAAAAAGGCCCATGAAGGCCAAAAGCGCCTTTCCGGAGAGGACTACCTGTCCCACCTGGTGGAGGTGGCTGACATATTGGCGGAGTTGCACATGGACTCCGTCACCATCGCCGCCGCCCTCCTGCACGACGTGCTGGAAGACACTTCCGTCACCTACGACCAGTTGAAGGCCGAATTCTCCGAGGAAATCGCCAATTTGGTGGAAGGGGTCACCCAAATCTCGAAGCGCAAGTTCCAGGACGCGTCCATCCACCAGGCCGAGAGCACCCGCAAGATGCTGGTGGCCATGGCCAAGGACGTCCGCGTGATCCTGATCAAGCTGGCCGACAGGACCCACAACATGCGGACCCTGGAGTTCCTCCCTCCGGAAAGACGGGAAAAAATAGCGCGCGAGACCCTGGATATTTACGCGCCGCTGGCCCACCGGCTGGGGATCTCCAAGCTTAAAAGCGAGTTGGAGGACCATTGCTTGAGGTACTTGGAGCCCGACGTTTATGCCGATCTGGTCAAGAAAGTCGCCATGAAAAAGGCCGTGCGGGACATGCTCCTGGAGGGCATCCAGGGCCTGATCGAGGGGAAGCTGAAGGAAGTGGGGATCTTTGCCCAGGTCCAGGGCCGCTCCAAACATTTCGCCAGCATCTACTACAAGATGTCCTCACAGCAGAAAAGTTTCGACGAGATCTACGACTTGATGGCCGTCCGGCTCCTGGTCAACACTATCAAGGAATGCTATGAGGCCCTGGGGATCATCCACACCCTTTGGAAGCCCCTCCCGGGAAGGTTCAAGGACTATATCGCCATGCCCAAGGGAAACATGTACCAGAGTCTGCATACCACGGTCATGGGCCCGGGTGGACAGCCCCTGGAGATCCAGATCCGCACCTACGAGATGCACCGCACCGCGGAGGAGGGGATCGCGGCCCACTGGATCTATAAGGAAGGACGCATCGCTGATAAGGAGGACGGGAAATACGCCTGGATGCGGCAGCTCCTGGACCTCCAGCAGGACATCACCGATTCCACCGAGTTCTCCGAAGCCATGAAAGTCGACATCTTCGACGACGAGGTGTTCGTCTTCACCCCGACGGGCCAAGTGAAGGAATTGCCCAAGGGGGCCACCGCCCTGGATTTCGCCTACACTGTCCATACGGACCTGGGCAACCATTGCATGGGCGTCAAGGTGAACGGCCAGATGGTGCCGCTTCGCTATGTCATGAAAAACGGGGACATTCTGGAAGTGCTGACCCAATCTTCCCGGACCCCCAGCCGGGACTGGTTGAAAATCGTGACCACGAGCCGGGCCAAGAACAAGATCCGGCACTGGTTCAGGACCCACCTCTCCGCCGAGGAAATCGACATGGGCAAACATCTCCTGGAAAAAGAAGCCGAGCGCATGGACTTGGATTTCAGCGGGGCGCTCAAATCGGGGGTTTTGGAAGGATTGTTGGATTCCTTCGGGTGCCACACCCTCAACGAGCTCTTGGCGAACACCGGCCACGGGGAAATATCGCCGAAAATGATCCTGAACAAGGTCGCGGCCAAGATCCACCCGGCGGCGTCAGTCCCCAAAACGGAAAAGACCGAGGCGCCTCCCGCCGAAACCAGGCCAACCCGGGAAACCGGCCAGAAGCCCCCGGCTTCCCCTGCCACGGTGAAGGGCGTCTCCATCGGCGGCCAAAAGGACTTCCTCATCCGTTTCGCGAGATGCTGTACGCCGGTGCCGGGCGACCCGATCGTGGGCTACGTCACCCGGGGGAGGGGCGTGTCCATCCACCGAAACGATTGTCCCAACACCCTCCAGTTGCCGGAATGGGAAGGGAGAAAGATCCTTGTGGCCTGGGAGGGAAACGCGGGACAGGTTTACGAAGTGGCGCTGGAAGTGAAAGCCAAGAACCGGGAGAAACTGTTGGCCGATCTGCTGCAGGCCATCTCGGAGGAAGGCATCGTCATCAACGAGGCCAACGCCAAGGCCCTGGAAGGCGGCTGGGCGCAGGGTTATTTCCTGATCGTCATTTCCTCCTCCGACCAGGTGGACAAGGTATTGAAAAAACTCGAAAGGGTCCGGGGCGTCGTGAACGCCCGGCGAATCGAACCCAGGTAAAGCATGGAGATGGGAGCCGGATTAAGACTCAAAATGGATGTTTTTGCCAAGAACCTGTTACATTGGAAAACGGGTTCGCAAACCGGTTTGGATGAAGTAACGCGGGGTTCGATCCATAGGAGCTGCCATTCATCCGGGATTTGATTTAACAAAGGTTTCATTGCAAGAAACGAGGGGGATTTTTAAAATGGAGAGTAGAAAAACAGTTTATTCCCAAGCCGCGCCCAAGCCCATCGGACCCTATTCCCAGGCGGTGGAAGCCGGGGATTTCATTTTTTGTTCCGGGCAAATCCCCTTGGAACCGGTTTCGGGGGGTATGATAGAAGGGTCCATTGAAACCCAAACCACCCGAGTATTGGATAACCTGGAAGCCGTATTGGCGGCTTCCGGATCCTCCCTCGGGGAGGCCCTGAAATTGACGGTTTACTTGACCGATCTCGCGGATTTTAATTCCTTGAACCTGGTTTTGGCGGAGCGGTTTCCGAAGGACCCGCCCGCCAGGTCGGTGGTTCAGGTTTCAGCCCTGCCCAAGAACGCGAGGGTGGAGATGGATTTAATCGCTTTAAAGACTCACCGTCGGAAAGGCCGTTAACCTTGCCGGAAAACCACTGCGTCAACCATTTTGACAGGACTGCCGTCGGGTTTTGCTCCCGTTGCAATAACCCCGTTTGCCTGGACTGCCTGGACCTGGAATTGGGGCAACCCCTTTGCATCAATTGCAAGGGAAAGAAATCCAGCGGGATGATCCTCAACCCCAAGGCCCCCCCGCCGCTGATAAACCCAACAACGCCCCTCAATCCCAAGCTCGCCCCGCCGGCGATAAAACCAACGATGGCCGGTCCGTTTCCCAAGTCCGCCCCGCCAATGCCAAGCCGCTCCGCGCCGCCGATCAAGCCGGATGTGAAGAGTGAGCCTCTCAAGATCACCCAGACAACCCTCACTCACACCTCACCCTTCGATTTCAAGGGCAAGGCTTTCGGGGACGATCCGCTCGGAATTTTCGGCGGGCCCTCCGCTCCGCCGAAGCCGGCCCCCGGCCCTGAGGTGAACCCCGCGGCCGAACCGCCGAAAGCGACCCCCAGCCCTTCGATGAAACCCGTGATCGAACCGCCGAAACTAGCTCCCGATTTTTCGATGAAACCCGAATTCAAACTACCCCCGGATATGGCCAAGCCGGTTTTAAATTCCAAAGCCAGTCTGGAGATTGATTTATCCGACATGGGGGAAATGTTAAAAGGTCTAAACCTCCCCAAGGGGACTCCCTCCAAAACCCCGGGGCCTTCCAAGGCCCCCCCCTTGCCTTACGATTTGGAAACGCTCATCCAGGAACCAAAACCCTTGCGGCCGCCCTTCCCGGAAGCCCATTTTTCCCATGAGCCGGGTTTATCGCCTCTTCCTTTCCCATCAGGGCCTGTACCCCCCATTCCGGTTACGGGGGGTAATAAAAAGAAAAAGATATTTTTATTGGCGAAAATTTGGACGCGTTTTCTCATCCGCCGCGCTTATGAGATTTTCGAGCCTACCGCGAAAAAACTTAAAATCCCGACCTATGTTTTCCTGATCCTGCTTGCGGCGGCCATCACGGGATTACTGGCCGGCATCATCACCCTGATCCACCGGCCTTCGGTGGCCTTGACCGACACGATCCCGCCGATCCACCTGGTCCTGGTCAATTCCGGGCAAATCAGCGAAATGGACGTGACCACTTACTCCGACCTCCAGGGCCAGCTTCAAAAAATGGGTTTTACCTCCGCTCTTCAAATGACCATCCCCCAATTACCCTCCCCGAATTATTTTGATGTCAGTCTCAAGGAAGACGTCGGAACTTACGCCGAAATCCTGAAAACACCCGGGCAAATCACGCCCCATCTTTCCTTCGTGACGGTTTTCACCAACGGGACCTGGTTTTCCACCAATGCCTGTCAGGGGACCGACCAGGATGTGGAATACCATGTCAGTGAATTTTATCCGAAGGATTCCCCAGACCAGCTTTATATCAAGCATGTGCAAAACGTGGAAAAGTTCAAACAGGACCGGGATTGGCAGGTCCAACTCATGAGTGAAAACCGTTTCATAGCCGCCCTTTCCGACCATTTGCGGTGGTTTTTAGTCAAGAAAGATATTCCCGCTTACAAGGCCGATTTCGCCTTATGGCAATAAAACCTCCCGGACTGTCTTTCGAATTTCCCATGTGAATTGGCCTGCCCTATTTCAAAATCAGGCCCGTTGACAGCCTTTTTTTCTGAGTTTATATTAACGCGCACCTTGTTGGGAGGGGCGTTATGATCGAACCGGAAAAGTTGATTTTGGCCCTGACCTATGACGATGTCATGCTCGTGCCCCAAAAGTCCGAAGTGCTTCCCCGCGACACCGATGTTTCCACCTCCCTGACGCCTTCCCTCAAACTCAACATTCCCATTATCAGCGCGGCCATGGACACCGTCACCGAGGCCCGCTTGGCCATCGCCTTGGCGCAGGAGGGGGGCATCGGCATCATCCACAAGAACTGCACCGTCGAGCAACAAACGGCCGAGGTGGACAAGGTCAAGCGCTCGGAAGCGGGCATGATCAGCGACCCCATCACCTTATTTCCGGAGAAAAAAGTCAGCGATGCTTTGACCATCATGAAGCATTACCATATTTCCGGGATCCCCATCGTACGCAAAGACGGGCGCCTGGTGGGTATCGTCACCAACCGCGACCTGCGGTTCCTCAAGCAAACGGACCTTCCCTTGAGCGAGGTGATGACCAAGGACCATCTCGTCACGGTGCCGATCGGAACCACCCTGGAAAAGGCCGAGGAAACCCTCCATAAACACCGCATCGAGAAACTCCTGGTGGTGGACAAGAAGGGAACCCTGAAGGGCTTGATCACCATCAAGGACATCAACAAGCGCATCAAGTTCCCGAACGCCTGCAAGGACTCCAGCGGCCGCCTGCGGGTAGGCGCGGCGGTGGGCGTGGCGAAAGATACGGAAGAAAGGGTGGAAACCCTGGTCCGGGCGGGCGTGGACTTGCTCGTCATTGACACAGCCCACGGACAATCCTCGGGCGTTTTAAAGACCGTAAAGGAAATACGCAAGAAATATTCCAAACTGGACCTTGTCGCAGGCAATGTCGTCACCGGGGAGGCTGTGAAGGCCCTGGCGGACGCAGGCGCTAATACGGTCAAGGTGGGTGTGGGTCCGGGCTCCATCTGTACGACGAGGGTCGTTACCGGCGTGGGGGTGCCCCAGATTTGGGCTATTACCGAATGCGCCAGGGCCGCCCAAAAAAGCAAGGTATCCATCATCGCGGACGGGGGCATCAAGTATTCGGGCGATATCACGAAAGCCATCGCCGCCGGGGCGGATGCCGTGATGCTTGGCGGCCTACTCGCGGGAACGGAAGAATCCCCAGGGGAGGTCATCAATCTCCAGGGCCGCATGTTCAAGGTTTACAACGCCATGGGTTCACTCGCCGCCATGCAAAAAGGACGAAGCGCCGACCGGTATTTCCAGGAAGGCATTACGGACACGAAAAAACTGGTGCCCGAAGGCATCGAGGCGCGAGTCCCATACCGCGGCCAGCTCTCCGATCTGGTCTACCAACTGGTGGGCGGTTTGAGGGCCGGAATGGGATATAGCGGGACCAAAACCATTAAGGAACTCAAGGAACGGGGCCGGTTTGTCCAGATCACTTCGGCGGGCTTCCAGGAAAGCCATCCGCATGATGTGGTGATCACCAAGGAAGCCCCTAATTACTATATCGATTAACCAGGTTAAAGGAGTTTAATATGATCGTATCGCTAGCGATTGTGACCATTCGAAAAGGACATGATTCGGAAGTTCTCAAAATTCTAAATGATTACGTGGCCAAAGAGAAAGCGGCGGAAGGCTGCCTAAAAGCTTACGTGCGGAAGGCACTCAATAACGTTGATACTTTCCTGGTTTTTTCGGAATACGATACTTTGGCTCATTTCCAAGTTGTCGATCAAAAGTCAGTGGAACGGTTAAAGGAAGGCGGGACGATCGATTTCGTGCTTCGGCCCCATGTCATTAAGGCGTTTTACGGGAATTTTGAGTGAGATTTTCTTAAAAAGATTTGAAGCACGGCCATTCCCTAAGACGGTACATACAGAAATATCCATTCAATGGGCTTAGCCATTCCTGAGATTCCCAACCCGGGGAAGCTGGTTTTGACTGGGTGAGCCTTTCAACCCGTTCTTTCGACGAGATTTAGTGCATCCAATCCTGTTTTTCGGAGCCCCATTTGCAGCACGACACGATCCTTGTCCTGGATTTCGGCGCCCAATACAGCCAGTTGATCGCCCGGCGGGTCAGGGAGTGTCGGGTTTACTGTGAAATCCTTCCTTTCTCAACTCCCATCGAGAAAATAATGGAAAGAAATCCCAAGGGTCTCATTCTTTCGGGAGGCCCTGCCAGCGTGTACGCTCCCGGGGCGCCCCACGTGGATAAGTCCCTTTTCGACCTTCCCATTCCGATTCTAGGCATTTGTTATGGCCTGCAGCTCGCGTCTTATCTGCTGGGGGGGAAGGTTCGAAACGCCGGTAAAAGGGAATTCGGCCTGGCCGATCTAAAAGTGAAAAATCACAAAGGGTTGCTGACCGGTCTTCCCAAGCACACGAAAGTTTGGATGAGCCATGGCGACCATGTGACCGCCGTCCCGCCCGGTTTCAAGACCTTGGCTTCCACGGCCAACTGCCCCTACGCCGCAGTGGTAAACGAGAACAGGAAAATTTACGGCGTCCAGTTCCACCCTGAGGTTGTGCATACCGAAAAGGGGAAAAAAGTCCTCGAGAATTTCGCCCGCGGGATATGCCTCTGCAAGCCGACCTGGAACATGAAATCCTTCGCGCAAGAGGCGGTTCTAAAGATCCGGAAACAAGTGGGAAAAGGCAGGGTGCTTTGCGGGGTTTCAGGCGGGGTAGACTCTACCGTCGCGGCGGTCTTGGTTCACAAGGCGGTCGGCAAGCAGTTGAACTGCGTTTTCGTGAACAACGGGGTTTTACGGCACCAGGAGGCGGAGCAAGTGCTTTCCACTTTCCGCCAGAAATTAAAAATTCCCCTCCATTACGTCGACGCACAAAGGCAGTTTCTGACGCTGCTGGAGGGTGTGGAGGAACCGGAAAAAAAGAGGAAAATCATCGGGGGCACCTTCATCCGGATTTTCGAGGAAAAGGCCAAGAGTCTTCAAAAAAAACAGGGGCCCTTCAAATTCCTGGCCCAGGGAACCCTTTATCCGGATGTCATCGAGAGCGTATCCGTGAAAGGACCCTCGGCCACGATTAAAAGCCACCACAACGTGGGGGGGCTGCCCAAGGACATGAAGTTCAAGCTTGTGGAACCCCTCCGCGAGCTTTTCAAGGATGAAGTGAGGGAATTAGGCTTGAGGCTCCGCATTCCCCAAGAAATGCTTTACCGCCAGCCCTTTCCCGGACCCGGATTAGCGGTGCGATTGATCGGGGCGGTGGACAAAGAGAGGCTGGATATCTTGCGCAAGGCCGACGCCATCGTGGTGGAGGAGATCCGAAAGGCCGGCCTTTATTATTCCATCTGGCAGTCTTTTGCCGTTTTGACGCCCTTAAAGACGGTCGGCGTCATGGGGGATGAAAGGACTTACGAGAATGTATGCGTGATCCGGGCGGTTCATTCCACGGACGGCATGACGGCCGACTGGGTCAAGCTTCCCTATGAAGTCTTGGGCCTTATTTCCAACCGGATCATCAACGAGGTTCGCGGCATTAACCGCGTGGTATACGACGTTTCCAGCAAGCCTCCCGCCACCATTGAATGGGAATAAGACTGGTTCTTTGTTCCCTCGATTTAAAATCACCCTTTTAATGACCTCCGGCGTTTTTTTGAATTTGAATAAAAACCCAATCAATATCCAGGAATGCCATTACGACCGGGTTGCTTTCAGGTAAAGGTTTTAAAATCACGAGGCGAGTATAAAGACAAAGAAAAATTGGTATTTTCGCGGCCTTTTTATAATAAAGAAATTTTTTTCGATATAATGCCGCCATGAACCACGCCCGATTTATCCATCTTCACCTCCACAGCCAGTACAGCCTACTGGAGAGTACCATCCGGTTGGAATCTCTCATGGAACGGCTCAAGGAACTCCAGATGCCGGCAGTCGCTTTGACGGACAAAGCCAACCTATTTGCGGCCATCCCTTTCTATCAAGCCTGCCTTTCCCATGGTTTAAAGCCCATCATGGGTTGCGAGGTATTGCTTACCAATGGTTCCCGGTTCGAAAAAGGACCCGGCCGGAACGATCCGCCTTATCCCCTGGTCCTTTTGGCGGAAAACCAAGAAGGGTACCTCAATCTAATGCAAATTTCGTCGGCCGGGTATTTACAGGGTTTATCCCAAGAACCCCGGGTGGACAAGGAACTTCTCGCGAGGCACGCCAAAGGAATTATCGCCTTATCCGGAGGGGAAGAGGGGGAAGTTGAGCGTTTTCTCTTAAAAGATGAGATGCCGGTGGCGTTGAAAATCGCCGGACAGTACCAGGAAATTTTCGGGAAGGACAAATATTTCCTGGAAATCCAGGATCATGGAAAACCCGAGGATAAGGCCCTCCAGAAGTCACTTTTAGATATTTCGAAACGCATCGGCATACCGCTCCTGGCCACGAACGATGTTCGTTACCTGCGCCGGGAGGACGCCTCCCATCATGAGGTGTTGCTCTGTTTGGGAAAAGGAGAAGTTTTATCCGACCCCCGCCGAAAACGCCTTGGGACGGATGAATATTACCTTAAGTCCGCCGAAGAAATGGCTAAACTCTTCTCCGAATTACCGGAAGCCCTCCTAAATACCGTTAAGGTGGCACAACGGTGCAATGTTATCTTCGAGTTCGAAAAGCCACAAATGCCTTCCTACCCCGTACCTGATCCGGCCTTAAACGAGGACACCTACCTAGAAAAACTCTGCCAACAAAACTTGGAAAGACGTTATGGCTCCAAGGCTTATGGCCCTGAAATCAAGGGCAGAATGTTGGAGGAACTTTCCATCATCCGGAAAACAGGATTCAGCGGTTACTTTTTAATCGTATGGGATTTTATTTCCTACGCCCGCCAGAAGGGGATCCCTGTCGGACCGGGGCGGGGATCCGCAGCTGGGAGCCTGGTTTCATATCTTTTGGGAATCACCGAGGTAGATCCCATTCGTTTCGATCTTTTATTCGAGCGGTTCATCAATCCTGAGCGGGTCAGCGCCCCGGATATCGATGTTGACGTATGCGACCGTCGCCGGGGTGAAGTCTTGAAATACATCGCGGAAACCTATGGGAAGGACCGGGTGGCCTCTATTTTAACCTTCGGAACTATGGCCGCCAAAGCCTCCATCCGGGACGTCGGCAGGGTTTTGGAAGTTCCCTTGGCGGATGTGGATCGTATCGCCAAACTTATTCCCGCTGAGCCCAAAATCACCCTCTCGGACGTGGAGGAGAGGGTTCCCGAGTTCAAAGCGATCGCCACGGAGGAAGGCCCCTTCCGGAAGCTTCTGGATGTCTCCAAGGCCCTGGAAGGGTTGGTCCGGCATGTCTCGACTCATGCGGCTGGAATCATTATCGGGAATGGGCCGTTGCTTGAGAAAATCCCGCTTTGCCTGGGGACGGGCAATGAGGTTTTGACTCAATACGATATGAACGTCTTAAAGGACGTGGGCCTTCTTAAATTGGACATTTTGGGATTGAGGACATTAACTGTCATCGACGACACCCTATGCCTAGCCCAAAAGACAAAAGGGATCAAGATCGATTTATCCGCCATTCCCATGGATGACCCTGAGACTTACAAACTTTTAGGCGAGGCGAAGACTCAGGGTGTATTTCAATTGGAATCCCGTGGAATGCGGGATTATCTTAGAAAACTCGGCCCGGAAAACTTGGAGGATCTCATTGCTCTTCTGGCCCTCTACCGGCCCGGACCCCTGGGCTCGGACACGGTGGACGACTTTATTCACCGGAAAAAGGGTCAAGTTAAAGTTGGTTATCTTCACCCATTATTAAAGCCGATTCTCAAGACTACCTATGGGGTGATTTTGTATCAAGAACAAGTGATGCGTATTGCCAAGGAGTTGGCGGGTTTTACCCTGGGTCAGGCTGACTTGCTTCGAAGAGGGATGGGAAGCAAAAATTCGGAGCAAATGGAAAAAATGAGGAGCCGGTTCCTGGAGGGGGCTGTTCAGCGTGGGATTGACGG
>CAWKAR010000008.1:0-4852 GCA_963847625.1 candidate division FCPU426 bacterium | reverse complement strand
AAGAGTTGGCAGAAAAAACCGGCTTAAGCCGCGCGGCCATCGCCAATATTGAGCGGGGAAGACAGCAAATACTGGTTCATGTGCTTTATAAAATCGCCAAAGCCTTGAATGTTTCGCCTATCGAACTACTTCCTTCTTCTAATCCACAACAAGCCAATACCACCGAAAAAATCAAAGGTTTGAATCAGGCGGACATAGCCGATTTGAAAAAGAAACTTTCTCAACGTAATTTCGAAAATGTCATGAAACGGTTAGGCAAGTAATCCATTAATTGGAGGGAAGGAAATGAGCGCTGTAACGGCTATCAATGAGGCGAAAAAGGTATTCGCGGAATTTTTTACGGATATTAAAAATATCGACTTAAAGAAAATCGCGAAAGCCTGGGGTGTTAAAATTTTTATGGAGCCTTTAGAGGGGGATGTTCCTGGAATATTAATCGTTTCTAATTCTATGCCGATCATTATGGTCAATTCCAATGATCTTAAGGTAAGGCAGACATTCACCATTGCCCACGAGCTGGGTCATTATCACCTTCATAAACCATCAGGTGTCCATGTTGACAAAGGTTTCGTCATGTCCAGGAATACCAAATCCAGGCTGGGTGAGGACATTCAAGAGATTGAAGCGAATCAATTTGCGGCTGAGTTGTTAATGCCGGAAGCATTTTTGAAAAAGGACGTAAAAGAATTCACCAATGCGTTAAATGATAACGACATTGATAAACTTGCTAAAAGATACTCGGTCAGTGTGCAAGCCATGACCCACCGCTTGGGTTCCTTGAAAATGATATAATTTTTATTCGTGAGTCTATCTCTTTAATTTTTCGTTCAATGGCCTTTCATCACACTGAGGAACAAAGAACTCCCTTTCGTGGATGAACTTTCATTAAACCGCATACATGCTAATATTCTATTTTCTGGACACCAATGACAAGGCCTTGGCTTTAGCGTAACACTGTTGCGCCAAACCCTTCTGCCCAGCCCTTTCATAATCCTCACCAATTTGCTGAACTACCTTGGGATTCATCGGGTTCAAACTTACTCCCGCATTGAGCATCTCCAACGCTTCGTTTGGCAAATGCTTTTCCAAATACAAATCCGCTACTTTAAGGTAATAAACAGGTTCCTTTGGATTTTCTTCGATTCCTTTTCGATAAAGGGACATAGACTCATCCGTTCGTCCTTCCCATTGGTAAATAGTGGCCAGGTTCACGAGGTTTTCTGGGTTGGCGGGTTCCAAATCCAAGGCTTTTTTAAAGGGCCATTCGGCATCTTTATAACGTTTCAGGAATGCGTACCCTACCCCTAAGTCGCGGAAGATCTCGGGATTATCCGGATTCGCCTTAGTCGCCGAAAGCATCAAATCTACCCCTTCTTGATAACGCCCCGTATGCGTGAATATCCTCCAAAGATTTATAATGGCCAATAGATATTTCGGGTTTAAAAGAGTGGCGGTCTTAAATTCACTGATCGCGCTTTCTAAATGTCCGTTCATCATCAGGACATCGCCCTTCTCATTGTGGCTTTCGGCGGAAGTTGGGTCTATTTCGAACGCCTTGTTGAAGGCCTCATCGGAGTCATTCCACCGCTTCAGGGACGCGAAACTAACCCCCAATTTGGCGTAATTGATGCCCGAATCCGGCTCGTTTTTTATGGCTTCCATGATTTCCGCCACCGCAGCCTCATGCATTCCCTTCATTTCATAGGCTCCCCATAGGTTTTGATGCGCGAGGGTGTAATGGGGGTCTAATTCAAGAGCGCGTTTATATTCTTGAATAGCCTGGTCCACCAATCCTTTCTTAAAAAGGGTGATTCCCTTTCCGTCATGCGCGATCAATAGCTTGGGGGAAAGGCGCAAAGACCGGTCGAATTCAGCAAGCGAGTCATCCAACTTATCCTTCTGCTCATAACTTATGGCCAGGTAGGCGTGAGCTATTCCGCTGTCTTCGGGGAATGTTTTTACCACAAATTCCCAAAGAGTTTGGGAATTCTTCCACAATCCAATTTGCTTCAGCGTCCCGAAACCCAAAACCAAGGCCAAAATCACGCAAAGGCCCAAAAACAACCTGCGGTTTGGCAACAAAACGGCCATTGATCCGGAAAAAAGCAAGAACAAGCTTAAGCTTGGTAAATAGGCGTACCGGTTCGCGGCCATTTCATCCACCACTTGGATGAAACCCAATGCCGGAAGTATGGTCACAAAATAAAAAAGCCAGGCTAAACCTATAGGGCGGAATTTTTCTGGGGAACGAACGTAAAAGATCAATCCTAAAACAGCCAGGACGGCTCCAAAAATTCCGACAGCGTAAAAACCGGTGTCCAAATGCTGGGGGAACGGATAAAAGGGGACCAAATGAACGGGAAAAACAATATTCCAAAGATAAAAAACCAACGAATGGAAGGCATTTATGAGGTTGAATGAGGAGGATACCCCTTGGTTGATTCCTTTTTTCGCGCCCATCATCCACAAGGTTGTTGACCCGACGACGAGGGCCATCACAAAAAACGGGATTTTTTCTTTCAAGGATTCGGTAAAGTTTGTTTTCAGCCTTCTTAAGGGCCAGTAGTCAAGAATGAGGAAAACCAAAGGCAGTGTCACTGCCATTGGTTTTGCCATGAGGGACAATAGGTATAACCCCGCGCAGGCCCAAAGTTTCAGCTTATTCCGAACGGGGGAAGCGGCGTAATCCATGTAAGAAAGGAGTCCCAGAAGGTAGAAAAATGAGTAAAGAACATCCTTCCTTTCCGTTGCCCATGCCACGGATTCCACATGGATGGGGTGAAGGCCGAATATAAGGGCCGCCATCAATGCGCCATAAAGCGCAACGGGCCCAGGCCTTCGATCCGGTTCTTGAGGGCGTTCCTTCCACGCCAAACCGAATATCCCCCTAGCGATAAAAAACACCAGGATGGTGTTAAAAACGTGGAAAAAAAGGTTGGAGAAATGGAAGAAAAATGGGTTCAACCCGCCGATCCAAAAATCCAACGCGAATGAAAACCATGTAAGGGGCATCCAATAGTTTTCAAAATTCGTCGTTAGCATCCATTTCAACGAAGAGGAGCTTAACGACCGGATATGGGGATTGTTTAAGATATTGTCCGCGTCATCCCAATTCACGAAATCATTGTTTAAGGACGGCAAATAAAACAGGACAACAGCCAACGCGGGAATAAAGGCGATAAACCAAAGAAGACGGTTATTTGTTTTACTATGGCCGATGGCCTCAAAGTTGTCGGTAGGAATACCGGCTTTGTCTGTTGAGACCAGGGGCAGGACAGTTGTTTCAACCGGTTGCGCTTCCTTAAATTGTTTGAGAATTTCCGATATTTGATTTACCGGCAAGCCTGTTATCCCAGACAACTCAACCGCGCTTAAATGGGCGTTTTCCCGGATATATTTGATTTTTTTCTTTCTCTTCGACAATTCAAACCGGTCTTTCGCGTGAACTGATGCGGCTTCACCCATTCCCGATAAGGGAAGGTTTACGCCGGAGTGGTTATCACGCGCTTAAAATCAAAACGACTTGATTATTGCCGGAATAGCATCCGCTTTCAAAGGCATTTTTAAAAAAGGGAAACTGTAATGGGGTTGGAACAAAACAGAAAAAAATGAAAGCCACTGAAAAAAAACATAGGTTTCATGGGTGTTGGAATATTACGGTTTATTCTAGCGGATCACCGCTATTTTACCCGTGCGGCGCTCGGAGCCATTGCCGTCATCCACCTGGAGTGAATAGATATACAGCCCGCTGGCCACAGCCCGGCCATCTTGGTTTTTCACACCCCAAACGAGGTCATTCAAGCCGGATTTACCCTCAATGGATTCCTGGAATATCTTCTCTCCCGTGAGGGCAAAAACGGCCAAATGCACTGCGGCCGGGCGCCCCAATGTCAGGCGCAAATGCACTTCCTGCCCGTTAAGGGAGATATTCGGCGCGGGAACGACGGAATACACCAAAAGGGTGGTTCCCGCCGTCAAGGAAACGGTGGGTGTGTAAGTTGGGGAAACTACAGTCACTTCCCTTATTTCGGCGGCGGAGGCCGTCCCCCCGGTACTGCCAGGGCAATTCAAGCATCCCGTGTCCCAAACATCGTTGGTGTTATATGCCTCGCCAGCAGTAGGGCTCCCACCCATTACGAAGATGTCTCCCCGGAATACCATGCTGGCAAGACCCGATCTGTCGGCGAAAATATTCCCGCTAGGCAAAACCTGGTTCCATTTAATGCCGTCCGGAGACGCCCAAACATCGTTTAAGTAAGGATCTGTAGGGGGAGGATCTTGACCCGCAATGACCCAAAGGTTTCCCCCACACGCCACGCTGCTTTGGCCGAAACGGGATGGGAACTCGGCGGCGGCGGACTTCTCGGTCCAAGTCACACCGTCGGCGGAACACCAAACGTCGTTGAGGGGACCGGCCGCGCCCTGTCCACCGATCACCCACATTTTTATTCTTCCATCGGCGGGGTCCCTCATAACCGCGCTGGAATGGTTGTTTCTCGAGGGGAATAGATTGATGTAGTTTGTTTTTGCCGTCCAATTCAAACCGTCAGGCGAGCACCACACCTGGGTATTCGGCAACTGGTAAACCAGCCCCTGTATAACCGTGATGATACTTCCCCCCAAAACCCACATCTTCATCGTCCTGTCCGAGGGGTCCCTCATTACGACGCTGGTGTGGTAATAGACCCCCACCCCCAGAGAGGAAGTTTTTTCCGTCCAAGTGACCCCGTCGGTGGAAGCCCAGACGTCGCCGAAAGCGGACGTCCCGGCAAGCCCCCCGATGTACCAGAGTGTGGGCCTGTACGCGTTCCGGGGATCGGGCATTTCCACGGTCGAGAAATTTCCCCTTGGG
>CAWKAR010000007.1:0-7731 GCA_963847625.1 candidate division FCPU426 bacterium | reverse complement strand
CCTCGGCCTTGACCACGTTGACAATATGGTCCTTGCGGTCCTTCACTTCCGGATAAATTCCTCCCATGAGTTTTCCCACTTCCAGCGTCAGGGGCGACAGGAACGGCTTGTCGAAACCCAGGAGCTTCCCGTGCCGGACCGCCCGGCGCAGGATTCTCCGAAGGACGTATCCCCGCCCCTCGTTGGAGGGCAAACACGCCGTCGGCGATGAGGAAAGCCGTGGCCCGCAGGTGGTCGCTGATGACCTTGAGGGAGGTATAGGTTTGGGACCCTTGTCGACGTTTGAAGATATGTTCCCGGCCTTGGCGATGGCGGCCACGAGCGGGGACAAGAAGGTCCGTCTCGAAGTTGGAGGGCACCTTTTGCATGATGCTGGCCACCCGTTCCAGGCCCATGCCCGTGTCGATGTTGGGTTTGGGGAGGGGCTTCAGGGTGCCGTCGGCCTGCCGGTCGATACTGGGTGAAGACCAGGTTCCAGATTTCCAGGAAACGGCCCGACTCGGAGTCCGCCTCGAAATCCTTCGTCGCGGCCTTTTCCGGATGCCAGGTCCACGTAAATCTCGGAGCAGGGGCCGCAGGGGCCGGTGGGACCCATGGTCCAGAAGTTGGATTCCCCGCCCAGGCGGATGATGCGCTCCGGCGGCAAGCCCGCGGTCTTCTTCCACAGCTCCATGGCCTCGTCGTCTTTCTCGTAAACCGAGACCCAAAGCCGGGCTTTTTCGATTTTCAGGACCTGGGTCACGAACTCCCAGCCCCACTCGATGGCTTCCTTCTTGAAGTAGCCGCCGAAGGAGAAGTTGCCCAGCATCTCGAAAAAGGTGTGGTGCCGGGCGGTATAGCCCACGCGCTCCAGGTCGCCGGTCCGGAAACATTTCTGGCAGGAGGCCGCGTAGGGGACCTCGTGCGGGAAAGGCACCGTGCCCAGGAAATAGGGCTTGAACTGGTTCATGCCGGCGTTGGCCAGGAGCAGGGAGGGGTCGTTTTCCGGCACCAGGGAGGACGAGGGCACGACCTTATGCCGCTTGGACTTGAAAAAGTCCAGGAAGGCTTGACGGATTTCGTTTCCTGTTACGGGTACGCCCATGAGAACCTCGAAAATTATCAGTGTCTCAGCTTAGTTGTTGTTTTAGGTGTCATTGTGCCGATTATCCTTATATTTCATCTTTGGAAATCGGTACTATACCGACCTCTTAAAATTTTAATAGAAGGTCGGCATGCGAGCTGCGAATTATGCAGCAGGCTTGAAGTAGTTGGCCTGAGTTTCAGGTCAACCATACTTGGCCCAAAGGGCCAACGTACAACCCCAGTTTATGGGTGGTTTTGCCGGATAAATCCTCAAGCATTATTTAAACTTAGGTTGCTTCGTCATAAACGCCCGTCTATTCGACGGGCAATTCCTCGCAATGACATCTAAACTAACTCATATTAATAAGTGTTCGGTAAAAGTGGGAATTATAGCTGAAAACTCTCCAGATGGGGAACAGACGGCCCCCGGGCAAGAAAATCCATTTAGCTACGTTTAAATTAGATGGAATTTACCTATGCAATACGGGGAATTTATTCCAGTTTTACTGATTACTGGCCGGATGAAACCTTTCCAGTGGCGGGGTCATATAGGATGCCGCCGGGAATATGGTCGATATAATCCGGTACGAGATCTTGCAAGGAAGAGGGATTGGATCCTTTCATGGACCGGTACTTCTCCACCGCCCCCTGGACGTTTTCGGCATTGGCGGCGCCCGCCACCCTCTGTGCCTTTTGCTCATCGTTTTTCAGGGCGTTGGTATAGCCCGGGAGGGTCGCCTCCTTGGGAGCTTCGGCCACTATTGTCCAAAGGTACCACCCTACTCCCGCAAGAACTAATACCAACAAGATCAGGAATAATTTTCCCATTAGCTCCTCCTTTTAACAGTCCTGGCTTTCCTCAAAAGAGCCAGCATCTCCTTGACGGCCTTCTCCAATCCTACCATGGAAGCCCTCGCGATGATGTTATGTCCTATATTCAAATCCTCGATTTCAGGCAGGGCCGCCACCGGCGTCACATTTTCGTAGGTCAAACCATGCCCGGCATGGGCCCTTAACCCACACGACTTCGCCAGCCTCGCGCCGGCCGCAACGGCCGCGAAGGAGCTCTTGATGTTCCCAAAACCCCGGCAGGCCCGGCTATAAGCGCCCGTGTGGAGTTCTATAAACTCGGCCCCCATTTGGGAAGCAAGCCGGATGGTATCCGGGTCGGGAATGATGAAAAGTGAAACGGGTATTCCATCCCTTTGGAGGGTGTCAATGGCGTACTGAAAACGCGACGGGGAGCTTTTTAAAAGCAAACCTCCCTCCGTGGTAACTTCAGTCCGTTTCTCGGGGACGAGGGTCACCTGGTCCGGCCTGACCTTCATGGCGATCCGGATCATTTCCCGGGTGGCGGCCATTTCCAGGTTGAGCTTGGTTTTGACGGTCTGCCTCAGGAGGAATACGTCCCGGTCCTGAATATGCCGGCGGTCCTCCCGCAGGTGCGCGGTGATTCCGATCGCCCCCGCTTTTTCGGCTATCTTAGCCGCTTGAACCGGGTCAGGCTCTTCTTCCATCCGGGCCTGCCGCAACGTGGCAATGTGATCGATATTGACGCAAAGAGTGGCCATAACTTTCCTTTATTTGTTGGTTAACGGAATGAGCCGGATCGAAATGCTGTTCACGGTCGCGTCCACCCCGCCGGGCAAGGGTTGAACCTTAGGGCGGAGGAGGATCTCCCTTTTCGGGGTCGAATAGCCTTTCAAACTCACCACCGCCGAAAGATCCTCAGGATCCAAGTCCAAAACGGTATCCTTTCTGCCGGTTAATATCACCGGGACCGTTGTCCTCACGTTGGAATCCACCCTCATTCCCGCGGGAATATCGGTGAGTTCCAAGTGAAGGGTGATCTTTCTTTCCATGATCGAGCGGGAGCCCACGTAAGCCCAAAGGGAAAAAGTGATGAATAAGGCCAAGAGTTTCAGGCCGAGATTTTCAAACAACCACCGTTTCATGTTTGTCTCCGATGAAATTTATAGTCAGTCGACTTTTGCCCCGTAAAGCGTCAGCATTTCCTCAAGCGTGGCCGTGTCTATTTCCGGGGTGATCTTTCCGGCCATGGCGAACGAAATGGTATGTTTTTCCTCCGAAACAACGATGGCCAGGGCGTCCGTTTCCTCGGTAATTCCCACCGCGGCCCTGTGGCGCGTCCCATAGGATTTGCTCAAATGGGGATTCTGGCTTAAGGGGAGGATGCAGGCCGCCGCCGCGATTTTTCCGCCCCGTATGACCACCGCCCCGTCATGAAGCGGGGAATTCGGGAAAAAGAGCGTGATGAGCAGCTCCGATGTTACCTCCGCCTCGATCTTGGTGCCTCCCTCCAATACGCTTTGAAGGCTGTCATCCCTTTCCAGGACGATTAAGGCTCCCCGCCGGGATTTGACAAGATCCTTGACCGCCAATGTGACTTCCTTAAAAAGAAGGGTGTCTCCCTGATAAACACTCCCCCAGAACCATCCACCTTTTCCGATCTGGGTAATGATGCGCCTTAAATCCGGCTGGAAAACCACGACAAAGGCAATCAGGAAAAAGGGCCCCAAGTTGCTTAAAAGCCAATCTAATGTCAGTAAATGAAACTGGCTGGCTACCGCGGTGGCCAGGAAGAGGAAGGCAAATCCCAGTACGATGCGGGTGGCGTGGACTTCCCGGATCAGGAGCAAAAGATGGTAGGTCACGAAAGCCACCACCAGGATGTCCAACCCGTCCATGAATCGGAAATTGGAAAGCAGCGTCATCAGGTTGTTCATGGTCTTTTCAAACCCCGGTCGTATCGGATGGCATCGGCTATTTTTACCACACGAACCATCGCTTTTACATCATGAACTCGGACAAAATCAGCCCCCTTTAGGATCGCCGCCGTAACCGCCGCCGCGGTCCCCTCCACCCTTTCATCCGGGGAGGCCCCGCCCAAGAGATGACCCAGGGTGGATTTTCGGGAGGGTCCCAGCACCAGGGGCTTTCCCAAAACCTTGAATTCCCAAAGCCTGCGGGTAATTTCAATGTTGTGCCAGGGTATTTTTCCAAACCCGAAACCGGGGTCGATGAGAAGCCGGTTTTCGTCAATTCCACATTCTTGGGCCAGGGCTATTTTTTGGCGGAAAAAGGCGGTGATTTCCCCCATCACGTCCCGGTAAAACGGTTTCTTCTGCATGCCGCGGGGCTTCCCTTTCATATGCATCAGGATGACAGGCACACCCAGCTTGGCCAGTGTTTTTCCCATGCGCGGATCCAATCCCAGCGCCCCGATATCGTTGACCATTTGGGCCCCCTCCCCGACACCGGCCAGGGCCACTTCCGCCTTGTAGGTGTCAACCGAAATGGGAATTCGAAGGGCTTTGACGCAAGAGCGGATGACCGGCAAGACCCTCTTTTTTTCATCCGAAGCCGGCACCCCCTTGGCGCCGGGCCTTGTGGATTCACCCCCGATGTCGATCCAATCGGCTCCTTCCTGTTGCATTTGAAGGGCTTTCTCAACCGCGCGGGAAGGCTCCAGGAACCGGCCGCCGTCAGAGAAAGAATCAGGGGTGACGTTGAGGATTCCAATGACCTGGGTCCTGCGGGCCCAACGGAATAATTTTCCGCCTCTTCCCTTTAATAACCAATGGTCCGGGTGAAAATAACCTTGAAACCCTTTTTTTACCTGGTTAGACAGCTCGGGAAATTTCGGCCGAATTTTTTCGGTTAACGGGAGAATCGATTTTTTCCCCATAAACCATGATATTAAAAATAATCCCTTGTATGCCCGATGGATCTTCATAGCGGGGTAAAGGGTTTGAAGGGTTTTTTCGAATTGATCCGCTTCGGATCGCGAAACAAAATCCGCGGCTAGTTTCAAGGGATTGAAAGATGGATTAACGAGGTGGAAATCAAAAGGGTCCGGATGAAGGATCCTGAAGGAAACCCTGCCCAAGAGTGGCATGGGATCCTACTTTCCGATGAGGTTCAGGGCTTCCATGCGGGTGGCCACGCTTTTGGCAAAAACCCCCCGGACCGCCGACGTCGTCATGCGGGAGCCGGATTTCTTCACCCCCCGCATGGTCATGCATAAATGCTCGGCTTCCAAGATCACCAGGACTCCGCGGGGCTGCAGGACATCCATGAGGATGTCGGCGATGCGGGTGGTGATCCTTTCCTGGAGTTGGGGACGGCGGGAAACCGTCTCCACGACCCTGGCCAGCTTGGAAAGCCCAGCCAAGCGGTCTTTCCTGGGCACATAGGCGACATGGGCCTTGCCGTAAAAGGGAAGAAGGTGGTGCTCGCACATGGAATAAAAGGGGATGTCCCGGAGGATGACCATTTCCTCATGGCCTTCGGTCTCGAAGGTCGTGATGAAGTCCCGGGCGTCGGTTTGCATTCCCGAGAAAACCTCTTCATACATCTTGGCGACGCGCCGGGGTGTCTCCCGCAGGCCCTCGCGGTCGGGATCATCTCCTATGGCGATTAAAATTTCTCGGACCGCTCGCTCAATGCGGGTTTTATCCAACCCGTCCCCCTTCCGCGGCCTGGGTGGGGGCGCTTTGCGGTTTTAAGGCCACCGGGGCCGGGGATTCGGCGGCAGGATTTGGAGGCTCAGTAGGAGGAATGGATTTTTTCACGGCGGGTTTGGGGGCGATCTTCTTGCCCGCTAATATGTCATCCACCTCGGATCCATCCAGAATTTCCCTTACCAGCAAGGCTTCCGCCATGATTTTGAGGAATTTCCGGTTCTTTACGAGAATTTTCCTGGCCTTTGTGTGGCATTCCTCGACGATTCTTTTCACCTCGTTATCGATCACTTGGGAGGTTCTTTCTGAGTAGTTCTTTTCTTTCATGAGATCCCGGCCGATAAAGACGAAATCATCTTTCCGGCCCAAGGTCAACGAGCCCACTTTTTTACTCATGCCATACTCGCAAACCATGGCGTGAGCCAAGGCGGTTGCGCGGTCCAAATCATTGCCGGCCCCGGTGGTGATATCGCCAAAGATGAGTTCTTCCGCGGACCTTCCCCCCAGGAGAGTTGTGATCTGGCCTAAAAGATCTTTTTTGGAGGCCAAAAAGCGGTCTTCCGTCGGCACTTGAAGGGTGTAACCCAATGCCGCATGGCCGCGCGGAATGATGGAAACCTTGTGGACCGGATTGGTGCCGTCAGTTTTTTTAGCCACAATGGTATGGCCCGATTCATGATAGGCCACTATCTTTTTTTCCTTGTCGGAAATAATCCGCGTCCGCCGTTCCGGCCCGGCCATCACCCTGTCAATGGATTCTTCCAGCTCGGGAAGTTCCACGTTTTTCTTATTCCTGCGGGCGGCTAGTAAGGCGGCTTCATTGATGAGGTTCGCCAAGTCTGCCCCCGTAAAACCGGGAGTTCTTCGCGAAATGACCGAAAGGTCCACCTTATCGGAGAGTTTCACGTTTTTCGCGTGGACTTTTAAGATAGCCTCCCGTCCCCCTAAATCGGGCCGGTCAACCACAACTTGCCGGTCGAAACGCCCGGGCCTGAGAAGAGCCGGGTCCAGGACATCCATGCGGTTAGTGGCCGCAATTAATATCACGCCAGTATTGGTATTAAAGCCATCCATTTCCACAAGCATGGCATTCAGAGTCTGCTCCCGCTCATCGTGGCCCCCGCCCAAGCCGGCCCCGCGTTGGCGGCCGACAGCGTCTATTTCGTCGATAAATATAATGCAGGGTGCATGTTTCTTTCCCTGCTCAAAAAGATCGCGGACTCTTGCCGCCCCGACACCGACAAACATTTCCACAAAGTCCGAACCGGAAATTGAGAAAAAAGGGACACCGGCTTCTCCTGCCACAGCCTTAGCCAATAAAGTTTTACCCGTCCCCGGGGGGCCTAGAAGGATAACCCCCTTGGGGATCTTGCCGCCCAAAAGCTGGTATTTCTTGGGATCTTTTAAGAAATCCACAACCTCCATGAGTTCTGTTTTGGCTTCATCCACGCCCGCCACATCAGCGAAAGTTATTTTCTGTTGGCCGGAGGTCATCAACCGGGCGCGGCTTTTCCCGAAAGCCAGCGCACCCCCGCTCCCCCCCTGGGCTTGCCGCATCATGAAAATAAAATAACCAAGCAGGAGTAAAATAGGGCCAAAGTTGATGAGTATTTGCCAAAAGCGGGTAGGATGTTCCGGTTGTCGAACGGAAAATTCGACATTTTGATCCAATAGTAATTTGGTTAAATTCGGGTCATCAGGATAAACGGTTGTGAATTCACCGGGGGGCGTGTCTTTGGTTTTTCCAGCGATAAGACGGTCATCCTGCTGGATTTCGACTTTATCCACCTTCCCATTCTGAACCTGGGTCACGAATTTGGAATAATCCCAGCTTTCACTCTTTTTTGGGGGATTATGGATTTGGAGAAAATACATCAAGACAACAAACGCTAAAAGCCATCCGGCAAATATTTTAAAATTCTGATTCACACAAAACTCCTGAGGAAGAAATGGATTCCAGTAATTCAATAACCTTAAGAAAACCGGAGGGAATAAACAAGGTTTGTATCATAGCTGAATGCCATTTTACTTTGCAAGCAAAGGTGGCAGGTGTTCCGTTTGTCGATTTCTTAGGCTGAAAAAGCTTTACACATGAGTAAAAGAGGCTTTTTTCAACCCTTTCGCTTAAGAAAAGCCGTTTTTCCCCGGATCCCCGCTGATAAGTTGTAACCCAAATCCCGGG
>CAWKAR010000006.1:0-66129 GCA_963847625.1 candidate division FCPU426 bacterium | reverse complement strand
ACAGCCCACCATTACACCCACTCCCGTCTTAACTCCGACACCCACTCCCAACTCGTCCTGCTGCCAAGTAGTGGCGACACTGCCGGAGTTTGGGGAGCCGGCGGGGATGGCGGTGGACTATGGAAGACACCGGTTGTACGTGGCGGATTCGGGCTACCATCAAATCAAGGTGATAGACAGCAATTCGCCATACGGGTTGATCGCGACATTCTCGTCGATGGGATCGAGCGGGTCATTGAACTATCCTTGGGACGTGGCGGTGGACAGTGCGGGCAACATTTACGTGGCGGACCAGGGGAACAAGGCGGTGGAGAAATTCGACTCGAGCTACAACTACGTGTGCGCCATCGGAGCCGAGAGGGGCGTGACGGTGACCGGGGTGTGGGTGGAGGGATCCAACGTTTATTTCTCGACCTTGCCCGGATACGTGTACGAGGACACGGGAAGCGGCGCGGTTTACGCGCCGTACGCGACCTATGGGGGTCCAGGAATCCTGAACAACCCCAATGAGCTGGTGAAGGCCGGCAAGTGGCTGTATGTGACGGATCAATACAACAACCGGATTGTGAAGTTTGATACGACCGTCGCCAATCCGCCTGCGATTCATGTGCAGACGCTGTCGGCGCCTTCGGGCCTGAGGACGGACTTGGCCGGGAACTTTTACGTGGTCGAGGCCGCAACGAACAATATCGACCAGTATGACCCGAGTTTGGGCACATTGCAGAACCAATGCAACATCGCGGGGGATTCCTGGAACGTTTGGGGAGTAGCGGTGAACCAGGCGGGGAACGTTTTGTTTAGCGACGCCAACGGAAACGGGGTGACGGTCCTGCGGGGATGCGTGATTGAGCCCACCATTACACCCACTCCCGTCTTAACTCCGACACCCACTCCCAACTCGTCCTGCTGCCAAGTAGTGGCGACACTGCCGGAGTTTGGGGAGCCGGCGGGGATGGCGGTGGACTATGGAAGACACCGGTTGTACGTGGCGGATTCGGGCTACCATCAAATCAAGGTGATAGACAGCAATTCGCCATACGGGTTGATCGCGACATTCTCGTCGATGGGATCGAGCGGGTCATTGAACTATCCTTGGGACGTGGCGGTGGACAGTGCGGGCAACATTTACGTGGCGGACCAGGGGAACAAGGCGGTGGAGAAATTCGACTCGAGCTACAACTACGTGTGCGCCATCGGAGCCGAGAGGGGCGTGACGGTGACCGGGGTGTGCACAAACGGGGCGGAAGTGTATTTCTCGACCCTGCCGGGGACCGTGTACCAATATACGTCCGGAGATGGGTTGGTTTATTCGGCGGGGGCGGTCTACTGCAGCGGTTCCTCGGCCTTGAACAGCCCCAACCAGCTGACGATGTCGAACGGCTATTTGTACGTAACGGACACCTATAACAACCGCATCGTGAAGATCGACCCCACGCAGAACGGTTCATCAGGGACGCCGGTGATCACCTTGTCCAATCCTTCGGGTATTCGGACGGACTTGGCTGGTAACTTTTACGTGGTCGAGGCCCAGCCGAACAATATCGACCAGTATGACCCGAGTTTGGGCACATTGCAGAACCAATGCAACATCGCGGGGGATTCCTGGAACGTTTGGGGAGTAGCGGTGAACCAGGCGGGGAACGTTTTCTTTAGCGACGCCAACGGAAACGGGGTGACGGTTCTGAGGGGATGCGCAAGCCAACCAACGCCGACTCCGACCTCTACGCCGGTTTATTGTGGAACAGGTTCCTCTTGGGCGGTGAACTACCCCCATGGGGTGGCTTTGGACGCATCAGGTAATGTTTATGTAGCCAACGAATACGACAAACAGCTGAATGTTATTAATAGTACCCCACCGTTTATCGGCAGCGGTACCTTGTCGCTGCCCATGGGAGTGGCGGTGGACTCGAACGGATTGATTTACGTGACCGACGACGGTTCCAACCAAGTTTATGTCTATAAAGGAAGCTCTTGGACCAGTTGGAGCCTGCCGTCGGGTAGCGGCACGGGACAGGTGGCTGAACCGGTGGGAATCGCCGTGACAGCCAGCGCTTCGGCGGCCACGGTTTATGTGGCGGATACGGACAACGAGAGGGTCCTGGAATACCAAGTCGACGTGACGAATCCTTCTACGCCGGCGGTACTACTGAGCCAGTGGGGATACGCACAAAGTGGGGGTAATGGTGTTTTCGGCACGCCCATTGGAGTGGCCCTGGATGACGCTGGAAATGTTTACGTGACCGATTGGGATTATGGATGGGTGGAAGTGTTCGACGGTTCGGGCAACTTCATCCGGCAATGGGACGTGACGAACGGTACTTCCCTGGTCACGGCGAATTTCATCGCTATCCATCATTGCCTGGCCTATGTAACGGACGGTTTCGGATCGGTGGGTGTTTTCCAACTAGACGGAACGCCCGTGGGCACGATTCCGGGGACTGGGTCCATCTCCTTCTCCCAAACAGAGGGGATAGCGGTCGGCAGCGACGGGAGCGTGTTCGTGACGGATCTCCTGAACGCGCAACTGTATGAGCTGGGTTCCTGCTACTTGCCGCCATGCCTGGGATACGACCCAACCTGGACGTCGACGAACACACCGACTTTAACGTCGTCGCCCACCATCACTTTAACGTCCACGAAGACTGGGACTCCTACCAATACCCCCACGATGACATCCACCCCTACCCTGACCCGGACACCCACGAAGACTGGAACTCCGACTAACACCCCCACAAAGACATCCACCCCCACCCTGACCCGGACACCCACGAAGACTGGAACTCCGACCAACACCCCCACGAAGACATCCACCCCCACCCTGACCCGGACGCCCACGAAAACTGGGACTCCGACCAATACCCCCACGAAGACTTGGACTTCCACTGTCACGTCAACACCGACCAAAACGCCCACGCTCACGCCCACCAGGACGAGAACACCCACGCCGACTAAGACGGGTACATCCACGCCGACCAGGACGAGAACGCCCACGCCGACTAGGACGAATACCCCTGGTGGAGGCGCCGCACCGTCGAATTTAAACGAGTTTTTGATGGTCAAGGAAGGCTTGACGTCCACACCGATCCCGGCATCGGAGGGGATTTTAGGGAAAGTGATTACGGCACCGAGCATATCCCTTGATGGTCGGCCCATCCAGTTCCGGGTTAAACTGGCTAAGTCCGCCTTCATCCGGCTTTCTCTTTACAACTTGATTGGAGAGAAGGTTTACCAGGCCTCGGCTCCGGGAAGGGAAGGACTCAATACGCTGGAATGGCAGTTGGAAAACCAGGCGGATCAGGCTGTGGCGAGCGGGTTGTATATCTACGTGATACAGGCAGACGACGGCATGACCGTGCCACGAAAGATCGGAAAAGTCGTTGTCATACACTGACAAATTTTTAAATTAATAAGGGAGGATAAGATGAAACGGTTAATACTGATCGTAGCTACTGTGGTTTTAACGGGGATGGCAGGATGGGTACTGGGGCAAAATAAGCCGGCATTTTTAAATTCCAGGCCCACGCCGGCACCGGTCATTCATCACTCGAATGCGTCGGCAACAGCGCCTGTTATTCATACCGGTACTCAAAATACGAATATGCACGCCATCGGCATGCGCCTGCGGGAACAAAGGCGGACCATCATGAAGAATTTGAAGTCTGGAAAGATCACCAAAGATCAGGCTAAAGCGGCGATGGAGAAATTAAAAACCGTACGCCGGAAGGAATTGGACTTCTTCCATGCAAACAATCAAAAAGAAGTCACCACCGACCAGAAAAAACAGTTGGATAAGGTCCTGGACGAGAATGCCGGCGCATACTAAGGAAACCTAGCGGATTAGAGCCCAGGTCAGCCTTAGCCCGCCAGGGAAAGGGCCAGGTTCGTGCGGCGCAGGCGGTTGGAAATGGAACTCAAAAGCGTTCGTAAGATCAAATAGGCGGTGGAGGGGTTTTTCTTGAGGAAGGTTTCGAAGTCCGAGCCCCGGATGATATGGATGTCACTGTCGGCCAGAGTCCGGATGGTGGCTGAATAGGGCGCTCCGTCAAAAAGGCTCATTTCGCCGAAGACCGAGCCTCGGTTGAGGACCGCCAGCCTTTTTCCCTTGGACTTCCTGCCCCTGACCGATTTCACCACCTCGGCCTTGCCGTTGATCAGGATATGGAGTTTTCCGCCATACTGTCCCTCCCGGATGACTATATCCCCCTTCTTGAAGTTCTGCACCAGCCCCAGGCGGAAGATCTGGTTGATGACGGAGTTGTCGAGTCCCTCGAAAAGGTTCACTTCCTTTAAAAAGTTGGATACTTTTGCTTCCTTCTGGATTTTCATGAAACCCTCCCTGGGATGGCTGGATTAAAGGAGCCGGCTCCCCCGGCCGCTTGGATGAGTACAATCATATCGCTTTTAATAAAAGGAAGGGAGGGGAATTGGGCGAACTGGACGGCTTGCGAGGGCGGCACCTGGGTTTAAAAAGGGTTGGTAAGCTTGCTTTTTAAGCCTGGATGTCGAGGGCTTCCGCGACCTGGGAGAAGCGGGGATTGATGAGTATTTTCCCCTCGATATCAACCGTGGGGATAACCCTCTTCCCATTGGTGAATCCCATCATAGCTTTGTAGTCGTTCTCGTTTTTCTCGATGTCCCTTTCCTCGTAGGCGACGGCGTGTTCCTTCAGCTCGGCTTTCAGCTTGTGGCAGTCCCCGCACCAGGAAGTGGTGTAAACGATGATTTTTTTAGACATGATGCCTGCCTTGGGAAAAGATTTACCAATGTTCATTTTCGGTTGGAGAGGCTCAGGTTTCAACCTTTTCCGAACATCGATGATAATAGAGTGCGTAATTCGAATGGGCTGCTCTCGGTTTTTCCTGTAATCTATTATTAGGTTAAGTTCAAATCCTTGTTTTCCAGCCAGTTTATAAAAAGCTATGGAATACCCCATAAATTTTTTTAGCGGATTTTCATCTTGTCATGAAATAAAGTAATAACCATGTGCGGACGATTCGCCCAGAAAACCAAACCCAAAAACCTGGCCAAGAAATTCCAGATCGTCCTCAAAGTGGGCCTGGAAAGCATTAAGCCCCGGTTCAATATCGCCCCGTCCAGCTTGGTGCCCTGCATCCGTGTGCCTTTCAACGAAACCAAACCCGTCATGGAAACGCTGAAATGGGGCCTGGTACCATCCTGGGCCAAGGACCCCGCTATCGGTTTCAAGCTGGCCAACGCTCGAGCGGAAACGATGGCGGAAAAGCCGTCCTTCCGGTCGGCCTTCAAGAAACAGCGATGCTTGGTGCCAGCCGACGGGTTCTACGAGTGGGACCAGAAAACCAAGCCAAAACAACCCTTTTACTTTTACATGAAAAATGAAGAGCCTTTTTGCCTGGCAGGCCTTTGGGAATTCTGGAAACCCAAGGACGGGAAGGGGGAACCGATCCAGTCCTTCACCCTGATCACCACCGAGGCCAATTCAATCTTGGCCCCGGTGCACGACCGCATGCCGGTCATCCTCGAGGAAAAGGATTTTGAGGCCTGGCTGGACCCCCGAAACCAGGATGTGGAAAAACTCAAACAATTCCTCAAGCCTTTTCCCGCTTCCCAAATGGCTTCTTACCCTGTTTCCCTCTACATGAGCAACACCCGCAATGAAGGCCCCCAGTGCCTTGGAAAAGCAGATCTCCCGCCAAAGTAAAGAGTTTTCTCCCACTTGACAGTTCCTGGGAAAATGTATACACGTGTATACATTAACCTTGGAGGCAACCCATATCCCTTTCCTTGAGGATTTCCAACCTCACGAAGCTCCTTTACGGCACCCTGCCCATCCTGCGTTGTTTCGAGCCGCCCATTTCGGCGGGTTTTCCCAGCCCCGCCGAAGACTACATGGAAAAGCCACTGGACCTTAACAAGATCCTTCTGCGGCATCCCGAATCCACCTTCGCCTTCAGGGTTGTGGGCGACAGCATGGAGGGAGTGGGCATCCGCTCGGGGGACGTGGTGGTGGTGAACCGGGCCGGGAAACCCGCGCCCGGGGAAATCGTCATCGCCGCCCTCGACGGGGAATGGACGGTCAAGACCCTGGGCCTAAGGGAGGGTCGACTTTACCTTCTGCCCGAAAACCCCGGGGACCAGGCTTTCCAGCCCATTCCCGTGGGTGAACTGGCCGACTTTAGGATTTTCGGGGTGGTGGAACACGTGATCCATTCCTTCAAAAAAAGGCGCCCATGACCCTCTTCGCCCTGGTGGACTGCAATTCCTTTTACGCCAGCTGTGAGCAGGCCTTCAACCCCAAGGCCTGGGGCAAACCCGTGGTGGTCTTGTCCAACAACGACGGTAACATCGTGGCCCGCTCCCGGGAGGCCAAGGCTCTGGGCATCGGCATGGGCGCGCCATTTTTTCAGGAACGCCGGCGAATTGAGGAGAACGGGGTTTTCGTATATTCCAGCAATTACGCCCTTTACGGGGACATGTCCAACCGCTTGCGCAAGGTGCTCTCACGCTTCACCCCCAGGATCGAGATATACAGTATCGACGAGTGCTTCCTGGACCTGTCGGGTTTCGACCCCGCGAGCCTCACCGCTTACTGCCGCGGGATCAAGGAAACGGTGGAGAACCACACGGGTATCCCAGTAAGCATCGGCGTGGGCGAGACCAAAAGCCTGGCCAAGATCGCCAACAAGGTGGCGAAGAAATCTGCCGGGGTGGTCAACCTGGCCGGTTCGCCTGACGTGGACCAGGCCTTGGAGAGTGTGCCTATCGGCGATGTGTGGGGGGTCGGTTGGGCCTATGAGGAATTCTTCAAGGGCCTGGGTATTGAAAACGTCCTGGGTTTCAAGAGGGCGCCCAGCCACCTGATCCGAAAGAAGATGGGGGTGGTGGGCATGCGGATCTTGATGGAACTCAACGGTATTTCCTGCCTGCCGCTGGAGCAGGTGCCGCCTCCCAAGAAGATGATCGGCTCCAGCAAGGGTTTCAGCTTCCTGGTGGAATCCAAGGACCTGCTGAAGGAAGCCATGACGGCTTATGTCACGAGGACGGCGGAAAAGGCCCGGCGGCAGAACCAGGCCGTGGCCGCCATGCTCGTGTGGATTTCCACCGACCCCTTCTGGGAACAGGACCTTCAATATGAGAACTCCACCTCCTATACTTTGCCCGAGCCCACCCAGTACACCCCGCGTCTAGTGATGATCGGGAGCCGGGCCATCGACCTCTTGTATCGCCCGGGTTTCAAGTACAAGCGCATCGGCGTGCTTTACACGGAATTGATCCCGGTGGACGAGATCCAGCAAAACCTTTTTTGGCGCGCGAATGTCCCCAGGCAGAACGCCCTGATGCGGGCTGTGGATTTTATCAACGAAAAGATGGGGTGGGGAACCATCCGCGCCGCCACGGAGGGGTTCGAGCACAGTTGAACCACCCGGTTCGGGTACAAGTCGCCTCGCTACACGACCCGATGGGAGGAGTTGCCCACCGCGAACGCTTCATAACACCCCGGCGTCTCTGCTATGATGGAAGGGTATGAAACGGTCCAAGAGCCGGATCCACCTTGTAGGAGGAGAAATGAAAATGGGAATCTTTTGTTCTGGCATTGTCTGGGGGGCCTTGTTAATCCTCTTCGGGATATCCTTGATTTTAAAGTATACACTCAATATCGATATCCCGGTCATCCGGATTTTCTTCGCTTTATTCCTCATCTACCTGGGCGTCAAGGTCATTTTGGGCGGCTTTCGGAAGGAGCCGACAGGGCCCAACGTGTTTTTCAGCCAACGCAAGGTGGATTTCGCGAACAAGGATGGCGAATACAACGTGGTTTTCGGTAAAGGCGTTATCGACCTGACGGGCATACCTTTCAAGGACAAAGACATGACCATAGTCGCCAATACGGTTTTCGGGAGTTCCACGGTGAAGATCAAACGGAACGTGCCCACCCTGGTGCGGGCCAATGCTGCCTTTGGCAACGCCAAACTGCCCGACGGCAATACCGCCGCGGTTGGCACCTATCTTTATAAGAACAAGGCCTACCAGGAAGGCAAACCTTGCCTGACCTTGAACATCAACGTGGTTTTCGGGGAATTCGACCTGGTGGAGGAATAAGTTTGATCGGGATTTGAATCCGAATTGAAGGGTTGTTAGGGCAGATTGGAAAAGTGCTATTAATCCCACCCCTCTAATCATTTCGCGATTGGGCAACCCTGCAGTTGAAAGTCTCAGCCGAATCAAACGGACCTGGCAATTCTTATTTACTGTAAATACAAAAATTGGAAGAAAAAGGGTTTAAGGGGTGTTCGTCCGGCCCTTTTAGAAACCAGGGGTTTTCCGAATGTCCTTCCGCGATAAAAAAAAGTTCATCCTTCAAAACCCGCATCTGTCGCTGGAGGAATTGTCGAACCGCACGGGCTTGGGTTCCTCGCAAATCCAAAAAATATTAGAATCAACTTACCAGGAGGAGAATCAACCCATCCTCTTGGGGGACGCCGCCCGGTCCCGCCCATGGCCCTACGGGTTCCTGGCCTTGATCCCGGTTCTTCTCACTTTCCTGGTTTACTTTCCCTCGCTGGCCAACCAGTTCGTGAATTGGGACGATCTGGAAGCGATTACTCGCAATTCCCATCTTCGCGTCCTCAACTCCCATAACTTCCATTGGATGTTCACGACATTCCACTTGGGGAATTGGATCCCCTTAACCTGGATGACCCTCGCCTTGGATTACCAGTTAGGGAAACTGGACACCCGGATCTACCATTTGGACAACCTGGTCCTACATTGCCTGAATACGGGTGCGGTTTTCTTTCTAAGCGTCAGGTTGCTGGTCCCGGCCGGAAAAAACGGCAGTCCGGAGGCCCAAGGACAAAAAAGCTTGTGGGTGGTAGCGGCGGCCTTCATCACCGCCCTTCTGTTCGGCCTTCATCCCCTGCACGTGGAATCGGTGGCCTGGGCCACCGAACGCAAGGATCTTCTTTACGGGTTTTTTTACCTCCTGGGCCTTACTCTTTACCTAGATTATGCCTCAACCCCCGTCTTAAAAAGCTGGAAGCTTCACGCATGCCTCGGGCTGTTTTTGCTGGCGTTGCTTTCCAAACCCATGGCGGTCACCCTGCCTCTGGTGTTAATCCTGCTTGATCTATGGCCCCTGGGGAGGTTCCGGGCCCAAGGCGTCGGGATTTTCAGGGAAAAAATACCTTTGTTCGCCTTGGCCGTGTTATCCGGGGTGCTGGCGTCGCTGGCCCAAGGCTCTGTTGAAAGTTTCTCGAACCTGAACCAGATTCCGCTGGTTTATCGCGTCATGAACGCTTTTCACTCCCTGGTTTTCTACCTGGAAAAAATGGTTTTCCCGGCGGGATTGGCGGCTTTATATCCGATCGATCTCCGTAAAACTTTTTCTCCCGCATATGTCTATGCCCTTATGGGGGCCGTCCTGATCACCTTCATCTGTATTGTTTACCGGAAAAAACGGCCCTATCTGGGAGCGGCCTGGCTTTACTACGGGATCACCTTAGCCCCCGTTTTGGGGATCATCCAAGTTGGCAGCCAGGCCGCGGCGGACCGGTACAGCTATCTTCCCAGCCTGGCTCCCTTCCTGCTTTTCGGCGCGGCCGCGGCGAACTTTTTTTCGCGGCGGCGGTTCACGCTCATCCTCCTGACGGCGTTTTTGGCCGCCGCTCTGGGTTATGGGACCTATCAACAAACCAAAACCTGGAAGGATTCCCCCACCCTTTGGGAGAATGTCTTGAGGGTTAATCCCAGGAATTCCCAGATCGCCCACGCCAACCTGGCGGACGGCTACCTCACGACCGGCCGCTTCGACGAGGCCCTGCGGGAATTTGACCGGGGCATCGCGATCGGGCCGCCGTCTTCTTTTTCCCACGACGGGAAAGGAAGGGTTCTTTTGGAACTGGGGCGTCCGGAGGAAGCCCTCCAGGAGTTCAAAGCGGGGATTAATTTGGAACCGAAAAACGCCCAATTCCACTGCCACTTGGGGATGGCTTATGGACGGATGGGGAAGACCCGGGAGGCCCTCAGTGAAGTCCAGGAGGGGGTCCGGCTTGACCCTGATTATTCGGAAGGCTACTATGACTTGGGAGTCCTCTATATGAACCAGGGGCAATACGGAAAATCCGTGGAAGCCTTCCAGGCGGACCTCGCCCTGGACCCCGATAACCCGGCGGTCCGGGCTGGCCTCGCCGATGCCTTAGCGAAAAACAGGGTCAAGAACAACACTTGACACTTGCTAAAAAAGGGGCAAAAGGGGAAAGGTTTGGAGAAACTCGAGAAATTTCAAAATTCGCGAAGTTAATGTGATTTCTGTTCTCGTAAGGTTTCCGTTTACCCTGCGTTTCGATCGGGGCATAAAAGTTACTAAAAATTAATTTGTCTTTCTTTTTACAACCAACGCAAAAGATCCTGTTAAAATCACTTCCGCAAGTGGAGGTTGACCGTATCTTTTAACCGCAATCTCCACAATTTATGTTTGGAGGTTGCCGATGCGTTTAACCTATTCCCTTTGTGCCGTCCTATTTATAGCCGGACTGTTGACGGCCTTGCAAATTTCCTGCAGTTCCAGTTCTAGCCCCACCCATCCCAGCACTCCCTCGGGCCCCCAAAACGTGAAGGTGACTGGAAACCTTTACTACATCAACCCGGTTTCCGTCAGCGCGGCCCATCCCCTTTACGCCACCCTGTTCAACTCCAACGGAACCGGCATAGGAAACATGGTCGCGGTGTCCTCTCCCGTCACCGGCAGCGGCCAGGCCTTTTCCGTCTCGGCCCCTCCCGGGGCTTACTACCTCTTGGGTATTTATGATGGCTCGGGCAACGGCGTCAACCTTTCCTCGGGTGTTTCCGGCCTGTATGGGGACAATTATAACTTTTATGACGCCCCGGGCGGGGCGTGCCAGCCGCCGACGGCGCCCAATTTCTCGGGGAACTCCACCGGCGTCAGCCTGATGGTGAACAATAACTGCATGATCATTGCCATGTCAGGGCCAGTGTCCTACAGCACCCCCGGATCCGTGAGCGCCACCCACGCCCTTTACACCTTCTTTTTCAATGACCCGAACAACCCATTCGGGTCCATCGCGTGGCTGAGCGCGCCGGTCACCGTCAGCGGAGCGCCCTATACCCTCTACGGCGCACCCGGCCCCTCCTATTACCTGGGGGCGGTTTATGACAACGCCGGAACGGGAGTGTCCCTCTCGAGCAAGACTCTCGTCTTCGCCTCGGGCGACGACTACACCTTTTACAACGCCACTTGCGCCGGGAGTTCGGCCGCCAGCCTCACCCTTTCTACCGCGGGCCCGGCCCTGGCGGTCAACACCTCCTGCACCGCGAGCCTGCTCACTTTAAGCGGCCAGGTGAACTACACGGGCGGGGCGGCGGTCAACGCCACCCATGCCCTTTACGTGTGCCTGATGACCCAGGGCAACAACGGTCCCGGGAACTTGGCGGCCCTTTCCAAGCTCACCGCCAACAACTCGAGTTACACCGTGACGGCCCCGCTGGGCAACTACCAGATTCTCACGATTTACGACGGTTCGGGAAGTGGCGTGAGCCTGGGCAGCCTCAACATCAACAACCTCCTGGGGGATTATTTCGCGTTGTATAGCGGCCCCGTCACCAACGGCAGCTCCCTTTCGGCAACCTGTTCGGCGCCTAGCACCGCCCCCATCACTGCCACGGCCACCTCAGTGACCCTGACCTTCGGAAATAACTGCAGCCTCATCGACGTATGGGGCACGGCTACCTGGACTGGACCCGGATCCATCTCCACGACCAACGCCCTTTTCGTGGCCGCCATTCCCGCAAGCGGCAACGGCCCCTCCGGGATCGCCGAGATCACCAGCCCCACCTCCAACTCCTTCAATTTCGCCCTCACGAGCGGCGTGACCTATAACCTTTTCGCCATTTACGACGCCTCGGGGCAAGGCATCAGCATGGGTGGCGGCTTGCCCAGCGGCGATTACGTGCGTGTTTATGGCCCGGTCAAACCCGACTGCATGCCCGATACACCGGACTTCTACCCCATCACGCAAAGCACCAACGTGGGCAATCTCGCGGTGGGCACTGCCTGCCAGTACAGCCCTGGCAGCGCGGCCTTGACCGGGACCGTGAACTACACGCCCGGCGGGGTCGATTCAAGCCATCTCCTATGGACCATGTTATTATCCCCTTCAATAAATGGGGTTCCCCTGTCCTTTATCTCCAATGACGCGGCTTTTTCCTATCCCGTTACGTACTTACCCTACCAATTGGTGATGTTTTACGGTCAAGCGGGCCCGCGCGGTCCGGCTTTGGGTGACGCAGTCAGCATTTACGGCACTTCAGGCTGTAACGTCAACGCCGGGGTCACCCTCAACCTGGGGGATGGGGTGGAAAACCTTGGCACTCTGAGTTTCGACAATTCCCACACGATCTACGGTCTGCAGGGATCGGTCACCTACTCGGGGTCCACTTATTCCCTCAACTCCTATAATTTGTGTGTGGGACTCTACAGCGACTCGGGTTATTCCAATGCCTTGCAGACGGATTCCTACGGAAACAATCCCAGCCAGTTGTACGAGACCATCGACAAAACGAACGCTTGTACCGCCGAGAGTGTTTACGTGCAGGCCTGGCTGGCAGTGGGCGGAATCACCTCGGCGCCCCAATTCGGTGATCCCTACGTGACCCTGGGCGCCAAAACCACCACCAACAATCCTGCATCGAGTTTGGGCATCACTATCACGGATAATTTCCACCCGTAACGCGGAGCAAGAGACCGCCAATAAAAAACCCGTCCCCGCGAAAGCGGAGGCGGGTTTTTATTTTTAGAGGCCAGACTTTCTTTTTACGTGATTGGTTTCAGTAACCTTTTCCTTAGCTTGTCCTGGGCGCTGGAGAAGGGAAGAGCGGCCAATCCCTTCATGGATACCCATTTGAGGCCCGCCGGAAGTTTTGGCGCCTTGGGCGCGGGGGCCGGGTAAAGTTTCAACCGGATCTTGTGGCGGGTGATCTGGTGCCGGACCTCCTGAAGCTCCTTGCGCCAGGCCTTGACCTTGAGCCGCCTTTCCAGTTTCCTCAGGGCCTCCTCGAAAGTATCCCCCTCGGCGCTGGGAAATTCCCAAAGGCCTTTCAGCCATTTTTCTTCCTCGGGCCTTTTACGGACCAGGACCAGGTCCTTTTTCCGGACCAACAACGCGGCCATGGAAACCTCGACCGTCTCCTGGGCCGGGGCAGTTTCGGGAAATTGGTTTTGTAAACCCTTCTGGGCGGCCAGGCATAGGGAAACCAAGGGACATAGCAGGCACAGGGGGTTTTCCGGTAGGCAGGTGGTGGCCCCGAGTTCCATGAGAGCCTGGTTGAAATCGCCAGGCTGTTTCGGGGGAACCAGGGATTGGGCCAGCTCCCATACTTTTTCCCGGCCGACCCCGGTCTTGAGATCCCCTTTCAGGAGAAACAACCGCGAAAAGACCCGCTCGACGTTTCCATCCACGAGGGGGATGGGCTTTTGAAAGGCGATGGAAAGAATGGCGCCCGCGCTGTAGGGGCCCACGCCCGGAAGCTTTTGGATTTCCTCGAGCCGGTCGGGAAGCTTCCCCATGAAATCCCGAACGACCATTTGGGCCGCGGCCCCCAGGTTGCGGGCCCTGCGGTAATACCCCAGGCCTTCCCAGAGTTTGAGGACCTTTTCCTCCGGGGCCCGCGCGAGCGAGGCCCAGTCCGGCAATTCCCTCAGGAAGCGTTCGTAATAGGGGATGACGGTCTTGACCTGGGTCTGTTGCAGCATCATCTCGGAGACGAAAACCGCGTAGGGGTCCTTCGTTTTGCGCCAGGGAAGGTCCCGCTGGCTGCGGCCGAACCACTTCAGCAAGGCCTTTTGCAACTTGGCCGGATCGTAGATTTTATTCTTGGCTTTTTTCATGGTTCCTTTTGGGTTTGGGAGAATTAGGAAAGGTACGGTTTCAGCGGCCGCTGGGCTTTTTACGGCAAGGAGTTTCCAAGCGAGGCAATTTTGTCCTGAGGGGGATAGAGCTTGGCGCAGGCCAGCTCAAGGTTGGATTTGGCGTCGCGATCATTGGGATTTAATTCCAATACCCTGACAAAAGCAGATACGGCTTGCCGGTATTTGCCTTCCTTAAAGAAAGTATTGCCGAGGTCATACCAAAGTTCAGAGCGGTCTGGTTGGATCATGGTGGCCGCCAAAAATCCACTTTCGGCTTCTTGGTATTTTCCCAAGCGGTAGTTAGCCAGGGCTGTCAAACCCAGATCAATGCTTTTATAATTCTCATATCGGAATTTTGGCGGGGAAATCCGATAGGTCCATAGGTTCGCGAAGATTAAAAGGGTGACAGGCATGGCCAATATGGCGGTCCAGATCCATCCCTCCCTTTTGATCATGTCGACCGTTGATTTTCGGAGCATGAAAACCTTCCGAGCTAAAAATATGACGCTCAATCAACCGCACGAAATCTTCAGGAAAATATCAGCCGCTCCATCCCCGTCATGTTACATCCGCCAATCGAACTAGTCCAGAATCCGGCGGGCCGGTTCTTCTTTTATCCGAACCTTACCTAAGAAGGAGAAGTTTTTATCAATCTTTTTGCGCAGACGATCCATCTTCGGGAGAAACGATCTTGCGATTAAATTTCATGCTGAAATCGAAAATTTGATAGTCTCCTGCTTCCCAATCCAGGGGCTTGCCGCCAGATTCCCCGTGGGTGAGATAAACCGAAAGCTCCTGTCCCTGTTGCCGGTCGTTTTGGAGAGAGGTATCGAGTTGGGGTGCGTCTAACTGAAGCGTGAGGCCGCCGAGGGCATGAGAGGGGCCTAAAGAAAGGGTTGCCGGGTCGGCTTGGGCGATGACAGTTTGGGTCTTCTGTTCCAAGGGGATGGTGCCGGACTTTTTACCCAATTGATAGGGAACACCCGCCCAATCGCCATAGGGCATGGAGAGATAGGTTCGCTCGCTGAGGGGTTCGAGCGTCTTTAAAGCGGTCATGGCCATTCGAACGTGCAGGTCGTAGCCCTTGGCGGTAACGGTGGTCTTGAGGGCGGCCACCCGGCTTCCATTCGGCAGTCTGGCGAAGCCGTCGTAAAAGCAGGCGATCTCCGGCTTTGTAAACCCGATTCTCTCCATGCCATCCGTGAAAAGGCAGGGTTTAATTGAGGCGATCGGTTTTCCTTTCATTTTGATCATTATCGAACCATCCGATTGGGTCTGGGTGATTAAACCGTTATCGGCCGCTATTAACAGGGGCGAAGCGGGGAATATCAAAACCCCTGCTAAGATCCCCCACACCCGAATGTTTTTTTTACTGAATATCCATTTCATAAACGCCTCCTTCATTCCATCACTTAAAAAGTTCTACGTCGTCAATCCACAAGTCGAAATCGTCGTCGTTCAAAATCAAGCCATTCGGGTTGAATTGGATGAACTTGATGTCCTTCCATCCCGGAGGAATCGGTTTTCCCCACTCGGGTTGGTGGAAATCCGCGAAAGGAAGGGTGATACGGGTCCAATCCTTGGGGGCGGTAAAGTCGAATTCATAGTTCGCATAATCCAAGACCGCCGCGCGCACTACCAGGAAGACGTAGGGTTTTCCATCGCCCTTGGTCTGGAAGCGGAAACCGGAAAAACCACTCAAATCCACGTAGGTCTGCTTGGGGTTGAAGCCGCACAGGAGTTGGGTGTATGGAAAGGGGGACCGGTTCATTCCGTAATGGCCCCATATGTGGGCCGCGTATTTCGGCGAGGATTCGCAGCCTCCCGCCTGGGGCATGAATTCTTCGGGGTTGATCACCGAGCCCAGTTTGTTGTGGTCCTCGACGGTAAACCATTTGCTTCCCAGGCGGTTCACGGCCTTGCCGCTCTCGAAGTCATCGATCAGGAGGGTTTTTCCCGGGGAGGCCAGTTTTTTTCCAAGGACAGCCGGCGCCGCCCCGCCCGTGGTGGAGGGATAAGTCTGGATCGTGGGGAGGCCCAGGTTGTGGGTCAGCACGTCATTGGAGGGTAAGGGAACGGAAAGATTGCCTTTCCCGGTCAAGGAAAAGGGTTCCAACACCAACGGTTTCCTCAATTGACCGACCGGTTCCATCCTCACCCGCACCAACACCGCGTCCTTCAACCAGGCGGGGTCCAGCTTGGGAAGGTTTTTCCCCAGTTGGTCATCGGAGGTGAACAAAAGAACTTCCCTGTTAATCCGCAGGGGTTGTTGTTCCTGGAATAAATCCACGGGGAAAAAATAAACTCTTGGTTCCGGAAGGAAAGCCTCCCCGCGTTTCTTGTTTTCCAGGAGGTAGAAGACGTTGTCCTCCTCGAAATAAAGCATTTTCCTGACCTTGGGATCGTAACCGAAGGAAAGGTGGATTCCCTGGTTTTGGAGTTTGACCTGCAAACCGTCGTTCTGGGGGGAAACATCCAGGACCGTGACCGACCGTGATCCCCGTCGGAAACCCGCGCCGGGCGCCAGGGGGATCTCCGCATCGACCTTATACCGGTAATGCACCAGGTCCACGTCGGCGTGGAAGGAGGCCGGCTGGTTAAAATAGCGCTTAAAAACAGCCGTATCAAACTTGAGGAAAGTGCTTATGGGCGGAGGCCCCCAATGCGGATTGACCACCCTCACCGGGCCCAAGGCGGTTTGCACTCCCGCGGCTGTGGCAATCCGATTCCACCGGAATGCCCTTGGTGCCCCGTTGGAAACAGGAACGTTGGTCCATTGGGCGGAAATCCCGTCCCATAAACAGACTGAAGTGAGGATATCCCCATGCTCTTTCAAGACTTTCCCACCGGGCAGGGTCAGGGTGGAGTTAAACCAAAAGGGCAGGTATACATCCCCCGGCTTTTGGCCCTGGACTTCCAAATTTCCACGGTAAAGGACAAAATTTCTAGGATGGGGGGCGTTCAAATCGTAAGAAGTGAGTTCAACCGAGTATTTGTCAAGGGAAAGGGCGACGGAACCGCTGTTGGGATCCTCGGGGATTCCCAATTTTTTAAAATCCCACCGCCAAAAAGGCTGAACCAGGAACATTAGGACTATCAACGCAACAGCCCATCGGATGGTCCACCGGGTATTACGGGTTTTATACTGGTAGGCCGTTAAGCCTCCCCCGCCCAGGATGGTTAAAACCGCCACCACGATGGAATCGCATTCCGCCAGTGCCGACGGCCGTAAAGGCAAGGTGGCGTATTTGTCGAGGAACAGCCAGCCAATCATCCACCGGGACGAGCACCATTGAAGGATAACGATCGGGATGGCCGCCGTCACGAAACGGCCGAAATTCCGGGTCAATGCGGCAATGATCCCGGCTAAGCAGATGATTTCAAGCCGGCGGAACAGTATTTCCAGCGCCGCGTAACCCATGTCCCGGGCCGTGACACCCTGAAGGGCCAATGCGGGCAATTCCAAAGCCAGGGGAAATAGGACCAGGAAAATCCCGATATACAAGGCCTTGGCTTTCATTAACATTCCCGGGGAAATGGGGCGGGTCACCCAAAAGGCGGTGGTGGATATCAGCGTCTCTTCCTGGAGCACCCATGCCGTCATGGCGACCAGAAGAAACCATTGGATCCATGAACCGTAAAAACCGAGGCTCAGGAGTAGGGTGTGCAATGGGATATCCTTGGCCGTGAATAGGACGTCCACCGAACCCAGCAACACCGGCAGGGCCGAAACCAGAAGCCAAAGGGACAGGGCCACCCTGAAACGATAAGTGTCTTTTTTAACGATATGCCATATGAGGTTCATGACTTGCCTCCGTTGTTGGTCATCCGGAATTCCCGCGCCAGGACCACAAAAATTTCCCTCAAGGAAAGCGGGGCGGTTCCCAGGGCCTCCCCTCGGGGAAATATTTTCCGAAGTTCCTTTTCCGTCCCATCGTTGAAGGCGCTCTCGACGAATTTGAGGGCCGCGCCATCCCTTTCCCATCTCATCCAGGAACGCGGCAGGGGCTTGGGCGGGGGCTCATTCGCGGCAAGCCTCAAGGTGATTTGGCGGAACCGGTTCTGGAGGTTGGAAACCGGCTCCGACAGGTACAGGCTCCCGTTGTTCAAGACCCCCACCCAGTCGGCCAGTTTCTCCACCTCATCCACGTCATGGGAGGAAATGAGGACCGTCCATTGTTCCTGGTCGGTCAACTCCAGGATGCCTTGGATGAACTCGTCCCGGATGAGCGGGTCCAACCCGCTGAAAGGCTCGTCCAACACCAACAAGCGGGGACGGTAGGCAATGGAGGAAACAAGGGATATTTTCATGCGCGTTCCGCGCGATAGGTCCTTCAGTTTCTGGAGCGGATCCAGGGCGAATTGCTTGGAGAGTTTTTCGGCAAAAGCCCCGTCCCAGGTGGGATAAAAGGGCTTGCAGTAATCCAGGAAATCCCCCGCTCTCATCCATCCCGGCGGGTCCTGGTTTTCGGAGACATAACCGATCTGCGCAAACTCTTTCGGGGAAAGGCGGCGGGAGTCCGTGCCCAAGACCCGGGCCTCCCCGGAAGAAGGGGAAAGGATGTTCATGATGGTTTTCAGGGTCGTGGTTTTACCCGCCCCGTTGGGCCCCAGGAGGGCGTAAATGCTCCCGCTTTCCACCGTCAGATCGAGATTCGACACGGCCTCTTTCTTGCCGTAGGCGTGGCTCAATTTCCTGGTTTCTATGACGTTCATGGCTTGCCCCCCCTTTTCAAACGGTTCCAATGTTTTTTTAAATATTCATTAACTTCATCCAGACTGAGGCCCAAGGATTTGGCCTCCACTACTAGTTTTTCCAGGTCCTCCTCCAAAAGCCTGTCCTGATCCTTCCGGCTTCCTTTCTCGGGGTCCGCCACGACGGTGCCAATGCCCGGCATGACCTGGAGCACGCCTTCCTGCACTAGTGCGGCCACGACCTTATGGGCGGTGTTGGGGTTGATTTTCAGCTCCAGGCTGATCTGCCGCACCGAGGGAAACCGGTCACCCGGCTTCATTTGGCCCCCCACCACGGCCTTTTTGACCGCGAAAAGGATCTGCTCGGAAACGGCCAATCCGGGTTTGAGTTGGATATGAAAAGGAAGCATAGGTGTACTAATATCACTAGTACACTTAGTACGCAAGTCTTTTTTAAAAATATTTTCGGGAGGGACTTTTTACCGGAGATGGTTGCCTTAACCAAACCTATGAAATGGCTGTTTTATCCAATTAATTTGGTTATGACAGCACTTCGTCGGGGATAACTTCTAATGGTTTCAGGAGCCTGTTAAATCAGCTTCGTGATTTCCCAGGTTGGGAGGGGCTCGATGGAACCCTGGACGGCCACCGGATTCATAGGGTTGGCCGACACCCGGGTCCTGATCTTCCGGTAGGTTTCCTCCGTTACGAGGACCTGGGTGGGCGAGGCCATGGCACAGAGGCGGGATGCCACCTGCAGGGCCTCTCCGATGACGCTGTAATCGCACCGTTGATGCGATCCCAGGTTCCCGGACACCACGGTTCCCGTGTGGATTCCGATGGCCAGGTTGAAGGGCGGCTGGCCCTTTTGGAGGCGGGAGATGTTGAATTCCCTCAGGGACTCCTGGATTTCCAGGGCGGCCTGGACGGCCCGGAGTTCCTTGTCCTCGTGGGTGAAGGGCGCCCCCCAAACCGAGAGGGCGGTCCCCCCGGCGAACTTGTCCAGCATGCCCTCGTACTTGAAGACCACCTGGTTGATGATCTCGAAATACTGGTTCAAGGCCTCCACCAGGTCCCCGGGTTTCATGTTCCCGGAAAGGATATGGAACCCCCTGAGGTCGGCCTGCATCAGCGTGCATTCCCGCCTCTCGCCCTTGAGCGCGAAGTAGTCCTTCTCGGCCAGGATCTTCTTAGCCGCTTGGGGGGAAACCACCTTGCCCAGGACAAGCGCCATGCGGTCCTTCTCCTTCAAACCTTCCACCATGTCCCCGAGGGACCGGGCCAGCGAACCCAGCTCGTCCCTCCTGCGCAAGGGAAGGGAAGGCTCCCGGTTCCCATCCCTGATTTTTCCGGCGGCTTCGTCCAACTCGTCGAGAGTCCGGAGGATGTCCCGGGTCAAGAGGGAGACCAGCAAGATTAGAAAAAGTAGCAATACGATGCCCCACTTCAGGATTTCTTTCTGGGGATCGCCCACTAGCGTGGTTTTCTGCTGGATGGGTTGGAAGAGAAGCAACGAGCCCAGATCCTGGCCGCGGATGTCCTTCACGGTGAGGGCGTTCCAGGCGCAAGGCGCCTGGTTGACGGTCAGGGGCATGGAGGGAGGAGTCCCGGAATCCTTCCATCCGGAGTCGGACAAGTCTTTTTCGATTCCGCCTTCAACGGTCGCCGCCAAAGTGGAGAAGCGGACCCGGCCCTGGGAGTAAAAAACCAGGTCGTTTTGGATGGACTTCTTCAGGTCCTCCGCCGTCTGGCTGTCAAAAGGAATGCCGATCATCAGGGCCCCCGTTTTCTTGGAGGAGAGTGACACGGGGACCGAGGCGGCGAAATAAAACTTGTCCTGGTAGGGCAGGATCCCGGCGGAGGGAACGCCGTGAAGCGCCTCGTCGATCCCGGGTATGTCCCTGACGGAAGGAAGGGGCGGCGCAGGAGTCTTGGTGGATTTATGGGAGGATTTCCTGGATTTTTTCTTTTGGGGGGTCGGGGTGGGTTGGACCTCGGGAGCCGGGGTGGGTGTCGCCAGGCTGTTGAAAAGGGCCAGGCCATCCTTGTCGGCCAAGACGAGCAGGGGGGCCGAATCCGGCGTCGTGGACCCGGCCAGAAAAGACTGGATCTTGGAAAGTTTTACTTTTTTGGCGGTCATCAACTCCCGGAGCTTTTCCTTGCCGGCCAGGCGCGTGGTCCTGAGGAGCACCTCGGACTGGAACTGGTTGAGGGCGATTTTGACGGTGGAAAGGCCGCGGGAAAGGGTGATTTCCGGATCGTTGGTGACCACGGTCTGGATTTGGCGTTTCAGGATATCCTGGCTCATCCAGAGATAGGCGGCCACAGGTACCAGGACCACCATTAGAAATTTAACCGCTAAAAAACTGGGTTTGGGAAGTCTCACATTGTTCCTTTGGTTGATGAAAGGCCGCACCGACGACCTTCATTGAAAAAGCAAACGTTAATATAGCCATTTCCAGGGGAGGATGAAGGAGAAAATCCCTTCAAAATGAAGGTAAAAGCTATTCGTACCTCAGGGCGTCGATGGGGTTCAGGCGCGAGGCCTTAAAAGCGGGCCAGAAGCCCGCTGCGACGCCCACCCCCACCGAAAAGAGGAACCCCAGAAGGATCGCGCCCAGGGTCACGGGCGCCTGCCAGTCGACGATCCGGCTGAAAATCACCGCCGCGAGCCAGCCCAGGAGGATGCCGATCACCCCACCCATCAGGCTCACGACCACGGATTCGATGAGGAACTGGAACAGGATGTCCCGGCGCTTGGCGCCCACGGCCTTTCGCAGGCCGATCTCCCGGGTCCTTTCCGTGACCGTCACCAACATGATGTTCATGATGCCGATGCCGCCCACCAGGAGGCAGAAAAACGCGATGCCCAGGATCAGGATGGAAAGGGTGGTGTTGCCCTGGGACATGGCGTTCTGGTAGTCCGCCATGTCGTTGATCCGAAAGGCCTTGTCCTGGGTGGAGGGGATGTGGTGGCGCTGGAGCATCAGGTCCTTGGCGGAGTCCTTGACGGCCGGGATGTGTTCCGGCGCGTCCACCTCCACGTCGATGACGCCGATGAACTGCTGGCCAAGGACCCGGTACATGGCGGTGGAGACCGGCACCAGGATATTGTCGTCCGAGTCCCACCAGGCGTTGGCGCCTTTTTCCGGAAGCACCCCGATGACCTGGAAGTTGATCTTGTTGATCTTGATGTTGGCGCCGATGGGGTTTTCCTTGCCGAAAAGCTGGCGTACGTTCGTCATGCCCAGGAGGGCCACCTTGTTCCTTTGCAGGATGTCGTCCTCGGTGAAAAAATTCCCGGCCGTGGGCTCGGAGGCCTTCATGGGCGCGAAGGCGGGGGTCGTGCCGATCAAATAGGTGTTCCAATTCTTGTCCCCGTAGGTCACCTGCACCTTGCCCCAGACCTCGGGGGCCGTGCTTTTGACGTGGGAAATGGAACGGCCCGCCTCCTGGCAGTCCGCCAGGGTCAGGCGCGTCATGGGGTCCCACCAACCCAGGGAAACGCCCCTGATATTGCGCGTGCCCGGCTGGATCTGGATCACGTTGGCGCCCAGGGTGGCGATGGCCCTTTGGAGGGAAATCTTGGCCCCGGCGCCCATGGCCATCATGGCGATCACCACCATGACGCCGATGAGGACCCCCAATACCGAAAGCGCCGTGCGCAGTTTGTTGGCCCGCAGGGAACGCAGGGCCTGGAGGAAGAACTTGAGATACTTGACGGGATTCGGGCCGGACGCGCGTGCGGAACCGATGGAATCCACCCGTTCCGGGACCGGTTTTGGGGCGGGGCTGGGTGTTCCCGGCTTCAACCTTTCGTCCGAGTCGATCCGCCCGTCCTTGATGTGGATGATGCGGCTGGCGTGTTGGGCGATGGTGGGCTCGTGGGTCACCAGGATGACCGTGATGCCCTCCTGGTTGAGCTTTTGCAGGAGCTCCAGGATCTCAAAGGAACTTTTCGTGTCCAGGTTCCCCGTGGGCTCGTCGGCGAGGATCATGACCGGGCGGTTCACCAGGGCCCGCGCGATGGCCACGCGCTGCTGCTGGCCCCCCGAAAGCTCGTTGGGTTTGTGGGCGGAGCGGGCTTCCAGGCCCACCTCGGCGAGCAGATTCCGCGGGCGTTCCGGGCTCGCGGGGGAGGAGGCGTACAACTGGGGGAGGGAGGCGTTTTCCAGCGCGGAGGTCCGGGGCAGAAGGTTGAATTGTTGGAAGACGAACCCAATGGTCTGGCTTCTAATGGAGGCCAGGTCATCCTCGCTCAGGTTGGCGACTTCCTTTCCCATCAAGCGGTAGGAGCCGGAATCCGGGGTGTCGAGCAAGCCCAATATATGCAATAAGGTGGATTTGCCCGAGCCGGATAAGCCCATGATGGCCACGAATTCGCCCTCCCCGATGGACAGGGAAACGCCGTCCAGGGCGCGGACTTCCTCCTGGCCCATTTGGTAGACTTTCGAGAGGTTGGAGATTTGGATCATGGGATCAGCTTCCGGTGGGTGAAATGGGATTTTACTTCGCGGTTTTCCGTTCCCAAGGCGGGACCGGGTTGGGCCCGCCCCCGATGGAACCCTCGAGGACCTGGACCGAATCGCCTTCCTTCAAGCCCTCCACGACCTCGACTTTTTGGCCGTCCGTGATGCCCGTGGTGATTTCCTTTTTTACGGGTTTTTCGGGATGGGCCGGATCGGCCACCAGCACGACGGCCTTGCCGTTCTCGTGGCTGATGGCCTCGAAAGGCAAAACCGGGACGCCTTTCTTTTTGGCGATGATGAAGGTGGCGTTGGCCGTCATGCCGCTTCGCATGAAAGAGGGCACCTTCTTGGGAAGGACGTCCACGTTGTAAACGGTCACGTTGTTCACGGTCTGGGCCTCAAAGGCGATCTGGTCCACGGCCGCCTCCACCGGCTGGCCCGGATAGGCGTCCAGCGTGAGGACCGCCTCCTGGCCCACCTGGATGCGCGCCAGGTCGGTCTCGTCCACCTGGGCGCTCACGATGAGATGGTCGGACATGACCAGCAGGGTGTCCCCCGTGCCCACGGTTTGGCCCGGCTGGATATTCCTTTTGATAAGCACGCCATCCAGCGGCGCCAGGATCGGGATGGGTTTGTAGAAGGAGGACCAATAGGCCACGGACGCCGGGCCCTGGGTCCGGGCCGCGTCCAATAAAAGGGCGCGCTCACCGCCGCTCATGCGGGCCAGCACCTGGTTCTTTTCAAGTTTCTGGCCCTCCTTCACGAACACTTTCTCGATGCGGCCCGCGACGGGCGGCTTGATTTCCAAGCGGTTCTCGGGCTGGACCACTCCCGTGGAAAGCACCGTCGCCTGGAGGTCCCCCTTCACTACCTGGACGGCATGGTAGGCCACCGGGGCTTTTTTCGGCCGGAACATGAAATAAAGGCATACCGCCAGGACTGCGAGAAGGACCGGCAGCCCGATCCATAACAAACCCTTTCTCATGATTCAAAACCTTTCCTCATAGGGTCCGCAAATTATACATGACGCCGGATTTCCTGCGGTGGAGAAGGAGAGAAACCTCCCGAAATGACCGAAAAGAAAAGCTATTCGTACCGCAGGGCCAGGATGGGGCTCAGCCGGGAGGCCTTGTAGGCCGGCCAAATGCCGAAAACCATTCCCACGAGGATCGAGAATCCGGAAGCCAGAATGATGGAATTGACGCTCACGATGGTCGCCCAGCCCGCGAAGTGGGAGATCATGAGGGTAGTCAGCCAACCTAAGATGATGCCGATGATGCCCCCCATCAGGCTGACGGCCACGGATTCGATGAGGAATTGGGAAAGGATGTCCATCCGCCTGGCTCCGATGGCCTTGCGAAGGCCGATTTCCCTTGTGCGCTCGGTTACGGACACCAGCATGATGTTCATGATGCCGATACCGCCCACCAAAAGGGAAATGGCGGCAATGCAGGATAAAAGAACGGTCATGATCTGGGTGGAGGCGCTCAAGGCCGACTGAATGTCGGCCATGTTCCTCACCTGGAAGGCGTCCTGATTGGTCGGAAGGTTGGGGATGTGCTTGAGCTTCATCATGAAGGCCTGCACGGCGTCGCAGGCGGGGCCGGTATCCTGCGGACTGTCCGCCTCGATGTCCACCATGTTCACGTACTCCCGGCCGAAGAGGCGGTACATGGCGGTGGTGACCGGGACCACGATGGTATCATCCTGATCCTGGAACCCGTTGGAACCCTTGACGGGCAAGACCCCAATGACCTGGAAACTCACGCGGTTGATCTTGATCAATTCGCCGATGGGGCTGGCGTTGTTCCCGAAAAGCTTCTGGATGACGGTCAAGCCCAGCAGGCAGACCCGGTTGCGTTTTTGGACGTCGTCCTTGGTGATGAATCGGCCGTAAATGGGAATGGCGGCCCGCATAGGGGCGTAATTGGGCGTGGTCCCCGTCACCTGGGTGTTCCAGTTTTTGTCGGCGTAGGTGGCCTGGACGCGGCCAGAAATTTCAGGGGCAATCTTGCTTACCATGGGCACCTTGGCGACCGCCTCGGCGTCCTGGAGGGTGATGCGGCTGGTGCCGCCCAAACCCTGTTGGACCCCACCCACGGCGATGGAACCGGGCCTCAACATCAGAAGATTGGTCCCCAGGGAGGCCAGCCTCTGCTCGAGTGATTTTTGGGCGCCCGCCCCCACCGCCAGCATGGCGATGACGGCGCCCACCCCGATGAGGATGCCCAAAACCGAAAGGCCCGAACGCACCTTGTTGGCCATGAGGGCCCGGAGGGCCTGGCTGAAATACTCCCGGACCTGCCGGAGGTTGAAAGTTGAGTGGAATTTGAATTGATCCTGTGAAAATTCCGTTTTTGACGTCGAGGGAGCGACCGCCTTGGAACGGGGGTTGATCTCGTCCGATTGGATTTTCCCGTCCTTCATGTGGATGATCCGGCGGGCATGCTCGGCGATGTCGGGCTCGTGGGTGACCATGACGACCGTGATGCCGCTTTCGTTCATTTTCTCGAGGAGCTGGATGATTTCCTCGGAACTCTTGGAATCCAGGTTCCCGGTGGGCTCGTCGGCGAGGATCAAACGCGGGCGGTTCACCAGCGCCCGGGCGATGGCCACGCGCTGCTGCTGGCCCCCGGAGAGCTCGTTGGGCTTGTGGTGCTCGCGGTCACCCAGCCCCACCTCCACCAGGATTTGTTTGGGGTCGCCATGGGGGGCGTCGGGATTGGCGTAAAGCAGGGGGAGGGAGGCGTTTTCCAGGGCCGGGGTGCGGGCCAGGAGGTTGAACATCTGGAAGATGAAGCCCAGGGTCTGGCTGCGGACGGCCGCCAGCTCATCCTCTTTCAAGGTGGAAACTTCCCTCCCGAGGAGCCTGTAGGAACCGGAGTCGGGCGTGTCCAGGAGCCCCAGGATCTGAAGCATGGTGGACTTGCCTGAACCCGAGGGGCCCATGATGGCGACGAACTCGCCGGGCTCCACCCGCAAGGAAACCCCGTTGAGCGCGCGCACCTCGGTGTCGCCCATTTTGTAAACCTTATGGATGTCGGTGATTTCGATGACGCTCAAATTAACTCCTGAAACCAGTTCGTGATTGGCAGTAAGGCTGCATGTGCAAATGGAAGTTGCTAAGTGTCAGCTGATTATCTGCCGCCGCCTCCGCCACCGCTGGGCCTGGTAGCGCCGCCCCGCATGTTAGGCATGAAGGGGTTGGTCCCGGCGGTCGGGGCCGCCACAAGTCCCGCGGTGAAGGTTTTGATGAGGATCTTGTCGCCTTCCTGGAGTCCGGAAGTGACCTCGGTTTGTTTTCCGTCGGTCAACCCGGTTTGGATCACCACGGTTTGGGGCATGCTGTTGGGTTGGCCAGCCCCCTTGAGGACGTAGGTCTGTCCGTCGGGGGTTTGCTGGATGGCCTCGGAAGGGATCAAGAGGATGTCATCCTTTTCGTTCACGTTGAAAACCACATTGGCGGTCATGCCGCTTCGCATGAAGGTGGGAACCTTGGCGGGCCAGACATCCACCTCATAGGTGGTGACATTGTTGACCAAGGTGGATTGGTAAGAAATCCGACGGACTTTTCCGTCGATGGGATCGCTGGGATAGGCATCCAAGGTAATGGTAGCTTCCTGGTCCTTCTTGATTTGCGCAAGGTCGGTCTCGTCCACCTGGGTGTTGACGATCAAATGGTCGGACATGACCATGAGGGTTACGCTCGTGCCGACGATCTGGCCCGGCACAGTGGGCAGGTAAATGACCTGGCCGGTTTCGGGCGAAAGCAGAGGTGTTTCCTGGTACAACTGCTGCCAATAGGCCAACTGTGTGGGCCCTTGGGCGGCGGCCTCGTCTAACAAAGTAGCCCTTTCAGTGGAACTCAACTCCATCAACTTTTGGCCTTTGCGGACAGTATCGCCTTCCTTGATCAGGATTTTCTCGATGCGTCCGGCGATGGGGGAATAAACAGCCAACTGGTTTTGGGGTTGGACATTGCCCGTGGAAAGAACCGTGATTTGAAGGTCATCCTTGACGACCTGGACCGCCCGGAAGCTTCCGCCTTTGCTTTTCTTCCCACTGGAACAGCCCGCCGTTAAAACGCATGTTATTAATAACAGGAAGACTATCGCCTGTGGTATGTGGACTTTCCGCGGCCTCTTCATGGTATCACTCCCTTTCCTTCGGTTAATTCCCAATTGGCCTTGGCTGTTTCCAAACTTAAAAATCCGGACAACTGGGCTTTTTCCTGGGTGGTTAAAGAATTTTCAATCTGGTTCCAGTTCACGAAAATGAGGAGGCCGTTCAGGTATTCGGCCTTGGCGATTTCCTCCTGGGTCTGGGCGGCCGTCAGCTGGGTTTGCAAGACGCCGATTTGTTCGAAAGCGTCCTGGTAGGAGGCGAAGGCGTTTTCCAGATTACTTTCGGTTTTCAAGTCCGTGCTTTGTAACGAGTCTTGGGCTCCTTTTTTTGATTCCTCGGCGCTTTGGAGGTCGAACCAATCCTTGCCCCCGGTAAAGAGGGGAAGGCTCAATTGAAGGCCCGCCGACCAACCTGGTTGATTTCCCCCGGAATCCCATGCGCTTCGGGAGAGGGAGGCGTTTGCCGAGAGGGTCGGGAAGAAAGCACTCCGGGCCGTCACGTATCCGCTTTCGGAGAAATGCAATTGGGCCAGAGCTTCCTGATGGGCCGGAGTGTCGAGGATGAGTTTTATAAAGTCCGGTGAATTGGGCGGCGAGGTTGAAACGTCGAAATCACCCTGAACCTCGATTGGATCCAGCTGGTTCCGGCCCAGGGCCTGGGCCAACTGTCGTTGGGCGACTTTCAAGGCCCGTTGGGCCTGGCTCAATTCGTATTTCGCCTCTTCGTATGCCGCTTGGGCCTGCAAGAAAGACCCCTTGTTGTCCGTGCCGCCCTTGAAGTTCATTTCCACCAGGTCCATGTTGTATTTTTGCCGGTCCAGGATTTCCTTGAGAAGGTCGATCTCCTTTTGGGTATAAAGCAGGGTGTAAAAATTGCTTTTCAAGTCGTGCGAAAGCTGGGCTTTGGCTTGAACCAATTGGACCCGTGCCAGGTCCAACTGGGCGTTGGCCTGGTCCACGGCGGCAAAATCCTTGAAGCCGGAAAAAATATCCTGCTGCACGCTTAAGGATATATTGGAATTTAGTAAAGAGGGACCGTTTTCAATTAAATAAGGACCAGTGTATTGAGAGTTGTATGGAGGTGTGGAGGAACTCCGCCAACTATCACCGTTGATGGCATCACTTAGGCCTCCCGCTCCCTGCCGGGAAATGGAGGCGTTCAAGTTGATTTGGGGGAAGAACTGCCCCAGGCTGGCTGCTTTGGTATTCTCCGCTGCCTTGACCGTTTGCTCGGCGGACAGGAGATCCCGGTTGCGGGCGGAGGCTTCCTTAATACACTCATCCAAAGTCAGCGCTGTTTGGGTTCTCCCCAAGCCCGGAAGGAGCAATAAAAGGAGGTTTAAGAAAAGAAAGAACTGAATTTTTGGATTTTTCATAGGGGACCCTTTTAGCATAAACACAGCTATTTGGCTAATCTCTCGTTCGGAAGTACGATGGGGTTTGGACGAAAAATATATATAGAAAGTGTTAAAAAAAGCCTTTCGGCGCGATTAGTCGACAAAATTGTAGAAAATCGCCGAAATCGGACTATTATCCTGTTTTGTTAAAGGATGAAGCTTGGACGAGGTGACGAACTAAAAAACAACCTTTGAGGATGAATATGACGGAATTACCTAAAGATTCCCCAAAAAAATTACTTCGGAAAATCCAGGAACTCTCCGCCCTTTATGAGATTACCCACAAGATGGCTTCCACCCTGGACTTCAAGTCGGCCTTAAATCAGGTCCTGGAGACCCTTTCACACCTTCTGGACATGAACCGAGGCACCGTCACGATTCTCGACAAGAAAACGGGCCAGCTTTCCATCAAGGCCGCACACGGCCTCACCAAGGAGGAAGTCGCGCGGGGCAAGTACCGCATTGGGGAGGGTGTTACAGGAAAGGTGGTGGAAAAAGGGGAACCCATGTTCATTCCCGACATCGGGAAGGAACCGCTGTTCCTCAACCGCACCAAGGCCCGGGGTGACATCAAGCGGCAGAATATTTCCTTCTTCTGCGTGCCCATCAAAGTCAAGGGGGAAACCTTGGGGGTCCTGTCGGTGGACCGGCTCTTCAAGGACTCTGATATCTCCTGCGAGGAGGACGTCCGTCTTCTCTCCACCGTGGCCTCTCTCATCGGCCAGAACCTGAAGCTTCACCAGATGATCGAGCGGGAAAAAGAAAACCTTATGGAGGAGAACCGCGAACTCCACACCGAGTTGAAGGGCAAGTACAAGCTGGAAAACATCGTAGGAGAGTCGGGGTCCATGATGGAGATTTACAAGTGCGTTCAAAAGGTGGCCCCCACCCGGTCCACCGTCATCATCCGGGGGGAGTCGGGCACCGGGAAGGAACTCATCGCCAGGGCCATCCATTACAACAGTCCCCGGGGGGAAAGGCCCTTCATCAAGGTCTCCTGCGCGGCCCTACCCGAGACCCTGCTGGAAAGCGAGTTGTTCGGCCACGAAAAGGGGAGCTATACTGGTGCCTCCGAGATGGTGAAGGGGCGGTTCGAGCTGGCGGACGGGGGCACCTTATTCCTGGATGAGGTGGGGGACATCACGCTCTCCACCCAGGTCAAGCTCCTGAGGGTGCTGCAGGAAAGGAAATTCGAGAGGGTGGGTGGAAACAAAACCATCACCTCGGATGTCAGGATCATCGCCGCCACCAACCGGAACCTGGAAAAGGCCATCGGCGAGGGGAAGTTCCGGGAGGACCTATACTACCGTCTGAACGTGTTGCCCATCTTCCTTCCGCCCTTGAGGGACCGCAAGGAGGACATCCCCCTGCTGATCGGGTATTTCCTGGAAAAGTACAACCGGGATAACCGCACCCATTTTCGGATTACCACCGAGGCCATCGGACGGCTGGTGAACTACCCTTGGCTGGGAAATGTCCGTGAATTGGAAAATACCATCGAGCGCATGGCGGTCCTGGCCAAGGGGAATGAAATCACCCTCGAGGAAGTCCCCCAACCCTTGGGCCTGCGCTTGGGTGGTTCCGGCTCCTTGGGGGCCGTGGTGGAAAAGGATGACGCGGGATTGGCATTTTCCCCAGATCGCGAAGAAACCCTCTCGGACCTGGAAAAGAAGCGGGTCATGGAAGCCATGGAAAAATGCGGTGGAGTCCAGTCCAGGGCCTGCAAACTCCTTGGTATCACCCCCCGGCAGTTAGGATACAGGCTAAAGAAATACAAAATTGGATATAAACCTACCTTTTTGTCTTAACCTCAAACTGCTAAAAATGTTTTAAGATTCGAAAAGTTCCTCTGGAATTTGTCTGATTTCATTTTTATTGGCCCGAAACGCCTGAAAAAATATCAGAAAATGAAATAATGGAAACAACAAAATTAATTTTGCTCCTCTCTGGCAGGACTTTTGCTTAAAAGGGTAGTGCATTGTTTTTGTTGAAGGCTTTCCGGGCGATATACTGTTGCGATTTTTCAGCCCCTTGGGTCTATACATTGCCGTTGTTGGCCCAAACCGGTAACGCCGAAAAATTTCAAAAAGTTCTAAATAATCGAGGAGGAATTGAGATGACCCCCAAGGAAATAATGGATTTAATCAAGCAGAAGGACGTGAAATACGTGGATTTGCGTTTCATCGACCTTCCCGGCGTCTGGCAGCACTGGACCCAGCCGGTGAAGTTCTTCGACGAGGACGTTTTCAAGGATGGCAGCGGCTTTGACGGCTCCTCGATCCGTGGATACCAGGCCATTCACGAGTCCGACATGCTCCTGATTCCGGACCCTAACACCGCCTTCATCGACCCCTTTTTCGAGGTCACCACCCTGGTCTTGATCTGCAACGTGACGGACCCGGTCACCCATCAGGCCTATTCCCGCGACCCGCGTTACATCGCGCAAAAAGCCGAGAAGTACCTCCAGTCCACCGGCATCGCCGACGTCTCTTATTGGGGGCCGGAAGCCGAATTCTTCGTGTTCAACGACATGAAATTCGACCAGACCATGAACGCCGGTTACTACTCCGTGGATTCCACCGAGGGGCTGTGGAACATGGGCCGCGACGAGTATCCCAACCTGGCCTACAAGATCCGCAATAAGGAAGGGTATTTTCCTGTTCCGCCCAACGACAGCCAGCAGGACGTCCGTTCCGAGATGACCACCCTCATGCAGGAGATCGGGGTGCCGATCGAGAAGCACCACCATGAGGTAGCCACGGCCGGCCAGGCCGAGATCGACATGGTCTTCGACAGCATGGTAAGCATGGCCGATAAGCTTTTGAAATTCAAGTACGTGGTCAAGAACGTGGCGCGCCGCCACAACATGGTGGCCACCTTCATGCCGAAGCCCCTTTTCGGGGACAACGGTTCGGGCATGCACGTGCACCAGTCTATCTGGAAAGGAAACACCAACGTCATGTATGACGAGAAGGGCTACGCCGGGTTCTCACAGAACGGGCTTTATTACATCGGCGGCCTCTTGAAGCACGCTGCTTCCCTCTGCGCCTTCATCTGCCCCACGGTCAACAGCTACAAGCGTTTGACCCCGGGCTTTGAGGCGCCGGTGAACCTGGTCTACAGCCAGCGCAACCGCTCGGCCGCCTGCCGGATCCCCCTATATTCCAGGAGTCCCAAGGCTAAACGCGTCGAGTTCAGGCCGCCGGACCCGTCCTGCAATCCCTACCTGGCCTTTCCGGCCATGCTTTTGGCGGGCCTGGACGGAATCCAGAACAAGATCGATCCGGGCAAACCGATGGACGTCAACCTTTACGACTTGGAGCCGCGCGAGCTCAAGAAGGTCAAGAACGTTCCGGGCTCCCTGCCGGAGGCCCTGGAGGCGCTGGAAGATGACCACGAGTACCTGTTGAAAGGCGGGGTCTTTACCGACGACTTGATCGAGGAATGGATCAATTTCAAGAAAACCAAGGAAATCGACCCGATCCGCTTGCGGCCTCATCCTTACGAATTCGTGCTTTACCACGATATCTAATCGGGTTTCGACCAAGCCCCCTGTTGCTGTTACAGGGGGCTTTTTTTTGGCCTTTTTCCTATTCGCGCCGGGGTTTCGGTTTTGAAGCGGTTATTATGATTTCGCCATGTTGAATCTTGCCCGGCGGAAACACGCGATAAACCCGGCTTGCGCAATGGCCTTCGCTTTCCTTCTCATTGTTGTTGGCCCCTCCTGGGGTTCCATCGGGAATTTGGGGACGGATTTTTGGCTGGCCTTTCCCCATGCGGATCATTTGGACACCGACACCGGCCGGTCTGACAGCCTGTTGGTCACCAGCGAAATCAACACGAGCGGACAGGTACAGATCCCGGGGATCGGCTACTCGGCCACATCCTCGATGCCGGCCGGTTCCACCACCGTTCTCTCCATTCCCCTTTCGGCCGAATTGGATATGTCCGACGCGGGCAGCCAACTGGGAATCCACCTGACGGCCCTGAACCCGGTCGCGGTTTACGGGATCAGCTACGAACCCCACAGCACCGACGGCTACCTGGCCTGCCGGTCAATGCGCTGGGGGACCGGGTTTTCAACAAGGAAAGTTCTTACTGGTAAACGGATATTAGATTTTAAACCTCTTCTCAGCCTGAAAAGATTGGATATTTAGGATATAATTAAAGTATTTCGAGGATGTTCCAGTTTCCATTTTTAATCATCATTTATTTAAGGAAGAATCCTTCAATGGTTTTATTTCTAAGCTGGTCCAGACATCCGATAAAAATCATTTTTTTTTCCTTTATGGTGGTTTTTTCTTTGTCACTTTTTCTGCCATCAGGGGCCCTAGCTTGGGTTAACACGGGTTTTGAGACGGGTGATACCAGCGGGTGGACGATTCAAACAGGAACGGGAACATACCCGTCGTCCGCACCGTATGTAAACGTGGTCGGCCCTGGTGCCGCACTTCTCACAAACGGAACCGCTTTCGGTAATCCTGCGATTTGCCCCGCCCCAACAATTTGTTTGAATCAGGTTAATTCGGGTAATTATGCGGCGGTGCTTTATTCGGGGTGGGGAGATGAATACCACGAGGATTGGTCCAGTATCCAGCAAACTGACACGGTGCCTGCCAACCAGACGGTATTGACAGTTTGGTTTGCGGCGGTTCTCGAAGGTTACCATTATTTGACTGAAGATACCTCCTCCCAAGCCGACTCTTTAGTTCAGTTTGATATCCTGTTGGGAGCACAAACGGTTTATACCCAACAATATAGCTGGTATGTTGATTATCCCCCGCCAGATGTTACAGCTCCACTCGTTCCTCCGCTCATGCCACCCATTTATCCCGTGACTTTGGTCTATGACGGAGATGTGGACAGCGGGGTCACTTGGGCGCATTTGCCTTGGACACAATATGTTTACGATTTCGGCGCTTATGTTGGGCAGCAGGTCACTATTAAATACACGGCATTCGATTGCGAATGGGGTGGCCATTTTTGCTACGGATATCTAGTGTAGTGCGTCCTAAATAACTTTACTTAACAAGAGATCTTGCCTATCATATTTGTAAATGAGGCACGCAGAAGCCATCGCTTTGTCACCGGAGGAACGCTCCACGTTGGATACATGGGCCACGGGGAGAAAACTTCCCTTACGGCTAGTCCAACGGGCCCGGATTATTCAAATGGCGGCCAATGGAGTTTTTAGCCAGGAAATCGCCCGAAAATTGAAAATTTCCCGTCCCACTGTTCAACTGTGGAGGCAGAGGTTTCTGGCCCTACGATTGCCCGGATTGGAGAAGGACGCTCCTCGTCCTGGCCGTATCCCCCGCATTCTTCAGAAACAAATCTCCGCAGTTATTGAAGCTACCCTTCACACAACCCCTGCCAACGCCACCCACTGGAGCACGCGCAGCATGGCCAAAGCAAAGGGTCTCAGCGAAGCCACAATCCGAAGAATCTGGAAGCGGCACAACCTAAAACCACACTTAATCGAAACCTTCAAGCTCAGCAAAGACAAGCGGTTCTTAGAAAAGTTCCACGATGTGGTGGGGCTTTATTTGAATCCACCCGACAAGGCGTTAGTTCTATGTGTGGACGAAAAGAGCCAGATTCAGGCTTTGGATCGCACTCAACCTATGCTGCCATTGCGTCCGGGCATTCCAGCCCGTCAAACCCACGACTACAAACGCAACGGGACAACAACTCTGTTTGCCGCTTTAAGTATGTTGGATGGCAAAGTCATCGGAGATTGTATGCCTCGGCACCGGCATCAGGAATTCATCCGTTTTTTGCAAATCATTGACGTCAAGACACCTTCTGACTTGGCTTTGCATCTGATCGTGGACAACTACGGGACTCACAAACATCCCAGGGTCCAATCTTGGCTAAAACGCCACCCGCGATTCTGCCTTCACTTCATTCCTACTTCCTCGTCCTGGCTCAACATGGTGGAGCGTTGGTTCCGCGAAATCACGGACAAACGGATTCGCCGTGGTTCCTTCAATAGCGTGCCGGATTTGATAGAGGCTATCAGGCAGTTCATTGAAGCCAATAACCAAAAACCGCACGTTTTTATGTGGACGGCTTCGGCAGAAAAAATCTTGGCCAAAATTACCAAATGTAAAGAAGCGTTAGACGCACTACACTAGATGACGTAGCCTGGAACAACTCCGGGGCGGTGACAGGCGCAACTCCCGTTCCATGCTATATAACGGGCGGGAATACCTGCACCCCCACATCAACTCCCACGCCCACTCAAACTCCTACCGTCACGGATACTCCCACTATGACCACGACTCCCACCCCTACCTACACGCCAACTGCCACTCCGACTCCCAGCTCCACCTCCACGCCGACTGCTACTCCGACCTCCACCCCGCCTATCCGCCTTTGGCCCGATCCCTACAACCCCAGCTTTGCCGTGGGAGGGGTTTTGAAAGTTTCCTTCCTCCCGCGAGGTTCCACCGTGGGGATATACACGGTGGCCGGTGAATGGGTTCAGACCGTGACGGAAGTCCATGGGACGGCTACCTGGGACGGCCGGAATAGTTTAGGAACCATGGTCTCGTCGGGTATTTATTTTTACGTGGTTAAGCAGGGCGATCAGCTTTTGCAGCGGGGAAAATTCTTATTCGTTTATGGCCAGTGATTAAAGATTGAAAATAAAAGCAATTTCAGTCTTTTTAAAATCCTTCATTTTTTCCTGATTTGTTATACTTTCATTAAATTCAATCAAAGAAGATCCTAATCGGTTGGTTTTTTCGTAGGAGTTAATCGTTTTTTTACCAAAATTATAAGGAAACGTTTTAAATAGCCGGGAGACCCAATGTTTATTTCATTTTCCAAGACAAAGCGAACTTTATGCGCGATTGGATTATGGGTTTTGCTCCCGGTTGCACAACTTTATGCTTGTTCCAGTGGCACCAGTATTTTAAGCATGGACTTTTCGTCCACTTCTGTCGGTTTGGGCCAATCTTTTTCAGTAACAGTGGCGTTTCAACAAACCCTGAACTGGGGAAAAGTCTATTTTTTGGGTGGGTTCAATCTCAATCAAAACAGCTTCCAACAATGCAACACATCAGGCCAAGATTTCGTTATTTACACTGGTATGCCCGGGAATGGTGACAGTTCGGATGCAGGCGGAGACACTGGCGGCTATTATGTAAATCCGGGTGGCATTACCCCTGTCACCCAAGTTTTCACCGTGACGGTTCCTTCGAGCTTGACACCTGGTGCGACTTATAATTTCATCGTGGGAGTGAGCGGCTGCGACGCCAAATGCTGGGACCTTGGGAACATGGAATCCCAAGTCTCAGCTTCTGTAAGCATATTACTCCCACCCCCCAATTGCACGGCCACCGTCTTGACGGAAGGGGTCACCACCGCGCCAGATGGCCTTTACCTTTTCGACATTGATTACAACTTTGTGAACTCGGGAAGCAGTAACGTTGTGTATTCACTCCCGGCCAGCGTCACCTATGTATCCGCCGGCCCGAACGCCGTTTATAACGGAAGCTCCAACAGCGTCAGCTGGGATTTGGGCAACGTTTCCATTCCCCAGAGCGGTGTTCTTTGGGCCCTGGTGAGTGTCAACGCGGGGGTGACGACTGGAACCATTATCCAGAATTCCGCCACTCTCAATAGCGCGGGTTGTGACACTAGTTCGGCCGGTCCGGCGAATGTGACAGTCCAAATCCCCCAGCTTGCCTTGACCAAAAGTGAGTCGGCAACCAATATGTCAAATGGAGACACCGTCACCTATACCCTCGATTGGACTGCAGCTGGTCAGAATCTGCAGTTCTACGACTCTTATGACAACATCAACACCGGATACAATACGACGGGAAGCTCGGTGGCCTGGGGTTACGACAATACCTTATACGATGTTTATCCCGGGCCCGGTCCTGGAAACTCTCTGGGATCCTGGACGGTCCAATCGGATACACTGTTTAACCATTATATCGAAGCCATTGTGCCCTATAATTCCGTCGGCAATTATGGCAATTATCCTGAATTAATCCGCAGTGTCCCAGGCGCGGAAATTTGCGACACGATCATAGTCGAGGGAGACATGCAGATCCCCACAGGGGCGGCTGGCGCTACAAGTGGCGCGGATGCCCACATGATTTTGGCGTGCAACCCTTCCCAAGGAATTACCCTCAAGGCGGCCATTTCCATTGATACCAACCCGGGTAACCTCTTCGTTCAGAAAAACAATATCTATCCGCTCCAGTCCTCCAATGCAGCCATTTCTTTCACCACGCCCTTCAGCATCCAGGTGGGCCAATGGTACACCATGAGGGCGACCGTCCATTCCAACGGAACGGGTACGACTACTTTTAACATCCAGCTTTGGCAAAGGGGTAATCCATCAAGCGTCGTGACCCTCAATTACACCGATAACTTTTTGCCCCAACCGACATGTTCCGGGGGCTGGAGGGCGGGTTGGCAGGCGGATGAAACCGCAGGCACAGATTGGTACTCCAACCTGAAGGTTTTCGGCCCGGGTCCGATAGTGAATGCCGCAGTCACCGATTTCGTCCCGGCCGGAGTTTCCTATATCGGAAGCGGTGCGGGAGGAATCTATGATAGTGGAACCAATATGATTTCCTGGCGTGCCCCAAGCGCTTTTCCAGTCACCATGTTTTCTTTTGATAATCCCATCAATTGGTGGGGAACGGTTTCCTGTCCCGGGCCCATTGTGAACCAGTTCTCCATGGCCGCCGATGGCATACCTGTTACAACATCCGCCGCGGTCACCCTGACCCTGTCCGGATCCTGTAACACCCCCACTCCCACTTCCACCCCCACGCCGCCCCCGATAACCCAGTTATGCGAGAACGCGGGGAAAGATGGAGTGGGGACCCTGTCAGGAGTTGTCAATACCTATTACCCGGGCACAGGATCGGTGCTGGCGGGAGCCAACTCGATCCCGGTGGGCGCGCCCACCGGCAGCGGCACGGCCATTTCCACCGGGGACTTGCTGCTGGTCGTCCAGATGCAAGGGGCGAGCATCAATTCCAACAACAGCATTTCTTACGGGGACGGGTCAACGGGCTCGGGCTACACGGCATTGAACGGCGTGGGGAGTTATGAATACGTGATGGCAACGGGACCTGTGGCCGGCGGGTCGGTTCCCATTCAAGGGGTGTACGGCGGGGGATTACTACATACTTATATTGCATCCCCTGCGTCAACCGCCCAGGGTCAGGCCATCTACCAAGTCATCCGGGTACCGCAGTACTCCCAGGCGACCATCACCACGGGTTTAACGGCCAAGGCTTGGGACGGATCTACGGGCGGCATCTTGGCGATTGACGTGGCTGGGGCCCTGAACTTGAACGGTTCGACAGTGAGCGTCGACGGTCTCGGGTTCCGGGGCGGGGGAGGACGGCAGCTTAACGGAGCGAGCGGTGGGACCGGGACGGACTACGTCAGCCTTTCGACGATCGCCTATAGTGATTCCAAGGGCGAGGGCATCGCGGGGACACCCCACTGGGTTTTCAACTGGGTAACGGCTTTGGATGTGGATACGCTTCAGGCCTATCAGGAAGGATATCCAAACGGAAGCTTCGCCCGGGGAGCCCCGGGGAACGCAGGTGGAGGTGGGACGGACACCCATCCCAGCGACAACGGGAACAATTCTGGAGGCGGCGGGGGAGGCAACGGCGGGGCCGGTGGCCTGGGCGGAAACAGTTTTTATGATGATTACGTTGAAGGCGGCCTGGGCGGCGCGGTATTTCCGGAGGCGGCCAACCAAGTTGTCATGGGCGGCGGCGGGGGGGCAGGTGACCAGAATGGCACCGTGAACGGGTCCAGCAGCGGCGGCACGGGCGGCGGGATCATCTTCGTGAGGGCTTGTACCGTAACGGGCAGCGGAACTTTCTCCGCCAACGGTGTGCAGGCGCCGGACAATCCGGGAATGGATGCGGCCGGAGGAGGAGGAGCCGGGGGAAGCGTTCTTGTGGCCGTGACCCAAGGAACCCTTGCCGGTCTGACAGTCAACGCAACCGGCGGCAGAGGGGGCAACGATGCCCAAAACGGTCCCAACCATGGCCCCGGGGGCGGAGGAGGCGGGGGCGTGATTCTCCTGTCGGCAACCGCCTCGGGAACGAATGTCAGCGGAGGAATTGCGGGATTGACGAGTTATAACTCGGGACCGACGAACTACGGGGCCCTAGCCGGTCAAAATGGCATCGTGGCTACCAACATCACCCAGGCCCAAATTCCGGGCGCCCAGATTTGTTCATGTCTTGCCAGTCCAACCGCGACCCCGACTCCTACGAATACACCGACTCCGACTCCTACGAATACATCCACTCCAAATCCGGCGTCTTGTTGCCCTAACCTCGGGAGTGTTCTCTTCCAGGATAACTATTCCTCGAATGCCAGCCTCTCCAATTACAATTTTTATAACGGCGACGCAGGGACTCCGGATTCAAATTACCCGAATTATTTCAGCGCTTCGGGTGGGAATTTAATCAGCACGGCTAATCCCAGTTACTCCGCAGAACAACTGTTGGCGACCAACGCAAATTTCAACCCTTCGTCGACCGACTACACCATCCAGTGCGACGTAATGTCCGCGCAAGTAGCTGGGATTTTCGGTATCATTTTCAGGGGTCAAACCGGAGCGGATTACTATTCGTTTCAAATCAACTATGGGCAGTGGCAGTTTGAGAAACACACGTCAGGCGGTTGGTCTTATTTAAGCACCGCTTCAACCCCTGCGTATGCTGCCGGAAGCTGGGTCCATATGAAAGTCGTATGCTGCGGGAATAATTATACGTGCTACTTGAACTTCAATGACGGTAACGGTGACCGTCTGATATTTAACATTACGGACTCCACCTTTACGACCGGGGCGGTTGGAATCAGGAGCGGCTATTTAAACTCGCCAAACCAGAATAAGTTCGAAAATTATGTCGTAAACTCTTGTTCTCCCTCTGCGGCTCCCACCCCGACTCCGACCGTTACTCCCACACCCACTATAACGTCCACACCTACCAATACCCCCACCTTCACACCTACCATTACTCCCACGCCTACATCTACGCCAGTGGGTCTGCATGTCTGGCCCAATCCCTTCAACCCCACCTACGCCGTGAACGGGGTTTTAAAGGCCTACCTTTGCCCCGCCGGTTCTTTTATGGAAATTTACACGGTTTCAGGAGAATGGGTGAACACCGAGAAGGAAGTGAATGGCTTAATCGAATGGGACGGCCGCAATAATTTTGGAAATATGATTTCAGCCGGAATATACTATTACCTAATTAAAAAAGGCGACCAAGTTATATTGAAGGGGAAGTTGTTGGTGGTAATGCCATGAACCTATTGTTGACAGGAAACCATATGAAAAAAACCAGAGTTTCTTTTTTCAATAATAAATTCCACGACGCCGCAGGTTTAATCCCCGTCTTGCTTCTGATCCTCAACCTGATTCCGAACCCTCTTTCCGCCCAGACATCCGGCGCCGGAAGTACCAGCACTAATTTCCAGAAAATCGGCGTGGGCGCGCGCGCGGTAGGCATGGGGGAAGCCTTTACGGCCGTGGCTGACGATCCCACGGCCATGTATTGGAATCCGGCAGGTTTGATGCTGGCTCGGGGGACGGAATTCAATTTAACCCACGGCGAATGGATGATGGGGGTGGATAGCGAGTTTTTCGCTTTCAGCCAGAACATGGAACGGGATGGGGCTTTCGGCGGGTCCATCAACTACCTGGGGGGTTCCTTCGTGGGTTCCCTGGAAACAGCCTCCGGGGATTACGGGGGTGTGGGGGATCCGTTCGGCGCGTCGGAATACGAGGGAAGCGTGGCTTATTCCCAGCGGCTGGGCAACTGGTTTTCCAACAGTGGGGGTGTCCTCCAACGTCTCATGCTGGGCCTCAAGGTCGACTTGGTGGGCCAGAACCTCGTGAACCAAGGCAGCATGGGCGCGGCCCTGGACGCAGGATGCCTTTTCGAGGTCATTAAAAAGACCTTCTATGTGGGCGCGGCCTTTACCAATATCGGCACCACCTTCCCCGCTACCATCACAAGTTCCCCGGTGACCATGACCCAGAACTTCGCTCAACCGATGAATTACGTCCTGGGCGGTTCCTACCGCTTCAAGAACCTCCTGATGAAGAACACCCGGTTGATCCTTGCGGCCGAGACCAACGGCTACGTCGACACCGGACTGAAACTCAACGGCGGGGGCGAGTACAAGATGACCTTCGGCCAGAACGACCTGGCCCTGAGGGTGGGCTACCGCAGCGGAAGCGACCTGGGTTCCCTGGCTGGGTTGACCAGCGGCGTGGGGATCGCCCAGCGGTTCAACGACACGGAGGCCGACCTGGATTACGCCTTCGTGCCCTACGGGGTGCTAGGTTCCACCCACCGGATTTCCCTGAACTTCATCATCGGTGTGGAGCCCATCGTGTTGAAAGCCGCCCTGGAGCCCCCGGACGCCTTCATCCTCGGGAAACAAGCGGCTGACATCCAATTGAGGACCCGCAGCGAGGAGCCCCTGGAGAAGTGGAAATTATCCATAGCGGATGCCAGTGGAGTCCTGGTACGCACCTATTCGGGCAAGGGTTATCCCCCCTCCCATTACATTTGGGATGGCATGGACAAAGAAGGCGAGCTGGTGCCCCGCGGGCAATATTCTGTAAAATTGGACATCGGCGACGACGAGGGTCACGAGGCCTCGTCCCTTCCCAAGAACGTGACGGCCCGCTGGGTCGCGAAAAAGATCCCCTACCAATACGGCTTCCAGGTCTCCGGCGACCTGCTTTTTGATTCCGGGAAGGACGAACTCATGTCCCGGGGTTTCGAGAAAATCCAGGAAGTGGTGCGGACAATCCAAAGGAAATACCCCGAAAGCATGATCCTGGTGGCCGGCCACACGGACAACGTGGCACTGGTCCAGGGGGCCCGCTTCGCCAATAACCAGGTCCTGTCCCAGGCTCGCGCCCAGGCCGTGAAAGACTACCTCGTCCAGCACGGGGTCGATGCGAAACGCCTGAGCGTCATGGGTTACGGCGACACGAAACCCGTGGCCACCAACGACACGCTCGAGGGCAAAGCCCAGAACCGCCGTGTGGAACTCATCGTGACCGGAATGAAGGAAGCCAACGCGGAAGACATGATCAAGGAGGGCATGCCCTTCCTGGAAAAGAAAGCCTATAAGGACGCCCTGGACCGGTTCCTCCTGGCCATCGGAGCGGATTCCCGAAACGCCCAAGCCTTCCACTTGGCGGGGGATTGCTACCTCCTCATGCAAAACAAGGAGCAGGCCGTCGCGGCTTACCGCAAAGCCTACAAGTATGGGGATGTTGGCATGAAGAAATGGCTTGACCAATACGCGCCGGAAAACCAGCCGTCCGGATTGGCCCCGGCCGCCCCGATCCCCACGCCGTCGCCGATACCACCGGCCAAACCCGCCGCGATCCTGCCCCAGCCGAACGTCAAGGCGCCTGCGGCATTGCCGGCCCTGCCAGCCGCGCAAGCCCAACCAGCCGCGCAGGCGGCTCCTTCGGGGATGCCCCAGCCAGTGGAGGGGAACTAACTTCAATTGACGGTCGTGAGATTATTTTTTCAACGCGGCTAAACCTTGCAGGTTGTCGGCGGCGTTCGTGTAATTGGGTTTCAGCCGCAGGGCCTTCCGGAAGGCTTCCCCGGATTCCTCTTTTTTCCCTTCCTTGAACAACAGGCATCCCATTTCGTTGTAAAGATGGGCTTGGGGGAAACCCCGAGAGGCGGCTTTCTCCTCATTCTCAATGGCTTGGGGCGTGTTCCCGGCGGCCAGGTCGTGCAACGCGACAATGCGCCAGTAACGGGATTCCAGGAAGGGGTCGCCCCGGAAAAAGGGGTAGGATTTTTCCAGAACCCCCAGCATTCCGCCCTGGTAAGGTGTTACACCTTGTTCCATCACCAGGAGGTTCAATTCCTTCAACGATTGATCGGCTTTCAGCCACCGGGCCAGGGTTTCCCGGTTTCGGGGCGAAAGTTCCACCCATTCCAGCCAGGAGCCCCCGTCCGCGCGGTTCAAACCCTCCGAGAGCCAGAGGCCCTTCCCACCCGGGAACGACTTCGCGAGGGCGGCCTCCTCATGGACATTGACCAGGAACGCGGCCCACTTGGCGGCGGCAGGATCCAGGGCCGGGTTTTCAGCCGCGTTGAACGCGTAAGTGGCCACAAAAAGCGTTTGGTCGTAAGGGTCCGGATGGAAATTCAGGAATATCCATCCGGGGCCCAGCCGATCGGCTTCGGATTTTAAAATCGGATAGGTCCTGTTGAACTCCATGGATTTGTGGCTCCCGTAATAGGCCGGGTTATTTTTCCAATGGTCCGCGTAAATGGAAAAAAGATGGTAGGAATCAAGGGCCACAGAACCAAACAGAATAACCAGAGCGGTCATCACTCCCGTGACCCGGCCCATGTTCGAGAGCAGTGCCTGGATTCCGAAGGCCGTGACCACCGTCAAGACCGGCATCAACTGGCAAAGGCGCATGGTCTCGAAATCATTCGTCAGAAGAGCCGGCAAGAAGAAAATCAGCGAAGCCGCCACGAGCCAAAAGCTCGTTGGATTCCGGTAATCGCGTAAAAGCGGAATGAACCCCAGGAAGCAAAAAGCGCCCAACAGAGGGTTTAAGAGGCCGCCCCACACCGGGCCGAAATGGAAAAAAGCATTCCGCGATCCCCAGAACGGGTCCGCGGCGTATGCCAGCGCCAAGTGGAGGAGTTTCAACCAGGAATAGTAAGAATGGACGGCCCAAAGATGGTGAAAATACCCGCGGTATTCCGTGAGAAAGGAAAAAAACAAGGGCGATATGACGAGCAGCAAGGTTCCCGTGAAGACGCCGAATGCCTGGGCTCTTTTCAGGATCGATGGTTGTCGATGGAAGACCGCGATCAGAGCCACCAGCAAGGCGACCACGCCCCAGGAAAGGTAGGTGTAAAACCCGATGCCCGTTGCCAAACCTAGCCAAAAAAATCCGCGTTTACCGATTCCGGGAGGGTCCTGGATGAGCCGGGCCAGTAAATAAAAAACCAGCCATTCCCAGAAAACCAGCAGAACCGACTGGGTACAGTACCGCCCCAGGAGCAAGGGCCAGAAACTCAAGGCGGTCAGCGTCACCACCAGGACCGCGACCACGGGAGGGAAAAGCCTGCGGGCGGCAAGCCAGGATACGGGGATAGTCAAAAGGGACCAAAGCGCGGGATAAAGCCACAGGGTCAATAGAGATGGGGAAAAAATTTTGAATAAAAGGGCTTGGCCCCAGGCGAAGAACATGGGTGTTTGACTGGTGCCCTGCAAGAAAGCCCAATTCCAATTTTCCATGAGACGGATCGCGAAGTAGCCGCTGTTGCCTTCATCCACCGTGGGCCAGGCGGAGAGGCACGCAAGGCGGAAAAATCGCAGGAATAAGGCGGCCGCGCCCAGGACCACCCAGACCCAGACCGGAACCGGAAACGGTTTTTCCTCCAGGCCCTTTTTCGGGGACAGGGGATAATAGAAGAAAAGGAATAGCCACGCCGACAGGCCCAGCAAAGCGACCCAAATCCTCAGGGTGACCGAAAGGTTGGCATGAGAAAAGATAAAGTTGGAAAGGGCCCAAAAGGCGAAACAAGGTGCAACCAGCTGCGGGGCGTACCGGCGCAAGATTGGACCGGCGGGAGCGCGGAGGAGGTTTTTTAGGGTCGGGTCGGGAGGCATTGAAGTTTCCGGATTATATCTTGAAACCCAAGCCCTTGGAAACGACCGACTTATCCCTTTTTTGGCCGTTTTACCGGCCGATCAGGATGCTTTCTTGTTGGCATGGAGGACATTGTTGATAAAATAAACCGTCAAGCATGATTTCCCGGGAATGCAAGATTGCGCCCCCGGCCGCGACCGATACGAGGGATCCACGGGAAAAACACCTCCTGCGGTTAAAAATAAGATGGATGAGGTATCCCTATGCGTAAAGTGTTGGTGATCCACGGACCGAATTTGAACCTGCTGGGTGAGAGGGAACCCAACATTTACGGAAACGTCACGCTGGAGGAGATCAACAAGGACCTGGAGGCCGAGGCCGGAAAACTGGACCTGGAAATCCGGGCCGTGCAGTCCAACCATGAGGGCGAGATCGTGGAGACCATCCAGAACGCCCGCCACTGGGCCGACGTGATCCTCATCAACCCCGCCGCCTACACCCACACGTCGGTGGCCATCCGGGACGCCCTCTCAGCCGTGGAAATCCCCGCCATCGAGATCCACCTTTCCAATATCCACGCCCGGGAAGGGTTCCGTCAATCCTCCCATATCTCGCCCGTGGCGGTGGGACAGGTGACCGGTTTCGGCAAGTACAGCTACATCCTGGCCTTAAAAGCTGCGGCTCTCATTCCGCTTTCGGACAACAAAAAAAAATAGTTACGGGTGAATGTGATTTCCAGGGTCTCGGCTGAAGGAATCCCGTGCGAACAATATTGATCCCACCCAAAGAAGTCGGATTCCTGTATTTTTGTACTCAACCTATCTGTTTCCAAAACCGATTTTGTTCCGGGGGAAATCTTGTCCCAGAATAATCCGTTTCAAGGGCTTCTAAAGCCGTGCCTCTTTTATGCTCTCCTCTCCTTTATTGCTTTTTTCCCCGGCCTGGTTTTTGGCCAAACTTACTTTGACGGCGACCTCTTGTCGGTTTTCTCGGTTTTCCGTTCTTTTTTGAAATCCTCCCTCGGCCAGGGGCTTCTGCCCCTTTGGAATCCTTATATTTTCGCAGGCCAACCTTTCTTTGCCGATCCCAGCACCGCTTCAGCCTACCCCCTCCTTTATCCTCTCCTCAAGTTTTCAATCGGTCATGGGTTTGGGATCTTTTTTTCCCTTCATCTTTTTATAGCCATGGTCGGTATGCATTTTTGGCTCCGGAAGCTGGGGCTTTCCCATGCCTCCTGTTTTTTCGGCGCACTGACTTTCGTGTTTTCCGGAATGTTTTGGTTCGAAATTGTCCATCCCCCTGATTTCTCGGCTTTTACCTGGCTTCCCTGGTTGATGGGCTTCTTGGAAGAATGCTCTTTTTGTTTCTCGCCGCTTTCCGCATTCTTCGCGGGCCTCTCCTTGGCCTTGATCTTCCTGGCGGGGAATCCTCAAGTCTTCCTGGGTTCCTTTTACCTTGGAACCTGTTATTTTTTTTTCAGGTTTTTTTTCATCGAGGACAGGCGCGTCCTCTTTCAATCGGGGGGAGGGAGGGAATGGCCTATTTTCCAATCCTTCCTTTTTTTTCTTTTGGGAACCATGCCTATCCTTTTTCTTTGTTTGCCTTTCATGGATTTTATCCGGTTCACTGACCGGATTTTATTAAAGCCGAACTATGAAAATTTCACCGGATTTTCCATCAAACCCTCGGAGCTTTTCCGATTTTTTTATCCTCTTCGGCCGGTCGACCCGGCTTCCAAAACCCTCCAGCTTGAAATGAATTGCTTTACCACCGAAACCTTTTTAGGCCTCTGGACGCCCTTTTTCGTTCTTTCGGCTTTAACTTCCAAACAACGGAGGGTTTTCAAAATTTTCCTTTTTTCTCTGGCCTTATTCTTTGTTTTGATAAGTTTTGGAAAATACTTTCCGCTCCACTTTTGGCTTTTCAAACATATACCCGGCTTTGGATTGTTAAGGGGCCCATTTCGTTTCACCTTTATTTACCAAACTTTGGTTTGCGTCCTGGCCGCCCTGGGTTTTGAGCGGTTGATGGGGATTCAAGCCGCTTCCCCTTCCGCCAAACGGATCCTGGGCACGATGGGAATATATATGGCCCTTGCGGGTTTGGGCGCCTTTTACTGGGATTGGGGGGAATGGTGGCTTTTAGGTTTTCTGGCCGCGGCCGGAATCGGAATGGGCCTTTTTTTAGCGCACGCCCGAACCCGGCCGGTGGGGGGATGGCTGTTTGGAAGCGCCTTGACTGTTTCCCTGATCCTGGGGGGTTGGAATTTTTGCTCTTCCCGGCTAGGGCCCCCGGCCAATATGGACTTCCTAAAGGAAAACGCCCTCTTTTCTTCCATTCAAAAAAAAATCGGTTCGAAAAGATTTTTTTCCGGGGATAAAATCCCGTTTCCGGCGGAATCAGGCGGGAACCTGTTTGAATTGGAATGGCCCCCCAACGCCTCCTGCTTTTTCCGCCTCAAGAACGCGGGAGGCACCAACGCGCTGTCATTACTGGCCAGAGGTGAACTTTACACCACTCCCTTCCATACCTTTCTTCGGCTGATGGCAATCCAAGGGTTCGCCACTGGGAATGAAAAGAGGCAGATTCCTGGATTCAAACGGTATCAATGGGGTAAAGTGAAATTCTACGAATCGGAAGAAGAAATGCGCCCTGTTTACTCTCCAGCGCGATGGAAGGTTGAACCGAGCCCGGCCGAACGTTTAAAGGAAATGCGGCGTGGGGATTTCATGCCTTATCAAGAGTCTTTCCTTTCTGAAACCCCTTCCCTGGGAGAAGCAACCACTTTGGAGAGGGCCGATCGTTTGAAAAACGCAGTCCTGGTCCACGAGGATTTGAACAGCCAGGAATTCGATATCAACTTGAACGCACCGGGTCTCGTGGTTTTTTCAGAGGCCAATTTCCCGGGTTGGAAGGCCTGGATGGACGGCACCCCTCTTCGGATTTTTACGGCCAATCACCTGTTCCGGGGAGTATTCCTGCACCAGGGAACCCACCGGGTCGTTTTTAAGTACAGACCAACCTGTTTCGCGTTGGCGCTCTTTATATTCCTGGTATGGGCTGCTTCCGTTTTTGCTTTTGGATTGAATGCCCTCCTGCGGCCCGTTTTTTTGGGAAGAAAATATTAATTATTTTTCAACCTGTGACCGTAAAATGACCCCATGAAATCCCTCCTTTCAATCCCGCTTACGGCTGACCGGCTCTGGGAGTTTTCCTGCGTTTTGACCGGGTGGTACCTTTTATTTCATCCCTGCTTGGGGGACCCGAAATCCTTCGCCGTGGCCTTGGGGGGCGGATTGGTCCTCCTTTTATTCAGGCCCATTCAAACCGGCGCCTTTGCCCGAATGGGCAGGCTTTGGATGGTTTTTCTCCTATACCTTCTTTTTTCCTCCTTCTGGTCCCTGATTCCGGGGCTGACCCTCCAGTCGGCGGGGTTTGTGTTCCTGGGAACATTGCTTTATCTCATGGCCAGTGCCAACGACCCACAAACCCAATCCCGCTTGGAAGTTTTGGGGATCCTGGGCGCCTCCGCAGCGGCGGGTTGGGCCCTTCATCAAAGACTGTATGGATTTGACAATCTGGCCCTGACCTTGCCTCAGCTCTCGGGGGAAGAGCTTAAGATTGCGACCGCGGGGGCATTCAATAAGAGGGCTTTCGGCCCCCTGGTGACGCCGGGCGCATTGGCAGGCCTGATGATTCTTTTCATCCCCCAGGGTTTTATCCGCGCCAAGATCTCCTCGGGCTTGAGGCGACTTGTTTACTCGGCCTTGACGATTCTTTTGGCATTGGGGCTTTGGGCCACCGGAAGTGTAGGCGCCCTGGCCTGCCTGGCGGTATCGGTCCTCGTTGTTTTGGGTTATCGCCGATTATGGCGCTGGCTTATCCCGGCGTTATTTTTGGGTTTGTTGCTGGTGGCTTTAGCCGTCCAACAAAGGGGGCTGCACAGCTGGCTCCTAGCGGCTTTTTCCATGAGATTGAAACTATGGGCTTCGGCCTTGTCGCTTTTTTCCCCGCATCCCTGGTTCGGCTCAGGCCTCGGCACTTTCGGGGAGGCTTATCAGCGTTCGGGGCTGGATCTGAATACCGGCGCCCAATACACCCACAACATCCTGATCCAACTCCTGGTGGAAACGGGTCTTTTGGGGACGGCGCTTTTTTTATCCGCATCGGGAAGCTTACTTCTTCGTTTTCAAAAACCTTTCCGGTGGGAGGCCTGGGGGGTTCTTCCCGGGGTTTTGGCTTTCGCTTTTTTTGGCCTGATCGACCTTCCTTTTCAAATGTCCGAATTGGTTTGGTTGTTTGCCTTGGTGGCCGGTCGCCTGGCCTTGAAACCGGAAAAGGAACTCCGCGTACCCATGATCCCGGCCCGAGGGCTTGAATGGGGGGTCCTCGCCGTCCTGCTGGTTTCCGGTTTCTGGCCCCCTTTCCGGCCCTGGGACTTCGCGCTGTTGGCCTGCGTCTTGTGGGCGGCTTACGCTTATCTTCAAGCCAAAGTGGAAAAAGTACCGCTCTGGGTTTTTGCCGGCGCCTTTTACCTTGCCTCGCGGGCGTTTGTTTCCCCTTCGGCCCTGGGCTCGGTGAGGTTCCTGGAAACCGCCGGCCTTGCCCTAGTTTTCGTCCTCCTGGCGAGGAGATGGACCGACCCCCGGAAATTCCTTGTTTTATTTTGCGGGCTGGGAATTTTCTGGGCCCTGAGGGTTTGGCTGTTTTCCTTCCAGTTTTCCGACATCAAGTATTGGCGGATTTTCCCAAATCCCAAGCAAGTGGGCATTTTTTTGATCCCCCTGTTGTTCCTGTTGCTGGCCAAACCCTTGGATTTCAAATCCCTGAGCTTGAAATTCCTGAAAGACAAAAAGGGTTTGGGAAAAGCCGCGGTTTTCGTGTTTTCCCTCGCGGCCATCATTTGTTTGAAGGCTTTCAGCGCCATGGTGGGCCTGGTGGCGGGGCTGGTCGTCCTGGTCAAGAAGGAGCAAAGACTTTTAGTGACGGGAGCGGCCGTGGTGTTGGTGGCCTTGATCATGGTTTACCGCGTGATGGCTTTCCATTCGCTGGAGAAAAATTCCTCCCGATGGGACCGGATCCATATTTGGGGATCGGCGGTCCAGGTCTGGGAGCGGAAACCCTGGGTGGGGGTGGGCCCCGGCGCCTTTGCCGGGTATTTCCACCAGGTCAAGAGCCCCCGGCCCTCGGGCATCAACCGTTATTTGATGGACGCCGAGTTCGCCCATAGTGAATACCTGGAGTTCCTCACGGCTTTCGGTTTGACGGGTTTCCTTTGGGCCGCGGCCTTTCTTTTTTACCTGGGCCCCTTCAAATGCGAAGGAGGAAAACGCTCCGCGCTGGCCGCCTTGGGAACAGCCTCCCTGTTTGATTTTTGCCTGCACACCCCCTTGCTGGCCCTGCAGGGAGCGGCTTTGGCGGCGCCGGATGAAAAAAGAGATGCCGAGCATTCCATGGCCGGGGGTTTGCTTGCGTTGGGATTGGCCTTGGGGCTTTTCGGTTCCGCGGCTTTCGTGCCCGCGCTGCAGGAGAAGTCCCTATCGTTGAGACAAAACAAGGACTTTCCCCAAGCCCTGCGCTGTGCGGAAACCGCGGGTCTCCTGAACGCCTGGGACGCCCGGGTCCAAGCGTTCCAGGCGGATTATTTAGAAGAACTCTTCCTGGCGACCCGGGACCCGGTTTGGAAAAGGAAGGCCGATGAGGCTTACGCGAAAGTGCTGGACCTGGAGAAAGCGGACGGCCAATGGAACCTGAAAAACGCCGAGCGCTTGTCCAGCGGGTTTTTCGCGGTTCCTTCAGCGGAGGATGCTCCACGCGTCAAGAAGGCCTGGGAGGATGCGAAACAAGCCCTGCCATTGAACGCCTTCGTTTACGAGGAAGAAGGAATATTCCTGTTAAAGACCAGCGAAAGGCAGGCGGCCCTTTTGGATTTCAAAAAGGCGGTCGAACTGGAACCCAACCTCGCCATGGGATGGGTCAGGCTGGGGAGCCTATTCAAGGAAACCGGGGATAAATCCGGTGCGAAGCAAGCCTATGCCCAGGCTTTGGAGGTGTTCCGCCAGTGGAAAGACGCGGACCGTGTTGATCCAGTGGAAAAAGAAATGGTGAACCTTCCGCCCCCAGTCCTGGAATTCCTGGGGAAGGAGACCGCGCGGTGAAATCTCGCATTTCTTTGCCCACGTCTTTGCGCCAGGATCTATTTGCGGCCCTGGCCCTGGCAGCCCTGACCGCGATTTTTTATTGGAAAGTCCTGTTCGGCCATTCCATTTTCGTTTTCGTGGACGCCTCCCGGTTTTTTTACCCCCTCTGGAAATGGGGCGGGGAAGCGTTGAGGCAAGGTTGGATTCCCCTCTGGAACCCGGACGCCCAATTCGGGACGCCTTTTTTCGCGGACCCCCAGATGGCCTATGCCTACCCGCCGGTCCCGATTCTTTATGCTTTCTTTGATCCAACCACCGCCTTCGCGGCCTTGATCATCCTTCACCATTTTTGGGCCCTGGTTGGTTTCTGGCTTTTCGCTAGGTCCGAGGGGTTTTCCTTTGGGACTGCCTTCTGGGGAAGCCTGGTCTTCGGATTTTCACTCCACCTGGTCTGTTCCTCCTGGACGCCGCCGGCCCTGATGGCCATCAGCTGGATCCCCTGGGTTTTCCTGGGGCTGTTAAAACTATACAAGGGCCAGAAGGGCGCATTCCTTTACCTTTCCCTGGTCTGGGCCTTCCAGGCGGCCTCGGGCTATCCGGTTTTGGTTTACCTGACTTTCCTGGCCGTAGTTCTTCATTGGGGTTGGAAGGCTCTTTGGCCCGCGGGGGAACGGCGCAAGATCAGCCTGGGTTTCGTAAGTCTGGCGATGGGGGCGGGCCTGTTGGCTATTATCTATAATCTGGCCTGGGGCCTGCCATTTGCCGAGTTTTTCAAGTTGAGCAATTACCAAGGCGGGGCCGGCCGCTTCCAGGACCCGGGCCTGGAGGACCTGGCCACCTCGCTCAATGCTTTTGTTCAGGGGCATCCCATAGGGGACAACTATCACGGCCCGCATTACTGGGTTTCCACTTTTTTCATGGGGCTTCCCCCCGTCATCCTCCTGGTTTGGGGCGCCTTGAAGGGCGCCTATCGCAAAACATCCTGGGGGATCGGCCTGCTGATCCTGGGTTTAAGCACCGGATTGGCGGGAGGAGTCTGTTTCCTGCGGTGTTTTTTCCCCGGCTATTCCCTGGTGATCCACTCGGGATATTGGATTTCCCTCCTGGCTCTTTGGATCGCCTGGATGGCGATGGAGTCCCTGGACTTGTTCCTGGCTTCCGGACCGGGGAAGCCTCTTCCCTGGTTTTGGTGGAGTTTGACCTTCTCGGCCTTTGCTGCGTCCTACCTCCTTGGAGCGCCCCTTGACCCTGTGGCATTTTGGATCTGTCTGGCCTTGACAGTTTTATGCCCATTGGCGGCGAAACCTTCCGTCCGCCTGGGATTGATAACAGTGGCCTTAGCCCTATCCTTAGGCACTGCGGCCTGGAGCTTGAACGTCCTGCTGGACCAATCCTATTACAACCAACTACCCAAGGTCTTGGCCGGATTGAGCAAGCCGGGACGGATATTTTTCACCCCGCCCCTGTTGAAACAGGCGGTCCGGCTGGAGGGGCCCACGTGGGAAGCGGCTTACGATGGGGCCAAGCAAAACCTATACCCCAATTGGCCCCTGGCCTGCGGGAGGGAAGAAGCTCCTATTTATAACACCCTTCAACTAAGGGATTCCTTCGATTGGACCCTCCAAGCTTTTAAATATTCGCTCAAGCATTCACGGAGGGTCTTGGATTACTTGAACATCCGTTATGTGTTCGGGAAGAATCTGTTCGGGGATTTTAAGAAATTCGGAGGTTCGGATGTGACAACCGAAATCTCAGAAAATCCAAACGCTTTACCCAAGTGGTTCGCGGTTAAAAAGGCCAAGCCCGCCGGTGAAACTCTGGACGGGGATTTCAAGAAGGCGGCCCATGAATCTATGGATTATGGAAAGAAATGTTTCATCGCCGATAAAGAGCGGGCGGGGAATTACCTTTGGCGCAAGGTGGAGAGCCATCCTTCTAGTCCCAATCGTGAAGTGGTCATGGCTCCCGGAAAAGGAACGGCCCTGGTTGTCTCCTCCGAAACGAATTATCCGGGATGGAACGTGACAGTGGATCAGGATATGGAAACGATTAATAGAGAAAAAACAAAGCCGGTGGAAACGGTCAACCATTGTTTCCGGGGAGTAGTCTTGAATGACGGGGAATCGGAAGCAGTGTTTTTCTTCGAGCCCTTGACCTTCCGGTTGGGTCTCTTTTTATCCCTGTTAGTGTGCGGTTTTTGGGCCGGGTTGGCCTTTAAAAGGATTGCGGAATGAAAATCCAAAATATCTCAAGGCTGTTGTGGGGCCTTTACGGGGTGTTGACCCTTTACTGGATTGTGCGCTTTTGGGGCCATATGCCCGCCTTCATGGATACGCTGGAGTATGTGTTCCCGGAAAAGTGGTTCAACGTGGAGTCTTTCCGGAAAGGACTCATCCCCTTATGGAACCCCTACATTGCCTGCGGGACCCCCCATGAGGCGAACTTCCAATCGGCGGTTTTCTATCCCTTCTTCTGGCTCTGGAACCTGACGGGCTTGACGGATTGGTTTTTCGTGATGGCTATCCTGCACGGCGTCCTAGCGGCGGCGGGTTTTTACCTTTGGATGCGGGCCCAAAAGGCCGGTGAAATCATCTCCACGCTTTGCGCCCTGACTTTCGGGGGATCAGCCCTGGTGGTTTATTACTGGGGATACCCGACCCACCTGGCCTCCCTGTCCTGGACTCCCTGGGTTTTCCTGGCGGCGCTCAAGACCGTCCAAAAACCCTCCTGGACTTGGGCCGGGCTCCTCATTCTATTCACGTCTTTCCAGATCCTGGCGGGTTACCCCTACTTCATTCTCTATACCATGGTATTGCTCCTGGCTTGGACCCTGTTCCACCAACGAGTGGAAATCCGGACCCGATACATCCTGGGGGCGGCCCTGGGCGCGGTTTTGGTCTTGACCGCCTGCCAATGGATGCCGTTCCTCGACTACCTGGGTTCGTCTTTCCGGGAAGGGGGAGAAGGCCCGGTCTATAGCCTCCGGTGGGTGAATGACCTGACCCTCCTGCAACCCCATATCCTCGGGATTCCCGGGTCCCCGGCTTACCTCGGGGATCAACCCAATTACATTTTCAACAACCTTTATTTGGGGTTGGTGCCACTGGGAATCTTCCTATGGGGGCTTTGGACCTTCCGGAAATACCGCAATGGGTTCTGGAAGGGCTCTGCCCTTTTTACCCTCCTGTGGATTGCGGGGCCCCATTTCCCCCTTTGGAATTGGTTGATCCCCTCGAAACTGCTGGCAAAGTTGGAGCCCTCCACCGCGGTCTTCCTCTTCCTCTTTTGCGCCTGCACCTCCATCGGCCTTCAACTCAGGGAAAAAGCCGAAAACACCTCGAAAAAGAATCCCATCCGCAAGTGGGCCTGGGTCTTAGGCGCCCTCTGGGCCTTGGACATTCTCTTCGTCCCTTCCCGGTTGATCCACTTGGCCCGTGACCCTTACCGGGACCCCAAGGCGGTCCAAGCGGCGGCTGCCGCGAGGGATATGGCCGGGGAAGGCAGGATCCTCAGCATGCGGAGCAACAATCCGCCTATCCCCGCGGATGCCCGCGACTTTACGGATGCCCTTGTGGATTCGGCGTCCAAGCTAACCGCCAACACCAACGTGATTTGGGGATTGCGCTCAGCCCGCGGTTACCTGTCCCTCTACTTGGACGGCTACCAGGACCTGCAAAGCTATTTCCAAAAGGGTTTTCCCTATGACGGAAGGATCTTGGACGCGGCGGGGGTGAAACTTCTTATTACCCCCGAGCCCTTGAGCGCTTTTAAGTACGAGATTTCCTCGCGGGTGGGACAATCGGTCTTCGCCCGCAACGCAGGGGCCATGGGCACGGCTTGGACGGCGGGGCTGGTCCGGGAGTTCACGAACCGGCCGGAGGTTTTCAACGGCCTCCTGGACCCCAAAGCCTTCCTTGAAAACGAGATTTACACCCAGAAGGCGCCGGAAGGCGGGGCGGTCAGGCTTGAACCCGCGAGCCGCTTGCTGGCGGAGAATTTTTCGGTTTCGCTCTGGGACCAGCTAAAGGGATTTTGGAGGGGCTTTTGGGATCCCCGGGTGATTCTCCAAGGCGACAGGCCTTCGCCCTGTGAGGCCGCTTACACGGTGTCAACGCCCCAAAAAGGATTCCTGGTCTTTGACGAGGCATTCGCGCCGGGCTGGCACGCCTGGGTGGATGGAAATCCGGAAACCATCTTCCGGGTTTACGGTTATTGGATGGCTGTGGAATTGGCCAAGACCGGCGACCACCGCGTGGTTTTCCGGTACGAACCCACCGCTTTCCGGCTGGGCTTGTTCCTGAGCCTGGTGTCGCTGATGGCCCTGGCCACGGGGCTTCTCTTAATAAAATTCGGAATTCCAACCCCTGCCTATAAGACAACCCGCCGCGGACATTCGCTCCAAAAGTAATCCTTTTACTTTTTCCATCCGGCGGGTCTTTTAAACCGCGACTTCCTCCCCCAATGGGTATAATTTGCCGGTGAAAATAAACAGGTGGATCCTTTCCAAACGGCGCTTAGCATTTCTCCTTGCCCCTTTTTTTCTCGTCATGGCTTTTCCCTCCTTTGCTTCCGGGCCATTCGGGGACACCTATGATCTGGACCCCAAACTCAAGAGCCGGGGGGACGTCTTGTTTTCCAGCGGTTTTGAGACCGACCCCTGGACCTCGGTTTGGGGGATCGCCTGGGGGCCGGAACCACGGGAGAATGGGAAACTGGTCTTCGACCGGGACTGCCTGGCGGGGCGGTGCCTGCAGGTCCATTACCTGAAGAACGTAGTCGGCCCTGAAGGCGGCCTCCAGTACCTCGTGGATTTCTCCCGTTTTCCCATCGATCCCCAGGAGGACCTCCACTTGCGCTATTACGTGCGTTTCGATCCCGACTTCGATTTCATGAAGGGGGGAAAGCTTCCCGGCCTGGCGGGCGGGACCCACAACACGGGAGGCCATAAGCCCAACGGCTCCGACGGTTGGAGCGCCAGGATCATGTGGCGGCCGGGCGGCAAGATCGTCCAATACGTCTATTACCCGGACCAGACCACGGAATACGGTGACGATTTCCCCTGGGACTCCGGGGGCTGTCCCCATTATTTCATTCCGGGACGGTGGCATTGCGTGGAAACTTACGTCCGCATGAACACCCCCGGGAAAAAGGACGGACTCATCGTCAGTTGGCTGGACGGGGACCTGGCCCTGGAGGTGAAGGGCCTAAGGTTCCGGGACACGCCGGATCTCAAGATCGACAAGCTATACTTCTCCACTTTTTTCGGGGGCAATGACGAAAGCTGGGCCCCGCCCAAGGACGAGTCCGCGCGTTTCGACGAATTCGTGGCGGCGAAAGGATACATCGGGCCGAAGACCCTGAAGACGCCCACTCCGGGGGTGCCAACGGTTTCGCCCACACCGGAAACGAATACCGCGGGCGCTCTGTTGGTTTACGACGGGGAACAGCCGCGCTGGACCGAGAGCCACTGGACAGGGGGCCGGTACGACTTTGCCTCCGGCGAGACCAACCATACCCCGGGCGGGTCGAAAAGCCTGCTCGTCCAATTACCGGACGGGGGATGGGGAGGAGTCCAGCTTGAGGGGCCGCAAATCGAAACCGGGAACTACCAGAACCTTTCTTTCTGGGTTTACCCCACCGGCTGTGATGTGGAGTTCCGCGTGAGGCTGGAAGAGAATGGGAAACAGGCGGGGGTGGAGAGGCCCGTGACCAGCGGCCCATCGGACGGCTTGAGGGTAAAACAATGGTGCAGGGTGGTCCTGCCGCTTTCCGCTTTTGGAAAAATAGAAGGTTTTAACCGGCTCGTCTTCAATTCCAACAGTTTCAAAGGCGTCTCGGATTTTTATTTGGATGACATACAATTGCTGAAATAGGAATCCGCTGGAGCCATTAGTTCTAGTGGCGCGGGAGGTTTGCCTGGATTTGGCGCGCGAGCGCTTCATGGGAGACGTCCTGCATGACCCTTTGGATGCAAAGCTTCGAATCGTCCAGCCGTTTGGAGCTGTAATACATGGCCCCCAGGTTATAAAACAAATCGTAATACCTTCCCTGAGTGCGCCGGATATTTTCCAGGAAAACCATCTCCGCCAGATTGAATTTACCGGAGTAATTGTAATAAGCCCCGATGACGTTCAACCCGGTGGGATATTGGTCTTTCTGGCAGAAATCCCGCCAGAATAAAACCCAAGCCGAAGGCTTCGGGGTTTCCAGAAGAGTCCGCTTTTCCTCCAATATGGCGGGAGCGATTCCCCTTTGAGCCAGTATGGATGTGTCATCCATTTTCGGTACCTGGGGCGCGTAGTCTTTCCTCAAGCAAATCACAGCCGATTCATCCAGGTAAACCGGCCGCCAAACCGGTAAATCCTTAAGATCCATCACCCAGGTCGGCGTTTCCTCGGGATTAAAAAAAAGGATATCGGCCTGGTAGCGGGCCAGGAGGGGGGCCAGCCCCCCTCGCTCCAGGGATTCGATGTATTCCCGGAAGAATTTCTCCCCCATCACCTCCAAGCGCCCGTCGATGAAGACCTTCTGGGGAGCGGCCCAATCCAGCCATCCCCCGGCGTTCATGTGGTTGAGCAGCCTTCCCTCCAGGCGGTTTTGGACCAGGAATTGGGCGGCCCTCACCGGCTGTTTCTCCGCGTCCAGGCCCAACCCGAACCTTTCCTCCCGGCGCTCAGAGACGTAATAGGCGCCGGTGGCGACCCTCAGGCAGAGCGCCAGCATGAAAAGCGAGAAGGCCCAGGCGGCAGCGGGCCTGGAGAATAAAGCCGACGCGATCTTGTGGAGTTTCTCCCATTTCAAATCCTTCCAGCAAGAGGCCGCCAATGGAGCGCAGGAAAGCATGAAGAGGGGGATGTTCCGGAGGCTGGCCGTGGAAAGGTAGAAAAAGCTGCCGGCCAGGAGCCAGTCGTGCAGTTTCCTTTTTTTGAAGGTTGCCATCAGGAGCAATAAAAGTAAAACACTGAAACTCTCGTAGGCCCAGAGGGTCCAGTCCGGGGGAAAGGGGTAATGCCGGGCCAGGGTCCAGGGCGATTGGAACTCGTTGATGTTGGCCTTGAAGACATTCGAGGTGGCGAGGGTGGACAAAAGAATGAAGGGAAAAAGAACGCCCTTGATGAAATAGGGGTTCAACAGGCAGGAGGCCGAGGCCAGGGCGGAAAAGCGCAGGAGCTTCCGGTCGGCCTTTCGCGCGTGGAGGTAACCCGAGACCAGGTAAAAGGCCAAAAGCCCCCAACCGATGAGGAAAAGCCCCTCCACGTTGGCCCAAACCACCTGGATCGGGATGAGGAGATAAAGCAGGTTTTTCCCGCCGGTTAACCGCAGTTCCAGGATCCAGAGGGTCAGGCACATCAGCAGCCAGCTGAGGATTTCAGGCCGGACTTGGAAACGGATTTCCGAGCCGATGAGGACGACTCCCAGCAGCAACACGCACATCCACAGGGGGGCGCCCGTCAACCGGAGTCGCCGGTAGGTGATGAAAAAAACCAGCAAAAGGGCAGCGATGTTCGTCAGGGACAGGAGGGAATAACCGCCGAGGCGGTAAAGCAGATAGAGGGGTACCTGGTACAGCCAATGGAGGTCCACGTAGTCATGGTCCGGGACGGTATAGGTATAAGTGTCTTTGGAAGGGAAGGTGTGGTTTTCCAGGATCCACTGGCCCCCCTTTAGGTGGTAACCCAAGTCGAAATCGTTGATGAGCCTGGCCCCGAAAAAAACGAGCAGGAGGAAGCAGGAAAGGAGGGCGTAAAACCAGGGATTAATTTTTAAGGAGCGGTCGGGACCGGCAGTTGGAGCGGGGTTTTCGGAAGGGGAAGTTGGAACCATTGGGGAATTATAACGGAAGGCGTTCTTTCTTGAATGGAATTTAGAGCGCCGTCTTATGATCTAAAAAAGACGATGAAAACCGTGAACCATCACCAGGAAATACTCTTGACGGAATTTTGCGTCAAAGAATCAGTCTTATTCCACCAGTCCCCGAACCGCCTGACCAGGAAATACTCGTTATAGGGCTGGTCATCGGTCACGACCACGCCGGGGTCCTGATCCAGCAGCGTTTTGGGGTCGATTTCCTGGGACAGGAAAAACTTGAAGAGTTTTTCAGAATCCTGGATGGGCGGCCATTCGATCAGGTCTTTTTCCGCGGACGGAGGCATTTTCCGGACCATCTCCCGCGCGGAAAGATCGGGAATCGGGGACATGGAAGCGATGAAATGGTATCCAATTCCGTTGGGATAACCGAAAACCCGGACATAGGGGAAAGAAAGAACGAGGGAACGGCAAACCGCATGGATGATTTTGACTTCCGCGGCGGGGATCCATTGCTGGAGCAGGCCGCCCTGGTTCAGGTGCTTTTTGGCTTGTTCGTAGAAGCCCGTGGAATAAAGCAGGCTGGAGCCGGCGGCTTCCACCGGCGGCGGGGGATCGATGGTAATCAGGTCGAAAGACTCGCCGGTTCTTTGAAGGAACCGCCGTCCATCATCCGCCACCAGGCGGGCGCTGGGATTGGAAACAAGCACTTGGGCGTTGGAATGAAAGAAGGGGAAGGTTTTGAGCACGCTCGGGACCAGTTCCACCGCGGTTGTGGGAACCCCCCAACTCATCAAGGAGCGGAAGGTGGTGCCCATTCCGAAACAGATGTCCAAAACGGACCGGGGCGGATGGGAAAGCAACACCAGGGGGAGGTGGGCCATGATCTTGGTGGAGGGGACCAGGCCGGTGACCTTAATGCCGTTGACGAAAAGAAGTTTTTCCATTCCCGAGCCCCTGGCCACCGTGCACGCCGCGTAGTCCCGGTACACGATGGACTTGGGGTCGGCATAGCGGTACCCCTCCTCGTAATCCAGCAGGTTAAAAACCGAGATGAAAAAAACCAGGGAAACTGCGGCCCAGGCAAGCGCCGGATTGCTCCGGCCGGATTTATTCCGGATGGAATGAATAAAGAACAGGCCCAGCGGCAGGGAAAGGAGAATCATGGCCTGGCGGCAGGAAAATTCGGGCAGGAGAAGGTAAGAAGCCGCGAGAGGCCCCCAAATGCACCCCAGCACGTTCGCGGCATAGGCTTTTCCCACAGTCCGCGGGTTCCCCTTTGAAAATTGATCGACCAGTTTCGGAGTGAGGTATCCCCAAACCGCGCACATGGGCATCAGGCTGGCCAAGGGTTTGATGAAGTGAAGGGAAAGGCGGGCGTCGTTGAGGAAGGAAGGCAGGAAAGAAAAAGCGAAAACGGCTCCCAGCAGGGAGGGAGTCGAAAATAGTTTGCCTTGTTTCAAATGCCACCGGTAAAACCAAGTGCCGAAGAAAGTGGCGAGCAGGTAGGAAAACAAAAGACCGGCGAAGGAATAGACAAAGGAATTTAAAACGATGGTGTATGACCTCGTCCAAACAACCTCCAGGGCCATGGAGACGAAACCGGTGGTGAAAAGAATAGATAAATAAGGGGTGGATTTTTCCGCTTCGGGTATCGGGATGGGACGGGAAAGTTCCGCATCGAGAACTGGTGAGGACTTGGGAAGATTCCGGCTCATCCAGAGGGAAGCCAAGCCGATGAGTGCGTTCAAAAAGGCGCCCAGGAGCAGGGTCCCGCGGAATCCCAGGCATTCGATCAGGACGACCGCCGTGACCAGGACCCCGGTCATGGCCCCCAGGACATTTGCGTTATAAAGAAAGCTGAAGCCTTCTTCCGAAGAGAAGGCGGTCTTGAGGAAGGCGGTCATGAAAGGGAAGGTGGTTCCCATGAAAAAGCACCAAGGCAGGAGCGAGAACAAAAGGACCAGTGCGGACGAAAAAAGATAGGCGCCGGAATCGGCGCTTCCGAGGGGGAGCAAAAGAAATGCCCCCCCATCAAATAGGCGCGGAACCAAAAAGGCGCCGAGTCCCGTAAGCAATTCGATTGCACCGTAATAACGCAGGGGAAGGGCGCCGTTGTTTGACGCCCAGCCGCCGGAAAGGCGGCCGCCCAGCCAGGACCCCAGGGCGAGACCCGCCATGAAGACCGAAATCACCACCGAGAGCACGGGGGTGTTTATCCCAAAGCGGGCGAAGGCCAGGCGCAGCCAGACGACCTGGTAGAGCAAACCGCAAAAACCGGAGACGAAAAAGAAAATGGAAGAAATCCGGCGAATCGAGGGGTGGGTCATGAAATCCTTTTTCTGGAGCCGAGCGATATCTTATTATACTCAGATGAAATTTCATCCGAAAAATCCGGGTTAATATCGGGTGTAAAACCGAACGATTTTGAGGGAGGAATATTTGGAATCGGATTTAAAGCCGGTCTCCGCCAATAATATTCCGGTTTGGGTTTTCGGCCTGATTCCCGCCCTGGCCGTGGTCCTGTTTTACCTTCCGGTGCTGGACAACGGTTTCGTGGACCTGGACGATCCCGAGAACATCACGAACAACCCCGCCATCCGTTCCCTGGGGCCGGATTCCCTTCGCTGGATGCTGACGACGAACCTGGCGGGATATTGGATGCCCCTCACCTGGTTTTCCGACGCGTTGAACTTTTGGATGGGGGGCTTGAATCCCTGGATTTATCACCTCACCAATGTCCTTCTTCACGCCTTGAATACGTTTTTGGTTTTTCTGCTCTGCCGGCGGCTTTTGGGATTCGCACCGTTGAATTCCAATGGAGTTGAAGAAACCGGGGTTAAGCAAGGGTATATTCCGGCGGCTCTGCTGGCCGCCCTTCTTTTCGGCCTGCACCCCATCCATGTGGAATCCGTGGCTTGGGCCTCGGAAAGAAAAGACGTCCTTTATTCCTTTTTTTACCTGTTAGCCCTCTATATATACCTGGATTACAGCACTACCCTGGGCCGGAAGGGATGGAAACTCCATGCCTGCCTGGGCTTGTACCTGCTGGCCCTGATGTCCAAGCCCATGGCCATCACCCTGCCCCTGGTTTTCCTGATCCTGGATTTTTGGCCCCTCCGGCGTTTCCAGGACGGTTTCAGAAAGGCGTTAGTCGAAAAAATCCCCTTCTTCATCCTGGCCTTGGCGTTCAGCCTGGTCACCCGGTTGGAAATGGGACAAATCAAATTAATCAACCCCAACTTCACACTCCTATTCCGGACCGCGCACATTTTTCATTCCCTGGTTTTCTACTTATATAAGATGGCCGCGCCGCTGGAGTTGGTGCCGGTTTATCCTTTCCCCCACCAGGTGGACAGCTCATATTTCCTGGAGGTTTTCTTTTCGGCTCTTCTCGTCATTCTGATCTCCTTCGCCTGTTATTTTTACAGGAAAAAATTCCCTTTCCTAGCCGCCGCTTGGGCGTATTACCTCATTACGCTCGCGCCCGTGATCGGCATTGTCCAAATCGGAAGCTTTGCGGCAGGGGACCGTTATACCTATCTCCCCAGCTTGGGTTTGTTCCTGCCCTTTTCGGCGGGAGCGGCGGTTTTGTTTTCCGGGCGCCGGAAGCTTTTCGGGGTTCTGATTGCGGCCCTGGCGTTACTGCTGGGTTTCGGGACCGTTAGGCAGATCGGGATTTGGAAGGATGCCCAAACCGTTTGGGCCAGTTTGGCAAGGGTTTATCCGGCGGAGACCCGGGACGTCCTGTTGAATAACGGCAACCTCCTGCTGAGCGCGGGGAAGAAGGATGAGGCATTGGCGGAATTCAAAAAGGCCCAAGCCATTCCCCCGGCCCAGGTCTCCACCCATGAGCGGATAGGGTACATCCATATGGTCAAGGGGGAGATCTCAGAGGCCATCGAAGAACTCAAGGAGGCCATAAAAATCAACGCCACGGTCAAGGAGTTTCCCCAGGATCAACTGCGCCACGATCTCTGGTACGCCTATGAGCGCAGTGGCATGAGAAAGGAGGCCCTGGCCGAGGCCCAGGAGGCCCTGAAAGAAAAACCCGACAACGCATTGGCTTATTTCGACCTTGGCATGACCTATTGGGAGCAGGGATCTTCCCGTGACGCGGAAAAAGCCTTCCAATCCGCCAACCGGCTGGATCCTTTCAATCCCGAATACCTGGACACGCTGGCATCCCTTTACCTGAAGACCGGAAGAAAGCGGGAAGCCGTCGCGGCGTACAAGAAAGGCATCATAATCCTTCCAAAGGAGCCGTTTTGTTACTTGAAGCTGGCTGAAATATATCTGGACCTCAAGAAAAAGCCGGAGGCACTGGAGTTATTGAAAACCGCGTCGGATTTGAACCCCTCGAATCCCGGGGTGATCCGGCTGATGGGAAGCCTATATGAAAAAGCGGGCCAAACGGAATCGGCAAAGCAGTGCTACGCCAAGGCCCAGGCTTTGGCTCCCCGGGCGGCCAAGTAAAATGGTAAAAGAGTGACCTTCCAAAAAGATTGAATGGAAGGTTGGAAAGCGTAAAAATAACCCTGTTGTCCCGGTAAGGCCGTCATTGGTTAATATCGATGGGAAGGGAAAATATTATGGCCATTCAAGTCGTCGTCTTGACCGTAGGGGACCGGTACTTATCGGGGGCCCATGACGAATGCGGGGAAATCCTGGATACCACCTGCCGGAAGATGGGTTGGGAATTGGTCCAGCGGCAAACTTTGGGCGACAACCAGGAGGCCGTGACCCAATTCCTTTGCCAGGTGGTTGACAGCGGGAAAGTGGACCTGGTTTTCACCGTGGACGGGATCGGAATCCAGGAAAAAGACCACGTCCCCGAGGCCATGTTCCAAATTTGCGAGAAATGGATCCCGGGCCTGGCCGAGATGATCCGGGTGAAGGCTTATGAGAAAACGCCCACGAACTCCCTGACCCGGGGAGCGGCGGGAATCCGCGGAAAGACCCTGATTGTCAATCTCCCGGGAACTCCCACCGCCACCAAGGACGCCCTGGACGTCCTGAAGCCTGTGATCCGCCAGGCGGTGGAGCAGGTGAATGGGGCCCCGCGTTAAGCAATTGGGATTTTTCCGTATGAAAATAAAATTTTTCATTTTGACCCTGTTTTTCGCCCTCTTGTGTTCCCCTGTTTTGACCGGCGCGGATCAAAAAAAACATGCAACTTCTCAACCTTCAAAACCTATTTCCCCGGCGGATTCCTTGAAAAATTTGGAAAAGGACAAGCATTACGTCGATCTCTCGGCTTTCTCCCATGTCCGAATCGATTTGAGATACGCCACCCCTGCCAATTTCATGGGTTTCAACCTGTACGGACCTTTTAACAAGGCGTTTCTCCACCAGGACGCGGCGGGCAAGTTCCGAAGGGCCGTTGAAATTCTCCAAAGGGAAAAACCAGGATGGTCCTTCGTCGTATTCGACGCCCTCCGGCCCCATTCGGTGCAATGGATCATGTGGAACAAAGTAAAGGACACCCCCCAGCGCAAATACGTGGCCAACGCCGAGATCGGGTCTCCTCATAACTACGGCATGGCGCTGGACCTAAGCCTTTTGAACGCGAAGGGGAAAGTATTGGATATGGGCACGGGGTTTGATTCCTTTACCGAATTGTCCGAGCCCCGGCTGGAGGAAAAGTTTTTGAAGGAAGGGAAGTTAACCAAGAAGCAGTTGGAAAACCGGTTGATCCTCAGGAAAGTCATGACCGAAGCCGGGTTTCTCCAGCTTTCCCATGAATGGTGGCACTACAATGCCCTGCCGGAACCTGAAATCCGGAAGAAATACAAGATCGTGGAATAGTTAAAACCCAAGGGCTTGCCGCTGACGGCGGAAAAGTTCCCGGTTTGTTGCCAATTGGAATACAATTAGGTATACTATTGGCAACAGCGGAGGAATTTCATGAAATTCGTGACCGTCCGGGATTTAAGGGCCAAATCCGGCCAGGTTTGGAAGAACCTGGCTTCCGAGAAGGACCTGGTGCTGACGAACAATGGTAAGCCCATCGCCCTTTTATCCTCCATCACCGAGGAAAACATCGAGAAGTCCCTGGCCTCCATCCGGCGCTCCCGGGCCATCGACGCCATGGAGCAAATGCAGGCGCAATCCGTGGAGCGAGGGTTGGATAAGATGACCCAAGGTGAAATCAACGCCGAGATCGCGGCGGTTCGTCGGTCCCGCAAGAAGTGAAGGCCGTTGTTGATACCAATGTTTTTGTCTCGGGGTTTCTTTCACCCTTCGGCCGTCCCGCTGAAATCGTAAGGTTGGTCCTTTCGGCCAAGGTCCAGCTCCTTTATGACGCCCGGATTTTATCGGAATACCGGGAAGTCTTGTCCCGCCCCCATTTCCACTTTCATGCCGAAAATATCGAAACCTTGATGGCTCAAATCCGGAAGGATGGGATCCAAGTGGCGGCTGAACCCCTTCCCCATCCCTTGCAAGACGTCTCGGATGAAATGTTCTTGGAAGTGGCATATTCCGGCGGGGCAGAGTGCTTGATCACCGGGAACAGCCGGCATTTCCCGCCCAAGCAATGCAGGGGTATCCGCGTTTTCGATCCGGCCGGCTTTATCGCGTACTACCAAAAAAAGACAAGAAGTTAAGGGGGTATCCTTGGCCGCCCTTTTTTCCATGCCAATCGTCAACTTCACGCTCTTAACGGCGCTCAACGTCCTACTGCTTACTCCTCCATGAACTGGCCCCTTAATTAAACTGGCGGCGGGGTTCCTGGGCTTCGGAATCCTGGGATGGGCTTATCTAAAAAATCGGGCTTCTGTTTCGTTCCAGGAACAACCCCTTTGTTTTACTAATAAGTTAACCAAGTGGTGAATAACCCGCTTTTCGCGGCTAATTAATAATTAAGCACGCCGAATTCACGGAGTAAGTGCAACACTTCGCCGGAAGACTTCCGCCGGAGTTTTAAAGCCCAAACATTTCCTGGGCCTGTTATTGAGCCATCTTTCTATGGTCCTGAATTCTTTGAAGGACACTTTAGCAAGATCAGTCTTTTTAGGCAAATGGCGGCGGACAAGACCGATAGTATTTTCCACCGTACCTTTTTCCCAACTGTGGAAAGGGGCGCAGAAAAAGGATTTTGTACCAAGCACGTGGTTGGTTTCCAAGTGGTTGGTGTTTTCGGTTCCGTTGTCATAGGTCAGACTCAGGCGGGCGTCTTGAGGGAAGCGGCATAAAGCGCGGTTGAGGCTATGACTCATTTGGCGAGCGGTCTTTCGTTTGAGCTTTCCCAACTTGGAAAAACGGCTTTGACGCTCGACGAGAGCCCGCATAGCCACTTTACTCTGACGAGAGACCATGGTGTCGGTTTCCCAATGGCCGAATTGCTTGCGTTGATTGGCGATCTCGGAGCGCTTATCGATGGAAACACGGCCTGGGATATGGTTTTTGGCGTGCTTACGGCTATGGCCAAATGAGAATCGTCGCCGGTGGTGTCGAACTAGGCAAGGAATCAGCTCAGTGGCTTCAGCATAAACCCACTGATAGATAGCTTCAGGACCAATGGTTTGCTTAGGCCGTAGGTGACCTAATCGACCTGAAATGAGTTCTGGAGACCAGCCTCGTTTCAATTGACGACGGACGTAGGCACGAATTCGTTTTGTTTTCAGGCGTAAACGGCGTGCTCGTTGTTGGTTGCGGTCAACATACCGTTGATGGGCTCGATGAGAAAGATAATAACCAGAACGGATAGGGGGAGCATTGCGCTTGAGTTCCCTGGAGAGGGTGGAAGGAGACCTCTTCAAGGCGCGTGAAATTGCTCGAAGGCTAAGACCCTTTCCTTTCAAGACGGATAAATGATCTCTTTCTTCAACGCTTAAATGCTTGTATTTCTTTTTCATAGCCGCATATCCTATTCATGCGGCCTTCTTCAGACACTAAGTGTTGCACTTACTTATGGAACTCGG
>CAWKAR010000005.1:0-23669 GCA_963847625.1 candidate division FCPU426 bacterium | reverse complement strand
GGGAGGATAAACCGCCCACATTTCCGTCGGCACCCGTCGGCAAGGGAGATAAACCGCCCACATTCCCGTCGGCAGCCGAGATAACCTGTTGTCATTCCCAAGATTTTCTGCCCTTACCGGCTTACCGCTTGGCTTACCGCCTTATCAGCTTAACAGTTCCCGGGTTCCAGAGTTCCTGGCCAGCCTGCGGTGAGCGACCAACGGGAGTCGAATCCGTTCCGATGATGAAGAATTGGTTTTGAGGCTATTGGACCATGTCCAGCGGAACGGCCAAGTCAAAACCGGCGCTATGGTGGATGCCTTGGAAAGTCCAAGGCGAACCGTGCTCCGTAACCTGAACAAGTTAATCGCCGAGGGGCGGTTGGTCAGGGAAGGCAATGGCGCCGGCGCGGTTTACCGGCTCAGCAACAACCTGAGACTGTTGAATAAGTCCCTGGAACAGAGTTCCGGGGACAAAAAGTGACCTTGCAACAGTCTCGACCCCAAAGATTTCCACAGGCCTTGGTTTTGCGGGCTTTTCGGTTTCGTGGGTACATAGGGGCTCTTCCTTATGAGTTCGTTGTACATAGGGGATTTTCCCTATGAGCGCCGTCAAATCGGGGGTTACCTTAAAGGTGCCGTTGAAAAATCCCATCGTTGATGGGTTTTTCAACACTCCCAACCTGAAAGAAGATAGGTTCAATTAACCGGTTGCCAAGGCCCCGGGCTTGTGCCAGACCCCGAATGGTTCAAAGACCTAAAGTGACGAATGATATGTTCCTGATGATTCTGTTCCCGGCGGCCATAAAAACTTCAAATAAAATCGTTCAAACCCGGAAAAAAGGTAGTTCACACCAAAGTGGCAGGTTATCGGCAAAGAACTCGGGGTTTATAATTACAAACTATCAGAAAACCAATTTCGAAAACGGCTTTTCACTTGTGGCAACACATATTTGTCAAGTATTCTTAAATTAATACATGAAACATAGAAAAAAATCAAAAAGTCATTCAATTAGGAAAACACTGAGGCCATTTAAAGCCTTCGTTTATGAAACACTTAATCTTAAAAATTATTTTAACAAACCGAAAGATATAAACGAAATTCGCTGGTATATCCTTGCTATCGGAATTCTGCTCTCAGGAGTTGGTGCGGGGTTTCTATCAGGGGAAAATCCTACTTGGCTTTTCGGTCTTTCTTTCCAAGCTATAGCTCTTTGGTCGATTTGGAAAGCTTTTCCTGGGCAATCCAAAACACAACAACCAGTCCCTGAAAAACAAGCGGGTTTCCCTAAAAAAGACAAATTTTGGCTTTGGCGCGTTTTTCTGGTAATAACGTCTTGGGTGTTCTCTTATATATCCTTTGAGAATAATTGGTGGATTCCGGGGGTGGCCACCGCGTTCTTATTCATCGGGGCTTTCCTGTTATTATCTAGAAATTATAAAAACCTCTCGAACACGAGGGATTTATTCCAGGAAAAAACGGGTTTGATTCTGTTGATCGTCCTGGCGGCTCTTCTCCGTTTCCCTTTCCTACAACAAAATTTCACTGGATTCCAAACCGATGAGGCTAACAATCTGCTTGGAGCAATCAATGTGCTTCAATGGAAAACGAGGTCGCCTTTCGCCTTTAATTGGTTCTGGAATTATTTTCCGCAGTTTATTATTGCTCCTTTTTTAAAAATTTTTGGAATCACTTTGGCGGCGGGGCGAGGGGGATCTGCGGCCCTGTCGATTGTACCCATTTATTTTTTTTACAAATGGTGCAGGCTTTATTACGGGGTTTTGGCTTCTTGGTTGGCGGCTGTCTTCTTTTCCTATTGTTGGTGGAATCTTTTTTACAGCCTTTCACCTTTTCAGCATATTTTCACGATTGTTTTTGAGGTCCCAGCTTTGTTTTTCTTAGCCAAGGCCCTGTCGAAAGGCCGCCAGCTTTATTTCGGGTTGGCTGGAATTTTTATGGCTGCCGCGGTCATGACATATAATTCCGGCCGATTGGTACCAGTTATGGTGATTACTGCGTTGACCGCGAGTTATTTCATCGAAGGAAAAAATTATTTCAAGACATATTGGAAACACATTTTATTCATGTTCATTTCCTGTTTTTGGTTGTTGGGGCCCTTTCTTGTCAATACTGCGGCCAAAACAGCGGACGCCTTTGATCGAATAAAAAACTTTAGTGTATTTAAAGTTGTAATTGAAAAAAATGCTTTCTTCCTGCCCTTTGAAAGAATCATCAGCACTTTTTATACTTTTTTTTGGCCGAATTCGAATATCAATCCTGGCGCCGGTCTTAGAAATGTCCCGATTCTGGATCCATTTTTGGGCTTTTTTGGTTTTTTGGGATTAATATTAGCTTTTTATTATTTTAGGAGGCGCAATAATTTGATGGCCTTGTCCGGGCTGCTTTTCGGAATAATCTCTAACGCTTTTGCGATCATGGAAAATGATCCCGCCTTCTTTAATGGACATCGTTGTTTTCTGGTTTTGCCTTTTTTGTGTTTTCTAACGGCTCAAGGAATAGATTGGGCGGTAAGATTTATGGCGGCCAGGCCCAAACCTATTCGTATAACTGGAATCCTGCTGTTGGTAATCATCATGGTATGCTCCGTGTCGATGAACATAAATAATTATTTTTTCAAATTCGAAGTTGATCACGATAATCGTTGGTATTTTAGTTATAGCGCCTTTTCGATCGCAGACGTGATTAAAAGCTATTACCCAAAAGATCACGTAGTCTGCGAGGGGAAAAAATTTACCGACCAATTCATTTGTAGTAATTATGACAGTCCGGAAATATTTCTTACCTATCAACAAGTAAAGATAAATGAAGGAACTCCATTGGCCATGCCCATAAAGGCCCAAGTGACCAAAAACGTCGTTCTTTTATTCAGCGATTGGCAAGAATATGACGCCGAAAAGGTTAAAGTCCAACAATTGTATCCCCGTGCGGTTTGGAAGGATTATAAGGACGAATATGGGGTTAGATACCTGGCAACAGTCGAAATCCCGATGGAGAATATCCAAGTCCTCCAAAAAGGCATAAAACTGGATCCGCTCCTCAATTGAAAGCTTCGATTTCCGAACAATTTTATTAGCCGAGCAGGAAAAAGGGGCCTGGCACCAAGCTCCTCAGCTTGGTGCAGTGAACATTCGTCACTTTCATCCGCGCGACGGTGAATTTGATTGGTAGTGTTCAAAAGAAGTCCCCACTTCTTCCGCGAAACCCCAAAAATTCACGCGAAAAAGTGAAGTGCCTCCGCAAGTACTTAAAAAGATTCATTTGATACAAGACCTTCTGCTTCCCCATAACAGCCCTGGCCTCTTGAAATCAAATTTGAAGGTTGTAAAATAGGTGCCATTAAAAGACCTATGAAACGACCTGTTAAATGGTCTTCATTGATAGGCCTTTAAATGGATCCTTTGCCAATGGCCTATCCATTGGCATGATCTAGCGTCACCCCTCCCCTGGTGGGCGCGGGGTGGATCAAGGAGCTGCCAATGAACGTTAAATTCTCGGAAGATGTTGTGCCAGTGACCACGATGAAAGCCAATCCCGCCAAGGTGATTCAACAGGTAACGCAAGCTCACCGGCCGGTTCTTTTGACCAGCCGGGGCAAGGGGGTTGCCATCGTCCAATCCATCGGCGATTATGAAGACCAGGCCGAGGAAAGGGCCTTCATGAAGGCGGTGGTGGAGGGCCTCAAAGACGTGGAAAAGGGAAAAACATTGAGCGTGGCGGAAGCCCGCCTTAAGTTCGGCTTGAAATAAATGTTGAAAGTCGGGTTAACCGAATCCGCCCTCAAGGATTTAGAAAACACGGTTCTTTATTACAGGGAACTAGTCGTTCCCGATCAAGGTCTTCGCTTGGTAGCGGAACTGCTGAATAAATCGGAAAGGCTCGCGAAATATTCGGACTCGGGAAGAATCGTACCTGAATTCGGCGTCCCTTTTTTAAGGGAATTGATCGTGCCGCCTTTTCGCCTTATCTATCATGTTGAAACGAAAAATGTTTGGGTCATCCGGGTTTGGCGGAGTGAACGTTTATTGAAATTGGATTGATTGATATTGGTGTAGCCTTGGATTTGTTTCTTGGCGCAACTGTTGCCCCTGATCTTTTTAAATAGCACCAAATACCGGATTGTATGATGCTTTAGTACAGCATATAATATATGGTGATATTGATGATAGGAGCTTGGAATGCGAACCACCATTACCATTGAAGACGGCGTGATAGAAAAGCTGATGAAATACACCCAATCCAAGACCCGCACGGAAGCGGTCAATCGCGCTTTGGCGGATTGGGTCCAGCACCTGAAGATCGAGAAATTAAGGTCCCTGCGCGGGAAGCTTTACCTGGAAAACAATTGGGAAAAGCTTCGATCGATGGAAATCCAGGAAAACCGGTCCACCTATGGCAAACGTCCTCGTTGACACTTCCGTTTGGGTTGAATATTTCAGGGGGGGCCAAAGCCCCGCCGCCGATTCCTTGGACGAACTTTTGGAGGAAAAACAGGCGGTCTTGTGCGGGCCGGTTGAATTGGAACTCCTCCAGGGCGCCAAACCCGGGGAAAAAGGCATGTTATGGGAACTTTTTTCCGCTTTGCCTTACGTTGAAACCGAACGGGCCGATTTTCAAAAAGCAGGGGAATTGTTGAACAGTTTGCGGGCAAATGGGATTCAAATTCCAGCCACGGACGGGCTTATCGCCTCACTCTGCTCCCGCCATCATTTCCCGTTACTCACCTTGGATAAGCATTTTGATTCGATTCAACAGGTTAAAAAGCTGAAACCTCTGAAAAACTAAAATAAAGCGACAAACAGAGGTTTCGACCCCAAAGATTTCCGCAGGAAAACGTGGGGTTACCTTCGATGGTTGCTGAAAAAGTTGGCGATAAGCCGACTTTTTCAGAGGTTACAAACTTAAAGTTTAAAGGTTTTTAAGGAGGAGAATCATGTTTAAAGTGGAAGCGATCATCAAGCCCCACAAATTGGATGGGGTCAAGGAAGCCCTGGTCAAAGCCGGCGTATCCGGCATGACGGTGACCGAGGTCCGGGGCTTCGGCAAGCAAAAGGGCCACGAGGAAATCTTGAAAGGGGACTCCATCCCCATTGAGTTCCTGCCCAAGTTGAAGCTGGAAATCGTATGCCGGGACGAGGAAAAAGAAAAGATTTTGGAGGCCATTTCCAGGTCCGCGCGAACCGGAAAAATCGGTGACGGTAAGGTGTTCATGACCCAGGTTGCGGACGCCTTGCGAATCAGGACGGCGGAAAGGGGCGACCAGGCGCTTCAATAAATAAAACTAAGGATTATTAGAACTGAGGTTGCTTCCTCGTTATCGACCGCCTATTCGGCGGTCACTCGTCGCAATGACAGCTACCATAAAAAACCATTTTTCGCTTAAGGTTACAAATGGAATCCTCCCTAATCTCTTTTTTCCTCTCGTCTGAAACGCCCTCCAAGGCCGGACTCCAGCGTGTCCTAAAACCGTATGGATTCAAAAACCCGGCCAAAGTCTGGAAGGAACTCTCGATATTAAGCCGGAACCCTTTTGACCGCGAAGCCTGGGCCGAGTGCCTGCCTCTCATGCTGCCCGAATTTTCCGAGGCTCCCGACCCGGACCTTGCGGTCAACCAGTTCGGCACCTACGCCGAAAAATCCTTCCACCGGTCCCAACTCTACCAGTATCTCTTGCGAGTTCCCCAGGCCCGGAAAGTTCTGGCCAAAATCCTGGGATTCAGCCCCTACCTGGCCTCCATCCTTTACCAGGAACCCGGGTTGCTTTACTGGCTTTTGGACGAGGACGGATTGTATTCCCGTTTCTCGAAGGAGCGCTTGGTGGAAACGCTGGTTCGGGAAACGGAGGCCCTCGATGATTTCGAGGGCGAATTGAACGCCATCCGGCGGGTCAAGCGCCGCCAGATGCTGCGCCTGGGCGGACGGGACCTGTTGGGGCTTTGCGACGTGAAGACGCTGACTCTTGAACTTTCCGGATTGGCCGACGCGCTCTTGGAATCCGTTATGGCGGTGGGAAAAGAAAAACTCGCGAAAGCCGGCGTACCAAAACCCGAGGGCCGGTTGGTGGTCCTGGGAATGGGCAAGCTGGGCGGGAACGAGCTGAATTACTGCTCGGACATCGACCTTCTCTTTATCTACGAGATTTCCCCCCAATCCCAAGTGGTGGGGGAGGAAGCCCGCCGTTATTACAATGACCTGGCCGAATTCATCATCAACGCCATGCAGGAATCGAGTTTCCTGGGCAATTTGTTCAAGGTGGACATGCGGTTGAGGCCCGAGGGGTTGGGGGACATGGCCAAGTCCCTGGACGCTTACCTGGAACATTACGAATCCAGGAGCCAGCTCTGGGAACTGCAGGCCCTGATCAAGGCGAGGCCCTGCACCGGGGACCTGGATTTGGGAATCCAATTCCTCAAAGAAGTGGAACCCCTGGTATTCCGGAAAAGTTTCGATTCGGCCGTGCTTCGCGAGATGCGGGAAGTCATGGTTCTCATCCGGAAAAAAATGGAGGGGATGGGCAAGCAAAAAACCCAGGTGAAGCTGGGGAAGGGCGGTATCCGCGAGATCGAGTTCATTGTCCAGCTTTTTCAGCTGGTCCATGGGGGCCTCAAGCCTGAAATCCGGGGGGCTAATACCTTGGAGGCCCTGGAAAACCTGGGATTGGAAGGCATTCTCCTCAAGGCCGACGCGCAATTCCTCGCTGAAGCCTACCGGTTCCTCCGCAACGCCGAGCATCACCTGCAAATGGTCCATGGGCTGCAGACGCACACCCTGCCCCGATCGGCCCCGGCTTTGCAAAGCTTGGCCCGTTCCCTCGGCTTCAAGGGGGAAAAAGACGAGCCTGTCCGCTTTTTCAGGGCCCGTTATGCCGATACGACTTCCCGGGTCAACCACCTTTACCAGGAAGTGTTCCGGATCAAGACCCGGCAGGATGTTTCCTCACGTGTGGTTCAAGAATCCCTCGCCGGCAACCGGGAAGAATTGGAAAAGGATTTGGAGAAGAAGTTTTTCTTCGACCCGGCCCAGGCCGCTTCCAATCTCCTGGCGCTCGTGGGCAGGCTGCGGCGCTCGGCGGGGGCCAAAGGGGAGATCCTTTGGTCCGTTTTCGTTCCGGCATTATTCAAAGGCCTGGCCAAGGTTCCCCACCCGGACCGGGCTTTGAACCAAATGGAAAGTTTCCTCAACGCGACTTCCCTCCCGGACCTTTATATTCGCTACCTTTTGGAAAACCCGCTCATGTTCCGCCTGCTCCTGGAGCTTTTTTCCAACAGCCTTTTTCTCTCGCAAATCCTCATTGCGCATCCCGGTAATTTTGACATCGTGCAAAGGGCGGTCAACGAACGGGACCCCCGCTCAGTGCAGGAGTTCCTGGAAATCCTGGAGGGCCGCATGGCCCAGACCCCTGACTGGGAGGGGCGTTTGAACCTTCTTCGGGAAGTCCGCGACGGCGAAGTGCTGAGCGTGGGCCTCCAGGACCTTTTGGGCAAAAGAAAAATTTTCGATTGTTTCGCCGAACTTTCCCGCTTAGCCATAGCCTTAAGCCGCTGCGCGTTGGGGGCCGCGGCGGTGAAATTGGGATTTCCCTGCTCCACGGAAAGGCCTTGCGCCCCCAAGGGTTTCTGCATGATGGGGATGGGAAAACTGGGCTCCCGGGAAATGAATTACGGGTCGGACCTGGATGTCCTTTTTATCTACGGCGACCAGGAAGCCAAGGAAATTGGTTTTGAGAATTACCTGAAGCTTTCCGAAACCTTCATTTTCGCCCTGGCTGCGCCCACCCCGCAGGGCATTGCTTATCAAGTGGACGCGAGGCTCCGGCCCATGGGCCGGGAGGCCCAAATGGCCCACTCGGTGGACGCCTACCGGCAGTATTTCCGGACTTATGGGCAAGCCGCCGAGAGATTGGCTTATACCCGTTGCTCTTTCCTGGCCGGCGACCGGCAAACAGCCTTTCAAGTGGAAAAGGAAATCGAGCGTTTTACTTATGGGCGGGGTTTAACACGGAAGGAACTGGACGAGATACTCGGCATTCGGGAGCAGATGGAGCAAAAAGCGAAAAAAACCAAAGGCTTGGAAATCAAGGTGTCGCCGGGGGGCATCACGGACATCGAATTTTTCATCCAGACCCTCCAGGTCGCCTACGGCCGTGAAATTCCCGAAATAAAAGTGCCCCACTTGCCCACCGCCTTGACCTATATGAAAGAGGCAAAGTTGGTTCCGGGGGAAGTGCTGGATGAATTGCTGGAAGCTTACGGGTTCTTCCGGCTCCTGGAGGCACGGCACCGCATGGTAAGGGAAACCTCCGATGACGAACTTCCCGAAGCGCCGGAGCGTCTTTTACGGCTCGTCTGGCGCACAGGGCTTGGCCGGGGAAGGGAAGCCGCCGAGCGCTTGGTGGAAAGGGTGGAGCGAACCCGGGAAAGAGTGCGGATTCTTTTCAAAAGGCTTCCCGAATGGATCCGGTTTGAAAATTAAGAAGAATCTGCCGCATCATTCCGCGGGGAAGATTCCTTCATCTCCGACGGGATTTGAGGATGTTATTAGCGCCGAAGAATGAGGAATTTCCCCTTTGCCAGGAATTGCCCCCCTTGCAGGACCGCATAGAAATAGATGCCCGCAGACACGTTAATCCCATTCTTGTTCTTGCCGTCCCATTGGGCGATCCCCCCGGTTTCCGTGACGGTGTTCACTAATTCACCCGAAACAGTGTAGAAGGAAACAGTCGCGCCGGGGGGAATACAGTCCAATTTCAAAAACCGGAAGGCAGCTATTTGGGGGTCGTAAGGGTCGGGCCAAAGATGGATTTGGCAGGTGTTGACGGGAGGCTGGGGAGACCCTGGCCCAGACCCGCCAGGCGTCGGCGTGAAGGTCGGGGTGGGAGTCGAGGTGGGGGTTGGGATTTGCTGGAGGATGACCCCCGCGGGATAACCATAAGCGTCCGCGCTGGCGAATCCATAAGCAACCACCCCGAAAGGCGTGGCAACGGGTCCCAAGAGTTGGTGAGGCGCCCCTGAAACCGAAACTTGGGCGCCGTAGTATCCAGTAGTCCAAATTTGAGAAAAGGATCCCGCCGGAATGGGAACCCCATCCAGCGTAATGGAACCTACCGCCGAGCTGGGCGCGATGATGTTCTCATAGTTGACGGGAAATAAACTCGTGGGCGGGTTTCCAACGAGATAATCCGTGTCGTAACCGCTGACCGGTGGAATGGCAATCATGGTGGGGTCGGAAATGGGATTGCCATCCCAATCCTGACCGTCGGAATACTGCGCCACAAAAATGGGGTAATTTGAAGTGATTTGTGAGGCTACGGTCAACAACTGCTGGTAAACGTGTCCCGCTTTAAGCGGGTTCAGCAAAACATTTGAGCCGTTAACAGCTAAAGTAGTTCCGTCTTGAGAGGATGTGATCTTGACCGTGTCCCCCCCGGTCCGGGTGGCCAAGGGCACGGTAAAAAAAGTCACGCCCCAATCCGAGAGGGGCCAAAGTTCCTGGATCAGCGGGTTACAGGAAGAAAAGGAGGAATTCGGCACCATTTCGCACTTGTTCCCGATGAAGACGGCCACCTGGTTATTCGAGGTGATCCTGGTGCCGCTCAAGTCGTCGCCGATGTTCACGGCCTGCAACTGATAGGTGTCCCCCTGGTTCAGGTTCACCACATACTGGTTATTAGCCGTCCTGGAACCCACCGTTATGGAGGGGAGGATGGTAACGGGCGTGGTATTGCTGGAGGTCCCAACGAGGGTGAATAGGCTGGAAGTCGAATCCACTTGGTATGTCGCGACGATATAACTCACTCCCAGGCCATCCGTGGGAAGCCCCAGGTATCCGTAGGTGTTTTCCTCCAGGTAGTTCAAGCCGTAAACCGCCACATTGGAAGTGGCTGTCACGTGAATGCCTTGGGGGGTGACGCTGTCGCGGCTAGTGACGATGAACCCGGTAGGAACCGGCACGGTTGCCATGGAACCTGCGGTTACCGTGAAAGGCGAAGTGAAACCAGCTCCAGACACGGTGCCGGTGGCGCCGCTCTCGCTGGTGATGAAGAGTTGGGGAGCGCTGGTACCGGAGTCGATGTTGTTGGGAAAAGCCACCCAAAAATCAGTCCCTTTGTTGGTGGTGGCGGCGCCGGCAGGATTGGGGAGTAACAGGGTTACTCTAACAAGAAGAAAAAAGAAAAAGGCCCATCTCAAGGTTTGATTTAGGGAAGAATTCATGATTGATTTTTACCAATATACTTTCGGAGGAGAATAGTATCGAATCAAATTATAACATATATACAATAAGGGTTTAGAAACCCCGGTTCTTATATGAAAAATGAGAATGAACAAATTAAACCCAAAGTGGGGACTTGGGTTTAATAAAATTCATTAGTCAGCAACCCGGATAACTTTGTTAAACAATCCCTTGGATTAAAACCGGTCAAAGTGACTTATGTGTACCGTCACAATAGGGCTTGTTTTTTGTTTGTTTGCATTGGCAAAGGAAAACGGTCTTGGACTCCTCCGCCTTGAAAATGAGGGGTTTAAACTCGGTGGTTTTATGGTGTCCGTCGCAGAAGGGTTGTTTTTCCGAGAGACCGCACGAACACCAGGCGTAAGTCTTTCCGGCCTCCACATCCACTTTGGCCGGGAATTTCGCCGCTATTTTCGCTTCGCTCATATGAATACCTCCTGATTTTATATAAACGCAAAGGTTATATTACGGCGCGGCGTAAAAGAAAGAAATAGCCCCCAAGGATTTAGTTTATTTTTTCGTTACAAGAGGGTAATCTTTCCACCGGTTTGTTTAAGGCCCCGGCTTTAGCCGGGGACATGCCAACTCTCAATAAAGCATTTAAAGAAGTTGGTATGGTACCGATCTCAATATGTATTTTTGGAAGATCGGCACAAACCGCGTACTTGGCCGTGGTTCATGCCGACCTTCCATAAAGCTTTTATAGAGGTCGGTATAGCACCGATTTTCTTAAAAGCCTTATGGGGAATCGGCGCATTCCCCGGCCAAGTGGCGACCCGAAGCACTGCCCTTCGCTGCGGTGCGAAGGGCCGTCCCCTGACACTTTTGATGAACGAGGTTTTAATGCGTCGTTTGCTTCTTTTCCTCTTGGCCGGTTTTTTCACCTTTGGGATTCATATTGACGCGGTAAAAGCCCAGTATGAGGACCAACCCCGGTTCAAGGTCCTGGATGTCCGGGGGCAAGTTTCAGCCTTCCGGGATGAGACGGACGAGACCACCCGGCTGCGAACCGGCCAGTTCGTGGACGACGGCGACCAAATCACCACCGGCCCCAAAAGCGAGGCCGTCCTGCGTTTATCGAAAAAAGCCTATGTCCATTTGGCCCAAAACACAAAAATCCAGTTCTCGCGCTTGAGGTATATCGAATCCAAAAAACTTCTTTGCCGCCTCCATCTCTCCCAGGGCCGCCTCATCACGATGCTGGATAAGGCGCCGAGCTACCCCTTTGAGGTGACAGCAGGCCCGGTCTCTTGCCGCCTTCACGGCACGCTTTTCGAGTTCATCCGCCAGAAAGAACAGGTCAGCATTTTTTCACATGAAGGCGCGGTGGTGGCCGGCAGCCACGGCCATGTGGAAATGGCGAAGAAGGGGCAAGTTGTCGTTTACGTCAAGGGCGCCTTCAAGGACAAATATTATTTTTCGGTCGAGGACGAAGCCGACATGGAGGAGTGGCGCGAACACCTGCACTCGATCCGGACAAAGCGCCATAAGTAAGAGTTGAAGGTTACTCTTTCGCAACCCCGATGGATGTTCCTTGACTCTAAATTCAAATCATCCGACAATTGCGCTCCTTAAGAAGATCCCCCGCTGAACTGATTTGGGAAAATCGAAAAAGAACAAAAGGCGAGTCAATGATTTCCACAAGAGACCTTACCCTTCGATTCGGGAAAAAGACCCTGTTTGACAGTGTCACGGTCAAATTCAATCCTGGTTATTGTTATGGCCTGATCGGTGCCAATGGCGCGGGGAAATCCACTTTTCTCAGGATTTTGGCCGGGCAAATCAAACCCGACGAGGGTGAAGTGGCGGTGGACCGGGGGGTCCGGGTGGGCCTCCTGAAGCAGGACCAATACGCTTTTGAGGAGTTTACGGTCCTGGACACGGTGCTGATGGGCCGGGAAGACCTTTGGAAGGTCCAGCGCGAGAAGGACGCTCTTTACGCCAAACCTCACATGACCCACGAGGAGGGCCTGCGGGCCGCGGAACTGGAAGCCCACTTCGGGGAAATGGACGGGTATGCCGTGACCGCGGCGGCCGGGGAGTTATTGGAGGGCCTGGGGATCGAGACCGCCAAACATCCATGGAAGATGAAACAACTCACCGGGGGATGGAAATTGAGGGTTCTGCTGGCCCAAGTGCTTTACGCCAAACCGGACGTTCTGCTCTTGGACGAGCCCACCAACCACCTGGACATCCGCACCATCGATTGGTTGGAAGACTATTTGAACGCCTATGACGGAACCATCATCGTCATTTCCCACGACAGGCACTTCCTGAACCATGTTTGCACCCATATCGCCGACGTCGACCGGCAAAAGGTCACGATTTACACGGGCGATTACGACTTTTTCGTCATGGCCTCCCAGCAGGCCCTGGACCAAAAGCTTTCCGAGAACGCGCGCAAGGAAAAGCACATCGCCGAGCTCAAGGTGTTCATCTCCCGGTTTTCCGCGAACGCCTCCAAGAGCGCCCAGGCCTCCAGCCGGGCCCGCTTGCTGGAGAAGATCGAACTGGAGGAAATCATCCCCTCTTCCCGCCAGTATCCCAGGCTTTATTTCAAGGAAAAGCAGGGCAGCGGGAAGGATATCCTGAACGTCAAGAGCATCAGCAAGTCCTATGGAAACCTGAAGGTCTTGAAAAAGGTCAGCTTCATCGCGGGGAGCGGGGACAAGATCGCCATCATCGGGCCCAATGGAGTGGGGAAAACCACCCTGATCAAGTGCCTCCTGGGGGGCTACCAGGCCGAAGGATCGACGTTGTCCCAATGGGGCCTGAAGATTAACGAGGGTCAGGTGGTATGGGGGAGTACCGTGAGGCTTTCCAGCATGCCCCAGGATGTGAAAGATGAGCTGACCCAGGATTTAACCGCCCTGGATTGGCTTCGTCAGTTCGCCCCCCTGGAGGAGGGCCAGGTGATCCGGGCGATGCTGGGACGGATGCTTTTTTCCGGGGAGGAACAGGAAAAAAGCGTGAAAGTCCTGTCCGGCGGGGAATGCCAGCGAATGGTGTTGGCCCGGCTCATGTTGGAGGGAGGCAATATGCTGATGCTGGATGAACCCACCAACCATATGGACTTGGAATCCATCGAATCCTTGAGCAAGGCCATGGACGAGTTTACGGGAACCGTGATTTTTTCCTCCCATGACCAGAACCTGATTGATAAGGTGGCCAACCGCATCCTGGAACTGAGAATGGACGGTACCTATACCGATTACAAGGGCCGGTACGCAGAATACCTGGAGTATCAGGCGAGGGAAATCAGGTCAAAAAGAGAAAAAGCCGCCAAAAAGTAAACGTAAACTAAACAATGGAATCCGGATCAAAAAAATAAATAGTTTTTGGGTTTCTTTACAACGAAAAGGGTTGATTAAGACAACGGTTTTCGGTTTTGAAAGCCCTCTCCCAGGGAATGCCAGTGGTGAATCTTTTTTTCACCTTCCTTCCAGCAAAGAAAAACAATTTCCCCATCCAGGTTCGTATAAAAGTCCACTAATCCCCCGTCCAAGTCTTTCAAGAGCGCGCCCTTTTTTAGGAGACGGTCCAATTGTTCCTCAAATTGGCTTGTCTGATGACGCAGAGTATCCATGCATTTGATGACTTTTTCCTGAGCAGCGGGGGTAAGTTGATTATCCGAGCTTGTTCCGGTCATTTCTTCGATTTCAATTTGCGCTTGGATTCGTAAGATCGAGCATCGAAGTTCACGAAGTGATTTTAAGAATCCGTGAAGCTGTGGCAAAAGTTCGTTAGCTTCCCGGACTGAAACTATTTTAATTTTTGCTTTTCCGCCTGGCATGAGCCGCCTCAGAAACGATGATGGAGATCATTTTAAGCACCGCCGAATAAGCAAACAAGGCCTAAACCCCCATAAATTAAGGGAAAAATAAATGAAAAGACTAGTTGATATTTAATATCATTTGATATATATTATCATTCATGAACCCTCGCCGGGAAAACACACAGGATAAAATGCAGCGCTTCGAGGAATTGTGCCGGGAGCAGGGTGTTCCGCTGACGGTTCAAAGAAGGGCGATATTGGAGTCCCTATTGGTTCGGGTGGACCATCCTACGGCCGACCAAGTTTACGAAAACGTATCCGGGCGTTTATCAGGTCTTTCCCGAATGACCGTGTACCGTGTGCTTGAAACATTGGTGAAATTGGGTGTTGTTCACAAGGCAAGCCACCTGGGTTCGGCGGCCCGATACGATCCTAACACCGAGCAACACCACCACTTGAGCTGCTTAGCTTGCCACAAAGTGATTGATGTAAAGGACGGAGCGGTGCCTCGTTTCCACTGCCCCAAACTGGAGGCCAGGGATTTTGAAATTGTGGATTTTTCGATCCATTTCAGGGGTTATTGCGCGGATTGCATGAAAAAATTGGAGCATTTGAAATTAGCCAAAAGGAAAGTTTAATCCGTTTCCCGCGAGGAAATCAGAACGGTATTTTTTTCTCATGTTCGGATATTAATGATTTTCCTGTGGGTTTTATGGATCGACACGAAAGATGGCCGGAAAAAACGATGGCTATCGCGTGTGATTAAGTTAGTTTCAACTTCCTTTATAAATGGGGAGGAAGGAAAAATATAAAAAAAGCCGTTTATTCTTAAGTGGATCTACGGCGAAAAATGAAAAGGAGGATGTCATGTCAACTCAAGTAGGACAAAAAGCCCCTGATTTCCAGGGAGAAGCCGTTATGCCTAACGGTGAATTTAAGACGGTCAAGTTGTCGGATTACAAGGGAAAGTGGGTGGTCTTGTTCTTCTACCCGCTCGATTTTACTTTTGTCTGTCCGACCGAGATTAAGGCCTTCAATGAGAAATACGAGGAATTCAAGAAAATGGGGGCCGAGGTGATCACCGCTTCCACTGACAGCGTTTACAGTCATAAGGCTTGGCAGGATCAGGGTGGGTTGGGGAAATTAAAGTTCCCGCATTTATCCGACAACGCCCATCATATTTCCCGCGCCTATGGGGTGTTGATCGAGGACAAGGGGATCGCGCTTCGCGGAACCTTCGTGATCGATCCGGAAGGCAACTTAAAGCACGCCACCATCAACGACACGGGGGTTGGCCGAAACGTTGAGGAAACCATCCGCACTTTGGCGGCCTTTGAAACCGGCAAGTTGACCGGTTGCGGCTGGACTCCGGGCGCGAAAACTCTAAACTAAATCATTACCCCAAAAAAAGGCCCCTTTTTTTCCTTATTTAATAAAAGCATCATCCCATGGAAAGAGGTGATGAAGAGGCAGGGAAATGTAAGCGGCTTTTAAGTAAAAGACACTATATTATTTTTGATTCTGTTTTTTTTTGGCGATTTCCTGCTGCACGAGGTGAATCCATTCTTTTATATCCGTCTTGGGGGCGGCATTCGGAGGAGCGGGAATCAAAGGGCGGGATTGAGAAGACTGGAACGAGACTAAATTATTGGTTTTAGCGTTTTCTTTGGTTTTATCCACGTAGGTTTTTTGAATATCGTCGAGAACCTCCCGCAAAACTTTTTTTTCCTCAAGGTTCAAATTACCGGAAGTCTTCTTAATCAGGGATGAGATCATGTTGATGGTAATGCGGGCTCTTGCCAAGTTGACGTCCTTATCCTTGTAATAGGGATGGATGAGCTCCCCAAGGTCTATTTTCGCGGAGGAAGCCAGCATCAAAACCAGGTCAATGAAATAGTAATCCGTGATTCCCCAATCCCGGTTGTCTTTATAGTTTTGAAAGTCTGCCATGGCCTAAACCCTTTCACCGTTCACCAAGCGAACAGCCTCGACCCAGGCGTCCCATTCCGCGCCCAGGGGCTCAGCGGAACGATGATAATCTTGTTTTGCCAAGAATTCATTTAAATCTTTTAAAACACGTTCTAAAGCTTTTTTCCCGGCTTCGCAAAGACTTTTCCGCAATGAACGGTTCATTCTTCTTGAGACTGTTTTTTCCAAATGGGGTTGGCAAAGAATTCCATGATCCGTAAATGATGACCGCATTTTTTCGGAATGGACCCAACTGAGAGCAAATTGCCTGGAAAAGGCCTCGTCGCATTTTTGCTCGGATTCACAGATGAGGCAGGTTTTTTTCTTGGACCAAAATCGGGGGAGGTTCGGTAAATCGTGGAGCCCTTTTTTCAGGAGGCTGTCATAAATAAGCCCCAACGCCAAACTCTTGCGCATACCCACCGCTTGCCAAGCATGGAGGCGGCAGAAACCCTTGGATTTAAAAAGGGATTCTCGGGTTACGGGATCCGTGGCGCATTCGTCCAAAACGGACCTTAAATGGCCTTGAACATAGTCTTGAACGAGAAAACAAATGGGACAGCGGTCGGGTTTAAGGATTTCCAGGTAACGATCAGGTTCTACCAAGGTTGGCATGTGGGGAAAAACCGGGGTAAATTAAAAGATCTTTTTTAACCAAAAAGACTTTTGGGTGTTTCTTTTCTTTTCGAGTTGACCCCGGATGGCGGTAAAACCGCTGACAGGTGAAAGCCCGCCCAGGGGTTTTTGAGGTTGGAGGGGATGTTCCTCAATGCGGGTTTTAGACCAAAAGTAATAACCGGCGCCCCCTAAAGCAAGTATGACCAATAACCATAACAGGATGTAAGCGCCGACATTCTTTTTCACCGGTGCGGTATTCTCCATGGTTGTATTTTTAACTGGGACGCTCTCAACCGTTGGAATAGGAGTGGGTACCATGGCTGTGACACTGATGGAATTGGGGGCAGCGGCTAGACTGGGAGCCTCAGGTTGGACTTCGTTTTTTATTTTTTCCACGTAAGAACGGGGAACAGCTTCAGTCTTTTTTGTTTGCTCGGGCATTCCAATGTCAACCCAGGTATTGGATTGGGAGGAGGGAGTGGGGTTGGAGTTTAAAACAGTTTCGCTGGCTTTTTGGCTTTTAACAGCGTTCTTATTACCGCAGGCGGGCAACAAAATAAGAACTAATCCGAAAACCACAAGAAAAGTAAGGTGTTGTTTAAGGGCGTTCAAATGGGTCTCCGACAGTGTTTATTTGGTTTAAGTATATTTTACTCATATAAAAGCCGATGAAAAAGGAAATAAGGGGTGTATGCGAATTAAGCACCAGACATGGTAGGAGCTTAAAGCCGGACCTTCTATCGGTAGGGTTCCACCATTAAAACGGCTTCTAAATAATGGCGGAGAGGGAGGGATTCGAACCGCGCTTCGCGCTCACAGGGGAAGTTCCCCCTGTGTGACCCCAATCCAATCGCGGGGGCCCACCCCCGCGCCCCCCCGGGTTCGAATCTTTTTTATTGAACTATTATTGGCGGAGAGGGAGGGATTCGAACCCTCGAGAGGGTATTACCCCTCCAACGGTTTAGCAAACCGTCGCCTTAAGCCGCTCGGCCACCTCTCCACAAGTTTAAAATTTGATTACCCGGCGACGGACCTATTGAACCGATGTCGCCTGGAAAAAGCCTTCGATTATTAATATTTTGGCGGAGGGTGCAGGACATCAAACCGCACTCCGTGCTCACAGTGGAAAATCCCCCTGTGTACCCCTCTTTCAAGTCCATAAGGGCTGCGCCCCTATGAACCCCAGGTTCTCGTCCTTCATTAATTGGCGGAGGGTGCAGGACTCGAACCTGCAAGGGGTTTCCCCCGGTGGATTTCAAGTCCACTGCCTTACCAATTAGGACTAACCCTCCACCTATTAATTGGATTTTACCCTTTTTTCGCCACTCTTATCAGGGGGACACATTGTACCCAAATTCCTTTGAGGGACAATCCATATCTCCCGGTTAAGTTTCAAAGGATTACGGCATTTTCTTAAAATCCGCCAACCATCACAATGCTTTAACCAGGGGAGAGGCTTCAATGAAAAGCGCACCAAAGACCCTTTAATACCCATTTTGTATAAATTTTGATTTTCTAAAAATTTTATAATCATTCAACCCTCGAAAAACAAGGATTTTCAAGCATTGTCATTGGCACGCGGCTTGCTTTTATTCCATATACGTACCTGTGTAAAAAGAACCTTGGAGAATTTGATGGAACAACTCTTAATATCCAGCAAGCCGGCGGAAGGCGATTCTTCCGTCATTATCGTTTCTGTCGATGGGACGCTGGGTATCAATACGTTGGATGCTTTCGAGAACAAGTTCCAGGAATTCATGAATAGGGGAAACTATAAGTTGATATTGGACGCCAAGAATTTAACCTATGTCTCCAGCGCGGGGTTCGGCTTTCTGCTGGCCATGAAATGGAGTTTTCGAAAGAAAAACGGCGATATCAAATTTATTAACCTGAACCCGGATATGAACAAACTTTTGGAGTTGCTTGACCTGCAGGAATTCTTCCACATCCATGATACGAACTAACAGGCAGTCATGAGTTTTATGGAATGAATATCAAGGATTCATGAAGCGGCTCAATCTCATTTAGAAGGGTTCAACATTCTGAAGAAGCGAGAAGGGGCCAAGCGGGCTCCCAGCTTCAAGAATTTAGCCTGGGCGATTGGCAGTTCCCCCTTGTTCGTTTTCAAGGCCTTCATGGTTTTAGCAATAAAAGCGCCCAGCTCCATTCCCCGATAACCGCCGTCCGGCCGTCCTGGCGCCTTGCCCAGTCCGGTTTCCACTCCCGGTGGCGCGATCTCAACCACCTGGACCGCAGTCTTTCGAAGCTGGTGCCGCAGGGAGTCGGTGAAAGAATGCACCGCCGCCTTGGTGCCGCAGTAGATGGGAGTGAAAGCCAGGGGCACATAGGCCAGCCCCGAGCTGACGTTGATCAAGGTGGCTTCTTTTTGTCTTAGGAGCAGGGGTAAAAAGAACGCTGTCATCCGAATGAGCCCCTTGAGGTTGGTTTCCACCTCATCGAACAATCCGTCCCCCAGGGACTCGGGTTTGGAAAAATCCGGATACCGCATGATGCCCGCGTTGTTGATGAGAACGTCCAGGGCGGGGTATTTTTTCGAGACGGAGGCTAAAAGCCGCCGGACGTCCGCCTCCTTGCTCACGTCCATCGCGAAGGCCTCCATGCCCTTGAACCGCTTGGCGGTCTCCGCCAGCATTTTCTCCCGCCGGCCCGTGATGATAACTTGGTTACCCCGCTCGTGGAAGGCCTGGGCAAGGCCCTTTCCGATTCCCGAGCTTCCGCCTGTGATCAATATAGTGCGGCCTGTCAGTCTCATGGATGTACCCCCTCTTTATCCTAGGATATCGGAGAAACTCTGAATGACGACATCCTAGCTGTTGAACGCCTAAGGATCATCAGGAAGATTGCTCTGAAAGTCAACAAGCGGATGGACGGGGTGGGATGGGTTGAGAAATCATGCAACCTGTAAGGTTTGTAAAGGGAAAAAATCAAACCAGGGAATTAAAGCCGGAATTTAATTGAACAGAATAAAGAGGGAAGTCTTGCCCATGGTTACCAGCATGCGGGGCATGCCGGGCGGTTCGATCTGAAGGGTATGAATTACCCGAGGCCGGGGGTCCATCTGAGAAAATGAAATACCTTTCTTCATTCTAAGCCCATTTTTAACTCTTGGGCGTTTGATCGAGGACTCCATCTTTTTGATGGAAAAGAAACAAAAAGGAACGCGGGGCAATACCGGGTCTTTCGACCGTTTTTGCGCCTGGTAACCCGTGGGATTCCGTGGCTTCTTGGGTGATAAACCTTCCCTGTTACTCATTTTCTTGCCCCAATGCAGAAATGGAATGAAAACTTAATTGTTTGTTTGCTCTGCTTATGAAGCAATAATCCCACGATTTTCGGTTATTTCCACCCCTTGCGCCCGAAAAGCCGATTTTTGGGACTCACCAGCCGTTTGTAGGGGGGGATGACTACTAACATCGTTCCGACATTCTGATGACCGTAATGACCCGGCGGGAATAATCGTAAGGGATGGGTTATCCCTTCGGCTTAGCAAAACCCAGGTGGTTGGCCAGGTGCAGGGCAGTCAGTAGCGTCCACTTCTTCTTGTCGAGTTTCCCGAAAAAAGGGTGTTCCGCCCAGGGACCCTCATGACTTTGGAAATCGTCCATCGCCTTGCGCAATCTTGCCATGGCGGCCTTCTCATCACCCTCCACGCGCTCGGCCTTGACGCCCTTCGCGTGAACGCCCACACCCGCGGGGATGAAACCCTGTTTGAACAGTTTTCTCAAGGCGAATGGGCCGACGAACCCGCGCAGGTACCAGGGTTTTAAGGAGGAAAAGGAAGTCATGCTGGCCTCGATGGCCTTGCCGCAGTGGGTGAGGATTTGGAAATAGGACCAATTGCCGGTGGTTTCCACAGGTCCTTTTTCCAACCGGCCCAACTCGGCCCTCGCGTCGTCCAGTGTTTGAAAGCGAAGTTCTCGTCTCATGGTTCAACCTTTCCCCGCGCTGGGCGGTGGTGCCGATTGGGTCTTCCGAATCCGGGCCACGAAGAAACCCTCGAGCACCGGGGACGGCAAGATCCGCACCGACTTTACCACCGAGGAGTGGAATTTCAAACCCGCCCATCCACCCAGGCCCCGGGTGTAAGGAGGGAGAGGGAGCGGGATTTCCTCCAATTCCACCGCGTCCGTGAAAGTGTCAAGGGCCCATTGCAGGACTCCCTCGTTTTCCTCGGGCGCGAAAGTGCAGGTGGAATAAACCATCGTTCCCCCGGGCTTGAGGCAGAGGAAAGCCGACTTGAAAAGGCGCCTTTGATCCTTCGCCATCCTGCGGTTGGCGCCTTCCCGCCAATAGCCGTAGGTGGAGGGAACCTCCAAAAGGAACCGCCCCTCCGAACTGCAGGGGGCGTCCAAGAGCACCCGGTCAAAAGCCTCGATGTGGGTTTTCCAGACCAAACCCCCGTCCCCCGGGGAAAGCACGGACACGTTGGCGGCGCCTTGGTTTCGGATATTAGCTTTCAATTTTTCCGTCCGGATGGGATTGTCGTCGTTGGCGGTGACAGACCCCACGCCTTTCATCAGGGCCGCCAACTGGGTGGTCTTGCTGCCCGGGGCGGCGGTCAGGTCCAGGACTTTTTCACCCGGTTGAGGACTCAGGACCAAGGGGGGGATCATGCCGGAGAGTCCCTGCACATAGATTTCCCCGTTTTGATAAACCTCTGTTCCCTCCAAGTCCCTTTGGGAACCTTTTCTCAGGATAAAGGCGTCCTTGTACCAGGGCACGTTCTCGATCTTGAGGCCTTGGGACTCGAGATGTTCCTTGACGGGGCCGGCGCTGGATTTCAGGGAGTTTACCCGAAAGGTGGTGGGTTTTTCCCGCGCGAAGGCCTTGAGGGCCATGTCCCATTGTCCGGCAGGGATGATTTTCCGGAGCTTATCGAGAAAAGGCTGGGGTAGGCTCCTGTGTTTAGCCATGTCAAGCCCAACCCGGCAGGTTGAATTTAAAGTTTTGAAATAAAAATCGCGGGAACTTTTTCAGATTGGATTTCTTCATATATCTGAACGCGCGAAATCGGGATTCGAAATGTTTTTCACCAGGGGAGCTTCAAGGCATTGGCGAGAAACTTCATCATGGGCGCGGCGGCGGCGCAGGATTCCACGTACCTTTCCAGAAAATCCGGGGAACAGGCGTCCCTTTCGCCAAACTGGGTGAAGAAGATGAAATCCTTATACTTCAAGTACTCGATCAGTTCGTGGTCGGGGGGATATCCCTTTGGAGGCCTCAGGAGCTTCTCCCCCTCGATCATACAGCGGCGTTTGAAGTTCTTGCCCGCCAGGACCGCCTTCCAGCGGGAAGGGTGGGAGGCCAGGTAATCCCGGATCTGTCCCAGGATGGGAGCCTCCGGACGCCAGATACCACCCCCGGAATAGACTTCCCCAGGTTCCAGGTGCAGGTAATAACCCGGGGAGTGAACATCCCGGCTGCGGGAGGTCCTGAACTGGGCCGCGGCGTGGGTCTTATAGGGAGTCTTGTCCTTGGAAAAACGGGTGTCCCGGTAAATCCGGAACATGGAACCGCCCGTCGGGCTGTTGTCCACGACGATGTGCGGACTGATTTTGCGCAGGCGGGGTCCCAGCACCCCGATGAAATCCAGCAGGGGATTTCGGACGACCAACTCGTAACGTTCCTTGTTAGCTTGAAACCAGGGCCGGTTATTGTTGGCCCGTAGCTCCCGAAGGAACTTAAAAAAAGCAGGAGTGAAATAGGCTTGGGACATGGGAATTCCTTAGAATGATTTAAATGGTAACTGTCCACCTTTTTTTTGAAACACTTCAAATGGGTTTTAACCCACGGTTTAAACAGGGGTGATATTTATAGCATTCCTAGGGCGGTGTGCACAAGCCAGGTGACTTGGCTACATTCCGGTTTACGTCAATGGATGGCTTGGAAAGCTTGGGTTTCACCCGAGATTGATTTTCGGAAGGGATTTCGAGAAATTCAAGAAACGCTGGCCTAGGCAGGATTACAAATCTTTGATGAGTTGAAAAAATGCATTGTTATTGTATTTCTTTTTCCCGAAAACCCGTGGCTTTACTGCTCCACCAGGATCTTGAGGGTCTGCCTAGCGACCAGGTACCCGTTGGCGTCCCTCTGCTCGGTCTTGGCGATGTAGAGCCCGCTGGCGATCCCCGCCGCGTTCCAGGTCACCTGGCTCGTCCCGCCCGCTCCATTGAGTTCAGTCACCAGCTCACCCGCCACGTCGTAGATCTTCACTATCAGCTTCACCCCTGCCGCCGATCCCTGGAATGTCACCAGCCTCGTTCCGCCCGTCACCGGGTTCGGGTATGCCCACACCCTCGGCGCCGCCTGTTTCACCCCGTTCACCACCACCACCGACGTGATGATCACCGTCTCCCCGCCCTTCCCGTCCGTCGAGTGCACCTCGATGAAGTATTTCCCGTTGGGCACCACCGTCCCCCCCGACCCGTGCCCGTCCCATACCGTCGTCACCCCGTTGTTCGTCGCGATCACCAGCGTCCCGTCCGTCGGCGACCCGGGCTCCAATACCGTGCTTGACAGCTTCACCCCCGTGATCACCGTCCCCTGCGGGTCCTCCACCACGCTGTACAGCGTCTGCACGATCTCCCCAGCCTCGTTGTAGATGTCGATTGTCACTTTCTCCAGCGAACGGCTCACCACCACGTTCAATACCACGCTCTTGTCCACCCCGAACGAGTCGATATTGTCCACTTTCACGTAGTAATCCCCGTTGGGCACCGGGTTCCCGTTCTGGTCCGTCCCGTTCCACACCGTGATTTGCGTGTTCAGGTCGTAGATCGCCACCGGCGTGTTCAACCCGCTGATCAGGTTCCCGTTCGTCAATTGCAGGTCCACCAAAGGCTGGGAATACTGCGTCACCAGCAGTTCCTTCACCAGTTCCCCCGCCTCGTTGTACACCCCCACTTTCACCGTGTAGTTCCCCGTCACCTGCAGTATCGCACAGGCTGTCTGGGAAGCGCCCCAGGAACGCTCATCACCGCGCAGTTCGTGATCGGCCCCGCCTGCGTGAAGTTGTTGATCGAAACTATGTAGGTCAGAAGGTAGTTCCCCGGTGCCAGG
>CAWKAR010000004.1:0-15202 GCA_963847625.1 candidate division FCPU426 bacterium | reverse complement strand
TCAAAATTTGAAATGGTCTTGTCCCCCTTGTGGTCTGAATCGCTGACCCAAACCAAGCCATAGTTACTGGTGTTGTAAAGCTCTGCGTGAATACCGAAATTTTCCTGGGAAGTGTGTTCAGAGCCCGTTTGCTTGGGGTATTTCGGATTGAAAGAAGTGCCGAAACGCCGCGTGGTTTTAGGCATGAAAAAATTGACGCGGGTGGGCTGGAAAGGGTGTGTGAAACCGATGATTAGGATGGAATCGAACCCCAATGTTTTAATTTTCTGTTTGAACTCCTTTATATCGAGCGGTATTGACGGGTCGAAAACCTGGTAACTTTGAAGGGCGAAATGTTTGTTGAACCCCTTTTGGGTCTGGTAACTATGTATTCGATTAATTTTAACCACGTTAGGTTCAAGGAATTCCTTTTGGGTTGGGATCACCCGGTTGAGTTGGAGCGTTTTAGATTCATCGTAGCCTGAGAGGTTGAACATTTTATCCTCGATGATTCGTCGGTATTCTACTTTTTCACGTCCGCCCAAACGAGCATTTTCCGGCATGGCTGGGCCGGGGAGTTCTGGTTCCTCAGGCTGGTGAAGGTGGTCGTGGCGCAACCGCACAACAGGAAGGATAAAAGAAGGGCGGATTTTTTCATATGGAACCTCGATTCATATTATGGATAGAACATCGAGTATAAATCTTTTTAAGAATGGAGCAAAGATGCCAAATCGCCCCGACTTTTTTAACCCACATCATTCGTTGCGAGTAGCGAATCATGCAGCGTGGCAATCCCGGCCAACGGTGGGTCACAGGTTAGAATGAACCATCGCGTGATTTCCCGGGTTTCCATTTATTCTTAGCCCTTAATTCATTTTTCCGCGATATGCAACTTTACCGGATACACCAGAATGGTCCTGCTCTCAATGTGTTTTAAACCCTTTTCTGAAAACATTTGCCCGAATTCTTCGGTGCTGTATTGCTTCACATGCCCTTTATCGTATTTAGCCCCCAACCGGTCGATCCATTTCGTGAGAAAAGTCGTCCGGAGTGGGTCGAGATGAAAATTTTTCCTTTGGGTTTTAAAACCCGGCGCGCCTCGGAGAGGGCCTTTCCGGGGTTCAAGTAATGGTGGAATGAAAAAGTGCAAATAACGTTGTCAAAAGTCTCATTTTTTAAAGGGAAGAGCCTCCACGCTGGCCACATGAAAGTGGACGTTCGCGAGCCCTTTTGAGTTCGCCTCGGCCTTTTCGATCATTTTTTCGGAAATGTCGACACCGACAAAAAAACCCTGCCCCACCAATAATCTGGCAACACGGCAAACCGCCCAACCGGTTCCGCAGCCTAAATCCAGGAAGGCTGAGCCTTTCGGGGGTGCCAAGCGGGAAAGGACCCTTTTTTGGAAATACCGGAAGGCAAAACCCCATCGGTCAAAATGGCCGGCCCAGCGGTCGAACTTTTCCCTGTTTGCCTTTTCGTGGGCGGTGAAAGGTTCCATTAAATCCTCATTCAGTTTGCGGTGCTATCTCTTTAAAACCAATAGGAGTTAAGCCGAGAAGCCATTCTTTACTAATAAACCCAGCTCCTCATCGCAGACGACTTTCAGGGCCACTATTTAAGTTCATTACAAATTATAATGATGAAAGGGCTGTTGCCCAAGGAAACCAGGGGCTCGCCAACCTGATGTTCCATGATATTTCCGCTGGTCTTTGCCGAAATCAACATGTCTTCAAGGGGGAGTTTTGAAAGCTAAAAGGCGTTTGGGGTGGACAGCCTTTCTCATCACCTGCCTCGCGGCGGTTTTTTCGGCCACCCGGTTGCTCGGGCAAAAGACGCCCGCGTGGATTCCGGCCGACGTTCCCGTTCCCCGGACCGATCGGTATTCCCGGATCGCCCACGCCCAGTTGCTGGAGAAGGCGAAAAAAGGCGGCATCGACGTTTATTTCGAGGGCGATTCCATCGTCCGCCGCTGGGGCGCCACCGATTACCCGGATTTGCTGGCCCATTGGAACCGGAACTTCTTCGGCTGGAACGCGGCCGATTTTGGATGGGGCTCCGATAGCATCCAAAACATCCTCTGGCGCCTCAACCATGGTGAATTGGATGGGGTCCATCCGAAGGTCATCGTCCTGCTCGCCGGAACCAACAACGTCGATGATGCCGCCGCCCCCGGCGGCAGGGAGGCAAGGATAGAAGACATCAGCCGGGGCCTTCAGGCCATCCTGGGGGTCATGGAAAAGAAGGCTCCTCGCGCCACCCTGATCGTGACCGGGATTTTCCCCCGCAACGACAATATGGCATTGATGCCTTTGATCGACGGATCAACAACCGGTTATCCAAAATGGCCGACGGCAAAAAAATCCGGTACCTCAACATCAACGGCAAGTTGGCGGACCCAAAAGGAAAACTGTTCGACGGCATGATGAACCCCGAAGACAAAATTCATCCCACCCTCAAGGGCTACCAAGCCTGGGCGGACGCGTTGAAGCCCATCCTCACCGAATTGCTCGGCCCGCCCGCGAAAGAGGATCACGCGCCGCCCCCAACGGGCGATCCGGGCGCCCAGCGCCCACACCATCAAATAAACAATTAAAAATCACACCTGTCCAAAATAAATCTAGCCACGGATGCATGGGATTCATGGGATTTAATAAACATAAATATTTAAAGCCTTTTTTCTTTGGCCAATCTAAATGCATCCCCTGAATCCGTGGCAAAGGACTAGGTTTTGCTTAACGCCTTTTAGACTTAAGAATTCCTGATTATTTTTATCTTTGTTCATTATTCATTGTAAATTGTCTTTCTTGTTTTGAAGGGGGCAAATAAAAAACCGGCGAGGGGGTATCTCGCTAAAAAGCCGATGTTTAATTTTCGTTACTTCAGAAGTTCCAGGTCGTCGATCTTGAAGTCGAAATCCGAATCACTGGCGCCGGGGGAAAAGGTCAATTTCGTCACATCGTTGAATTTTTTCTCCACTTGTTTGCCCCAATTGGCTTGTTTGAAATCCGAAAAGGGAAGGGTGACCTGGGTCCAATCGGCCGGGGAACTGAATTCCGCCTGGTAATCGCAATAGTCGGACACGGCGGCCTTGTTCAAGGCCACAGCGTGGGTTTTCCCGTCGCCTTGGGAATAGAACCGGATGGACTGGTAAGCTGATAGGTCCACCGGAGTGCCCCCTTCGCTCAGGTTGAGGGAAAGCAGTGCCCAAGGCCATGGCGCTTGCATGGGGCCCATGTGGCCTTTCATGCCGGCGCAGTGGCCGGGAGACTGGGGGGAACCGCCCGCAAGAGTTGAAAAGGGGACCGGCAGAGCTTGGTGACCCCGTTTCCGTCACAACCCTCCCACCAGGAGGCGCCGTAAGCCGGGGCGCCGGACTCGAAATCATCCAATTTCAAGACATCCTTCGAGGGGGCCGCGACGATGGTCTTGGCGTCGATGACCGCAGGCTTGGCCTCGATGGGAGTGGCGGTGGGACCGGCTATAATTGTTTTCCAGGCGGCGTTCACGAGGGTCAGTTCGCCCGCGTCGAACGAAATAGCGTAAACATCCTTCGCGACGGGTTTCAGGTCTTTACCCTTTTGGGATACCTGGAGGCCGTCCCCCTGGATGTTCAGCTTCACCACCACCCCTTTGGGAAAGTTGGCGGGCTTTTCCCAGCGCAGGGTGGTTTTGTCCCCGTCCTTTTGGGACTCGGCTTTTTCCAAAGTCTTTTGCGCCCGCCAATAGGCGCACACTTCCCCGAAGGGCGCGGTCCAGAGGTCCTTCTTCTTTTCCACCAGGTAATCCAGGAATTTCAGGTAGGTTTCCTGGGTGATGGGTTGGTACCAGTTCGAGGGCTCGATGGCGTGGATCATCAGCACGGTCCAGGCCCCCGCGGAAAGGTCCTGGTCTACCCAGTCCTTGTAGGTCTCGTAGGCGAAGGCGGTCATGGTGGCTTGGCTGGGCAGGTTGAACCAGTCGGGTTCCATGTCCGGCGTGAGGTAGGGGTTGCCGCCCCCGCCCCGGGCGGCGAAATTTTCCGCCTCGACCCATTTCTTCAGGCCAGGCGATATCTCCACGAAGGGATAGGCCAGCGTCAGCACCGGGACGCCGCAGAGGCGCTGCAGCTTGTCCTTGGCTTCCACCACCTCGACTTTCTCGTCGTCGGGTTTCAGTTCGCTCACGTGGCGGTGGGTCATGGTGTGGTTCCCGATCTCCTGGTCGAAGATGGCGGCTTTTTTCCACTCGTCGGCGCGGGTCAGGTTGCCCGCGATCAGGTAAAAGGTCCCGCGCAGTTTCCTTTTGGCCATCTCCGGGACGGCCACGTCCAGGTGACAGGGGTCGCCGTCGTCGTAGGTCAAGGATAGGGCGGCCTTGTAGCCGTTCCAGGGGAGGACTTCAAAGGGGACGTCCTTCGCGGAGGAAACGAGCGGGAAGAGAAGCGCCAAAATAAAAAAGAATTTTGAAACCAGATTGAATTTCAGTTTTTTTACTAAAAGCATTTTTTCCTCCGGTTTTCTGATGACCTGGGGTAGAAATCGATCAATGTTACGCGTTCATAGGGGAAAATTACCGCTATGATACCCTAAATAATTCGTTAAAAATTGTCTAAGGAAGGAACCTCTTTCCCGGACCCCCAGCACTTTGTTCTTCTGAATTTCCCACTGGTTCTCGTCCAACCCGGGTGCGCTTCGCGCTCACAGGGAAGTACCCCTGTGTACCCTTCGAAAAGCATGGGGGGCAAACTATCCCCCATACCCCTTTAACCCGATTGGACATCGAACCTCGCTTCGCTCTCACAGGGGAAGGGCCTCCTGTGTACCCCGTGGAAAGGCCTGAAAACTCCCGTTTTCAGACTTTCCCACGGTTCTCGTCCAACCCGGGGAAACGACTAAACTAAAAAAGGGCCACCCATAAAGAATGGGTGACCCTTTTATTTTAATGGCTCCCCGGGTTGGACTCGAACCAACAACCCTCCGGTTAACAGCCGGATGCTCCACCATTGAGCTACCGGGGAAGATGCCCGCAAAAGGCGCGGGAATTATGAATTTTAAATTTTGAGTTATGAATTAACGGCAAAACCAAAGGCTAAAAGCACTTTGGGGAGAGATAGTCTAAAGCACCTCCTTGAAATGTCAAGATTCCAGGAATTTAGGTCGTTATGTTATTGCGCAGTTTCGATATTAATCTTTCAAGGTGAACTGCACAAACCAAACTGTTTAGTTCGTGGTTTGGTTGCCCCAGGGATTAAAATCCATCCCCTCCGGAAGGTCGGGCTTGCGGCCTTTCTGGTAAGCCTCGATCATCAAATCCTCGAACTTCTCCTCCTGCGTTTTTTTTGTTTTTCCCGTTTCCTCCATCCAGGCGAACTGGCGGCGCCAGGTTTCCACCAACGGCACGGTGGTTTTGAACCCTAGGTCCCGCTTGGCCTTCGTGTTGTCGAAAATGGAGGGATATTGGTAGATAAACTTCACTCCCACGCTCCGGCGGGGGGCCTGTTCGTAAAGCCAGTCGGTGGGGATATGCACGGGGTTGAATTTCCCCCCCACCGCGTCGGCCATGGCCTTGTAAACCCCGTCCCAAGTGGTGTGCTCGTCGCTGGTGGCGTGGTAGGCCTGGCCGTAGGCCTTGGGATTCAAGAGCGAGTTCGCGAAGGCCCGGCCCACGTCGGAAATATGCGCCACGGCCCAGGCGGCCCGGCCGTCGTCCATGACGATGACGGGAAGGCCCGCTTTCAATCGGTTGGGAAGGCTGTTGTCAAAAAGGAGGCCCGGGTACTCGGCTCCCTTGCCGGTCGTATAGGAGGGACGAATGGCCGTGGTATGAAGGCCGTCCTTGCCGTCGGCGGCCAGCAGGATGGACTCGATCTTGGATTTGTTCTTTCCATACTCGCCGACGGGCCGGTGGGGCTCGTTATCATCGGCGGGAAGCTTGGTCATGGGCCCGCCGTACACGCAGACGGTGGAGCAGACCACGATGTGCTTTACCCGGCCCTTGAAGGCCCGCAGGACCGACTCGGCGTTTTCGGGCGCGAAGGCCACCATGTCGATCACAGCGTCAACCTTCACGTCCTTCATCTGGTTCTCGAAGGCGGGATAGTCCCAGCGGTTGCCCTTCATTTCCTTGACGGATTTTGGGATGCGCCGGGGGGTGACCCCCCGGTTATAGACCGTTACCTCATCCCCCCGTTCCACCAGATGGTTCACGATGGCTGTGGAAATAAGTCCCGTTCCACCAATCAAAAGTACCTTCATTTAAGCTCCTTGTTTATTAGATGGGATTCATTTTAGCCCTGAAAAACGTTCTTCATGAGGGAAAAGGTCTTTCCCATACAAGAACCCGGGAAGAAACAAAGGAAACGGCAAAACGGCGTTGAAAGTGGATTTTGGATACAATGGTTTTCCATGGACCCCATCGCCCACACCCTCGCCGGAACCCTGCTGGGCCGGGCTCATCCCTCCAACAAAAGGGGATTGGTCCTGGCCTGCGTCCTGGGGGCTCTCGCCCCGGATATCGACATTATTTATGCCCTTGGGGGACGGGACCTGTACATGACCGAACACCGGGGTTTCACCCACTCCCTCCTGGGGTTCATTCCCGTGAGCCTGCTGGCCGCCTGGGTGGCCTGGCTTTTCGTGCGGCGAAGGCAAGACTCGGCGTCTTTCAAGCTGATTTTCGGCATGGCTGCCCTGGGGGTCCTCTCCCATCTTTACCTGGACTGGTGCACGTCCTGGGGGACGATGCTTTTCTGGCCCGACCGCACCCGTTTCGCCATGGACACCATGTTCATCGTGGACGTTTGGTATATATCCCTTTTAGCGGTTCCCATCCTGTTGAGTGTTTTCGTGAAACGGCATCGCGCGTTGATCTGCACTGCGGGAATCCTGGGGGCGGCCCTTTACCATCTTTTGACGGCTTTCAACCATTACCGGGCGATCGATGTGGCGGTCCAGGACCGGCCTGACGCCCAGTGGCGCGCGGCATTTCCCCAACCCTTGTCCCCCTTCCGATGGGAAGCCTTCAACCGCCGGGAATTCATCTTGCGAGGGGGAAGGATTGATTTTTTAAGGAGCCGGGGGGCTTTGGATTGGAGGGAATGGAAAATCCCGGAATTGACGCCCGAGACGAAGGCCGTTTTCGAATCCCCGAAGGGAAAGAACTTTCTTTGGTTCTCCCGTGTCCCCATGTGGTCCCAGGAGCCTCAGGCCGATGGGAGCTGCATGGTGACCTGTTGGGACCTCCGGTTTTACGCCTATTTTTGGAAGGACCGGGTGATCGGGCATTTCGGACAGAGATTCCTCGTCAAGGACGGGAAGGTATCGGGCGGGGGTTTCTAATACTTGATTCGTCTCATTGCTTCTTTTTTTTATCATTTCCGCTGGGAAGAAGCCCCAGGCATTGGGCCGCGGCGGCTCCCGCGCATAAAGTCGAAGCGGTCCCCAACATGGTGCTGATCACCTTTTCCGTTTCCGTCAAGGTCGTGGGCTGGTTCAAGAAAGTCGGGGAGAGTTCCGCGTTCAGGCGGTCGTAATAGGCCTTGTCCCTTAGGTGAAAGGGGGTCTCCAGGCTGGAGCCGATGCTGTAAGAAGTTTGGATGCGGCGTGTCTTAGCTTTTCCTTTTTTAAAAACCGAGCTTTTTTGGATGACTGGAATAGGTTTCTTTAGGTTATTAGAGGAAGCGGGGGTGGGAGTGGATTGAGGAGAAGGAACCGACGATGGTGGTGCATCCCCTGCCGCAAGCATTGGGATGAGAATCAAACAGAAGAAAATTAAAGCGACGTTGACTTGTTGTTTAGCCATATAGCAAGATCCAATAAACTTTAAAACTTACGAATGCCAAATCAACATTTTACAATTCACGGCGTCCTTCGAACGCCTTTAAAAGTGTTGATTCGCACCACTTCTTTATCATAACAATTGGAAAGTGGCACCAAATCAACATTCTGTAATTCTCTTCGCCCTTCCAGGGCTTTAAGGAGTGTTGATTCGCGCAGTCTTTATATAAACCCATTCGGAGGACTGCACCAAATCAACATCCTATAATTCTCTTCGCCCTTCCAGGGCTTTAAGGAGTGTTGATTCGTCCGCGTACTCCACGTCACCGCCGGAGGGAAGGCCTCGCGCCAAGCGGGTGACCTTCACCGGCACGTCCTTCAAGAGTTGCTGGATATAAAGGGCGGTGGTGTCCCCCTCCACCGTGGGATCGGTGGCCAGGATGATTTCCTTGAAATCATTTTTTGATTTGACCCTGGAAACCAACGAATCCAAGTTTAATTCCTGGGGGCCCCGGCCTTCCAGGGGGGAGAGGGTTCCGCCCAAAACATGGTAAAGGCCGTGGTACTCATGGGTGCGCTCGAAAACCGCGACATCGCTGGGATCCTCCACCACGAGGAGGAAGTGGCGGTCCCGGTTGGAGGAGGAACAGATCCGGCAAAGGGTTTCCTCGGTCAAGTTGAAGCAGTCCCGGCAGGGATGAAGCCGGAGGCGGGCCTCCACGAGGGCCTGGGACAGGGACTGGGAGGCCTCGACCGGCCGTTTCAACATGTGGAAGGCCAGGCGCTGGGCGGTCCGGGGACCAAATCCAGGGAGCTTTCCCAGTTCGTGAAGAAGCCGTTCCAGGGATGGGGGATACTCAGCCAAAATAAACTCCATTTTGGAATTATGAATTTGAAACTTTTAAGCACTGCTTAAAAGTAACGACAATTCAAAATTTAAAATTAAGAATTTAAAATTCCAGTGTTAGAAAAGGCCGGGAATGCCCAGGCCGCCCGTCATTTTGGAAACTTCTTCCTTGATCTTGTCGTTGACCTGCCGGCCCGCGTCATTGACGGCGGCTTGGATGAGCGCCTGCAGATCCTCGGCCTTTTCCGGTTGGACCGCCTTCGGGTCGATCGTTACCTTTTGCACTTCGTGTTTCCCATTCACTATGACGGTGACAGCCCCCCGCCCCGCGGTACCGGTGAAGAGGTTGGCTTCCATTCCCTTCTGGAATTCGGCCATTTTTTCCTTCATCAGTTGGGCTTGCCGGAAAAGGCTGAGTAGTTCTGGCATCTTACGTCTCCTCGGTTCGAAAAATGTGTGCCGCAATCAACAAAGATTATGAGGATTTAATTAATAATCGTATCCCGTTGAAGCTGTCGAGCGCTTCTTACTTTCTCGGATTATTCCGTTTTACTTCCACAATCTTTCCGCCGAACAGTTTTATGGCGGCGGCCACGAGCGGTTCCTCTTTTTCCAATTCCTTCATGTCCACTTTCGGAGCCGAATAGGACCTGGGAGATTTCGGGCCTGAGAGTTTCTGGGGAATAGGGGGATTGGAACCTTCGGGTAAAACCGGAACAAGAGTGACTTTTTTGCCGATTTCCTCCTCCAATAGCTTCTCGACGAGAATTTTGCTCTCTGGTTTGGAGAGCCTTTCCAGGTGGAAAAGGCTTTTGCAGACCAATACCAGCGTGCCTTCCTCGATGTTTTTAGGATGCGTATCCCTCATGACCGCGCCCAGGGCCTTGTCCTGGGTTGTGATTTTTTCAAGGATTTCCGTCCAGCGGGATTTCAACTTGGCCATATCGGGGTTCTTTTCGGCCTCGACGGGATCCTCGATCTCATCCACGGCGAAAACCGGCTCTCCTTCCTGCTCGGAAGCGGGAATCGGCGCAGGGTCTGATACCACGGGGGTCGGAGACGTTGGAGCCGGGGAAGAAGGGGACCCGGCGCTGTTGGAGATGGAGGAAGAAGCCCCGTCCTGGGAACGCAGGATCATGTCCCCAACGGAAGTTAATTTTTCCAAACGGCAGAGTTCCATCACGACCGTTTCGAGGACTACTTGGGGATTGGCGGAATGCCGGACGGCCCATTCCTGCTCGATGAGAAGCCTCAGCGAGGAGAGAATGAGGGCCTCCCCCATTCGGCTGGAAATTGAAACTATTTTTTCCACCTCTTCGGCGGGAAGGGGAATGAGCGTGGAGGAAGAGGATGGATATGCCTTGGCCACCGCCAAGTGGCGGTAGGTCTCCAGCAGGCCTCCGTAAAAATGTCCAAGGTCCTTGCCGCTTTCCAGGATTCCCTTGACTACCGACAAACCTTCTGCGGCGTCTTGCTTAGCCGCGGCTTCGATGACTCTCAGGAAAACCTCCCCCTCGATGGTTCCTAGCGCCAGATGGACGTCTTCCAGGGTCACTTTTTTTCCGGAAAAGGCCACCAATTGATCCAGGGTTCTTTGGGCGTCGCGCATCGACCCGCCAGCCGAGCGGGCGATCTGGTAAAGGGTCTTGTCGTCGGCCTCGACTTTTTCGGAGTCGGCGATCTTGCGCAGTTGCTTGATCAGGGTCTCCAGGCCCATGGATCGGAACTCGAAACGCTGGCAGCGGGACTGGACCGTGGCTGGAAATTTATGGATTTCGGTGGAGGCCATGATGAAAACCACGTGCGGAGGAGGCTCCTCCAGGGTTTTCAAGAAGGCGTCGAAGGCAGGCCCCGTGATGCGGTGGGCCTCGTCGAAGATGTAAACCTTGTATTTTCCCTTGGCGGGGTAGGTTCCCACCTGTTCCTGCAGGGTGCGGATCCCTTCGATCCCGTTGACGGAGGCGGCGTCGATCTCGATCACGTCCATGGAGGAACCCTGGTTGACCTCGTCGCAAAGGTCGCAGGCATTGCAGGGTTCAGCGTCCTTGGGGTTCCGGCAATTCAAAACCTTGGCGAAGATGCGGGCGGTGGTGGTTTTCCCCACCCCCCGGGGCCCGGCGAATATGTAAGCGTGGGCCAAGCGGTTGGCGCGGATGGCGTTTTGCAGGGTCCGGGTGACGGCTTCCTGGCCCACCAGGTCCGCGAAGACTTGGGGGCGCCATTTTAAAGCCAAGACTTGGGGAGACATAAAAGACTCCAATTTTAAATTCTGAATTTTGAATTTTAAATGAGGGAGGTTTTCCGCCTGGCGGAAAACAACGGTCATTTAAAATTAAGAATTAAACATTCAGCATTGCCGTTTCTTAGGCGGCGGGCATCCCGCCGTGGAAGCCAGGTTACCTACAACACCCGAACACATGCCTTACCGTTGCTTCCTTCCGGACCTGGCGGAGTTGGGGCCAGCTCGCCGTATAGGACCCGACTTCCACGCCGGGGTGCGGGCCAATATCTTAAACGAAAACTCGTCGGCTTTTCCATCGGAGTAGAAGTTTTCTCGGGGTTAAGATTTGCGTTTTTCCCAGAAGAAACCAATAAAACAGGGAGAAAAGGGACCATGAACGTGACATCTATACTTGAAGAAATTGAGAAGTAGGAGGGATACGACCCGCGCAGAGCGCTCACGGGGAAAAACCCCCGTGTACCCCATCGAACAATGCGGGGAAGCCTCTTCCCCACACCCCTTCAGGCTTCGAATCCATTATTTATTAAAATAATGGCGGAGAGGGAGGGATTCGAACCCTCGAGACCCTTTTGGAGCCTACACACTTTCCAGGCGTGCGCCTTCAGCCGCTCGGCCACCTCTCCACAAAAAACAAGGGCGGGCATGTCCCGCCTGAAAATGGAATAATTGAGCAATAGATCGCAATTTTTTATCTAACAGCCATAATTCCTATTGTCCAATTGCTTCATTTTTTCGTTTCACGAAAAAATTGGTGCCCCAATGGATCATTGGAACCTAATCTATTGTCGCCATTGGGACGCGCCAATTTCCATTAACATTGGAACCTTCCAGGTTCCAATACTCAAAGAAAAATTGGTGGAGATGAGCGGGATCGAACCGCCGACCTTCTCGTTGCGAACGAGACGCTCTCCCAGCTGAGCTACATCCCCACGTTGCGAAAACAAACAGCTTAACCTAACGCTCCAGGAACTTTTTTCCCTGTTTCAACCGTTTGGACCGCAGTTCCTTGAAAAAATCACCCAGAATCCCGGAACATTCTTCCTTTAATATACCGCTGGTGACATCTACCCGGTGATTCAATTTGGAGTTGCGCAATACGCCGGCCGTGCTTTCCACCGCCCCGGCCTTGGGATCCAGCGCCCCGTAAACCAGGCGCCGAATCCGGGATAAAACCACGGCGCCGGCGCACATGGTACAGGGTTCCAAAGTCGCGTATAAATCACAACCGTTGAGGCGCCAGCTTTTAAGTTTCTTGGAAGCTCTGGACAGGGCCACCAATTCGGCATGGAACTGGGCGTTTTTCTTGGACTCGGTTAAATTGTATCCCCGCCCGACCACCTTGCCATCTTTTATGACGACCGCTCCCACGGGCACCTCGCCCATCTTGGCGGCTTTTTTTGCTTCCCGTATCGCGGCCCGCATGTGTTTTGCGTCGTGAGGATTCAGGTTCTACCTCTAATATTCGTGCGATCAAGGATGTTAATAATGGTGCGTACCAATTTTAAAAAATAGTGCACCTGGAGGAACTCGAACCGCGCAAAGCGCTCATAGGGGAAAGTCCCCCTACGTTACCCCATTGAAACGCGGGGGCACACCCCCGCACCCCACAGTTTCGAGCCCTTTTAAATAAAATAATATGGTGCGCCTGGAGGGACATTGAACCACGCTTCGCGCTCATAGGGGAAAATCCCCCTATGTTACCCCGTTTAAGACGCGGGGGCCCACCCCCGCACCCCCACGGTTTCAAGTCCTTCATTAATCAAATATAAATGGTGCGCCTGGAGGGACTTGAACCCCCAACCTACTGGTCCGTAGCCATCCGCTCCATCAAATCGAAACTCAGACGCTAAACGCTAATTTCCTTTACCCGTAATAATTTTCAACGATCCGCGATTTTAAAGAGCCGCATGATTTTCCACAAGTGTCATATCCGTGTCAATCAAACTCTCAACTCTTTGAAGCGCGTTTTGGCGGTCATCCCGGTCCACGCGGTCGTACTTACGGAACATCGCGTGGGTCTTATGCCCTGAAATGGACATGATGACCGAATCGCTCACTCCCGCCTTCCGCAGGTTGGTCACCGCGCAATGCCTGAGATCGTGGAACCGAAAATCCTTGATCCCGGCCCTGCGGCGCGCCATGTTGAAGGCTGTTTTTACGCTCCCAATGGGCCGCCCCTTGAACGTAAAGACATTGGGGCACTTCAGGGTCCGGGGTATCCTCTGGAAAAGCTCAATAAACGCATCAGCCAAAGGTATTTCCCTTTTCTCCTGGGTCTTGGTATCGGCGGCTTCCAGGGTGATGACCTTATTCTTCAGGTCCACCTGGTCCCACCTCAAACCAAGAATCTCGCCGCACCTCATGCCCGTCAAATAAGCCATCTTCACGATGGGCTGTAGGTGTGGAGCGCATTGACTTAGGAGAGCTTGAAACTCCTCCGCCGTCAAAGTCCGGCACCGGGAATACTCCTTGAATCGGCGTATCCCCACGATAGGGTTCCGCTCGATTCTCCCGTTCAAGACCGCCCTGTGAACCAAAGTCTTGAGGCAGGTCATTTCCCGATTCAGGGTGGCACCCGTCAACTTTTTGCCCAGGTGTTGCCTGTGGCCTACCTTCTGCCTTTGGGCCAGATAAGCCTCCACCAAGTCGGGAGTCAGGCTCTCCAAAGGCCTGTCCCCAAAGAAAGCCTTAAGTCCCTCGATGAACCGTGCGTCCTCCTCATGGCTCTTTTTCCTGGCCTTGGAATAGGCTAGGAAGGCATCCGCCGCCTCCGAGAACGTCACCTTGGGCTTATCCGAAGCGATAAACTTTTGCTCCGCGATGGCTTCCGTATGATGGGCCAGGATTTTTTTGGCCTGCGCCAAGGGGATCAACCCCAACCGGACCCTTTTCCTCTTTTTTAATCCTTCCACCTGGACGAAATAGTCCAGGAAGTATCCCCCGGCGTCTTTCCTTAAAAACCGGGGCAATCCATGAACATTAGGTCTACTCATATCTTCCTCCTAATGTCCCCAGCACTTGGCATTTTATCAGTAGAGGTAGCCAAATGTGGAAGGGGTTTTTGAAAAATTTGAAGAAATATTGAATACCAAACCCTGGGAAATTTGCCCACCTTTACGAAAGGTAAGATGCCCGTCTGCCGCCAATAACGGACGGTGTTGACGGAAACCTGCGCCATCTCGGCCACTTCCTCGTCCGTCATTAAATGGTTCCTCCGTTCTATATTCCTGCGTTCTTCCATGGCTTACCTCCTTAAGTCTAAAGATTGAAAATAATGGACCTGAAAGGTCCCACCTACGGGGAAAGGTGTGGAAAACCCCGCTCTATAAACCTGTCCATTCTTTTTGGACAGGTTCCTAGGGGGTTTTCCACGGTTTTGTAGTTGCTGTTGACTTTGACTTTCGCTGTATCTGTATTCTTTTATTGTTTTATCCTTTGCCTCCACGCCCGCGCTTTTAGGGGTGAGTCTGTCTAAGAGGCCAGACCCCACTATCGAATTCCAGTCATCATGTAATGATGCTGGGAGAGTGGGGTCTGGCGTCGCAAGACAAGCGAACCCCTGCCTTTTGCGGGCGTTTCTTTTGTTTTTCGGGTAAAGCTGTTTTACCTTGCGCTGGAAATTCCGGTTCATGTTTCCATCCCTTCCGGCTTTGCCTTTTCCATGGCCTGGGGGACCTTGAGGATGGGGTCCTTCACGAAGGGAAGGTATTCGCCTTCCAAGTTGACCCAAGGCACCCTGATAAAAGGCAGGTAGGCCGCCTTCCCAAAAAAGGAAAAGCCCCAAAGGTCCTTCTGCCGGGGATCACCCTTGAGGTAGGTAGCCAAGCCCCCCAAGAGCCTTACGGCCTGTTCCTTGTCCCGGCTGACCACCAGCCGCAAGGCCTGGGGGAAGTCCCGGTTCAGGTTCAGGATCATGGCCGCCATCTTTTGCCGGTTGTAGGGGCTATGCTCGTATTCCAGGACAAAGGCGTAGGGTTGACCGTCCAGGGTGGCTTTGAAATAGCCGTCCGGGGTGCGCTGGTTTAGCCGCCTTAGCTTGGTTCCGGCCAGCTCCCAGCCCCGGCCTTCCTCCAAGGCTTTCTTCCAGGACATTTTCAGGCCGCACCGCATTTCGTAATCCGATAGCCAGGTTAAGCCCTCCAAGGCAGGGTCCGCCTCGAAATGGATTCTCATTTCCAGCAAGCGGCGGTCATGCTCCCTCTCGAAGGTGTTGATATGAGGGGAGCGGACTTCCGCCGAAATGAGTATCCGTGCAAGCCCGGAAAGCTGGCGCAAGGCTGGCCGGGACAGGAAGTAATAGGTGTCCTCGTTGGGGAGATTTTGGATCTTCAGCAGAAGGCCTTTTTCTTCCAGGTTTCGAAGCCGCAAATAGGCGGTCTT
>CAWKAR010000003.1:0-174349 GCA_963847625.1 candidate division FCPU426 bacterium | reverse complement strand
TTCCAGCGGTAGTAAGTCTGCTCGGAAATGCCATGCTTTCGGAGAACTTCCTCAACGGCGGGAGCTTTCTCCGCCTCGCGGAGAATAGCCACTATCTGCTCAGATAAAAACCGTTTCTTTGCCATCTTTCCCCTCCCGATCTATAATCCAAAACTAACATATTTTTGGATCAGTTTTCGGGGGAAAGGTCAAGTTGGTCGTGCTAAGATAAATTGCATTACTTGAAATGCCTATATTCGGTACAAGGAAGAATCGGCGCGTGAAAGCGCTGGAAATTTCTTTGAGAGGCGTCGCAATCAACCATGTGGCAGGCTTTCAAAAATGTGTCGTGCTATCGGGTTGGTTGGATCTTTTTTTAATACTTGATCCACGCAGAGGCAAGCCTCTGCGTATTGCTTGAAGTGGTAATAAAAGAAACCGAGTTTTAAGTATATATCCAAATAATTTCCGTTTGAAATCTGGAGAGCTTTTAAGAAAAATTCTTCACCAGTTTTGGGATGATTGCTCACGAAAAAGAAAGTTCCTACATTTACAATTTCGTTTGGATATGCCGGTGGGTTGTAAAAGCCCCTCCAAAAGGAATTCCAATATGTTGGTATGGGCAAATTTAATATTTCCGAAGCCTGGTTCGTTATCTGAGCCTTAATGTTGTTTACTTCCATAACTTGCGTGTCGTCCAAGGCTGGCACTTGTGGCGCGTAACCTTTCCTTAGAAATATCACGCAATTACCATCCACGTAAACCGGTCGCCAATTTTTATTATTTTGAAGATCGTAAATCCATTGGGTGGAATCTGTGATTTTAAAGAATATTATTTCTGCTGAATATTTGTCAGCTAATGGCACAACTTTATCGGGATTTTGGGCCGCGATATATTCAGCAAATAATTTCTCTCCCATCACCTCCAAGCGACCGTCGATAAATATTTTTTGTTTTCCCTCCCAGTCCAACCACCCCCCTGAATTCAAAGAATTCAATATTCTCCCGTCCAAGTGATTTTGGACCAGGAAATCGGCGGCTCGCATGGGTTGGCTTTCGTTATTCACCCCCAGGCCAAACCGGTCCAACCTGAGGTCATCCAAATAATAGGCATTTGTGATAACTCTCAGCCCCAAACCAATAAGCAGGGCCGTGAGTGTCCAGGCTGCACAGGTCTTAAACAGAAATGACTCCTGGACTTTCTGCAACCAAGACCACTCCAAATCCTTCCAACAAGAAGCTAGGGTTGGTAAGCAAGTGAGTATGAAAATCGGAACGTTTCGAACAGCAATCACGGAAAGGTAAAAGAATATAATAAACAGGAATATTTCGTATAGCTTCCGCTTCTTAAATGTAATCAATAGAAGCAGCAAAAGAAGAACGCCGAATAATTTATAGGTCCATAACTGTGCATCAGGCATAGTTTGAAGGTTTGTATGGGACCAGGGAGACATGAATTCAGTAATATTTGGTTGGATTAGATCAGAGTGGAGTGTCTGCCAAAGTTTAAACGGGAATAATACCCCTTTGAAAAAATATGGGTTCACTAAGCAAAGTACTATAGCTAGACCCGAATATCGCAACAACTTCGAATCTATCCTATGTTGATGAAAAGTGGCTGAAACCAAAAAAACAGCTATCAAGCACCACCCCAATATGAATAATCCCTCAGTGTTTGCCCAAAAGAGTTGAAAAACAGGAAGAAGGAAAAGGAAACCTCTTGTTCGAACTGCTCTTTGTTCCAATATCAAAAGCATCCCGCACATAAACATCCAACTGAGAATATCCGGTCGGACTTGGAATCGGACTTCACAGGCCCAGACAGCCCAAGCAAATAAAAGCGTGGACATAAAGAAAGGCGCGCCGGTTAATTGAAGCCGTACCCATAAAACTGAAAAAACTGCGATTATCAAAATAATATTAAATAGGGTAAGTAAAGAATAACTACCAACAAAATATATCAAGTAAAGCACAATCTGGTATAGCCAATGGCTGTCAACATAATCTTGATCGGGAACCGTATAGGTATAAGCATCCTTAGTTGGAACGCTATGGTTTTTCAAAATCCACTGTCCACTTCTAAGGTGATAACCCAAGTCCAGGTCTTGGATGAAATGTGCGCTTAATAGAGTTAGGAGGAGAAAACTAGAAAAAAGAGCCCAGCACCAGGGATTTTTGATAAAAGATCTAAACAACGAGGACAAAGTCCAGGATTGAAAGGAATATTGAGTTGTCATGTGATGGATTATAACAAACGCTACACGTTCAAGAAGAGGAAGAGATAGTGTGCTAGTAAAGCACCAAGGGGCAAATTAATGACTGATAATTACGCTCGAAAACATAAATAGGAAACCGATGATTTTTAAGAGGATTTCTTTACCCAGCAACGAGACATTAGGAAGATTGACCATGTATAAGTGGCTGAACAGGGAAGAATATAAAAGAAGGTTTAAGCCCAGCCATGAGCAGGAAATAGTTAAAAGAACGGAAAAACGCGAAAGGCAGAGTTTTAGAATTCTTATCTGTCAATGCTATTACTCCGGGACACAAAGAAAATATCAAATAAATTTATGGATAATAGTCTAAATGATGAATAATTTCTCATCCATTCGGGGATTTATCATACCAATGAAGTGAAAGGTTGTCTAAATTGTGAAGTTCTGATTGTAAGGGTTAAATATTCATAAAAATTGTGTTTGATTAAGGTGACCGAAGCCTTGCGAGGGGAAATGTTTACGAACAGGATGCCGTCTTCTTATGAGGTTCTAGGAGAGCCATCGAGGAATAAGAGGAAGGCACGGCAAAGAGAATTAAATGTTTAACGAACAAACTAATCAAAATGTCGCCTTTTATTTTCGGAAAAATACAGGAAGGATTTCAAAACTAATTTTTAAAGTGGAAGAAGTAAATTGATATTTTATTGTGGCAAACTTGACGGATTTTTATAAATGCGGTACATTTTTTAATAGAGTTTGGAAAGAAGTATCACCTTAGTCAGTGCGACTTAAGGTGCTCCCTGGATATTTCTTGGAACGTAAAAAGTTACGTTCTTCAAAATAATTAATAACCATAAAATTAACCCCAAACGAAGAAGAAGGCTGTCTAGTTTCCGGTCTTCGTGGTTCAACAGTATTTGGTTGAACACCTTCAAAAAATAAGCCGTTGTACGTAAAGGAATGTAATCCTTTACCCAATATAGGCTGTTCAAACGAGGTTTTTTGAAATGAAACCCGTGAAATATTTACAAATTTGCTTCGAACTTACTGGTTTGATTGCTCTTGTGGTGATATTTCCAGTATCGCAAGGCATTGCCCAAGGTGTGGTAAGACAACAATTACATGGGCATGTTTCACCTGCCGCTTTAAAGATGACTTCCATTGGAAATGTTCTTTCTTCAGAAAAAATACCATTGGCAATTGGGTTTCCATTACGAAATCAAGACGATTTGCAATTATTTCTCAAGGACTTGTACAACAAAAAAAGTCCGAAATATGGTCATTATCTTAGACCTTCACAATTTGGCGACATGTTTGGACCAAGCGAAAGTGATTATCAAAAATTAATTGATTTCGTTAAGTCAAAAGGTTTATCCGTAACGGGCACACATCCTGACCTTCCCCCAATGTTTGATCCAAATTTAAGTTAGTTAAGGCCCAACTTTTCGGCCTTTGCTTCCATTGGGGTTTTTCCCCCCAAACTGCTGTGCGGTCTCTGCCAGTTATACACCTGCCTCCACCAATCCACGACTACCTGGGCCTCCGCTTTTGAAAGAAAAATTTCTTGGTTCAGGCACTCATCCCTAAACTTTCCGTTGAAACTTTCGATGAATCCATTCTGCCATGGACTCCCTGGTTCGATATATAGCACCTCTACGCCCTTCTCCTCAAGCCAGTTCCTCAGTTCTTTCGCCACGAACTCTGGCCCGTTGTCCACCCGCAGGCACTTTGGTGTCCCGTACTCCGTCATCAACTCGTCCAGCGTCTCCAGCACGTCCCGGCTTCTCATTCGCTTCTCCGCCCGGATCTCCAAGCATTCCCTAAATCCTTCATCCAACACCGTCAAAAACTTCACCTTTCCCCCGAACCATGTCAGGTCATGCACGAAGTCCATCGTCCACACCTCGTTGGAACCCAAAGCCGGGTGGGGCCTTCTCCATTCCGTCGGAACCCTCTTCTTCCTGGGTCTCCTGCGCGGTAATTGAAGCCCTGCTACCTGGTAGAGCCTCTCCACCCGCTTGTGATTCACATCAAGGCCTCTGCGTTCCAACATCCACAACATCCGAGGGCTTCCGAAACGTCGGTTTCTTTGCGCTAACTTAACCATTTCCTGCAGGATCACCTGGTTCAACGGATCTTCTGGCTGGGCCTCATATCGAAAACTCGATCGATTTACCCCAAGAACATCACAGGCTCGTCTTTCCGGTACTTCCTGAGCCTTCAGGGCTTCCACCATGCCTTTTTGCTCCTCGATCAATACCCCTTTTTTTTATGTGCTCTTGGAGAACCTGAATAGCCAGGGCCTGATCACCCGCTAACTGCTTGAGTTTCCGGTTTTCTTCTTCCAGCTGTTTGATGCGGTGGACTTCGGAAACTCCAAGGCTTCCGTACATGCGTTTCCAGCGGTAGTAAGTCTGCTCGGAAATGCCATGCTTTCGGAGAACTTCCTCAACGGCGGGAGCTTTCTCCGCCTCGCGGAGAATAGCCACTATCTGCTCAGATAAAAACCGTTTCTTTGCCATCTTTCCCCTCCCGATCTATAATCCAAAACTAACATATTTTTGGATCAGTTTTCGGGGGAAAGGTCACCTCGGCATTTTCCCCGTCTCTTATCCGTCTCTTAAGCAGCCATCAACAGCCGTCGGGAGCCGTCAACAGCCGTCAAAACAAAAAAGCCCTGCCCGATTTAGGTATCGGACAAGGCTCTTTGCATCGAGGATAGACTGTAAAATCGCGGAAAAATAAGGACCGCTGACGAAGTATGGTGCCCGAGGTCGGACTTGAACCGACATGAGATTGCTCTCGATAGATTTTGAGTCTATTGCGTCTGCCAATTTCGCCACTCGGGCTGGGAAGGACCCCTACAGCCTTGGCTTCAGGGGTGAACCGGAACGGTATTTTAAGTTAACCACCTTCAAAGTCAAGACGCCTGTTGGAAAGTGGGGAGTTAGAAGTTAGGTGTGAGAAGTTTAATAGGCGGCAATCATATGCCAATAAGGTCATGTACAGCCCTAACCATCAACGGCTAATAGCCGACTCCCAAAATTGCGTTAAATCCTCAGACAGGGCATCCTCGAATTTCATCCTCGTTCCCGTTACGGGATGGGTCAACTCCAGCCTGAACGCGTGTAACGCCTGACGGGGAAGAAGAAGTCTCTCCGCCAGATGCTCGTCCCAACCGTTCTCATAAAAATGCAGGAAAGTCTCGTCATCGCCCGAATAAATCTTGTCCCCCACGATCGGGAAACCCAGGTGTTCCAAATGAACCCGCAACTGGTGCGTCCGGCCCGTAATAGGGCGGGCCTCCACAAGTGAAAAGTCACCCCGGGTTTCAAGCAGTTCAAATTCAGTGGAGGAAGGGCGGCCTTCCCCGGGATTCACACCCAGCTTCATACGGATGGGGGAGCCTTTTTTGCGGCCGATCGGCTCGTCCACCCTCATCCGGCCTGGAGGGAACTTTCCGAAAACGATGGCCTGGTAGGTCTTGCGGGAATCCTGGTTCCAAGCTTTCTGGAATGGGGCCACCAGCTTCTGGTCCTTCACTAGAAGAAGCAATCCGCTGGTCTCTGAGTCCAAACGGTGGATCAAATGGTAATTCTGGGATTCGGGCCGGTCTTCCCGCAGAAGATGCATGAGGGTATTCTTGAAATAAGCACCGATCGCGTGCACCGGAAGGGGCGCGGGTTTCGAAAGGACGAAAAGGGAATCATCCTCATAGGCTACCCGGTAGTCCTTGCGGACTTCCGGCTCCTCCCAGGCGTTCGTGGTGTAGGCCACCTCGTCCCCAGCCCGAAGGGGCTGTCCCGGGGAGGCCGCAAGGCCGTTGACCTCCACGCGCCCTTCCTGAATCAAGCCATCCCATTCCTCCCGGGAATGGTACCGGAAACGGCCGGCCAGGAATTCCAGGAGAGATTGGGAAGAATGATGCCAGATGTAGGATTTCAAGGTGATGGGTTCGGGGAGGACGGTCAACTGGGGTTTCATGGTTTTCTATTTCCTCAATTTATGAATCGGGACACCAACAGGACACCAAGATAGTCAAATTTTCGATTGAAACCAACCGATTTACACTGGGTGTCGTGTTGAAAGATTCAAACTGTCATGGTCGTTTAATCGGGACCCGCGGACTATTACAATATGCATCGTAGCTTTTCTATGGTCCCAAGGAGGCTCTTATGGTTGACGAGGTTTATGACAAGTTTTTCAAGGGGATGGAATCCCTTGCCCAGGAATACAGGCAGGGTTCCCTGGACGAGGAGGCATTGAAAACCAGGTTGGGTGCGGTACAGGATGACCTTTCCTCTTTGGCTGGGCCTGGATTCTCCTACCGACAAAGGCGCAATGCCTTTTACCTGGGCCTTGCCATCGGTATCGCCGTCTTGCCGGCGGTGTACTTGATTATAAAATTTTTCCACCTTTTCGGCGCGCCCACCTATTGGGGTTAATAGTTCGAATCCTGGATGGCCAGCCACAAACTTATCCATGACAGGGAGGCGCATTGGACAACATCAATTCGAAGTATCAAGTGCGTGAGATATCTTTTAGCGCCGAAGCGAGATTGCCAGGAAAGATCATCTTAGAAATTAAGGATAAAAGGAGAACAGTATGATCGTTTTTATTTGGCTGTTGAATCTGGCCATCAGTATTTGGAACGCTTATGCGACGGGCAAAGTCTGGGTGGAGGCAAAACATGCGGGGGGCGGCTACCGTTTCATGGCCTGGATGGGTTACCTGATGTCCTCACTGGGCTTTAGTTGGGACATCCTTATCGTCGTCGGAAACGTATTAGTATCCGCAGGTAAGATCACCCCTGAACAAGCCGGTCTTTTTTTCCAGGCGGGTTATGTGCTGTTGGTTCCGGGTTTTCTTTTCTCGGGTTATGCCATCATGTTCCAGAGTTGGGCCAACGCCTATCGGAACCATTCAGTTAAAAACATGGGGATAGCCGCATACAACACCTATGCCAATATGCACAACACCTTCAACGCGATCGATAACTTTCCGAAGGCTTTGGGAAGCGTCTTCAAGGCTTTTACCGGTGGGAGCGGGAAAAACAAGGGGAACGGTCTCATCCTTTTTGTGGCGATTCTTTGCGTTTTGTCTGGTTTTATCATCGCAGCATTGATTGTCCACCGAGTCGCGGCCAGCGACACAACTGTGCCGGAACGGGGTGGGGTAGATACCGAAAGAAATGAAAGCTATTTAGAACTTCAAGCCCGCTTGGAAAAACAAAATAAGGACTTAAATAATAAGTAAATCAAAATGCCCTTTTCGCAAAACATCCATTCCGTGGAGCCGTTTCAAAAGTGAGAAAAGAGGGTTTCGAGGCGAACTTTCGTGAGACTTAAAGGAGCGATTGTTTGAAGAAGAAAAAGGAAAAAACACCAAGGCCATGGCCTAAAAAAATCGTGGGTAAAGCGGGAGCGGGAAGGCCGAAATATCGAAAAAAAACCATTGTCCTCAAACCGCGCCGGCTAAGAGTCAGGGAAAAGGTAAGGGAACTTCCGAAAATCGTTGTAACGGCCCGGGAACCGGAAAAAAGACCGCGAAAATTTCCCAACCTGGTTTGGTTGGCCGCTGTCCTGGCCCTGGCGGCTCTTCTGGTTATCGTCATGGTCCGGCGGGAAAATAAGATCAAGCAGACCAACTTGGAATTGCGACCTTACGTCGGCCAGTACCGTTTTGAGGTTGTTTCTGACCAAGTGAAACAAAAAGTCGGCGACCAGGTGAATGTGGAGGTCCGGGACGGTCTGCTGGCCATAAGGTTAGGAAGCAGTTCCAGTGAAATCCGGCTTTTGCCCGAATCCGACGGTGATTTCCAGGAAGTGCATTCAGATTACGAGGTGACTTTCCTGAAGGACTCCGAAGGGAACATTCTCGGAATGACTACTAAGTACAACAAAAATGGAATTTCCTTTACGCTGTTGAAGGTGGAATAATATCCTGATCGAATGCTTCTATTTTTACAAACTACCTGTCTTATCGCTTTAATCCCCACCAATACCCAAGTTTCAAGGTAAAACTGAGTTTTAATCCATTTCCACAAGTTTTACCCCTTCTGTACGTGAGCTTATTCATTAAGCATATATTTGAATGTTATTACAGTTTTTAAACATGATTGCCCTAGTTAGGTTTTGCTTTTAACCTTAAAATGCTCCTGGCAACGGGTTTACGCGGTTTAGGAAACCGTAAAACCTATCTGCTGATGAAAAATGTGGATAAGCTGAATATTGTGGATAAGTCGAAAACATTCAGAGGAGCTAGCGCATGAAATTCAAATACCAGATTTTGTGGATCACCGTTTCCACCTTGTTTTTTGGGCTGTTTCAAACAGGCTGTACCATCCGATTTGTCCAGAGCAATGAAGTAGCACCACCCCCTAATCCCAACGCGGCGCAGATCGAACTTCGTGTCCGCCAGCAAATCACCCGGATCGACGGGGCTTTGCAAAGCGGCAACTTGGATCAATATTCAGCGGAAGGCTTGGCTGAAAACGACGAAATGGTCCGGAGAATGTCTTCGAATGATATGGCCCAAAACGGCGGACAGGACCTGAATTACGGACAAACCACCAACCTGAATGCCATGCTGGATGACAACGGCCAGGCGATCAGCGACGCCATCGCGCGCCGTGAAGCTTGGATTCAAGGCTTCCAGGGGGGATGGAATTATGATTACGGATCACCCAATGACAGGTACATGTTTATATCCAAGCTGCACCAGGATTTGTACCAACAGCAAACCGCCGTTAACACGGCGGCCCAATCCAACCAAATAACCCAGGATCAGGCCCAGTCCATGAGGATCCAGATCAATGTTGTCTATAACACCGAGCAAAACTATTACAGTCAAAACAGGCGAATGGACCTGAGCAAGGACCAAATGATCCAATTACGCCGGATGGTGGTTTCCAATAATAAGGCCATTCACCAGGGGATTTATGGAAACCAGTCTTTCAATAAAAATAACCCTGCTTGGGGTAACGGCCCAAACGATTTCAAGCGGCATTATTCAGCGCGGCCTGGCAACTTCGGCTCTCCAACCTCCAACAATCCGGGGGTGGCGGCGGCCAACCCGGCTCAGAACGCCCCCGGCGGCCCGCAGGCCTCGCAAAAACCGGTATTGGAAAAACCGGCAAACGTGCCCGCCCAACCCGCCCCTGCCTTGATTCCCCAGGCGGGAAATCCAGTCAAACCTTCCACTGGTATTTTGGGAATTACGGCTAAGGTGAAAACACCCCCAGCCGTAAAACCGACGGCAAAACAGGCGGCCAATCCAGCGGCCCAGCCCAAGTTGGTAAGTGCGGAAAAGTTGAACACCAGGATAAAGGGTCAAAACGACCGGTTATTCAAGGCTAACATTTCGAAAAAGATTTCCAACGCGGACATGAAAAAAGTTTCGGATAAACGGAAGGTATTAAGCCAAACCTTGGCGAAAGACTTGGCGTTAAACCATATGAAGGGGGTTACCCCGGACCAAATGAGCCAACTTTCGAAGATGGCGGATGAGATAGATCGGATGCTTTCGCCGGTATCGGGGAAACATTAGCGGTTAGGAAGAATTCAATTTCCCAATCCTAGGCGGATGAAATTCCCTACGGAACCGGGAATTTTTTTGAGATGGCCCTTCCGTATCGCTTAGCGGTTCAGGGTTGTTTGAATTTTTCCTTGAGGTTATTCGGAAGGCCGGATTTTGATTCCCGTTTTTTCAGTGAATGGGCGTCCTCGTTCCTATTGCCCATGTTATCTTCGGTGACTACCGGGAAAATTTTGGCGTTATACATCGACAGAACATCCTCCAAGGGGATGATTGTATCCGCCGACTGGATCAACTCCCGGGGCTGGATATCGGGGAAAAGGCATAATTCCACGTGCCGTCCCATTTCCTTCAATTGGTTCAACGCCTGGGCGAAATCCACATCCTCGGTGATAATGATGGCTGTCTCGTAGAGATTTCTGGCCCCGTAGTATAAAAGATCGGATACCAGCCTCACATTGACGCCCTTTTCCTTGAACCCCCCCTCGTGGGTTGGCACCAAACGCCCCAACCGAAGGTCCAAATAAGGCGTCCGGAGAAGGGATTCCCAGAAGGGCTGCTGGACTTTCCATTGGTCGGGGGACAAAACGGGGTCATGCGCCGAATTGTAGTAATAGGTCCTGACGAGGTTCCGATCCGGCCCCACGAGGGCTTGGGAGAGCTCAAAATAATCCAAGCGGGATAAGCGGTTATTCCGCTTCAAAGCGAAGTAAAAGCCGCTTCCGTCGATAAAGATACATACTCGTTCCACCGTAAACCTCCAAAAATAATTTCTTCCAGATTAATATTCGCCGGCAAGTGAATCTGTTAAACCTTGAAGGGCCTTATGTCGTTTAGCCGTATCCGCCAGAAACGCGGGGGTTAAGAATAGCAGATATGGTTTATTTTTGATAAGGGCAAAATACCAAATTCTGGCCCGTAAACATTATTAAAATCTTCTGAATAATTCGGGCTTTTAAAAGTATTGCCGGGATGCATAACCATAAAAAACCGGTTAAACTTTGTGAAAACTTGTCATGCTATCTGTAATTTTGTCGGGAACCAAACGCATGAGATCGCGGAATAGCAATTAATTGTTTGGGCAAGGTTTTTTCATTTCCCGGAATATGACACAATTAGACCTTGCTCGGAGGTTGTGGTTGAAATCAACCGTGAAGATGATCGGGTTGGGGTTGCTTTTAATGGCACCTGGGCCAAGCTATCCGCAAACCGCCGAATCCGGCGTGGATTACGAACCGGTTAAAAAAGACCTCGCTTCCTATATCCATCGGGAAATGGATAAGAACCATGTCAAGGGTTTGAGCCTGGCCCTAGTGGATGGGAATCAATGGGTCTGGTCCCAGGGGTTTGGTTACGCTAACGAGAAGAAAAAGGTGCTGGCCGACGGGGACACAGCCTATCCCCTTGGCGGGATATCCCAAATATTCACGGCCGCTGAAATCCTGAATCTTTGCAAAAAAGGAAGGATCCGGCTGGACAGTCCGATCCGCAAGTACCTTCCTGATTTTTCCATCCACAACCGTTTCAAGAATACCAAACCCATCACGGTTCGATCCCTCCTGGGAAACCATTCGGGGCTTCCGGGCTTTTTTATCAACGGCCTTTGGCAAAGGAATCCGGCAAGCCTTTCCCAGCTCTTGAAGGATTTAAAACAGGACTATCTCTATTCGCCCCCCCAGACCCTCTACCGGTATTCCTACACGGATTACGCCCTGCTGGGACGGATGGTGGAAATCCAGACCAAGAAGGATTACACAAAGGCGTTGGACGACGACCTGCTGCGTCCCTTGGGCATGGATTCCACCTATTGCGTGAACGATCCTGAAAAAGAAGGGGATTTGGCCCAGGGTTACAGGGGCGATAAAGCCGTTCCCGCCTTCCATGTGAGGGACGTACCCGCCGCTGGAATGGTTTCCACGGCCAACGACCTCGCGCGTTTCGCCCAAGCTCTTCTTAACCCGGACCCGGCGAAAGGGTTTATTAATAAAAAACTCACGCAATCGATGTTCGAACCCCAATACGCCGGCAACCCATTGGATTTCGGTTTCCAGGTGGGAATGGGTTGGAACCTGAGTTTTTGGGATATTCCCGGCTCCGGGGGAACGGCTTGGAAGGATGGGGCTTATCCGCCTTACTATTCCCAAATCGTCCTTCTTCCCCGGCAGAAGCTGGGGGTGATCCTGCTTTCCAACTCCGAGGATTCCCAAAAAATGGCAAAGGACCTGGCCACCCGCGTTATAAAAGAAATGTTAAAGGCCAAATACGGTTTGAAAGAAGAGACGGAAAAAAAGAAAGTCCCCATGCCCAAGAGGATAACGATGGCTAAGGAAATGTTGGGCCGGTATGCCGGCACCTACTCAGCCTTTGGGCAAATCACCAAAATCACCCAAAAGGGTGACAAGCTTTCCGCGGAGATGGCCCATCTTACGATGGACTTGATACCCGTGGCCCAGGACACCTTCGTGCCGCACTTGAACTTTCTTTTGTTTTTCTCCATGGACTTCCCCCAGTACCCGGTCGTTTTTTCAACCATCGGCGATACGGACGTGGCGGTGATCGGGGGATTGCCTTTTCCCGTTCCGCTGGAAAAGTTCCAATCGGTGCCAATTCCCGATTCCTGGAAAAACCGGGAGGGGGATTATACCCTGGAGGCCGGACAAGACCGGGAAGCGGGGGGTATCCATGGACCGGTCCAGTTCAAAAAGACCGCCCTCCTGGAACGGGACGGTTTCCTGTCCGTGGACATGAGGGTTTCCTTCGAGACATTCGACATCCGGGATGTGGAGTATAAAGTGGCCATCCTTCCCCTGTCGGATGAGGACGCCGTGGTTCCGGGGCTTTTCTACGGGGACGGGGGAACCCTCCACGCCGAGGAGCAGGACGGCCAGACCCGGGTTTTTTATTCAGGTTATTGGTTCGATAAAAAACCCCGGGTAGCCGGCAAGTGATAAATCCAGCTGGAATTTTCGGAAATTGAAGGATTCATGGAAAACTGCAGGGTTTACGGGGCCCCTCCCTATCATACCGTCCTCCTGCACGGCGGACCCGGCGCGGCGGGGGAAATGGCGCCGGTCGCCAGGGAATTGGCTTCCCGACGGGGGGTATTGGAACCCTTCCAGACCCGGCCGTCGGTGGATGGACAAATCGAGGAATTGAAAAGCACCCTGGAGGAAAGCGCCGGAAAGCCGGTTTTCCTGGTGGGTTATTCCTGGGGCGCCTGGCTCGGTTTCCTGTTCACCGCCCGTTACCCGGAGTGGGTGGAAAAACTCCTATTGGTTTCCAGCGGGCCTTACGAGGAGAAATACGCCCCCCGGATCCGGGAGAACCGCCTCGGCCGCCTCAGCCGGTTGGAAAAAAAGGAATTGGAATCCCTCGAGAAACACCTGGAAGACCCGGTTTCTTTTGCCCGGTACGGTGAACTCCTGTCTCTCTCCGATCACTACGACCCGCTTCCCATGAACGCCGAGCCTATGGTCCTACGCCCTGATCTATTCCGTGACGTCTGGCGCGAAGCTTCGGAATTGAGAAAAAGCGGGGAGCTATTGATGCAGGCCAAACTCATCCATTGCCCCGTCGTGGCCATCCACGGGGACCGCGATCCCCATCCGGCCCAAGGGGTGGAAAAACCATTGGGAAAATCGCTTCAGAATTTCCGATTCATTCTTCTGGAAAAGTGCGGGCACACCCCCTGGATGGAAAAGCAAGCCCGCGAAAAATTTTTCGAGGTTTTATTGAAGGAGCTCGGTTAAGGCTTGAAAAAATCATGGACGGGCCAAGCTTGACGCGGGTTGATGGTTTTTTCCGGCCTAAATTTCTTTCAAGTTTTTCCCGAATTTATGCTTTGAAATAGCACTAAAATTCTCCAACAATTCAAACGACAACAAAATTTTTTCTGTTTTTTAGTTTATATTGGATAAATGTATGTTTCGTTCAGTTAAAAAAACCCATACCCCCTTGTCTATTTGAAACGATAACCCCTAATATCAATATTCCTATAATCCTATATTCCGCATTCAAGAACCGGAGTCATTGGGCTGAAACCCATTAGAATCGGTTTTTTTAGTCCTGCTTTATACCTGGCTCAAAATTTTAAATGTGAACCTAATAGATTTGAGCCGCTGAGATTCTGAGCCGAGAATTATAATTTTTTACCAGGAATAATACATGACTGCACCTCCTATTCCACCGGATGAAGCTGCAAGAATTAAGGAACTGGAAAGCCTTCACCAGCTGGACACTCCCGCCGAGGAACGGTTTGACCGGATTGTCCGGCTCGCGGCCGGCCTCTTTGACGTGCCGGTCGCCCTGATCTCCCTGGTGGATGAAAACCGCGTATGGTTCAAGGCCCGCCACGGCCTGGATGCCCCCGAGATACCCCGGGAGATATCCTTTTGCGCCCACGCCATCCTATCCCCGGAAGCCATGCTGGTCCCGGATGCCCGGTTGGACGACCGCTTTAAGGACAATCCCTTCGTGACGGGGGAACCCCACATCCAGTTTTACGCGGGATATCCCCTGGCCGACCCCGGGGGCCACCGCGTGGGTAACCTTTGCCTGGTGGATTACAAGCCGAGGAGGCTCAAAAAAGAGGACCTTCAGTCCTTGAAGGATCTGGCGGCCCTGGCTGTCACTGAATTGGGCTTGGCGCAGGTCAACCAACTCAACCAAGCCCTTCTCCGGGAAAGGAACCACCTGCGCAACCAGGCGCTGGTGGATTCCCTGACCCGCCTTTGGAACCGGGGCGCCATCCTGGAAATCCTGGAAATGGAATGGAAAAAGGCGTCCCGGACGGGATCAAACGTGGGCATCATTATGGCCGACTTGGACCATTTCAAGAACATCAACGATACCTTCGGCCATCCCACCGGGGATGTGGTCTTGCTGGAAACGGCGTACCGGATCAGGTCCTGCCTGAGGTCCAGCGACTCGGCGGGCCGGTACGGAGGGGAGGAATTCCTGATGGTTTTCCCGAAGGTGGATGACTCCTTGATCCGGGACATCGCCGAGAGGATCCGCTCCGCAATGGAATCCAGTCCCATCGTGACCCCAAAGGGCATCCTAAAAATCACGTTAAGCCTGGGATGCGGGGTGACCCCGATCGACCGGAAGATTCCCATGGATTCCATCATCGCCCAGGTGGACAAGGCCCTTTACCAGGCGAAGAAGGAAGGGCGGAACCGGGTCAGCCATTGTGTCCTGGAATAAGGAGAGCAACCCTTACTCAAAACTTCAGACGAATGGCTTCAAAGGTGTGATGACAGGCTGCTTTCGGGTGATTTAAATCATAGAAATTTAGTCAATTTTCAATATCATGAGACGCCAGTGGGGCTTCCCGAAATTGGTTTTAACCGAGGCCTGCTGCCAGCCGGTTTTTTCAATGAGGATGGCCCAGCCTGTTTTTCGGCGCGATTTTTTCGGATGAATACTAGGGGGAGAACGCCATGAGTGAAACCCAAACCGCATCTACACCTTACCTGCAAACCCTCCCGGGGGACGAAGTGCGCCAGATCCAATGGCGTTTTACCGACCGTTATGACCTGCAGCTTCTCGTGCAATCCTCCCGGTCGGTGGCGCGCGGCCCGGTGGCCCGGCTGGTGGCCCAGGGCGTCAGGAACAGCCACGAATGGACGAAGGAAAAAGATTCCCTCCTCAAGGTTTACGACGAGTCCGGCATCACCGCGGCCTTCCTGGACCCCGCCTATGGCGGCCTTTTCGAGGGCCCCAAGAACCTGGCCATGGCCCTGGTGGCTTTTGAACTGGCCTGGGTGGACGGCGGCGCGGCCACGGCCTCCCTGGCGGGAAACCTGGGACTGGCCCCCATCCATGAGTGCGGAACTCCCGAACAAATAGCCAAGTACATGGCATGCGCCGCCCCCCCAAAACCGGGCGAGGACCGGAAGACCCTGAGGGCGGCCTTTGCCCTGACCGAACCCCTCCCCTACGTGGGGGTTGAAACGGGGATTATGTGCGGAAAACTCCGCGTGGCCGAATGGAAGGAAGGGAAGGAACCCCTGCTGGAAGTGGACAAGCGGGGCCGTTTCATCACCAACATGGACTACGCCGAAATCGTCACCGCCGCCGTGGACACCGACGACAAGCGCATCAAATCCTCCTGCATGATCATCCTGGAGGAAGGCGATCCCGGGGTTTTCGACCGGGGGACCCCGACGAAAAAACTGGTGCACCAGCTTTCCTCCACCCGCGACCCGAATTTCCAGCTCAAGGTCCCGGCTTCCCGCATCGTGGGCGGCTATACCGTGAAGGACGGGGTGATCATCCCCAATTACAGCCACGGGGAGGTGATCGAGGCCGTGTTCAAACGCACCCGCGTCACCGTGGGACTCATGACCGCCGCCAAGCTCCTTTCGGCCATCGAGCCGGTCATCCGTTACCACCGGCAAAGGTTCCGGGGCGGAACCGCCGCCGCGCCGGGAACACCCCGTTATGAATTGGGAATCCAGACCAAGCAGGACGCCCTCCACCGCCTGGTCGAGGTGTGGGGAATGGGGGAGGCAGGGGCCTCCCTGGGTTTCGCCGCCGCCCGATTGTTCGACGAATTGGACCCGCTGGAAAAGGAGAAAGACAAGATCCTGGAATCCCGCGGCGCCAAGGGAACCCGCGCCCAATTGAGGGAGATGTCCAAGGTGGACGAGCAGGCCCGGGAATACCTGAGGCTGTCCCGGCTTCCCGCCGGGCGACGGGACGAGACCAAGTTTGAGGCCCTCGGCAAGGATACCCTGGTGAGGTTCTCCCTGATGGAATCGGTGGCCAATGTGCTTTGTCCCGCCACCAAGCTTTGGAACACGGGGCAGGGAGCGAATTCCCTGCGGGAAGCGGTCAGCCTGATGGGCGGCTACGGGATCACCGAGGATTGCCCGGGTTTCCTGGGCCACAAGTGGATGGACGCGCAACTTGGAGGCCACCTACGAGGGGCCCGAGTCCGTCCAGCGCCGCCAGCTTTCCCTGACCATGACCCACGAGGTTTTCCTGGAACAGCTCCGGGACTGGATCAGGGACCTCAAGTCCATCGCCTCCACCGATCCCGAGACCGGGGCCTGCGCCCTGGGTACCGCCCTGCAACTATGGATCTGGACCCTGAAGCACCTGCAGGAAGCCACTGACGACACGGGCCACAAGCTTTACCAATCCAACCGCCAGGGTGTGACTTTCCCCATGGCCGACGCCCTTTGCTGGCTGTTGGCGGCCCGGCACCAGATCCTGGACTACATGGAACTGGAATCCAAGGGGCCCGCCAACCCCAACCTGGCGGAAGCCATGCCGGGAATCCTTTCCTTCTACAAGGACCTGTGCCAGGTCCAGGCCGCGCGCGCTTCCGGGGAAGCCTCCCGCATCTGCGCCGAGCTGGTGTTCGGCTACAACGTCCATCCCCGCTGGACCGAGGAAGGCTGCAAGGCCTGCTTCAACGAGTTGGAACTGGAGGACCTGGAAGCGGTCATTCCCGGCATCGAGGGCGGGGCCCTGGGTTACACCGACGTGATGGACAAGGACAACCAGCACCCCCTCAAGCGGGGGCCCTGTGTGAGGCTGGACGGCCTGGAGACCTTCATCAGCATGCGTTCCAGGCTGGACGCCTGCCTGACCGGATGCCGTCTTGCCAAGGACCGGGCCGCCGAGAATTTATCCCGCGTCATGATTCCCGAGGCCTTGGATTATCCCCAATAAGCGGATAACGACTTTGGGTATGCGAAAAAAATCTCCCCCTCTGAAAGAGGGGGATTGAGGGGAAGTTAGCTTTTTCCTTTGGCAACAACTAATACCCCCTAACCCCCTTTTTCAAAGGGGGAAAAACTGTTGGCGATTTGCCTCGCGGTATAGGTAAAAATTGTGCGATTAAATTAATAAAAGGAAAAGACCTGTAAGGGAGTAAGTGAGTGAGCGAACAGAACCCCAATTCCCTGGAGCGCCAAACCCTGTCGGCCGACATCGTGTGCGTGGGTTTCGGCCCCGCCACGGGCGGGTTCCTCACGGCTCTCTCCAAAGGTCTTACGGAAGCCGCCGGTGCCGCCTATGCCGAAAGCCGGGTCAGCCCCGGATCGCCCCTGCAGGTACTTTGCTACGAGAGGGCCGACGACCTGGGTTTCGGGGTCTCGGGCGTGGTCACCCGGGGAAGAAGCATCAAGGCTTCCTACCCCGGCATGGACTTCAACCAAATCCCCTTGTTTTCCCCGGTTACCCAGGAAAAGGTCCTATACCTGATGGACCCCATCGGGGCCAGCCGAAGACCCGGATTGGTCCGCGCCGTGGACGCTGTATTAAAGAAGATTCCCGGAATCACCAAGGACATGTCCTTCGCCCTGCCCTACATTCCCCGCTACCTCCATAAAAAAGACGGTTTCGTATGTTCCTTGGGCCAGTTCAACCAATGGGTGGGGTCCCAACTGATGTCATCGGGCCTGGTCCAGGTTTGGCCAGGTTCCCCGGTGGCCGAGGCGGTGATCGAGCAAGGCCGCATGGTGGGAGTGCGCCTGGCGGACCAGGGCGTGGACACGAAGGGAAATCCCGGGGAAGGCTTTCTCCCTGGCATGGAAATCCGCGCGGGCCTGACAGTGGTGGGGGACGGGCCGGTGGGCCCCATCGGGCGCCAGCTTGACCGCCATTTCGGAATGCCACCCGGCCATTCCAGCCACGAGTGGGCCCTGGGCATGAAAGTGGTGGTGGACCTGCCGGGGGATAGCCAACTAAAACCGGGAACGGTTCTGCATACCCTGGGCTTTCCAGAACCAGAAATTTTCGGTTTCCTCTATGTCTATCCCGGAAACGTCGCGGCCGCCGGCATCTTCGTGCCCTCCTGGTTCGACAACCCGGCCCGGACCGCCTACCGCTACCTCCAGCACTGGATGCGGCATCCGGCCCTCTGGAAGCATTTGCGGGGAGCGACATTGCGCTCCTGGGGCGCCAAGTCCCTGCAGGAATCGGGAATGAGGGGCGAACCTTACCTGGTGGGGGACGGTTTCGCGCGCATCGGGGAAGGCTCCGGTTCCACCAACGTCCTGACCAACTCGGGCGTGGACGAGGCCTGGGCCACGGGCGTCCAACTGGCCGAAGGGGTGCTCGAGATCCTCAAGAACAACAAGCCCTTCAACAAGACGGACCTGGAACACACCTACGTCAAGCGCCGGAGGGAAAGCTGGGTGCACCACGAGGGCCTGATGGCCGAGAAGGCCCGGGACGGGTTCCAGAAGGGGTTCGTCCAGGGGATGGCGGGAATGGCCCTGGCCGGGATGACCTGCGGCTATTTGGGATGGCCCGGGAAAAACCTCGCGCCGCACCAGCGTGTTCCCACCCTGGAGGAATATTACAAGGGAAGAATAACCCCCCAGGAAATCGAGGACATCCGAAAAAATTGCACTGCTTCCGGCGCCAGCCTGCACGACGCCCTCATGGACAAGGTGGGATGGCCCCAGGTGGAAATGGACGGGAAACTATTGGTCTCGCACCAGGACGCCCTATTGATGGGCGGGAAGGTCCAGGCCGTGCCGGGATTCTCCGACCACGTGGTGGTGCTGAAGCCGGTCCGTTGTGTCGCCTGCGAGAGGAAGCTTTGCATCGACATGTGCTCGGGCCAGGCCCTGGCGATCGCGGAGGACGGCGGAATCAACTTCGACCGCGAAAAATGCGTCCATTGCGGGGCCTGCCTCTGGAACTGCGCCGAGCTCATCGAGAGCCTCACGGGCCAAACCAACCTGGAATTCAAGGCCGGCTCCGGCGGCCTCCACTCCGCCGAAAATTAACCAAAGCATTCGCAAAATACATTAATTCACACCTTTCCAAAATAATATTTAGCCACAGATGTGCCGATTCACAATAAAACAGTTAATGAAATCGGTACGATACCAGCCACCTTATTAGATTTATGGAAGGCTGGCATGCATGGGATTCATGGGATTTAACAAACGTTTAAAGCCTTTTATTCCCCCAATCTAAATGCATCCCCTGAATCCGTGGCTAAGTACTTGGTTTTGCTTAACGCCTTTAAGACCTAAGAATTCCTGATTTTATTTATCTTTATTCACTAGATTTTGTTTTATTTGGATTGCTATGCATGAAAATAATTACGTATTACTTTCAGTTAAACCCTAAAAATTGATTCTTGAAACGCTTTTTATCCTATTTCACTTGGGAATAGAGATTGGTAAACTCATTGCCGGTATTTCGAACGTCAAAAAATCATTGAGCTTCAAATGAGGTTTGCATGAGTCCCGGGAATTGGGTTAAGAAACAATCTAAATACACGATTCTATACATTGCCCTGGCCTTGTTCCTGTTTGACGAATATTTAGACTACATCACAGGCCCGGAACTGAATCTTGCCTATTTCCACCTTGTCCCCATTTTCTTAATCGTATGGAATTCGGGTTTCCTCGCGGGCGCGGCTTATTCCTTTTTTTGCACCATCGTCATCGCCGTCATTGAATGGATGACCTCTTATCCTTCGGGACATGGCTTCTCCAGCAACGAGTTTTTAAACGGTTGCGCCAATCTCGTTTTTTTCCTGATTTTTTCCTTTGTCCTGGACCGGTTGAATAAAAACCTGGATAAGGTCACTTACATGGCCGAGAGGGACGGCTTGACGGGTCTCCTCAATTTCCAAACGTTTTTCCAAAAAGCCGGGCAGGAAATGAAGGCCAATGCCCAAAAAGGACTGCCCTTCACGGTGGTTTATTTCGACATGGACAATTTCAAGCAAATCAACGATACCCTTGGCCACGCGGAGGGGGATGAGGTCTTGGTTTTGGTGGGGAATACCCTGAAAACCAACTTGCGAAAGAACGACTTGAGCGCGCGAATCGGGGGGGATGAATTCGTCTTGATGCTGCCCGATCTCTCCATGGCCCAGGCGGAAGCCAGGATTCCGGAGATTTTCGAAAAATTGAACCATGTGATGCGGGAAAGCAACAGGGACGTGACGTTCAGCGCGGGAGCTGTCACCTATGTGAGGGCCCCTCAATCCATCAAGGACGCCATCCGGGACGCTGACGGCCTTATGTACAAGGCAAAAAAGAAGGGGAAAAATAATTTCATCTTGAAGTTATCGACGGATATAAAAGATTAAAGGAGCATGACATGGCTTTGTTCCACATCATCGTTTGCGGCGGGCTCGTGCCGGATCCCCTCCAGACCCTGGAACCCATCACCGGGCCCACGGGGCCGGCCCTGAAAAACGAGGCCATGCTGCCCTCTATCCTGGACCCCTGGGCGGCCAGCGCCCTCTATGAGGCGGCCGCGATGGCCAAAGCCAACGCCGGCACCAAGGTGTGGCTGGTGAGCGCGGCCCCAAAAGGCAAGCTGCAACAATCCATGATGGCCCTGGCGCAAAAGGCGCCTTTCGACCTGGTTCCAGTGGACGCCCCGGCGGGCGGTTTTACGGACGCGGGCGAATGCTCGGCCGCCCTGGCGGAAGCTGTGCAATCCATCCCGGGATTGGACAAGACCCGGCTTCTTCTTTTTGGGGGATGGGAATCGGCTTCCCGCGGGGCGGGAGCCACCCTGGCGATGCTGGGGGAAAGACTTGGGATCGCCGAGCAGTTCCAGGGCGTGGACCAGGTGGCGGTCCAGGCGGACGGGACGATGGAAATCCTGGAGCGCGTGGAAGGCGGCAAGCACCAGGTATCGATCCTGGAGGGGCCTCCTGCCGTGGTGGGTTGGGCCACGGGCAACCTGGCCGAGCCGCCCAACAATCCCCAATTGGGGATGGCCAACATGAAAAACCTCATGCCGGCCCTGCAAAAGGCCAAGGCCGCGAAACTGGCCGGGGAAGGGCTGGAGTTCAAATCGGTGAACCTTCCCAAGCAAAAGAGGGACACGAAGGTAATTAAGGATATGCCGGTGGACCAAATCGCGAGGGAAATTGTGGACTGGATCAAGAAAAAATAATTTTAAATTCTAAATTTTGAATTCTAATGCAAAATCAAAGCAAGTCTTAGCCACGGATTAAGGGGATTCACTCAGATTGGCCAAAGAATAAAGGCTTTAAATATTTATGTTTATTAAATCCCATGAATCGCATGCATCCGTGGCAAAATTATTTAAATGATTTTATGAATTTAGAATACTAATGCAAAATCAAAGCAAGTCTTAGCCATGGATTGATGGGATGGAAATGGATAGTCTAATAAAACAAAGATTTTAAAGTATTTAATATCCAATGAAATCCCCTGCATGCCGACCTTCTATAAAGTAGATAAAGAGGTCGGTATAGTGCCGATTTCATTTATTGTTTTATTGTGAATCGGTACATCCGTGGCAAAATTTTTTGAAAGATTTTATGAATTTAGAATACTAAATCATGGAGAGGTTGAGCATGGAAACCATTCTTTTACTGACGGCGGTGGGGGCTGACGGAAAAATCGGGAAAGCCGGTCTGGAGGCCGCCACGGCGGCCAAGACCCTGGCCTCAGCCTTGGGCGGGGCAAAATTAATCGCTGGTTTGTTCGGGGAAAAGGCCTCGGGAGCGGCCGGCCAACTGGCCGGCGCGGGTTTTGAGAAGGCATTGGTTGCCGAGGATGGCGCCCTTTACCAATCCCGGTACGCCACCGACGCGGCGGCTTGCGAGGCCTTGGTGAAGGTTTCCGGCGCGACCCTGGTGGTGGCGCCAGCTTCCTCCCGAATTCAGCGCGTCATCGCGGGCCTCGCGCAACGCCTGGGAGGGAAGGTGGACACCCATATTACGGAGTTAGCTGCGGATTCCGGCGCTCCCCTGGTCACCCGGTGGTTTTACCGCCAAAGGATGTCGGCCCAGATCAAGCGGGCCCAAAGGCCCTGGTTCCTGACGGTGGATGTGGGAACTTTTCCCACCCATGCCGGGTCGGGAAGCCTGGCTTCCGAAAAAATCGCCTTTACGGCCCCTGGAACGAAAACCAAGGTTACCGGGGAGAAATCCCCCTCGTCTGGGACCCAGACCATCCAACCCGACGCCGAATTGCTGTTCGTGGCAGGCGCGGGCTGGTGCAAAAAGCAGGCTGACGGGCAAACCAAGGTCCCCGAGGCTGAGAAGACCATCCTGGCTTTCCTGGGGAAGACCCGGGCATCCCTGGGGGGCAGTAAATCCGTCGTGGACCAGAAGGGGGAGGGCTTGGTGCTTTCCTTCATGAGCCACCTGAACCAGATCGGGCAGACAGGTTCCACACCCCGGCACCAAAAGGGGCTGGCCACCTGCTGTCACGGCGAGGAACCCCACGCGGTGGGCTGGAGGTTCATCAACGAGCGCCGGGCGGTCAACCTGAACCCCAATTGCGGCTGGGCTCAGGGCAAGGCGGACGTGGTTTACGTGGCGGACGCTTTCCAGGTCATGGCCAAGGTGAACGAACTGCTAGGATAAAGCACCCCCTGGAACCAGGGGATAACCCGGCGGCATGTGAGATAACCCAGCGGCATTAGGGAGATAACCCAGCGGCATTAGGGAGATAACTCGTCGGCAGGGGAGATAAACTGCCCACATTCCCAGTGTCATTTGCCGGTAGGGGGAGATAAACTGCCCACATTCCTAGTGTCATTTGCCGGTAGGGGGAGATAAACTGCCCACATTCCTAGTGTCATTTGCCGGTAGGGGGAGATAAACTGCCCACATTCCTAGTGTCATTTGCCGGTAGGGGGAGATAAACCCTGCGTCAATATTTTGGGTGTAAATTTCCACGGGCGTCTTAATCAAGCAGCTTGAACCTCCGCCTCCCTTCTTGAGGTGTAGACTTTAGTCTTGTTCCAATTTTGTTGTTGGGTTTCGGTTACCCCCCACACCAACTTAGCGATCTCCAGCTCGTTCTGCATCATCCCCGCTGGCCTCAGCCTTTTCCTTAACTCCTCGTTAAGCCGTTCGATTAGGTTGCTGGTGCGGGTAATCTTCCAAAACTTCCGGTCTTCCTGGAAAAACTGCGTATAGGAGTCGAATTTTTCCTCTGCCATCTCCACTGCTTTGGGATAGGTTTTGGACCACTTAGCCTTGAGACTTCCTAGTGCCACCAAGGCGTTCTTCTCGACTCTCGGCCCAATACACCGCCTTGAAATCCGCCATGAATGCCTTTCTGTCCTTCTGGGCCACTCGACACCGGACGTTCTCCATCTTGTGTACCAAGCATAATTGATGGGGGATCCCAAGACGATTTTCCACCGCCGCGACAATCCCACCGTGGGCGTCGGATACCACCATTCGTAAGCTTTTCCTGTCTAAGCCTCTGTTCAACAAGTCTTCCAACATGGCTTCCCAGGCCGCCTCACTTTCACGGTCTCCCACCAAGTACCCCAGAAAATGCCTCTTCAGGTTCCCGTCCACCCCGATAGCCACCAGCAAAGCCTGTTTCACACCAGCTTCCTGTCGCCTGACCGTCAGGTAAAGCGCATCCAAGTACAAGTATTGAATCCCTGTGGGTAATAGCCGTTTAGCCCAGGCTTCCAGGGTAGGTTCTAAGGCATTGGTCATCTGGCTAATGTGATTGGCCGTCCACTTAGTTCCAAAGGCCTCGTTTATCCCTGCCGCCACCGACCGGGTGGAAGCCCCCTTTAGCCAGAACTTCATTCCCAGAAATCCCACCAAGGCTTGGCTTCCATCTCTCAATGCCGTCAGAGTTTCCGAAACAAATCCGCCTTTCCTCAAAACTGGCTTTTTCAGCACCAAAGGTCCCAGAAATCCAGCAACTAGGATCCGCTTGAACCCATTGCGATACCGGCTTCCTTCCTGCCTTTCATATGGCTGGCGATTCAACGCTTCATCCCGTTCTTTCCTCAACTGGGCGTTGAAAGCCTCCGAAAGTTGTTGATTCAGGGCTTCTCCTACCCATTCGCCGACCTCACGGCTTCCAACCACAGATTTCACCCAGGCTTGAGTTTTCTCTCTTGCCAAGGCCTGTAAGGCTAGGTGTATATTCTTCATGGGCGTAACTTCCTTTCACAAAAAGGATATGGCGTTCTAGACAAACACCATGTTACGCCCGCTTCTTTTTACACCCCCCAAAAATACACTACCGAGATAAACTGCCCACATTCCCGGTGTCATCTGCCGACAGGGGAGATAAACTGCCCACATTCCCAGTGTCATTTGCCGGTAGGGGGAGATAAACTGCCCACATTCCTAGTGTCATTTGCCGGTAGGGGGAGATAAACTGCCCACATTCCTAGTGTCATTTGCCGACAGGGGAGATAAACCGCCCACATTCCCGGTGTCATTTGCGGGTAGGGGAGATAAACCGCCCACATTTCCGGCGGCATCCGTCGGTATGGGGGATAAACCGCCCACATCCCTGCCCGCAGAGGCCGGGGTCCTACCCGCATGGGCTGGAACGGCAATTCTAAATTCTCAATGTTAAATGTTGAATTATTGAGGATTTCCGAAATGCGTGCCAGGCCGGGCTTTTTAATGGATGGCCCGGCACACCAGAAACGCATCTCGGCTTGTGCCGATTCAACTATTTGTTATTCCCGGGCTATGCCCGGGATAATTGAAGTAAATCGGTACTATACCGGCCTCCCTTAAGTTTTATGGTTGGTCGGCATGAAGCCTCGACGCATAGGCCTTCCATAAAACTAATAGCGAGGCTGGTACAGATTTGATATAAATCTGCCCCGGCAACCCTCGCACTCGGCTGGTAGCCTCATGCGGCCTGTACCGTACCAAATTCATTAACTGTCTTAAGGATAATTGGCACGGAAATCTAACCACAATTTAGAATTTAAAACTCAAAATTCAAAATTGGCTTTCAAATGGGGTTTTCCTCCGGTCGGAGTCGGATTTTCAAAGAATTCCCGCCATCTTTCCCAAAACGGTAAAATAATGGTATTTAAACCCGGATTTCCCAGATGAAATTACCTTTCGAGTATAATAAGGCGTCGTTTGGCCATACAAACAAAGGTTTTTCTTCACTTTGGGGACCACGAGAGGGGGGAATGCAATGGGTGAAAGGGGAAAAGACGCTCTTCGGGTGGTTTTTGATCCTGGTCTCAAGCTGGAGTTCCATGGCGCGAAGGTCACTTCCGATGGCGGGTTGATTCCCTATCGTGAACTCGATGAAGCCTTTGGTTTGACTGACAGAACGGAAAACCTTCTGAGGGATCGGCGAACCGGCAAGAATACGCAACATACGATGACGGCGCTTTTGCGGCAATCAATCTACAGCCGCCTAGCCGGTTACGAGGACACCAACGACGCAGAACGATTGAGTGTTGATCCGGCGATGCGGCATGTGATCGGAGGACGGGCCAAGGAAAAACAAGCTGCCTCCACCAGCCAGATGGGACGTTTCGAGACGGAAGTTCTCACCCAGTCGAAGAACCAGACCGGTCTGATTGACCTATCTGGCCAATGGATTGATGGTGTCCATGAAAAAAAGCCCATCCAGCAGATTATTCTCGACATGGACAGCTCCGTGAGTGAAACCTACGGGGACCAAGAAGGTTCCTTGTACAACGGTTACTTCGGCTGTACCTGTTACCATCCCCTGTTTTGTTTCAACCAGTTTGGCGATTTGGAACGGGCAATGTTGCGCAACGGCAATGTGGCCAGCGCCCACGAGTGGCGGTCGGTTCTTGAACCAGTGGTTGTCCGTTATCGGGGTCTTTCCATCAGCCGTTTTTTCCGGGGTGACGCGGCCTTCGCCCGTCAGGAACTATACGAGTACCTAGAAGACGAAGGATACCTTTATGCGATCCGCCAACCCGCCAATGGCGTGCTACAAAGAGAAATTGAGCCATTTTTGACCCGTCCCGTGGGCCGCCCTTCCCACAAGCCGGTTGTCCGGTATCACAGCTTCCAATACCAAGCCGTCAGCTGGGACAAACCCCGCCGCGTGGTGGCGAAGATTGAGCATCACAACGGCGAACTTTTCCCGAGGGTGGGTTTCATCGTGACGAACATGCGACGACCGGCACCCCAGGTGGTGAAGTTCTACAACGGAAGAGGTACGGCTGAGCAATGGATCAAGGAGGGAAAGTACGCGATGAAGTGGACAAGACTAAGCTGCCACGACTTCGCGGACAACCAAGTAAGGTTGCAACTATTTGCACTGGCTTACAACTTGGGCAACTTCCTTCGCCGTCTAGCCCTGCCAGAACTGGTGAAGCATTGGTCGCTGACGACGTTGCGAGAAAAACTTATCAAAATCGGAGCTAACGTTATCCGCCATTCGCGGTACGTGGTTTTCCAGATGGCGGAGGTGATGGTTACCCAACGCCTGTTTGCTGAAATCCTTGGACGGATAAGGCTACTGGCGATGGTAAGGCCGCGAGCGCCAGTACTGCGATAACCGCAGGAACACTTCATGGCTTCAACCGGATCAACCATCGTGGGATAGGTGTGCGTTCACAACGAGAATTGGCTTTCTGGAAGGTCATTTTCAACTTTTTTGGGGCACAGAAACCCTTTTTTGGGCTCATTTCGCTGGCCTTGGGCCAGAAAATTCCGGATACGGGTGGAAGAAGCGGGGGGGGGGAATATAATGAGAAACAAATTACCCGGCAATGTTTTCAGAGAAGGTCATCTGGGAAATTCCGGATTACGGATTTTTTCCAAACCTTCTTTGACCAATAGGTTATCGGCATGACCTTTAAACTCGGCGGCAAGACCCTTGAACCCGCCCGGATAATAAAGCACGCAAAAATAGATGTCATAGGCATCCTTGGGTTTGAAACGACCGGCCAAAGCCATGCCTTTCATAACGATAAAACTCACAATGGAAGCCACTCGGATCATAACCCTATCCTGGCTTCCCGAAGGAAGGGTGCCATCCATTGTAATTTCAACTGGGCTTTCAAACGCCAAATCGCAACCGCGCGCCTTACGGGCTTTCAATCCTTGTATTTTTTGATGCCGATGCCTTTTGCCCGTGCCTGAATATTCACCGGCAAGAAGATCAACGAAAACTGGTATTCCCCTCACTTTTTTCTGGTATTGAAACGGCTTCTCGGTCCTTTCATATCCGGCGCCCAAAAGAAGTTTCTCGATTTTTTGATACCCCGCATCCCGGAGTTTCCGGTGATCCAAGGCCAAATCAACGTCGGTACTGCCAATATGATTTTCCATGGCGTCCGGCAGGATGAGCGTCGGCACCCAGCCGCCCACTAAAACGATATTTTCACGGTACTCACCCAATAGATGGGCGCACTCGATGAGTACCGATTTGGCCGCCTCAACCACCTCTTGTGAATAACCGCTTAAATTTGCCATTGTTTTTCGATAACTTCCTTCAATAAATTTTCCGCCGCGTCCTCACCGCGCCCGCCTGAGGTTTTCAAATCCAAGTATAACTGGATGGGGGAAACCACAGGCACCCCCTTTTCGTTTTTCGACCCGTAGTAAACCCCTTCGTCATAGGGCCTCACTAGGAACACATTCTCCCCGCTCTCAACCCTTTTTAGTTCCATTCGTGCTATCCAAAAATCAATATCATCGACATAAAAGCTTATGGTTTTACTGCGAATATAAGGGGATAACAAATTCGATCCCGAGAAACTTGTCAGCGCGAACCTATTCGTGTAACCGATTATTTGCGAGCCCAAATCATTCCGGGATAAAACCTCCATCAGCTCCTCGTAAGATTTAAGGGTGTAAAAACGCTCGAAATGGTTGTCTTCGTTATACCGGTACCTGCCCGCCCATTCCATCAACAGTTCTTTTGGACGCGTCAATTGCAGGCCTTCTTTGGAAACGGATATCCACTCGCGGGAATCCAGGAGATTTTTAACGTTTGATACCTGTTAAAAGGCTATTGAAGGACGAGATCCGAAAGGTAGTCCTTTCCATGTCAACATGGTATGTCTACATCATTGCCAAGCAGGGGAAGTACTACACGGGAATAACCAACCATCTCCAACATCGCTTGCGACAGCACCGTGTCGAGCGAGCCCTCTACTTGGAAACGGTATAAACGGCGAGGGATGCGGCTCGCCGGGAACGCGAGATCAAAGGGTGGAACAGGTCCCGAAAGGAAGCTTTATGGAAAGGACGGCCTTGAGGGTGAGCTTGCCCTGAGTGAAACGAAGGGAGTCCAACCCGGGGAGCCATTTGCACCGCAGCAAATGGCAGTGGGATTGGACAACTATTTTTTCAATTTCAAGCGGGTTTTCATCACGGCAAGTGGGATGGTTTTTTGCTTTCTGCGGGATTGGATTAAATTCCAAAATTCGGCGTTGGTTTCCTGCACAACCGTTTCCCAGTCTTCACCCTCAACCCCGACCAGGATGGCTGACGGCTTGCCATGGCGGGTTAATACCACACGGTCCTTTTGGGAGGCATCGACGAATTCTTTTATCTTTTTCTGAAGATCCCGGACATTGACTGTTTTCATAAAATATCCTCCGTTCGGCTGTGAGGCGGTTTGTAACGGATGGTCCGCACATACACCGTTTGTTCCTCCTCAGCTACATCGTAAAAAACACGGTAATCATCAACCCTTAATTCCCATATTGGCGGCATATTTTGCCAGGGAGGCACCAGGTTCAATAGTATCTTTCGGTTCCTTGTTTTTGTCGCGGGCTGATGTGTGAGTTGTTCTTCGATCGCATCGAGGATGATCCGTTGGCCCCGTATGGGGATGGGCTTCAGGTCATTCCAGACACCGGTCGAAAATTGGATATCAAACATATATATATTATTGCATATGCAAATAAAGAGTCAAGGGGTTGGGGCTCATTCAGAAACCATTAGTTGGGTGTTAAATAAACAGCCGAATTCACGGAGTAAGTGCAACACTTCGCCGGAAGACTTCCGCCGGAGTTTTAAAGCCCAAACATTTCCTGGGCCTGTTATTGAGCCATCTTTCTATGGTCCTGAATTCTTTGAAGGACACTTTAGCAAGATCAGTCTTTTTAGGCAAATGGCGGCGGACAAGACCGATAGTATTTTCCACCGTACCTTTTTCCCAACTGTGGAAAGGGGCGCAGAAAAAGGATTTTGTACCAAGCACGTGGTTGGTTTCCAAGTGGTTGGTGTTTTCGGTTCCGTTGTCATAGGTCAGACTCAGGCGGGCGTCTTGAGGGAAGCGGCATAAAGCGCGGTTGAGGCTATGACTCATTTGGCAAGCGGTCTTTCGTTTGAGCTTTCCCAACTTGGAAAAACGGCTTTGACGCTCGACGAGAGCCCGCATAGCAACTTTACTCTGACGAGAGACCATGGTGTCGGTTTCCCAATGGCCGAATTGCTTGCGTTGATTGGCGATCTCGGAGCGCTTATCGATGGAAACACGGCCTGGGATATGGTTTTTGGCGTGCTTACGGCTATGGCCAAATGAGAATCGTCGCCGGTGGTGTCGAACTAGGCAAGGAATCAGCTCAGTGGCTTCAGCATAAACCCACTGATAGATAGCTTCAGGACCAATGGTTTGCTTAGGCCGTAGGTGACCTAATCGACCTGAAATGAGTTCTGGAGACCAGCCTCGTTTCAATTGACGACGGACGTAGGCACGAATTCGTTTTGTTTTCAGGCGTAAACGGCGTGCTCGTTGTTGGTTGCGGTCAACATACCGTTGATGGGCTCGATGAGAAAGATAATAACCAGAACGGATAGGGGGAGCATTGCGCTTGAGTTCCCTGGAGAGGGTGGAAGGAGACCTCTTCAAGGCGCGTGAAATTGCTCGAAGGCTAAGACCCTTTCCTTTCAAGACGGATAAATGATCTCTTTCTTCAACGCTTAAATGCTTGTATTTCTTTTTCATAGCCGCATATCCTATTCATGCGGCCTTCTTCAGACACTAAGTGTTGCACTTACTTATGGAACTCGGGACAGTAAAACAGCTTATTCGTGACAATTTTTTTATATGCTCAGTAAGAGGTAAAATAAGCCAATTGATCGGCACATGTCTGTCCACTCTGGGGACCCGTCGTGGACAGAAAAAGAGCGACGATTGAGAGGTCTGAAATTAGGGAGCAATTGATGGACATCATTTTTATCGTGGGTGCACCCGGAGTGGGTAAAACAACCCTCAGTAGACTTCTCAAAGAAAAACTGCAATCGCCATGCTTGGAGTTTGATTGGATTCGGAGTGCGCACCTTCACGAAGGTTGGCGGGATGCATCGCAGGAGGAAGAACGGTTATCCGAGGAAATACTCGCGTTCACATTGGAACGGTATCTTAAATACGGCTTCAAGAATATCCTGGTGGTGGACGTTCAACCAGAACGGATGATTCGGCTTAAAGGATTATTTCCAAAAGCTTCCTGCGTGATGCTCACCTTTTTCCTGGATGACTCTAACGAATTGAAGCGGCGAATAATTGACCCAATGAGGGACAGCGGCAATCATGACTTTGAAAGTTCCGTCCGTATTAATCAGGTTCTGAAAGCCAGGGTCACACTTGAGAACGAACACAAGATGGAAGTGGGGACGGGTTCCTCGAAAGATGTAGTTGAGAAGATTCTTCGAATTTTAATGTGATGAGGCTGTCCGCGACGGGGATCCGCTCGCACCGCAGCGAGCGGCAGGGATCGTGGACACCTAAAATGGGTAATGTGTACATAATTGTTGACATAATTATAAGAACGTCTATATTGAAAGGGCCGAAAGTATCATAGGTTGCAGGAAGGTGGTTTTATGCGAGTCGCAGGGGTAAGGGAATTTAGGGATCACGCGCCGGAGTTTCTGAGCGGGGACGATCTCGTGTTTGTGACCAAACACGGGAAAGTCGCCAGCCTATTGGTACCTATGTCCAAGTCCCAGGAACTTCCCCTGGAATTGCGGAGGGAACTTTTAACGAACCTTGGCTCCGCCATTTCCAACCATCTCAAAAAATCAGGCGTTAGTGAGCGGACGGTTACACATGACTTTGAAACATGGAGAAAAACCCGCCGGGCAAATCGCCGCGGACGCTAACGTCCTTCTTTCCGCCGCGACCGGCAGGGCTGCCCTCAAAGTTTTTACTCATTCCCACCTTGAAGTCATATCCACGGCATTGAATATCAAAGAAGTGCGTGAATACCTTCCAATCATGGCCGTGAAATATCGCATAGCCGAGGAACTCCTGGAAAGCCAATTTCAACTATTGGCTGTCAGGGAATACGGCCTAAAGGATTATCACGGTTCTTTTGCATTAGCCCGGAGGAAAATTGGAAAAAGAGACCCGGATGACATAGATTTATTGGCTTTGTCCCTCGAATTGAAAATACCCTTATGGTCTAACGACGGAGATTTTGAGGGAATCGGGATTGAGTGGTATACCACGGCGCAACTTCTTAAAAAGTTGGGGTTTTGATCCGAGGTTTAATTGTCCACGAAGGGGACCCTTCGTGGACAAGTCATATACGTCCAAATTTGGGTATCCATCTGGAAAAAGAAACGAAAAAACCCGATCATAGATTAATAATGGATTTTGGATGGAGGCAGCGTTTATGGGAAAAGGGATTTTATGGGGAATACTCATCACCCTGGCCTGTGTAGCCATGGGGGGGTACTTCTTCATTATCTCCGGGTTCATGCCGGTCAACGCTGACGGCAAACCCCCGGCTCTTGAGAAATGGATGGCCTGGAAATCCCTGCATGCTTCCATTCAACGCGAAGCGCCCAAAGGCCCGAATCCCGTTGAATTTAACGGGAAAAATCTGATGGAGGGGATAAAACTCTATTCCGCAAACTGCGCCGTCTGCCATGGCGCTTCCGACGGAAAACCTTCCAACATCGCGATGGGGCTATACCAACAAGCCCCCCAACTCGCGACAGATGGAGTGGAAGACGACCCGGAAGGGGTTACTTTCTGGAAGGTCAAGCACGGCATTCGCTTAACCGGCATGCCGGGTTTCAGCAAGGCCTTGACCGACGACCAAGCCTGGAAGCTGGCGCTTTTCCTCAAGCATATGGACTCGCTTCCGGCTAAAGCGCAGGAAATCTGGAAAGCCGTCCCTAGCGCCGCGATCCATTAACACGCTGTTCTCAGCAAGGTTGAACCATCATTAAATTTAAGGGGATCAGGAACCGCATGGGGAGGGTCGGCGGTGAGGAAACCTGCCTATCACGGGAGGAATATGAAATTTATCTTTCAAAAATATTATTCCCAATTGACCGCGTTAATCAGGCTGGCCAAGCTGGGTTAATGCCGCCGCCTTTCATCTCCTCGGCCGGGGTACGCGAGACGCTGGTTTCGTTTTTGCCTGAAAAACAAGAAAACAGGTAATGCTTGAACTCAAACCGTGTTTGACATTATGCTTTAACGCGGATTTGGGCTCCTAGGCGCGTACCTTCCATTGCTCAAAAAAGAGGTCCCATGACTTTCTATTTTCCATCGCTCGATCCGATCCCCCTCCCCGCGCCGATTTGGCTTTTCAAGGTCCTCCACAACCTCACGCTCTCCCTGCACTTCGCTTTTCTGCACCTCCTGCTGGGCGGCTTATTCTTGGCCATCCTTTGGAACGCCATCGGTTATTTTCTCAAGTCACCCCGGGCGATCTCCTCCTCGGGCGTGGTGGCGGCCCGATTGCCCATCGTAACGACCTTCGTCATCAACCTGGGCATTCCGCCCCTCTTGTTTACCCAGGCGCTTTATGGCCGGGCGTTCTATACCAGCAGCATCCTGATCGGCGCTTACTGGATCAGCGTTCTCTTGTTCATCATCACGGCTTATTTCATCCTTTACCACATGGCTGGCCACGCCGTGCATAAAAAAAACTGGTGGTCCTGGGGCCTTTTGGCCCTGGCCCTTCTGATGTACGTGGCCCAGGTTTTCTCCACGAACATGACCTTGATGCTCCGTCCCGAGGTTTGGCCGGGCATGTACGGCGCCGCGGTTTCCGGCATCCATATGCCTCCCTTTGACCCGACCAAGTGGCCTCGCTTCGCCGTCATGATGGCCGGTTCTATCGCCCTAGGTGCTTTAGGATCGGCTCTTTACACCGGCAAAAACGCGTTGGAAGAAGAAGTGAAGGTCTTCTTCCGGTTCTGGAGCGGCGTTATCGCACTGGCCGCCTTGCCGGTGCTGGCCGCAGTGGGTTTGTGGGCTTTTCACGCCCAGCCCGATTTTGTCCAGGAAGCCCTTCAAAGTTCCGGGTTTTACCGGGCTTTGCTTTACGGTTGGTTGGGATGCCTGGGCCTGAGTGTTTTAGCGGCCCTGGGCCTGGTGTTGCGGCCGAGGGACTGGTCTTTGTCCAGGGGGCTTTTAACCGCCCTGCCCGTTTTTTTTTCGGTGGCCGCCTACGTGATTTTGCGCGACGGCGTGAGGGACATCACGCTCGCCCACAAGGGTTTTGACATATGGATCAGCCCGGTTAACACCAATTGGCTAGTGGTTGGACTGTTCTTTGGTTTCTTTATCGTGGGCCTGGGCATCATGGGCTGGATTCTCATGGTGCTGCGCCGTGCCAAGCCGGTGGAGGAAAACTATGCCTGAGGAAAGTAAAAACCCGCCCGCCGGCCCGACCAAGGACGATTCCGATTCCAACGGTTTGCTGGGGCCGATGGAAAGGCGGACCTTCCTGAAGATAGCCGCGGGTGCCGTGGGCGCCGTTTACGCGGGATTCATTGGTTATCCCATCTACCGCTATTTGGCCTCGCCGGTGGAAGACGCCGCCATGGAGGTGCCGGCAAAAGAAGTGACTTTGGACAACGCCCTTTCATTGCCCAAAAACTCCGCCATGATGTTCAAGTTCGCCTCCAGACCCGCCATGCTCATCCACCAGGACGACGATACTTGGACGGCCTTGAGCGCCGTCTGCACCCATCTCGGGTGCACCCCCGCCTACCAGCCCGATAAAAAAATCATTTACTGCCCCTGCCACGGGGGGGTCTACGACCCCCGGACGGGAGCCAACATCTCCGGCCCGCCGCCCAAGCCGCTGACCGGGTACAAAGTGAGTATTGCCAATGGAAAAATCACTATCAGCCGGACCTAAGCGCTCCGGTCGGGACAACCTCTTCTCATTCGTCTATCGGTGGGTGGATGAGAGGCTGGGGATAACCGACTTGGCCAAGATGGCCTCGGAAAAAACCGTTCCGGAACACCGATACTCCTTCTGGTACTACTGGGGGGGCATCACGCTTTTTTTCTTCATCGTCATGTGCTTCACGGGCGTGCTTTTGCTGCTTTATTACCGGCCCGGCGACGACGCCTACGAGTCCGTCCGGCAGATCACCTACCACATCAAGTTCGGGTGGTTCATCCGCTCGGTGCACGCCTGGTCGGCCAACCTCATGATCGGATCGGCCTTCATCCACATGTTCTCGGTTTTTTTCCTGAGGGCCTACCGCGCCCCACGCGAGTTCGGCTGGTGGAGCGGCTTGGCGCTCCTGGGGCTGGCCTTGGTTTTTGGTTTCAGCGGATACCTGCTGCCCATGGATGTGCTTTCCTTCTTCGCCACGAAGGTGGGCTTGAGCATCCCGGCGGTGATCCCCGTCCTGGGCCCCTGGATTTCCGATCTGGTGCGTGGCGGCCCCGAGATCAGTTCCTTCACGGTCTCCAGGTTTTTCGCCCTTCACGTGGTGGTCCTGCCGGCCCTTTTCATACCCATCCTCCTTTTCCACCTCGCGTTGATCCAGAAGCACGGCGTGTCCATGCCGGAAAGCGAGGAGGCGAAACCCGAATCCCAGCGCCGCAGCGTGCCGTTTTTTCCGAACTTCGCGATGAAGGACCTGGGCATGTGGTTACTGGCCCTGAATATCCTAGCGTTTCTCGCGGCCGTGTACCCTTGGGGCTTGGGGGAGCAGTCCGACCCGATAAAACCCACCCCCATGGACATTCACCCCGAGTGGTATTTCATGAGCTCCTTCCAAGTACTGCGAATCATCGGGAAGGTGGTTTCCGGCGAGGCGGGCGAGCTTTTCGGGCTCGTTCTTTTCAACCTGGGGCTGGTGCTTTGGGTTCTGGTGCCGCTTTATGACGTGAAAAGCAAGGCCGGCGCGCGGGCCCGGAAGACCACTTACTTCGGGCTCCTGGTATTGGCCGGCCTCTTGATCACCACGCTCTGGGGTTATTCCACCCTGGGACAACCATGAGGAGTCTTTAAAGCCATGAATTATCCCGTTTGGTACGTACCGCTGATCGGTTCCGGCTGGATGATCGGCATCATCGCCATCATCCATGTCTATATTTCCCATTTCGCCATCGGAGGGGGGATTTTCCAACCCATCGCCGAGGCCAAGGCGCTCAAGGAGGGCCGGGCGGACTGGCTGGCGAGATTGAGGGGTTATTCCAAGTTTTTCCTCGTTCTCACCGGCGTGGCGGGTACCGTGACCGGCGTAGGCATCTGGTTCGCCATCAGCTTGGCCAGCCCCGAAGGCACCAGTACCCTGATCCGCAACTTTGTGTTCGCGTGGGCCATGGAATGGGTGGTGTTTATGGTCGAGCTCAGCCTGGCCGCGATTTACTATTACACTTGGAACCGGGTTTCCGATTCCGTCCATCTCAAGATCGGCTACCTTTACGGCGCGGTTTCCTACGTCACCTTGGTGATTATCAACGGCATCCTGGCCTTCATGCTGACTCCCGGCGCGGATTGGCTGAATGTGGCCGGAAGCGGCAACGAGGCCACCATGTTTTTTCGGGCGTTTTTCAACCCCACTTACTGGCCCAGCCTGGGTTTAAGGACCCTGGTTTGCCTGTCGCTGGCAGGCATCTTCGCCCTGGTTTTTTTCAGCAGGTTGGACGGCGTGAAGGAAGGGAAGTTGAAACACGGTATGATCCGCTGGTCGGCCAAGTGGCTGTTGCCGTCCTACCTGTTGATGCCGTTCTTTTTCGCCTGGTATCTCTGGATGGTTCCGGCCGGCCAGAGGGAGTTGTTGACCTTGGGATTTTCCACCATCGGGGCCGGTGCCTTTACACAGGTAACGCGCATGGCCCTGATTACCCTGATCGCGACCGCCACCCTGATCGGAGTGGTTTATTTCTTCGCCTATTACAGCCCCCGGGATTTCCACTTAGGCCATGCGTTGGGAATTTTTTTCCTGGGTTTCCTGGCCATGGGAGCCGCCGAAAGCACCCGGGAGATGCTGCGCAAGCCCTTTGTCATCGCGGATTTCATGTATTCCAACGGGGTGCGGCAATCCCAAGTGGAGGGCCTCAACCGCAATGGATTCTTAACTCAATCCATGTGGTCTCCGAGAACGGGCTCGGACCTTGTCTTGAGCGACCCCATTAAAGCGGGTCAACGGATGTTCTTGGGAGAGTGCCTGCCTTGCCATACCCTTGACGGCTACCGGGGAATGATCAGCCTGTTGGACGGACGTGACGAAAAGGCCATCGGCAACCTGCTGGAAATCCTTCACGAGCACAAGGAGGGCTCGCCCTACCGCAAGTTCATGCCCCCCCTTGCGGGTACCACCGAAGAGATCGCGGCTCTTCGCACCTACCTCAACGCCGTTGTAAATGGGAAGACACCTTCGAACATGGGATCACAGACTTCTTTAGCCTCGGCCAAGTAAAATGCGATTTTCCTGCGACTATTTCAGTTTCACCTTTGGCTCCATTTGCGGGAAGATCTATGTTATGAACATCTTTCACCTCTTGCCCTTACTTCGTGGAAACTTGGATTTGGCCATGGAAAACATCCCAAAATGGTTATTTTAAAAGGCAGGGCCGCCATCAATCGTTACCCTTAAAGCATCAAGAGGCCCTTTACTTGGCCCAGTCGGGTGCCTAGAATGATTTTATAATAATTTCCAAGGAGTTTTTTAATGGGTGGACGTTTCGGGGAATTACTACTTCTATTCATCGTGGCTTTGCTACTTTTCGGCCCCAGCAAGCTGCCGGACCTCGCCCGGGCGATGGGAGAAGCCATTCGCGAGTTTAAAAAGGCTGTTAATCCCGACCAACCGAGCAATACCCACAAACCCGAGGCTTCACCGACCCAGACTATCGCTCTTCCCGCTAAGTCTAAGAATACTCCCCAAAAAAAGAAGGGCCGGTGATTTCCTAAAGTTAGGATTCAAATAAGATGCCATTTGGCGTCGTTCCCGGAAGGGGACGACGCTTTTTTATGGGGATACAGGGATTTTACCCGGATAGCTCAAACCTATTTGTCCTTCTTTTATCGTCTGGTTTCATGAACGGGAGAATTTGTGAAATTATTCCAAAGTAAGGTTTTTAAGTTCCTTTCCTCCGTCCAATTGGCCTTGCCAATGCTGTTGATCCTGGCGGCCCTCCTGGCGGTTGGAACGATCGTGGAATCCCTTTATTCAACCGCGTTGGCCAAGCGGTTTGTTTACGGCACTTGGTGGTTTGCGGCGTTTCTGTTCCTATTGGGAATCAACGTCCTCTGCTCGGCCCTTTCCCGCATACCGTGGAAAAAACACCACATCGGTTTCGTCATCACCCATCTGGGCATCCTCTTCATCCTGGCCGGTTCCCTGACCACCCAGAAGTTTGGAGCCGAGGGCCAAATCGCCCTGGTCGAGGGCGAGGAGGGACACCTATTCCTGGAGGATAAGCCCACTCTTTACTACCAGATTGGGGACGATGCGCCGGGCCGGATTCCCGCATCCTTCTCTATTCGAGTCCCCAGCCCAGGCCACCCCAAGATCATCCGGCTTCCCGGCGAAGGTCTCTTGATGTTGGACCAATTTCTGCTCAACGCCGGAAAAAAGGTGGCGGCAAGAAATCCGGACAAGGGCGAAAAGGGATTTCCCGCGATTCACCTGTCCTTAGCCGGTTCTTTTATCCAGGAGGATCAATGGTTATTCCTGGGAAACCCTGATTACGGGCACTTGGACCTTGCTCTGGCCTCGGTTTATTTTGAAAGGGAAGCGGCATGGAAGAAAAAACTGAAAACCTTCGGAAAAGACGCGGTCCCCAACGGCTTGGCGGTGCTATTGGTTCCGGATGGGAGCTTGAAGTACCAGATCAGGAAGAGCGGCAAGTGGGAGACCGAACAAACCTTGAAGCCGGAAGAGGATATCTACACGGGCTGGATGGACATGAGGTTCAAGGTATCGGAAAGAATGGAAGATGCCCTGCCGAAAGAAACCTATATCAACGAGCCTTTGGCTTCCCAAAAGGACCCCGAGCCCGCCCTCCATTACGATGTCGTCCATTATCCCGATAAGAAAGAGGGCTGGATCGGCTATGAAAGCCAGTCGAGCTTTATCTTCCGGGGGGAGAAGTTCGCGTTGGCCTACGGCCCTCTGCAATCATCCTTGCCCTTTTCCGTCCGGCTCAAGAAGTTCAACCTGGGCTTTGACCCCGGCACGGAAAAACCCGCCTCCTTTGCAAGCGAAATCCTTTACACAGACCCGGAGTTGGGCGTCCAGATGCCAGCTGTCATCAGCATGAACCGGCCGCTCCGTTACAAAGGTTTCACCCTATTCCAAGCCAGCTATTCGCCCCAGGGCGATGGAAAGTACGTCTCGGTCTTTTCCGTCGGGAAGGACCCCGGTATCTGGTTGAAGTACGGGGGGGCCTTGATTCTCGTGTTGGGCATTGTTTTCATGTTCTGGTTCAAGAATCCAGCTTGGAAAAAGAAGGTACAAAATGCTTAAAAATAGGAACACAGGGGTTCTTCATATGAATAAGGTTTTCAATCGTGTCTGTCTGCGAAAATGCGTGATCAAATCTTTTTTCACTTTATTCATTCTTCTCTCGGCGGTTGGGGCGGCCCGCGCGGAAGGTTTTGACTTAAAGCCCCTCTCCCTCATCCCCATCCAGGAGGGGGGGAGGGTCAAGCCGATGGACACCTTTGCCCGGTATTGCGTCCGGTTGATCACGGGCCAGGAAATGTTCGAGGGCAGGACGGCCCTGGACATACTCCTGGACATGGTCACCCACTCGAAGGACTGGGAGAAAAAGAAATGCGTGCTGGTGGAGAACCTGGATTTGAGGAACCTCCTGGGGATGGAAAAGGGGGAAAAATACGCCGATTATAATGGCCTTGTCCATAACGAAAGTTTCCTTTCTTACGCCAAGTCCAACATCCTGAAACAGCGGCAAAAACTGTCCCTCAATCCCATGGAAAAGGAAAGTCTGGCGGTCCTGGGGCGGCTCCAGAAATTCGAGGACATCCAAACGGGGGACGCCCTTACGGTCATCCCCATCGCTCACCCTAAGACCCAAAAGTGGGCTTCCCTAGGGGATTTGAAAAGGGCCTTGGATCGGGATCAGGCTGGCATGCCCGATGCGGCCAGGGATATCCTGCTTTGCTTCGCCGGAATCATGAAAAGCTACGACGCGAAAAATTTTCCGGATTTCCTCGCGCAAACCCAGGACCTGGGCCGGATGCTTCGGCAGATCGGGGGAAAGGATTATCCCGCGCCCTCGGATATGGGGCGGGAGGTCCATTACAACAGCCTGGAACCTTTCCGCCTGGCTTGGATTCTCCACCTCACCGCTTTCCTGCTCCTCGGGCTTTCTTTGCTCATGGGTGTGCGAACCTACTCCTTGGGTTACGCGGCGTTCCTGGCCGGCCTCCTCATCAGCGGATACGGCTTCACGCTTCGGTGCCTCATCGCCGGAAGGCCTCCTGTTTCCAACATGTACGAATCCCTCATCTGGGTCACTTTCGGCATGACGGTTTTCGCGCTGGTGTTCGAGAGGATTTACAAGAACCCACAATTCATTATTTGCGGCTCGGCCCTGGCGGTGGTGGGTTTCGTCCTGGCGGATAACGTGCCAGCAGTCCTGGACCCCTCCATCCAGCCCATCGAGCCGGTCCTCCGGAGTAATTTCTGGCTCACCATCCACGTCCTGACCATCACCCTCAGCTACGCGGCTTTCTTACTCTCACTGGGTATCGGCCATCTGGGGCTTTGGACCCTATGGAAAAAGCACCAGGACCGCGAACTTCTCCAGAGGCAGGCCCGTCTCCTTTACCGCATTGTGCAGGTGGGTGTGGTGTTCCTGGCGGTGGGAACCATCCTGGGGGGAGTCTGGGCCAACTATGCCTGGGGAAGGTTCTGGGGATGGGACCCCAAGGAAACCTGGGCCTTGATTGCCCTGCTGGGTTACGTGGCCATCCTCCACGGCCGGTTGTCGGGTTGGCTTCGGGAGGCGGGGTTCATCATCGGGGTGGTAGCGGCTTTCCTCGGGGTGCTCATGGCCTGGTACGGGGTGAACTTCGTCTTGGGCGTGGGCCTGCACAGCTACGGGTTTTCCAAGGGCGGCCTGCCCTACGTCACCTCTTTCGTGGCCCTGGAACTGATCTTGCTGATCTTGGTGGGCCTAAAGGTTAGGAAAGCCGCCACGGTTTAGTTTTCACTATAAGACAAAGGGCTATAACATTGATCTCAATTGACATTGATATAAAGGCGAACCCCTTTCATGACCAAACCTGAAACCAAAGACCAACCCCGTTATTTTTTTGATCATTTCCTGGAATTGCGTAGAGCGCTGATCCATTCCCTGGTTTACCTGACCTTGGGGGTGGGACTGGCCTTTTGGAAATCAGCCCTACTTTTCGAAATCCTTTTGCGTCCCCTGCGAACCGTCATGGAAAAGTTTCCGCTGACGTCGTTGCGGGTGGATGGGCTCCAGACCCTGGTCCCCGTCGAGGCCTTCATGATCAACATGAAGCTGGCCACGGCGGCGGGACTGATCCTGTCCTTGCCCTTCATCTTGTGGGAAGCCTGGAATTTTGCCAGCCCCGCGTTGAAGGCCAAGGAGCGGGGAGCCGTCCTCATGGTTTTTTGCCTGGGGCTTGTGTTTTTCCTGGCGGGCGCGGCCTTTAGCTATTTCCTGGTCATCCCCTTGGCTCTCCAATTCCTAGTCCATTACAACCTGGAATACCACTTTATACCCCGCTGGACCCTTCAGGGTTATTTCAACTTCGCCGTGAGCTTCACGGTCATCTTCGGGCTGGTTTTCGAGTTTCCCCTGGTGCTGGCCGCGCTGGGGGCCATCGGAATCGTCACCCCCGAATTCATGGCCCAAAAACGGCGGCTGGCCATTATGGGAATTTTCATCCTGGCGGCCGCCCTGGCCCCCAGCGCCGATCCCATCACCATGACCATCGTCGCGGTTCCCATGGTGGTTCTCTATGAGTTGGGAATATGGATGTCCCGCTTGGCTTTTTTCCGAAGAAAAATTTAGAATGAAATGATACATGAAGGAGCCGGGAAAGAACGCCTTGATTCAAACCTTGGCTTACTTCCCTTGAACGTACAGGTATTGGGCAAGGTCGTTGATCTGGGCGTCAGTCAACTGGCCCTCGAAGGCCTGCATGGCGCCGTCGGGATTGAGCTTTTGCGGGTTCTTGATATAGGCCGCGATGTAAACCGCGTCCCGGGCCTGGCCGATATGGGAAAGGTCGGGGGCAATTTCCTCACCCACGCCGTGGAACTTGTGGCAGGTGGCGCAGTTGTCCTCGTAAAGCCGAGGGGCCTGGGACGTGAATGTTCCGCCACCCAAGCTGCTCATATAGGCCACCAAAGCCTCCACTTCACTGTCCAGGAGCCTGAAGTTGGGCATCTTGCTGCCCGGGGTGATCTTCTTCGGATCCCGGAAATGGGCCGCCAGCCAATCGCGGTTGCGCCTCATACCCACCTGGTCCAGCGCCGGGCCCACCTGTCCCCCCCTCCCGTTCAAGCTGTGGCAGTACTCACAATGAAATTCCTCAAAAAACCGTTTGCCCTCGGTGATGAGGGGGTCCTTCTTGACCTCCGGGTTGGTCAGGGGCGAACGCGCTCCCAGGACGGTTAACACGATCAATCCCGCGATGGCAACAATACCCGCCCCCGTCCAAAAAGGTCTTTGAAGCGGATGACGCTTGGGGTTTCGATCCAGAAAGGGCAGGCCGAGTAAAAGGCCGAAAGCGATCAACGGAAGCAACACAATGGCGAATGCTTCCAATGATCCCGGGAAATACTTTAAGAGTTGAAAAACCGAGAGGAAGTACCACTCGGGGCGCGGATTGTAAGTCGTATCGGTTGGATTCGCCAGGTCTTCCAGATCCGCGGGGCGGAGATAGGCCACGAGGGAAACAGCCAAGAAAACCAGCGTGACCGCCACCATGTCCTTGAAAATGATGTAAGGCCAGAAGGAAAGCCCCTTGGCCTTGGCTTCCTGGTACTTTTCCCACTGGCGGCCCTTCCAATCCGTCGCCCGGGCATCCGCAGCTTCCAATCTTTCCGGCGGGGCCGAAATGCCATGCCAAATGACTAAAAACAGATGCAAGACGATCAGGGAAAGGGCGATGGCGGGAAAAACCAACACGTGAATGGCGTAAAACCGGGCCAGAGTCACGACTCCCAGTTCCTGGCTCCCTTTCATGATTTTGCCGAGTGAGGGCCCCAGAACCGGGACTTGTTCCACCATGTGGGCCCCCACGGTTGTCGCCCAATAAGCTTTTTGATCCCATGGCAACAGATAGCCGGTGAAGCCAAAACCGATCACGAGGCAAAAGAGCCCGACACCCGTCAGCCAGGTCATTTCCCGGGGATACTTGTATGCTCCCATGAAGAAAACCCGTATCAAGTGCAGGGCCACCGCCACCACCATGCCGGTGGCGCCCCACTTGTGCAGGCTCCGGAGGAGTTTGCCCATGGGGACGGTGTTGGTGATGTAACGCACCGAGTCGTAAGCATGGTCGGGCGAGGGCGAATAATGCATGGCCAAGAGGATGCCAGTCACAACCTGAATCACGAAGAGGAAAAGGGTAACGCTGCCCAGCGTGTACCACCAGTTCACCCCCTTGGGAATGTGGCGGTCGAAGATGACTTCCTTGACTTTTTTCCAGCCTGTGCGTTCGTCCAGCCAGTCGAGGATCTCTTTCATGACTTCGCCTCCTCAGGCAGGATCGTGATCATCCCGTTTTCCACCTTCATGGGATAGCGGTCCAACGGCCGGGGCGGGGGGCCGGAAACCACCCTTCCGTTTTTGTCATAAACGCCGTTATGGCAGGGACAAAGGAAAAGATTCTTATCGGGATCCCAGCGGTATGGGCAACCCAGATGGGTGCAATGGGGATTGAAAGCCGTGAGTGTGCCCTTGTCCTTCAACAGCCAGACGGTGCCGCGGTTTTCATTGGTAGCCCATCCATCAATGGTCCGCTGGATAAATTCCTTCTTAACGGGCTGCCCCTCAGGCAGGTCGGTCTCGGGACCGGCTTCCACCCAGTTCTCCTTTTTCCCCCGCCAGGCGGGCGAAAGGAAATAAACGGCCCCTCCGCCACCCAACATAAAGGCGATAACGCCGCCCAAAAAGGCGATGACCCCTGCAAGGAATCTTCGGCGGCCGGGATTTACGGGATCATTGAGCTTTTTTCCGGACGGATACATTTCTTCTCCTTCGGGGAATTTAATGCGTTTAAAAAACTTCGGAACTCAGTGCCCGGCTGGAATCTCAGCGGCGTATCCGGGGCGGGAAACACGGGTTCCCTTAGGCCTTATTTTGGGGTTTCGTCTTCTTTCCGGCTTTCGTTTCCGGTCAAGGTCTTTACGTACTGGGCGATCTCGTGGATTTGCATGTCCGTCAATTTACCCCTGTACTTTGGCATCCGATGTTTACCGGAATCGATCATCGCCTCGATTTGGTATGCGGACATACGGACGACTTCGTCCCGATGCAAGTCGACTTTTTTCAGAGGCACTTTCAACAGCTTGGCCATTTTGGGGTTTCCCGTCCCGACCTTGCCATGGCATCGAGCGCATTTTCCTTCGAAGAGTTTTTTCCCGAGTTCCAGGTCTTCACCCAGGGCCGTGCAAAAAGTGGAAAGGAAAACCGTTAAGGAAAGGAAAAGCGGGAAATACCACACACGATCCATTTTCGTGATCTTCATGCGAGCCTCTTTCAAAAAAACATGCCACAATTTTAAACCGTTTTCCCCGACCGTGCCACAGATTCTGAAAACGGCCGACTGATGATCCTTGGCGCTGGACGTCATTTACTTGGTGCGTTCATCCTCCTTCAAGCCCCTGATAGGACCCACTTCCACTCAGTCTTCTTTACAGCCCCGAAAAGCAGGGTGAAAAAATAAAAAAGGCCTAGATCCGCCCTGGATGAAGGAGGAGATGGTGTCAGCGATGATTTCCGCCAAGCCCGCGATGAGGATGATGGAGTTGCTAGAAACGGCTTCGCTCAAGCCCGCCGCGAGCGCGAAGGGAACGGTGAGACCGTCGGAAAGGCCTATGACGATGTCCCTAAGGGCCGCGGAGGAAACCTGATGGGTCTCGGTGTGTTGATGGTGGTGGGGAATCTTTACGGGCATGTGAATTCCTTACGGTGTTTTAAAACGGTTTAGAAAAAAAGTCCCCGGGGAAAACCCGGGGGCTTTCGATATTAAGCCCTATGAAAGCCGATACTCAAGGTTGTTTTTAGAGCCGGGTTAATAAGCCAGCCAAGCCATGGCCATCAGGGTGTTATTATCGGAGGCTTTGCGGGCGCTGACACCATCATAACCCACACCGCTTATCACCGTGTCATCCGTCCCGTTGAATTTAAAATATTCGGTGTACTGGAGCGTGAATTTGGTATTCAGCCAGGGTACAAAATTGATCTCATAGATCAAACCATCAGATTCCGGGCTTCCGTTGGCGCTACCAGTATATTGGGCCGGGGCATAAAGGGTCGTGTCAGTGGTGCCGGTGACCCCGAAATAAGCCAGGGTCAACCCCATTTTGCGTTGGTGGTAAACGGTGCCTGCCACTTTGAGAAGCTGGAGATTATTGTTTAAATTGGCTGATAACGCATTGGCCTGCGAGGCGTTCAAAGTTTGATCCTCGTTCATCCATGAAGCTTGGATGGATCCCTGGATGTCTTTGGTGGTGTATTGATATTGGGCGTCCACCGAGTAATCCACGTAGCGGTCCGGCGATATCCCCGGGGGGATGGCGCTTCCATCCAAGGGACTCTCGTCCAAAACCATCCCCGTGGCGCCGATTTCCACCGAGTTGTCCCCGAATTCTTCTATCAAGGCCAAACGCCCGTAGGGAGCGAAACCCTCGATAGTGGGGTAAGAAGTAGTGATGCCAAAACCCTGGAAGGCGGTCCGGTAGGCGCTGGCCTCCACATAGAGCAATTTATCCAAGTATAAGTAGGCTCCCAAACCCCCGACATTACCCCCCAACCCTGTGATTTGTGGAGCGGCCGGGGCGGGAAGATTAGAGATGGGGGTGGTATACGGGAATCCCCAAGCCGGGACGGTGTTGAATACATCCTGAACCGTCGGATTGTTGTTCAAGGTCAGACCGAAAATCGTATCGGTTCCACCCAAATCGAAATGGGTGGCGTAACGGATATCGGTGTTGTCCCAGCCGAACGATCCCGAACTGGAATCATAAGTGAATTGGACAAAAGAACCGATATTGGGGGTGATTTCGCCTGCGTAAAAAAGGCTGAATTGGGCTGGAAATGCCAAGAAACCCCGATTATCGTCTCCCGCATTGGGTTTGGGATCAATTGGGTTTTTCACGAACTCGTCGGAGACCTGGAGCATGGCCGATAGGGGAGGCCCCTTCTGGATCTCCAGCGCGACGTCGCCGGTCTTATCGTCCTTGTCGGAGATTTGGTCCGCTTCCCCGGACACATAGCCGTTCAACTTGAACCAGCGGCCGTAGGGAGTCAACTCCGGGAAAGCGGTGTGGCAAGCCGCGCAGGACATCCCGGTTTGGCGCGAGAAGCTGGGAATGGCCTGGGCGCTGGAAGTCAGTCCCCAAATCACCGCCAGGGCTAACAACCCCAACAAAGGATATTTGATTCCCCACGTATTTTTTTCGGGCACGACTCGACTATGACCCATAATTCCCCCCTTTCGAAATTAATTTACTTCGCGGCGTTGAGTGTGCGGAGGTAATTGACAACGTTCCAACGTTCCTTGTCGGTCAGGTTCTTGGCGAAGGTGGGCATGGGGTTTTTCCCCTTGGTGACTTTCCAGAAGAGGGCACCGTCGGTTTCAGCCTTGACCTCGGCCGAGGTCAAATCGCCGGGTTTCTTTTTCAAAACCTTGAACATGGGGCCGTCGCCCTTGCCCTGGATTCCGTGGCAGGAGAGGCACTTTCCCGTGTAAACTTTTTTGCCCAAAGCGGTCGAACTGCTGTCGGCTGTGACTGGATTTTTCACTTTCGCGGCTTTAGCGGGTGCCACCCAAGCGGTCGCGGCCTCGTCTGCCATCGCTATCGTGATTGCCAGGGTGAAAATTGCCACCAGAGATGAAAGCAACAGCCAAAGTGTTTTGGAGGATTTTGAGGCGTATGGCATAAAAACTCCCTTTAATCAGATTTAATCAAGATTATCAATTTCAGATTATACCACTACGAAAAAAAGTGCCAAAGTATCTACTTTACCAGCCCTTTTAAATACGGTTACCAATTAGTAATCATCTCACCCGGAGGTTTATGGAAAAATTGGAAGAATAGACTGGCACACCCCCTGTGCCAAGTGTATCGGTATAATGATTCGATACCACCTTGAATCTATAACCGATGGTTCGGTGAAACCGGTGGGGGGGCCTTTGGAAACTAATGAGGTACGTCTTTAACCCTGCGGGTTTAAGCAACTAAACCAAAATATATTCCGGGGATTCCCATGGGATTGAAATATTGGTTGGACTTTATTGGGAATTTGACGATATGTATGAGGGAGAAATAACCCCTGATAAGAAAAGATCCAAAAGGGAAATGCGAAGTTGGATAAGGAAATCCTGAAAGAATCAAAGTCTTGGTTGGAAAAACACTCCGAATAATCCCAAGAACCATTGTCCACGCTGGGGAGGCAGAATGAGGGTTTTTATCAACTTTTCACATGTTTTAGAGAACCAACGACTAAGGAAACCGGATGAAGTTCATTGCCTACGGAATGAATCATAGGACCGCCCCGCTTCCAACCCGGGAAAAGTACGCCTTGCCGCCCGAAAAGGTTTTGAAAGTTCTCGAGGAATTAAAGCCCGCGGCGGCCGAGGCGGTATTCCTTTCCACTTGCAACCGGGTGGAATTTTATGTTGCTACGGACGCCGAAAGGCAGTGCCTGGCTAGGATCCGGAAGGTTTTGGGACGAATCCACCGGTTGAAACCCCCTGAAATCCAAAAGTATTTTTACATTTACGAAGGCCCGGACGCATTTCTCCATCTTTTCCGGGTGGCGAGCTCCCTGGATTCCATGGTAGTGGGGGAAGCCCAAATCCTCGGACAGGTCAAGGATGCCTTCCGGCAAGCCTATTGCGGCTCCATGGTCGGAGCCGTTTTACACGGCGTTTTCCACAGGGCCTTTTCCGCCGCCAAGAGGGTGCGCGCTCAGACAGAAATCTCCCGGATGCCCACCAACGTTTCCAGCGTGGCGGTGGACCTGGCCGGCAAGATTTTCAGCGACTTGTCCAGCCAACGGGTTCTGCTTTTGGGCGCGGGTGAGATGGGGGAACTGACGGCCAAATACCTCGCTGACGCCGGCGTGCAGGGTCTTTTCATCGCCAACAGGACCCTGGAGAAGGCGAAAATCCTCGCCGCGAAGCTGGGCGGTGAAGCCCTGACCCTGGAGGGGGGGGTGAACCGGATGGATTGGATGGACATCGTGGTGACTTCGGTGGGCGGCGGAAAATTCCAATTGGCCCGGGAACAAGTTGAAACGGCCATGAAAAACCGGAATGGTAAACCCCTCTTAATCATCGATATCGCCGTGCCCCGGAACGTGGACCCCGGGGCGGGGAAAATCGAATCGGTCTATCTTTACAATATCGACAATTTAGCGGGCCTCGCGGAAGCCAACCGCGCCGGGCGGTTGAAAGCCGTGAAATCGGCCGAGGCTATCCTGCGCGAGGAGGTGGAAAAGCTTTGCACCTGGTACAACTCGCTGGAATTGGTGCCAACCGTGGTGAGGCTGAGAGACAGCTTTGAGGAAGTTAGGCGCGCGGAATGGGAGGAATTCCTGAAAAAACATCCCAACCTGTCGGAGAATGAAAGAAAAGCGGTGGAACGTCTCGTCCACGATCTGACGGCGCGCTTGCTACACGAGCCCTCGGTCAACCTGAAAAAGGTGAAAACCGATCGGGACCGCCTTGAGTATGCGCGAATGCTGAATGAAATATTTTCACTGACCGAAAATCCCGAAAAATGAATAAGGCTTTCCATAGAGGCGAATACTTTTGTAGAGTTAATAAAAGATTAAATCGAATATTGGGAGAAGATCGGAAAGGGGTGGATCATGGAACTTTTTGAAGCCATTTGGAAAAGGCGGTCCGTTCGGGGTTACCTGGCAAAACAAGTCGAGAACGAAATTTTGGATAAAATTCTCGAAGCTGCCAACCAGGCCCCTTCAGCAGGGGACAGCCAGGGATACGAGATAGTCGTTGTAGACGATTCGTATCTCCTGAACCAGTTGTGGACAGCCCTTTTGGGCCAGACGTTCGCGAAGCCCGCGCCGTTGGCGCTGGTTTTTTGCGCAAACGAGGAACGAAGCGGATCCAAGTACGGGGCGCGTGGAAAAGATTTGTACAGCGTCCAGGACGCAACCATTGCCGCGGCCTACACCCAGCTTGCCGCGACGGGATTGGGTCTAGTCACTGTATGGGTGGGAGCTTTCAACGAGGAGAAAGTCCGTGAGGCCATTGATGTTCCAGCCCATATAAGGCCTGTGACCATACTCCCATTGGGGTATTCCGATGAAGAACCGGCACCGACTTCACGGCGAACGCTGTCGGACCTCGTCCACCGGGGTAAATATTAAATTTTTTACCCTGAATAGACCTTAAAACGAGAATATCGGAAAGATGCCATTTCAATAATTGTCCCTAAATATGCTGTTCACGACGGGGAGCCATTGTGGACAACCTAAAAGTGATCAGGGAATAAATATTGATTTTGTTGGAAGTGTCATTAGAAAACACCTGTGAGGTAAAAGGGTCCAGTTTGAAAATAGAAAATTTCAAGAAGCCGAATTGTTGGATATTATTTTTCTTTCCGCGTTAATTTTGAAATAACCCCTCGTTTTCCAGGCTTTGATAAGACGAACTTAACCGCGAACACCCAAATTCCTATCCAATTTACCCCTTACAGAAAGTAACCGGCATTGATTAATTTACCTTAACCTACTTGAGAGTTATTTGGGTCGAGGATAGAATCCACAAATGGCATAAGGGGAGGCCGCTATGCGTCGTTATTTTTATTTTCCCAGGTTCGCTTTGTTGCTTATATCGTTTTTATTGATTTTCCCCATCGCGTGCAGTAATTCAAACAGCCCAACTACCCCACCGGTTAATAAAGCCACCGCGACCAATACACCGGCACAAACATCAACCCCTACACCAACCTTGACGGCTATTTTCACCATTCCCTTTACCGTGACGCCGACCAGCACCCCCATGGCCACGAATACATGGACTCGAATTTCAACCATCACGGAAACTCCTACTCCCACAGTTTCTTCCACCTCCACGGTGACTTATACCAACACCCCCACCATGACGGATACCCTTACGACTACCGGCACGACGACTGATACCTTTACCAATATGGTGACATCGACAGCCACTAGTTCAACGACTTCAACACCCTCTTATACGGAAACGAATACTTCGACTGAAACTGGGACCAATACCGCTACCGACACCCTGACGGATACCGCGACGACCACTCCTACGGATACACCCTCACCAACTCCAATCGACACGGCGACACCGACAGCGACGGACACGAACACCCCGACGGAAACCCCGTCTTCCACTCCTACGGATACACCCTCACCAACTCCAATCGACACGGCGACACCGACAGCGACGGACACGAACACCCCGACGGAAACCCCGTCTTCCACTCCTACGGATACACCCTCACCAACTTCAACCGACACGGCGACACCGACAGCGACGGACACGAACACCCCGACGGAAACCCCGTCTTCCACTCCTACGAATACACCCTCACCAACTCCAACCGACACGGCGACACCGACAGCGACGGACACGAACACCCCTACGGATTCTCCGACTAATACAATGACGGACACCTTCACAAACACTTCTACAGTTACCCCGACCAATACCTTTACCGGGACCCCCACCAACACCGCAACCTCCACCGCCACTTCCACCCCCACCAATACCCCAACCACACCCTTGACACCGCTTTGCCCCTATTATTCGGTTTTTGGTTTTCCAACGGCGGATGGTTCCTCGAATTTCCCCGCCCAATACATCCTAGCTGTCCCTATTACTGTCACCGGGCCCGATCTTTCCGTTTACTCCATGGAAATCAACATGTTGGACACCGGATTCAGCGTCCAAATGGCCATCTATAACGACGCTTCGGCACAGCCGGGTACCCTGGTAGCCCAAACAAACATCCAAACCACCACCAGCGGCGTGAATCTTTTCAACGTGCAAAGTCCCACTTACCTGCCCGGCGGGGGAAAAAGCTATTGGCTTGCATATCTTGCCACAAGCTGTAACCCAACCTGCAACCCCCATTTCAACACCTCAGGCGCAAGTTACAAATTAGGGGCCATCGACGGAGGCACCGCTTATACCAGTTGCCCAACGGTCCTTACGAACCAATGCACCACCCATTACGCGGTGGCCCAGGCCAGTATCTGGTTGAACAGCTGCCCGATCGGCGGGCCCTATGTGACGGCCACTTTTAGCCCCACCATGACTTTTACCATTACGATTTCGCCAACCCCGACAATCACCTTTACGCCGACGAATACCCCCACCAACACCCCATGTTCCGGCCGAGTGGTAACGACCCTGGCGGGCCCGGCATCGTTCAGTGAACCCTGGGGAATCGCGGTCGATTCCTCCGGGAATATTTACGTCGGGGATTATCTGATCCTGGAAATCAGCCCCGGGGGCGCGGTATCAACCCTGGCGGGGTCATTGCCTTTCGGATCCGCCAACGGAACAGGGACCGCCGCGTCTTTTAAACATCCCCGTGGTGTCGCTGTCGATTCTTCCGGAAATGTTTACGTCGCCGATAACCAAAATAACATGATCCGGGAAATCAGCCCGGGAGGTGTGGTGACAACCCTGGCGGGGTCAGGGTCTGCGGGTTCCGCCAACGGTACCGGGACCGCCGCGTCATTCAATAGCCCCTCTGGAGTCGCGGTGGATTCGTCGGGGAACGTTTATGTCGCGGATACCGGCAACAATATGATCCGGGAAATTACCTCCGGGGGGGTAGTGACAACTCTGGCGGGGTCCGCCGCAGGCTTTAATAGTCCCATGGGAGTTGCGGTCGATTTATCGGGGAACGTATACGTCGCCGATACGTATAACAACGATGTCCTGGAAATCAGCCCGGCGGGGGTGGTGACGTTCCTGGCGGGGGGTTTCAATTGGCCTTTTGGAATCGCGGTCGATTCATCGGGGAATGTTTATGTAGCGGATTCTTACAACTATTTGATCAAGGTGATCGGCACTGGAGGTGTGGTAACGACCCTGGCGGGATCAGCGGGGATTACGGGCTCCACGAACGGAATGGGTGCCTGCGCAACGTTTAATCATCCTTATGGAGTCGCGGTGGATTCCGCTGGAAACGTTTATGTTGCGGATACATGGAACTATTTAATCCGGAAAATTACACAGAATTAAATTAGGCCATATTTTAAAATCAGCCGCACCAAGAAATGTATATTCCCAGGCCTTGCCCGCCGCGATATATTTTTCTTCCCTTGATGTACCCAGAATCACCCTTCAATTTTCCCTGGTTTTCGAAGATTTTCCGCCGGTTTTACCAAAGAGCTAAAATACAAGAGTTTTATGTTTTTGTTTGTCCACGGCAGGGACCCGGATTTGACAGCTGATGGATTTACTTTCATAACTTACTTCTATAATGGAGTAGATTATCTGGGAAATTTCGGTTAATAGCTTTGTAGTGTAATGCAGTTGGTTGCAAAAGATTTTAGAAACAAACGGAGGTCCAGTGGCGGAAGAAAATATTAGGGGAGCCGGTGAAGGAATAAACTCGAATTCCTTTGCTGAAATGATCCGGATACTTCCAAATGTCGAGATGCTGCTGGATGTCCCTTTCGACGGTATCTACGTCACGGATCGGCAGAGGCGGATCATCTTCTGGAATAAGGGTGCCGAGAATATCACGGGATACAGCGCCGCGGAGGTCCTGGGTCGTCCTTGTTCTGACAATATCCTCAACCATATTGACGTGAACGGAAATCTTCTTTGTACGGGATCCTGTCCCCTCCAGCGTTCTATGGACGAAGAGAAGCCTATTCAAGCAAAGATTTTTCCGTTGCACAAGAAGGGACATCGTTTCCCGGTCCTCACCCACGTCACTCCCCTAAAGGACAACGAAGGCCGCATAATAGGGGCCATTGAATACTTTCGGGATATCACCAAGGCAGAGGATCTTCGGCTGCTCCTGCAGAAATTCAACAAGATCATCAAGAGATACGTCTCCTTCGCCAGCTATAGCGAGGCTTTTACCCAGGCATCGACCTCCCGGGAGGCGAAAGCTGAAGTTCTTGATCTGACGATTTTGTTCCTGGACATCGTGGGGTTCACGGCGTTCGTCGAGACTGAAACCCCTTCGGAAGTGGTCTGGGCGCTAAACACAATATTCAGTCTTTGCGAGGTGCCGATCCGGGAATGCCGTGGGGATATCGATAAGTTCATGGGGGATGCCGCGCTGGCCGTTTTCAATGACGCCAACGATGCCGTCCAAGCGGGCATCCGCATCCAGAAAATCATCCACCGGATAGACGAGGACCGCCTGCAGGAAGGGAAACAGTCCCTCCCTGTCCGAATCGGCATCAACAGCGGGATGGTAATCCGGGGTGAAGTGGGTTCCTTAACGCGAAAAGAAGTGATGGTCATCGGAGACCCCGTGAATACGGCGGCGCGCGTGCAAACCATGGCAAAACCAGGCTCGATCTTGGTCACCGAATCGACGTATTCGCGGCTCAAGAATCCTCGGGACTTCAGGGATATCGGCGAGCTGCAGTTGAAAGGGAAAAATGTGAATGTGCGCGTCTACGAATACTGTGGTTCGGTCGATGGCCAACCTTTTTGACTATTGCACCATGTCCGTTAGTCTGCGATTTAGGATAAACCGGTCAATCGGATCATTTACATGGTGGGGTACTACGATAAGAAATATTGAATTCAGGAAAACCTAAAATGATGGAATTCCAATCGCGCACTCTCTTAGACTTGAACAATATCCACCGTGAAATGCATGAATTGTTCGAAAACCACCAAGTGGCTATCCTCAAGAGCGATTTAATCCAAGCCAAGGCAATGTTGAAGACTTTAGGCAAAGCCCTTTTCAATCACATGAGGGAAGAAGATGAGATTCTGCTGCCCATCTACCGCCAAAAGGTTGATCAATCCCAGGGTGACGAAACCGAGGTTATTTCTTCGGAACACAAAAAAATCACGGAATGGTTCAACCGGATCACCCTGCGGGCCTCCCGCTTGAGCCGTAGCGACTCCAATTGGAAGGAAATCATCGCCTTATTCGACGATGAAGCCCAATTCAAAAAATACATGGAACAGCATTCAGCAAGGGAAAACCGGACACTTTATCCTGTGGTAGACCGGCTGGTGGAAGAAAAGGAAAAAACCCAGCTTTGCCGACTTTTGACCTTCTCCATCAAAGACACCCCCAACCTTTCCAATGAAGAAAGTTAACCTCCGCGTTTTCGCCAAAATTCCATGAACAATCAGAAAGGCAAGTCCGGCAATTCTTATCAAAAATATTTCGTCGTCCACAACGGGGACCCGCATTGGATGATCCTCCAACCAAAAAAATAAATCCCAGATCTTGCCTTGCTTTCCATAAAAACCTATCAATAGTATTACCCTGAATTAAAAGTTTAAGAAGGTTAAGGGGAATGATATGAAAATTGGCATTATTGGATCAGGTGTAGTGGGTCAAACCTTGGGGATCAGGTTGGTAGAATTGGGAAATGACGTGGTTTTGGGAACGAGAAACCCTCAAAAACTGGACGAAAAAAAGAACATGGCCGGAAGCCTAAAAGAGTGGCTGGAGAAAATTCAAAACAAGGCAAAAGTAGTCACTTTTCAAGAGGCCGCAAACCATGGGGAAATTCTCATCAATGCCACCCACGGACAGGCATCGGTACAAGCTCTTCAAATGGCCGGAGCAAGTCAAGTCGGTGCGAAAGTCCTGATTGATACGGCGAATGAGTTGGATTTCAGCAAGGGCATGCCGCCGGCGGTTCTTGCTGGTCAAATCCGCTCAGTCGCCGAGAACATTCAAAATGCCTTTCCCAATCTCAAAGTGGTCAAGACTCTCAATACCATCGCGGCGCCTGTTATGGTTAATCCGAAATCAGTTAAGAATGGGGATCACACCATTTTTATGGCAGGTAATGACAAGGATGCCAAGGCTAAGGTCGCCGGTCTTCTCAAGTCCCTCGGTTGGACGGATATTTTGGATTTAGGGGATATTTCCGCCGCCAGGGGTCCCGAAATGTACCTGGCTTTGTGGGTTCGTTTATATGGGTCCCTTCAGAATGGCATGATTAACATTAAGGTCCAGCGTTAAGGAAATTAAATCCATACCCCCTCCGGACGGCCCGGAGCAAGCGTTTCCGGGGGCCCTTGATATTTGGGGCGTTATGACCAGATTATTTATGTGTTTCAATGGTTGTTCCTTTAATCGGGACCGGACAAACCGGACCCATTAACCACCCACCATAACCGGTATCCCAGTCCACTGGAAAACCCGGGAGCGGCCCCGGGAGTTAATCCGGGAGACCGACACTTCGCGGGGACCATCCCTTTAGCCGGTTCCCCCGCCGACATCGAGCAAGCGCTCGGGAAAGCATGAGGTGAAACATGGCTAAAATATACGACGATATAACCAAGACAATCGGCCGCACTCCCCTGGTGCAGTTGAACCGGGTTACCGAAGGGGTGGTGGCGACCGTACTGGCCAAGCTGGAATCCTTCAATCCCTTGTCCAGCGTGAAGGACCGGATTGGCCTGGCAATGATCGAGGATGCCGAGAAGCGCGGGGTTCTCAAGAAAGACACCGTCATCATTGAACCCACCAGCGGCAACACCGGGATAGCCCTGGCGTTCGTGGCCGCCGCCAAGGGGTACAAGCTCATCCTCACCATGCCGGAAACCATGAGTTTGGAGAGACGCCAGCTCCTTAAGATTTTTGGCGCCGAACTGATCTTGACCGAGGGGCCGAAGGGAATGAAAGGGGCGATCGCGAAGGCCGAGGAACTGGCCAAAGAAACCCCCAACAGCTTCATCCCCCAGCAATTCAACAATCCCGCGAACCCCGAAATCCACCGCAAAACCACGGCGGAGGAAATTTGGGCGGACACCGACGGCAAGGTGGACATCCTCATCTCCGGGGTGGGAACCGGCGGCACTATCACGGGAGTGGCGGAAGTTATCAAGAAGCGCAAACCTTCCTTCAAGGCTATCGCGGTGGAACCCGACGCCTCACCTGTTTTGTCGGGCGGGGCGCCGGCACCCCACAAAATCCAGGGCCTCGGGGCGGGTTTTGTCCCGGCTATCCTGAACCGAGAAATCATCGATGAGGTCATCCGGGTCAGCCACGAGAACGCCGGGGAGATCGCGCGGCAACTGGCCCGTAAGGAAGGAATCCTGGCCGGCATTTCCTGCGGCGCGGCCGTTTGGGCGGCGATTCAAGTTGCCAAGCGGCCCGAAAACAAGGGTAAGACGATTGTCGTCATCGTACCGGATACGGGCGAACGATACCTTTCCACCTGGCTTTTCGAGGAGGCGAAGGGATAAACGCGTGGATGACCTCTTGATTTCCGAGGGAGGGCCGGCGTAGATTTTTTATAACGATTTAGTACGGAATTCAGCGGTAAAAAAGGGGAGAAACCAATGGCTACCATTTCGAAACGAAGTACCATGCAGGAGGTCCTGGAGGCCTATCCGAGCGTCCAGCGCGCGCTCTTCCGGCGCTACCACATCGGCGGATGCCACAGCTGCGGTTACGAGCCGCAGGACATCCTGGAAGACGTGGTGAGTAAGCGCGGTCTGTCCGACCTCGACGAGGTCATCCGCTTCATCAAGGAAGCCGAAAAAAATGAAGGACGCATCCAGGAAAGCCCCATAAACGTGGCGAAGGCCCTGATGAGCCTCCACCCACCGCGTCTGATCGATGTGAGGACCCCCGAGGAGTGGGAAATGGCCAGAATTCCCGGCGCGGTACTCATCACCGAGGATTTGGCGAGGGAAATCATCGGTTGGCCCAAGAAGACACCCATTGTCTTTTACTGCCACCGGGGGGAGAGAAGCCTGGATGCCGCCGCTTATTTTGCGGGCCACGGTTTCACGAACGTCAAGTCCATGACCGGAGGCATCGACGCATGGTCGATCGCGGTGGAACCCACCGTACCGCGCTACGAGATGGCCAGCGAACTACCCGGCGGCAGGCCGGTCTTGCGGTCCCTGCGCTTGGTCGTGTCAAAGGCCCAAGGTTGCATGAATCCATAAAGGGAAGAACACGGTCCTGGGATTTTCCAAAAGCCCCTTTGAAGCGACAAACCTCCGAACCTTATTCCGGAAACCGGTCTTTGAATTCCGGATTGGGCCTCATGCATTGGTTGCTTTTTCCGAAGAGACGGTAACGGTTGCGTGCCATGAGGTCGTAAACCCAGTCCCGGAACGGGCCGGGGACCAGCCTGAAAACACGCATCCAGTCCAGCCAGCCTCCCATTTCCTCCAAAACGCCCAGGATCGCGTCCGACTTAAGGCGGGCCCGGCCGTCCTGGACCAGCACGAAGGAACCCATGTCCAAGGCGTTCAGGCCATTCATCCGTAAAATTTCCTTCGCCCTCCCGGATTGAAGGGTGATAAAAATGAATTTCTGGTGCTTGTCCCGGCGCATAATGAACCGGGCGATCCTGCCGCACATGTTGCAAAACCCGTCGAACATCAGCAATGCCGTGACGGACCTTTGATTGACATGAACTTCTGTTTCCATGGCATCCCCTTTCTATTCATTTAGGGACAACCTAGCTTTATTACAAGACTGCGACGGGGATTAAAAAAAATGGAGTTAAAGTGAAGGGACAGGGAAAAGCGGGGATAAAGCTTCCATTTTGAATAGGGATGGGAAAAATACGACCGGTTAGGGCCCAGGAGTCTGTTACAATGTCACCCCAAAAAAGGAAAATTCCACATGCCAGCACCCCATCGCATACCCCCCCTGCTCCGGCAGGGGAATACCATTACGACGCCCTGACCGGTCAAACCGAAATCCTTTGGAAATGTTTGCAATGCGGCGAACTCATGCCGAGGGGTGGAAAGTTTTCAGATTCTTGCCCTTCCTGCCATGCACCAAGGACCGAGTTTGTCCTGATCGCCGAAGATTAAGGGAACTGGGACCGTTTTATAGGTTTCAAAAAATAAGTCAGTAACTGGAAAAAGGAATGGTTTACCATGCGTCAAATCCTTATTGTTGACAGCCTCTCGGACCAACGGTTCAAGCCGTTTTTTGAGAAGGTGTTCTTTACGGTCAGGGTCGGGACGGTTTGGAAGTACTACGAGCAAATCGACGGCAGGGCTGCTTTTGAGGACTTTCAGAAGCAACTTCGGGTTTCCGACGCCTTATTTTTGATTTTATGCCGGGACCTTCCACCGCCATCCGATCCTCGGGCCCGGTTTTGGGAGGAACCCGGTATTGTAAAGGACAAGGATGTTTGGGTTTTCGAACATTGCGAGGACTTAAAGCGGATTTCACTCCGAATACCCGGTTTAAAACACTATGTGACTTTTTACATCACCAACGCCTGGATGGATTATGTTGTGAAGATCGCCGAGGGGTATGAGAGCGACAAGGCGGCGTCGGCTGCCTTGCCTGAGGCCCAGATGGAACTCCTGTCTTCGGCGGCGGTCGGTTCCTATTTCAACGACGCGACGGGCATGGCCCTATTTGATTATTCCACCTCTCGACCGACTGGGTTAAAAACCGCCTGTTCCCATTGCGCGGCGGCTTACGATGTTCACCTGCCGTCCGACATGAAGGTCATTCGATGCCCGGCCTGCGATCATTTTTATGAAATAAAGTTGCCGTCAAAGCCATCCGTTCCGGACAAAGCGTAAGGTGTATGGCCGATGTACATTGCTTTTTTTCCAAAAAAATCCTAGTTTGGGAAAATAGGATCAGGGGAGTGAAAGACTTCCTTTTTTAGCGCGATGTGATCCATAAAGCGAATTTGGCCCTCTCCCTCAAAAAAATCTGGGTAAGCAACCGTTGAGGGCAATAAAATGAAGCAACAAATTACCTGGCATCGTAGTCGGGCAAGTTAATTTGGGATATTCCGGTTGATAGCTGTTATCGGATGCGCTTAGTTTTAAACTGGGAGCAACCGCCCATTGCCGATATCTGAATGAAATAAAAAGGGAGGATGTTATGCAAGAACGTTTGGGAGTCATCACTTTTAAGGGAAAGCCGTTGACTTTGATCGGGCCTGAAATCAAGGTGGGGGACCCGGCCCCCAATTTCAAACTTCTGAATAACAGCCTACAGGAAGTGACCCTGGACCAATTTAAGGGGAAGACCCTGATTTTATCGGTGGCGCCTTCCCTAGATACCCCGGTTTGTGCCATCCAGACCCGGAAGTTCAACCTGGAAATCGGGCGTCTGCCTAAAACCATCGAGGTTTTAACCATCACCGCCGACCTGCCCTTCGCACAGGCCCGTTTTTGCGGTGTCGAGAATATAAAAATCCAGACCCTGTCGGACCACCGGGAAATGGGCTTTGGGAATGCTTATGGAACCCATATCAAGGAACTCCGGCTGGAAGCCAGGTCCCTTTTCGTCATAGGCAAGGATGGCAAGGTGAAACACGTGGAAATCGTCAAGGAAGTCACCGAAGAACCAGACTATGAAAAGGCTTTGAAGGCCGCCAAAGCCAATGCCTGAGGGACCGAACATGCTTTTTTATTCCCCCAAAAGACTTACTCAATGAAAATCGCTGAGGCCCTCGACGTTAAAGTTGACCGGCTTCCGTTATGACGGGGATTGGTTCATTGAGCTCTTTTTGGGAGTTTTAAAAGCGGTGGTGGCGGAAACTGAATCGGATGATTAAGACGATAATTAGATAAAAATTCATTTGAAAAAGGAGAAGCGCCGCGTTTGAGACGTGAAATGATTTGCTTGTATCAAATACAAACCAAGGAGGGGAACATGCCTTACCAGCCAAAAGATTTTTCAAGCCTGATCGGGACACCCGGCTTCAGCGAAACTCTGTTGAAGAACCATTTTAAGCTTTATGAAGGTTATGTGACCAACGTGAACAAGGTCGTGGAGCTTTTGGAGAAGGCCGAAGCCGGCACCCCGGGTTTCGCGGAACTGAAGAGAAGATTTGGATGGGAGTTCAATGGCATGAGACTGCATGAACTTTACTTTGGGAACATGACCAAGGTCCCGAAGCAAGCCGAGCCCTCGGGAAAACTAGCTGGTCAGATCAAGGCTGATTTCGGCTCGGTGGATAATTGGAAAAAGGCCTTCGCGGCCGTGTGCGGCATGCGGGGCATAGGCTGGGCGGCTTTGACTTACGACCCGGTCGGGAAAAAACTGTTCAACGTTTGGATCAACGAGCACGATGCGGGATATCCGGCTGGCTCCGTGCCGGTCCTCTTGGGGGACGTGTTCGAGCATGCCTATATGGTGGATTATGGTCTGGCCAAGCCCGATTACGTGCAGGCCTTCCTGAAAGCCATCGACTGGGCCGAAGCCGGAACCAGATTCGGGGCCTAAACCAAGTTTCTTAATTTTAAACTCGGTCTATCAAAATGTTAGAATCTTTATTAATCAACTTTTAATAGGAGAAAATGAAATGAAAGGCAATCCAAAGATCATTGAGACGTTGAACACACAATTATCTGACGAGCTTACCGCCGTCAACCAATATATGGTTCATTCGGAAATGTGCGCCAACTGGGGTTACGGGCGGCTCCACAAGATGACTGAAAAACGCGCCAAGGATGAGATGAAACATGCCGAGAAGCTCATCGGCAGGATCCTATTCCTAGAGGGAGTGCCCATCGTCTCGAAGCTCCTAGCCATCCATATCGGCGCCGACGTACCCGAGCAAATCAAGAACGACTGGACCGCCGAGGAAAGCGCCATTAAGGCATATAACGCCGCAATAAAACTGGCTTCCGAACTAGGGGACAACGGCACCAGGGATCTCCTCGAAGCGATTCTTAAGGACGAAGAGGCCCATATCGACTGGCTTGAAGCTCAGCAGGACCAAATCAAACAAATGGATTTGAAGAACTACCTCGTAGAACAAATCGACGAGGAATAATTGCATAAAATGAAGGGAGGCACGGATATATGAGTAAATTTGAGCAGCATCTTTTGAAGTATTCCGAGGAAACCTACGGTTTATTGCGGATCGTGTCTGGTTTTCTGTTCTCGTTTCATGGAGCCCAAAAGATTTTGGGGTTGTTGACCGATCCCAGTATGAGACCTCCGGTGGGGTCCCAATTGTGGGTTGGCGGCATCATTGAATTGGTGTGTGGGTTGTTGATTTTGGCGGGGTTGAGAACGACCTTCGCCGCGTTTCTGGCCAGCGGTCAGATGGCGGTGGCCTATTTTCAATTCCATTGGAAGTTCGCGTTCGACAGCAACTTTTTCCCGATCGTCAACCACGGCGAGCTGGCGGTGATTTACTGCTTTGTATTTCTCTTTATCGCCGCTAAGGGCGGGGGGAAGTGGTCTGTTGACAATTCAAAGCGGGGGCGGCGTTAGCGATATATAGGCTTGTTAAGGTGGAATAATGGAAAGCTTCATTGGGCAGGTCCAAGTATTAGTTGAATCGGTGAACTATCAAGATGGTTCTGTTGTCAGCAAAGAAATTATACGCAAGGACAAAGGAACCGTGACCGTCTTCGCTTTTGACAAGGGGCAGGGATTAAGCGAGCATACGGCCCCTTTTGACGCATTGGTTTATATTTTTGACGGGAAGGCGGAAGTTACGATAGAGGGAAAACCCTCTCATGTTAAAGCGGGTGAGATGATATTAATGCCGGCTAACAAGCCGCATGCCCTGAAGGCAACGGAGCGGTTTAAGATGATGTTGATTATGGTTAAATCATAAAAGTTGTTGTTAATAACAGGTGCGGTTTCTGTTTCAAGGTCTAGCTTGTCCACTTGGGGGAGGTGTATTGGACAAGGGAAAAAGGCCAATTTTAACCTCGGTTATGGCGGAACCTTTACGGCCATTGTTTCGTCTAATGATTGTGTGGGGCATTTCTCACCCTTTCCCCGCCTTGAACTTCCCGCAGATCCACTTCATTCTTTTCGTGTTAGCCGGCGATGGGAAAATTCCAGCCCTTTTCAATAACACTGCAAAAATCCATTTTTCCTTAGAAAGTCACAAAACCAGTATAAACAGGGTGGTCTGTAGAGACATAAACTTATAATAAATAGTGAATATTGACATAATTTTCATTAAATAGTACTATTTCAACAAATGATGAAACTAATTAATCCAATGAAAAACTTTGATGATATGCTTAAAAACGCTGAAATAGTAATAAATGAGCGTTTTCGAAGCATATCCAAATTGTCTATTAGCCTTAAAAAAACCGATCCCAACACATTGGGCCCGGATTTGATCCTTTGTTTAAAAAGATTAGATAACACTACGAAAAATATTCTGTTTGAAGTGAAGGCGAATGGCCAGCCACGGGAAGCGAGACAAGTCATACACCAAATCCAGGAATATACCAGGAAAGGTTATTCCAATTCTTACGGTGTCATGGTGGCGCCTTACATCTCCGAACAGACGGCTGAGATATGCCATGAGGCGGGTGTTGGAACCCTGGATTTCGCGGGGAATTGCCGGCTTGCTTTTGATGATGTTTATATTGAATTCAAAGGTGCCGCCAACCCCTTCGTGAAGCGGCGTGATTTAGTGACGCTTTATTATCCAAAAGCCGCCCGTGTCATCAGGGTTCTTTTAAACGACCCCCAAAAAACCTGGAAGATGCAGGATCTTGCCCAAGAGGCAAACGTGAGTTTGGGGCAGGTATCAAACGTTAAAAATCTCCTGGATTCCCGCGAGTGGATATCCGTTTCCAAAGAAGGCCTGCAATTGACGCGTCCAAAAGAACTGTTGATGGAATGGGCGGGCAGGTACCGGTATAACGAAGACAACCATTTCGAGCGTTTTTACACCCTTAAATCTTACGAGGAGCTGATGGAGGTTTTATCCCGGAATGATTTGGGCTCGCAAATAATCGGTTACACGAATAGGTTCGCGCTGACAAGTTTCTCGGGATCGAATTTGTTATCCCCTTATATTCGCAGTAAAACCATAAGCTTTTATGTCGATGATATTGATTTTTGGATAGCACGAATGGAACTAAAAAGGGTTGAGAGCGGGGAGAATGTGTTCCTAGTGAGGCCCTATGACGAAGGGGTTTACTACGGGTCGAAAAACGAAAAGGGGGTGCCTGTGGTTTCCCCCATCCAGTTATACTTGGATTTGAAAACCTCAGGCGGGCGCGGTGAGGACGCGGCGGAAAATTTATTGAAGGAAGTTATCGAAAAACAATGGCAAATTTAAGCGGTTATTCACAAGAGGTGGTTGAGGCGGCCAAATCGGTACTCATCGAGTGCGCCCATCTATTGGGTGAGTACCGTGAAAATATCGTTTTAGTGGGCGGCTGGGTGCCGACGCTCATCCTGCCGGACGCCATGGAAAATCATATTGGCAGTACCGACGTTGATTTGGCCTTGGATCACCGGAAACTCCGGGATGCGGGGTATCAAAAAATCGAGAAACTTCTTTTGGGCGCCGGATATGAAAGGACCGAGAAGCCGTTTCAATACCAGAAAAAAGTGAGGGGAATACCAGTTTTCGTTGATCTTCTTGCCGGTGAATATTCAGGCACGGGCAAAAGGCATCGGCATCAAAAAATACAAGGATTGAAAGCCCGTAAGGCGCGCGGTTGCGATTTGGCGTTTGAAAGCCCAGTTGAAATTACAATGGATGGCACCCTTCCTTCGGGAAGCCAGGATAGGGTTATGATCCGAGTGGCTTCCATTGTGAGTTTTATCGTTATGAAAGGCATGGCTTTGGCCGGTCGTTTCAAACCCAAGGATGCCTATGACATCTATTTTTGCGTGCTTTATTATCCGGGCGGGTTCAAGGGTCTTGCCGCCGAGTTTAAAGGTCATGCCGATAACCTATTGGTCAAAGAAGGTTTGGAAAAAATCCGTAATGCTTTTTTAACGGAAAAACATGTTGGACCTATGGATGTAGCCAATTCTTATGAGGTGGATGACGCAGAAAAAGAAAGATTACGCAGGGACTCTTTTGAAAAGATAAATGCATTCCTTGATTTAATTTAAAAACAAACTCAAGAGAGTTGAAGGAAAAGTGATTAGTGGCCGATGCACATTATGGTTCGACCAGGCGCACAACATGCTTACTCACCATTTTCCCAATATTTCCCTTACCGTTTTATCCCGCGAAACCCCTCTGATGTTCAGCCAGATACGGCAAAGCCGGCCAAAAGGCCCGCTCGGCGGTACCGATCAAACCTCATTCTTTTTTCTCCTGGGACGGCCCCGTAATGTCCAGCCGGTCTTGTTTATTTCCGGCTTTTTCAAGGCTGCTAACTGCTTTATTCCCGTTGCCGCCATAAACAGGGTCATACGGCAAAAGATCATGGATTGAACAGTCGAAAATTTTCGCGAGCCTGTACAAATACAAAATATTGATTTGAATCGCTTCCGTTTTATGTTCCCATCGCCGGACTTGGCGGTCGCACGCATCCACTTTCTCGGCAAGATACTCCTGGCCGAAACCTTTTCCGGCCCTTTTATTGGAGATGATTTGTTGGATTTCCATTAGGAACGATATTTCGGAAGGGTCTGAATAAGGCATTTGGAATTGGTAGTTCAAAACGAAAAGTGACAACAGGACTTCAAAGTCCGGTGGACTTTGAAGTCCTGGTCAATGTTTCAAAAATGTTTAAAAATCTCATCCTCGGCACATGGGCAAAAGCAATTCGGTTAAACAATGAGGGCCCGTCGGCTCATATGGAGGGTGCTATATGAATAAAACTTGGCTTATTGTTACAACGCTTTTTCTGTCGGAAATTCTAGGAATCTGTTTTATAGGCTGCCAATCTAATCGCGGCCCATCAGTCCCTTACGATGTCGCCTTTACGCCAACTCCTGAACAAATCCATGGCTCTGTGAGCGCATTCGTGGAGGATAAAGGGATTGGGGTTCCCAATGTGTTGGTGAAGGCGATACCGCCTTCTGGGGTGACGGTCTACAGCCAATCGACCACGGCCAGCGGGATCGCAACCTTTAACCCGGCATGGTTGGATATTGGAAATTGGACTTTTGTGGTTCCAGCTCAAACGCCGTTTCCATTCGCCCCCAGCACCATCACCATGCCAGTCTCCGTCGCAAATCAGACAGCCAATTTCAATTCGGCGGGTGCGACGATTTATTTGACCCCGACCGTGCCGGAATCTTTCACTTCCACGAATCCAGGAAATCCTTTCACCTACCACCTCATCTATAGCCAACCGGGAAACCTGTTGATCCCAGGGAAGATCGCTTTTTCGGCATTCCCGACGAATTGGAACGGAACCTACGGACCCGCGACGATTGGATATGGAAGCGCCGATACGGCCTCGGTTACCGTCACCGGGGTCAATTGCGTGGACACCCCACCTAGTTTCTCGGTAACTGCCCTCGACTTGGAACCCACACCTTATCCCCGGGCCTACAGTTCACCCCAGACCATTACCAAAGGCTTTAACTCGACCGTAACGGTCTCTTGGACGACCACTTACGTGTATCAAAGCTTATGCGCCATCATGAGCGCCGCGCAAATGTATCTGATTTGGGGAAACTTAAATGTTTCCCTCGCCAATGGCTGCACTTCCAGTGCCGTGGTGACGGTTTCCTGGAACGCCGGGGACTGCTGCCAGAACCAACTCCAAACGCCAAACGGCACCATTGGAGCCTCAAACTGTGGTGGGGCAACGCTGCAATTCGCACCGGGTTCCTATGCCTGCACAATCACAAGCGGCGGGTCCACGGGAGCGCTCAACGTTTCTTTCGATGGGCAATCGCAAACAACCAATATCCCATCAAGCGGCACGACACAGTTATTGCAAGCGCACTACTAATACAAAAATTAACCTTTTAGTGCCCGCTTGTAGGAAAAACCTTTTAAAGGAAGGCCATATGAAGATAAATACAGCGGTTGGCTTGATTTTGGCGCTGACCCTAGCGGGTTGCGAAAAGGGTCCAGCAGGCCCGGCCGGGCCCCAGGGACCAGCGGGACCGACCATCCCAACGTATTCAATGGTATTTGAAAACGGGGTTTACCCCGATTCGGGGTATGGGGGGGCGGATACCCATTGGCTGGATGGAAGCAACCCCAATTCCGCACAGGGGACAGGCCAGATTAAGGTCGCCACGGGATCAACAACGGCGAACGCAGCATTGGGACTAGTAAGGTTCGACCTTTCTTACGGCATACCCTCCAACGCCACCATAACCGCCGTGAGCCTCCAAATGGCCACGGAAACCACCACGAATCTTTCCGATGGTACTTACGTTTTCGGCATCCACCAAGTCATACCACCTCCAGCCGGCCAAGTGCCTTGGAACGACTCAAGCACCTGGAATGTCCTTGTATCCCCATATGGCTGGAATGGGGGAACCAGTTCTCCCATTACGGCGGGAGTGGATTACAACCAGGCGTATATGGACGCGGTGACTGTTACCGCCTCTCAGGTGAACGCCACCCAAGTTCTCCTTGCCTGGAACATTAAGCCGTCTCTTGCCCAGGTTTGGGTGAACAAGTCCAACAACAATTACGGGGTTTTGATTTCGCCGGAACCGGAAACAAGCGGGTCGCTTTCAGGCTTCATCTCGTTTTGGGATAACACGGGGAACGGCCAGCAAAAGCCGAAAATGCTGGTCTCCTACACCATCCCTTGAAAAGGGTTTATTTAAATGAAAAAGATATTTTACTTTTTCTGTCTGCTGGTTTTGATAAACGTTACTTCCGTATATGCAAAACCCAAAGGGAAGAAAACACCAACCCCCACCCCTAGTCCCACTGCGACACCTAAACCAAACTGGGTTCCGCCGCCCCACGTGGACAACGATTCCAAGGTCCTCAACGCGACCGTCGCGGCCCACTACGGGAGTGACGCGTCAGGGAACCTTGGGTTTTCCTTGCTCGACCTTTCCGCTGTCCGAAAACTCGACGAGAACGACGTTTCGGCGCAAGGAACGATTAGGGTCACCAAATCCTTTTCCTCGTCCGATGACGGGGTAGGCCTTCAGTTAAGGGAGGCGAATTTCTCCCTGTCTGAACCTTGGATGGAGGCTCGGATTGGACGGATGGATTTATCGGATATCGCCAGCACCACCCACTTTTTCGGGCGTTACACCTTAATGGGCTTGAGGCGTCTGGACGGGATCAAGCTATATATCCCCTTCAAGTTCTTTTTTGGGGTGGAGGATTATAAGAGCGTCTCCAGCCCTCCGACGTCGTTGAGTTTCTTTTATTTCCCGACGCTCCTTTCAGCCCAGGACGCGGTCATTGACGGCTCACAAGGGTATTTCATGGGGCAGCTCCGGATGAAACTCAATTTTGGGGATCTTCGGACGGTTCTTCTTTTCAACCTTGGGGCCAGCGCGGCGGATGATTTCCAGTATTCCTCCATGAGTGGTAACCCGGCTTATTCCATTTGCGGCGAGGCTAATTTCGCCAAGGACTACACCCTTTACTTCGAGTACGGCGTGCAGGACTCCGCCCATTCAGGCGACACAAACGCTTTCACCTTTGGGGCTAGGGGAGAACATCTTTTCACTTGGCACTTCCTGTCCCTGGACCGGATCATCCTGGAGGCTCAGATTCCGATTGCTGACAACCCCAATAATCCCTTTACCGGGGGGAACGGAATTGACCCGCCTTCCGCGCAGCTTCCCCAAAGGGCTTTGTATGGACAGGCGCGGATAAGAATCCGTTCCATTTTCATCGATTTCAACGTCACTGATTCCATGGGTGATTTCACTTTTGCCCGTTTGAATCACTCCAACATCAATACGCCCTTAACCATGCCGGTCGGGGGCGGGAACGAGACAAACGGGCTTGAAATTCCTCTTCTTTCACCTGGTTACAACACTTACGCCTTCAGCATTGATACGGGGGTTCAGTTTTGAGGACCCTCTTTCGAGGGTACTTCGTACCCCTGATTCTTTTGACCCTAACACCGGTCTTTGTGGATGAGAACCCCTTTATGGCAGTCCGGGAAAGGGACCAATGGGCCATTGAGCAGGTCATGGAACATAAGGCCCCGGATGAATCCTGGGCTGGAAATCCAAGCGGGGAAACTTCAGGCACCCATCGGGTAAAAAGAAGCAGACCACAGGCCCTTCCCACCCCAACCCCTTTCCAGATCCAAGCCGTCAACTTCCAAACCGAAACCGATGTGGCCAAGGTCAGCGCCTTGGTAACGAATTTAGGCCCCAATTTCATCATCGATATTTCAAGTGACCAAACCATCCAGGGATGGCTTTTGAAGCGCCAATCCACCAGGGAAGTTTTCCTTAAAGGGGGTACGCCCACGGACAACCCCTACAAGTGTCGGATCAGGGTAGACCGGCCCTATATCAAGGATTTTGGATTGACCGTTTATGTCACCCAGGACAGCGATCCGGCATTCGTTCAACTCTATTAATCAAAGGTGAGTTTTGGAACAGAACATTTCGGAAAATTTCAGGGTACTGCATCCATCCTTTTTCCAATATCTTTCTGTCTTCATCGTTCCCTTGGCCTTGTTCCTTTTGGTCCCCCAAGGCGTGAGGCTTGTCTATGTCCTCAGGGGATTCTGGATTCTTGAAGTCTTCCTATTCCTTTGCGTTTGGTTATTCCTAGCTACTACCAAGTTCATTATTAAGCCGGATTGGTTTGAAATCCGTTCTGGAATCCTGGTCAAGCGAACGAGATCCATTCCTTACGACAAGATCATCAATATCACCTGTAAACAAAACCTTGTCCAAAAGCTTTTCAATATTGGTGACTTGTTTATCGAAGTCCCGGGTGTGGAGCCGTTTGGAGTTGCCCTATCAGGTGTTGAAAGGCACGAGGAACTAGCGGAATTGTTTTTCGCCTTGAAGAAAAAGGGGGCGGTATGAAGAAGGTTTTAATCCCCTTACTCCTTTTATCACTGGCCCACATGCCTGTTTTCGCCAGTCCTGTTCCCGATGACCCAAAAATAGAGGAGGCCTTGAAGGCGAACGTTGTGGATTTTAGGGACTGGCTCATGAAACAGCTTTCCCAGTTTCCCAAGGCCGATCCCGCGAGGGCGGTCGTGAGAAGTTATGCCCCCGTCCCCCGGAAACTCCACATCTTTACGGCTAACCAATATAACGAAGCCAGCCATTCCAATTGGGTGAAATGCCAGGTCATGCAGGGTCTTTCCCTCTTGAGCCAGCAACTGGCCAATACCGCCGGGACAGCTTTCGCGCCCCAGAGTGCCAGCCAACTCCAGCAATACGCTGTCCAGTTGCAACAAAGCGATGACCCCCAGTTCCAGCAGGCGGGGGCTCTTTACACCCAGGAAGCCCAGGCCTTGCAGTCGGGGAACATCCAGGGAGCCGACCAAGCGGCCAACCAGGTTGCGGCCCTGCCCCAACCTTATGTTGCCCCCGGATACCAGCCCTCCCAAAGTGAAAGCCAATTGGCCCTGGCCTTCAACCAGGTTGTCGGGGCGGTCATAGCCAGTTTGGGTGGAATCCTGGGAACCCTGGTGGTTTCCCAGCTTTTACAGGCACTAGGGATACCGAATTTAAGTTCTCTCTTGGGGACGGGACAGCAATTGGGGACATCCCTTGGGTCCGGGCAGAATTCGGGAACGGCGCTAACTACCGCCGGGACCAACACGATTCAAACCGGGGGAAGCGCCGCCCTCCAACAATTGGGGGGCGTCAACGTCAAGCAACTGCAATCCCAGGGGTCGGCTAACGCTGGCGGGGCACCGTCAGCCCAATAAATTGAAGGAGTTAAAACATGAGGATAAGAAACAGGTTGGTTTGGATAAAGACGGTCTGGATTACGGCTTGGATATATATGTACACGAGTGATGCCCGATCCCAGGCCTTGACCAGTATGCCGGAATTGTCTCCGCTCAAGATGATTATCCTGTTTCTCCTGGACGCCTACGGTCTTTGGAAGATTTTGATGTGCGTCAAGAACGTCCTGGACCACCTGGCCGAATCCAGCAAGGGGGATACGACTGCCAAGGACAGGGTTTGGGGAAGCGTCCTGGCCATCGTGGGAATCCTCATGGCGGGAGTTGTTTTGAACGTCGTTATCCTCAAGGCGGGCGAATTCGGGGCGAAACCCGTCAGTTCCGTCCTGTCGGGGAGTTGAATGGTCAAGCGGCTCCTACCCCTCATCTTCATATGCCTTTTGGGAGCCCCAAGGGCTAATGCCGTATCGCTTTTATCCACCGACAGCGGCCCATCCTCACAGACCATCGAGCAGGGGGTCTCGGGTGGGATTTTCGACGCCATGGCCAAACACGCGGGGGATTGGGTCGCCCAGGGGATGGATAAGATTGGGGATTGGGCATTACAAACCCTTTTCAAGATTTACGACAAGTACATCGGCACTTTCCTCATCTATATCCCGAATTTGGCCTCGCCCAATACCTACAACGCATTGACCAACAATATGGGCGCAAACGCCGTCCAGGTGGTTCTGAATCTCCTGAAGATTTCTAGCGGAACGGGCCTTTTCATCCTCATTGTGGGGTTCGTGATCGACACGGGGCAAAGGTCATCCGGCCTTTGGAACCGGTTCGTGGACCCAAGCCTTGTCATCGGATTCGTGGCGGCGTTTCTGTGTTTATTCGCCTGGCCGACAATTTTTTCCTACCTGACGACCGGCGTGACGGCCATGGGTTACTACATCTACAACCAGAACACCTTGAGGACTTCGGGAGTTTTGGAAGGTTTTCAGAATATCGACTTGAACGCGGATGGGGGGGCCAGCACTTTCCAGTTATCCCAATACGACTTCCGGGGAAATTTCATTACTGTCCAGGGGGTCATTTGGAACCTGATTTACCTGGTTGCCTTGGGCCTGGTGGTGATCGGTTTTTACAACTGCTATTCGGCGATTTCGGCGGGGGACTCCCAAAAAGGGAATTCCAGGTTTTTCCAGGCCATGGGCGGGATCATCCTGATCCTTGGAATGCCCACATTAGTCCATGTACTGATCTCAAAGGGTGCCGACACCATCAGTAATCAAACTCCCGGCATATTTTCACTCCAAGGATTAGTTCAGGACAACGGGACCCAATATCCTCAGCAATCAGGGCAGGCTTCCACCAATATCGGGACAGCGGGTAACACGACGGCGGCAGCGCCGACGAGCAGGTTGGCTGAATTTTCAGCCGGGTTGCTCAAGTGCGGGGTCGCCATTTGGGGGCTCATCACTTGTTTCGCGGTCATTTTCGCGAAGTTCTTCCAGGTATTGAACTTGTGGGTTTTGTTCATCCTTGGCCCCATTTTTATAGGCTGCCTGGGACATCCCGCGACTGCTCCCGTCTTTGGGGCGGCGACCCGCTACTTCGTGAAACTCCTTCTCTATTCAGTCATTTGGGCCATCACCTTGGTCGGCCTTTACCTGATCCCCAACATCAATTGGGGGGTGGAAACCATCGGGGTAAACAGTTTGTTGACGGCGGTGGCGGTACTGGCAGGCCTTCAATTGATCTCCAACGCCCAGGAATTCGCGGCGCTTTTCACATCCTTCAAGGGAGGGAATTTGAAAGGGGAAGGGATCAATGAATTCGCCCGTGACACCAAAGGGGCTGTTTTAGGGGCTAATAAGGCAAGACTTGGGACATTTGGGGCCATGAAGACGATGACGGGTGAAACAAGCCAGGCTATGGCAGCCGCAACAGGCGCGGCGGTGGGTTCCATCATTCCAGGGATTGGGACAGCCGGGGGAGCTTTGGCCGGGCAAAAGTCCATGCAGGGATTAAACACAATCGCGAAATTGGGAGGTTTAGGCGGCAAACCCAAGCGAGAAGACTCGGACAACCCGGTTTCCGGTTTTCTCAAGAAATTCTCAGGGAACGTCATCGCGGGAAGCCTCAAGAGGGATGCCCAAGGTACGGGGACGTTTTCAACCAATGAAAACGAGAAAAGAAAACTTGTTGGCGATTACGCCAAAAAGCTCCAGCAGGGGAAGGAATACAAAAGGCCATGGAAGGGACCCCAAGGACCCCAGGGGAAAAGGACGGTTTAAATGGCGATACCCCTCGAGAAGGAATCCAAAATGTGGGGGCTCTTCTATTCCTCGGACTTCCACAAATTGATGTTTGTTTTTATCGGGGACGCCATCGCGTTCGTGGGTTTCATGATCTTTTGGGGCCTGGAAGGTTCCCTTGTCATTTTTTTCGGAATCCTGATCCTGGCTACCCTTTACTTCGTGATGAAAAGTTTTTGGCCTGAAAGACACCTGGAAAACATCATTCGGTACAACAATGAACCCAAGCGTTATTTCCCGGGGCGGGAACCAAGCGAGTTGGAAATATGAGGGGATTATTCGGATCAAAAACCAGAAACAACCCTGTCGCCGGGTTGTTGAGAATCCGGTCGGTGGGGCCGGGATACCTCGTCTTGAGGAGCCCGGACCAATACGCCTGCCTATTCAAGTTAGCCGGTGGGTTGAACCCTTGGATGGAAGACCCGGAAGTGTTGGGGGAAAAGGTCAGGAAGTTGGACTCGGTACTGGCTGATTTGAGGAGCGGAGAGGAAGTCCAATTCCTGACAAAAAGGGTTTTGGCCGACGTTGAGGATGTTATTCAACGATATAACGAAAGAATTCACGAGAATGCACCAGAAATTTTCAGGAACCAGTACCCGGAATTCCTGGGTAATTGGCTCAGGCGGTTCTATGCGGATGAAAGGATTTGCCATTTCAGGTCATACGTTCTCTTCACAGTTCAAACACGCATGGATGCAAAAAAGAAGAAGGAAACGAACGTTTCCCCAATTGAGGAAGTCCTCAGACGGGGGAAATCCTGGGTATCGCAACTCAACATCGTAGGTCTGGAGCCCCAGGAAGCAACTGAAGAGGAAATCTTCACCCTTTTATATGAAGAACTGTCCCTCGAAAGATTCCAGGGGAATCCCGACAGGTTCAAGAAAACATCGGGTTATTCAGGGGGTGAATACGGGATTCAAACCTTGCGTGAAATCCTTTCCACCACTCCTTGGGATTTCAGTGACCCCAAGTTTTTTAAAGTGGGTGAAACCTATGGGAAAACCCTTTATGTGACTGAATTCCCATCCTTCAACGAGCAGAACCTGTTTTTCCAGGAACTTTATGAACGAACCGACGATTTCAAGGTTTCCTTCTATATCAAAGGGGTGGATCTGTTCCGCGCACAATCCATCGTTGAAAAACAGATCCAAAGCGACCAAGGGGCCTTGTGGAAACGCCAGAACGTCATGAACTTCGAGGCCCAGGCGGCTCTGGATTACCGCCAAAGCGTCCTTTCACTGGTTTCCGAGAGGAAAACATCACTCGCCAAATTCTCCCTCTATATCACCCTGTTTTCCAAAAGCCAAAAGGAACTTTCCTCAAGTTATGAGAGCCTTTCCCGGATGTTCAAGAACGTCCATCCCCTTTCAGGCTACGCGGAACAAAAACGATTGTTTCTTTCAACTATTCCACAAGCCACGGATGTTGCAGGCCACGAGCATCTCCAGGCCACGGCGGTCATGGCCAACGCAGTTCCTTGTTTATATGAATCCCTGGCCGATACCGACGGGGTTCCCTTGGGAAAAACCCTATCGGGCGAAATGGTTCATTTGAACCTTTGGGGCAGGGAAACCGAGAACTGGAACGTGCTTGTCGTGGGTTCATCCGGCACGGGGAAATCCTTTTCGATCAACCAGCTTCTCATCAAGAACCTTCCCATGAATCCCTACATCATGATCATCGACAAATCCCAATCGTATAAAACCCTTTGCCGGTTGGCTGGGGGCAGATACCTCAATTACGACCTGGACAGCAAACACCACCTGAATATCTTTGATTATCCCCTGGACGAGATAAAGGAAAAGGAGGGTGAAATCGACTCGGAGCATATTTCAAGCATCATCATGTACCTGGGAGTGGTGCTGGCCAACATCAAGGACAACCGCATTGAGGAATCAGAGGAATTGGACAAGGCCCTTCTTCAGGAGGCCGTCAAGCAAACCTACCGGAACACTATTGGCGAGGGGCGGGTGCCCCTATTAACCGACCTAAAAGAAACCTTATTGAAGACCGCAGACGACAAGAAAGTTCCCGCCGAGTTTCAATATATCTGCCGCAAGCAAGCCGAGGTTTTAAAGCTTTTCACCGGCAAAGGGATGTACGCCAACCTGACGGATAGGGAATCCACCGTAAAAGCTGACAATTCCTTCATTGTTTTTGACACGTCGGGCATCAGCGACAACGACAAAAAAGCCGTGGGTTTGGCGGTATTCGTCATTTCCAATTACTGCCTATCGAAGGCCAAACAGAACAAGGAACTGAACCGGTTATCCCAACTTGCTATGGATGAGTGCTGGTACCTGGCCCAATACCCGGCTGGATTAGCCTTCCTTCTCAGGATTGCCAAAACCGCCAGGCATTTGAGGCTCCAGCCCATTTTCGCCACCCAGGAAATCGGGGAGTTTTTCGGGGTGAAGGGTGTTGAGGCCATCCTCAAGAACACCTCCACAAAAATCCTCTTGAAGCTGGTCGGGGATGACATCGACCACGCCAAAGGACTCTTACAACTAAACCCAAACCAAGTGGAAAAGGTCATGAATCTGCATTTGGTGAAAGGTGTCTATTCCCAAGCCCTGATCCACCAGACTCTCCGACAGGGAATCGTGAACATCTATCCCGACGAACTGGCCTACCACATCGCAACCACCTATGGCCCAGAAGCCGCCATCCGCGATCAATACCTGGAAACTTACGCCCCTGATGAGGACCCGGTTACGACTTTGGGGGCCATCGCCAAGTGGATTGAGGACAAGGAAAACAAAACCGTCTTGAAACCCGCCCCAAAGGAAAAAAACGGGCAGCCGGTTGTCCATAAACCGGATAGGGTCGTAATGAAATGACAGAACCTAAAAAGGAAGACGGACATGACATTCTTGATCTCCTCGATAAAGAACCCGAGAAAAAGGGTTATGCCGGAAAAATCATCTTTGGAATCGTTATTGCCCTGGTCGGTTTTGGTTCCACCCTGTTTTGGGGAAGGTCAGGACATGTGGCTGATTCCAAGAAAGAGGTTACCGGGGAGAAATCCCAGGCGGGGGATAAGGACCCCCAATACAGGGACATAACGGACTTTGCCGAGAAGTTTTCCATCATGGCTTTCAACATCAGCTACACCGACATCAACCGCCAAGTGGACAAGGTGGCGAACCTCATGAGCGACAACATGATGTCCTATTACCAGGAGGCGTTCCTAGACCCCAAGTGGGTCGCTTTCCTTACTGATACCAAGGCCTACGTCTCCTACCAGCAGATCGACCGCTCAAGTGTGGAGAACACGGACGGGACTCACTATTGGGTGAAGGTCATAGGGAAGAACCTTTACAACTCGGACGCCAGGGGGCCTGGTTCCCAGATCGAGTTGCCATTCCACCTGGTGGTGGTGGTCAAACGGGAGAACGGAAAGCTGATCGTGACGGATTTCCAGAGGTTTTAGCCATATGGAAGAAAACGTATTGCAGATAAACCCGGAATTGGCCAGGCGGTGCCTTCAATCGGCGCATTTATGCATGGAGACGAACCGTTTCAAGGAAGCCTTGAAGCTTTTTGACGAGGTTATCTCCAATCATCAGCCCCAGAACGTGGAAGCCCACCTGGAAGCGGCCAAAATTTACGCCAGGTACAAACAACCCCATTCCATCCTCAAGGTGATCAATCGGCTCCACAACTTTTCCCCCAAGACACCTGAAAGCCTCGTATTGCTTGCGCGTGCCCAATTCCAAATGGGCCTCAATTCGGATTGCCGGGAAAGCTTAGGGGAGATTTTCGCCATGAAGAGGGATTTCCCCGATGCCGTGGCTTTGGAGGCGGAATTGTGCATTCGCACCGGGAAATATGAAACCGCCGTGGAGAAGTTCGAGACTTTGAGCCTGAGGTATCCCAAGAACTACAACTATTTGACCCTTTTGGCTGTTTCCCATTACGCCTGCGGCCAATTCCATCGCACCATCACCCTTTGCACGACCCTCATGCAGGCAGGCGTTAGCGACCCCAAAATTACCCGCCTATATGAAATGGCTAAAAAGAAAAGAAGAAATGAGGCCTTGGGGAAGCTGAAAAAGGTCAAACCCCTCAAATGGCTTTTCGCACAAATTTTCGATCCCTTTCTGGAAAAGGAGATGAGGGCCGAATCGGAAACCCAGACCACCCAGGAGGATTTAGTGCAGGAAACCTTGGTGGATCATCGAACGGGACTTTTGAATGACCGGGCGGCAGTCCAGCAAATACCCGCCTTGGCCGCTAGGAGGAAGAACCAATTTTTTCTGGCGATGGCTGATATTGACTTCTTCAAATCCTTCAACGACGTCCACTACAACCACCAGGTCGGAAACGCCGTCTTGAAAGCCTTGGCCAAGGCGGGCCAGCAAATCTTCACCAAAAACAGGATATGGAGGTATGGCGGCGAGGAAATTGTCTGGGTGCTGGATGGGACAGAAGAAGAAGCGATGGAAAAAGCGGAGGAATTCAGGAAGCACTGTGAGGGAAAGGTGGTGACGGAGACTAATGAAATCATCCAGAAGGAAGACATCCGGCACTTTACGGACGGTTTCGATCACAAGAAGGACGATCTATTTCTCATCCACTACCCGGTGACCATTAGCCAAGCCCTAGTTGAGTGGGGGGAAGACGGCACCAACCTGGAAGGAATTATTACGGCGGCGGATCACGGACTTTATACCGCTAAAGATTCAGGCCGGAACACGGTGGTCTTCAGGGGAACGCCCAGGAGCAATGGGGCTAAACCAATCAAATACACACCTGAACTTCTCGAAATCCTCCACGAGTATTCCACCAAGAAAGGCTCCCCTAATTGGTGGGTCTATTTGGAAACAGCCAATGAGAAGGGGAGGAACGATGCTTTGGAATTTGCCAGGAACACCCTTGCCGACAAGGAGGTGCCGAAGAAGAAGTAGCTGGGCTGTTAGTAAAAAATTCAAGGAGGAAGCACATGGCTTTAAAGGTCAAGGTTACGAGGATGTACCCCTATGAAGGGGAGAACACGCAGGCGTTTTTCGACGTGAAGGTCGCCATTGCCAGTTATGAGTTCTACTTCAATGACCTGACATTGGTGAAGAAGAAGGATGGGGATGGGTTATTCGTGGGTTTCCCGTCCAGGCCGGGCAAAAAGGAAGGGGAGTATTTCCACTTTTGCAACGCCAACAAAAAGGCAAAGGCGGAAATAGAGAAGGCAGCTGTAGCCGAATTCAAGAAGAAAGCCGAAAAGAAGGAATCGGCCCCAGGCAACCCTTGAGTTTTAAAAAACAGATGATTTTGAGTCTTATCAAGTCATTTCAGGAAAACAATGATGATGGATAGAAGAAGAAGCGAGAGAAGGAAAAGGGAGGAGGATGACCTTATGACGGACGAAGAGGTGGCCCTCATGGCAAAGGTGCCGGTGCGTACCGTCCGATTCTGGCGAAATTCCGGCACTTTGCCTTGTGTGAAAGTCGGACGACATCCCAGGATATGGCTTTCGGATTTCCAAAGGACGTTCCATAAACCCCCAGGTAATGGGGCTTTGGAAATTGAGCCTAATCCTGTTAAAATAAATTCTGCTAGGAACATTAGGAGAGGACAATGAGCAGACCTAATGTTCGTGGTTTACCCCAACATCTTCGAAAGGATGAAGGGGGATACTATCTGGATTATGTGGTCCAGGAGGAGGGATTAAGAAAGAGGAAAAGGGTCCGGTTGGGACAAGTGCCCTTGGAAAAAGCCAAGAAGGTGCTGGCCCAGCACATGCAAACCATCGTTGAAGGCAAGTTTTTGGCTGTCGAAATGCCGAAAATAACGTTCAACGAGGCTGCTGACGCGTTTTTGGCCTATTCCGAATCCAGGAAGAAAAGTTTCCAGCAGGACAGGTTTTACGTTAGGAATCTCAAGGCTTTTTTCGGCAACAGGGCTTTTGAGAGCATCAACCTGGACCTGGTGGAAAAATACTTGAACTGGAGGAGGAAAGAGGGCAATAAACACTGGAAGGAATTAACGGGCACGACCCTTAATCGGGACCTGTCTTGCTTGAAGACCATCGCCCGAAGGGCGTTGTTAAACAGGCAAATCGACAGGAATCCCCTTGAAGGCCTGAGGCTCTTTAAGGAAACTCCAAGGGATAAGACCCTTACCCCTGAGCAATACCAAAGCCTTATTGAGAATTGTCCCATGCACCTTAAACCCATTGTGGAGCTGGCTTACTTTACCGGAATGCGGAAGGGTGAAATCATGGGGCTGGAGTTTAAGCAAGTGGATATTCAACAAGGGATCATCACGCTTGAGGCGGAAGACACGAAAACCCAGGCGAAAAGGGAAATACCCCTTGATGAAAACCTAAGAACAATTCTCAAGAAGATCCCGAGGGTTTTGGGTTGCCCGTATGTTTTCACTTATAGGCGTCAAAAGCTGACGGATATGAGGTCCGCATTTAAGACCGCTTGCAGGAAGGCAGGATTGAAGGATTTTCATTTTCACGATCTTCGCCACTGCGCGGTGACGAATATGCGGAAGGCGGGCGTTCCGGAAGGCGTCATTATGAGCATTACAGGCCACAAGACCCACGCGATGTTTAGGAGGTATGACCAAGTGGACCGGGTGGACCGGCTGGAAGCCTTGGAAAGGGTCCGGGGCTTCGTGGATGCGAATAATACTCGCTTTGAACCCTCTTCCAAATATCCCAAAGACACGTATAAGACACGGACGGGTGTTTTGAAACTTCACGGAGAGGGGGCCGGATAAAATTTTTCCGAAAAGTGACCGAATAAGACACCGACAAATTTCGCTTTCCGGGAAACGAAAGACACGTATAAGACACGGAGGGGTATTTTTGAGGTTCACTTTTATGGAACGAAAAAAAGTATTTTTGGACGATGTTCGGAAATTGTTGTAGCATAAGGCTTTTACGAGATTTTCAAAAAGTTTTTTCCTAACGCGGAAGTGGCGAAATTGGCAGACGCACTAGATTCAGGTTCTAGCGGGGGCAACCTCATGGGGGTTCAACTCCCCCCTTCCGCACCAACTTTCATTATTAAATAAAATTGTAATAAAAGGGTTGGCGCAGTACCGATGTCTTTATTTGCTTTTAATAAGGATTATCGGCACGCACCATTTATCCATTTGAATAAATAATTAACGAAAATGGCACAGTACCAATGTCCTAAGTGTTTTAGGCAGTGAGATTGGCATGCACTAATATTATCTAAACTGGAATAGGGACGAGGATCCATGGGCAAAAACAACAACCTTTTATCCGGGGATGAAGTGACAAGGGTGCGCCTGCCCAACGGCGCCACGCTCCTCGTGAAGGAAACCCGTTCCAACCCCGTGGTGTCCCTCAATATCTGGGTCGAGGCCGGTTCCGTCGACGAAAGGCCCGACGAAAGGGGCATGGCCCACCTCATCGAGCACATGATTTTCAAGGGAACCAAGCGCCGGGGCGTGGGGGCGATTTCCCGGGAGGTGGAGGGCGCGGGCGGCTACCTGAATGCTTTCACGAGCTTCGAACACACCTGTTTTTTCGTCGTTCTTCCCAAGCAGCAAATCCGCAAGGCCATGGACGTCGAGTTCGACGCTTATTTCAATTCCACCTTCGACGCCTCCGAGCTGGAAAAGGAAAAAGAGGTCGTTTTCGAGGAAATGCGCATGCGGCGGGACGACCCCTGGAGCTGGTCCTGGGAGCTGATGTTCAGGACCTTGTTCCGGAAAAACCCCTACCGGTGGCCTGTGATCGGCGATCCCGGTATCCTGCGCAAAGTCCCCCGGGAAAGCCTGATGAGGTATTACCAAACCCATTACGTGCCCCGGAACACCGTGGTAGCGGTCGTGGGGGACGTCCAGACCCGGGACGTGATTAGGTGGACCAAAGAAATGTTCAAGATGGGATCGTCGCGGACGGCCCCCAAAAGACACTTTCTCCGGGAACCCAAACCCTCCGGGCTACGGATGCGGTGGGAGGAAGGGGACGTCCAACAGACCTACGTTTCATTGGGATTTCCCTCCGTTTCCCTCTTCGAGTCGGACGCGCCGGCCATGGAAGTGCTGGATTCAGTGTTGGGGGACGGCAATTCCAGCCGTCTGAACATTTCGGTCCGGGAGGCGAAACAATCCGCCGACGAAGTCGGGACCGACCATTTCCTGGGGAAGTACGGGGGAGCTTTCGTGGTCCAAGGGCTGACGGACCAGAAGCGGCTGGAACCGTTTCTTTGCGACATCATGGCGGAAGTCCGCGAGCTTAACCGGCGGGGGGTTTCTGAGGAGGAATTAGCCAAGGTTAAAAACAAACTGAGGGCCTCCAAGATATTCGAGAAGCAAAGCGTGGACGGCCAAGCCAAGTCCCTGGGTTACTGGGAACTACTGGGGGATTACCGCAAGGAAGAGGAATACTTGAAAGCCCTGGAAGCGGTCACCAGCGGCGACCTGCAAAGGGTCGCCGGGAAATACCTCCATCCCGCCCGGGCGACCCTGGTGGTTTACCATCCCCGCGGGCAAAAGGGAAAGTCCAGCCCCTCGCGATTGCAAACCCTCCTGTCCCGGTCTTATTCCGCCCCCGCGAAGACGGCCAAGCCGGGCTTTTCAGGCGATTCTCCGACCCAGACGATCACCCTGGCCAACGGCTCCACTTTGCTCCTGCGGCCCCGCACAAACCTGCCGATCGTTTCACTGGGCGTTTTTCTGAGGGGCGGGTTCGTGGATGAAACCGAAACCAACTTTGGAATCACCCACCTGATGACCAAATGCCTCCTGAAAGGCACCCGCCGGAAGAACCACGAGGAATTCTCCAAAAAAGTAGAGGGCCTGGCCGCCCAGTTGGATCCCTTCATGGAGAAGGATTTTTGGGGGGTCAGCCTGGAAGTGCTTTCTTCCCGGTTCGAGGAGGCGTACAGCCTCCTAGCCGAGGGTTTATTGGAACCCGCCTTTGCCGAGGCGGAAGTGGAGAAGGAAAAGAAAATCCAGCTTGCCAACATCCGGCGCCTGAAGGACGACCCTTCCGAGTACGCCATGCTGCAATCGGATGTCCTGACTTTCAGGAACACGCCCTACGCCCACATGCCCGTCGGGACGGAAAAAAGCGTTTCCGGTACGACGACGAAGGACGTGAAGGACTGGCACGGAAAGTACCTGGACGCCTCCCAAATGACCTGGGTGGTGGTAGGCGATTTCGAACCGGGGAACCTGATAAAACTTTTAAACCAAAGCATGACGGATATCCCGAACCAAAATAAACCCGCCCCGGCGCCCGCCGCAGTCCCGGGCCCGGAATCCGGTTTCCTCACCGAGACCCTCGACAGCCAGCAGGCCAATCTGGTCCTGGGCTTGCGCGCCCCGGACTTAAAGTCCAAAGACTACTTCAACTTCCGCCTCCTCAACACCATGTTGAACGGCATGGGCGGAAAGCTTTTCGCGGAATTGAGGGAAAAAAGAAGCCTGGCCTACAGCGTTTACGCCTCCCACGACGCGGCGGCCCTGGCGGGGGCTTACCAGATTTACCTGGGATGTTCGCCGGAAAAGACCGAATCCGCCCGGCAGGGACTTTTGGACGTCCTGAAGAACTTCGCCTTGGGCCGGATTTCGGGGACGGACTTGAAAAGGGCCAAAACCTACATGGTGGGTTTGTTCCAGGTCGGGCTCCAATCCAACCGTTCCCAGCTTTATGCCTTGGGCCAGTACCACCTTTCGGGGATGGGGGCGGAAACACTGGAAAAATTTACTAAAATAATCGAGGCCATCACCGCGAAACAGCTGGGAGAAACGGCCAAGAAATACCTGTTATCGGAACAAATGACCTGGGTCCAGGTGGGCCCCAAAACCGAAGGGAAATAAAATGTTCATCCTGGGGAATTTAATATCGGCCATGGCTTGGATCGTCGATTGGGCCCTGGCATTCCTGGAAATCCTCGTCATTGCCCGGGTGATTTTATTCTGGGTCCACGCCGATCCCTACAACACCATCGTGCGCGGTGTCCCGACCATCACTGAGCCCCTTTTAAGGCCCTTCCGCCGGCTGGTGCCGCCCTGGCGGATCGGGGGTTTGGATTTATCGCCGCTTTTCGCCATCTTAGCCCTCCATTTCATCCGGATATTCCTGACCCCCACCCTTTACCAACTCGCCGAAAAACTTAAATAACTGCTTTTCCATTCATCCTTACCTACCTGTCGTTTTCAATTGGCCAGGTTGGTATTGGCAAAAAAAGCATGGGAAAAGCTCAGTTTTTCGGCCTTTTTCAAAATTTTTTCATTTTTTTGGATTTTTTTATAGGGAAGGGAGTCTAGATATTAGAACGATCAATACAATCAGCGGAAACCCAAAAGGGAGGGAAAAGATGGGAAAAACCAGGCCCTGGATCAGTTGGTTCCTTTTGGCCGGCGTATCAGCCGGTTCCCTGATAAGCGGATGTAGTAAATCCTTTTCAACCAATCCCTTATCGCCCACGTTGAATCCAACCTATACACCGACCCCGCAAGTGACGGACACCCCCATTTCGACTCCCACAGACACTTCAACGCCGACACCCACATTAATGGCAACGAACAGTTCTACGGATATCCCTGTTCCGTCTTCCACCTCAACCCCAACCTCCATACCCACGGCAATGAACAGTTCCACGAGTACGTCCATTCTGACATCAACCTCCACCCCAACTTCGATACCCATAGACACATCAACCCCAACCTCCATTCCAACGGCAACGAATACCCCAACGAATTCGCCTATTCCAGCATCCACCGATACACCCTCGAATACGCCCACCCAGATTCCATCCAATACTTCAACGGATACTCCCCTTCCGATTTCAACCCCCACTTCCACGCCTACGTGGCCGCCTGCGGACACACCAACCCCCACACCCACCCCCACAGCGACGAACCCACCTTTTACGGCATCCACCGGTACCCCAACACCGACGTCCACTTCGACGGTGACCTCTACCTCCACCTCCACTCCAACGGTGGATTGGAGCCATTTCGCCGGCGTGACAACATTATCAGGTACTTATAATTTGGGCTGTGTGCATATGTTGTCGGGCTCGTCCATCAATATCTGGGGCGGGGTGACCATCTTCGCCACTTGCTTCACGATGGACGCGAATTCAACTATAAGCGGTTACTCAATGGGTGGCCCTGGTTCCGGGTATTCAAACATTAACTATTCCTGCGAAGTAGGCGCTTATGGAGGCGGGGGACACGGCGGCGCAGGAGCAGGTGTCACGGTCAATTACCCTTGTAATCCACCGGTCACAGTCTCAGCTTCCGGCGGCGCGGCCTTTGACGACCCGGTCCATCCCGCCTGGGGAGGTGGTTGTGGAGGCGGTGCTCAAAGCGTCGGTTACGGCGGGGCCTTGATATGGATCGTTGTTTACGACCCGGTCCAAAATCAGGTAACAGGCCCGGCCACGATCAATGGAACCATCGACGTAAGCGGCCAAGGAACAATGATGCCAACCCAGGCCGCGGGCGCGGGAGGCGGCATCCTGATAGAAGCCAACACGGTTAGGGGTTCCGGGACATTGAAGGCGAATGGCCAAAACGGTTACATGAGGGGCGGGGCCAGCGGCGGGGGGATTATTTCCTTGATCGGAAACAACGGTTTTTCCGGCAACATTTCCGCAGCGGGCGGAGGCGCGGGGAGTTGCGCCGGTTGCACCGAAGGCGCGGGAGGGAACGGGATCGTGTCTTATTCCGCGGCACCCGCCTCCGGATATTAAAAAATCGATGAACAATTACTCCAGAAAAGGATAAAGATGAGAAATAAAAGGGCTTGGATCAGTTGGTTCCTTTTGGCTGGTGTTTCGATTGGATCACTAATTGTCGGTTGCAGTAAATCCTATTCCACCAATCCCTTATCGCCCGCGTTGAACCCAACCTATACACCGACCCCGCAAGTGACGGATACGCCCAATTCGACACCCGTTGACACTTCTACTACGTCTCTCACTTCAACGGCGACGAACAACGCTACGAATACCCCCATTCCGTCTTCTACCTCAACCCCAACCTCCATTCCAACGGCAATGAATACCCCAACAAATTCGCCTATTCCGGCATCCACCGATACACCCTCGAATACGCTCACCCAGATTCCAACGAATACCCCAACGGACACTTCGTTCCCGGCTTCGACCCCCACCTCCACGGACACCGCAGCAGGCACTCCCACCAATACGTCCACACCCATCATTATTGACACGCCCACGATGACCACCACCCCGACCAACACGAATACGCTAACGGCTATTAACACCCCTACGTTTACTTCAACGGCGACATCGACTTCCACCTCCACTCCAGCGGTGGATTGGAGCAATTTCTCCGGCGTGACGACTTTAACCAACGGCACTTATGATTTGGGATGCGTGCACATCCTAGCGGGCGCGACGATTTACATTTCGGACGGAGTGACCATCTTCGCGACATGTTTCACATTGGATGCCGGCGCCACTCTCAATGGAGTTGGCCTGGGCGAAGGATCTTCAGCGGGATTGGGAGGCTTTTGGGAAAGCAATGATTGCGGTGGATTAGGCGCTTTCGGCGGTGGCGGCCATGGCGGGGCCGGTGGGGGCGTAACTTACGTTGAATATTGTAATTCCTCTGTGAGCGTAACGGTTTACGGTGGACCGGCAAATGACGATCCGGTTCACCCGTCTTTAGACGGGGGATTAGCCAGCGGGGCCCTTGGGACGAATTACGGCGGCTCATTGCTATGGATTATTGTCTATGATCCTGTCGGTAATAAATTAACCGGGCCCGCAACCATCAATGGAACCATTGATATGAGTGGAAAGATAAATACACAAGACACTGACAGCGGAGGGGGGGGCGGTGGGTCCATTTTGATCGAGGCCAACACCATTACCGGTACCGGATCATTAATTGCGAACGGTTCCAACGGTGAATATAACGGTGGGGGGGGCGGTGGCGGTATCATTTCCTTAATAGATAATTCAAATTTATTTTCCGGCACGGAATTAGTAAAGGCTGGTAGCCCCGGGGAAAATGCCGGCTGTACCTATGGCCCCGCCGGAAACGGAAAGGTATCCTCCACCGCCACGCCTACCAGTGGGTATTAAAAAATCGGGTAGGGAACCATCAACCAGGCTGAATTGTTTGAAAATTCCAAGGATGAGTCACTAATTTCCCCACAAAACCTTCCCAAATAGGGCTTTTTCCACGTGGCCTGTTGATTTATATTAATTAGCCCATGTTCACGAATAACCGACTCCACCATATTCCTAAAAGAATGATTCTCCCCCAAAAACCCCTCAGAAAAGCCCAGTGGATCGCCGGAATTTTCCTGACAATATCCTTTCTTATATTGAAGCCCGCCCAAGCCCTTTATTTGAACCTAGACCAGGACGCATACGGAATCGGGATGGGCGAGGCGGTCGCGGCTATTTCCGGGGGGACCCATTCGATCCTCTGGAACCCGGCAGGCGTGACGCGGGCGACCGATCCTTTGGTGCAATTGGGGTTGGGGTACCTCCCGGCTAATTCCGACTTCCATCTCAATACCGGTGTTTTGGTGCCCCTCCAGGATGGGACGGTCTTCGGCCTTTCCCAATATTCGGACTTTCCCAAATCCCCTAATTCCGTCACCAGCTATATCGGTTCCGTCGGGATTCCCTTGAATTCCTCGAGGGATTTTCTGATGGGTTTCAATATCAAGTACCTTGCCCTATCCACGCCCATGGGCGCGGACCAGGTCCCGGGAAGGGGGATCGGCCTGGATTTGGGGATTCTGTACGACCTGCGCAACGCCCAGGGAACCCTGGCATCCTTTGCTTTGGCGGTCAAAGACCTGGACACGGATATAAGGTTTAACAATTCCAACGAGCAGACCCTGCCCCGCGCCTTCGTCCTGGGAGCGGCCTACGAGGCCCTGACCGACACCCGGCTGGAAATGGACTATCAAATCGCCGACCAGGTCTTGGAGTCTTCCTCCCTTCAAAACCGCTTGAGGATCGGTGCGGAACATTTCCTGGACCAGAAAACCTACAGCCTGCGTTTGGGCTACGAGGGCCTTTTCAACACCGACGGGTCTTTCTCCTTCGGCGCTGGATACCACCCTTCCCAGCCGCTCGAAGTGGATTACGCGTTCAGGGTTTCCAGGGACAGCGGGCAGTTCGGCCATTTCCTTGATTTCATTTACAGGTTCGACCATGTTTTCCAAGCCAAAGGACCTACTGAAACGGCGTCCGCTCCGGCCGAGATCAACATCGGGAGCCCCTCCGAAACGACGGAATTGACTTCCACCGAGGGAAAGCCTGTTTCGCCGGTTCCCCTGAGGAAATTGAACATCCGCATCGAGCCGCCGGCTTTCTCCCCCTCCGGCAGGCAAAAAACAACCGTCATTTCATTCCCGGAAGACTGGGCCGCGGATACCGCCCGATGGGTCCTGATATTCCAGGATTCCCAGCAAAGGGACATCCGGCGGATCGGGGGCACGGGATCCCTCCTGCCCTACCTGGCTTGGGACGGCATGGACGACAAGGGGAAACCGGCGCCCGAGGGGACCTACCGCGTGGTGTTAAAAACCTTCAACGACAAAAACGAGACCCTTTCAGAAGATTTTGAGAAGGTGGAAATCATATCGCCCCGGTCCCGTTTCGGGATCCAGGTCGAGAACCCCTATTTCTCGCTCCGGGGCCATAAAAAGAAGCGCGAACTTCTTTTCACGGTTGAGCCGGGCGGAAGCCGGGAAGTGGACCATTGGGATTTCGAAATCAGTGAGGCTTCCTCGAACAAGGTGGTCCTCGCGAAAAAAGGCAAGAACCGGCTCCCCAAGACCCTCCTTTGGGACGGCAAGGGGATGGACCATATCCGCGTTGGGGATGGGACCTATCTTTGCCTGCTCCTGGCCGAGGACAAGGCGGGTAACCCCCTGAAAACGGACGCGCTTCACGTTTACGTGTGCAACACCCCTCCGGAGCTTTCCTTGAAGGGGCAGGACAACTGGTTCGACTTCAAGTCGAAAAAACAGTACCGGATGGCCCTCGCTTCGGCGGATTTGGCGGGGTTCCAGGATTGGAAGGTCGAACTCAGCGGGGAAAACCTGGAAGTGGTGAGAACTTTCCAAGGAAGCGGGCAGCCCCCCACGGAAGTTCTTTGGGATGGGAATACTTCCGAAGGACAGCCAGCCGACCCGGGTTCCCTGTTGAGAATCGCCTTCTCGGCCACGGACCGGGCGGGAAACACCTCCACCTCCGACCCCTATTTCCTCCAGTTGGAGGCCGGGCCCGGCACCGCGGGGGAGTACATGGCCATAAGCCTGGCTTCGGTTTATTTCGCCGATTCGACGGCCGACCTGACGGATAAAGGCCAGAAAGAAATCGAGAAAACCGTGGAAGCCATCCGGCCCTACCTCAACAAATGCCTGCTGGTCGTCAAAGGCTACACGGCCCCGGGAGAGGAGGGGGATCGGCTGTCCTTGTCCCACCAAAGGGCGGCCGCGGTCGAAAAACACCTCAGGAAAATTCTTTCTTTTCCCCCGAATACCCTTTATGCGGTCGGCTATGCCGAACGGGACCCCTTGAAGACCGAATCGGGCCCGGCGCCGGATGAAAAACAAAGACGGGCGGTCATCACGCTCCTGACGAAGCCGGAATAACCGGGCTTCTGAGGGGCCGTTTCCTTTTTCCAAACCCATGCCGATTTGTTAAGATATTCCCGGTGCTTTAAGAACAGGAAATTTCATAGCGGTTCATCGCATCGGTTCATGCGAATAAACAAAATCATTCACAAAGGTTGACCCATTCCATGAGATGGTTCCTGACACTCGTCGCCTTGGCCGGCCTGGCTTTCGGTTTCAGCCAGTACCTGGCCGATCAAAACCACCAAACGCTCCTGGACAAAACCATCGTCCATCTCCATCTTTGGAACGTTCCACCGAAATCCCTCCCCTTGGACCGCCAGTTGTGGGATGAGACGGTGGAACGGTTTGAAAAGGCCAATCCGGGCATCCTGGTGGAGGGCGAGGAAAGGGAATACCAACCGGAGGAATTCATCACCGTGATGGCCGGGGGCAAGGGGCCGGACCTGGTCAAGGTCTGGGTCGGAGCCATCCAAACCCTCGCCAATATGGATTTTCTCCAGCCCGTGGACGCCTACATCCAGAACTGGAGCCAAAGGGATTTCATCAAGCCCGTGCTCTGGGAAAGCGTCAAGGTGGTTAACCACTATTACGGGGTTCCTGCGGATACTTATTTCCTGTTTCTCTTTTACCGAAAGGATCTTTTCGCGAAAGCGGGCCTCTTCCCGGAAACACCCCCCGCCACCTGGGGGGAACTGGCCAAGGACGCCAAGCTCCTGACCCGAAGGCAGGAAGGGCAATTCGGCCTTGGCTTGGCCCCGAAAACCTGGTATTTCCAGGATTTCGTTTGGCAGGCGGGCGGGGAAATGATCCGCGGCGAGAACGGAAAGGTCCACGCGGCCTTCGGGGAGCCGCCGGCGGTCCAGGCCTTGAAGTTTTGGAAGGATTTGAGGTGGAAGTACAATGTTTTGGAACCGGACGTGCTGATCCCCGAGACGGAATTGCTCCACCTCTTTGCCTTGGGCAAGGTCGCCATGACCTTCGGGGTCGCCAACCAACTGCCGGCCCTGATCGCCCGGTATAAGATTTCGCCTCAAACCTTCGGAATCGCGCCCCTGCCTGCCGGACCCGCCGGCCGGGCGGCCCACTTGGGCGGGGAAGTCTACGTCATCAACGCGTCCGCAACCGAGGAAACAAAACTAGCGGCCTGGAAATGGATCGAATTCGAGCTTTCCCCGGTTAACCAGCTTTGGAAATGGACCCGCATGCACGAGTTGAAAATGCCCATTTTCCCCGGAGCCTTCAGCTCGGCTACGGAAGTGGCGGACCTTCCCGACTTTAAGATGGTGAAGGACGTCCTGGAAACGGCCCACTTCGAACCCCATGTGAGGGGCTGGCCCCAGGTCCGCGAAATGTTGGACCAGGATCCGCTCCAAGAAATTTTCCTGGACCCGGACGCCGATCCGCAACGGTTGTTGACGGCGAATGCCAAGGCGGCGGACCGGGATATCCTCTCGAAATGGGGAGGAACCGTAACCCCATGAACACTAAAAATCAAATATCATCCCCCGGTTTTCAAACGCGGGGAAGGAAGGGGGGCCGCCATGACTGAACCCTTCAAGCCTTTCTCCATTTACGACGACGATGAGGAGAAAAAAGGACCGATTCTTCCGCCGGACCCCCAGGCGCAGGATGAGGAACTGAACCTGGAAATCGAGGATGGGCCGTCCCAGGAGGACAAGGAAACCCGCCGGGACATGATGAAACAGCTGGAGCTGGGCGCCCGGGCGCCTTCCTCCGGCACGAAAGGAACCGGTGAGGCCAGCCCGCGGGAGTCCGACGCCCTGAAAAAAACCCCCTTCCTAAAGGGACAGGCCGAAAAATCGATGGAAGACAGGGCCAAGGATTTGATCCGAAAAAGGAAAGAAACGGGAAAAATCCGGGACAGGCGCGTCACCGCCTCCATCTTCGACAAACCCGTCGAACGCGACAAACCCATCCGGCAGGGTAAAGCCGCCTGGCACCCGCTTGGCTACCGGGCCCAGGCCTTTTGGTTCCTGTTTCCGGCCCTTGTTTTTTTCGGGCTTTTTTTCCTGTATCCACTCGTCCAAGGGTTCCTGGTCAGCCTGAACCATTACAGCCCCCTCGGAAAAAGCTTCCCGGTTGGCTGGGACAATTATAACCGGGCCTTCCAGGACCCCCTTTTCCAGCAGACGGTCATGAACGCGGTTTCCTTTACCCTCATCTCCCTGGTGCTGGGCTTCTGGCCTCCCATCCTCCTAGCCGTCTTTTTAAACGAGATTCCGGCGGGAAAGGGCCTCCTGAAGTTTCTCTATCTCATTCCCTTCATCATTCCTTCCATCCCCGCGGCGAACCTCTGGAAGTGGATGTGCGACGAGGGTTTCGGCGTCCTGAACTCCATCCTGGGGAATCTCCTCCATTCCCCGGACCTCCAGGTGGGTTGGCTGACCAATCCACGGTGGGCCCTGATTTCCATCGTTGTCATGTTCGTCTGGAAGAACCTGGGATGGTACATGCTCATTTATTTCGCGTATCTCCAAAGCCTGCCCGAGGAGCTCTATGAGGCGGCGGAACTGGACGGAGCCGGTGTTTTCCATAAGGTGTTCAACATTACCATTCCCCACCTGCGGCCGGTGATGGGAATTCTCTTGATCATCCAAGTCCTGACGACGTTCCAGGTGTTCACGGAGGTGTATGTGATGACCAACGGCGGCCCCATGCATACCACGGAGGTTATCGGAACCTATATCTATAAGACGGCCTTTGGGGCCATGGATTTGGGATATGCTTCCGCCATGGCCATGCTCATGTTCGCCGCGCTTTTTATTTTCTCCATGGTCCGTTTATGGCAGCTCAAGCGGGAGGCGAGGTGATTCCATGGAAAATTTAGGGAAAAGCGTGTCTTTTCAACACTTGCCGGGGTCCACCCGCGGGGTACTCTCGCGCCAGGACCGGCGTAAACTAGGGGTCCGCGTGGCCCTGACCTTGGGAGCCCTTCTTCTTCTGCTGGGGGCCTTGGCCATGGTCGCCCCGATGATTTGGATGCTTTTGGGTTCCTTTAAAACCCCGGAGGAAATTTACTCCCTTCCTCAGGCCTATCTCCCGAGCCGGTTTAGCCCGGATAATTACCAGGAAGCCTGGAGGCTGGTGAATTTCGCCGGTTACCTCCTGAACAGCATGATCATTTGTTCCGGGACCGTCCTGGGCCAGCTCCTGGTTTGTTCGATGGCCGCCTACTCCCTCTCCAAGCTCAGGGTGCGTTTTGCGGGGGGCATCCTGCTGTTGTTCATGACCAGCCTGATGGTGCCCTTCGAGGTCCTGGTCATTCCCCTCTACCTCATCGTGAAATTCTTCCCCCTCGGCCCAGGTTTCGGCAGTTGGAACCTGGTGAACACTTATTGGGCGGTCATCCTGCCGGGGATCTTCAGCGCCTTCACCATCATGGTCCTCAAGCAATTTTACGATTCCATCCCGGACGAAATCCTCTACGCCGCGAGGATCGACGGATGCGGGGAGACCCGGGTTTTTTTCCGCTTCATCCTCCCCATGACCAAGCCCATCCTTTCTTTTTTGGCGGTTTTTTCCTTTGTCACCGCTTGGAACAGTTTTTTTTGGCCCCTGATCGTACTTAACAACCCCGATTACTATCCCCTGGTCTTGGGCGTGCAACGGCTGGTGGAGACCGGCGAGCCTTGGAACGTGACGCTCGCGGCGCTGGCTATCAGCGCCGTGCCGCCCATCATATTACTCGCTCTTTTCCAGCGCACCATCATCCGAGGGATCGCTTACACCGGGATATACGGTTGATGGCCCCGAAGGTTAAGTTGGATGAAATAAGGGATTGGGTGAGGACCCACGCCGGCCCCCGGCGCTACCGGCATATCCAAGGGGTCGTTGAATGCGCCAGCCGCTTGGCGCTTCGCCATGGGCTTTCAGCAGGGAAAGCGCGGTTGGCGGCTTGGCTGCATGACTGTGCGAAGGAACTGACTAGGGAGGAAATGAAATATTGGCTTGACCGAAGCCCGTTCCGGCTGGATCCCCTGGAAAAAGAAATGCAGGGCCTGTGGCATTCGCACGCGGGAGCGGCCATCGCCTATAGAAAATGGGGGATCCGCGACCCGGCGGTTTTAGAGGCCATCCGATGCCACACGACGGGTAGCTCCAACATGGGCCGCTTGGCCCAGGTCCTGTTTTTGGCCGATTTCATCGAGCCGAGCCGGGAATTCAAGGGCCGTTCACGGGCGGCACGGATCGCAGGACGGAGTTTGAGGGAGGGCGTCTTGGCCAAAGCCTCCATGACTTTGATGTTTTTGCTCGAAAGGAAATCGAGGATCCATCCGAGACTGGTTGAAACTTGGAACGGGTTCTTAAATCGGGGAAAAGGATGAAAACATTTTTTAAATTCTTCTTGTTCATCGCCGTTTTATTCTCAGCCGCCCTGGCCAGCTATTACGGAATGGGTAATCATCCGTTGAGAGCTTTTGTCCTGAGGGGAACCGGCAAGACCGTGGAGGCGTACCAATTGGACATCCCCCTCAATCGCGCGGAAAACAAGGTCCATACCATTCCTCTGAACGTTGAACAACGAGATCAGGCTTCCGAAATATTGGCCCAAATGGACGAAAAGCACCTGGTGGTCTTCTCCAAGCAGTTTGGTAAATGGGCTTTTGCCGCCGGCATGCCGCATTCGGAGGAGGGTTGGCCCTGGTACCTGGGCGGGGGGATCAAGTCGTTTTTCTCCGACAACCCGGAAACGGTCCTGGATAACCTGACTTGGCCGGACCGGGCATTCCTCGCGCTTTGGACGTCCAATCCTCCGCCTGCCCCCTACCGCTCTTCCGAAATCCAAATCGAGGATTTGGGGCACGCCTCTTTCGGGGCGCCCAGGCTCACCGAGATTCCTTCCGTTTCCCCGACTCCCGTGGGCGCGGGACCCGTGCGTGTGGAAATCCTGAATGGTTGTGGTATAACTAATGCCGCCGATTGGGTCGCTCGCCGTTTCAAAGGCCCGGGAATCGTCATTACGGACACAGGAAACGCCGACCGTTTTCACTACCCTGAAACCATCGTCCGGACCGGCCTGGGCCTTCCGGTCGCGCTGGAAGAGGCCATGGGACGATTGGGGCTCCCCAAGGACCGCCTCGAGGATGCCACGGCCCCCAATCCTCTGGTCGATGTGGTTGTTATCGTGGGTATGGATTATCCGAAACTCCGGGAGCGCCGACATGGAAGATTACGCCACTGATAGAAACAAGTTCAAAAAACTTTTTTCCAATACCACCTCCCGCATCCTGTTGGGAATTTGGATCCTGATGAAGGGTTCCCAATTCCCGCTGAAACTCATCATGGAAATCCTTTCCTTATCCGAGGACGCGTTGGAAACCAAGCTGCAGACCTTCGCGGGGATGGGGTTGGTGCATGTCACCACCAACGCAGAGGGGGAGAGGAATATTGATTTCTTGCGCTCACCCGGCACGGATCTGGAAAAAATGATCCTCGAGTTTTTCGAGGGCCGGAAAACCGACTTTGCCGCCATCGAATTGAAGGTCCATTCGCTTCTTTACAAAGCCATCCTTACCTCCCACTTGTGATATAAGTGAAACACGATATTTTCACCCTCCAGGAAGCTCTCCGGCAGGCCTTGCGAAAATCGGCCTCCACCCTCGGCCTCCCCGATTGCGCTGTTTCCCTGGAAGCACCCAAGGACAAGGCCCATGGCGATTATTCGACCCCCCTCGCCCTCATGCTTGGGAAACAGATAAAACGCCCCCCGCTGGAGATCGCCCGGGAGATCGCGGTAAACCTGAAAACCGAGGAACCTCTCCTAGAGACGGCCGCGGCCGCACCGCCGGGATTCATCAACATGAAGCTCCTGCCCTCGGCGTTTTATTCCGCCTTGTCGGGCGCTTTGGCCCTGGATGAGAGTTATGGGACGAACGCTCAAGGCAAGGGCCTGAAGGTTCTCCTGGAATTCGTCAGTTCCAACCCGACCGGGCCCTTGAACGTGGTGAACGCCCGGGCCGCCGCCCTCGGGGATTCCATCGCCAACCTGCTCACCTCCTCGGGAGCCGAAGTCGTCCGGGAGTACTACATCAACGACGCCGGGGTCCAGGCCCGCCTTTTCGGCGAATCCCTCCTGGCCGCCTGCGACAGGGTTCAAGGCAAAACCCGCCCCGCCCCGGAGGGGGGGTACCAAGGGGCTTATATGGAAGACTTGGCCCGGGAATACCTCCAATTGCCGGGCGACCAGCCCGAACCCGGGGAATGGGGGATGGCCCGGGTCATTGAGTGGCACAGGAAATCCCTTTTAGCTTACGGTGTTTCCTTCGACCGGTGGTTTTCCGAGAAAAAGGAACTCCATGATTCCGGATACCTGTCAACCACTTTGGACCAGATTAAGAAGTCCGGAATCTGCTACGAGAAAGACGGGGCCGTTTGGATCAGGGTTTCCGAGTTCGGGGCGCCCAAAGACGAGGTCCTCCTCAAGAGCGACGGCAAGCCGGCCTACTTCGCCGCGGACATCGCCTACCACCTCCAAAAGTTCGAAAGAGGCTTCACGAAGCTGCTGGATATCTGGGGACCCGACCACCACGGACACATCCAACGCATGAAGTCCGCCCTGGCGGCTTTGAAGCTTCCCACCGAAAACTTCATCGTACTGGTCGCCCAGCAGGTCAACCTGCTGGAGGGGGGGGAGAAAGTGAAGATGTCCAAGCGGGAGGGGAAATTCGTGACCATGGACGAGTTGTTGGAGAAGGTAGGGAAAGATGCGGCCAGGTTTTTCTTCGTCATGCGCGGATCCAACAGCCACCTGGATTTTGACATTGAGGTGGCCCGGAAACAAACCGAGGAAAACCCCGTATTTTACGTCCAATACGCCCATGCCCGGATCTGCAGCCTCCTAAGGAAGGCCCTGGAAAGAGGGGTCCAACCCGCCCTGGAGCCGGAGCGGATGACTTCCCTCCGGGAACCGGAGGAATTTTTACTCTTGAAAGAAATCCTGGAATATCCACAATGGGTTTTTGAGAGCGGCCGTGCTTTCGAGCCCCAACGGATCGTGGCTTACTTGCAATCCCTTTCCGCGGACTTTCATTTCTTTTACGCCAAGCACCGCATCCTGGACGCCCCAGCGGAAACCGCGGCGGCGAGGTTGAGCCTGGCTTTGGGCGTCAAGAACGTCATCCGAAACGGGCTGAAACTCCTGGGAGTTTCAGCCCCGGAACAAATGTAGGAGAGGATGCCTTGAAAAAAATAACCTGCGTCATTCTCGTGGCGATATTCCCCCTTTTCGGATGCGGCCAACACAAGTCCCCGGCTCCGGCAGCCGTCAGCGGTCCCGTGAAAAAACTGAGGGACCTGGTCGCGGTCGGGAAATACGAGGAGGCTTTGGGCATTACCAGAGTCATCGCCAGCCAGACGCCGCCATCCCCGGACCGCGAGGAAGCCCTTTATCTGGAGTCCTATGTCCTCATTTACGAGAAATCCGCGTTCGCGGCCGCCCGCCTGCCACTGAAGCAAATGCTGGAATTCTACCCGAACGGGCCCCGTTCCGCCATCGGGCAAAAACTCCTGGCGGATTGTTATTACTGGCAGGGATTGCATGAAAGGGCCATGAGGGAGTACCAAAAGCTCCTCCTTTCGGAACAAGGCAGGAGCATGGCCGGTTACGCCCAGTATCAAATCGCCAACTGTCTGTTATTGACCCGGAAAATTGGGGACACCCTGACTGCCTACCGGGAGGTAGTGGAGAAGACGCCGAACGATCCCTTGGCTGATGCGGCTCAGTTGATGGTGGCCAATACCTACCTGAGAATCCAAAACTTAAATCAGGCCAAATCCGAGATGCAGAAATTGCTGGCTTCAACCAAGGACCCGGCATACCGGCTTGCCGCCGAGGATGCCCTGAGCCGCATCGAGCAAAGGGAATCAGTCAAGAAAGGGGCGGGGGTATCGGAATGACCAGCGCCCTTTCCATGGCGTTTCTACCTGGAATCCTCCTGGGAAGCTTTTCCGTGGGTTTGTCGGCCTTCGGACTTGTGATGATTTTCCTGGAAAAGGGGAAAATCTCCCTGAGTCCGCGTTGGAGCCAACTTGCGAAATGGTTTCCCACCCAAAAAAGGAAGGCCTCGGTAAAAGGCGCCTTCTTTGTTCTAGCCCTCCTTGTCTGCTTTTGCCTCATCGCTATTGACCTTCCGGAGTACGGCCTACTTTTAGCTCTGGTTTCCGCATGTACCTGGCTACTCATGAAGAAGGTCCCTCTTTGGATTAAGAATCGGGATCTGTTGAAAAAACTGAAGGCCATGCGGGAAGTGTTCCCACAAACCCTCGGAATGATGATCCAGGCCCTGAAGACGGGCCAGACCGTTTCCCAAGTTTTAGGTTACCTGTCCCGAGAAAGCCCTTCCCCCCTCAAGGAAGAAATCGCGGGAGTTTGCACTGAGATCGACCTGGGTTCCTCCACCGAGACGGCCTTGGCCAAGATGTCGGACCGGTTCCCAAGTTTCCTGGAATTCCGCCAATTCCTGGAGTCCTACAAGGTATCCCGGCAAACCGGGGCCAATCTCAGCCACCTCCTTCAGGTCCTATTAGATGGGATGGAGGAAAAGAACCGCATCCTTCGGAAAATGGGGGCCATGACGGCCCAAGCCCGCCTTTCCGGTCTCATGATGGGATGCCTGCCCTTCTTGCTGGCAGTCGTTTTTTACCTGATGGATCCCTCCCTCATGACGCCTCTGTTCACACAACCTTTGGGGTGGGGTTTTCTGGCCGTGGCTTTTGTCCTAGAAGGAGTCGGTTTCCTTTGGATCCGCCGGCTCCTGCAGCTGGAGGTGTAAAGATGGTCTATATGTTCCTGGCGCTTTCAGCCTTGGGTTTTGGGTGGTTCATGCGGGAACTGGCCCTTACCGGGATCCATAAAATATCGGGCTACCGTCAAAATCTGCGTTTAATGAACCTGATGGAACAGGGGAAAAAGAAGCCTTTCCTTCAATGGCTTTCATTTTTTCCCGGGGATGGTTTGGAAAATCTGGGAGCAGGATGGCCCCCCCTGCTTCGTTACCGCCATTACCTTTCTCGGCAACTGCAACGCTCGGGCCGGGGGGACCTCAAACTGGCCAACCTCCTGAACCTCCAGACCGTTTCTTCCCTAGGCGCTGCCGTTTTTTTCTTCCTCTTATCTGACAGTTTTTTGTTCGCGGTCCTGGCCTTCGCGATGGGAGCGGCTCTTCCCTTGATCTGGCTCCAAGATCAGGCCGCCCGGCGGGAAAAGATCCTCCTGCGGGACCTTCCCAACGCCCTGGAGGTCCTCGCCCTTTGCTGCGAGGCGGGTCTATCGGTGGAGCAGGGTATCGCCCATTACCACGAGAATACCCAACCCGGGCCCTTAGCACAGGAATTCGGGCTGCTCCTGGAGCAAACCAAAAGCGGCTCCAGCCGCAAGGCCGCCCTGACGTCCGTGGCGGACCGCCTGAAGCTGACGGATTTCTCCCTTTTCGCCACCAGCCTAATCCACGCAGAAAAGTTCGGGACAGGCGTGGCCAAGACCCTGGGGCAGTTATCTTTGACCATGAGGGACAAGCAGTCCCAGAGGGCCGAGAAAGCCGTCCAGGAATTGCCCGTCAAGATGCTCCTCCCCCTGATTCTCTGTATCCTGCCTGTCACCTTTATCATCATTTTCGGGTCCATCCTTCTCCAATTCTTCGGCAAATGAGCCCCCGACTGGGGAGCGGGGCACTACGGGTGAAGTGGGCCGGCTCTTATTTTCCGAGGTTGTTTGGTTTGATGGGCAAGGGAACATGGCCCTCTCGTTGGCAGGGAATTCTGTTTCCCAGGTGCCGGGCGGTCCATACCTTTTTCACCTTTCTCAAACCGGACCTGGTTTTTCTTGACGCAGAGGACCGGGTTTTAAAAATCTTTCCTTCGGCCAAACCTTGTCGTTTTTTTATCGGACCCAGGGAATCCCGTTCCTGCCTGGAAGTGCCTTCCGGATGGGCTGGAAAAGCAAAATGGCGCAAGAAAAAAAAGATTGTCTGGCGGTCGGTTTAAAAAATTTTCTTTAAGTGGGAAGATGGCTTCAACCGGACGTATAATCCCTAAAAAGTTATTTGCCGCGGGTCCATATCATCTTGGTAAAGGAAGTTAAGGAACACCAGTAAAATACCAACCGCTGCGGGCCAGCGGTGACAATATTATCAATTATTCAAAAAGGCGGTACCGAACATGTTCATGGATTTCCTGAAAGCCGATCCCGAAGTTTATAAGGCCAACCTGAACGAGGTGAAGCGCCAGAACAAGAAACTGGAACTCATTGCTTCCGAGAATTTCACTAGTCTGGCGGTCATGGCGGCCCAGGGCGGGGTGATGACGAACAAGTACGCGGAAGGTTATCCCGGGAACCGCTATTACGGCGGCTGCGAGTACGTGGACGTGGTGGAGAACCTGGCACGCGAGAGGGCCGCCCGGCTTTTTTCCAACGCCGAGTACGTGAATGTCCAGCCCCATTCGGGAAGCCAGGCCAACATGGCCGTGTATTTCACCTTCGTCAAGCCAGGTGACACCATCCTGGGCCTGGACCTGACCCACGGCGGACATCTGACTCACGGAAGCAAGGTGAACTTCTCAGGGAAAATGTACAACTTCTTCGCCTACCAGACCCGGAAGGAGGACGGCCGGGTGGACCTGGGCCAGGTGAGGGACCTGGCTCACAAGTACCATCCCAAGATGATCAGCATCGGAGCCTCCGCTTATTCGAGGGACTTTGATTATGCCGAGTTCAGGAAAATCGCCGACGAGGTGGGGGCTTTCCTTTGGGCAGACATCGCCCATACCGCCGGCTTGATCGCGGCCGGGGAATTGAATAACCCCATGCCCCATTGCCACGTGGTGACCTCCACCACCCACAAAACCCTCCGGGGGCCCCGCGGGGGTTTAATCTTGATGGGGAAGGACTTCGAGAATCCCTTTGGAGTGACCGCTGCCAAAAGCGGCCGCACCCGGAAAATGGGCGAACTTTTGGACAGCCAAATTATCCCCGGCATCCAGGGCGGGCCCTTGATGCACGTGATTGGCGCCAAGGCCGTAGCCTTCGGGGAAGCCCTTCAGCCTTCCTTTAAGGGTTACGCAATGCAGATCAAGGCCAACGCCAAGGTTCTCTGCGAGGAGCTGATGGGTTTTGGCTTCCAGGTCATCTCGGGTGGGACAGACAACCATTTAATGTTGATCGACCTGCGGAACAAGAAAATCAACGGCAAACAGGCCCAACTAGTGCTGGATGACGCCAACATAACCGCCAACAAGAACGCCGTTCCCTGGGATACCGAGTCGCCCCTCTTGACCAGCGGGTTGCGGCTGGGATCGCCCGCCCTGACGACCCGCGGCTTCAAGGAAGCGGAGTTCAAGCTGATCGCCAAGTGGATCAACGAGGTGATTTCGGCCCCCGAGGACGAGGGCGTCCGCCGAAAGGTGAAGGACGAGATCGCTGAAGTCTCGGAAAAGTTCCCGCTTTATCCGGAGCTTTTGAAATAGAAAATTGGGCAAAAATCTAGCTGGCTGCCAAGTATCGGCTTTCCACCCAAAACAAACCTATTATTAAATATTTTCATCCCGCGTGTTTTACGGATTGTTAAGTGGGATTGCGCTTATTTTTTCGTGGGAGTGGGGAACAACGGAAGTGATATAACTGGAGTCACGGCGGCGACTGTGGCAGTAGGCTTGGGGGCGATAGGAGCCGCGGCGACGGGAGTTGGAACCGTGGGAGTAAGGGCTCCGGGCGTAGGGAGCGTGGCAGTGATAACGCTAGCCGAAGCCCAGCTCGGAGAGGCTCCTCCTTCCGTCGTCAGGACTTTCCCGTCGGTACCGTTCGCTTTCATGATGTAAACATTCAGTCCCTCATCCTCGGAGGTTTCCCAGCCGCAATACACGATTTTATTGTCGTACACGGCAAATTTGGGGCAGAGGCTGTGGATGTTGGTCGTGATGTTCACGGGATTGGTACCGTCGGTGCTCATCGTATAGATCTGGGAAGTGTTGGAACGGTAGAGGTTGAACATTATTTTATTTCCGTCCTTGGAATAGGAGGGAGAGCCCACGTTCCAATCGGTGTATTGGGTGATTTTTTTCAGGCTTCTGTCCGAAAGGTTCAGTGACCAAAGGTTGTAGACCATGTCTTCCTTGTTGGAGACGAAAAGAACCGATTTGCCGTTGGGGGAGGGGGCGGGACAAAGGGCATTGTGGTCGATCAGGAGCGTTTCGGGATTGTAACCGTCCGAATCCATCATCCAGAGATTCCCGCCGGTGGCGTAAAAAATCTTCTTCCCGTCAAAGGACCAGGCGGGGCAGGCGTTGACCTGGAGATTCTGGTCCCCGATTCTCAGGGTGTTTTCCTCGTCGAAGGTCAATTGCGTCCGTTGGGTGCCGTCCTGCCTCATCTTCCAGATGTTGTAGCGCCCGCTTTCGGCGTTAGACCAATATAGGACCTGGCTCCCGTCGGGGGAACAAGCCGGGAACCACTCGAAGCTTTTTCCGCTCGTCAACGGCGTGATTTGTGAACTGTCCAGATCCAACCGCGCCAGGTGGCCGCGTTGGACGTAAACCAGGCTGCCCGGCGCGACAATCGGCGTCGGAGTTGGGGGAGGAGGAGGGGGAGGGGGTTGCCTATGCTTGCAACCGGTCGAACTCATTAAACCGAAACCCAATAGAAGGAAAGCAAAAGCGCCGAAACGAACCACGCGCATCAAAAAAGCAGACCGGTTATTTTTCATTTCACGCTCACTTTTTGGACCAACAAGGGCTCATAATTCCGGTGGCCGCGATCCGAGTTTTGTTGTTGCCGGTTAAAGCATCCATGATCCAAAGCTCCCCGTCTTTCCCATAGGCGATTTTGGAGCCGTCCGGGGACCAAATTGCGTTATCCACCCCCGGGTCGGTCAAGAATTTCAGGGATCCCGTGTCCGTCTCATCCTTGGCGGCCTTGTCTACAATCGCCACCCGGTAACCCGTATCATCCTCCGATTTCTTGGCCAGGGTCATCAGGGTCGGGGCGGCGGACTCGATGGGACAATAGGAAATCAAGGGAGCCAAGGTGTCTTTGGGCCACTGGATTACAGACTTAGGTTGGGATGATTCAGGGGAGGCGGTAAAGACCGAATCGTTGGCGATCCTCTTGACCAGGTAAGCCACATTCCTTGCGTCGGGAGACCAGGAGATATCTTCGACTGCATTCCGGAGATCCGCCAAATCCAGATTGTCCAGGAGCCTTGGATTTACAAGCATCAAACTGAAATAATTGACACCTTGCTGGAGAAGGAAAGCCACATATTTTGTGTCCCGGTGGGGAGCCCATTCCAAGGCGGAAATGCTGAAATTGGGATCGGGTGTAAATAAACTAACCAAGCCGGCCCCATCGGTTTGTATTTTCCAGACCTGTTTCCGGTAAATAAACGAGATCTCATCGCTTCGGGGTGACCAGGATAGGGGCGGTTTCAATTGATTTCCGATCAAGGTCATATCGGGGAAAGAAGTCAGCGGTTTGAATTCGGTGCTCCCCTTGTTGATCAAAAAGAGGTTTAATTTTCCGTCCACCATATCGGAAAGAAACGCCAGTGATTTACCATTGGGGGACCAAAGGGGGAAATAGCAACTGGCGCCGACCTTGGTGATCCGGGTCCGGCTGGTCCCGTCAGGGTTCATCGTCCAAAGGGAAGGCTTTCCCTGTTCCATGTAGGTGTAAGCGATTTTCTCGACATCCACCGGTATGGGTGTCGGGGTGGCCGTGGGGGTGGCTGTGGCGGTGGGTTGGGAAACGGACATTTCCGTTGAGAATTCCTTGGGGACTTCTTGGGATACATTTTTGGCTGTTTTTGTCGGAACTGCAGAAACGGCGTTGGGAGTTTGACCCATAGGAACCATCGGAGTGGGTACTGAAGGATTCAAAACTGAAATTGTCGGAACAGGGGGCAATTTTGCCGAGATTGACTTGAAGAAGGGTAGAGAACGCTTTCCACAACCGGGAATATTGACATTACACCCGGATGAAATTACCAACAACAACAACAGAATGGCGGAGAAAATGGATAGGCTTTTTAAGGTTTCGGGCAATCGGGCGTCCCTTGTCGATATTGTTTAAAAAGCTGCAATTTTATTGGCAGTTTATGGTTTTCAACCATAAAAGTCAACAAAATCAACGATTTTTGGGTTTTGTTGGCTAAGTTTTTTCCAAAACCAAAACCCTTCCCTTCGGAATGTGATAGGGAGTCGCATTCAGGTCGGTTTGTGATAAGAAGGCGCTTAAAACCACATGGGTATCCCCTTTTTGAATGGCTTCCGTTAATGAGGGGCTTGGCCCGAGGTCAATCAGGTGGGTCTGCACCAATTCGGCTTCAGTTTTTCGAAGTAAGGGAAGGGCTTGGGGCGATACCTGTATGACCACATAATTTTCATCCAGCAATAAGAAGGGCTTGCCGGTGAAAGCGGAAAGATCCACCGGCGTCCGGGAGATTTCCACGCTCCCGGGATTCCCTTTTATCGGGGGAGTTTCCCGGGGGGCCTCCGGGGAGAGGGTTTTCTTGGAAATGACAACCCAAACCAGGAGGCCTGTGAAGAGGCAGCCGAGCAAACCCACCAATCCACCCAAAAACGGCCCTGGATTCATCTGGAGGACAAGGATCAATGTCAATGGATGGGCTTGGCTTTCACCCGTAATTTGCGAGCAAACCCATTGGGACGGAAAAATAAAATGAACTCCGGGGGCGGCTTGGTTTAGAAGAGCACCGCGGTTTCCTCCCGCGCAAACGGTTTTCGAATCCTGGAGGGCCTGAAAAGCGATGACACTATCCATCTTTTCCAGATTATGAGAGAAATCAATGACGGCCAGGTCATCCTTCATCTGGAGGGCATAAGCCAAATGCGAGAGGGCCAACCGGGTCTCCTCATCCACCCTCTGGGCGCCTTGCTGGCAAGTCAGCCAAAAGCCGGATAAAAAGCAGATCAGGCAGAGGCCTAAGATTCCTGGCATTGGATTTTTTAAATAAAGGCGTGGGTTCATAATCTTTCCTTGACCGTTTCAAAATATAATATAATTTTAAAACCCTTTGGGGTTGATTTAATTTCTGGAAAATTCGGAATTTAAGCTTTTTAACCGCCGATAGAAGAAATGGTTATTATCCGGGATGCCTTATTCTTTGGTTTTTCCCGTGGAATCATGGGAGTTCAAAAGCTAAAAAAGGTACCAACATGAAAAAAAGTGAACATAACCTTAAAAATCTCCGGAATTCCATCGACAGGATTGATACCAAGCTAGTCCGGCTTTTGAATGAACGCGCTAAAAACGTGCTGAAAATCCGGGAGATCAAGGCCAAAGGCAAACTGCAGTATTACGCGCCCCACCGGGAACAAGAGGTTTACCGCAATATCGCCTCCTGGAACAAGGGTCCCTTGCCGGCCGAAGCCCTAGAAGCTGTTTTCCGGGAGGTCATGTCCGGCTCCCTCGCTCTGGAGCAGAAACTCAAGGTTAGCTATTTCGGGCAGGTGGGCACCAACACCCACATCGCCGCACTGCAAAAGTTCGGAAACTCCTGCGATTATACCGCCGGGCCCACCTTGAAGGATGTCTTTCTGGAAGTCGAGAGGGACCGCGCCCATTTCGGGGTTGTCCCCATCGAGAACTCCACCGAGGGGACCATCAACCACACCCTGGACTTGTTCATGGAATCGGACCTGAAGATCTGCTCCGAGATTTACCTGCCCATCACCTATACCTTGATGTCGCAATCCGGGGATGTTCGGAAAATCAAGAAAGTCTACAGTCATCCCCAGTCCCTTGGACAATGCCGGCTTTGGCTGGAGACAAACCTCTCCAATATCCCGGTCGTGGAGAGCGCCTCCACCGCCAAGGCGGCCCAGACCGCCTCGGAGGATCCCTCGGCTGCGGCCATCGCGCCGGGCCTGGCGGCCCGCCTCTACAAGCTGAAACCCATTGCCAAAAGGATCGAGGATATGCAGGACAATTACACGCGTTTCCTGGTCATCGGCAAGACCAGCGCGGGAAAAACCGGGGACGACAAGACCTCCCTCATGGTTTCCATCAAGGACAAGGTCGGGGCCCTCTTCGCTTTGCTTTACCCCTTCGAGAAGCAGGGGTTGAACTTATCCAACATCGAGTCCAGGCCTTCCCGCAAGAAAGCCTGGGACTATTATTTCTTCATCGATTTCCTCGGCCACATGGATGATCCCAAGGCACAAAAGGCCGTTTCGGATGTGGAAAAATCCGCCTTGATCGTGAAGGTGTTGGGTTCCTATCCCCGCAGCGGGTCCTAGGGCCATGCTTTTCCAAGTGCCGATCCGGCCCAATCTTTCCAGCATAAAGCCTTACGTCCCGGGGAAGCCCATTGAGGAGCTGGAAAGGGAACTGGGGGTGAGGAACGCCTCTAAGATCGCCTCCAACGAGAACCCCCTGGGGCCATCGCCTGCTGTATTCAAAGCCCTAGGACAAGCCCAATCCGCCATCCACCGCTACCCGGATGGCTCGGCCCACAAGTTGACCCGGAAGCTTTCTTCCTACCTCGGGGTGGATCCCAACCGTCTGATGCTGGGCAACGGGTCCAACGAGTTGATCGTGCTTCTCGGGCAGATAACGCTAGAGCCGGGCGGCGAAGCGGTTTACGCGGATAAAAGTTTCGTTGTTTATCCCCTGGTGACGCAGATGATGGGGGCGGTCCATCGGGTCATCCCCTTGACCTCGCTGACCCATGATCTGCCGGCTTTCGGGAGGGCCCTTACCGCCAAGACCTGCGTTGTTTTTATTTGCAACCCCAACAACCCCACCGGAACCGCCGTTTCCCCCGCGGAAATCACGTCCTTCCTGGGGAAATGCCCTCCGCGGGTGCTGGTGATCCTGGACGAGGCCTACCATGAGTACCAGGAAGGCGCCGATATATCCGGCTCGCTCAAGCTCCAGGAGGCTTTTCCCAACCTGGTGGTGTTGAGGACTTTTTCCAAGGTTTTCGGTTTGGCGGGGTTGAGGATCGGCTATGGGGTGGCCCATCCCGATCTGGTGGAGGTTTTCCAGAAGATCCGCCAACCCTTCAACATCAACCACCTGGCGATGGCGGCCGCCGAGGCGGCCCTGACCGACCTGCCCCACATGAGGAAGGTCGTGGATTTGAACCGGTCCATGCGCCGCAAGCTGACGGAAGGCTTGAATAACATGGGTTACCACCCCGCCCCCAGCCAGTCCAATTTCGTTTATTTCGAGGTTCCCCGCGCGGAGGAAATTTATGAGAAACTGCTCCGCAAGGGCATCATCGTGCGCCCCATGGGGCCGGGCGCCATAAGGGTCACCACGGGAACCGAGGAAGAAACCGAAAACTTCCTTAAAACCTTTGCAAGCCTCGTGGAGGAATGAGATGAAAAAAAGAAAAATCGCGATCATCGGAGTGGGGTTGCTGGGTGGATCCCTGGCCTACGACCTGAGGAAAAAAAAGGGCCTGCGGCTGGTGGGTTGGAACCACCGGGCCGTATCGCGGCGCAAAACCCTGCGCCTGCTTCCGGTCGCCAAAAGTTTCGAGGAAGCGGTCGAAAACGCGGATGTGGCGGTATTGTGCTCTCACTCGAAGGCCGTGCTGGAGGCCCTGCCGGCCCTCCTGAAGCATCCCCATCCGCCCTCCCTGGCGATGGACGTTTCCAGCGTCAAGGGACAAATCGCCGCGAGCGCCGGCCGGATGAAGGGCGCGGCCAAACTATTCGTCCCCTGCCACCCAATGGCGGGAAAGGAAAAATCGGGCCTCCAATGGGCCGGACCCGGGCTTTACCAGGGGAAAGTGGTATTCATCACGCCACTGAAAGGCACGCCGGCCGCACTGCTTCGCAAAGCCGTTTCCTTCTGGAAGGGGGTCGGCGGGATTCCGGTGGTCATGAACGCTTCCCAACACGACCGTTACGTGGCCTTGACCAGCCATCTCCCCCATCTCCTGGCCTCCGCGCTCATAAACCTTTACGAGGACCACGCCATCCGGGACCCGCGATACCGAAAGGGCGTGGGCAGCGGATTCAGGGACTTAACCCGCATCGCCGCGGGACACCCGGCCATGTGGGCGGACATCCTGGCTTTGAACAAGGATGCCGTCAGCGCCTTTTTGGGCCAATACTGTTCCCGGCTGAAAATACTGGAGAAAGCCCTGAAGACTCGCAAGCCGGGCCAATGGAGGAAGTATTTCGAGAAAACCCGAAGCCGCCGGGAGGCCCTGTGAAAAAGCTCGTCGTCCAACCCGTGAAGGCCTTCCGGGGGGCCTTGGAAATTCCCGGCGACAAATCCGTATCCCACCGTTCGATCATCCTGGGTTCCCTGGCGACCGGCACCACCCATGTCCGGCATTTCTTGTCGTCCGAGGACTGCCTGGCCACATTGAGGATTTTCCAAAGCATGGGCGTGAGGATCAAGCGGTCGGGGGACCAGGTTACCATCCAGGGAAAGGGGCTGAATTCCCTCCGGCCAACCCAGAAAATCCTCGACGCGGGTAATTCCGGGACGACGGCGCGCATCCTGCTGGGGCTTCTGGCTGGACAGCCCTTCACCAGCAGGATTACCGGGGACGAATCCCTCCGCCGGCGGCCCATGAAACGCGTGGTGGAACCCCTCTTGAAAATGGGAGCCCGCATTTCCGGGCCGGAGGAGGCCAACTTCCTGCCCTTGGAACTGAAGACCCGGAGGCTTCATGGCATCACCTACCGCCTGCCGGTGGCCAGCGCCCAAGTGAAAAGCGCCCTTTTGCTGGCGGGCCTTTTCGCCGAAGGTTCCACCACGGTGATTGAGCCGGTTGCGACCCGGGACCATACCGAAAGAATGTTCAGCGCTTTTTCCATCCCGTTCCGCCGGAAGGGGACATCCATCACGGTCACGGGGCCCGCGGCGCCTTTCCCGGGACGGGAAATCCGCGTGCCGGGGGATATTTCCTCGGCGGCTTTTTTTATCACGGCCGCGTTGTTGGCGCCGGGCCCGGGGGTGCTGTTGCGCAACGTCGGAGTGAACCCCACCCGGACGGGTTACCTTGAAGTTTTAGCCAGGATGGGCGCTAAAATCCAGGTGCGTCGGAAAGCCGTGAGAAAGGGGATGGAACCCGTGGCGGACCTGTTCGTCCGGCCTTCCGGGCTGAAGGCGGTCCAAGTGGAGGGAACGGTCGTCCCCCGCATGATCGATGAGTTTCCCGTATTGGCGGTGGCCGCCACCCAGGCCCGGGCAAGACCCTGGTGCGAAACGCCGAGGATCTCAAGGTCAAGGAGTCGGACCGAATCCTCATGATGTCCATCACCCTGAGGAAAATGGGCGCGAACATCGAGCCCAAGGACGACGGCTGGATCATCCAGGGTCCAACGCCCCTGAGGGGAGCCTCCTTTTCCTCCGGCGGGGACCACCGGGTGGCCATGGCCCTGGCGGTGGCGGGCCTGATCGCCCGGGGGCCCACCACCATCCTGGACACGGAGAATATCGACACCTCCTTCCCTTGCTTCGAACAGTGTCTCAAAAAACTCTCGGTTGTTTGAGCTTTCGCCGACAGGATAAGGAACGAACTTGAGTCAAGTTGTCATCGTGGCCATCGACGGGCCGGCGGGCGCGGGGAAAAGCACCGTCGCCAAGGCTCTGGCCCGTAAATTGGGTTTCCTCCACATCGACACGGGCGCCATGTACCGCTGTGTCACCCTGGCTGCGCTGCGGCAAAAAGCCGATTTGAAAAACGATGGGGTCCTGGAAAAAATCGCGCTGGGTTGCCGCATCGAACTGAAACCGGGTGAGCCCGAGAACCACGTCTTCCTGAACGGGGAGGAGGTCAGCCGGGAAATTCGGACCCCGGAAGTGACCGAGGCTTCCCGTTTTATCGCCAACTCGGTGCCGGTGAGGAAAATCCTGGTGGCCCGGCAGCAGCAGATGGGCCGCTCTGACAGCGCGCCCTTCGGAGGGGCCGTCCTGGAGGGCCGGGATATCGCCACCGATGTTTTTCCGGACGCGCAATACAAGTTTTTCCTCGACGCTTCCGTGGAGACCCGGGCCCAACGCCGTTTCCGGGACCTCCAGAGGGCGGGCGTGCAAACCACCCTGGGACAGGTCCTGGAGAATGTAAAGGCCCGGGACGAGCGGGATTACCACCGGCCCGTGGGCGGGCTCCGCAAGACGCCAGAATCCATCGTGATGGACCATTCCCACCTGAGCGTGGAGGAGTCTGCCGAGGCCTTATTTCAATATATCCGGAGCCATCCTCGATAACCGGCTCACCAAATGATTGAGCCTCCATTTTCCCGAAGGTATGATGTTTCCAAGAGAATTTTTCCTTATCCGGGTTTTACTATCCCTTCTTAAACGGCATCGAGCCCATGGCCAACGAAACTGAAAACCAAAAATCTTTTTTCCAGATCGGAAAATCGTTTGCCTTCTATTGGGCCGTTCTGACCGGTTTGGCGACCGGGTGGGTCTGCCGGTATTTTGGCGCCCCTTGGGAGGCGGTCCTGGCAGCCAGCGCCGCGGCGGTGCTGTTGCTTACGATTTCCTGGCGCTTCCTCTGGTGGAAGGCCCAGTCGGGACTTTTAATGGAACTCCAAAACTTCCTCCTGAGGTGCCATATTCTGCCCAGCGACTACAAGATCGTGCGCCATATCCTTCCCTCGTCGGTTCAGGCCAAGAAAAGGGAATTGATGGATATGGGATACCAGATCTTCAGCGAGAGCGAAAAAAAGCTCCATGAAACCCGCCACATCCTGGACAAGTTCGTGGGGACCAAGGCTTCCATCTTTGCCACGGAGAAGGGGGGAAAAGCCGTCTGGGAAGGGGAGCTCACCCGGGCCATCGTCATGTTTTCCGATGTGCGGGGTTTCACGTCCTTGTCCGAGAAACTTAAACCGCAGGAAACGGTCCGGTACCTGAACCGCATGTTCACGGAGTTCGAGGAAGTCATCAGCTTTTCGGGCGGTGAAATCAACAAGTTCATGGGGGACTCCATCATGGCCTTTTTTCCTTTCCCGGAGGAGACCCCCCTGCCCGACGTGAAAAAAGTCCTATTGGCGGCTCTCCAGATGCAGGACCAGTTCCACCGGATCGAGGCCACCTTCAAGAATATCTACAGCGAAACGGTCGAAACGGGGCTGGGGATGGGTCTGGTCGGGGGAAACGTGGTGCTCGGCAACCTTGGCTCGGCCCGGCGTATGGAATTCACGGTCATCGGGGACAGCGTCAACTTCGCCTCGCGCCTTTGCTCCATCGCCGAGGATGGGCAGATCCTCATCAACCAGGACCTGGCCCTCATCGCCGGCGACACTTTCCGGCTGGAGGAACTTGCTCCCGTGCGCATTAAGGGCAAATCCGGGGTCCATATCCCCTACTCGGTTTTGGGGGAGCGGCTCCAGCCCGGCTTGGCTTGATAGACATGTCAGGAACGTCTTTTTTAGAAGCCGGCCGAAAAAGGTTAAATAACCAATCGCAGTAACCATCGTCTATTCCCTCGGAAAAAGCCACTCATAAGCCAAATGCCAGTGAATTGGTTTTCAGATGGGTGGTACCGGTCTTGGCCGCGTCAATAATTGTTATAGGTGCAAACAATCGACACGGGCTGGTTGGAAAGGGGCGCCGCCACGGCGGAAGTAACAAGTGAATTTTCAGGAGCCAATGCGCATTCGATGCAGGATAAGCAGGTTGAAGATGTCACGGAAATGGTCACCAGATTGGGACTCTCGCAAACGTTATTGATGATTAAGGTCTGGGTATTGCATGGCTGTATTACAGCCCCTATCACTAACATTTGAGAGTTAAAATCAACCGGAGCCACGCCTATGGTGGCCGTGGGCGTAGGGGTCATATATGCGATATATCCCGAAGTGTTATTGATAAAGTTATTCCATTCCGCCAAATTGTGTATAACGTTGACACCGGCGTCGGTCAGGCCATAAATACCCACTGGCAGGTTAACGGGTATCATTGAGCAAATAGGTGTCGGAGTGGGATTCGGTCTTCCACCCATCCCCGCGGGCGGGTTGTTCACAGGTTTGACGGGAGGGGGAACATCGCAGGCCATAACGGATACCAACAGTGCCAGGAACAATAACAATAATAAGAAGTAATTTTTCACCATTCGCCTCTAACGGCCCAAGTCACGGCTGATAAGTTGGCAATCAGGTTTACAAGCCCCGGCTTTCCAGGAAATTTCACGCATAATCCCTAGGAGGATGAATTGGTGCGACATGGTTTAGACGTTTATTGCTTTCACGTGGGGTTGTTGTAACGGTAGGTTTTTTAATATAGGGCCCAATAGGAATGACTGCCAATTTACCGCCGATAACAGGGATAAATCACGTGCCGGCTTGATATTTAAGGCGTCCTTTCCTTAAGTTGAATATTGAAATGGAGGTTCTCATGGGGATGCCAGGGAAGGAAAGCGGCCAAGCGTTGTTGATGTTCGACGGGGTATGCAATATGTGCGGCAGGATCGCCGGGGCCATTATGCGTTGGGACACCGGCCGGAAATTCATGTTCACGCCGCTTCAATCCGGGAAGGCGAAAGAAACGCTGTTGGAATACGGCTTGAAACTAGAGGAGGTGGGCTCTTCGTCCTGATCCAGGACAACCGGGCTCGCCTGAAGTCCGATGCCATTCTGGGGGCCCTGGAAGGGTTGGGGGGGTGGTTCGGCTTATCGCGCGCCTTGAGGCTGGTTCCCGCGCCCATCCGGGACTTGGCTTATGATCGCATGGCCCGGAATCGATACCGTCTTTTCGGGAAAAGCGACCGGTGTATGGTCCCGGCCCCTGAATTCAAGGACCGGTTCATAGGCGATTGAGGCTGGGGTTGGGGAGCTTCAGGACTGATCGTAAATTCAGAAGAGTGTTTACCGAGCCACCGCGGGTTTTAAAGCGTTATTCTTTGGGCTTTCCTTTTTTCCGGATCGACATGAACTCCGCTTTCAGCTTTTTTATTTCATCCGACATTTGTTTGACGCGGCTTGAGCCCGCCCCGCTCTTTTCGATTTCATTCTCGAGTTTGACTCTCTTCACATGAAGGGGGTAGCACTTGTGAACGGAGTCAAAGAACTTCACGATTTCCGGATCACAGTGGTCGGGCTGCAGGGTCATGAGGTGCAGGACGGTCGCCAAGGCGAGTTCCATGAAATCCTTCTTGAGGTAGGGATTCATCTCAATATAGCGGTTGAATTCCCTGATGTCCCGAAGGTACAACACCTTGGCTTTCTCGTCATTGTTTCGGTGGTAATACCGCCCCATCAGGTAGTAAAACTCCGGATCAAAAAGATCTGAAAAATCATTATTCTCGAACCACTCGACAGACTCGAGGCGTTGGGATGCGTTTTCCCGGGTGAAGTGGCGTCTCAAACAAAACTTGGCGTATTGGGCCCGGAGTTTTATGTCATCCGGATTTTTTTTGAGGGATTCCTGATATTGCCTGTCTTCTGTGGAATAAGGGTCTTTTTTCAATACGTTGAGGATCGGAGAAAAGATTCCCATTCCATCGGCTCCTTCAATACCCAAAACAGCTTTTCAAACGAGGATGCCTATTATATGACCATACGGGTATTTGGTTATTGAAATATTAAGAATTGGGATTTAAACCGGATAAAAGCGCTATTTTAAGACTGTTATTACTACCAATAGTAACTACCGACTCACGCGACCGGGAACGCAACAGAAAACAACGGGGCTGTTGATAGCCATGCCTTTAAATCCCGGGCCGAAAGGTTTCCTTATTCCTTGGGCGGGGTGTAACGGGTCTCGTAACCCGGGTTCTCCGGCGGGCGCATGGCGTTGGGGTAATATTCGTCCGTTTTGATGTCCGTGGAGACTTCCTTGATCTTCTTGAAAACCTCGAACGCGTCGGGGATGGCCTTGAAGGAGTTGTTGATCATCCTCCCGTTGGAGTTGGTTTGGCCGGTGTTGAAGGTGATCGTACCCACGCCGAACATTTTTTGGATGGGGCCCTGCCGCACCTCCATATTGGAAATCTGGTCGTATTCGTAGGTCTTGATGTCCACCCCGATGGCCCCCGTCCGGATCATTAAACGGCGGTTGGAATAGCCGTAGAAGGTCTTTCCGTGGGCCATGTAAAGCCAAACTATGTAAAGGATACTGCCCCAAAAGGGGAAGGAATGGAGCATGAGGAACGGGATGCCAAACCCCATCGACTTGCCGCTATCTAGCATTTTTAAGAGGGCGAAAAGGTCGAAACATCCCCAAAAGATCCCGAAGATTAAAAAAGGGATCCCGCTCATGACGAAGCAGGTGGCGTTGGGTTTTCCGATCCAAAGGAGGTTCTCGTTTTTATCCTTGATGTCGTCGAAAACCCCGGAGTCCCCTTGGTCGTGAAGGTCCACGATCATGCCCATAAAAACCCCCTTGTTCGGAATGCCAACAAAGGTACCTAAATTTCCCGGCCAAAACCACGGAAAAATGGCCGCCCACCGTATCTTTTCTTGCGCAATTTGATAAAACGGAAGGATGGATGATGACTTTATAAACGTGTCATCGGCCGTCAATCAAGTGGAACGGGCCGGAAAAAAGAAAGGCGCGGAACCCGGGGGTGCCGCCGCCGGGTATCGCGCCTTTAAAGGCCATTCGGAGGGTTTAAACCAAAGCGTTTACGTTCGTCCCCGAATCCGACCCGAAGTTGACCAGGTTGTTGTTGAAGAGCATCTGGGCTTCCAAAGCCAGGGCGGCATTCATGTTGGTGGCCGGTTGGGTGTTGACCGCCGGGGTGGAAATCATCCCCAATTGCTGTTCCAACTGGCTCACCTGGGCCGAAACCGAGCCGAAGTCCATGGCCAGCGAGTTGGTGGAGCTCAGGAGCGAATCCGTGTTGTCGGTCCCCGAGACGGCGGCGTAAAGCGTGTTGAGGTTGCTGTATTCGACCGACAGCCAAGCGTCCTCGAACTTCTGGGCGGGGGTCGAGGCCTGGTTCATGGCCTGGGAGAACAGGGAGTCGAAAGACCCGCCAAGGGCGCTGGAACCGGACGTTAAAAGGGCGCTGAGGGCGGTGGGGGTGAGGGAATTCAAACCGTTAAACATTGGGGTTCCTCCTTCTCACTCTACCTAACGGCTGTTTTTGGATTTTCTGAAGCCGGGAAAACCCATAAATCCAGCGGTTTTCCGAAACCCCTTATAGCGCTTCGGGCTGGTCCGAAAGGTGGGGGGGTCTCTTCAGGAAGTAAATGGGGATGAGGGTAAAGGCGAAGACGATTAGCAGAACCCAGCACATGTTGTCGAAGGAAATGACGAAGGCCTGTTTCTTCAGCCGGAAGAAGGCCTCCTTGGCCAGGAGGGTCTGGGGGTTGCCCAGGCCGATCTCGCTGGCGAAGCGGTAGCCCAGGCCCCGGGCGCTTCGGGCCCACTGCACGAAGTTCATGTTCAGGGGGGAGATGTATTTGCGAAGGTTCTCATAGGCCACGTCCTGGGAGCGGCTGAAGAGCGTGGAAAAGATCGCGATGCTGAAACTTCCGCCCAACTGCCGGGAAAGGTTCAGGATGCCCGCCGCCTGGTCCAGGTCCGGCCCCTTGAAGGCCCCCAGCACCACCGCGTTGATGGGGATGAACATGGAGGACATGCCGAAGCCCCGGATCATGAGGGGCCAAAAGATCCCCCAATAGCCGGTTTGCGGCGTGAAGCGGGTCATCATGACGAGTGCGATTTCGGTGCTCAGGATGCCCCAGAACATGAACCACCGGGGGTCCCGCTTGTGGATCTGGATTCCGATGAAGGGCATCATAAGGCCCGAGGCCAGGGCGGCCGGCATGAAGAGGTTGCCCGTGCTGGTGGCGTCCATGTTCAGGATGGCGGAGGCGAAAATGGGGAGGAGGAAGATCAGCACGTACAGGATGCCCCCCACCGCCGCGAGCATCAGAGTGCCGTTGATGAGGCTCGGGGTGCTGAACAGCCTCAGGTTCACGATGGGGTTCTCGTGGGTGAGCTCCCACCAGAGGAAGGCGGGCAGGGTGATGGCGGCCGTCACGGCCATGGCGAGGATGAGGTGGGAGGCAAACCAGTCGTCGTGCTGGCCCCTTTCCAGCACGTACTGCAGGCAGCTCATGCCCACCACCAGGAGCGTCAGGCCGACCGTGTCCACCGGGGCGCTCTTCAGGCGATCATGGGCGTCGGCGTGCTCCTCCGCTATCTCGTGGTCCTTCACACAGAGGGCCGCCATGAAAGCCGCCAGGAGCCCGATGGGCAGGTTGATGTTGAAGATGGACCGCCAGCCGAAATGGTCCGTGAGGTAGCCCCCCAGCGGGGGGCCGATGGTGGGCCCGATGATGGTCACCATGCCAAAAAGCGCGCTTCCCAGCCCGATGCGGCCCGGGAAGGCCTCCTGGATCAGGGCCTGGGCGGTGGGGAGCAGGGCCCCGCCTGCCATGCCCTGGATCACGCGGAAAAAAATGAGGGTTCCCAGGCCCGGCGCCAACCCGCAGGCCACCGAGGCGGCCGTGAACAGTAGGATGTTGCTGATGAAGTAGCGGCGGCGGCCGATGCGCGCGCTCAGCCACCCGGAGATGGGAAGGATGATGGCGTTGGAGATGATGTATCCCGTCACGACCCAGCCGATTTCGTCCAGCGTGGCCCCCAGGTTGCCCATCATGGTGGGGATGGCCACGTTCACGATGGAGGTGTCCACGATCTGGATCAGGGACGCCAGGCCCGCCGTGATGACGATCAACCAGGTTTCTTTGGAAATGCCTTTGTGTTCAGCCATCCCATTTAAATAAGGCAAAAGGGAAAAAAAAGCTATGGTCATAGTAAAAAAAATTTACTTAACAAAGGTGGCGAGGGTATTAAAAAAAGGAAAAGGCAGTTAGAAGTTAGATAACATGCAGACCGTTCCTCCGCCGGGGTAAATTACCTCGGCTGGAGTGTCAAGCTCTCAAGGAGGAACGGTATGAGAAATAGTAGCACGGTAGAAAGAAGGGTTGGTATCACCAAGAAAGACTACGTGTACGTTAGCAGGAATTAGAAGTTTTAAAACCCCCGGCCCCTTCATGAAAGCCTAAACCAAAGAAGACAATTAATAATGAACAATGAATAATGGAAAATGAATGTTAAAAGCATTTTTTGCAACTTATTAATGCGGTTAATTGTCAATTGTTCATTGTAAATTCTTCATTTTTTTGATGGGGAATGTGTGGAGCGAGCCAGCATTCTCTCATTTGTTAACAAATCCCCATTGCAAATATGCCTTACGTTTTATGCTGGGGTGACGTAGGGGGTATTTCCACTACGAGCGCTCTGCGCTGATTGATGGGGACGGAAAAAAGAAAGTAGTACGCGGTGAGGAAGCAACCCTATTTATGGATGGTTTTCGATTTGGGTTTAACTTCTAACTGCACCTGCCATGAGCCTGCAAGGCGAATGGCGAGACTTGGTTGTCCCAACTGTCAAAAAACAGTTGGGGCTAACTTCTAACGGTCTGTCTTTAAGAATGAACCGGCCAGTTCTCTATGCCCACCAGGTGCAAACCCACCCTGAACAGGCTTCCCCAAAACTTGAAGATCTCCACCCAAAAATCGCGCGACATCCAAAACCAATTCGGGGTGGGTTCGTTGGGATAAGGCGCCACTTTGGCGCCCGTAAACAACAGGGACAGCCGGGTGAGGAACAGGGCCCGGGGTTCGTGGAACCAGGCGGTGACCAGCGCCACGCGCCGGTATCCGCCCCTGCGGATAAAGGGCGCTGTATAACGGGCGTTCTGGTCCGTGGTATGGGCCCGGGGGTCGCAGGTGATGTTCAGGTTCTTGTCGGCTATCGGATCGATGAGGGAACGGACGGTTTGGATGCTTTCTGAGAAGTAAGCGGGGCATTTGAACTGGCGGGCCAGCTCCAGGCCGTGCTGGGTGGACTTGAAAACGCCGCTGTAAACCACGACCAGGTCGGGGTTTTCCGGGCTGGGTTTGCTGGCGAAAACGATGAGGAAATAGGCGGACTGGAGGATAAAAGCAACCGCCAGGAGGAAAAAGGGAATTAGGAAAATTTTCCTCCGGAGAAAGCGAAAATCAATCCTGGGGTATGAATTGCGCGAACTGTGTTTTTGGAACATGTGTATGTTTTACCATGCCTTTCTATAATTCAAAATTAAAACCCGGCGGTTTTGAATCCCAAAGCCCGGGCTGCTTTCCCGAAAGACTTGTCGTGAGTGGCCACGGTCAGCGGGGCCAGGCGCTCGTCCTGCCAAGCCAGGGCCGTGGAAAGGTGGATGGCATCCAGGGTGCCGAGGGCCGTGGGAAAGGACCCGGACGCCCTGCGAAGGATGGGGCTGGACGGCTCGACCAACTCCAGCGTTTCCAGGAATTCGTACAGGGCGCCCCGGTATTCCTGGGATTGTTCCTCCGAGATTAACCCATTGAGCCTCATGCGGTCCAGGGTCCGCAGGCATTCTACTTCCACCAGAGAACTGCCGACCCGGTTTTCGTAATCCGCCCACTCTTTCAAGGCGTCCGGTTGCCCCAAGAGGAGCCTCAATACGACGGATGTCTCCAAGTATGCGTTCAACGGTACCTCTGCCGTTCCTCCGCGGCGAAGCGGACCACATCCAGCCGTTTCCCGGGCGGCGCAGGGAAACGGACCTGGCCGCTCTTGCGGATGGCGGGGCGGACCGCCAATTTCCCCGGCTTCTCGGAATAAGGGACGACCTGCGCCACCGGCATTTGCCTGTCAAGGAGGGTCAAGGGGCGGCCCTGGCGGACGCCGCGGATATACCGGCTCAAGTGGGCCTTGAAGTCGGCCAACCGCACGGAATTTTTATCGGTGTTTTTCATGACCTAATGATGACCTAAAGAGGTCAAGTTGTCAAGGCTGCGAAAATGCGGGGTTTTAACGCCTTTGCCAGTTTTTTATAAACCCCGGTCCCTTCATAAAAGAACAAATCGAAAAACATCCATAAACTGAAGTTGCAACACTGCGAACAGCTTTCTTTTTTTCGCTCCCATCAATCAGCGCAGAGCGCTCGTAGTGGAAATACCCCCTACGTTACCCCGGCATAAAACGTAAGGCATATTTGCAATGGGGATTTGTTATCAAGCGAGAGGACGCTGGCTCGCTCCACACATTCCCCACCAAAAAAATGAAGAATTTACAATGGACAATTGACAATTAACCGCATTAATAAGTTGCGAAAAAATGCTTTTAACATTCATTTTCCATTATCCATTGTTCATTGTTAATTGTCTTCTTTGGTTTGGGCTTTCATGAAGGCACTGCCACACGCTGCGGTGCGTGGGGCCGGGGGGTTTTAAAAAACAGGCGAAAAAAAGTAAGACGTTCGTGGATCCGCGCTACCCCTCTTCCACTTTCAGGGAAATCCGGAAGGGAAGTTTGCCTTCCCAGGACCAAACCAGGCGCTGGGTGTTTATTTCCACGCCGTAGGCGGGATGAAACGGCGCTTTTTCCACGTCGAACCGGACGCCGGTAGGCCCCGTCACCGGGATGTACAGGCGGAAGGGGCCGAAATCCAGGGACCAGCCCTGGAGGTTTTGCACGGCGTTCCAGCCGGGCGCGAGAAGGAACCCGCCGGATATTTTATGGAAACCCCTCCCGCCCACGGTATCGGTGATCTCCAGGGCCTTGCCGTTGGCCGTTTGCACCAGGCGCTCGTGGACGGGCCGGCCTCGGAGGTAGCGGTAGCCGTCGTGGCGCGCGAGAACCTGGAAAAAATCCTTGGGGAACTTGTCGGAAACCACCGTGGGCCTGGCTCTGCGGCCCACCCGGAAGATGTGCCAAACCTCTGAGGAATCCTTCCCGTCCAGAGCCACAGTGTTGTGGGATGAGGTGGCGCGGTCATACCGCCGCCGGCCATCCGGGTCGTAAGCGAAGGTGCCGGGGTCCACGAACAAGCGCTGGCCCTTGTAGGAACATCCGATGGAAAGGGTGTCGGCGTGGGCATGCCCGGGTTGGACGTCCGGGCCCACCTCGCCCACGTCGAAAAAGGCACTGAAGGGGTCCCCGTGCCAGACCGCCAACCCGAAATTCGGGAATAAAAGGCCCCCGGTGGGAATAGCCGCGCTGACCTCCAACAGGTCCAGCATGTTCCGGGCGGGCATGGCCCCGTTGAGGGCGCCGTCGTTGAGAAGAGGGATGCTTCCGTCGGGATAGCGCGCCCAGGCTAGGAATGCTGTCATGGCTTTGAGAGTCTTTCGCAGTGATTTTTGGTCCTCCTCATTTTTCAGGAGGCGGGAAAGCGCCCACAGGTCCTCCATGAATTGGATGTGGTACATGGGACTGCGCTCGAAATGCCCGGTGTCGGGAAGGACCTGCTCCTGGGCCTGGGAAAAGGCGAGCTTGGCCGCGGTTTCGCGCCATTGGTCCGCCTCCGGCCCCTGGAAGAACCACCCGGCCCAGGCCAATCCCACGGCGTCCCGCATCAGGTGGTTTCCCCTCAGGTCCCATTCGATGTGCGAATGGAGGTAGGAAGCCTGAGTCCAAAGGGATTCCAGGAAGATTTTTTCCAGCTCGGGGTCGGGCTCCCAAAAGGATTTTTCCAGTTCCAGGTAGGCCCTCACCCACCAGCCGATGCGCGTGGCGGTCACGTAAGGGCTCCAGGCCGTGGCCCTGGCGCCCGGTTTTTCCAGGCCGCAGACCGCGAGCCAGTTGCTCAGGCAGAGCCTCAACAGGCCGGGGACGGCCGGTTGGGTCTTGCTGGCAGCGGCCAGGCCGTAAACCCACTGATGGGTGTGCAAATGGACGGCCCAGAGGCGGTCTTGGGTCAAATCCCCCAAAAGCCATTGGGGCGGCGTTCCCAGGCTTTTGACCTGGTTCAGGAGTTGCCAGATCCCTTTGGAAAATTCCCCGATCCAGGCGGGGGACATCGGCCCGGGGGTTGGCAGGTAGGGAGTTTTTTCGCCCCTTAAAACCGGGGGTGCGGGGGGGCGGTAGGCCGCCACGCGGGCGGGCCTTCTTTTTTCCCAGTGGTAGCGGAGGCGCCAGAAAAGCTGGGAGGTTTTCAAGGGGCGCATGGTGCGCCACAGCCGTGGAAGCTCGGTGATTTTCATGCGCGCATTATATCAAACACGGATGCCGCCTACCGGCGGCAAAATAAATTAGGCATGAGAAGTTAGTAGTTAGGAATTTTTTTAAAATCCCCGGCCCCACGCACCGCATGCCAGCCTTTTATAAAGATAATATTGGGGCTGGTATCGTACCGATTTCCTTTTATTATTTTAATTATGAGAATCGGCACATGCCGAACCTCCATTAGGCTTTCAATGAAAGTTCGGTATGGTTCCAATTTCATTAACTGCTTTATGGTGAATTGGCACAGCGTGTGGCAGGGACAAAGTTCGTTCCTCGCATGCCGACTTTTCATAAAGATATTAAAGAGGTCGGTATAGTACCGGTTTCAATTGAATATTATTTCATTAATGAAAATCGGCACAATGACAAATACACCCTCCGGCAAAAGGGGGTTAAGTAAGTAAATCCCAAAATTTATAAATATGCCTTACATTTTAAGCCGGGGTAACGTAGTGCCAATATCACTTTGAATATTTCAAAGAAATTGGTATACGAGCGCTCTGCGCTGATTGAATGGGGACGAAAAAATGAAAACTACAGCTTAGCCACGGATTCAGGGGATGCATTTAGATTGGGTAAAGAAAAAAGACTTTAAACAGTTGTGCTTTTAAAACCCACGGCTCCTTCATGAAAACCTAAACCAAATGGCCCGCCAAATTAAACTCAAATGAGCGTAAGGGGAACCCTGTAAGCCTGTAGCTCTCTGAGATGCAAATGGAACCTAGATAAAAGACCTATATAAAAAAACCCACAGGGGAATGTGTGGAGCGAGCAAGCGTCCTCTCATTTATAAACAAAACCCCATTGATTAGATGGAGGCTTGATTGAAGGGGCCGAAAAAAAGAAAGTAGTACGCAATTGGCAGTTAGTAGTTCACCTGTTTTTATTTCCAGTTTCCTTCGGCGAATTCCTTCTGCATGGCCGCGTAGGTCAGCTTCAAGCCCTCGTCCAGGGAAACTTTGGGGGCCCAGCCCAGCGCCTTGAGGCGGCTGATGTCCAGGAGTTTGCGCATCGTGCCGTCCTTCTTGGTCGAATCCAGCACGATCTTGCCCTGGTAACCCACCGTCTTGGCGATCTTCTCGGCCAGCTCGCGGATGGTCAGGTCCTCGCCGCACCCGACGTTGAGCATGTCGGTGCCCTTGTAGTTCAGCAGGATGTGCAGGCAGGCGTCCGCCAGGTCGTCCACGTGAAGGAACTCCCGCTTGGGGGTGCCGGTGCCCCACATGGTCACGGTGGGGCTGTTCTTCAGCTTCGCCTCGTGGAACTTGCGCATCAGGGCCGGAAGCACGTGGGCTTCCTGGAGGTCGTAATTGTCGTTGGGGCCGTAAAGGTTGGTCGGCATGACGGCGATGTAGCGCACCCCGTACTGGCGCCGGTAAGCGTCGCAGGCCTTGATGCCGGCGATCTTGGCGATGGCATAGGCGTCGTTGGTCTTTTCCAGGGGCCCGTTCATGAAGTCGGTCTCCTTGATGGCCACGTTCTTGTCGTTGGGGTAGATGCAGGAACTGCCCATGAAGAGGAGTTCCTTGGCGCCGCCGCGGTAGGCCGCCTCCAGCACGTTGGCCTGGATGACCAGGTTGTTGTAGATGAACTCGGCCTGGAAGCTTTCGTTGGCGAGGATCCCGCCCACCCGGGCGGCGGCCAGGAACACGACGTCCGGGTTTTCCTTCTGGAAGAAGGCGTCCACAGCGGCCTGGCGGACCAGGTCGAGCTCGGCGTGGGTGCGGACAACCAGGTTGTCATACCCATGGGCTTCCAAACAGCGCACCAGGGCGCTTCCGACGAGGCCCTTGTGCCCGGCCACGTAGATTTTCGATTTCTTGTCCATGGGTTTTGTCCTTTTTTATGATTTGTGATTAAGGATTATATCGAGCGGGGACTACTTTAAGTTGTATTTTTTATTCTCTTTGCGCGCGGGGTTTATTCGAACAGATCGGAATGGGAGCCGGTACGCTCGAAAATAATTTCATTTCCGGATAGCTTATAGATCAAAAGCCAATTCGGCTCGATATGGCGCTCCCGGCGGTCTTGAAAATGGCCTGAGAGTTTGTGATTGCGGTGGCGGGTTTCCAAGGGACGTTCCTCGATTAGGAGACCGGCTATTTCCTTGAATTTATCCGGGGATTTACCCCGCCGGATCACCAATTTTAGGTCGCGGCGGAATTGGCTCGTGAACGCGGGATGGAGCATTAAACACCCAATTCACGGAACATATCCTCCGCGTTCTTCGCGCGGGTCAGGTTGCGGCCGGCGTCCGTTATGTATCTATTTTCTATTGTTCTGTCGTTAATTCCTAACTCATCACTCCAAACTTGTTTTGCTGTTAAGCGTCCCCTTTACTACCGAGGTCGATATTATTCATATCGTGGTCCACCATCCGGTGCACCAACTGCTTGAACGTGGTCTTGTTTTTCCAGCCGAAAACCCGGTAGGCCTTGGAAGCGTCGCCCTTGAGGTAATCCACCTCGGTGGGCCGCAGGTAGCGGGGGTCGAACTTCACGTATTGTTTCCAATCAAGGCCGGCGTAACTGAAGGCTTCCTCCAGGAATTCCTTGACCGAATGGGTCTCGCCCGTGGCAATGACGTAATCGTCCGGTTTTTTCTGCTGGAGCATCATCCACATGGCCCGCACGTATTCCTTGGCGTCGCCCCAGTCCCGTTTCGCGTCCAGGTTGCCAAGGAAAAGGAAATTCTGGAGCCCCACCTTGATCCGGCCCACGGCGGTTGTGATTTTGCGGGTGACGAAGGTTTCCCCCCGGCGCTCGCTCTCGTGGTTGAAGAGGATGCCGTTGGAAATATGCAGGCCGTAGGCCTCCCGGTAGTTTTTCGAGGACCAGTAGGAGTAAAGCTTCGAGACCGCATAGGGGCTCCGGGGGTAAAAGGGGCTCTTTTCGTTGTAGCCCTTGGGGGGGCAGTTCAGGCCGCCGAACAGTTCCGAGCTGGCGGCGTTGTAAAAGCGGGATTTCGGGCAGACGACCCGCATGGCTTCCAACAGCTTCATGGTGGCGACCCCCGTGACTTCCCCTGTGTATTCGGGCAGGTCGAAGGAGACGCGCACGTGGCTCATGGAGCCGAGGTGGTAGATCTCGTCCGGTTGGATCTGGTGGAGGAGCTTCGCGAGTCCCGAGGAATCGGACAGGTCCCCGTAACGCAGGAAAAATTTCCGGTTGTTGACCTGGGGGTTGTGGTAGATGTGGCTGATGCGGTCGGTGTTGAAGGAAGAGGAGCGCCGGATCAGGCCGTAAACTTTGTAGCCCTTTTCCAACAGCAAATCCGCAAGCCAGGACCCGTCCTGGCCCGTGATGCCGGTCACGAAGGCGGTGCGCCCGGATTTTTTGCGGTTTTTCGGATGTGAAGCCATAGTGGTTCCCCCTGGGGATGTTGAAATACAGGCCTGATTATAACGGTAGTTGATTTAACGGCAATTTTTAATTCTCCATTTTTAAGAGGCTCTAACAAAAAGGCATTTAACACAGAGTTACACTGATGGAACAGAGTAAAGCATATTGATTTTAAACGACTTTTTAGATTTTTTTAACTCCGTATAACTCCGTTAACTCTGTGGTTTGATTTTTATTAGGGTTTCTAAATTAAAAAAGCGATCGAAGCTCTTTATCCCACTGTTCGATGATGATTCTCTTTGAGAAATGATCCTTGTAGATTTTATGGCAGTGCCTGAACATGTCGGCTTTTTTCGCGTGATCCCTGGAAAACTTCCTCAACGTTTCGGCAATCTCGTCCAGGTTGTCGTACCGCAAAACCCAGCCCACCTGGTATTCCTCGATCCACTTGGCGATGCAGGAATCCCCTGCGTCGAAGCCACCAGCATCTGTGCCGAGCCTACCAGGCGAGGCACTAGGTTTGATTGTGCCAAACCCTTTGTTAAATTGGTTTGGTATCGAGACGCGAGTCTTGGGTGTGCCGGGCCCATTAGATTGAGAGGCCCGGCCCGCCGAACCTTCGAACAGGATGGGCCGGCCCACCGCCAGGGCGCCGAAGAACTTGGCGGGCGCCATCATGCCGTTCCATTCGGAGCGGAGGGAAACCAGGTGGATATCGGCGGCGGAAAGGCGGGCGGCAAGTTTATCCTTGGGCGCGAAACCGGCCAAACGGATATTGGTGTCTTCCGGGTTGACCGCCAGTTTTATCGCGTACGAATGGCTTTCCTGGACCCCATAGGTGAAAACAGCGGTCGGTTTGCTGGTGGAGCCCGATTGGCTTACCATCAGGCGGGCCAGTTTCAGGGTGAGGTAGAAGTCATGGGGCCGGCCGAAACTGCCGGAATAAAGCAGGCCCAGGTGGCAATTGCCGAACAGGTCGATCCGCTCTTTCATGTCGTAAGGCAGGCTGTGGGCCGGCTCCACCAGGGCCCAAGGCGTGAAAGCGGCGGTTTTCTTGACGGGGTATTGTTCCAGGCGTTCTTTCATGGATGGGCACATGCCCGCGGCCAGGTCGCACTTGGAATACCCCCGTTTGACGAGCGGCATGAGCGCACTGAAGAAAGGGCTTAATTTTCCGATCAACCTGTCCGCCTCCGCCGCCTCGGGGAAGAGGACGAAGCACCAGTGGACGATCTTGGCCTTGGGCCGCAGGAATTTCAAAAAGGGGACCAGCATGATGGATAAAAAGGGGTCGGAGCCGATCAGGATGATGTCCGGCTTCATGGAAGGGGTGAAGGCCAGCCTCAGCCACCAAAGTTTGAGCATGAGAAGGGAATTGAGGACACGGACAAAAAAGAGGTTTTGGGGCAAGGACGGCCGCCAGACGCGGCGGATGAGAACACCGTTCTTTATCTCCGGTTTCAGCGGATAGCTTGCCGGATGGTGGCAAGCCCGGTTCGAGGGCCAAACTTCCACTTCCCAATCCCCTGTGCCGAGTCCACCAGACGAGGCACGTGCTTTGGGTGTGCCGGTTCCGCCGGGGAACCGGCCTTTTTTGGCCAGCCCCTCGCAAAAGTCCGTGAAGATGACAGCGCCCGCCATGTCATCGGGGTGGTAGTAGTGGTATAAAACCAGAATTTTTTGGTTCATTTAAAATTCTTATTAATAGAGTGGCACACAAGTTTCACAGGGGAATCGCCGGATATATTACCGATTTTCCTGAAGATTTAACCCAAAAATGTGCAATTTTTTGCACAAAAAGTGTACCGTGAAAGGCCTTATTTGCTTGGATTTCACTTAATCTTTCCGGTTGCGTTGGAGGGCATCGAGGTGCTCCATTTTCATGTCGGTTTTCAATTTCTCGATGGAGCTCCTCGGACAGAAAACAGCTCCCGTATGTTTCAACACCTTGCCGTCCTGGGAAACCTCGCTGGCCTTGAATAAATAAATCATCCTCCCCTCAAGCTCGAAACTTCTGAAGGTGTATTTGTGCCGGACTTCTTTGCCCCCTAAGGGGCCGCCGGTTTCATAAGAACCCCCGGAAATCCCCTCTTTATTAAACTTATTAGAAATATTTGAAAGGAACAGGTTGTAACGCCTTGGGTCAATGTCCCTGATAACCAGGACCAAATTTTTGTCCTCGTCGAATAGATAGCTCGTGGTTTTATCCTTGCAGACGCCCCAGGACTTGCCGCCGGTAAAGCCGTCGCTGTAATCCGCCCCCTTCGTGATGGATTTCCCGATCATGTCGATAAAATCCAGGAATATCTCGTTATGGGGGATTCCCTTAACGCAATCGTATTGTGTTCCACCGCCGAGTTTTTTGAATTCGTCCCATGTGGAGGGGCGTGGGTCGCCCTCCCGATGGATGGGGTTGCTGTCCTTGAAAGGTCCAATGAAAAAAACGCCCAGGAATAGGGCGGTATAAAATAAGGGTTTCCAGTTCATACCAATCCTCCTTATTTGCCGCTATTATCCACCGCATCGTTTAAAATGGTTTTGTTTCTTTTAATAAAACTCCTTTCCCGGGAGTATTTATGATCCGCTTATGGATGCTGGCGGCGCTTTCAGGTTTTCTCCTTATTCCCGCCTTCCCGCCCTTCAGCCACGGAGCCTTAGCCTGGGCGGCCCTCGTTCCGTTGTTTTGGGCGGTGCTGGATTGTCCCACCGCCAAGCAGGCCGCCCGTTTTGGGGCTGTGGCGGGTTTGGTGTTTTACGGTTATTCTCTTTTCTGGATGTCCGGCCGCGAGTTGTTCGGCCCCCTTGGGGCCTTCATTTTTATCTGCGTTTTTATTCTTTGGATATCCCTTCAAGCGGTGTTGCTGTGGACCCTGTGGCGGCGTTTTGCCCTGAAGAGGCCAGGTTGGGGGCCGGAACTGGCCCTGGTCATCCTAGGCGGTCTGTTCTGGGTCGGGCTGGAATATTTCCGGTCCGAATTATGGGTCTTGAAAAATTCCTGGCTTGCGCTTGGATACAGCCAGGTTTCCAATCTTCCCCTGCTTCAATCCGCCAGTCTATTCGGCAATTACGGTCTTTCCGCCTTCATCGTCGGGGTGAACTTAAGCCTATGCCTGTTCCTGCGCGGGCGCCGGCGAACCTTCCTCATCCTGGCCCTCCTGTTTTTAGCCCTGGGCTCCTGGGGATGGCACCGCCTGGCGGTTTTGGATACCCGAAGCGGCCGGCCTTTGCGGGTGGCCCTTTTGCAGGAGGAGGATTCACCCCGGACGGCCGCGTTTTTAAGCGCTCTCCCGGAGGTCCACGAAGCCGGCCTTTACGTGTGGCCCGAAGACCAGTTTGACGTCTTGAAACTCAGGCCCGACGGCTCGCTCAAGCGGTTAACCGGGATTCTTCACGGGATCGACGCGGTTTCCGTCATAGGCTGCAGGTTATATTCCGAGCCGGCAGACTCCCGCCAAAAGGCGCATATGGAAAATTTTTGTTGGGTTTTGTCCCGGCGCGCAGGGCTGGAAGGCCGGTACGATAAGTCGCATCCCGTCCCCTTGGTGGAGGCGTTCCTCGAGCCGAATCCCGATCCCAGGCCCATCAACACGGAAGCGGGCCGGTTGGGGGTGCAAATCTGCTATGACCTGGATTTTGAGGACGTCTCGCGGAAGTTGGCCCGGCAGGGAGCACAGCTTTTGGTGGTGCCGACCTACGATCCCATGGTCTGGGGTCCACGCCAGCACCTGCTTCATTCGGGGATGTCGCCCATGCGGGCGGTGGAAACAGGCTTGTGGCTGGTCAGGGCGGCTTCCTCCGGGGAATCCCAGATCATCGACCCCCTGGGAAGGGTTCAAAGCGAAATGGCCCCGGGCGAGGTTGGGGTTTTAACCGGAAGGGCCTATCTGGGCCGGTCCGGAACTTTTTATACGCGCCTCGGCTGGCTGTCCGGCCCCGGTTGTTTCGCGGCGACTTGTTTTTACCTCGCCTGGTTGTGTTGGGCCTGGTTCAGAACAAAGGCAACCCCCTGCAAAATGCCGCAAAAAACCCAATGTTAGCCGTTTTACTTTATTGACTACGCCATTTTTCAAGGTTAACATTTATTTCTAAACCGCCGTAAATCTAAATTCGCGAGGTCCCCATGGAAATCAAATTCCCCAAAAAAATACTGCTCCTGGCCGGGTTGGCGGCGGCGGGCTTAGGGCTGTGGCCCGGCGGGGCCTCGGCCGGTTTTTTATTGGGCGGTGATATCGCCACAGGGGGCCAATCCTACGGCGCCATGGACGGGTACTTGACGCTCATCACCCCGGAAAACACCGCTGTCTGGCAGGGCGTCCTTTACGGTTATTACGACAAATACCTGGCCGATGTCGGTTATTGGGACCAGGGGCACGTCGGCCTGGCCCTTTCCTTCGATTCCATCGGCCAGTCGGAAAACCCCGTTTGTTTCGGGTTTCGGGCGGACTTTATCCCCGACGTGGGGGACGGCTTCAACAGTTTGAAAGGGCTGGCCTATGTCAATTTCGAGCTGGCGAAACCCGACCATGACTCCGGTTTCATGTTTTCCCCCCAATTCTCTTTTTCCCGGACCGCCTACAACGATACCCAGAACCCCCCCTTGACCGGCGAAACCACCTGGTCGAACGCGGGAAACGAGTTGCGCCTCGGGTTGAATATGGCCGTGAACCGGGCGCCCGTGTTTCAATTGAGCCTCGGGCTTGGGACGGTTTTTTACGACCAGCCCATCAGTGTGTACGACCGTCCGGCCTTGATGGCCTCCCAATTGGGCAATATTTGGGTCTTGGGTTATCCCACCTCGGATTTCTACTCGGAGTTGGCCGCGATATGGGTTTGGCCGCAGAGCGGATCCATGGAAAACCTCAAGCTCAGCTTTTTTTACCAGCAAACAGGATACGAGGAGGGATTACCCGACGAGTTGGGTTATGGGGTCAAAATATCCTATGTTCCGCCCTTTATCGGCATCGCTTTATCGGCGCAATTGTCAGCCGTCCAGCCTCCCGACGGGGTGGATGGCCAGACTTACTTCATGTTTGGGGGGAGCATCTAGAGGCGTTTGAAAAGCCGGTTCAAGTTACCAACCCCGCGCGGGGGATTAAATACCTAGGAGGAAGCCATGAAACTTAAAAAAGGAAGAAAACATAAAAAGTCCCAGGAATGCGGGAGCCTCATCCGGGGCTTGTTCGGCCCCACGGGCAAGGCCCTGTTGATCAGCGCCTCCTACCAGATCTTCGCGGTGGGGATGGGTTACGCGGGGACGCAAAACCCGTCCACGGAGCTCATCCAGGATAAGTCCCTCCTGGACCAATCGATGGCCGGGCTTTCCGTGCCGTACGACAACCCGAATCCCGCGCCCCGTCTGTACGCGCAGGTCCCGGACGTCGGGGAAACCAAGTGCGTGATGCACGACGCGCCGTCGGGCGGCGGCGGAGGAGGTTACGGCGGAGGGGGCGGAGGGGGTTTTAGCTTGGTACCAGACACGCCCAAAGGTGTCGCGAACCAAAACGGCTTCCAGGTCGGCAACCAGCCGACCCAGGGCAACAATGCGGGCCAATGGCAGATGATGCAGCGATACTTCGCGGATATCCAGGAAAACCCGCCCACTAACAGGGCGGCGAACGAGGCTTATACCAATCAGCAATCTGTTTTAGAGGGCATGAAAAAGAATTCCCCCGAAACAAAGACAACAGGAGTCGGTGAGGACTTGAAAGGGTCGTCAGGGGCTGTTTTTGATTCCTCCGCCCCGGGAAAGGATTCCGGCATCGCCACGTCCCTGCCGGGCAGTGACGATCCCAAATTCCAGAAATACCTCAAACAAAACGGGGATTATCAAAGGTTGCATACGGCGCTTAAAAAAGAGGAAAAGAAAGAGGCAGTTTTGGATAAGAAATTACAACGGGCCAAGGAGAAATACCCGAATGCCAGCCCGTACGTGAAAAAGATACTCGCGAAAGAAATCACGAAATGGGGCGACCAACTCGGCACGGAGACCGGCAAAGTGAACATGTTGAAGTCCCAGGAAAAAGAAGAAGTGAAGAAATTACACGATACTTACAGTGTCACCATAGGGAAATAACCTTCGGCGGGCTCAACCAACACAACTCAATCAACCGGGTCAAGGGCCGGTAACGGCCGGCGGTCATTCATTAAAAGGAGGATCCTGTGTCGGAAAATTACCGGCGGATTTTGATGTGGGTGGCTGCGGCTCTAATTGGGTTCTGGGGGTGGTCCGGCGGCAGGGCATTGGCCGGTGAAATCCCGGCTTTCAAGCCGATCCCCCAGGGGATTTCGGCGGATGAGAAGGATAAGCTCAACCGGGTAATGGGGGATTTAAAGGCGGAAGAAGCTGATTTACAGGCTAAAGCCGAAGCGTACAACGCCGAGACGGCCGACCAACAAACCGCCGCGCAGCGCCAAGCGCTTGAAACGGAAGAGGCTTCCATCCGTCAAGGCGTCAAGTCCTTCAACCAGGAAGTGCTCGCGGACGTGAATCAGGATACCTCGGTCGTGGATACCAGGGGCGCCGAGGAAACCCTTCCGCGGCAGGCGGAAGAGATTGAAAAATCACCCGCTTACCGGGAGGCCCGGAAAGGCTACCAGGCGATCATCCACGGCCTGGATTGGCAAGCGGCTTCGGCCTGGTACCAACAGGCGCTGTTGAAGGACCCGGACAATCCGGCCCTGAAGCGCATGGCGGGCCTTTGTTCCGACATCCTGGCTTTCAGGAAAGCCCACAACCTGCCGCTGTTGGGGCCCGCGCCATTCACCCCGAAGGCGCCGGAGAACGACAAGGCCGCGAAACCGGCGAATGAAGTACAAGCCCTCGTCATCCTGGAAAAAAAGTTAAAGGGAACGGAGTATGAGGCCGCTGTTAAGTGGAAATTAAAGAAAACGTTGGATGAGGCTGTCGCTAAATACGAAAAAGAAGCGGATGAGGCTATGGCCGTGGATTACGCGTATCAGGCAATGTACGAACTTGAGTATTCAAATAATAAGCCTGAAGCTATGAAGAAATTACAAAAAGCGGAAGAATTGGCGCCATCAAAAAAATGGATCAAGAAGGCATGGGACTATTTATCAAAATAAGGGGCGTTCGGACGGGAACCCCCCGCGCCGTTCTAGGACTGTCTTGAACCAAAAAAGGCAAAAGTAAAAGATAAAACACCAACAGCCATGCCGGCAATCCATAAATCTGATAATGATGCCGGTATTGTACCGATTCCATTATTCTATTTTTCACATATGAAAATCGGCATATAGGCTTTTTCTTTTTTCGGCCCCAACAAAATAGCAGTGAAAAATGAAGAATGTATGATTAACAATTAGCCGCTTCTATTCCCCATTGCCCTTCTCCTTTGAAGCTCTCATGATGTGCCGGGGTTTTTAAAAAATTGAAAAGAAAAAACCTGAAATATTTTGCTTATCATATCCCATGTATCCCATGCATCCGTGGCTAAGCCATGGTTTTGCTGTGAGTTGTTCTTTGCCGTGGATTTCTTTTCTTTATAGTTCGGAGGCTGTCGCGATGGCAAATAGTCCCCGGCTGGCGGTCGCGGAGGACCTGATCCTGCTCGAGAGGGGCCAGGATGAGCTCCTTTTGGCCAACGCCCTGGTGCGCCGCCCGCTTTACATGAAAAAAGGGGGGAAGTACATCCGGACGTTCCTTGACGCGGTCCGGGAATTGGGCTCCCGGGATGGGATTCTGCGCGCCTATCCCCGGGAAGCGGGCCTCTTGAACGTCATGCTGGATTACGGCATCGTCTTTCCCGACGGGTTGCAAGACCAGTTCAAGCCCATGGCCCCGGCCGGGCCGGTTCCCGCCAAGAAAATGAACATGGCCCTTTACCTCCTCCTTTCCCAATCCTGCAACATGAACTGCGCCTATTGCCTGGACGGAAGGAACTCCTACCAAACGGACCAGGGCCTGAAAATGAAAGCGGAAACCGCCTTCCAGGCCATCGACCGGTGCCTCGACGACCTCGCCGAGGGGGGAAACCTACAAATCGAATTTTTCGGGGGGGAACCCCTCTTGAACTGGCCCCTGGCGAAGGAGGCCATCCTTCATTGCGGGAAAAGCTTGGGCGAAAAACATCCGGGCAAAAGCGCGAAATACTGCGTCACCAGCAATTTATCCTTCCTGCCCCAAGACCTGGTCGAATGGGCGAAGAAATACGATATTTCCTTCATGTGCGACATCGACGGGCCTCCCGCGGTCCACGACCGGTGCAGGCCCTTTCGCAACGGAGGGGGGACCTATGAGGCCTCGGCGCGGAGCATCCGGGAATTGCGCGCGGCCGGCTTGCGGGTGGAACTGCGGGCCACCGTCACGTCCTTGAACCAGGATTTCCTGGGGGAAACCTCGGCCCTGCACAAGGCCCTGGGGGGCAGTACCAGCGCCTTCGTGCCGGTGATCCCCGTCAATTCCGACGAGAGCATCCTTCCGGAAAGCCTCCTGCCGGACCCGGAGAAAGTCATCCGCGCCCTGGCGGAGATATTCCGGAGCGGCCCCTGGAAAACCGGGGAGCTTTACCCCTTCAACCAATACCTGTCCAGGTTCAAGCCCGGCTTCGTGACCGTCGTGGGCTGCGGCGCCGCTTACGGCAATAAGCCCGTGGTTTCCGCGAACGGGGATGTTTATCCCTGCGTCTATCTCGTCGGGATCAAGAGGTTTCAAATGGGCGGAGCCGGTGGATCGGAAAAGGTGCTGGAGGTCCTGCAGGAAGAGTTGAACGTGGACCGCCTGGAAAAGTGCGCGAAATGCCCCTGGCGCTACCTGTGCGGCGGCGGCTGTCCCGTGGGCAGGCTGACGGTGGACCGGAACCCGAACGCCTCCCCCGCGGTCAAGGTCTACTGGGAGAAAATACGCTGTGACTACACCCAAAGCGTGTTGGAACTGCTTTTGTGGAGAAAGGCCGAGGAGTCGGCCACAGCCGGTCCGGTGGAACCGGACCGGGTTTCCCAATGTTTATAGGAGAGGATTGCTTTCTTTTTTCGCCCCCTTCATGAGAGCCTAAACCAAAGAAGACAATTAATAATGAACCCTTCGATAGTGCTTCGCACTCCCCCGTGGCGAGCCCAGTCGAATGGTTCGATATACTCACCACAATGCTACTCAGGGCGGGCGGGTTCGATAATCTCACTGCGGGCAATGAATAATGGAAAATGAATGTTAAAAGCATTTTTCCGCAACTTATTAATGCGGTTAATTGTCAATTGTTCATTGTAAATTCCTCATTTTTTTGGTGGGGGATGGATGGAGGGTTTTAAAAACTCCTGGCTTCTATTTCCTGACTTTTTTCTGTTAATTCAACCTGTCCTGGACAATCGGGGCCGGCAAGTTCCTATAAGGCCATTGGTTTATTGGGTGTAGAACCGCGTTATGATAAAACATAAGGTGATTCGCGGGGGACCGCGGGGGAAAAAATGGGCATGAACAAAAAGGCCGTTAAAAAAATGAAGTTGGGCGGGGAAACGGCGCGGGACAACCTGGCCTATTGGAAGAGCCGCCCGCCCGAGGAACGCATCGCGGCGGTTGAGGAGTTGCGGAAGCAGTACTATGGAAGTTCAACCCGGCTTCAAGGCAATATTCGAGTTATTAAATCACCGCAAAGTTGAGTAAATGGAAGTATAACAGCAGTTTAAAATCAAATATTATCTAGCCACAGATGTGCCGATTTCCAAATAATATTTATATTAAGAATCGGCACAATGATAATTTATTTAAGCTTTATAAAGTGTTTTATGAACTTATTTCATTTTTAAGGCAATGGCCCATACACCCAAGACGATAGCGGCCGGCAAGAGAGTTGTCCCTCCCATAGAAAAAATATGGCGGTAAGCGCCCGCCAAAAGAGCAACCGCGGAAAGACCCAAACAAATTTTCCAAAGATAAGAGTTCATTTCTTTTTTCCTTTCTTTGTTATTTTGGCTTCAACCAGTCCTGACTGCACCTGTTATGAGCATCGTCGAAGCCCTGCGAACTGTCAACCACGAACTATTAGCAGTGAAATCATCTGTCCATAATAAAATTTAGCCACAGATGTGCCGATTCTCATAATTGAAAAAACGATAAGGAAATCGCGGGGTTCCCTTTGATGGTTGCTGAAAAAGCCGGCGATAAGCCGGCTTTTTCAGAGGTTGTAAAGTATTTTATGAGCCTATTTCTTAAAGGAAATCGCCCATATGCTCATGATGAAAGAAAGCACAAAAGAACTTATTCCCGCTTGATAATTATAATGACGATAAGCGCCCACTACATAAGCAATCGCGGAAAGACCCAGACAAATTTTCCAAGCGCAAGGTTTCATTGCAAAAGATTTCATATCTTTTTTCCTTTCTTTGTTTTTTTGTTTTTGCGGTTAATTTTTAACTCATAATTCCATATTCCTAATTTCCAATTGTATCCCATTATTCATTGCCCGTAGTGAGATTATCGAACCCGCTAAGCCGTGGTTTTGCTGTTGTTTTAGCAGTTAATTCCAAATTCCTCATACCGAATTACTAATTTGTTTTTTATTTATCTAGGAGCTTCATTGCCTCGCGCCAGGAAAGGTTCTTCATGTCCTTCTCCGACATGACCGGGTTCTTGATGGGCCAATCGATCCCCAAGTCCGGGTCGTTCCACATCACCCCGAAGGAGCCGGCAAGATCGTAATAATCCGAGCAACAGTAGTGGACAAAGGCGGAATCCGAGAGCACCACGAAACCATGCAGGAAACCCGCCGGAATGAACAATTGCCGGTGGTCCATCCCCGAAAGCAGGTCGGCGTGCCACTTCCCGAAGGTTTTTGAATCCGGGCGCGCGTCCACCGCCACGTCGAAAATCACCCCCGAGGCGACCCGCACCAGTTTGGCCTGGGGGTGCTTGAATTGGGCGTGGAGGCCCCGTAGGACCCCCTTCAGCGAATAGGACTGGTTGTCCTGGATGAAATCGCAGGTGATCCCGGCCTGGGCGTACTTATCCGACTGGTGGGTTTCCACCAGGTGCCCGCTCTCATCCGGGTACTTCGTGGGCTGTAAAAGAAGCAGGTCGGCCAATGGGGTTTTTTCGACTTTAAGGGGCATTCAGTGCGCTCCAATAGGGATTTTCAATATATTAGCGATGCTGGGGAATTAACGGCAAATTAAAATTTGCTATTTCGTGTTTGTTCTGCCGCTGTTATACCGTCAATTCCTAATTTCTGCCCCGAGCTAGTCGAATCCGATGGCCCTGAGCTTGTCGAATGGGTTCATTATTCATTTGTTTCAAGCTCCCCCAAAACCTGAACATATGAATCCAAAAGTTGCGGGTCATCCAAAAGCGGTGGGGGACAGGCTCATCGGGATAAAGATCGATCTGGATTGAAGTCCTAAATGTTAAATGCAGCCTTGGAATGCTCGAAGTGTTTTTTTGATTATTAGCTTATTTATTCCAATAGGTTGGTTGAATGCCGGCCTGCCGAAGTATTTCCCTTAAAAGAGGAATGCTAATATCGCTTTGGTGGGGGTTAGGTATACGAAGCTTCAACGGGCCCTTGACCATGAACATATGTTTTCCACCGCTGTAGGGGCCTTCAAAACCCAATCGGATTAAACCGCGGATAAGCTCGCGCTGATCCTCCATAAAACAGTCAAGGAAATCAGTGCAGTACCAGCCTCATTAACCGCTTTATGGAAGGCTGGCACGAAATTGGTCGGAGCCTGGGGGAGACACTGGATTAAAAAAGATTTGGTGTTCTTGCTCTTTGTTTTAAGCTTCCAACTCCTAATACCTCATTCCTAATTGTCTTTTTGGTATGATTTGCGGGCTTAACTCCTAACCCCTCATTCCGTTCTTCAAATATTTCATTGCCTGCGGTGAGGACAATCGGCTGAGCCCCACGCACCGCAGCGTGTGGCAGTGAGTCGAAGCCTTCATCGTTTAGCCTTAAAATGTAAAATGTACACTAGCACCTGCTGTGCCAATTCACCATAAAGCAGTTAATGAAATTGGTACTATACCGAACTCTTTATAAGCTTTATGGAAGTTCGGCATGCGGAGCAGGTGATCAGACCCCTATGTTTGCAAGTGAACGTTTTTTCACAGCGAGGTTTTGGGAAGGTCTACCGCCGGTAGAGCCGTTACCTTAGGGTGCAACGGATACCGCCGGGAACCCGGGTAGACGACGTAAAGCCGTGAAAGGCCCAAATCTCCCAGTGCCATATGCATGGACCGGGTCATTTCCGGCGCGTCGGAGCATTTGAATTCGACCCCGTAACGGCGTCCCTTGCGGACAAGCAAAAGGTCCAGTTCCGCCCCGCGCTGGGTAGCCCAGTAATAGGAGTCCTTCTCCCCCCATTGAATCAAGGCCTGCTCCAGGGCAAACCCCTCCCAAGACGCGCCCCTCTTCGGATGGGACGCCAATTGGCTGGGTGTATCGACGCCGATCATCCGGTGGAAAAGGCCGCTGTCCCTGAAATAAACCTTGGGGGATTTCACCTGGCGTTTCTTGATGTTTTCGTGCCAAGGTTTCAGCACCCGGACAACGTACAGGCCCTCGAGGATGTCCAGGTAATATTGGGCGGTTTTTGGCGTCACGTCCATCGCCCGGGACAGTTCGGAGGCGTTCCAAACCTGGGCATGGTAATGCGCCAACGTCAGCCAGAAGCGCTGGAGGGCCGCCGCAGCCACTCTCAAGCCAAGCTGGGGGATGTCCCGTTCCCAAAGCGACGACAGAAAGCTTTCCACCCAGCGTTCCCTGGCGGCGGCTTTGCCCTCCAGGAAGGTTTTGGGATAACCGCCCCTCAGCCAAAGGGCGTTCAAGCGCCGTGGTCCGGCCTCCTCGATGGAAAAACCGGGTATGCCCACGAACAAAGCCCTTCCTGCCAGCGATTCGGAGACCCCCTTCACCAGGGCCGGGGACGCGCTTCCTAAAAGAAGGAAGGTCGCGGGACGGCCCTGACGGTCGGCCAGGGGCCTCAAGACCGTGAACAAATCCGGAAGTCTTTGGACCTCGTCCAGAACCACCAATCCCCGGCATTCCTTCAGCGTCATTTCCGGCGTGGCGAGGGCCCGCCGGTCAGCCATCGTTTCCAAATCAAAAAAAGACACGGCCTTTCGCTTCGCGGCAACCATCCCCGCCAAGGTGGTCTTTCCCACCTGCCTTGCGCCCAGTAATACCGTGACCGGGGCCGCGTCCAGACAGGTTTCGATGCGCCGGATCAGCCTGGCGCGTTTTAGTAGACGTTGCATATTGATATCTATACTCCTAATTTACAACATAGTCAATACGCGGGATGGGTGAACGGATTGGACGCTTTCTGAAAAGGCAGTGTTGATATATGGCAACAATTCTAAATTCTTGATTTTAAATGTTGAATGATTGGGGATTTCCGGGATACGGAAATCAATCCGAAATTCATAATTCAAAATTTAGAATTCATAATTCATTCCTGGTTTTTTGGAATGTCATGCATCCCCTGCTCCGAGGCTACAAGCCGAGGAGCAAGCCTTGGGTGTGCCAATTTCTAAACAAGAAATTGGTACCCCTGCATCCGTGGCTAAGAAGGGTTTGGTGTTAGCCGTCAATTCATAATTCAAAATTTAAAATTCAGAATTCATGCATGTGCCAATTCACCATAAGACAGATAATGTAATTGGTACTATACCGAACTCTATGAAATCTTTATGGAAGTTCGGCATGTGAACTTCATGCATGCTGCGGGTCATCCAAAAGCGGTTGGGAACAGGCCCTGCGGTGAGCGAACAAAGTGAGTCGAATCCGTTCGCCGGGGCAGGGATGAATAAATAAGAAAGTAAGTTAGGTTATTTTCGTGTTAGGCGAGCAAAAGATTAATGGGAACGGCCCAGAGATTTTTGCCCAGGGGGAGTGTTTCCCGTCCCGTGGTCGCGAGGACTCCGGTAACCGGCTCCTCCTGGGACTTCAGGAAGGCTTCCAAACCCCGCAAATCCTCCGCCTTGGGCCGGGAACCCCACTTGACTTCCACCGCGAGGGTTCTTTTCCCAGATTCCAGGATAAAATCCACCTCGTAACGGCCCTGGATGTTCCAATAGAAACCTCCGGATTCCGGAAATAAGGCCTCGGATAACGCCAGCAAATTCTGGGCGACCCAATTCTCGAGCAGGACGCCTTTCAGGGGATGGTCTTCCTGGGAGGGGTCCAGGCCGGTCAAATGGGCGGCCAAACCGGAGTCGGTGAAGTAGAGCTTTGGGGATTTCACCAGGCGGCTGGTCTGGTTTCCCAGGTACGGCGGCAGGCGCCGGATCAGGAAGGACGTCTCCAGCAGGGAAAGGTACCGGGAGAGGGTCATCACGTTCATCTTCGCGTCCCGCGCCAGGTCGGAAAGGCTTAGGATGCCGCCGGTCCTCAGCGCAGCCAACTTCATCAACCGGCGGAAACCAGCCAGGTCGCCCACCTGGCTCAGGTCCCTCAAGTCCCTCTCGAGATAGGTTTGCACGTATCCCTTGAACCATATTTCGGGTTTTTTCACTTCGCCCAGGATGACGCTCGGCATCCCGCCTTTGAGGACGGTTCCGAAATCGAAAGGGCGGGCTTTGCCTTCCGGGGGAATCCCCTGGAGCAGGTCCCGCAAAACCGGGGGGCGGGATGTCCTGCCTTCCGCCTCGCGGGCGGTAAAGGGCTGGAGATCGAGGTAAACCGCCCTGCCGGCGAGGCTTTCGGTGACGTTTTTAAGGAGGCGGAGGTTCGCCGACCCGCTCAGGAGGAAATGCCCGGGACGGCGGTTCCGGTCGACGGAGTGTTTGACCGCCGAAAGGATTTCGGGAAACCGCTGGACCTCATCCAGAGTGAGGGGTCCCCCTTCCAGGAAGGTTTCCGGGTCCCGTTGGGCGGCATCCAGGGTCGCGTAATCGTCGAAAGTGGCGTAACGCCGTTTCGAGAAGGCGGGGTCGAGTTGGAGGAGGGTGCTTTTACCGGCCTGGCGGGGACCCGTCAGCACCACGACCGGCATGTCCTCCAGGGCTTCCCGCAGCCGGGGGACGATTTCACGGGAATGATAGTTTGTCATAATTTAACAATATATGTTAAATATTGACGAAGTCCAGGGAAATGTCAAAGTTTTTGGGATGCCTAGGAGGAACTATGCTCAATACCCAACAACGCATTGGATAAATCAGAAATAGGACATGCATGCTAAAAACCGAACATTTGTCGTATATACGCGACAACCTGTCCAGAGCCTACCAAGCGAGGGACAAGACTTGGTAGTGCCAATTTCAAATGGAAATTGGCCAACATAGGGGGAGACCAAAAGGATTAAAGCCGCATGATAGTGAGCTGGATGTTTGGGATTTAAAATTCAAAATTCAAAATTCAGAATTCATAATTCATGCCTGAGGTTCTCATGCATGTTGTGGCCTTTTTTGCTTTTCAATTCATAATTCAAAATTTAAAATTCATAATTCATGCATAAGGTTCAAATGCATTTGAATCTCATGCATGCTGCGGGTCATCCAATAGCGGTTGGGAACAGGATTGTTTGGATAGGGACAAACAAGAAAATAAAGCAAGGGACGGTAGTATAGTTGGTGAACTCTTTAAACAAACACGGCTTCACTCACAAAATATCTTCAATACCTATTTTTGCCTGACGCAAAATGGATTTAAGAGTCCCTTTAGGAATTACCCCGGAGTGCATCGGCACCGTCACTAAAAGGTTTCCATTTTTCATCTGAATATGGCTACCTTTTTGGCGGACAACGGAAAATCCCAAACGTTCAAGCTTGGAGATAACTTCCCGGGGGCGTAGGACCGGTAGTTTAGGCATGAGCCTTTATGGAAAGAGCGACTTTAAGGTCAAAAATCCCGACGCAATGGTCCATCTTGGTCTTGCGTGGATCCTCGCTGGGAGGTACGGGCCTTAAGTAAGGCAGGTTACTCTCAATGGCCGTTTCCAAGTAAAGCTCAATGGCTTCCAATAGGTTTTTCTTGGCTTCGTCGATTGTACGCCCCTGGCTTGCGACATCCAGGTCCAAACACAAGGAAGAATAGCCGTTATCTTCCTTAAAAACAGCGTTTGAAAAAACAAACCTATCGTTTTTCATGAAAGTTCCTTAAATCGAGAATACACAAGTGATTATAGCAAGTTACCCCAAGATTATCGAATACCGTTCTGAAATAAACCTTTATTAAAGTATCGTTTGATTGGTTATTAGGTGGAAAACACCTAACCCTAACTCCAAACCCCTAACCTGTGGTAAGTAGTTCGAGAGCCTCACTACAGACTCCATCGAATCCGCTAAGAAGAATGTCGTATATACGCGACAACCTACGGAGAGACCAAAGGGATTAAAACCATAAGGAGTGATGACCTTAGGCAGTCAATTCATAATTCAAAATTCATAATTTATTCATGGTTTTGCCATCTGAGTGTATCCCCTGCATCCGTGGCTAAGAAGGGTGTCGCCGATTGGCGACAACATAATGAGAGACCAAAGGAATGTAAACTGTATGGGGAGAGTTTCGCTGTTTTTGCCGTCAATTCATAATTCATTCGTGTGGTTTTCATGTATGTCGTGGCCTTTTTTGCTCTTCAATTCATAATTCATTCATGTTTTTTATGAATGTTCCGGCTAATGATCAATGCCCACCCAATGCAGTGCCATACCGAACCTCCATTAGGCTTTCAATGAGAGTTCGGTATAGCACCAGTCGCAATACATATTTATGGATGATCGGCGAATGCCGACCTTCTATTAATCATATAAAGTGGTCGGTATAGCACCGATAACATTGACGGTTTATATGAGAATCGGCGCACCCGTCCCAGGCTTCCCCAAAGCTTGGAGAATTGCACCCAAAAATCACGCTGTGCCCAAAACCGCGCGGGGACAGACCGCCTCCGTTTTTGGAAACTGATCCTTTGTTCCCTTTATGTTAAGTTGTACAATATTACCGATAGCTTTGGATTTCGAATAACCGGAAAGGTGAAGCCATGTGCCGATTTTCATTAATGAAACAATAATTAATTGAAATCGGTACTATACCGAACTCTTTAAAAGCTTAATTGAGGTTCAGCATGAGACAGGTTTTTATTTACCCAGGTGAGGATGGTTATTGGGTGGCGGAATGTCCCAGCCTTCCAGGCTGTATCAGCCAAGGCAAGACGCGGAAAAAAGCGATTCAAAATATCAAGGACGCCATTGATGGCTATGTGACCGCGTTGAAAGACGACCATTTATCCGTTCCCAAGGAACATTTCGAGGCCGTTTTAGTGGCCATATGAGCAAACTTCCCCGTCTATCGGGAAGAGAATGCGCACAGGCTCTTTCCAAGGCAGGCTTCGTTTTTATCCGTCAGCACTCTTCCCATATTATTCTCCGCCGAAAAGAACCTTTCTCACAATTGACGGTTCCGGATCATAGGGAACTGGACCGCGGCACCCTCCGCGCGATCATCCGGCAAGCCGGTTTGCAGGTGGAAGGGTTCATTAAATTGCTTTAAAGCCGCCGTTTCTTTTTTTCATTGCCTGCGGTGAGCGACCAAAGGAAGTCGAATCCACTCTGCCCTGAGGCTCTCGAAGCACTGCCACTCGCTGAGGTGCGAGAGGCTCATTCATGGTTTTGCCATCTGAGTGTATCCCCTGCATCCGTGGCCAAGAAGGGTTCGCTTTAGCCGTCAATTCAAAATTTAGAATTCATAATTCATTCATGGTTTTGCCATCTGAGTGTATCCCCTGCATCCGTGGCTAAGAAGGGTTTGGTGTGGGCAGTCAATTCAAAATTCATAATTCAAAATTCATGCATGTGCCAATTCACCATAAAACAATTAATGAAATTGGTACTATACCAGCCCCAATAAAAGCTTTATGGAATGCTGGCATGCGGTTTTCATGCATGCTGCGGGTCAGCCAAACGCGGTTGGGAAAAGGTTCGTCGGGATAAAGGTCAATCTGGACGCCGGTGAATAGGAGGTAAAGATGGGCGGGGAACAGGTCACGGGTTCCTATGGGAGGGGCTTTAAAAAAAGGTAAGAGGTTAATACATTAAAGCCGATTCATCCAATAACCCGGTTTTCTTGAAAGGTGCATGACGGCCAATATATAAAGGATCTCCGGGTCATTCTTATAGATGATGGCATAGGGGAAAAAACGCAAAAGGTACCGGCGAATCGGCAAGTACACCAATGGCGGCCAGGCATCCGGCCGTTCGAGGATTTGGGTTAGGCCAAGCTCGAATTGGCGTAATAACCTTTGTCCGAGGCCCTTACCCTGGGACTCATAATATAAAGCGGAATGTTCCAACTCCCGGGCGGCGTCGGGATGGAAGACCATTTTTTTCATTTGAGTTTGGAACGGATATCCCGAAGTACCTTTGCCGCCGGTTTTCCCCGGACTTTACCTGATACCAACGCCAGATACCGTTTATGGGATTCCCTGGCCCACAATTGCTCGTTTATTAAATGTCCGTTTTTCTCAAGACTGTAGATGAGCTTCTCGGCTAGTTGCGCCCGGGAACGGGTTGGTAGTTTGAGGGCTTCAAGTTCAATATGATTCAAAACCTTGGCCATGGTTAACCTCCTGATACCTAAATTAGTTTAGATAACATGAATGAGCCAGCGACCTGCGTAGAATAAGCGGGGTCGCTGAAAGCGCCCCAAAAACGCGGGTTGCTCCTTTTGGGAGCCTATCCGCATACGGAGGTGCTGACTCATGGTAAATTTTATCACAGTGGTCGGGCTGGATGTACACAAGGATACGGTGGTCGGGGCGGTTCTGCCGACAGGGGCGGATGAAATAAAGGAAAACTTCAAGATCGAGAATACGCCCAAAGCTGTGGAACGGATGATGGACCGGCTTGGCAGCCGTGGACCCTTGACGTTTGTATATGAAGCAGGGCCATGCGGGTACGAGTTGCAAAGGAAGTTGTCCGCCAAAGGGTTCAAGTGCGTGGTGATTTCTCCCGGGCATACGCCAGTGCGGACTGGAGACCGGGTGAAGACAGACCGAAGGGACGCGGTGAAGCTGGCCAAATTGTACCGTGCCGGGGAGTTGACAGAGATTTGGATACCGGGGGTAGAAGAGGAGGCGGCGAGGGACTTGGTGCGGGTGAGGGAGGATGTGATGGCGAACCGACTGAGGGCCCGGCACCGGATGTCAAAGTTCCTGTTGAGACAGGGACGCGTTTGGCGGGAAAGCAAGGCTTGGGGAGTGGCGCATCGGGGATGGCTGAGGGCCCAACGTTTTGATTTGGTTTATGCCCAGGAGACGCACAACGCTTATTTGAGGGCCTTGGACGATACGGAAACCCACCTGGAAAAACTAAGTCAACAGGTGATGGATTTGGCGCAGGAGAAGCCCTATCGGCGGATGGTGGAATGTCTAAGCGCCTTGAAAGGGATCGACACCTTGGGAGCGGTGACGTTGGCGGTGGAAGCTCAGGAATTTGGAAGATTTGAAAGTGCGCGTGACTTCATGGGATATGCGGGCTTGGGGATTTGTGAGTCCAGCACAGGGCCACGGATTTGGCGAGGCGGAATTACCAAGACTGGGAATGCCCATATCCGCCGGATTTTAGGGGAGGCCGCCTGGAGCTATCGGCATGGCGGCACGGGAAAATCGCTGTTGGAAAGACGGCGCAAATGCCCGGAGACAATACAACGAATGGCCCGGAAAGCCCAGGATCGGCTTCATCGCAAGTTCTGGAGGTTGGTGAACAAGGGGAAGCTGAGCCAGGTTGCTGTGATGGCGGTAGCCCGTGAGTTGGCCGGGTTTGTTTGGGCTATCGCCCGAGAGACATACAAGGCGGTTTAGGCGGCATGGGTTCCATGAAAGGGGAATCTTGGTTCCGAGAGCGCGGCAACGATACGGAGAAACCTCGATCTTGCTATGTGGCGCAATGGCGCAAGCTTGAGACGACCCACGACTTTAGAATGAGGATGCTCCCGACGGATGAAAATCTTGCGTCCCTGAACCGGGCAACCGGATTAACACGCGAATATCAGCTTGATTCATCGTCGAAACAAGCCGGGCTTTCGGAATCAGGGTTCCCATTGGGACCTTGATACGGAAAAGACAAAGGAAAAACCTTAGAGGTTGACTGGCTCATTCATATCAGCAAGAAGGAATGCCCAAATCAATTGGGCCGCGTTTGCGGGTTTTGAGATTTGAAGCATTCTTCATTTTTCATTGTTCATTTTGCGTATTTTTATGAATGCCTTGGCTTTTTGCTTTAGCAGTTCATTCATAATTCAAAATTTAGAATTCATAATTTATTCATGGTTTTGCCATCTGAGTGTATCCCCTGCATCCGTGGCTAAAAAGGTTTGCTTTAAGCAATCAATTCATAATTCAAAATTTAGAATTCATAATTCATTCATGTGGTTTTCATGCATGTTGTGAGCCCCATCGAACTCGCTAAGAAGGTTGTCGTATATACGCGACAACCTGTCCTGAGCCTATTTACCTGCCCTTCACCCACCAGGTGAAGGGCAAAGTTCGGTAATGCCAACTGAAAGACAGTTGGTATAAGGCGAGGGACAGGTTGTCGTATATACGCGACAACCTGTCCTGAGCCTATTTACCTGCCCTTCACCCACCAGGTGAAGGGCAAAGTTCGGTAATGCCAACTGAAAGACAGTTGGTATAAGGCGAGGGACAAGACTTGGTAGTGCCAATTGCCATAAGCAATTGGCCAACATAGTGAGAGACTAAAAGGATTAAAGCCGCATGATAGTGAGCTGGATGTTTGGGATTTAAAATTCATAATTTAAAATTGAGAATTCAAAATTCATTCATGATGTTTATGAATGTGGCGGCCTTTTACTTTTGATTCAATGTCCATTGCGCCGTGGACAACCGCAAGGACATCGATTTGATCGGATTTAATTCGGTAAAATATTCGGAAAGGGCCTTCAATTACTTCGCGGATTTGATCGGCGTCAAACTCCGGCACCCTGCGGCCAGAGGTGGGAAAATCACCAATTTGTTGGGACCTGGCAGTGTGCCGATTCTCCATAAAACCGTTAATGTAATCGGTACTATACCGAACTTTCATTAAAAGCTTAATTGAGGTTCGGCATGAGGCGGTCAACCATTCGTTTGGCGTATTCCGTGGAATCGCGTGCGATATGGGCATGGAGGGCATCGAGATGTTCTTCAGCTGTGAGGGTCCAGTGGACCTTCATCCCGGGAGGCCGTATTTCGCCCTTACTTCCCCAACGTCTTTAGTCAGCCCCGCTTTGCTATCGGCCAGCCCGCGCTCAACGGCCTCAAGGACGTATATCTTATGCATCAAGTCGTCCCATGTGGCGTTTAAGGGCATTTGATCGATAAGTTTGTGGGCTTCTTCCTTTTTCATTACTTTAGACATGTATAACCTCCCGTGACCTGAAAGGTAGTTTACCAAGAAGGATTTCCCAAATCAATTCGGGCCGCGTTTACGGATTTTGAGATTTGAAGCATTCTTCATTATTTAGCTATCCGAGTGCATCTCCTGCATCCGTGGCTAAAAAGGTTCGCTTTAGCTGTCAATTCATAATTCAAAATTCAGAATTCAAAATTCATGCATGCGAATTTCATGCATGCATCGGCCAGTCGTCTATGCCGAATAAGTGCAACCCCACCCGCCCCAAACTGCCCCAAAACCTGAACATCTGGATCCAAAAATCGCGGGTCATCCAATAGCGGTTGGGAACAGGCTCATCGGGATAAAGATTAATTTGAACACCGGAACCCAATAGGTATAGCCGGGCAAGGAATAAGGCACGGGGTCCATGGTCCCAGGAGCAGACGAGCGCTACCCGCTTGTATCCGCCTTTTCGGATAAATGCCGCGGAATTACGGGCATTCTGGTCCGTGGTGCGTGCGGTTGGATCATATGTCATCTGTAGATTCGTCTCGATTTTTGGGTTATAGAAGTTACGAATAGTTCCGGCGCTTTCCGAAAAGTAAACCGGACATTTATTCTTGAAATACCAACCAAATAAACAAATGGACAAGACGAGCGCCAACGAGCGCCTAAATGAAGGCGCAGGCGCTCGAATTTTAAATTTTAAATGTTGAATTTTGAATTGGAAAACCACGGAAAACCCCAAAAAGGGAACAAACACGAAAAGCGCGCGAATTTTAAATTATGTGCCGATCATCCTTGAAAATTTAATGTGATCGGTACTATACCGAACTTTCATTGAAGGCTTAATTGAGGTTCGGCATGAATTATGAATTTTGTGCCAATTCACCATAAAGCAGTTAATGAAATTGGTACTATATCAGGCCGATTCCACTACAGAATCGGCACAACCAAACATGCACCTCACCTGGTAGGTTCGGTACAGGTGCCTCATTAACTGCTTTATGGATGGCTGACATGAATTTTAAATTGCGGTGGGATTTCCGAAGACCGGAAAACGGGAAAAGTTGTAAAAACAAGAATTAAGCAAATACCAGCTTTCGTTCTTTTGGTTGGGGAATGGATCTTCCCTCTTTTTTGGCCGTTTCAATCCATTCTTTGATGATGACTTGGACGTTTTTAAGCGCCTTTTCATAGGTTTCCCCATCACCCATACAGCCGGGTAATTCCGGCACTTCCGCGATGTAGGCTTTATCGTCCTTGCTCCAATAAATAATCACTTCGTATTTGTTATGGTTCATCGAATAAACCCCCCCATTGGTACTTCAAAACCAGCGTTCTTACTTGTTTTACCTGATAAGGTTTTGCTTTTCCACCCTTGGATTGAAGATTAATGATTTCCTCAATTCCGGTCATTGTATAAATGTAATGGCTTCCGTTTATTCGTTCTTTAAAGCCCAACGCCCTTACCAAATCGCATAAAGCGGAAAAAGGAATATTGGCATCGGATTGCCCACTAAGGATTTTTTCCAATAACTTTCGTTTATTACTCAATCCTAATCCTTTGTCAAATTATACCCTAAACTTTAAAGGGTCATTCCGGTTTTAGCAACTATCAAAACCGCCATAAACCAAGCCGTTTCTTTTCATTTCCCTCGCGGGACGGGCACAAGCCGGTCAAGCCCAAAGGGCTTCCATGGGAACAGCGAAAAGATTTTTCCCGAAGGGGATGAATTCCCGTCCGGTATAAAGGACAACACCTTGGATAAAGGCGTCACCCGCCTCCTTCTTGAGCTCTTCCAGGCCACGGAAGTCGCCGGATTTAACCGTGGCGGATGATTTCGTCTCAACGCCGACAAGGCGGGTACGATCCTCCAGGACCAGGTCCACTTCCCGGCCCACGGCGGTCCGGAAGTGGAAAAACCTGGGCCTGATCCTGCTCCAGGAACCCTGCTTCACCAATTCCATGACGGTGAAATTCTCAACCAAGGCCCCGGCGGTCCGGTGCTGTTTTTCGGGGGTATCCCGGGTCGCCCCCAACAGGTAAGCCGCGAGGCCCGTATCGACCAGGTGAAGCTTGGGGGCCTTGGTGAGCCTCTGGGAAGGGTTTTTTCCCCATGCCGGCAGTGGATAGGTGACGAAACAGGCTTCTAAAAGCGCCAAGTAGCGCTTCAAGGTGCTGAAAGGCATGGATAGCCCCTTGGAAATGTCGGAGACGTTCAGGGTGGAGCCTACCCTGGCGGCCACCAGCGACAACAAATCGGGGATGGCGGTCCAGCCCTCCACTTGGGCCAAGCCCCGGATGTCCCTATGAAGCAGGGTGGTAAGGTAGGAAGAGAACCAGGCGGTTCTCCTGCCCTCATCGGCCTTGGCGACGGCCTCGGGATAACCCCCCCGGAGTATTCTCGTCCATAACCCCGCCCGGTTTGTCCGGAGGGAAGCCGGATGGGCCACTTTGCCCGAGAATAGGGAATCCAGGAATGTTTCTTTTTTACCCTCCAATTCGCCTTGTGAAAAGGGCCAGAGGGTCAGGATCTCCATCCTCCCGACGAGTTCATCGGATAAGCGGGGAAGGACAAGGGCGTTCGCGGAGCCGGTCAGGAGAAAACGGCCGGGTTTCCGGTCGCGGTCAACGGCCGCTTTCAGGGGCAATGAAAGCCCGGGCGCGCGTTGGATCTCATCCAGGATGACGGGCCCTTCCAAACCGTCGAGGAAACCGGCGGGATCACGCACCGCGGCGGCCAAGACGCCCGTGTCATCCAGGGACAAGTAGCGCATGGGACGGTTACCGGAGGCCAGGGTTTGGGAAAGCGTACTCTTTCCCGTTTGCCGGGCGCCCTGAAGGAAAACAACCGGGGTGTCGGCCAAGGCTTCGGACAGGGCGGTTTTTAAATATCGCTCAAGCATGGTGATATTTTAGCCACTTGGTGGTGAATTTGCAATAAAGGGCGGGTATTTAAAAAAGGGTTTCGGGCATTTAATCCCGTGAACCGGCAACCCGGTTCCCGGTACCCCGGTAGAACATTTGAGAAGTTGGGCCATTGACTCAAATGGCTGGGTATCCATCGGAATGAGCCAGGAGCCCTGCCCTAGGCGCGCGTAGGCGCCAAGTGGCCCTTGGTTAATCTTTTTCCTGGTTTCCATGCGTTTTTTATGGAACACCAATAAATCCTGTTTTTAAAATACAACGAATCAGGAGCCCTATTGGCGTATCGGGTTTTCTGGTAAACGGCCCCCGGGTTTCTGGTAAACAGGGCCGGTTTCTGGTAAACGGCCCCGGCGTTTCTGGTAAACAAGGCCGAATTTCTGGTAAACGGCTCCCGGGTTTCTGGTAAACAAGACGGTTTTCTGGTAAACGGCCCCGGCGTTTCTGGTAAACAAGGCCGGGTTTCTGGTAAACAGCCCCGGCGTTTCTGGTAAACAAGACGGTTTTCTGGTAAACGGCCCCCGGGTTTCTGGTAAACAAGGCCGGATTTCTGGTAAACGGCCCCGGCGTTTCTGATAAACACAAGGAGGGTATTTTGAGCAATGAAAAATCCCTGAAATGGCTGGATAAGTTATCGGAATTGAAAGCCGAATTGAAGAAAAAAACCCCTCCAAATAATGATGAATTGGCCAAAAAATTAAATCTCAGCAAATCGATGTTGTCTTTCTATAAAACCATCAACAATTGCTTTGATGAATCGGCGGTGGACAAGGTCCGCCGCGCGGCACAAGGTCCCCGGCCCCATACTCTCTCATTCAAAAGCGCCCTGGCCCTGGCCGGCATCAAGGACAAAGTATCGGATCTTCCCGGGGCGGCGCATGCCGTCCTGGACGCGGCCCTTTCCCGCCGCCTTGCCAAACGCAAAATCGCGGCCCTGGTTGATTGGGTCGCGAGCGGCAAACCGGCCCAGGATTTTGACCCGGCCAAGGCCGGGAAAAAGAGTCCCGAAACCGCCGCGCACGGCTCGGATTCAACCCCCGGCCAGGCCGTGGAAACGGAAGGGGAACAGGCTGGGGAACCACCCTCAAACCATGATCCGGGATCAAAAACCCGGCATTCGAACTGGGCCTTTGTCATGGCGCCATTCAAGTATGTCTTGAACTTTTTTGGCAGTTTCACGGGCATAAATGAGAAGAACCTGGAAGCCAAGAACCTGGGCAAGGCAAGCCGCAAGGGGCTGGCCGCTCTCTTTAAAGCCGTATGGCATGGGATCAAGCGGGCCGCCGGGTGGATGATCCATGTGGTTTGGCGAATCATTGGCAGGCCGATTTCATACATAGCGGGCCTTGCCATCATCGTCGGCATCGCCATTGGCGTTATCCTCCGTGTCTTTTCCCCACCCACTTACCACGAATACGTGAATTATCTCCGGGGCGAAACAACCCAATTGATTTCCACAATTATTCATTCTTCATTGTCCATTATTCATTCGAATCTGTCAGCAGTTGGTAATAATCCAAATGGTTCGAATGAGGCCACGAATGCAGAACCTTCCTCAATTTTCCATTCTCCATTATCCATTATTCATTCAGGCGCTTCAGCGCCTGAATCCTGGTCTGCTTCCATTGAGTCCAAAACGCAAATGATCAACGAGCTTTTTCCCATCCCGGGTTATTGCCTGATCCAACCAATCTTGTCCTTGCCGGTAACGGATATGGACGGAGAAAAAGCCGGGAACTTGTCGGCGTTACTCCAGGATGCCAACAAATATTCGATCTGGTATGGGAACGACCGGGTGACCATCGAGTCAGCCCCGGTCAACCCAGCCTCCCTGGCCTTTTTTTTCAAGGACAGGGGACCGGTGGAAATGAATTGGAACACCTTGAGGGCCGTGCATTGCGATGAGTTGCAGGCGGTGGGGGAGCATATGGTGCAGACCCTCTATCAATGCGGGTTGGTATCTTCCGGCCTGGAAAAGGCGATCGAGATCGAATGCGCCGAACCGGGGGATTTCAATAACCTGGCAGCCGCCGTGCTTTATTGGGCCAAGGGCGTAAAGCCCACGGGACTGCCTTACGTCCACCAGGGAATGATCCCCGACGGTTCCGGGAAGGCCGGCGTGTTATGGGCCGGAAGCCCGGCGGAAAAGGCGGGTTTGAGGATAGGCGACATGGTTTGGGGTTTGGACCAGGACGGAGACAGTCAACAGAAACCAGTCGAGGTAGTGAACCAGTTGGACGACCTCAAGCCGGGCAGTCACAGTCTTTACGTGATCAGGGGAGGGAAAGTGCCCCCGAAAACGGCCAGGACGAGGCTGGAACTGAAGGTACCAGAAAGACAATTTTGAATTCTGTACCGATCATCCTTGGAAATTTAATGTGATCGGTACTATACCGAACTTTCATTGAAGGCTTAATTGAGGTTCGGCATGAATGTTGAATTTTAAATTGTGGTGTGATTTTCAGATTCTGAAAATCCTTAATAAATCACAATTCGAAATGGTGCCTTTACCTTAACGGCACGACAAGAATTTTATTCACCGCCGATAACGGCCGATTAACGCCGATAACGGCTAAAAGTTTATGGCTTTCCCAACTTATCGGCGTCCATCGGATTTGATCGGCGGTTAAATGCCTTTTTGCTTTTGCTTGTTGTAAAGGGATACGTACCAAAATCAATGAGGAGCATATTTATGAAAAAATTCATGTGTTTTTTCGCGGGGCTGGTCATCATGTCCACGGCCGCATTCGGGGCGGGTTTTACAAACGCGGTCGGTATCACACCAACTCCCTCCATAACCGTTAAAAAGACCGTCAAGCACAAGAAAAAGAAAACCGTGGCGGTTAAAACGCCCGAAAAGAAACCCACCCCCCCAAAACCTAAAGGGCATGTCTATATCCAATTGCAAGGCGGGGAGGTTTTACCCGCCAGCGCGAACGCTTGCTCGCAATTAAACGCGGGTTCCTGCGGCGAGGTCCAGGCGGGTTACGCTTTCCCCGGGAACTTTTCCCTGGGCTTGGAATACGGCATCGGGAATTTCACCTTTAAAAACCTTCCTTCGGGTTATTCCATGAACCTGTCCCACAGCCCCCTGGAGATCGTGGCCCAATACGATATCCCGATAGGGGCCGGTTTTTACCCCTTTGTCCTTTTGGGCGCCGGAATCGCGATGGATTCATTAAGTATGACCCCCGCGCCACCGGCGAGCGCCGTTACGAACTGGACTAATTTTGAGTTGGACCCTGGCATCGGGCTGGGGTTCAAATTGGCGGGGGGCTTGGACTTGTTCCTGCGAATGAAAATGGCGATGGATTTCGAGACGACGGCCGAGAGCAACGCGTCCAAAGGCAAGCTTTATTCCGACAACCCCATCATCCTGTTTCCAATACAGATAGGCATGAATATTAAATTTTAAATGTTAAATTTTTAATTTCGGATCGATTTCCGTTATTCGGAAATCTTCAATAATTCATAACATTGCGGTGAGTACATCGAACCGTTTAAAACTAAGAATTCATAACATTGCGGTGAGCCTGTCGAACCGTTCATCATTCAAAATTCAAAATTCGGGCGCAATCTCGCCCGTTTGTTCCTTTGTTGCTCAAATAGTGCTTCTCTTCGGGGTTTCTTATCATTACTTGTTGGGAACTGATTTGGTATCGACCAAACCGGCTTGAACTTGTATATGGAGTTTGCCATAATCTTAAAAGAGGGAGGAAACGATATGAAACTCAAGGTTGTTATCCACGAAGCTGAAGAGGGTGGTTATTGGTCGGAGGTTCCGTCGTTACCGGGTTGCTCCACTCAAGGGGAAACCATGGAAGAGATCAAAAGGAATACGATCGAGGCGATTCGGGGTTGCTTGTCAGTCAATGATAAAAAGATCAAATCCCTGACCAAGGGAAAGGATCGTGTTTTAGTCTTAGCTGTATGAAAACAATCAAATGCAAAGATTGGGAAAGAATCCTTCATCAAAACGGCTGGCAGTTGGCTAGAATTTCCGGTAGCCACCATATTTACAAAAAGACCAATAGCGATGTTGTCTTGTCCGTCCCTATTCATGCCGGAAAAGATATGAAGATTGGCTTGCTCAAGCACCAAATGAAATTGGTCGGCATAGATGAAAAAGACCTTTAAATCAACCTGATAAGCAACTGTTGCCTATCCCATTTTTCGTTGTTAATTGTCTTTCTGGTCGATTCCTAAATCCCTTTATATTTTCCATTGACCATTTTTCATTAGTTTTGCTGTTGTGTCCTCAATTCATAATTCAAAACCTGTCCTGAGGTACTTGAAGGATTCAGAATTCAAAACATGTGGTGAGCCCCGTCGAATCCATTCATGCATGCGGTTTTCATGACCCCTTGTTTCTCTTTCAGCGGCTAAAGTGTAAAATGGTGGCCTGACCCCTTTGTTTTCGAGCGGCAAACCGGCCCAGGATTTTGACCCGGCCAAGGCCGGGAAAAAGAGTCCCGAAACCGCCGCGCACGGCTCGGATTCAACCCCCGATCAGGCCGTGGAAACGGAAGGGGAACAGGCTGGGGAACCACCCTCAAACCATGATCCGGGATCAAAAACCCGGCATTCGAACTGGGCCTTTGTCATGGCGCCATTCAAGTATGTCTTGAACTTTTTTGGCAGTTTCACGGGCATAAATGAGAAGAACCTGGAAGCCAAGAACCTGGGCAAGGCAAGCCGCAAAGGGCTGGCCGCGCTCTTTAAAGCCGTATGGCATGGGATCAAGCGGGCCGCCGGGTGGATGATCCATGTGGTTTGGCGCTTCATAGGCAGGCCGATTTCTTACATAGCGGGCCTGGCCATCATCATCGGCATCGCCATTGGCGTTATCCTCCGTGTCTTTTCCCCGCCCACTTTCCACGAATACGTGAATTATCTCCGGCGCGAATCAATCCAATTGATTTCCACGATTATTCATTCTTCATTGTCCATTATTCATTCGAATCCGTCAGCAGTTGTCGATCAATCTAACGGTTCGAATGAGGCGGAGACTGAAAAATCTTCCTCAATTATTCATTCTTCATTATCCATTTTTCATTCGGCCACGTCAGTGGCCGCCTGGGATGTTTCCCTTGAGTCCAAAACGCAAATGATCAACGAGCTTTTTCCCATCCCGGGTTATTGCCTGATCCAACCAATCTTGTCCTTGCCGGTAACGGATATGGACGGAGAAAAAGCCGGGAAATTGTCGGCGTTACTCCAGGATGCCAACAAATATTCGATTTGTTACGGGAACGACCGGGTGACCATCGAGTCAGCCCCGGTCAATCCCGCCTCCCTGGCCTTTTTTTTCAAGGACAGGGGTCCGGTGGAAATGAATTGGAACACCTTGAGGGCCGTGCATTGCGATGAGTTGCAGGCGTTGGGGGAGCATATGGTGCAGACCCTCTATCAATGCGGGTTGGTATCTTCCGGCCTGGAAAAGGCGATCGAGATCGAATGCGCCGAACCGGGGGATTTCAATAACCTGGCAGCCGCCGTGCTTTATTGGGCCAAGGATGTAAAGCCCACGGGACTGCCTTACGTCCACCAGGGAATGATCCCCGACGGTTCCGGGAAGGCCGGCGTGTTATGGGCCGGAAGCCCAGCGGAAAAGGCGGGTTTGAGGATCGGCGACACTATTTGGGGTTTGGACCAGGACGGAGACAGTCAACAGAAACCGGTCGAGGTAGTAAACCAGTTGGACGTCCTCAAGCCAGGCAGTCATGACATTTATGTGATCCGGGGAGGGAAGGTGTCCCCGAAAACGCCACGAATAAAACTTGAATTGAATGTCCTGTAAAGGCAATTTTGAATTATGAATTTTGAATTGTGGTGTGATTTTCGAATTCAGAAAATACTCAATAATTCATATTTTAAAACTTAGAACATGCCTTGAGGCTCTCGAAGGGTTGGCTTCGCCTTTAAAAGTCCACGGCCCCTTCATGAAAGCTTAAACCAAGAGGCCCAATCGAATCGATTACGGTTGAGCAAAAGGGGACCCAAGCTGTCTATCGACAGCAGAAAATGGAGCAATTGAACAATGGAGAAATAAACCTAGTGATTTCTGTTGTCTGCCGTGCAGTGTCAATTTTCTATTGTTCTTATGTTCGAATTCTCTCTCTTCCCGGGGGATGGGTGGAGCGAACCAGCGTCCACATATGTATAAACAAACCCCCATTGATTAAATAGAAGCTTGAATGAAGGGGACGAAAAAAGAAAACCTCGGTTTGGCCATGGTTTTTCGCGGTGATTTTGGTTTTATGGTGAAAATCATTTTGTTAGGAGCTAAACGATGAAAAAGTTCATGTATATTTTCGCCGCGGTGGTCATCATGTCCACGGCCGCATTCGGGGCGGGTTTTACAAACGCGGTCGGTATCACACCAACCCCCTCCATAACCGTTAAAAAGACCGTCAAACACAAAAAAAAGAAACCCATGGCGGTTAAAACGCCCGAAAAGAAAACCATTCCCCCGAAAGGGCATGTGTTTATCCAATTGCAAGGCGGGGAGGTTTTACCCGCCAGTGCGAACGCTTGCTCGCAATTAAACACTGGTTCCTGCGGCGAGATCCAGGCGGGTTATGCTTTTCCGGGGAACTTTTCCCTGGGGTTGGAGTACGGCATCGGGAATTTCTCCTTCAAAAACATGCCCTCCGGTCATTCCATGAACCTGTCCCACAGCCCCCTGGAGATCGTGGCCCAACGCGATTTCCCGATCGGGGCCGGGTTTTACCCCTTTGTCCTTTTGGGCGCCGGAATCGCGATGGATTCATTAAGTATGACCCCCGCGCCCCCGGCGAGTGCCGTTACGAACTGGACGAATTTCGAGTTGGACCCTGGCGTCGGGCTGGGGCTCCAATTGGCGGGGGGCTTGGACTTGTTCCTGCAAATGAAAATGGCGATGGATTTCGAGACGACGGCCGAAAGCAACGCGTCCAAAGGCAAGCTTTATTCCGACAATCCTATTCTATTTTTTCCCATCCAAGCCGGGGTGAATTTTAAATTTTAAATTTCGGATCGATTTCCGTTATTCGGAAATCCTCAATAATTCATAACATTGCGGTGAGTACATCGAACCGTTCAAAACTAAGAATTCAAAACATTGCGGTGAGGACATTCGGCTGAGCTCAGTCGAAGCCCCTGTCGAACCGTTCGGGCGCATCCGTGCCCGTTTCTAGCTTTTGGGAACAGTGCGAATATTTGGGGTAAATGGCTAATAAGGCCCTATTTTGGAAACACCCTTTGTTATAATAAGTTAAAGGGGTTATCCAATGACTAAAGAAATGAATATCTTGCTTCAAGAAGCCCGAAAACTTTTAAACCATGTTTACGGGGCCAGGTTAAATAAGGTCATCTTATTCGGGTCGCAAGCCAGGGGGGATTCAAGCCCTTCCTCTGATATTGACTTGATGATCGTCCTTCAAGATCAGGTTGACGCCGGGAAGGAAATTTCCAGAATCGGGGAACTTACAGCTAATCTTTCCTTGAAATATAACGTGGCTATTTCCTGCGTGTTCGTATCCATCGACCGTTACCTCAAGGAACAAAGCCCCTTGCTGTTAAACGTCCGGCGTGAAGGCGTTGCGGTTTGATCCCGGAACAAAAAGCGTTGCTGGATAAGGCAAAGGAAAGCTTGGAAGCGGCTGAATTATTGGCCAAGAACGAATATTTTGATTTTGCCGTTTCCAGGGCCTATTACTGCATGTTTTATATCGCGGAGGCTTTTTTATTAGGTGAAGGTTCCGCATTTTCCAAACATTCATCCGTTATAGCGTCATTCGGCCAATTATTCGCAAAACCTGGCCGTGTTCCCGCCCACTTCCACCGATACTTGATCGAAGCGGGGGATAGCAGAAACGTTGGCGATTATGATTCTGGGAGCAGCCTTTCAAAGGGAGCTGTTGAAATTCAATTAAATCGTGCTAAAGAATTCTTGAAATTGGCGAATGAAAAAATAAATGAATAAGGAAAAGGCATTAAAGGGTTGGGTTTGGCGGGGGGATTGGACTTGTTCCTGCGAATGAAAATGGCGATGGATTTCGAGACGACGGCCGAAAGCAGTGTGCCGAAAGGGGAGTTTTATTCCGACAATCCTATTCTATTTTTCCCCATCCAAGCCGGGATTAATGTTGTTTTCTAGTCATTTTTTTGTCCTGCTCTGGGGGTCTTATTTCTATAAGCTTAACAGTTCGAATGAGTCCACGAATGTAGAACCTTCCGAAATTCAAAATTTAAAATTGAGAATTCAAAACATGTGGTGAGCGACCAAAGGAAGTCGAATCCATTCATTCGTGTGGTTTTCATGAATGCCTTGGCTATCCGTGTGCATCCCCTGAATCCGTGGCTAAAAGAACCTTTAGTTCCTTTTCCCATTTGTCCACTATGGCCCTCTTAGAAAAATGGGCTTGGTACCCCTGTGTCGAGCCTACCAGGCGAGACACATGCATTGGGTGTGCCAAGCCAATGGGGCCATGGTGAGGATTAAAGCAAATTGAACTCAAACTAAAAGGGTTCGCAGTTCTTTATCCCACTGCGCCAAAATGGCCCTCTTGGAAAATTTTGCTTGGTAAACAGTATGGCAGTGCCTGAACATGGCGGCTTTTATTTCGGGATTCTTGGAGAATGCCAGCAGTTCCTTGGCGGTTTCCTCCAGGTTGTCGTGCCCCAAGACCCATCCCACCTGGTATTCCTTGATCCACCTGGCGATGCAGGAAGTGACCGCGCCCTCGAACAACACGGGCCTGCCCACCGCCAAGGCGCCGAAAAACTTGGAAGGCACGGCCACGCCCGTGGCCTCGGGCCTCAGGGAAACCAGGTGGATGTCCGGCGCGGAAAGTCGGGTGGCCAGCCTGTCAGGCGGGGCGAAATCCGCGAAACGCACGTTGGTATCTTCCGGGTTGACAGCCAGTTTTAACCCAGCCAAGCGGCTTCCCCGGACCCCATAGGTGAATACGGCGGTCGGTTTGCTGGTCGAACCTTTCGTCTTCATCAAACGGGCCAGTTTCAGGGTGTTGTAGAACTCATGGAGCCTCCCGAAGTTGCCGGAATAAAGCAGGCCCAGGTGGGAATTGCCGAACAGTTCCACCCGTTCCTTCATGTCGAAAGACATGGATTGGGCCGGCTCCTCCTGCGCCCAGGGCGTCAGGGTTAATGTTTTTTTGACCGAATAGCGCTCCAATTTTTGTTTCATGCAGGAGCCAAGGTCCACGACCAAGTCGCAAAACTTATAGGAGAACCGCAGGAACGGCTCCAGGATTTTCACGACCAAGCCGTTGTCCTTTATCATGCCCTCGGCCGCGGCGTATTCCGGGTAAAGGTCGAAGCACCAGTGGACGATCCTGGCTTTGGGCCTCAGGAGCCTCAGCCAGGGGACCAGGATGATGGAAAAGATGGGATCGGTGCCGGTCAGGATCACGTCCGGCCGGTATTTGGGGGAGAGGGCCAGCCTCAGCCACCAAAATTTCAGCATCCAGATTGTGTTGATGATCCGGCCGATGAAAGAATGCTGGCGGAAAGGAGGGCGCCAAACGCGCCGGACCGTGACGCCGTTGATGGTTTCTTTTTTCAGGGGATACCGGGCGTCGTAATGGTGGCAACTGCGGTTGGCGGGCCAGATTTCCACGGTCCAGCTCTTGGAAGCTAGATCCTCGCAAAGCCCCGTAAAGATTATGGAGCCGGCCACACCTGTGCCGAGACTACAAGTCGAGGCATTAGATTTGGTTGTACCCATTCCCATATAAAGAATGGGTGCGTCATCAGGGTGGTAGTAGTGGTGGAGGACTAGTAGTTTAGCCATGGCGCGCATTTCCGGGGTCCAGGATGCTTCCAGCTTTAATCCATGGAAGCGCGTGGATACCCCTTTCGACCTCAATATCCTCGACCGCCTGGCTCACCCAATAGGAGCGTTCCGCCTTCAGGGTCGCCGCGGCCCGGCGGAGTACGCCCCAAGTTTCCGGCCGCAGGGTTTTGGAAACCTTGATCTCGGCCAGGCGCCGTTCCATGCCCAGGTCGATCACCAGGTCCACTTCGTTTCCGTTCGAGTCGCGGTAATAATACAATCCGGCGTTGAGGCCCCGGTTCAGCTTTCCCTTTAACACCTCCATCACGGCCTGGGTCTCGAAAAATGCCCCCGCCATGGGGCCGGTTGGGATCGCGTGGGGTCCGGGGTACTTCAACAAGTGGGCCAATAGGCCCGTATCGGTGAAATAAAGCTTGGGGCTCTTGACCACCCGTTTTGACAGGTTGCGGGAATAGGGGCGCAGAAGATAGACGATTCGGGTGCTTTCCAGGAGGGAAAGCCAATTGCGGGCGGTTTGGTGGTTCACGCCGGCGTCCCTGGCGACCTCGCTGATGTTGAGGATGGAGCCGGATCGGGCGGCCAATAGTTCCAGGAAATCCTGGAATAAGTTCAAGTCCTGGACGGACCGGATCTGCCGGATATCCCTCTCCAGGTAGGTCGCCAGGTATCCGGCGTAGAACCGTTCGGGCCTGGCGCGGCCCAGGCAGGCTTCCGGGTATCCGCCGCGGTAAACGCGCTCAAAACAACCCCGTTGACCGGGGCCGGGAGGGTATTCGGTGAGGGAAAATCCAAGCAATTCGAATAGGGCCGTCCGGCCCGCCAGGGATTCGGTGATGCCCGCCATAAGGTGGAAAACCTGGGAGCCCGTCATGAGGTAAAGCCCCGTCTTCGGCCGGTTGCGGTCGATGGCAACCTTCAGGTAAGGAAGGAGCTCCGGGACGTACTGGATTTCATCGAGGATGGCCGGGGTACCGAGGGTTTCCAGGAACAGCTCGGGGTCTTTTCGCGCCCTGGCCCGGACGGATGGAAGGTCGAAGGTGGCGTAAGCGTGCTTGGGGAAGAGCTTCTGGAGGAGGGTGGACTTGCCCGTTTGGCGTGGACCCGTCAGGACAATGGAAGGAAATTGGCGGGAAGCCTCGCGGATGGGCCCCTCGATTTCCCGGCGTATAAAATGGAATTTCATTCGAACCTCGTTTATGCAATTTTATATTTAAAATAGCAATTTGCATAGTCCTTTTTGGGGGATGATGGAAAGCCGGGGGGGCCTCAGGGGCGGGCCTAATAAGGGGGGTGGGTGGGCTTTTTAGGGTTTCAATTCAAAATTCATAATTTGTTGTCATTGCGAGCCTCGAACTTTGAGGCGTGGCAACCCCAGTTCATGGGTGGTTTTCGTTTTAAGAAGGTGCTTTTCGACCTTCAATTCAAAATACCTAATTCATTCCTAGTTTTTTGGAATGTCATGTATCCCCTGCATCCGTGGCAGGGATGGGTCTTGGTAGTGCCAATTGTTATAAGCAATTGGCCAACATAGTGAGAGACCAAAGGGATTAAAGCTTCTCAGGAAGATACCCAATCCTATTACAGCAGGATATCGCCGATTGGCGACAACCTAAGGAGAGACCGAAGGGATTTGAACCGAATGGGGAGAGGTTCGCTTTTTTTGCCATCAATTCCTAATTTCTAATTCCTCATTCCTAACTCATTCTGTTAAGAATGTGCCGGCCAGTCGTCTATCCCCACCACATGCAACCCCACCCTCGCCAAACTTCCCCAAAACCTGAACATCTGGATCCAAAAATCGCGGGTCATCCAATAGCGGTTGGGAACAGGCTCATCGGGATAAAGGTCAATCTGGACGCCGGAACCCAATAAATACAGGTGGGCGAGAAATAGGGCACGGGGTGCATGGTCCCAGTAGCAGACCAGCGCCACGCGCTTATATCTGCCTTTTTGGATAAATGCCGCGGAATTACGGGCATTCTGATCCGTGGTGCGCGCGCTTGGATCGAAAGTTATTAGTACGTTCTTTTCTGCTATTGAATCAATGAGGTTGCGAATAGTTGGGGTGTCTTCCGAGAAATAAAGCGGGCAATGGAACTGACGAGCCAACTCTAGGCCACGCATGTAAGAACTAATAGGGCTGCCATAAACCATGACCAGGTCCGATTTTTCAGAGGTTGATTTACATGAGTATATTGACGCGAAATAAACGAATTGGATTATAAAAATGATTGCGAGATATACTAAAATCCGTTTCAAAAATCTCCATAATTTCATCGGGATTCGTCGTTTATTTTAATTTCTGATATGCTCATATTATTTAAAAATTTTCTTTCAAGTATTTCTTCCAGCCATAATGAACACACCGCAGATGAGGCTCTATCCAAATGTACGCCATCGGTATAGTTCATAAATATTCCTTTTATGTCAGCTGCTTTTTTTAGATTAATCACAGGCGATTTCAAATATCGCGCCGCCTGGTATATTGCTTGAGACAGTTTTGGGTTACGGCCTATGGGAATACCAACGAAAATGATCTTTACACCCCTGTCTTGCCAATTCCGTAAAATTATAACCACTGCATTATTCTTTATTGATTCCGGTATATCATTCCCACTATCTTCGCACCATTCAATGACTTCCTTACATTGCGTTTCTGTTATGTGCTGTTTGACAAGCCAATCCGCAGTCGCGGGTTCTTCTTTCCCTTCCTTGAACATGGAATACAACATACTTCCAGGCCGGGATGTCGGGCGAAAGGCCGGACAAAAACGCCATAACCAACGATTGAAAGTATTTTGTTGTTTCAAAATTAATTCATCATTGCCCGATTTGGTAGAAAGTGTAATATCCGTAGCCTCGACCAAAATTATTTTTGGAACTACTTTTTCACGTTCCAAAATGTTCAAGGCCGAGGAAGTAACCAGGCCATCAAGCCCGAGATTCACGAAGCCAAGCTTCCCTGACCTTCCCCCAATGTTTGATCCAAATTTAAGTTAGTTAAGGCCCAACTTTTCGGCCTTTGCTTCCATTGGGGTTTTTCCCCCCAAACTGCTGTGCGGTCTCTGCCAGTTATACACCTGCCTCCACCAATCCACGACTACCTGGGCCTCCGCTTTTGAAAGAAAAATTTCTTGGTTCAGGCACTCATCCCTAAACTTTCCGTTGAAACTTTCGATGAATCCATTCTGCCATGGACTCCCTGGTTCGATATATAGCACCTCTACGCCCTTCTCCTCAAGCCAGTTCCTCAGTTCTTTCGCCACGAACTCTGGCCCGTTGTCCACCCGCAGGCACTTTGGTGTCCCGTACTCCGTCATCAACTCGTCCAGCGTCTCCAGCACGTCCCGGCTTCTCATTCGCTTCTCCGCCCGGATCTCCAAGCATTCCCTAAATCCTTCATCCAACACCGTCAAAAACTTCACCTTTCCCCCGAACCATGTCAGGTCATGCACGAAGTCCATCGTCCACACCTCGTTGGAACCCAAAGCCGGGTGGGGCCTTCTCCATTCCGTCGGAACCCTCTTCTTCCTGGGTCTCCTGCGCGGTAATTGAAGCCCTGCTACCTGGTAGAGCCTCTCCACCCGCTTGTGATTCACATCAAGGCCTCTGCGTTCCAACATCCACAACATCCGAGGGCTTCCGAAACGTCGGTTTCTTTGCGCTAACTTAACCATTTCCTGCAGGATCACCTGGTTCAACGGATCTTCTGGCTGGGCCTCATATCGAAAACTCGATCGATTTACCCCAAGAACATCACAGGCTCGTCTTTCCGGTACTTCCTGAGCCTTCAGGGCTTCCACCATGCCTTTTTGCTCCTCGATCAATACCCCTTTTTTTTTATGTGCTCTTGGAGAACCTGAATAGCCAGGGCCTGATCACCCGCTAACTGCTTGAGTTTCCGGTTTTCTTCTTCCAGCTGTTTGATGCGGTGGACTTCGGAAACTCCAAGGCTTCCGTACATGCGTTTCCAGCGGTAGTAAGTCTGCTCGGAAATGCCATGCTTTCGGAGAACTTCCTCAACGGCGGGAGCTTTCTCCGCCTCGCGGAGAATAGCCACTATCTGCTCAGATAAAAACCGTTTCTTTGCCATCTTTCCCCTCCCGATCTATAATCCAAAACTAACATATTTTTGGATCAGTTTTCGGGGGAAAGGTCAGTTGTGGATGAACTCATAACGGGTCAGGGCGCTTTCGCGCGCGAGTCGCAAGTTTACCTGGATGAAACCCTGGGCCCAGGCGTTTGCCAGTTCCGCGGCCCAGGAGGGGTTCTTGGTTTTGGCGCTGATGGTAATGAGGTCAGAATCTCTGGCGTTTTCAACCTTTATAGCACTCTTGAGGTTGTGGATGATCCCCGGATTGGTGAGTTCCTCAGGGGAAGCACCTTGGGTGGAGCCGGGCTGGGTTTTGAGGTTCAGGGCCGTATATGCGTTAGCGGCCACACTGTCGGATTGGGCGATCCCCAAATAGGTTTTGATGGGATCGCCGGATGTTTCCATCAGGGCTTTCAACATACCTTCGGTGGTTTGGGACGTGTCCGGCACCTTGAGGATTGTTATGGCCTCATAGGTGGGGGGCCAGAGATAGGCGTAGAAGATGGAAAGTGTTAGGCATACCAGGATGCACCAAAAAATGAAGTATTGATGCTGGAACAGCACGCGCAGGATCTCATTCAGTGAGAAATTGTCTTCCACTTCTTGTTCGAATTCGTTTAAGTCTGTTTCCATCAAGGTTTCCTTATTTTAGTTCTATGGTGATAACCGCCGCGCTGGCGAGGATGGAAGCCACGATGGCCCAATCGCCCATGCTGGGCCAGCCGTTTTTGGGCACGTAAATAATGTCACCAGGGTAAACCGTGGGCCCGGTGCCGTGGTAATTCTTGTCATTCAAAAGCTTACCTAGGTCGGCCTTGATTTTTTCCGTTCCGCGCGTGATGAGCACGCCACCCAGGTCGGCTTCCGGCATGGGTCCGCCCGCCAGGGCCATCATGGAAACCAGGTTGGGTTTGCCCAAAATCATATATTGCCCGGGTTTGAACACATCCCCCAGCACTGCGATGCAGTAGGTGTTGGTTTGAGTGATGAGCACCGTGACCTGCGGGTATTTCATATAAGGGGTTAGTTTTTTCATAAGCAGATTGCCGGCCTCGATGGGGGACAGGCCCGACAATTTAATCACGCCCACGAAGGGGAAGAGGATTCGCCCATCCGAATCCACCATATATTCCGAGGGGAGGTTGGAGTTTGAACCGGACTTGCCACCGGAGGAAAAGTCGGTATTCGCGGAAACGTTGTGCTCGTAACCCAACACCATGATGGTGAGGTGGTCGCCGGGGCCGATTAATAAAGGAGGGTACTCATTGTTTTCCGCGCTGGTTTCCGCCGAGGCTGTTTCCGTTGTTTTATTATTTTTAGGGGTGTTGCTTCCCTGCGCGAATGCGCCTGGACTTATCATTAATATTGATAGGAAGAGAGCGATAGCGCGACGGGGGCTGAAGCAATGGACAATGGACAATGTACAATGAACAATTGAAGACGAGACCCGAATAAACATATGAAAAATGTACAATGAACAATGTACAATAGCGCGCAGGCGCTCAAATTTTGAATTTTTCCCACCTGTTTTATTAACAGTTGGGACAACCAAACCTCGCCATTCGCTTTGTAGGCTCATGGCAGGTGGAATTTTGAATTTTGAATTGGAAAACCACGGCAAACGCAAAACAGCGAACAAACTCGAAAAGCGCTCTAATTTTGAATTTTGAATTATGAATTTTGAATTGGAAAACCACGGCAAAAGCAAAAAAGCGGTAAAACGCTTGGCGCTAGACGGATGACGCGGTGATTTTACATTATTCATTGTAAATTCTACATTGTCTTTGGAATGTTGGCGTCGAGTGGCATTTGTTTTCATTTTTACTGTTATTTCCTTTTCCGGGTGTGGGTTTTATAGGCCGCGGGAGACTCTTGGACTACTAACCGATGGGGTTCCTTATCTTTGTTATAAAGATAGGCAAAAGAACCCTTCCGGGTTTGGGCCCGATAAAACTCTATTTCCTCCGATGGGGTCATATGACGCGTTTTTAGGTAGAGTTCCCGTTGGGCTTTTTCCTTGAAAGCCACGGCGTCGAAACCTTTTATGGGTTTATATTGTTTCATCATTCACTTCCCGCGGGGTAATTATGCTTAAAAACCCATACCCACAATCCGAGTTGACTTTATTATAAGCCCGCATTTTCCCAAGTTGCACGATATGCTTGAAATTCCACGAAACTATCGCATCTGCGCTTGAAACTGTTGCTGCGGCGACATGTACTGCGTCGTTTCGGGCGATAGGTGTCAATATTTTCGCCGCCAAATAGGCATCCCTTAAATCAAAAATAACCCGGGTGATGGGAATAACAGTTAATGAGACCGGTGGTATTTTTCGAAATAAACCTTTAACGGGTTCTGGGGCGCCTTCCAGTTCCTCTACGACGGTATCGGATACTAAAAGATGAATCTTCCCCTTTTCCGCGTATTGGATGACCCGCAAAGAGTCGGCCGCAAATTGTTCCTCGAAACATCCCCCGAAAACCGAGGTATCTATATAGAGACGCAACATGTGTTGTTTCATAAATTATTCATTTTCATTATAAATTCTACATTTCCCTTTTTGGGGGAGCCGTTGAGTATAAAACATTCAGCCGGCTTAATTAACCAAAAACCCCCCGGAAATAGCAAAAACCAGCTGATTTTCCCCATGAATCGGCCCTTTTCACCTTGTTTTTTTCCGGTGCCGCGGCTTCGCTTTGGGTTTGCGGGCCGTATAGATAGCGTGCGGCTCTTGGACGCTTGGTCCGCTATTCTGATATAAATCTTCGGGGTGGGTTTCTTTCGGCAATCGCTTCTTAATTTCCCCAAAGACTTTAGTTGCCAGGATCAAGGATTCGTCGGCTTTCTTTGGATCAACCTCATCCACGTCACCCGGATAACGGAATTTCCAGGCGTATTCAGTCAGTACCGCCGCCTTTCGGAGCAGGGATTCCAGGGTGGTGTCCAGGCGGCAACAAGCCTCACCCAGTTCGATCAAATTGTGTATTTTACGGAATGGCCTGTCATGCCAACAGAGGAAGGCTTTAAGTGATTTCTCGGCGAGCTGTTGGGAGTGGAAGTAGACATCCTCAAAAAAGGGAGGATTGGCGTTGCGGTCGATTTCGGCACCCCTCAGGTCCTTGGCGGCTTTTTCCAGCCAGGATTTGGTTTCGGCGACGCGGCCGGGCTCAAGAGGCATAGAGAAGACGGCCTTCCCGGAGAATGGTGGCGGGGAGGGAGGCTTTCACCCGGACGCGGCCCTCGAAAGCACTTCGGGTCCAGACCAGCACGTCCGCGGCGGCCCCGGTACCCCAGAGTTTCTCATAGGCTAGGCGGCTACGGCGCAACCGTGAGGGGGCTCCGTCGGGAACGACCACCATGAGGTCATAATCGCTGTCGGGGCCGGCTTCCCTCCTGGCGGTGGATCCGAAAAGGTAAATCCGGTCAGGGCGATAGGCTTTCGCCAGACGGCCGACGATCTCGGACAATTTTTTATCGCGGGTTTTCACAGGTTTCATTTTTACTGTTATTTCCTTTTCTGGGAACGGCTTTTATAGGTAGCGGGTGACTCCTGGGCCATGATTGGCTTCGGTTTGTTTTTAAGGCGTTTCACCAGGCTGGATAATGGGCCTTCCATGGCTTTTTTACCGTAAAACTCCACTTCTTCTTTCCAAGTCATCCCCTTGGTTTCCTTTTGAAGCTCTTTTTGCGCGGCTTCCTTATAATCCAAGCAGCTAAAGCCTTTGATTGTGTCATTCCGGTTCACTAGAAACCTCTTTTGGTGAAACAATATTCAAATAACCGTAACCTTTGGTTTGGTTAACTCGATTATACATTCTCATTTTCCCGAGTTGTACGATATGCTTGAAATTCCACGAAACTATTGCATCCGCGTCATGTATGGTGGCCGCCGCGACATGGGTGGCGTCATTTTTTGAATCCGTTGTCAGGATACCAGCGGTTAGGTAAGCATCCCTCAAATCTTTCACTTCCTGAGTCAGATCCACTATTTCCAAACTTTCTGGGGGGAGGTTTTCCAAAGCGAGCCTGACTTTATTTGGGGCTTTGGCCAATTCATCCACCACGATCTCACTGATTAACATCCGGATTTGCCCGTTCTTGACCAGTTCTAAAAACTTTTTCGAATCAGCCGCGAATTCCTTATCGAAACACCCACCGATAACTGAGGTATCCACATAAATTCGCATCAAGGGTTGTTTCATAAATTATTCATTCAAAACTTAGAATTTAAAATCCCCCTTTTTTGTTGGGGGATAAGCCGTTGAGTATAAAACATTCAGCCGGCTTAATTAACCAAAAACCATCCCGGAAATAGCAAAAAACCACTGGTTTTCCCAGTAAATCGGCCCTTTTCACCTTGTTTTTTTCCGGTGCCGCGTTTTGGTTTTCTTTGTTTTATACAGATTTTCCTTTTGAATCTGCGCCGGCAACCTTCTCCTTCGGCTGGTGGCCTCAGGAGGCCGGTAAACGGCATGGGGTTCATGGGCGGTTGGGTGGTCTTTAAAACCAATAGTGATAATACTCAAGTCTGGGTTTGTATCCAACTGCATGATATACCCAATATCCCCGCGGATTGATTCCTCAATTTGGGCTGTTGAACAATTGCTGAGTTGAATCCAAATTACTTTTGGGGGGTAACCCCTGGCGATGCTTATTTCCGCGTAATCAGCGTCTTTTGAAACAATATTGAAACCATTGTTTTTGGCGTATTCCCATGCCAGCCTTCCATAAAGCTGGCATTGAGGCTGGTATCGTACCGATTTCAATTTTCACTTAATGGTGAATCGGCACAAACTTTTAGATCCATGGCCGTCCCAAGGCCGCATAAGTAAACATGGGTTGATCCTGGAAAGAGATCTTGGAGTCTGTTAGCAAGTTTGGGTGAAAGATTTTGATCGAAAATCAATTTCATGGCTGGACGGCGAGGGTGTGTCGTTCTCTTTCGGCCGCGTAACTCAGGCAGGCCCGGATGTCTTTCTCGGTAAGGTATGGAAAATCCTTAAGGATTTGGTCATGGGACATGCCGGAAGCCAGGTATTCAAGTACATCATAAACCGTGATTCTCAAGCCGCGAATACAAGGTTTTCCGCCCCTTTTTCCCGGTTCCATTGTGATAATTTTTGTTAAATCCATCATCCCATCCCCCAATGCTTCAATCATAGGACCAATAATAACTAACTGATAAACGTCAGATCATCGCTAACCGTTAAAAACGTCACATCATTGATGACTGCCTCTTTAGAAGGAGTAAAAATTATACTCATGAACATCTCTTGAAAGGGAGGTATTCATGAAGGAGGAAGCGCAAAAAGAACGCATTTTAGCTGTGGAAAAGTACCAAAAGGGTGAAAGTCCCACCGCCATCTGTAGAGCCTTGGGGCATTCCAAATTTTGGCTCTACAAATGGCTGAAGCGTTATAAGACCAAAAAAAAAGGCTTGGTACGTCGAGGGATCGAAAGCCCGGCAACGCTATCCGGATCGCACGAAGGAGGAAATTGAAAAGGCCGTTCAGATGGTTCGTCTCCAACTCTACAACCAGGGGGTGTTTTGCGGAACGCAAGCCATACTGGGTGAGTTGGCGGACCTGGGGATTCAATCGCTTCCATCGCCCAGTACTGTGGACCGAATCCTGAGGCGCAATCAACTGACCCATCGAAGGACGGGGCGGTATTTTGCCAAAGGAACGCCCTATCCAAAGCTTTCAGGACATGCTGTGAATGAGGTGCAGCAAGCGGACTGGGTGGGAGCGAATTACCTTTTGGGAGGACCTCGGTTTTACAGTTTGAACGCAGTGGACCTGGCCACGGGACGTTGTGGAATCCAACCGTCGTTGGGAAGGGATGGGCAGAGCGTTTTTAACGCATTCTGGGCCATTTGGAGGCGTTTGGGAATCCCCCAGAACCTCCAGGTGGATAACGCCGAGGAGTTTTATGGAAGTCCGAAGTATCCGAGGGGAATGGGGCCTTTAATCCGGCTTTGCCTGCATCAGGGCATTGAATTGTGGTTCATTCCACCGGCAGAGCCCTGGCGCAACGGAGTGGTGGAAAAGTTCAACGACCACTACGAACAAAAATTCCTGGGGAAAGTGAACCTGAGACCGGGAAAGGCTCTGTGGACGAAATCTCTCGGGTTCGAGAACAAACACAACAGCCGGTACCGCTACAGCAAGCTCAAGGGCAGGACGCCTTTACAGGCCCTGGAAGGATTGGGGGAGAAGCCGAGATTTCCTTACGAAACCCAACCACCCCAACATCCGTTGTCCAAACCGACGAGTGGGAAATACCACTTGGTTCGGCTGATACGGAGCAACCACCGGTTGAACATGTTCGGAGAGATGTTCGAAGTGCCTAAAAGTCTAACCCATGAGTATGTAGTGGGGACAGTAGATGTTCGAAGGCAGAAACTAGAACTGTTCCATGATGGCTTGAAGGCGGAGGAGTACGATTACAAACTGCGGTAGAAAGAGGTTGTCCCAGGAGGGCTAAGAGCCCTCCTGGGGAGTTATCGATGATGTGACGTATCATTAAGTCATCGATGATCTGACGTTTATCAACTAACCGTCAAGACCGTGGAACAAACTAGAAAAGGCAAAAGCAGTTCAACAAGGGCTTCGACTCACTGCCATTTGCTGCGGTACAAATCACTGCATCACGCTGCGGTGCGTGATGCTCAGCCGAATGTCCTCGCTGCAATTCCTAATTTAAAACTAAGAATTCAAAATTGCCTTTCCACAAAGGGATTAGATGCCGCCCCAACTTGATGTTCCATTCTGGAACATCAAGTTTTCAAGATCGATCTTGGAAAGGAAAAACGAGAAATCATCGGGAAACCGGTCCTTGTTCCTGGAAACGGCTTTGTTCAAATCCCGTGTCCCCACGCCGTACAATCCCGCCAAATCACGGTCCAGCATGACCTTCCGCCCACGGATCAAAAGTATTTTCTCCTCGATGGCGGAAACCGGCATTAATTCGCTCATGGGCGGTCCTTTTACAAGAACACTTTAGGGCCAGGCCTTGTTATGTGGCATCCTGAACCTGAATCACAACATCCTTTCTTCATTCAGCCTTTGAAGTGCTTTTTCCAGGCGTTTTTAATTCCATTCATTGTTCATTATTCATTGTAAATTCTACATTTCCCTACGGGTGAAGCCCGGAATTATAGCATAGAAATTCCGATATCTTGTTTAACAATTGCGGTTTTGCCTTGGTAATGGCTGGTTTTCTTGATGTGGCCAGGGCCGAAACTTCCAAATGATAATGGCTTAGGACCTTGTTTTTCCTGCCTTGATTGCCGGGCTTTGATTCTAGTCATTCGGTGTAATATACTTTCCCATGAAAGCAAATGTTTAAGGGCGGTGGTAAATGGATTTGAAAGTCCTGTTGGAACCAAGCGAAGAAGGCGGTTATACGGCCCTTGTCCCGGCTCTTCCAGGCTGCATCTCCGAGGGTAAAACAAAAAAAGAAGCCATGAAAAATATCCGGGAAGCCATTAGCCTATACCTGGAGCCGGTGGATGACGATTTAATGGCCAGCCCGAACGCCATAGTTGAAAAAATCGCAGTTTGAGCAAGGTACCAAGCCTTCCTTATCATCGCATTATTTCATCCCTCCAAAGATTGGGTTTTGTCGTGGTGCGTCAAAAGGGGAGCCACATTCGCCTGCAGAAGTCGACTCCAGAGGGTGAAGTCATCAAAATTACGGTGCCGGCCCACCAACCTGTCTTGCGAAGCACATTGGCGCACATCATAAAACAGGCAAAAGTTAGCCTTGAAGATTTCCTAAGCCATGTCTAATACTCGTTCAGGCCATTGGAAGTATGGCATGTGCCGATCATCCATAAAAATATAATGAGATCGGTACTATACCAGCCCCATTAACAACCTTATGGAAGGCTGGCATAGTTCCTGCCGCGAAAATAAGAAGCAATTGACCGACGTTGGACGGATCAGCGGACGATAATTTGCCCGCTCGCCGTGGGGGTCTTCGCCGCGTTTTGATGGCCCCGGTTCTTGGGCATGAAACGGGGATGGACCTTGCTGGGATCAACCGCTTTCTTGGGCCCCGAATAAGGCGGACGGGTATGCGCGCGCTTGTGCTTGGGCACCACCGGCGTGGATTGGACTTGAGCCCAGCTCATGCTGGTGAACGCCGCCAGAAATGCCACCGCCATCACTGCCATAATTGCTTTTTTCATCACACCCTCCGTGAAATTTAATTTTTGATTCTTAATTTTATATTCTAAATTATTTAGGATTTCCGGAATGCGTGCCAGCCCTCCATAAAAATAATATTGGGGCTGGTATCGTACCAATTTCATTAACTGTCTTAGGGAAAATTGGCACGGAAATCGATCCGAAATTCAAAATTCAACATTCAAAATTCAAAATTCGGGGCTTTGTTTAATGGATCACGACCACCTTACCACTATAAACTTTGTCATTCATCTGAACGCGGTATAGGTAGAGCCCCGTCGCCACTTGCGACCCGGAGTTGTTTTTCAAGCCCCATTCCAACTGGTTCAGGCCGGGGTTTCCAGCCATATCCGCAGAATAGACCCTCTCACCCACAATGGAATAAAGGGATAGTTGGATGGGGGATGACGCGTTCAAATTGACCCGGAATTGGATGGGCGTCCCGTCCCAGGAAATACTCGGCGCGGCCACCACGGAAACGCCGGGCACAGAAGTACAGGTAGGAGTCAGGGTAAGAGTAGGCGACAGAGTCATCGTGACCGTGTTGGTCATGGTAGGGGTAGCCGAATCGGTTGGAGTGGGAGTGGACGTAAGGCTCGCGGTGGGGGTGGCGGTCATGGAAGGGGTGGGCGTGGAAGTGAAGGTAGGGGTTGGGAGCGGGAAAGTAGGGGTTGAAGTCACCGTGGGCGTGGCGGTGACGGTGGGTGTGCAGATGCCTATGATCCTGTCCGGTTTGGCGGTTTTCGGGAAGCCGCCGGCAAGCGTGTTGTATTCATCCACGGCGCAATCGCCATAATTGGCCACGAACAAGTCTTGCGAGGCATCCAACGCGATGTCGCCTAGGTAGCTGAAACCATCTATCTCCCCCACGTATCCCCCCAGGGTCGTGGCGCAAGCCACGCGGCCATTGTCAAAGTCGGAAATATAAAGGTTGTTAAGCGAGTCCACCACGATTCCGGCGCAGTAAGGCCCCAAAGGCGTAACCCAGCCTGCCCCATAGAAGGAATTCACGAGTGTGTATGAGCTGTTGTACTCGAAGATGGGCGCGTTCCCCGAATTACTGGTATTCCAGGTGCTGACGTAGATGTTCCCGGCCGAGTCCAGCGCCACATTTTCCGGGTAATTATTAGGCCCAAAGGGAATTACATTTGAGCCTGTATCATCTTTAAAAGTAGTGACCCAAATCCCGGTATCATCGGCGATCACCAGTTTCTCAGCGGCTCCACTGCCTTCGACTTTGACACCGCTGCATAAACTAATTTTTCCTTGCGCGCTCCAGGAATATTCAATACCGGGCGGGGTATGGCCTGGAATCAACTGGTAACCCACCACGCCTATACCATATTCGGCGACATAAAGTTCGCCGTTGGAATCAATATCCATGCCGCCCAGCCAGCTGTTAGTGGTTTGGATGTCATAAAGCCAATCGGCGTTGTTGTCGTACACCGAAATTTTCCCGTCAATGGTCCCGTCATTGAACGCGATGTAACCGCCCCCCACCGCGACATCGAAGGGGCAGATATCCCCGGTGGTGGGCGTGTAAACGGCGACCGGCTGGAATGTGGGTGTGGAAGTGGGGGTGGAAGTCCGCGTCGGGGTAAGGGTGATAGTAGATGTGACGGTGGGAGTGGAAGTGGCTACGCTTCCATTCGACCAAAGACGGAACCCAAAATCGTTGTCATTAATACCGGGACTGAAATTAATGCTCCAGGAAGAACCGTTGTAGAACTCCCCATAGGACTGGTCCGCACCGTAGGAAATCAACGCGTATTCAAAAACGCTCATAAACTCGGACCCAGCCAGGCTCCATTGGTAGTCGTTGCCGGGGGTGCCGGCCGAGGAGAGGATGAACCTGCAAACCGTGGTTGGCAAAACGAAAGGTGAAACGGGAATATCCAGCCATTGGTAACTGGCGCCGACTAGGGAGGGTGTGGCGAAAAGGCCCGAGGCCACCGTTGAGCCGGACAGAGTTTGGACGCTCCAATTTAAATTCGCCAATGGATTGCCCGTTTTTCTCACAAAAGCCCCGACGGAGTTCACGACATAAGGGGCGGACGCGGTGAACCTCTCCGCCTGCTGGGTGACCCCCGCCATGTCCTCGTCCAACTGCGCCGCGTAGGGGTTACCATCCACCGGATACGAACTGGCCGCCGTGTACAAGGTGAAGATGGGCTCCACTCCCGCCACCGAGCCCCATCCGCTTCCCAGGTCCTGCGCGATGCCCATGTTCGGGTCCGGCGCCTGCCCCAGGGGGTACAACTTCGTCCCTGGCACGCTCGCCTGCCTCAAGACCGCGTAATTTGTCCCGGTCACGGAAACCGGCTCCACCACCAGGTGGTACACCGTCCCCGCCGTCAAACTCACCCCGGGAGTGCCCAGGTAAACCGTCTGCCATGTGTCGTTGTACAGGGTGAAGGTCACCGGCGACGAACCGCCAACGTACGTCCCATACGGCACCCCGGCGTTGTCCCCCTGGAACCCCACGCGGTAGGCCGACGGTAATCCCGATCCGATGTCCCAGAACAACCCCACCTGCGTCACCGACATGTTCGACCGCGCCGTGAACCGCTCGCTCGCCCTCACCGACAGGTCGTTCATGACGATATCGTTGTAGCCCGAGAACACCGACTGGTTCCCGATCACCACCGCCCCGTTGGGCGTGGCCGTCGGGGCCGGCGTGGGCGTCGCGCTGTTGTCCACCTGCATCCGGAACCCGAAATCATTGTCATTGGGGTTGCTGGTGTAACTGGACCAGTAATAACCGCCGTTGGAGTACTCCCCAAAGGCCTGGTCCTTCCCGTAGGTAATTAATGAATATCCCCCGCAACAATTCACGGACGACCCCGCCAGGCTCCATTGGTAGTCACTCCCAATGGATGAGCTCGATGAAACCAATATGAAACGGTACACCCCCACCGGCAACGCTAGGGAGGGGGTAATGTTCGCGTCGATCCACTGGTAACTTGGCCCCAACTGTCCCGGAGCCGCCAGCATCCCGGACGCCGCCATCGACCCCGTCGAGACGTTCATTATTTCCCACATGAGGGAAGCCGACGGGCTTCCCACCTGCCTCACGTAGGCCCCCACCGACTTCACCGTCGCCGGCACGCCGTTTACCACGAACCTTTCCGCCTGCTGGGTGACCCCGGCCATGTCCTCATCCACCTCAACCGCGTAGGGGTTTCCCTCCGACGGATTCATGCTCGCCGCCGTCCACAAGGTGAATATCGGCTCATACCCCGCTACTGCGTTCCACGTCCCTACCCCCAAATCCTGGGCGATGCCTAAGTTCTGGTCCGCCGCCTGCCCCAGGGGGTACAACTTCTCCGCCGGCACGCTCGATTGCCTCAAGACCGCGTAATTCGTCCCACTCACGTTCACCGGCTCCACCACGACGTGGTACACCGTCCCCGCCGTCAAAGCCACCCCGGGCGAGCCCAGGTAAACCGTCTGCCATCCGCCCATGTAGGAGACGTTGATATTCACCGGCGTGGACATGTACGTCCCGTTCGGCACACCGCTTGAATCCCCCTGGATCCCCATCCGGTATTCCGGATTCCCAGTCGCGCTGTCCCAGTACACCCCCACCGCCGTCACCGCCATAGCCGAGCGGGCCGTGAACCGCTCGCTCGCCCTTACCGACATATCGTTCAGGACAATCGCGTTCTCGCCCGAGAACACCGACTGGTTCCCAATCACGCCCGTCATGGGGGTGGGCGCCGGGGTCGGGGTGCTGTTGTCCAACTGCATCCGGAACCCGAAATCATTGTCATTGGGGTTGCTGGTGTAACTGCTCCAGAAAGAGCCGTAGTAGTACTCCCCGAACGCCTCATCCTTCCCGTAGGTGATGCCTGAATAACCCCCGCAACAATTCACGGACGACCCCGCCAGGCTCCATTGGTAGTCGCTCCCCAGCGATGATCCCGGCGAAGCCAGCACCAGCCTGTACACCCCCACCGGCAACGCTAGGGAGGGGGTAATGTTCGCGTCGATCCACTGGTAACTCGTGCCCAATTGTCCTGTTGGCAGTGTCCCACTCGCCACAGTGACCCCGGACGTCACGTTCATAATCATCCAACTCAACGGCGCCGAGGGGCTACCGTTCTCCCTCACATAGGCCCCCACCGACTTCACCGTCGCCGGCACCCCGTTCACCACGAACCTTTCCGCCTGCTGGGTGACCCCCGCCATGTCCTCGTCCACCTCAACCGCGTAGGGGTTTCCCTCCGACGGATTCATGCTCGCCGCCGTCCACAAGGTGAATATCGGCTCATACCCCGCTACTGCGTTCCACGTCCCTACCCCCAAATCCTGGGCGATGCCTAAGTTCTGGTCCGCCGCCTGCCCCAGGGGGTACAACTTCTCCGCCGGCACGCTCGATTGCCTCAAGACCGCGTAATTCGTCCCACTCACGTTCACCGGCTCCACCACGACGTGGTATACCGTCCCCGCCGTCAAAGCCACCCCGGGCGAGCCCAGGTAAACCGTCTGCCATCCGCTGTTGTAGAGGTTGATATTCACCGGCGTGGACATGTACGTCCCGTTCGGCACACCGCTTGAATCCCCCTGGATCCCCATCCGGTATTCCGGATTCCCAGTCGCGCTGTCCCAGTACACCCCCACCGCCGTCACCGCCATAGCCGAGCGGGCCGTGAACCGCTCGCTCGCCCTTACCGACATGTCGTTCAGGACAATCGCGTTCTCGCCCGAGAACACCGACTGGTTCCCAATCACGCCCGTCATGGGGGTGGGCGCCGGGGTCGGGGTGCTGTTGTCCAACTGCATCCGGAACCCGAAATCATTGTCATTGGGGTTGCTGGTGTAACTGCTCCAGAAAGAGCCGTAGTAGTACTCCCCGAACGCCTCATCCTTCCCGTAGGTGATGCCTGAATAACCCCCGCAACAATTCACGGACGACCCCGCCAGGCTCCATTGGTAGTCGCTCCCCAGCGATGATCCCGGCGAAGCCAGCACCAGCCTGTACACCCCCACCGGCAACGCTAGGGAGGGGGTAATGTTCGCGTCGATCCACTGGTAACTCGTGCCCAATTGTCCTGTTGGCAGTGTCCCACTTGCCACAGTGACCCCGGACGTCACGTTCATAATCATCCAACTCAACGGCGCCGAGGGGCTACCGTTCTCCCTCACATAGGCCCCCACCGACTTCACCGTCGCCGGCACCCCGTTCACCACGAACCTTTCCGCCTGCTGGGTGACCCCCGCCATGTCCTCGTCCACCTCAACCGCGTAGGGGTTTCCCTCCGACGGATTCATGCTCGCCGCCGTCCACAAGGTGAATATCGGCTCATACCCCGCTACTGCGTTCCACGTCCCTACCCCCAAATCCTGGGCGATGCCTAAGTTCTGGTCCGCCGCCTGCCCCAGGGGGTACAACTTCTCCGCCGGCACGCTCGATTGCCTCAAGACCGCGTAATTCGTCCCACTCACGTTCACCGGCTCCACCACGACGTGGTATACCGTCCCCGCCGTCAAAGCCACCCCGGGCGAGCCCAGGTAAACCGTCTGCCATCCGCTGTTGTAGAGGTTGATATTCACCGGCGTGGACATGTACGTCCCGTTCGGCACACCGCTTGAATCCCCCTGGATCCCCATCCGGTATTCCGGATTCCCAGTCGCGCTGTCCCAGTACACCCCCACCGCCGTCACCGCCATAGCCGAGCGGGCCGTGAACCGCTCGCTTGCCCTTACCGACATGTCGTTCAGGACAATCGCGTTCTCGCCCGAGAACACCGACTGGTTCCCAATCACGCCCGTCATGGGGGTGGGCGCCGGGGTCGGGGTGCTGTTGTCCAACTGCATCCGGAACCCGAAATCATTGTCATTGGGGTTGCTGGTGTAACTGCTCCAGAAAGAGCCGTAGTAGTACTCCCCGAACGCCTCATCCTTCCCGTAGGTGATGCCTGAATAACCCCCGCAACAATTCACGGACGACCCCGCCAGGCTCCATTGGTAGTCGCTCCCCAGCGATGATCCCGGCGAAGCCAGCACCAGCCTGTACACCCCCACCGGCAACGCTAGGGAGGGGGTAATGTTCGCGTCGATCCACTGGTAACTCGTGCCCAATTGTCCTGTTGGCAGTGTCCCACTCGCCACAGTGACCCCGGACGTCACGTTCATAATCATCCAACTCAACGGCGCCGAGGGGCTACCGTTCTCCCTCACATAGGCCCCCACCGACTTCACCGTCGCCGGCACCCCGTTCACCACGAACCTTTCCGCCTGCTGGGTGACCCCCGCCATGTCCTCGTCCACCTCAACCGCGTAGGGGTTTCCCTCCGACGGATTCATGCTCGCCGCCGTCCACAAGGTGAATATCGGCTCAT
>CAWKAR010000002.1:0-14330 GCA_963847625.1 candidate division FCPU426 bacterium | reverse complement strand
TTGACCCCCTCAACGTAAGCTACGTGGAGCAGTTCCTGAATAAGAACGCCTCCGCCAGCAAGGGCAAGGTGGTTTTGGCCACGGTTTACGGCGATGTGCACGACATCGGAAAGAACCTGGTCCGGACGATCCTCGCCAACAACGGCTTCACGGTTTACGACCTGGAAGCAGGTGCCCATCTCCACCATCATCGCCAAGGCCCAGGAAGTGAAGGCCGACGCCATCGGGCTCTCGGCCCTGCTCGTGGTCACCCCCAAGCAGATGCCCATCTGCGTACAGGAACTCGAAAAGATGGGCCTGTCCTATCCCGTGGTGGTGGGGGGGCTCATCAACCGCCGCTACGGCTACCGCATGAGTTTCGTGGACGGAGAGAATTTCTATGAGCCAGGCGTTTATTACGCCAAGGACGCATTCGAAGGGTTGGATATCCTCAACGCCCTGTCGGACCTGGCCAGCCGAGAAACCTTCCGCAACCGCATTAAAGAGGAAGCCTTGAAGTCCAAAGCCGCCGGGTTCGCGGAAGTAAAACAGCCGGAGGGGGAAGCCACGCCGGACAAATACCCTCCCACGGTGAAACCGGCCTTGAGCATCCCGAAAAACCCCTTCGCGGGGACTTCTATTATTAATAAGGTCCCCTTAAGGGAAGTCTGGCCTTACCTGGACCTAACCCAGCTTTACAAGCTCAATTGGGGGGTGAAGGCCAAGGATTCCGAGGAATATAAGAACCTCATCAAGACCCAGTTCGAGCCGATGCGCTTGAGGATGCAGGAAGAAGTCCTTGCCAAGGGCTGGTTCGAACCCAAGCTGGTTTACGGGTTCTTCCTGGCCAACTCCGACGGCAACGACCTGCTTATATATGAGGGCAACAGCCAGAAGGAACTGGAACGGTTCAAATTCCCCCGTCAGAGGGTTGGAAGGCACCTGTGCCTTTCCGATTATTTCAAGCCAGTTTCCTCGGGAGAGAAGGATGTGGTGGCTTTCCAGGTTGTCACTATCGGCGGCAAGGCCACCAAGATCGTGGAGCAGTTGAACAAGGACGGGAAATACTCCGAAAGCTACTATATGCACGGGTTGGCGGTCCAGACAGCCGAAGCCATGGCAGAGTGGATTCACCGCAGAATCCGGAAAGAATGGAGCTGCCCATCGGGCAAGGGAAGCGTTATTCGCCCGGATATCCCGCCTGCCCCGAGCAATCCGACCAGGAGAAGTATTTCAGGCTTCTGGACGCCACGAAGGCCATCGGTGTCACCCTGACGGAGGCCTTCATGATGGTGCCCGAGCAATCCACCAGCGCCATGGTGATCCACCATCCCGAGTGCGAGTATTTCATGGTTAGATAAGAAAACGTCGAAATTTAAACTTCCTTTTAATCATTTGTTTTAAGTTCAAAGGAGCCGAAATATGAAAAACGTCGAAATGAAAGTGGAAGGCAACATCCTGACGATCAAGGTGGACCTGTCAAAAGAATACGGCCCGTCCTCCTCCGGCAAGACCACCATCATCGCCTCAACTGAAGGCAACATCTCGGTTCCCGAGCGGAATGAAAAAGTGGGCTTGAACGTTTATATAAAGAAATAACCTTTTTCTAAAGGCCGGTTTCTTTTGCCCCAATTATCCAAAAGAGATTTTATCCGCCAAAACCGCAATCTTTCAGTGGAAGAGTTGTGCCTCCAAACGGGTTTGAGCCACCGGCAGGTTCGGAAGATTCTTGAACAGTTGAAAGACGGGGAAGAGTCCGCGGTTCCGGCTCATTACGGCCCTGCCGTGAACCAGAGCTGGCTCTGGACCCTCGCGTATCTGCCCGTCCTGCTCACCCTCCTGGCTTATTTTCCTGTCCTGCAAAACGAGTTCACGAACTGGGACGACGCGAAAGTCATCTCCGAAAACCTCCATATTCGCTCCCTGAATTTGCCCAACCTCTATTGGATGTTCACGGACATCCGCACGGGGAACTGGATGCCCCTCACCTGGCTTTCGTTCGCCCTGGATTACCTTTGGGGCGGCTTGAACCCCAGGGCCTACCACCTGGATAACCTTTTCCTGCATGCCGTCAACACCCTGCTGGTTTTTTTCCTGAGCTTCCGGTTGATTAACCTGGCGGTCAGGAAGGGATCTTTGCTGGAAAATGGTTTTACGCCGAACGGCGTGATGGCGGCGGCCTTGTTGACCTCGATCCTTTTCGGGCTTCATCCCCTGCACGTGGAACCGGTGGCTTGGGCTACCGAACGCAACCTGCTTCTTTGCTGTCTTTTCTTTTTCGCGAGTTTGCTGGTTTACCTGGATTGCGTAACCGCCGGGGCGAAGAGCATCTCCAAGTACTACTTGTCCCTGGGTTTGTTTTTATTGGCCTTGATGGCGAAACCCCTGGCCGTGACGCTTCCGGTGGTTTTTCTGTTGTTGGATGCCTGGCCCCTCGGAAGGCTTTCCGCGAACCGCGCCAAGGTGATCATGGAGAAAGCTCCGTATTTCCTTCTGCCCTTCATATTGGGGTTGTTGACCATTGCGGCCCAGGCCCAAGCAGGGGCGATGGCGGGTCTTGAGCACTTGAGCCTTTCTTTCCGCCTGATGAACGCTCTTCACTCGCTGATTTTCTACCTCGCGAAGATGGCCGTCCCCATCCATTTAACGGCTTATTATCCGCTCCCATCGGCGGCGCAAGTTTTTTCACTCGAATACATCCTCGCAGGTTTATTGGTGGTACTCATTTCATACGCGTGTTTTTATTACCGGCAAAAGCGCCCTTATCTTGGCGCGGTTTGGCTGTTTTACCTGGTGACGATCGCCCCAGTGATTGGCGTTCTGCAAGCGGGAAGCCAGGCCGCCGCGGACCGCTTCGCCTATCTCCCCAGTTTGGGTTTCTTCCTACTATTTGCCGCGGGGGCGGTGTTTTTATTTTCCAATCTCCGGTGGGCGGGGGCCCTGGGCGCCGTGGTTTTGACCCTGGCGATGGGGTATGGCACCATCCGGCAGGTGGGGACCTGGAAAACGCCCGTGGACCTTTGGGAAAACGTGGTTCGGGTTTTTCCGGGCATCAACGAGGTGGCTTACTGTGACCTGGCGAACGCTTACCGCGTGGCGGGCCGCCTGGACGACGCCTTGAAAGCCTATGACCAGGCGATTTCCCTGAAACCTTCCAGCCCTGTGGAGCATGAGGGGAAGGGAATCGTCCTCTTTGGACTGGGGAAGGTGAAGGAATCCATACAGGAGTTCAAGAAAGCCATCGAATTGGACCCCCAGTCTGCCTCGCCTCACCGCGACCTTTGGCTGGTTTACGACCGGTTAGGCATGAGGAAGGAAGAATTGGAAGAGGCTGAAGAAGCGGTCAAAATGGAGCCCGAATATGTCGACGCCTACAACAGCCTGGCGATCAGTTATGGGTACGCCGGGCAATATGAAAAATCGATCGAGACTTTTCAAAAGGCCCTCAGGATCGATCCCGGGAACCCCCAGTTCCTCGTGAATTTGGCCACCACCTACCAGCGACTGGGGAAATACGAAGAAGCCATCGGTTTGTATAAAAAGGCCATCAGCCGGGATCCCAGCCAGCCCGTTTATTATCTCAACCTGGGGAACACCTACATGCTGAAGGGAAGCTATCCGGAAGCGATCGAGGCTTTGGAACAAGCCGCCAACCTCCAGCCGGAAAACCCCGCCATCTTCAAGAAATTAGCGGCGGTGTATGAAAAAAACGGGCAAAAGGAGAAGGTGGCCGAGAATGAGGCCAAGGCCATGAGTTTGGGAAGCCCGGGACAGCGTTGAGATCTATCAGTTTGCGGAGGGGAAAATGCCTGATCTTCAAACCATGATCCAAGAAAACCGCAAGGAACGGGAGAAGCTTTTGGCTTTGATGGCGGGTCTCAAAGACGAGGATTTCGGCCGCCGCCTGCCCAATGGCTGGACCGTAACCGTAACCCTTGCCCACCTGGCTTTTTGGGATCTTTACCAATGGACGATGCTTAAACGCTGGCTGGCGGAAGGCGGAAAACCTGCGCAAGGAATAACTGATTCCCGTTGCGTGAACGACCCTTTAAGCATCCTCTCTGAGTCTATTTCTTCCCGGGCCGTGGTCATTCTGGCGGCCGACGCGGCAGAAGCCATCGACCGGATGGTTGAGAAACTCACCTCCGCCCAAGTGGAGGAATTGCTGAAGATGGGTTTGGAGCGCACCCTTCACCGGGCCCTGCACCGGCGAAATCACCTGGAAAAAATCGAAAAGAACCTCAGGTAATACCCTGATTTTAAAACCGTTAGGGTTTTTCTTTTTGGAATTCCACCGGCTTGTCGGGCTTGGGGATGACCTGCAGGGTCCAGGGGCGCGTCACGGTCTCGGATACCGTGGAATCGTCAGCCGGGCCCTCCACCTTCCAATGGACGACCCACTGATCCTCCCCTTGGTCCAGGCTGGTCATGTTGACGGAGTAGCCTCCGGTGGGTTCCTCCCCGGCCTGCAAAAAGACAATGGCTTGGTTGTCGAAATCCAGCTTGGGCGCCGGTTCCTCGGGGCGCAGGAACTTCCAGGTCTCCTGGAGCGTCTTGGAATCGGTGATCAGCCCCACTTGCTCGACGGTCGATAATCCGTTATCACCGCTATAAATCGAGACGGGTCCGGTTTTAATCTCTTTGCTGGAGGGCGCAATGTTCGCCGCCGCCATCGTTAAGCCCGAAGACGAGGTGATCGCGGGTCCCATCTCCTCGCTGTAACCGGATTCGGGAGGGGGTGGAACTTCCTTGCTGGTGTCCGCGAGGGTTCCCTCCGTCACCGTCATTCCGGACGCTGCGGTTGTCGAAGATTGCATTTGCACATTGGCGAAAGATCGAGTGGCGCTTTTTAACTTTTTTCCGGAGGCAGGCAAAGCCGCAGTCGTCATCGGTTGGCCCAGAGAGGCGGTCTCCGCGTGTTCTGGAACGGTGTTGGTGGGAAGGTATAGTTGGGGAGCTTGCAGGCTACTGGGGGACTCCGCTTTACTCTCCGCCGCCATTGGAGGGGCAGCCATCGGGACGGGAGCGGCGGCAGCGAGGTCCTTCGATCCGCCGGCATTCTCTTGCGGCGGGGGTTCCGGGAGCGAAGATTCGTCAGCGGCCTTGAAGCGGTTCATGGCTAAGACTGTTTCTTCTGGGGCCTTTTCGGCGGGTTCTTTCTTGGCATACGCCAGGACTTCCGTATTTTCTATCCTGTGCCGGGCCGATTTTTTCCTGGCCCGCATAGCCATAACCCGCGCGGGACGCGGGGGAGCCTGGGCCATTCCTCTGACTTTTTCGAAACGAGCGGGTTTATTCATGGCCAGGTAGGTTTGGGTTTTATCGGTTTGGCTCTCGGCCTGGGTTTGGGAGCTGGATACGTTTTCTTCAGCCACCACCCGGGGACTGGAAACCCTTGCCGATTCCCACAGACCGGGGTTTAGGGCCAGCATCAGCAGGGCCGCCAAGCCCGAGGTGGCCAGGGCCCAATAGGGGAAAAACTGGAACGGCTTCTTCGGAGACACATAGACGGGTTCGGGTTTCTTGCCGGGGATGGGCTCTGGTTTTTTCACGGGAACGGGGACGGGCTTTTTCTCCTCGATCACGTAGTCCATGATCTTACGGTGCAGGTCGAGCGGGGCATCCGGTTCTGGCATGCCCGCCATGGCCTCGAAAAGAACCTGCACGGATTCCAAATCCTGCTGGGCTTCGGGGCAAATTTTCAAGTGAGCCTCCACCAAATCCCTTCGGGCGGGAGACAAGGATTTTTCCGCGTAGAAGGGAATCAGGGGATGGATTTTTTCACAGTCGTTCATAACCACTCCTTCAGTTTCTCCCGGAGAAACACGCGTCCCCGGGCGATCCGCGACTTGACCGTGCCGGGGCTGACCTTCAACTCCTTGGCGATGTCCCCGTAGTTCAAGCCTTCCAGGTCCCTCAAAATCACCGCCTCCCGGAAATCCGGCGGAAGCATGTGCATCGCCTCCTGGATGGTCTTGTTCAGGTTTCCCCGTTCGATGGCCTGGGCCGCGTTGACGTCCCTAGGATCAACCGCCCGGTCGAAAAGGGACAGGCCTTCCACATTCTTATTCACGGTCTCCAGCACCTGCACCTTTTCCCGGTTCTTCCTGGACCGGATGGCGTTGCGGCAATGGTTGACGGCGATGGCGTAGACCCAGGTGGAAAGGGCGCTATCGCCCCGGAACCCGGAAAGGGACCGGTAGACCCGGAGGAATATCTCCTGGCACGCATCCACGGAATCGACCGGGTCGTTCAGGAACCGGAAAGCCACGCGGTAAACCATTTTTTCGAAAGCCCGGACCAGCTTCTCGAAACCTTCGTCCCCCTCCAGGGCCTCCTGGACCATCTTCTTTTGGGTCTCCTGGTCCATTACACCCGGAATCTTCCCGTTCACAGGAACTGCCAGGAGCGCCTGGAGGGCCGCCATTAAATGAGACACCCACCGGGGCAAAAGGTTCCCGATGGGGAAGGGGATGGGATAAGCCGGGGCCAGGGAAAACATTCCGGTATTTTAACAAAGGATTTGAATTTCAGTCCTTGAATTGAATCGATCCTTCAAGGCTGGTCTAACTTAAATAAACTATATAACAGGCCTAAAACAAACGACGAAATGAGGTCGCCACGTCGGCAACCACCCCGATTGGGGTGCCTCCTCGCGATGACAATTATCTTAGTTTTAATTCGATATCTCATGAAGGGGGCCAGGATGTTTAAAAAAATCAAAAACAAGGAATGACATAAAATTCCTCATTTTTAATATTCTGGGAACTATTCGGGTCCAGCCGGTTCTAACTTCCTAAAGCCGCAAAACATCAAGGAGGAAGAACATGATTAGGATTTGGAATAAAGGTTGGGTCTTTTTTATCGCCCTGGCCTGGGGTTGGGCCGCCCAGGGGTTCGGGGAGGTGACTGCTGTCATCCATCCCAAGCAGGTCACGGTTTTCCCGGACAGCGCCCGGGTGACCCGGGAGGGGTCGCTGGAGCTTAAGTCCGGTTCCCAACGGGTGATTTTTCCCGACCTGCCCGCCTCAGTTGTCGAGTCGTCCCTGAGGCTGACGGTCGAAGGGCCCCAAGGCACAAAGCTTTACGGTGTGAACCTGCGCAATGATTACACTTCCGACGTGGTGGAGGAACGCACCCGCATACTGAGGTCCAAGATTCAGGCGCTGGAGGACCAAAAGACCGACCTTTCCGACCAAATCGAGGCCAGGAAAACCGAGGTCGAGCTTCTCAAAGCTCTGGGGAAGGAAGGAACCCAAACCGCCACCACCCAGGGGCCCACTCATCCGGAAGCCTTGGTGGATTTCACCCATTCGGCAGACGCGGTGGGGAAAAGAATCACACTATTGATGGCCGCCAACCGAAAGGACGAGCGGGCCGCCAGGAATCTGGCGGGACGTATCCAGGCCCTGAAGAACCAGCTTTCCGAGGGGAGTGCTCCGGCGCGTGAAAAGCGAGTCGCCGAGGCTGACCTGGACCTGCCCGAGGCCGGCCTGGTGCGCTTTTCGCTCGCCTACCAGGTGTCCGGGGCCTCCTGGAGTCCTCTTTACGACCTGAGGCTCAACACCGAGGGCGAGAAGCCGGGCTTGAACCTGGACTTCAACGCGGGCGTACGCCAGCACACGGGGGAGGACTGGAAGAATGTCGCCCTTACCCTTTCCACTTCCCGCCCCACCGAAAGCACCCAGGTGCCCGACCCCACCAACTGGTGGCTGGACTTCCAGAATTTCACACCGAGGCCTGTCACCCGGACCTTCGGGGCCTTGGGTTACGCGCGATTGGAAAAGGCCGAGCATAAGAAAGTTGCGGATGAAGCCGCGGAAGCGCCGCCGGCCCCGGCCGAAGTCGTCGAGGCGGAAACCGTCAGGTCCGAATACGCCGTTTCCTTCTCCATCCCCGTCCGCCGGGACGTCCCATCAGACGGGTCCGAGCACCGGGTGGGAATCGTCCAACAGTCCCATCCCGTCAAGCTGACCTTGGTGGTGGTGCCGAGGCTTTCCCAGACGGCCTACCTGGAAGCCAAAATCACTTATAACGGCGAGCAAGCCCTACTGCCCGGCAAGGCCCAGCTTTTCCGGGACGGGGATTTCGTGGGCACCGCCTCTTTGTCGGCCAAGGCCCCGGGCGAGGCGTTCGAGCTGGGTTTCGGCCAGGACAACCAGGTCCACGTGGAAAGGAAGGCCATGAAGGAACTGGCGGGCAAAGCCGGCGGCCTTTTCGACTTCAATAAGGGCGAGAGCCAGTACCGGTGGGTCACTACCATCTCCAACTACCACCAGGGAAACCGGTCCATCGTGGTGCGGGAGCAGCTTCCGCGCTCCCGGCAGAAGAACATCGAGGTGGAATCTGGCGACCTGCTGCCCAAACCGGAAAAGGAAAACCCGGATAAGCCCGGGCTGGTTTGCTGGAAACTGGAATTGAAACCCAAGCAGAACCAGAAGATCGACTTTTCCTACAAGGTGAAGTTTCCCTCTGGAAGCGACGTGGAAGGGCTGGAATAAAGGAAAATAAAAAAAGGCCGAGGAGGATCACCTTCCCGGCCTTTTTTATTTGCTGTTTTTGGAAAGCTTAATTGTATTTCACATGACAGCCGTAAGGGGGGGTGGAGGGGATGGAGACTTTCTTCTTTTTCTCCATGGCTTCCGTCAAGGCCCGGTCCACGTAATTTACGTAAGTCTCGCCGGATTCGGCCTTGGTGATTTCCTCATCCACGCGCGGGGCGTTGTCGATGGCACCGTCGTAAATCAGGATCCCCTTGGGGTCGATGACGAACATGTGAGGCGTGGTCTTGGCGCCATAGGCGCGGCCGATCCTGCCTTTGGGGTCCAGGAGGGCGGCTGTAACATGGGCTCCGGTTTTTTGGAGATCCTCGGTGGCCTGGGGGGCCTGGACATACCCTTCCTTCTTGGGCGCGGAAGAAATCACCGTGAACCAAAGGACACCTTTCCCGGTCCATTTCGCCTGGAGTTTCTGCATCTTGCCCTTGTACTGGCTCACCACGAAGGGACAATTCTGATTGTGCCATTCAAGCACCACGAATTTGCCCCTCAAATCGGAAAGCTTATACTGCTTTAAGTTGCTCCCGGTTCCGGTGAAATCCGGGGCGGGGTTTCCCACTTTGGCCGCCTGGGCCGCGCCCGCGAAGCTCAAAGCCGCCACGGCCAGGGCCGTCATTATTCCTTTTTTAAAGATTCTCATCGGCATCCTCCTTAAAAATTTACTTTCGAAAGTGAATAGAGAACTATTTTGACGGATTTCCGGCTAAAAAATAAAGGCCCCTTCGATTCTTTATTCCTGGGCCAAAAGGGGCACGGACACCGAGTACCCCCGGCGGCTGGATTTATCGTTCACCACCAGGACCCCCTCCAGGGTTTTGATGTTTTCCTGGAGCTGGTCGGAGCGCTTGAGCTTCAACTGGATAGAGTTTCCCGAGATTTCACATACCTGGGAAGGCGCGTTCTCGATTTGGTTGGGATGCAAGGGGAAGAATAGGGCAGCGGCGGATTTTGAGAGGGTGTCGGTTGTCTCGAAAGACAGGCGAAAGTCCTTGGGGCCCAAGGTCCCCCCGGCTTTCCAATCCTCCGGCCATTCGGCGGGAAGGTTCCGGCGGGCCATCTTGAAAAGGGATTCATTGCGGGAATTGTTGGTGGTTTTACGGCGCACCGAAAGGCGGACGTTGAATTTCGCGTCTCCCGGGATGCAAATTTCATTGCAGACCAGCCAGCGAATATGGGCGGAAAGCCGTATGACCCGGCCGGGTTTCAGGTGGGAAGGCGCCTTCAGGGGTACCATGAGGAGAACCTCGTTGGTGTAGCCATAATCTGCCAGGGAGGGAAGGGCCAGGCGCTGGGGGATGGTCCATTGGAATTCGCCGGCTTCGAATCCGTCCGGCATGGACCATTGCACCGAAGGGGTTTGTCCCGAGTCGCCGGGGTTTTGCCAGTAGATATGCCAGCCTTTTTCCAACCGGAAGTGGAACCCCAGGGTCACGCTCCCGCCGGGAACGACGGCCTTCTGCTCCGGGAGGAGCTCGACCTTCAGGTGACTGGTATTTTGGGGGAATGCAGGACTTATAAGGAGAAGGAAAAGCACTGCCGGTAAAATCTTTCGAAACATTCAGAATCCTTTCCGGGAAGGACGATTCCAGGGGTTTCCATCCGAAAGTAAAACGACCGGCCCGGATTTCTCCCCATCGAGTTTTGGACGATGAATCGGGTGGTTTCGAGCCGCATGAAAACCGGTTCCAACGTCCGGAGACATATTATTCGGTTTTTAGCCGGTAACCAACCCCTGATTCAGTCATGATATAGCGAAGGCGATTCGGATCGGCCTCGATCTTGTACCTCAACTGGTAAACGTAAATTCTCAAGTATTAAACCTGGTTACCGTTACTTCCCCCTATGTGGGCAAGACCAAAAGAGCGCCAAGATGGATACCGCCATCTCATAAAACGCCCTGATTACCACCTGAAGCATGACGCGCGAACCTGGTCATTCGGGCCGTGAAAAATGCTGGAAATCGGATTATGATCATCTTTTGGACACACCGGATGAAACCGGATCGGTGCCGTCATTCGTCCAACGGTTGTAGGAAGTAAAACTTGCCGGGACTTTGAAATTAATCAAGAAATTGGAAGGAGTCTATGATGAAACGATTACTCGCTTTTTTCGCCGTATTGGCTTTATCCCAAGGCCTTTCGGCTTTTGCCCAGGGCCAGGAACGGGGGGGATGGAATAAAACCGATAACGGCCAACAATCGCCGGCCGTCGACCAGGGTAACACCCAGGGTCAAAAACCGGTTTTGAATAGTCATCGGCAGGCCCCAAATGCGGCACGAAAGGTAAACCGGGTGGCACGCCCTTCGAACAACCGGAAACCCGTGCAGATCCAGTTAAGTAACCCTGAGAACAACAAAGGCGGGAACAAGGGCGGCAATAATTTCGTGGAACGCAATGCCGGGAGTTTCCAGGCATTCCACGTCCAACCGAACCAAAACATCCCTAACCGGAACTTTAACGACCAGGTCTCCAAGCAATGGAACCGGAAATACCCGGGTAATAACATAAATAATCAGCCTAGAGGCGTGGTGAAGCCAGGTAATTTCTCGAATTTCCAGGTGGCTCAGGTGTCGGGAAGCAACGTTTCCCACCACCATCCCTTCCAACAAGGGTACGTTCGGAAAAAACTTCAAAAACTCGGCATCCGCGCGATTCCCCAACCCATTGCTGAACGCCGGCAGATCCTGTTTACCGACCGGGCCCATTCCACTATCCGTTTCCCGGATCGTGGTTGGGACCGCCAGCCCCTAAGGGGAACCCTCATTCGGCCCATCCGTTTCGACATACCCCTCGTGAGGAACCACATGGCGCTGGTGGCCAATCTGGAATTCACGGCGCGCATCGGCGAATTCAACCGCGCGGAAGTCCGCCGGAATTTCTATTACTGGCACCAGGATAGTGATTTCAACTATTGCCATTACGTGGACAACTGGGGATACCACTGGTACGGCTGGTACGTGGGCAGTGATTATTTCTGGACCCGCTATTACCAGAGCCGCTGGTGGTGGTACGACATCGACCATTTCAGGTGGTGCTTTTGGAACGGGGGGCGCTGGTGGTGGCAGGATCCCAACCACGTAGGGGACCTCTACGTTTTCGTGAACAACAACTACGTCCCCTGCAACTCGGCCAACGACCCAGTGGTGGTGAACGCGGCCCAAAACGGAAACGTCTCTGTCTACCATAGCTCGGACGGGAGTCGCATGGTGAAAGTCGTGTCGGGAGGGGACGCTTTCCTGTTCGACACGGCCATTCCACCGGCTTTCAACCCCATCTACCTGGCCTCCAACGTATCGGGAGTGAGGTTTTCCAACACCTCCAACGGCGAGCCCTTGCAAGTGCTGTTAGAGTTGAACGACGGGACTTTCGACTTGTTCGACAATCAGGGCAACGCCTTGAACTACACCGACACCAACTTTAACCAGGGTGATAACGGCAACACAGATAACAACCCGCCGACCCAGCAGTAATTAAGCCGATAACTCCCCTTCCGGTTTAGGCCGGAGGGGGAGCCTGCGGGTTTCAAAAAACCGTGAAAAAGTTGTAATCTTTAAGGATTTCCACCTAATCATTCGGCGCTCTTTATTGTGAAATGAGAGCTGGGTTTTTATGCCTTGATGGAAAATAATTTTTAAGAGTCATCCATGAACCGGATATTGGGATTCGTATGGTTGGGGCTTTTCCTGTTTTTACTCCTGATCCTGGCACTTCTCAGCCCGGTATTACCGGACCACATGGCCACCCATTTCGATTTCGCCGGCAAACCCAACGGCTGGCAGGACAAATCCCTTTACTTTACCACTATGCTGACGATCGGTTTGGTGACTAACGGGATCTTCGCGGGAACGGCCTATTTCATGCGCTTCATCCCTGAGGGCCTGATCAACCTTCCCCGGAAGGATTTTTGGTTCAGCACGCCGGAGCGAAAGGCCCGGGCCATGGAAAAGCTCCGGTTGTCCTTATGTGTGCCCGGCATCGTGACGAATTTCATCCTTTGCCTGACCCAGCAGGCGGTCTACCAGGCCAACGTGCCCAACCCCCTGTTTGCCATGCCGGAGGGTCTCCTGCCTTTCCTGATCGGAGTGATCCTCCTTGTCTCCTTTCTCTCCGTGTTTTTGATGATCCGGTTTTTCAAACCGGATGAAAACCAAATCTAATGAAACGCCGAACGCCGGAGTTGAGTTTACCGGCAGGGAAGGCGCTTCGATGGGGATTCGCTTTCTTTTGCCTTGGGGCTTTCCCAGTCTTCGGTGGATCCCACACCCCCACGCCGGACGGGAGCCTGACCGGCGACGAGAAGATCCGGCAATACCAGGACGAACTCCAGAAGAACCCTCGGGACGCGGAAACCTATGACCGGTGGGGGCTGACTTTGATGGAACAAGGGGAGACTCAGGAGGCCCTGGCCAAATTCCAAAAGGCGGCCGGACTCAACCCGCGTTTTGCCGGGGCCTTTTACGGCTGGGGGCTGGCCCTCAACAAGCTGGAGGCCTATGGGGAAGCCTGCGAAAAATTCCAAAAGGCCGCCGAAATTTCCCCGCGCTTTTCCCAGGCCTATTACCAATGGAGCCGGGCCCTCATGGCCATGGGGGAGTACGAACAGGCCGAGGAAAAGTGCCAAAAGGCCCTCGCGATCGATCCCAAGGACTCCCAGGCTTACGTGGATTGGGGCGTCATCTTGGGCCAGCAGGGGAAACGAGCGGAGGCGATCCGGAAATTCCAAAAGGCGCTGGAGATAGACCCCCGCTTCGAAAATGCCTATTTCGACTGGGGCATGACCCTTTTGGATTGGGGATACCCGGAAAAATCTCTGGCCCGTTTCAAAAAGGCGGCTGAACTGAATCCCGGGGACGCCCAGGCTTATTATTATTGGGGTTTTGCTTTGAAACAAACGGGAAACTCAGAGGAAGCCCTGGACAAGCTCGGAACCGCCGAGAAACTTCACGATCAACGCTGGAGCGGGGCGGCCAGGGCTGAGATTTTCCGGATCCAGGACAAGCTCACGAAACCGTAAAGGAACGGCACTTTCTTTAGATTTCTTCAACCCTATCGGTCAAATCCAGTGAACCATTTTGCTTTTTCGGCATACTCAAACCGGTAAGGTGGATCAAGGCACCCCTTTTTTCTTATTCGAATTCATCTTTCTTCCATCAATGCCCGCTGTTGAAGCGTCTTTTTTAAACGGTATAGCCACGCGCTTATACCAAGTCCTGCGTATCTTGCGGCTCGAGGGGTGTTCCGGCCTCTAAAAAAGAAATCCTCGGTTTTTCCTGCAGGAATTCCCTGGCCAGACGGATGGCGTCATGTGTCCCCACCAACACCAAAGTATCCTCGGCCTGGATGGCTTCCCGGCCCGCGGGCATGAGGATCCTTTGGTCGCCCCTTAAAATGGCAATGACCGAGGCGCCGGTCAGACTGCGAAGGTTCATGCCCACCAACGTTTTTCCCACCAGGGGGTTTTGGGGCGAAATATGGGTCGAGGCCGGATCCCCGATGCCCGGGACCATTGTGTTCACCTGTTCCAGAAGGGCTTCCTGCTCCTGGGGAGCCCGGCTTCCCAGAGCCTCCGCCACCATTTGGGCCCCGGCATGGACATGTTCCTGCAGGTTAACGGCGCTCTTCCAGAACACGGCCCCCAGGAACAGGAGTACCAGCAGGAAGGCGAAGGGACTCAAACCGAAGGGAAGGAAAGGCTGGGTTAAGGTCAGGAGTGGAAGACCGGCGCCGAAAGCCACGCCCAATTGGAAGGTTACCGTTAAAACTTTCCGGGGGGCAAGTCCGAAATCCACCTTG
>CAWKAR010000001.1:0-11589 GCA_963847625.1 candidate division FCPU426 bacterium | reverse complement strand
ACGGGGACTACCAGTGTTTCCATCCCCCTGACGGACAGGGGCGGAAAACCTCTGGCCGACGGCCTTTATTACGTGGTTGTCCAAATGCCCCAGGGGCGTCTCGTCACCAAATTGCTGATCTTGAGATGAACTGGAGTAAAGTCCATATAGTGGTTGAACAGTTTTAAGGCTAAATACAAAAAGCGCTTTCATTTAAGATTTTACCCTGTTTTTCTCCATAAAATTGGTTTTTTTTATTTCTCAAGTCTGCTCGATGTTGTCCTAAAATAATTCAATCAAAAAAAGATCTTCGGGTGGCCCCGAAGGTGGAAAAAACCAATTTGATTAAGTTTTCAAAAAGAAGTGATTGAAGAATATGTCCGATCGAAGATTCAAATTTTTTATCGCGTTGTTAGCTTTTATAACGGGAAATCTGGGATCATTAATACCCGCCACCAGTTTCGCCCAATGCACGCCCTCATCGGCCAAAATTTGCGTGGCCAGTGACGATTGGTCCCAAGTCTATGTAGGCGGTGTTTACCTGGGCCAAGTGGCTTATTGCAACTGGGACGGCACCGGATCCTGCCCCCCGGGTTGCATTTCCGTTCCTACCTCCCTTTTAACCGGCAGCACAGTTTACGTCAGTGTCTATACCCAAAACACCGCCTGCAACAACCTTTATTCCTCCTGGGACCTGGACATCACCTGTTCCAACGGCCAGCATTCCGAAATCACCAGCGGTACCGGCGGCGTCAAGTTGGATTACGTGAACTCCGGAAACCCCGCTACTCCACCCGCCACCAACTGGTACGCGACCAATTACAGCACCAGCGGCTGGGGCAGTCCGACGAATGTCAGCACCACCTCGGGTGATTGCTGTTGGGGCCAGAGCATTTTCAACCCCGTGACAGGTCAGGTGGTTCCATTCACGGCCTCCGACAACACTGGGGATTACAGCACCAGCAATTGCGGCGGGGCCCTTTTCGAATCCGTATCCACCACCATCCCGGCGCCCCAGCCGACCGTGGGGCCGCCGACGATGACGGTCTCCAAAAGCCTCGTGTCCGGGTCTGAAGTCGAAAGCGGCGGGGACATGTTCGTGACCTTCCAGGTGGTGGTTTGCGACACCGGGGGGCCCGTGACAAGCGGCGGGGTCAGGCTTACCGACACCCAGGGCGGCAGCGGAACGGCTTTCAGCTTTATCGGCTGGATTATTCCGGCCATTTCCAGCACCGCCATCGATTACAATTCGAATGCCAGCTGGCCGGAACCCGCGGCCAATGGCGGAAGCCCCGCGAGTTGGGGGGACTTTTCAGGGAGTTCCTGCGTGACTCTTCTGGCCGCTATGGAAGATTATTACTGGGCGGGGAACCAATGCCAAACGATCACCAACCAAGCCAGCGTGAACTATTCCGGCGGCACTGTAAACTCCGGTACAGTAACGGTGAACCGACCTTGCTACACCAACACTTTCACACCCACCCATACCTTTACCTATACGCCCACTTATACCTATACTCCGACTCCGGCCGTCACTCCCACCTTCACCCACACCAACACCTATACCTATACTTTTACGAATACCCCCACGCACACCAATACCTATACCCCGACCCCAGCCGTCACTCCCACCTTCACCCACACCAACACCTATACCTATACTTTTACGAATACCCCCACGCACACCAATACCTATACCCCGACCCCAGCCGTCACTCCCACCTTCACCCATACCAACACATACACCTATACTTATACTCCCACTCCCACCAACACCAATACCTATACCCCAACCCCAGCCGTCACTCCCACATTCACTCATACCAACACTTATACCTATACTTACACCCCCACGCTCACTCCAACTCCAACGAGGACCCCGACCCCGACCCCCACGCCCACGGTGTCGCCAACCCCCACCAATACGCCGACAAGAACACCTTCTCCCACGCCGACCCCGACGGTAAGCCCCACTCCGACGCCGACCAATACCCCCACAAACACCCCGACCCGAACCCCCACCCCCACGCCCACAGTATCGCCAACCTCTACTCCGACCAATACGCCGACAAGAACACCTTCTCCCACGCCTACGCCGACCCCGACGGTAAGCCCCACTCCGACGCCGACCAATACCCCCACAAACACCCCAACCCGAACCCCCACCCCCACGCCAACCACATCCCCTACTCCAACCCCGACTAATACACCGACGAGAACTCCAACTAACACACCGACTTCTACGCCAACCACAAGCCCCACTCTGACGCCGACCAATACCCCCACAAACACCCCAACCCGAACCCCCACCCCCACGCCAACCACATCCCCTACTCCAACTCCGACTAATACACCGACGAGAACTCCAACCAACACACCGACTTCCACGCCAACCACAAGCCCCACTCCGACGCCGACCAATACTCCCACGAACACGCCCACACGCACACCGACCCCGACGACCACACCTACTCCGACCCCGACCAATACGCCCACGAGGACGCCCACGTCCACCCCAACCCCTACGCCTACCATAACCCCTACGCCGACCCCGACCAACACACCCACGCACACGCTCACGCCGACTCCCAGCCCGACCGGCACCACATCACCCACGAACACCCCGACCAACACGCCCACGCGAACGAACACACCCACGTCGACTCCCACGCCCACGATCACACCCACACCCACGCCGACGAACACGCCAACAAGGACTCCTACCCCCACACCCACCCTTACCCCGACAACGACGCCCACACCCACGCCGACGAATATCCCCACGAATACACCCACGAACACGCCGACCCCGACCCCAACGACAACCCCCTCGCCCACTCCAACCAACACGCCCACGAGGACGCCGACCCCCACTCCTACGCCGACCCCGACGACGACACCCTCACCCACCCCGACCAACACTCCCACAAGGACGCCTACAGCTACACCGACCCCTACGCCTACCATTACCCCCACTCCGACGCCAACGAACACCCCGACGAACACGCCTTCGCCGACCCCATGTCCGACCGGCACCACGTCACCCACGAATACCCCGACCAACACGCCAACTCGCACGCCCACATCCACGTCGACTCCCACGCCCACGATCACACCCTCGCCTACCCCGACGAATACCCCGACTAACACACCCACGACCACGCCGACGGCGACTCCGGCAACGACACCCTCGTTCACTCCGACGAACACGCCAACAAACACACCGACGAATACCCCGACGTCCACCCCGACGACAACAGCCTCGCTCACCCCGACGAATACGCCGACAAGGACGCCGACGAACACGCCCACTCCAACCCCTACGCCCACCATCACGCTTTCGCCGACGGATTCCCCGACCGGGACTACCTCACCCACGAACACACCCACGATCACACTGACCGCTACGGACACTCCCACACTGACGGACACGCCGACAAATACCTCCACCCCAACGCCAACTTCAACGGATACACCTACCTCTACGCCGACCCTGACTTCAACCAGCACCCCCGCCGATACCCCCACCTCAACCTACACCCCCCTCTTCACGTCGACATCCACTTCCACCTCAACGCAAACCGACACACCGACGAATACCGACACTCTCACAAACACCCCGACGGAAACCCTGACACCGACTTCGACGTATACTCCGACCGATACCTTCACGCCGACGGCCAGCAGCACGCCGACAGAAACTTACACGCTGGCGAATACCAGCACTCTCACAAACACCTCCACTCCCACTCCGACACCCACTTCATCGAACACGCCGACCCCGACTTCCTCGGCGACGACGACCAACACTCCAACGAATACCTTTACGGTGACTAGCACAAGTACCACTACCAATACGCCGACCTTGACTCCCACGCCCACCCAAACCTACACGCTGACGCCGACGAATACGCCGACGTCTACGCCGACCCACACTTACACTTCGACGCCCACCAGCACCCTTACGAAGACGATGACAGCCACCGTGACGAATACGCCGACCTCAACTGCGCTTCCGTCCTGCGATGTGTTCTACATCTCGGAAAATAGGTTATTCCCATCCCAGGGGCCTGTATCGATCTATGTGTCCTATTGCCAGTATCCAGGGGCCTATTCCCTGAGGATTTACAATTCGGCTGGTGAGCACGTCCAAACCCTGGATGAGCAGCATTTGGAAAGCCCGATTTCAGCTTCTTACCATTGGGACGGGAAGAACAAATTCGGGGATCAATGCGCGAGCGGGGTTTACATTTTCTACCTGATCGAACCCTATGACCGGAAAATTAAACGGGTCCTTTTGTTAAAGTAATAACCCTTTTTTGTTCAAACAAATCATTCTCCATCAGATAAACCTTTCTCAATCAAACACACCGATAAAAACCCCCTTCATTCTTTCTTATAATTGCGTGAATCTGGGGTGAAAAAATCGTCCGGGGCCCAGTTTTCTTGGATGTTCGCAGGCACTCAAAAAGTTTAAAATGGTTTTTAAAGTTGGGAGTTAAAATTGCCGAATAAAAGAAAAATAAAGAAGCGGCGCATTCTGCAAACTTATTCACGGACCGGTAAAAATAACTTGGGCCAGTCCAAGCCTATGCGTGGAAAGCCCGAAACCCCCAGTTTGGCTACCTATAACTGGAAGAATTTCTCTTGGTTTCTCGGCTCCTGGCTGTTGGTAATGGCGGGCCTATTATCCATTCCTTGTTTCAACCTGCTTTTTTACCCCGGAAACCCCTTCATTCATTTTGACATCCCCCGTTTACCACGCGAAAATTTTTTCGCGTATCTTCCCGCGGCCCCCTTGATCTGCGCGGGTTTCATCCTTCTCGTAGTCCTGTTCCGGAGGCTTCCTCCCGTGGAGGAGGGAAAATGGGATTTTTCGCGCGGGACGGCCAGGCTCTGGTTCTGGGTTTTCATGGCGTTGGGCGCATATTTGCGGCTGGAGAATCCCCATCAACCGCCGGGATATTTTTGGGACGATAACTATTCCCATGCCGCCGACATTCGGAACATTCTGGACTACCACGATTGCCCCTTCATGTTTCCCAATGGATGGAGGGGGCCGTACCATCCTTACTTGACGGCTTTCCTTTGGATTCTCCTGCCCCAGGCCACCGGCCACTTCATCGTCCTGTTCAGCGATGCCCTCAACGACTTGGCGGCGCTTTGGATTTTTTACCTAATCGGCAAGGAGATCGGCGGGCGGCGTATGGGAATTCTTTTCCTGGCCCTGGGGTCCACCTGCAAATACATGATCATGGTCACGAAATTCTGTTACGAAAACGAGACTTGCGTCCTGGCCGGGGCTTTGACCGTGCTTTTTTTCCTCCGGCTGCTGAAAAAACCCAATTGGTTTCATTTTCTCGAATGGGGTTTGGCCCTGGGTTTTGGGGGCTATACCTATGTCGCGTTCCGTTCATGGACTCCCGCCATGTTGGGGATTGTATGGTTGTGGGTCTATAGCGACTCCAAGGAAAGGCGTTTCAATTTTCCCCGCGTGGTTCTGGGGCCGGGTCTCCTGGCCGCCTGGATGATCCTGTTCCTTTACAAGAATGCCTTGCTGCCCAACAACAATGCCTTCGCTGGTTTAATCAGCGGACCCGCGTTCCTGGCTGCCGTTGGTATTGTTTTAGGCTGGAGTTACGTGGATTTGTTTCGGGTGGAAAGGAAAAAAGGATTCAGCAAACTTTTCGGGTGGGCGACAGGGGCATTTGCCGCCGCGCTGTTGATGGCCCCATTCTACCTTTACCCCGAATATTCCACCCATGTCGGGGCCATTACGGCATGGCACAAGGATTTTTGCCTTCCTGGGGAAACCTGGCACAAGCTTTGGGGTAATATCCGATTCACCAAGGAACTTTTTCTCGGCCAAGCGGTTCATCCTTCCCAGATTCCCTCCATTGGGGATTCGTTATTTGAGTTCCTGGATATCGCGTGCGCCCTTTTGGGCGCGGCTTATTTCCTGGCCAGGCCGAGCTGGTTGTCAGGAACCGTTATCCTGCTTTTTCTCGTTTCGGTGATAACCCCCATCCTTTCCAATGGACCCCATTCCTTCAGGTACTGCATTTGCAGTATCCCGCTTCTATTAACCGGGGCTTGGGGCATGAACCGTTTCTGGCTGGCCTTTCTCCAGGCAAAACCCGGCAAGGGGTGGAGGTGGTTTTTTATCCTAGCCCTGCTGGCGCTCTTGGCCTGGGAAATAGGAAAAAACCACCGGCTTGTCTGGGAATGGATGGACCAGCGCACTGATACCACCACCGTCTGGGACCAGGCGGAAAGGGAACTGCCGAACCACCGGGTTTATCTCGTGGCGCAACCGCGTTTTTATAATTGCTCGATGGACATCCTCTCCGATGGGGAGGAGTTGTTCCAGGCCGGACCGTCCAACTCGATCGATTTGGCTCCCGGGGAGAAGGGAAAGGACCTGGCCATTCTCGTCTGGGGCGAGGATATTCAAACGCAAAAGAAAGTGGAGGAGGAATTTCTCGGGGTCCAATGGAGCAAGAAATTCAATTTCTTCCAGTGGGAAAATAGGGACGTTCCCCACCTGTTTTGGACCGAAATCCCATTCGACAGGGTGCCCGAAGGTGGGCAGGCGTTCATCCATGTCCGCCGGGTACCGGAGTGGACCTGGCGGAGAAGATTTTACACGCATTATGGAATCGGCCGGGGCTTGATTCTTTATGAAGACCGGGTCACCCGCTGGAACGACAACCTGCCTTCGCCGTTCACCGATGGGTGGCATTCGGCCAGGCTGGAGGGGAATTGGGCCGTCAAGACCGGCGGCACGCACACCTTAGGGATCAATACCCATAGCATCGCATGGTTTTACCTGGATGGAAAAAAGACCTTGGTTGTTCCGCCCAATAGCCGCTCCTCTGAAAAATCCGTTCAGGTGAACCTCGCCCCGGGAGTCCACTCCGTGGAGTTGGCTGTCAACTTTGGGGGGCAAAACACTTTTCCCGTGATAAATGTTTCCGGACCCGGGATCGTGGGGAACATGACTTTGGACGAACTTGTGGTCCGTTCCGCATCTTCGACAAGCAGACCTTAAAGGAACGCCGATAACCCATTAAAATTTGTCTAATGCCGACGGTTTGAGTTCCGGGGGCTTACCCGTGGGTGAATGGTGTTTCGGTCTAAAATTGAAATTGATTTTTTTCGGTAGTACAATAAATATAAATTGTATTTCGAGGATGTATTTTTTTAGTCGAGAGGATATATTTTGAGCGATCATCGAAAATATTTAACTTCAATCGTTCGAAATAACGGATGTGGTTTCGAACTTCGCATCAACTTCCCAGCCGAAAATCATCTTTCCCGTCAAACAACACGATTTTATTTCCGGTGGTCTTTCATGAAAAGGCATTGGACTGCGCGCAAGCTTTTTTCAGTCTTGATTTTGTCGGGTCTCGGGTTTTTATGCCCATCCCTGTCCCTTGGAAACCTCCTCTGGGACCCTCCGCGGGGCACGGCCGGCGACCTTTGGGCGGACATCGTCCTGGGGCAAACCGACGGTGGCATCAAAAATTCAGCATTCGGGGAATTGAAACCCAACGAGGCCACGAACCGCAGTACCTGGACCCCCCGGGGAATAGTAGTGGACCGGAACCATCATCCCAACCGTCTCTACATGTGGGATGCCGGAAACAGCCGCATCCTGGGTTTCAGCGACATCAACATGGCCATCACCCGCCAGGGGGGGAAATTAGGCGTGGACCTTTGCCTAGGGTCCGATCCCACCGCTTATCCCCTGGGGGCGGATATCGTCCTGGGCCAGCCGGATTTCAGCCACTGCGCCTGTAATGGGGATTCCAACATGCAGAATTATCCCGTGACTACCGCTCCGAATCCAAACGAACTCTGCGGTCTTGAACCCTGGGCCAATTCCCCCTGGGAAGACGGGTCGGATTCCAACATGGCCGTGGATGGCTCTGGCAACCTCTATGTGCCGGACGTGGTGAATAACCGGGTACTTCTTTACGAATTCAGCAACCTCAAATCCGGGGCTATGGGCCCGGCCGCATCCTACGTGTGGGGCCAGCCGGATCTTTACTCATATAAACAGAACCAGGGCTTGGGGTCACCCACCGCGGGAACCTTTAATTTTGTGGGGGGGGAAAAGTTGGGCGGCGGGGGTTGCCATCGATTCCCAAGGCAACCTATGGGTGGCCGACCAGGGGAACAACCGGGTGCTGATGTTCCAGAAAGGAACGAACGGGATCCCAGTGACCACGGCCACCCTGGTGTTGGGGCAGCCTGATTTCGGGTCCACCAATAGTGGGAGTGGTTTGACCCAAATGAATTCCCCGGTCGCGGTCGAAGTGGACCCAACCGGAAACGTATTCGTGGCGGACTATAACAACCAAAGAATTCTCATATTCCAACCACCCTATTCCAACGGTATGAACGCCGCCGTGGTCAGCACGGAGTATGTGGACGCGCCGGTCGCGTTCGACCTTCTGTTCGATTCGAGTGCGGGAAAAGATGACCTGTGGGTCATGGACTGGCAATTCCACCAAATCGTTATGCTTGAAATCGACCCCGCCCAACTGACCGTGACCCCGAAAAAGCTTTTGGGACAAAACACGCTCGGGACCCAGTCCAATCCATCAACGGGGGGTTGTAACGCCACTAGCGGGGACGGCCCCATATTCCAATATGCTTATTTGAACCAAACTTCAAACCCCTATTCAATGAGCATGCCTCAGGGAGTCGGAATTGACAGTGATGGTAACGCGTACGTGTGCCACTTGGATGGGAAGGAAGTATGGAGGTTTCCCAATACACCCGCCCATCCCATCCCGAGTCTGGCGCTTTCAGGATCCAATTACGTGGTCAACCTTCCCGCCGGGGAAGCGCATTCGGCGGATATATCCGTATTTAAGCAAAGCCAGCCCGGAAGCCGCAATCAATTCGGCCCCGCGAATTTGTATAACCCCGATGGCTTAGCAGTGGCCGAGATGTCTTCCACACCGCAACTGATTGTGGCGGATGAAAACCACTTGGCCTATTGGAATATCCCTCCCGGGGGCATCGGGACTTGGAGCAATGGGCGACAGCCCGATGGCATCGCCGGCCTCCCTCCGGCTTACGCGAATGATGTCAACAACAACAATGTGACGGGGGATTGGACATGGGGTTACTATCAACGCATGGGCGTGGACCAGACCACGCCCCAGCACCTATGGGTCCTTTCCCATGACACCTTCCCGGAAGAATTCAACTTGCCCCTGAATCCCACCTCGACTCCCGCCCTGACATTAAACCAACCCATTCCCGTTCTGGGGGGAGGCTCTACGACCTGGTCGAGTATCAACGGTATCATGCCGGACCCGACTGGAAGGTACCTGTGGATCGCCGATACCAACGAACAAAGGGTTTTCCGTGTGCGCGATCCCCTGACGGCCCATCCATTGGTGGACGTCATCCTGGGGCAACCCAATGCTGCCTCCACGGTGATCAATTGGGATAAAACCACCGGCTCATGTTGCGGCAATCCCACGCAATGGGGCCTGCACAAGCCGGGCGAAGTGACCCTGGACCACCACGGGAACGTATACGTTTCCGATGACGCGGAGGAATCGGAAGGAAACCAACGGATGGTGCGTTGGAACAAATCCACCATCGATAATGCCGTGGCACATGCAACCCAGGTTGTTTGCGGCCTTCCCGGTGATGCCGTCTATGGGACCAACGGGAGCTGGAATGTTCCTGGCATCAACATGTCTGAAAATGTCTACGCTCCTGAGGAACCGGCCTTCAACTCGGACGATTCTGTGATGGTGGTGGGAAAAAATTCCAAAGCGGGTTGTGACCCCCTTGCCGTCGTGGTGGCTTACCCCCTATTGGGTGACAACCCCGTTACCCTGATGAAAGAATATGCCACGAAATTCTTTTCCGCCACATTCGACAAAGAGGACAACTTGTATTTGGTGGACCTGAACCGGGCAAGGGTTCTGGTTTATGAAAAACCTTTTTTAACCCCTTTTCCCACGATGACTCCCACCCCTGGCTGCACCCCCCTCACCACGCCGGTGGTTGCCGCCATTAATTGCGGCGGGCCGGCCTGCACCGGTTCCGACAGCGTCACCTATATCGCGGACCAACCCTACAACTCCTCCACACCGGGCAGTATCGGTTATGACCCTTCCGACATTTACTCTGGAGCCGGCCAGCCGTGTCCTTCCGGCGTTTCCGGAATCCAAGTTGCAGACCAGCCCCTTTACCAAACATACCGGCAAAGTTCCCAGACCTTCGATTATTTGTTCAACATTCCGTGCGGTGTGTACCAGGTGACGTTGAAATTCGCGGACAATAATGTACAAGACTCGAAAGTCCAAATCATGGCCAATGGGGTTGTCATTAATCCGGGGCTTTGGGTTGAACCGACCGCGTCTTGTGCGGCCAATGACTATACCTTCCCGGTAACCATAACGAACAACCTCCTTGATTTAACTTTTGGCCAAGTCGCGGATTGGGTCAAAATCAACGCCATCAAGGTGGTCTCCGTAAGTGCCCTCCCGACTCCCACACTTATGCCCGAGCCCACACCGACCCCTGTTATGGGTTCCTGTGCGTCCAGTTCCGATTGGGCGGTATCGCAGTCTGAAGGAGTGGCATTGGATCCCTCGGGTTATCTTTATGTGGCGGATGAATATAGCCAAACCATCGATGTGTTCAACTCGACGGGAAGCGCCCAGCCCTCCATCGGCACTGGATTTCTGAGCGCGCCGATGGGAGTGGCGGTGGCCGGAACCACCGTTTTTGTGGCGGATGAAGCCAAAAACCAGGTGGAAATTTTCTCGAATACGGGCGGAGCGCCCCTATTCACATTAACCGGGTTCAGCTCACCCACCGGGGTGGCGGTCAACAGCGCTGGCACGACCCTTTACGTGGCGGATTCGGGAAACGTGCGGGTGGTTATCTTTACTTGGAACGGGACTTCTTGGGTTTCTTCTACCTCCATCGGGCCGAATTTCACTTATAACTCGAATCCCCAGGCCTTCGGCCTGCCCACGGGCTTGGCGATGGATGCCTCGGGCAACCTCTATGTAGCCGACGAGGGGACGGGATATGTGGATGAATTCGACCCGACCGGGACTACCTGCCTGAACCAATGGGACGTGACCTATGGAACTTCGCTCATGACGGCGAATTTCATCTCCATCTACCAGAATTGTACGATCTTCGTGACGGATGGTTATGGAACGATGGGAATCTTCAATATGAATGGGACTCAAGTGGAATCGATTGGAAACCCCGGCGGGACCACGGCCTTTACCAGCACGGAAGGGATCGCAGTGGGCAATGGAATATGGTACGTAGCCGACGCCGGAAACGGTTTGGACGGACAGGTCTATGGATTCACCAATTGTCCCGCTCTCCCTTGCTGGGCGCTCGTACCCACCCCGACCCTCACTCCCACGCCCACGGTGTCGCCGACCTCCACCCCCACCTGGACTTCCACTCCCACGCCCACCATCACCCCCACTACTAACCAGACTCCCACGCCGGTATTTTGCGGACCAAGCGCTTCATGGCCGGAGAAATTCCCCCATGGGGTGGCTCTGGACGGATCGGGAAACGTCTATGTGGCCAACGAGCGATGCG